>NZ_JBLXCL010000002.1:0-474883 GCF_048264985.1 Pelagibacterium sp.
GAACGTAGCACCGCCCGTCTCAGCCAGAACCTTCGTGATCGCTGCTGTCAACGACGTCTTCCCATGGTCAACGTGACCAATCGTGCCGATGTTGCAGTGCGGCTTGTTGCGCGAAAATTTTTCCTTGCCCATTGCTCACAACCGTTAATCAAGAGTTAGAACTGCGTGGGCGTTTATCCGTTTGCACGCGCAGAGACAAGTGATTTTTGTCGATCAGAGCCGGTTACATCCAGCTGCAGCCGTCAGTCAAAAAGAGAGGGCTGCTCACCGTCCTTTTTAAGTCGTCCATGACCATAATCTCACTCGACCAGCCGTGCGTTTCTTTCTCCGACGGTCTCGAAAGTCGGGCATTGGATGATTATCCGAATATCGTCATAGTCCCTGTCCGTCCAACCAATATGCTGCCAGTTGTTGGACGTGCCCGACAGTCCAGGCGGTCGATCTTCCCAGCCGTAATACATATATTTTCCAGGCTCACATTTCCCGGTCGCTCGCTGCGGCGACCGATTCACGCCCTCGGGAATTACTCCACCTTCACTTTGTGGTCGGCATTCATCAATGCTGTCACACAGTACAGTTTCCAGAATGTCCACTTTTTCGCCCGGCCGGACGAAGGGCTCCGGCCCTTGAAGCCCCGCATACTGCTCAGTATTATTGCCGGGCGTAAAGAACGTGTCGGTATAGTAGCTAAACCGCCCCGTTTTCCTGTCGCCACCGTTGTTGGCAACAGTGCCGCTATCCCAATACCGCTGTTGTGTTCTCGCAAACCGAACGTTTTCCAGTCTAAAACTCAGGAACGAGCCCTGGGCGCAGTCTGGCCACATATACTGGTATTCACGTCTATTGGTGTTCGCGCCCTTAGATATCAACCATGGTCCCTGTTCCACACCATCTAAGCCAAGAGGATGTGAAGTCAGAATACTGGTGTAGCGCGAGACAAGCCCTGGCATGGTTGGAGGCTCGCTGAAGTCAGGAAGAAAGACTGAGCCGCCGTTGTCAGCAACCGGAACCATTCGTGTCCTGCGCGGCAAGTCAGGATCGTTTTCCGGGCGATTGGGCCAAAAACAGTACATCCATATTCTGTTAAAATCACCGGCAACAGGATCGAGCAGCGAAGTGTCGGGCGGCCTCCGAACTTCCTTCACTTGGGAGAATTGTACCGTCGCAGAAACAGTTATGAGTTGCGTATCGGGAACGCCAGGCAGGATGTTCATGAAAGCCAGCGGCACTTGTGCCGATGCCGTAACCTTGAGGTCATTGTCATTGAACCGGTCAGGCGTGATGCTCACCCCTTGCGCCCAGGCCCCCTGATATTGGCGTGATATTTCCGCCAACGCTACCGATTCAACCAGCTCCCACTTTGTTGACCAGTTTTCACCTTCTTCAACAAACGCGCTTAAAGCGGCGGCATCAACCTGAGCTTGCAAAAACTCTTTTACGTGCTGGAGGCGCACATAGTCGACGGCCCAGCCGGCCATCGCAATAAACGGTATCGCCATCACCGCAAATATCACGGCCACGGCGCCGTCTTCGCGCCGGACCAAATCCCACAAGCTGCGTCCCATGCCTGTCTACCCATCTGCAGCGCTCACAGCGCCCATAACCGTACGATTGCGACCAGCGTCGCCGGTCTAAGTAAATCACACAGTACCTGAATGGATTTTCAGTAAACTTACGCTGGTTCGACAAAAATGCTCGAAATGCTTTACCAGCCGTTAAGGAGTGTAACCCGTTTTAATAGAAAGATTTTGCCCGCTCGACTTCTTCGCGCGAGCCGATGATGATCCCGATCCTTTGGTGCAGACTTTCCGGCTCAATATCGAGCAGGCGCTGGGTTCCTGTGCTTGAAGCGCCGCCGGCAGCTTCCACTATCATACTCATGGGATTGGCTTCGTAGAGCAAGCGCAGGCGACCACCCTTGGCCTTTGTGCCCTCATCTTCTGGATAAAGAAACACGCCGCCCCTGCACAATATCCTGTGCAGATCGGCGACCATGGCTGCGCACCAGCGCATATTATAGCTTTTGCCAAACGGTCCCGATTTACCCGCGACACAGGCGTCGATGAAAGACCGGGTCGGCGCGTACCAGCGCGTTTGCCTGGAGGCATTGATGGCAAATTCGGCTGCCTCGCTGGGTATCTCCACATTGTCTCTGACCACAACGAACTCGGCATTCGCCTCATCAAGACTGAACACTGCAACGCCCTGCCCTGTCGTCAAGACCAGAAGCGTAGCCGGTCCATAGAGCGCGTAGCCCGCAGCAACTTGTTTTTTGCCGGCCTGTAGCACATCCTGAGTTGTAATCCCTGAGCTCTTGCCCAGATCGAGCACAGAAAAAATAGATCCAACTGCGCCATTGATCTCCAGATTGGACGAACCGTCGAGCGGATCGAATATCAGGGCATGGCGTGCTTTGCCGGCATCGCGGACAATTTCGATGTCGTCAAGCTCTTCCGAAACCATCGCAGCGAGCACGCCACTGGCCCCTCCTCGGCGGAGAAAGATATCATTGGAAACGACGTCTAGCTTTTTCTGGACTTCCCCCTGGACGTTGACGGCCTGGGCAGCGCCGGTATCTCCTGCCGCCGATGCGACACGCAGAGCGACAGAGATTTCAAGCGCGCAATCGGCAACCATGCTGAAAATCGCCCCAATGGTTTCATCGAGGCCGCTGTCCGCGATCCAGGTTTCGAGTGTTTTACGCGCCACGTGCCGCCTCCAGTATGGATAATCCTCCTTGCTTATGTGGTCGCAGTCCAGGCGTCCAGACCAACCAAAGACCTAGCCCGAGCGAGGGCAATTCCATCTTGCCCGGCAACCGCAACTGCAGACAATTGGATCAAGCGACGTCTTTTGAGGCGCTGCCGCCCTTCCCAGGCTGCTTGCCTTCCCCGCTTATCTCCCTTCTCGCTAGTGAGTCCGTACCGCCCGCTGTCTGCGGTTTAGGGGCTATGCAGAACATCTGCCCACCGCTAACATTTAGGCGGGATGAGGAAACACAAGCTGCGCCAATATCTGCAGATCGCGCTGGCAGCGCTGGTGATCATTGCCAGCGCAATGACGACGCGCGTTATCTGGGAACAGTCGGCCCTGAATTCTGCCCGCACCACCGGCGAGACCCGCGCTGAACTTGTTGCTCAGACGTTAAGCGACACTATCGCGCAAAATGCTCACTTTCCCCTGGTACTCGCGCTGGATCCCGACGTGCAATCGATCCTTGGAGCACCAGCGGCTCCAGCGGCCATCGACGCCCTTAATCGCAAGCTCGCGTTAATCGAAGCCTCAGGAAATCCAGCCGCCCTCTATGTCATGAAGCCTGATGGCTACACACTGGCCGCAAGTAACTGGAATTCCGAGGGTAGTTTCGTCGGACAATACTATGGCTTCCGATCCTATTTCACCCAAGCCATTGCCGGTGGCGTCGGCACCTATTTCGGAATCGGCGTAACCACCGGTCGTGCGGGTTATTTCCTTGCGCAAGCCGTGGGCGACGATAGTCCCATCGGCGTCACTGTAGCCAAAATTGAATTTGGAGATCTCGAGGCAATCTGGGCCAGGTCCGCCGAGCACATCATGGTGACTGATGAAAATGATATCATCTTTCTGGCGAGCCTGCCCGAGTGGAAATACCGCTCTCTTGCCCCGGTAGACGCAAATGCAATCTCCCGCATTCAGAGCACTCAGCAATATGCGGGAACCGACATTAATCAGCTCGAAACCACTGAACTCTCCCCTAACGGCGAGCGGGTCTGGGTAGAAGGCTTACCGGAAAATCGGGACTTCCTGCGACAAACAGTTCATATCTCGGAGTTGGGCTGGACTGTGAACCAGTTCACTGACCTTTCCGGTGTGGCAGACGCAAGACGTGACGGCACAGTTATCGGCGCCATGAGCTCGGCACTTGTGATCGCCATTCTGTTTTACCTGGCCCAGCGGCAGCGGAGCTTTGCCTTGGAACGCGCCGCCCGGGCCGAACTGGAATTGCGCGTTGCCGAGCGAACAGCCGACTTGCGGCAGGTCAACCAAACATTGCATGTCGAAGTCGAGGAACGACGTCGAACCGAGCGCGAACTGCGCAACACCCAGCACGATCTGATACAAGCAGGAAAGATGGCTGCGCTGGGCCAGATGTCAGCGGCCATCGCACATGAAATCAACCAACCCCTCACCGCGATACGCACCTATATTGCAACCACACGAGTATTTGTGCCGCTTGGCGATCCGCGCGCAGTCCTCGACAATCTCGAAAAGGTCGACAATCTGGCCGTGCGCATGGGGCGAATTACCTCGCACCTCAAATCTTTTGCTCGCAAGGAGGGCATGGGACCCGCCGAGATAATCTCGGTTGACCGTGCAGTTCAGCGCGCTATCGATCTCGTAGACGTTCAATTGCAGGTAGAGGCAATTGCGGTCCGAACGTCGATAGTCCCAGCCTTTACAATGGGCAATGACGTGCGGCTCGAGCAGGTCGTCATCAATCTGGTTCGCAATGCCATCGATGCCGTTCAAAACACGCATGAGCCTTATGTAGAACTTTCCATGCACACGGCAGCGGGTCGCGTCTTCGTTGAGGTGCGCGACAATGGGCCAGGCTTCGATGCTCCACTTCTCGAGACATTGTTCGACCCATTTGTAACCACCAAACCTTCTGGTGCAGGTCTGGGACTGGGTTTAACCATCTCTTTCGAGATCATTCGCGAGTTTGGCGGCTCACTCAGGGCTGCCAACCACCCTGATGGCGGTGCCGTCCTAACGATTGAACTTGTTGCCGTGGATGACCCACTATCATCTCTAAAGAGCGAGGTGGCCAGCAATGGCTGAGCGCCAGTCAGTGATATTTGTTGATGATGAAGACGCCATGCGACACGCCGTGGAGCAATGGCTTAGTGTGGCTGGCCACGAAGCCCATAGCTTCGACTCCGGCCCATCGGCTCTCGAACACATTTCTGTCGGGCTTAATGGTATCGTACTCACCGACCTTCGCATGCCTGGCATGGATGGAATGGAGTTATTGCGGCGCATCCTCGCAATCGACCCCGACGTTCCGGTAATCCTCATGACCGGTCAGGGCGATATTGAAAGCGCAGTTGAGGCAATGCGCATCGGAGCCTACGATTTTATTGAGAAGCCGTTTGACCCTGAACGCTTAGCTCAAACCGTCAGACGCGCGACTGAAAAGCGTCGACTTGTTCTGGAAAATCGGCTCCTGGCAGCAGCAACGCCGCCCAACGCTTTGCGCACCAAGATTTTGGGGACATCGCGGGAAATCGAACGGCTGCGCGCAGCCGTTTCCGAGATCGCCGCAACCGATGTGAGTGTCGTGCTTTATGGCGAAACCGGATCCGGCAAAGACCTTGTCGCGAGGAGCCTTCACGAAACAAGCCGCCGCTCAAGCGGAAACTACGTTGCTGTAAATTGCGCCGCCATCCCCGAAACAATGGTGGAAACTGAAATGTTCGGTCACGAGGCCGGAGCATTCACAGGCGCCGCGGGTCGCCGGATTGGAAAAATCGAACATGCCAACGGGGGCACATTGCTGCTTGACGAAGTTGAATCGATGCCTTCGCCAATGCAGGCCAAGTTATTGAGAGCATTGCAGGAACGCAGCATCGAGCGCCTCGGATCCAACGCATCTCAACCTGTCGACTTTCGCACGATCGCGGCAACCAAGCGCGACCTGAAAGCCGACAGCAAAAACGGCGCCTTCCGCTCCGATCTTTATTTCCGCCTCTCAGTCGTTGAATTGACCATTCCCCCGCTCCGCGAACGTCGCGATGATATCCCGCTTCTGTTCGAGTATTTCGCAGCCGAAGCGGCGCGCAGTCACAACCGGGAGCCGCGCCCGCTGAAAGGTGCTACACTCGACGCACTGATGCAGCACGACTGGCCCGGAAACGTTCGGGAACTTAGAAACGTCGCTGAACGTCATGCATTGGGCTTAAGCAGTTTCGCCGTGTCGGATGACACGCGCATGGAAAGCTACACAAAATTCATGCCCCTCGCCCACCAACTCGAAACTTTCGAGCGCCGTGTGATCGAGCGCGCGCTGTCCGATAGCGGGGGACGCATGAGCGAAGTCATCGAAAAGCTTGGCCTGCCGCGCAGAACGCTCAACGAAAAAATGGCACGGCTAGGCATCAAGCGCAGAGCTACCAACCCTCGATATCAGCAATAAATTGCTCATAGAACATCGAAGATCGGCATGTTTTTGCCGCCCCCTTTGAATCGACACGACGACCGTTTAACCTAAACAATTGAAACGAAAGGAATTTGCTGCCAATCATATAACAAGCAGCTGTTGGCACAGCGATTGCTACAAGTGAGACACCGGCTATGCGGAGGAGCATGGCTCGTGCGGCGACCGGAAGCCCGGCGCCAGGGAAGAACCAAGCAGTCCCGCGCGACTGCTAATGGGAGGACAAAATGAAACTTTTGACAGCCTGCGCCTTGGTTGGCGCGCTGGCGGTGAGCGCACCAGCGTTCGCCCAGCAGCAACTTTCAATTGCTACCGGCGGCACCGGCGGCGCCTATTATCCCATCGGCGGTGGCCTTGCCGAACTGATTACCGACAATCTCGACGGCTACGGCGCCGTTGCCGAGGTGACTGGTGCATCGGTCGAAAATATGGCTCTTGTCCATCAAGGTGCAGCCGACTTCGCCATTGCCCTGGGCGACACTGTGGCCCAGGCTTACACCGGCACCGGCGCATTCGATGGACGCCAGGTCGACATTCTCTCTCTCGGCGCGCTTTACCCTAACGCCGTGCAGATTGTCGTTCCCGCCGATTCCGACATTCAGGGACTTTCCGACCTTGTCGGCAAACGCGTTTCGGTGGGCGCCCCTGGCTCGGGTACTGAACTCAATGCCCAGGCCATCCTCAATGCAAACGGCATCACTTATGAGGACCTGGCAGCTGCCCAGCGCCTCAATTTCAACGAAACTGCTGACGCCCTGCGCGATGGCGATATCGATGCCGGCATCTGGAGCGTGGGTCCACCGACTTCATCGATCATGTCGCTGGCCGTGGCCCGTGCAATTCGCATGATCCCGCTCAGTGCGGATGAAATTGCAGCGGCCAAGGGCGCAGAGCCCATCTTTGCCGACTATGTGCTTCCTGCCAACAGCTATGAGGGTGTCGATACCGAAACACCTACTGTGGGCATCCCCAACGCCTTGGTGGTCAGCGCCGGCATGGACGAAGAACTTGCTTATCAAGTGACAAAGCTTCTCCATGAGCAGATCGACTACCTGCGCGCGATCCACCCTGCAACCAACGACACAACTGTTGAGTTTGCAATTGGCGCCACTCCGATACCGCTGCATCCCGGCGCCATTCGTTACTACGAAGAGTCTGGAGCGGAAATTCCAGACAATGCCCGTCCGTAAGGGTAAATCCAAAATTTCTGGGGGGGCGAGCTTGTTGCTCGCCCTGTCCCTCTCGGGGGCGCCTCTCGCTAGTGAGAATTTGCGGCTGGACGTCGTTGATGAGGACGGCGCCACCGTCTTTCACGAACCTGTGACCGAAGGCGCACAATGGTGCGTTTTCTGGAATCACTCGGTTCAACATTTCCTTGTTCGCGACTGCTTTGCCGCACTTGACGGAAACATGGTGCTCGAAAGATCCCATCAGCCGGACTTTGCTGCAGGGCTCGGCCACATTCCCGGACGTGGAACGATGACTTCTGCGCCGGACGGTGGATACTGGATCGAAGGTATCAACGAGGCCGTGCCGAAAAATTGCCTTCGGTTAAGGGTCGGAGCACCTGGGGTGGATCACAGGATAGTGGTCAACGGACGCGACTTCAATTTGTCTGCCATAGCGCCACGCAAGGCCGTGCGCATCGTCTTGCGACCTGCAGGGCAGGAGGGAGAACAGTCATGCTGAGATCGATTTTCCGGCAGAAAGGTGTGCTGGCTGCAGACATTCCGCCACCAGCCAATACCGCTGTCGAGCGCCCTTGGCCCATTCGCCTTGCAGTAATCATTCTCTCGGTCGCACTCGTGCTGTTTCAGCTCTATACAGCCGGTATAAACCCGCTGGGCCTTTTCTATCAGCGCTCGATTCATCTCGGCTTTATCCTGATGATCGCATTTCTGGTATTTCCAGTCACAGGCTCCAATCGCAAGCAAGGCCCAATCGGCGCACTTATAGACACCGTTTTCTTTGCCCTTGCCGTCATCTCGGGCTTTTACATCGCCTTTTTCCTCAACGACATTATCGACCGCGCAGGCTTTTGGAGCTCAACGGACGTTACGGTTGGGGTGATTGCAGTCATTACCTTGCTTGAAGCAAGCCGCCGTGTGGTCGGCAAAGGCATCACAATCATCGGCATCGTCTTCATAATCTACGCGATGGCCGGATCAAATGGGCCGCTGCCCTGGCTTGGCGATTTAATGCCGGGAATCCTCAATCACAGAGGCTATCCAATCGATAGGCTCGCGGCCCAGCTCTATCTCGGTCAGGAAGGGATATTCGGCTTGCCGCTTGGCGTAGCCGCAACTTACGTTTTTATTTTCGTCCTGTTCGGCGCTGTGCTCGAAGTGACCGGCGCCGGTCACTTTTTCATCGAGCTCGCCTATGCGGCAACCGGTCGTCGTCGGGGCGGCCCAGCCAAGGCAGCGGTAGTGGCGTCGACGGCGATGGGCTCAATCTCTGGTTCGACAATTGCCAACGTCGTAACAACGGGCCCATTTACCATCCCGCTCATGAAACGGCTCGGTTACAAGCCTGCACAGGCTGGCGGCATCGAGGCAGCCGCGTCTACAGGGGGGCAGATCACCCCTCCTCTCATGGGCGCCGGCGCGTTTCTGATCGCCGAATACACCGGCGTTCCCTACCTGCACATCGTTCTGGTTTCGATCTTTCCAGCTTTTCTCTATTTTCTCACTGTCTATCTCTTCGTGCATATCATTGCCATCAAACAGAATATGAAAGGCATGTCAGCAAGCGAACTGCCTTCGGTGCGAGAGGTAATGAAGAACGGTTGGCACTTCATGGTGCCGCTGGCAGTACTTATGTACCTGCTTGTCCTAGGCATTTCACCAATGAGAGTTGGCTTCTGGGCAGTCGTCTCGGTTCTGATCGTTGCTGTCCTCAAAGGCAGCTACGACTGGCTGCGTTTCGCACCGCGCGCTGACGGCACAGCACGCCCCCCAATAGTGGAAGCTCTGAAGCTTGGTGGGCTAAAACTTGTGGAAGCCTGTGAAGTGGGCGCGCGCAACGCGCTCACAGTAACGATCGCCTGTGCCATTGGTGGCATCATCGTCGGTATCATTGGCCTGACCGGCCTGGGCCTGAAATTCACCTCGATGATGCTGGCTTTCTCGGGAGGGCACGTGCTGCTGGCGTTGCTGCTTGTGCTTGTCGCAAGCCTGATCCTAGGCTTCGGCCTGCCTGTAACCGCCGCCTATATAGTTCTTATCATTTTGGTTGGTCCCGCGCTCAATCAGGAGTTCGGCATCCCGCTGCTTATCGTGCATTTAGTCGTTTTCTGGTATTCGCAGGATTCCAACGTGACCCCGCCCGTCGCCCTCGCCGGCTTCGCGGCCGCGGCGATAGCGCGAAGCGGTCCCATGGAGACGAGCGTCCAAGCCTGGAAATTCGCCAAGGGTCTCTACATCATCCCAATGTTCATGGTGTTCAATCCCGAGATCATACTTGGCGGGCCGCTGCTTGTTGTACTCTGGAACGGTGCTCTGGCATTGGTTGGCACTGTCGCCTTTGTCGCCGTGCTCGAAGGTTTCTTCCAGACACGTATGCACATCATCCTGCGCATTTTGCTCTGCCTTGGGGGCATCGGTTGCCTATCTCCCTACCCTGTTGCAGAGATCGTCGGCTTTCTCGGTAGTATAGCCATCCTCGGTCACAATGCATGGATGGCACGGCGAGACGACCGAGCGGGGTTGCTCACAGCATAACAAAGCCCAGGCGAAAACCGCCTAGGCTTTTTGTTGCAGCTTTTCGCGAAACTAAGCGGTTATCGGTTCAAGCGGTTGTCTATAAGACTATCGACAACCGCAGGATCAGCGAGCGTTGATGTATCGCCCAACGCACCGAAGTCATTCTCAGCAATCTTGCGCAAAATACGTCGCATGATCTTTCCCGATCGCGTCTTGGGCAATCCCGGCGCGAACTGAATACAATCGGGCGAGGCGATTGGCCCAATACCTTTGCGGACCCAATTTCGGAGCTCGGCTTTGAGATCTTCGCTCTCGTTCTCGCCAGACATCAGCGTTACATAGCAATAGATGCCCTGACCTTTGATCTCATGAGGATAACCGACAACGGCTGCCTCCGAGACATGTGGATGTGCAACCAGTGCACTCTCGATCTCGGCTGTTCCCAAACGGTGCCCGGAAACGTTGAGTACATCGTCCACGCGCCCGGTGATCCAATAATATCCGTCCTCGTCGCGTCGCACCCCGTCACCCGTAAAATAAAGTCCCTTGTAAGTGGAAAAATAAGTTTCCACGAAACGGCAGTGATCGCCCCATATCGTTCGGGCTTGGCCGGGCCAGCTATCGGCAATGGCCAGAACGCCTTCCGCCTTGGTCCCTGCGATCACCTGCCCCTCGGGCGTGAGAACGAGTGGATCGACCCCAAAAAACGGTTTGGTGGCAGAACCCGGCTTTGTCGGGATGACGCCAGGAAGCGGCATGATCATCGAAGCGCCAGTTTCCGTCTGCCACCATGTATCGACAATTTCACATCGGCCTCGCCCGACGTTCTTGTGATACCACTGCCACGCTTCGGGATTGATCGGCTCCCCCACTGTGCCGATAAGACGAAGTGAAGACAGATCAGCTTTCTCGACATGCTCGAGACCAGCGCCCATAAGCGCACGGATTGCTGTAGGCGCTGTATAAAAAACATTGACCTTGTGCCGATCGACAGCCTGCCAGAACCGCGAGGGATCCGGCCAGTTGGGAACACCCTCAAACATCAGCGAAGTGACGCCATTGGCCAGCGGCCCATAAACGATATAGCTATGGCCAGTGACCCAGCCCACATCGGCCGAACACCAGTAGACATCGTCGGGTCTCGGGTCGAAGATCATTTCATGGGTAAGAGAAGCCCACACCAAATACCCTCCGGTTGTATGCAACACGCCCTTGGGCTTGCCCGTCGAACCTGAGGTATAGAGGATGAACAGTGGATCCTCGGCGTTCATGGGTTCTGGTGCGCAAAACGGCTCCACTCCATCGGCGGCTTCATGCCACCAGACATCCCTGTCGCCCACCATTGAAACGGTAGCGCCGGTGTTTTTAACCACAAGAACTCTTGCCACGCCGGGGCAATCTTCAAGCGCCTTATCGACATTGGCCTTGAGCGGCACCGCCTTGCCGCCGCGTCGCCCTTCATCGGCTGTAATGACCACGCTCGAATCCGCGTCATTGATGCGTCCGGCCAGCGCATCGGGTGAAAAGCCCGCAAATACAACGGAATGCGGCGCGCCAATGCGCGCACATGCCAACATCGCATAGCTGGCAGCGGGAATCATAGGCAAATAGATGGTGACGCGATCGCCTTTTTTTATGCCGAGCCCCTTCAGCACATTGGCAAATCGACAGACTTCGTCATGGAGCTGGCGGAAGGTTATGTGCTGGGCGCGATCTTTCGGGTTGTCCGGCTCCCAGATCAAGGCAGTCTTGTCACCGTGCGTGGCAAGATGCCTGTCGATGCAATTCGCTGAGACATTAAGCACCCCATCTTCGAACCATTTGATCGAGATATCGGGATAGGCAAAGCTGGTGTTTTTGACCTTGGTATAAGGCTCGATCCAGTCGAGCCTCTTGCCCTGCTCTGCCCAGAAGCCTTCAGGGTCGGACAGAGATGCCGAATATTGCTCTTTGAAACTTTCAGCGGTCAACCGCGTATGACGAGCCATTGGAGCCTGGCTGTTCATGTCCATCCTCCTAAATGGCGAGGTATTCGTGGCGCAACTCGGCATTGTCGAGCACTTCGCGCGCAGATCCCTGGAAGGCGACTTCGCCGGTATCGAGGATCACCGCCCGATCGGCCAGCTTAAGTGCCGCCACTGCGTTCTGCTCGACGATGATTGTGGTGATGCCCAATTCCTTGATTTCGTGCAGGATCGTTTCGATCTCTTGAACGATCACCGGGGCAAGGCCTTCATAAGGCTCATCGAGCAGCAGCAGTTTGAGATCACGAGCGAGCGCACGGGCAATAGCGAGCATCTGTTGTTCGCCTCCCGAAAGCGTTGTGCCGTCCTGGCGGCGGCGTTCGGCAAGACGAGGGAAGTGTCCATAGATCCGCTCAATGTCCCACCCTGAACCCGGCGCCACCTGAGCCAGCGCAAGGTTTTCTTCAACCGACAGACCTTGAATGATCCGTCGATCTTCCGGCACGAGCTGGATACCTGACCTGGCTGCTTCAAATGCCTTCATGCCGTGCACCGGATGGCCATCGAGCCAAATCTCACCCTTTTGCAGACTCGGATTATCGAGTCGTGCGATCGTGCGCAGAGTTGAAGTCTTACCAGCGCCGTTCCGCCCCAGAAGCGCTAAAATCTTGCCATGAGGCACATCGAAACCTACGCCCTGAACGATATAGCTCTCGCCGTAATAGGCGTGGACGTCCTTTACCGAGAGAAAAGGTGCGTCGGCGGCAGCAGCTTTTTCCGGCTGCATATTTGTCGAAACCGCATTCATCAATGTGCTCCTCCCAGATAGGCTTCCTGGACGCGCGGATCCCCACGCACCTCTTCGGGCAATCCCTCGGCGATGATCCTTCCGCCAGCTAGTACCGAGATCTTGTCGGCAAGGGAGAACACCACATGCATATCGTGTTCGATGATGACCTTGGTCATCCCGCGGCTCTTGATCTTTTTCAGCAGCTCTATCGTAGTGTTGGTATCATGACGGCTCATGCCAGCCGTCGGTTCATCGAGAAGCAACAGGCGCGGCTTCTGGATCAGGCACATCGCCAGCTCCAGCCGGCGCTTGTCGCCACGCGACAGTGACCCCGCGTGCACCCCACGCCGTTCCAACAGTCCAACATCCTCAAGCATCGCTTCAGCCTCCTCCCGTAGTGCAGTCTCCCGCTCAAGAGGTCTGGACAGGTTAATCTTGAAGGCTCCGTCGCGCTTGGCAAATCCAGGCGTCATCACGTTTTGCAGCACCGACAGGTCGGAAAATATCTCCGGCGTCTGAAAAACGCGGCTAACGCCGAGCTGATTGATTTCGTGAGGCTGTTTGCCCGTTAGTACGGTGCCATCGAACACAACAGCGCCGCTGGTGGGCGGGATACGTCCAATAATGACATTGAGCAGAGTGGATTTGCCCGCCCCATTTGGTCCGATGATTGCGTGCGTCTTGCCTTCTTCAACCTGGAGGTCGATATCGGCCAAGGCATGCAGCCCCCCAAAATTCTTATGTACATCGGCAACATGCAGGACGACGTTTTTATCGTTTTCCATATCCGATCCCCTATTCCGCAGCCGAAGTACTGAGTTTGGCCGGTTTTTCGTTGTGCTTGGAGCGATTGGTAACCATCGATCGGATGCGGCGAACGCCTTCCATAATCCCACCCGGCAAGAAGACAACGACGAGGACAAAGACGAGCCCTTCCGTCAGTTTCCAACCTTCGCCGACGAACTTGGACGCTACCGTTACAGCAAAGTCCTGAATTCCATCGGGCATCCAGTCGAAATAGAACTGGAGGATGCGATCATTGTAGGCAGAGAAAATGTTCTCCATGAACTTGATCAGCCAAGCCCCGATGACCGGACCGATAAGTGTGCCGACACCGCCGAGAATGGTCATCAACACAACTTCGCCGGAAGCAGTCCATTGCATACGCTCAGCGCCAGCCAATGGGTCGGTTACCGCCAGCAATCCACCAGCCAGGCCGGCATACATCCCTGAGATAACGAATGCAGCCAATGTGTAGGGGCGCGTATTCACACCGGTATATGACAATCGCGTCTGATTGGATTTGACGGCTCGCAGCATCATCCCGAACGGGGATGTGAAGATCTTCTGAGCGATAAAGAAAACAACCAGCAAGATCACAGCACAAAGATAAAAGCCGCCCATACCACCAAGTGTATTGCCAAGCAGACTCGGCGACGGGATCACCGATGAAGTTCCAACATTGAACAAGCCGTCAAGCACGCGAGGGTCCGAACCAGCCAGTTGCAACGCTGTTTCGCCATTGGTGATTGGCGTCAGCACGGAGTAGGCAAGGTTGTAGCTCATCTGAGCGAATGCCAGCGTAAGGATCGAGAAGTAGATGCCCGACCGACGTAGCGATACAAAGCCGATGATCAGTGCAAAGACACCAGCCATTATGATCGCAAAGATCAGCGCTGGAATTGCGTCCATAGAGAGCAGCTTGAAAGACCACACTGCCGTGTAGGAACCGACGCCGAGAAAGGCTGCGTGTCCAAAACTTAGATAACCGGTGAGGCCGAAGAGAATATTGAAGCCCACCGCAAAGATCGCAAAGATCGTGAACTGCTGCATGAGCCCAGGATAAGCAGCACCAAGTGGCTGTAGCCAGATTGGCATGGCGAGTACGACCAGCGCGAAGACCGCAAGCGTTATGTATTCGTTTTTGGGAAGTCGGAAGAAATTCATCTCAGGCCTCCATCACGCCGCGCCGCCCGAGCAGGCCACGGGGACGAACCAGTAGAATGATTACGGCGACCGCGTAGATGATGATCTGGTCGATACCGGGTACGATGGCCTTAATGGCCGTCATGGACGCAAACGACTGCAAAATGCCCAGCAGAAACCCTGCGGCAACCGCGCCGGGCAAGGATCCCATACCACCAACAACAACGACGACGAACGAGAGCACCAGGAAATCCATGCCGAGACTGTAGTTCGGCGGAAGCAAGGGCGTGTACATCGCACCCGCCAATCCAGCAACGACAGCGGCAAGGCCGAACATGATCGTGAAGCGTCGGTCGATATTGATCCCAAGCAATCCGACCGTTTCCCGATCGGCCATACCAGCCCGAACCACCATCCCAAAGGTAGTAAAGCGCAGAAAGGCAAATACCGCGCCCAGGACGGCAAGCGAAAAGCCCAGATAAACCAGCCGCCAAAGGGGATAAGTCACAGCGCCGGCCTGCATGCCGAACAGCGCACCAACATCAGTCGCGCCACGCAAATCCGATGGGATTGGCTGCGGCCATGGATTTGGGCCGAAAAACGCCTTAACCACTTCCTGAAGCACAATCGCCAGGCCAAACGTCACCAGGATCTGCTCGGCGTGCGGGCGCTTGTAAAAATGTTTGATAAGCCCCCGCTCCATGGCCACACCGACAATGAGCATGACCGGGATGGTAAGCAGGATCGAAAACGGCACTGAATAGTCGACGAGTATCGCGCCGAAATCGCCGAACCATGTTTCGGCCATCGGCGTCCGGATTTCCAGAGGCGAGCCCCATGGCGAAAGCTGTGTTTCGTCCACAGTAACACTCTCCATGGTGATCAGGGCACGGAACGTGACCGCGCAGAATGCGCCAAGCATGAAGAGTGCGCCGTGGGCGAAATTTACGACGCCCAGCGTGCCGAAAACCAGTGTGAGACCCAAGGCGATCAGGGCGTATGCGCCGCCCTTGTCCAGCCCATTGAGCAATTGCGCGAGAATCGCATCCATCGATTTGGCTCCAGATGTAGGTTTGTCCGGCCACCGCAGCGGCCGGACATGCAGTCAACCGTAAGAACGGAATCAGCACATTTGCGGGTCGGCAGAGCCCAGGTCACCGCCGAAGATCGACGGGTCGTAAGTCACGCTATCGCGCGATGCCGTGTTGACCACTTCGAGAAGATCGAACTCATTGGAGGGCTGTTCCTTGCCCTGAACGACGAGAACGTCCTTGAAACACTGGTGGTCGGCCCCCCGATAGAGCGTGGGGCCATTGCCCATGCCGTCGAACTCGAAATCTTCAAGTGCAGCAATAACTTCGGGCGGATAGAACGTTCCGGCCCGCTCCACGGCATCCGCATAGAGCAGCGTCTGCACATAGGCCGTGTGCGCAGCCTGGCTCGGGGGAGACCCATACTTCGCCCCGAACGATGCTGTGAAGCCCTTGGACGCGTCATCGCCCATGCTCCAATACCAGTTCGATGTGCCGTAAACGCCCTGCATTGCCGAACCGGCACCTGCAGCCATGAGATCGGAAACCAGCGGCAGAACAAGCTGGAAGTCGTTACCGTTGGCTTGACGGTCACGCAGACCAAATTGGGTCGCCTGTGTCAGCGAATTGACCCCGTCAAAACCATAGTGATTGAGGATCAGAACGTCAGCGCCGGAATTAAGAACCGGCGTAATGTACTGACTGAAATCGCCAGCGCCCACCGGGGTGCGGACCGTTTCGACTGTTTCCCAGCCAAGGGCTTCAGTCGCAGCAATCATCGACTCTTCTTGCGTCCAACCCCATGTGTAGTCAGCGGTCAGATGGTAGGCACGACGCTGATCGCCATAAGCTGCACCGAGCTGCGGGCCAAGCCCAACACCGGATTGATAGGCGTTGAAGAAGTGGCGGAAGCCGTATTTCCGCTTGTCCTTGCCGGTCGTGTCATTGGAGTGCGTCAGGGCTGCCATAAAAATAACGCCCATGTCCTGACAAAGGCTCTGGACAGCGATGGCAACACCCGATGATGAACCACCGGTAATCATCACTGCGCCATCGCGCTCAATCATGCGGCGCGCCGACTCACGAGCCGGATCAGACTGGGTTTGGGTGTCACCGGTCACGTACTCGACCTTCTTGCCCAAAATGCCGTTTCCGGTCAGCGTCTTGGACGAAAAGTGCGGGATGAGTCCGCCATCGCCTTCGCCATTGAGATGCTCTACTGCCAGCTGATACGCCCGAAGTTCATCAGCACCTTCGTCGGCGTAGGCACCGGTCTGCGGCACGTTGAACCCAAGGGTTACGGTGTCACCAGTTGGCGCGTTACAAAATTCCTGCGCCCAAGCCCCCTTGGACAATATAAGGGGAGAGACCCCGGTCGCTAGGATGCCTGCCATGCCGGTCTTTACGACGCGACGGCGGCTGATTCCGCGTTTAAAATCGCTCATTAATCTCCTCCTTTGATGCGGTGGGCCATACCTCCATATGGCTGAAATCCGCTGCGGGAGTATTGAGCGGCGTTAACACAAGAGCAATATGCTATTGTATTTAAACGGAAATCCTGTAAAGCTTTGACCAAATTTGGAAACTAGAGTGTCAATGCATTGACAAACGGGAATTCAATGCGCGCACCCATCGGGCTGAGAATAAGCACACGCCGCAAGGGTTTAGGGGTCTCTCAGGCCGCCCTTGCCCGAAGTGTGGAGATTTCACCCAGCTACCTCAATCTGATCGAAGCCAATAAGCGACAAGTGGGAGGCGCGCTCCTTCAGCGCATTGCATCCGAGCTTGATATCTCGATCGATGATCTGACGGGCGAAGCCGAGCACCGACTCATTCATGAGTTGGTGGAGGCATTTGCCGACCCTGCTCTGGCCGATGTCGGCCTCGGCATGGAGACCGCCCGCAGCCTTGTTGCAACGCAACCCGACATCGCCCGCGTTATTGCCACGCTCTACCGAGCCTATGCCGCTGCATCGGCCAGTGCCGACGCCTATGCAAACCGTCTGAGAGCCGACCCACTCCTCAGCCAGCTTCTGCATCAGGTGCTTTCCGGTATAACCGCGGTACGCTCCTCGGCCGAGATTCTTGAGGATTTTGATGATTTGAGCACCATCGACCGGGCACGCTTCGTCAACTCGATCTCACGCGAGACCCGTGGCCTCTCGGCGGTTGCGCAGAACCTGATTGGTCAGTTCGATCACGCCAGTACGGTGAGCAAATCGGCCTCCGTCCGCCGCGAGCTTGATGACATGATCTTTGCAGCGCGCAACTATTTCCCGGCGCTTGAGCAACGCGGAGTTGAAATTGTTCGGGACATGCAATCGTCAGGAGCCTTAAGCGAAGCAGCAATAGCCAATCTTCTGGAGACCGTCCACGGCGTTCGCATTGAACGGAATGCGCGCCCAAACTCCGGGCGCGCCTTTGGCCACGACAGGGAACGTGGAGTCCTGTGGTTTCGCAATACAGTGCCTCAGTCGACCCGACAATTTCAGATGGTTCGGCTGATCTCCGAACTGACCAGCGACGCTGTCCTTTCCGAAGCCGTCAAGGTGCCGCACCTCTCCTCCCCGACCGCTCGACATCTGGCGCGCAATTATCTCGCATCTTACATCGCGGGCGCCGCCCTGTTTCCCTATGAGCGCTTTCTCGAGGATGCAGAAACACTACGCTATGACGTCGAGGCGCTAAGCGAACGGTACAACGCAAGTTTCGAGCAGATCGCGCATCGACTCGTTACCCTGCGTGCAGAAGGCGCCGAAGGCGTGCCCTTCGGATTTCTTCGTTCCGACCCTGCAGGACGGCTCACCAAGCACTTTCCGTTGCCTGGCTTGCTCTTGCCGCACACTGGCCACGCCTGCCCGCTGTGGGCACTTTACGCCGCATTTCGTTCGTCAGGACAGCTCGTTCGGCAAGTGGTTCGTTTTTCGGATGATTCGCGTTTTCTGTTTGTGGCCAAAGCCGTGTCCCGCCGTGCATCTGGATTTGCCGATCAGGCCCTGCCCCATTCCATTTTGCTGGTCGCTGACATCTTGCACGCAGATCGGACTGTCTATGCCGACGGTCTGGACCTCGGCGATTCCGACGCCGACGTACCGGTTGGTCCGACCTGCCGGCTGTGCACACGCACGAACTGTGTCAGTCGTGAAGAAGCACCCTTTGCGCCTGGAGATGAGCCGACCCTGACCACTGCTCGCACCTGACCACCCATCACAGGGGACTTGGCGAATGGCAACAATTGCGGTTATGTGACTGCGAGTCTTGAGGAGGAAGAGGCTCTGAGGGGGAGTTTTGGCGATCGATATTCTCATTGCAGAAGACGAGCCGAGTATCCTTGAAGCACTTGATTTTGTTCTGAAGAGAGCAGGATGGACAATAAGTGCCGTCATGGATGGCGAGGCTGTTATGGATGCCGTCCGGCGTCACCGACCGCGTGTGCTCGTGCTCGACATAATGCTGCCAAAGCGCAGCGGATTTGAGGTGCTCAAACAAATTAGAGCCGATCCATTCACTGCTAACCTGCCTGTCCTGGTTCTGACAGCCAAGGGGCAACAGCAGGACAGGCGCATTGCTGAAGAGCTGGGGGCCAACAAATTTGTGACTAAGCCCTATTCCAACGCCGATGTCGTCGACGCTGTGCGCAATCTTCTCGTCGCTCCTGCGGACGACAGCTAACCTGGTTGATGTGGCCCACCAATGACACGGCGTAAGATCATCGGGGCTTCACTGTTTTTCACGCTATTTGGGGCAATGGCCAGCCTGCCGCCACTAATATTGCTGTTCAGGTTTGAAGGATTTGTTGCCGGGCTGCCAATCGCAACGGTCTTTCTATTCGGGCTTTGGGTGTTTCTGATATTGGGCGCCGCCTGGTTTGGATACACGCTACCGCGCGATGAACCGCATCAGCCTCACGGTGAGGAACAACGATGACGCTGACAGCTGACTTCGTCATTGCGACCGCAGTGGCTTATGTCGGACTGCTGTTTGTGATTGCCTATCTCGGCGACAGACATACCAGACATCGCAGCGGGGGATTTTTGCGATCTCCCTTTGTTTATACTCTATCTATTTCGGTCTATTGCACGAGTTGGACCTTTTACGGCGCAGTCGGAACTGCAGCTCGAAATGGCCTTGAATATCTGACCATTTATATCGGCCCCACCATCGTGTTCATCGGATGGTGGTTCATTTTGCGACGCCTGGTGCGGATCAGCCATGATCAGCGCATTACCTCGATTGCCGACCTGCTGTCGTCCCGCTTTGGAAAGTCGAGCAATCTGGCTGTGCTCATTACAGTGCTCGCTGTTATCGCCATTGCCCCGTACATCGCACTCCAGCTCAAGGCCATTACATCATCAATCGAGGCCATCGCAGGCTCATCCGAGTTCGGGCGCGGCAGCCTCGAGGGTTGGGATGAAGTCGGGCTGGCATTCGGCGTGGCCGCCGGAATGGCAGTGTTCACAATTCTTTTCGGCACCCGAAATGTCGACGCCAAAGAACAGCATCATGGCGTTGTGGCCGCGATTGCCTTCGAGGCTGTCGTCAAACTTACGGCGCTGCTCGCCGTCGGCATTTTTGTTGTCTACATCGGCGGCGGCATGGAGACCATATTTGCAAACGCGCAAGATGCAGGGTTGAACGTACACGCTAGCGAAACGTTCGGCGATCGATGGATATCCATGATGGTTTTGGCGGCCGCCGCGGTCATCTGCCTGCCACGCCAATTTCAGGTCACCGTTGTCGAAAATTCAGACGAAAAGCATCTGCGGACGGCAAGTTGGGCCTTTCCCGCCTACATGCTGGCCATGAGCCTGTTTACACTACCCATAGCTCTGTTCGGGCTCACTTTTCTGCCCGCGGGATCCAACCCGGATATGTTTGTTCTGACGCTGCCACTGGCAGAGGGCCAGGATGCTCTGGCGCTGTTTGCATTCATCGGCGGCTTTTCGTCGGCAACTTCGATGATCATCCTAGAATCCATTGCGTTATCGATTATGGTTTCAAACCACATCGTCGTGCCGATCATGCTGCGGCTGACTTCGGGGGATGGCATCGGGGATGGCCAAGGCGTCAGGCGCCTGATCCTCAATGCCCGCCGCCTTTCGATCGTCCTGATCCTGGTGCTGGGCTTTACATATTTCTATCTCACCCGAGGGTCTGACGCCTTGGCGCCGATTGGCCTCATCTCTTTTACAGGCGTTGCTCAATTTCTACCCGCCATCCTTGCAAGCCTTTTCTGGCGTGATGCATCAACAAAGGCCGCTATATGCGCCATTTCTGTTGGCTTTTTAGTTTGGCTTTGGTCGAGTTTCATGCCGTCTTTTGCATCATCCTCGCCCCTTGTCGCCCAGATCATGGCCAATGGCCCGTGGGGTATTGGATGGCTCCGACCCGAAGGCCTATTCGGTTTTGATGATCTCGACCCGCTCACGCACGCGGTATTTTGGAGCCTGTTTCTCAACACGACAGTTCTCATCCTCGGGTCGCTGATGACCAATCAGTCGGCCCTCGAGCATGTTCAGGCCGCCCTGTTCCTCAACGTCTTTCGGCGTACAAGCAATGAAGCCAACCCCCTGCGTGGATCGGCGACGGCCGACGATCTGTTTCTTGTCGCCCGGCGTGTCCTTGGCCATGAAAGGGCAGTTGCGCTGTTTTCGGAAGAGGCAAAGCAGGCGAGAATGCCTTGGACGACACTGGAGCCCAGTTCGTCATTCATTCGGAAGCTGGAAAGGGAAATGGCCGGCTCGATAGGGGCCGCCTCTGCACACGTCATGTTGTCCAAAGTCGTGTCCGGCGACTCGATTTCCCTCGAAGAAGTCATGCAAATGGCGGACGAAACACAACAGGCCATCGAGTATTCTCAGGAACTTGAAAAGACATCGACACAATTGCGGGCAACTGCCGAAAAGCTCGAGGAAGCCAACCGGCAGCTGCGAAAGGTCGATCTGCAAAAGGACGAATTTCTTAGTCAGGTCAGCCATGAGGTCCGCACGCCAATGACAGCGATACGCGCTTTCTCAGAAATCCTGCTCAGCGAGGGCGACCTGGATGACGGTTCGAAGACCAAGTTTGTGTCCACAATCCATAAGGAAAGTCTGCGACTGACCTCCCTGCTCGACGAAATTCTAGATCTCTCAGCGCTGGAAAGGGGCGAAAGGGCTTGGGAAAATCGCCCCATAGACGCAGAAGAATCACTCGATCAAGCGCTCAGAGTTTGCGATGCCCTCGCGCGCCAGAGCAATACGCGCGTGGAAATTGGAACGCGAGCATCTGCAGCCTATGTGCGCTCCGATCCCGATCGATTAAGCCAGGTACTAATCAACCTCATTCACAACGCCATAAAGTACAATGGCGCTATTGCCCCTGTTGTTGAAGTACGATCAAGGCTCAGAAAGGGAGCCTATATTATCGAAGTCGAAGATAACGGCATAGGAATCGCCGAGGAGGAAGCGCCTAGGATCTTTGACAAATTCTATCGCGGACGTCTGGGCGAGACTGGGCCGTATGCGGGCGCAGGGCTTGGCCTCCCCATCAGCCGGGAAATCATTTCACGCATGGATGGTGTGCTGGAGCTTGTATCCAAAACCGAGGATGGTGCCTGCTTTAGGATCACCCTACCCTTGATCACTCGAACCGAAGCCGGAGTGACACACTAGATCAGTGCTCTTGGTGTCGGGACATAGGTGGCAAAACGGCCATGTTGTCGATCAGCCGCACATTGTCGAGCCAGGCTGCAGCTAGCAGGCGAGCTGGCCGTTTTAGCGCAGTGACCGGCTCCAGTGTTTCTGCATCGCGCAACTCGAAATACTCTACTTCAGCGAACCCGGCTTTTAGCAGCGCTCCCTGCGCGGTCTCCAAAGAGGCCACGATTGAGTCACCAGCTTCAATAGACGCGCCGGCCCGAGCAAGGGCCTCCGCCAGCGCTGGGGCTTGTTCGCGAGCCATGGCACTGAGCCTGACATTGCGCGACGACATGGCCAGACCATCAGCTTCACGAACTGTCGAAACCCCGACAATATCCACAGGTATGTCGAGATCCAGCGCCAGGCGACGGATGATCGCAAGCTGCTGGTAGTCCTTTTCTCCAAAGAAGGCTGCATCGGCCTGCGTCTGCAGCAAGAGCTTGGTCACTACGGTTGCTACACCATCGAAATGGCCAGGCCGATGCGCGCCGCAAAGCCCCTCGCTCAATCGGGAAACCGTGACCTCTGTGGCAAACCCATCAGGATACATTTGGTCAATATCCGGCGCGAACAGCACATCCACATGCTCAGCTTCGAGCCTGCCAGCATCGGTGCTCTCGTCGCGCGGGTATGTTGCGAGATCTTCTGAGTTATTGAACTGGGTGGGATTGACGAAAAGCGTCACAATCACGCGCCCCGCTCTGCCTTTTGCCGCCCGAACAAGCGAAAGGTGCCCCTCGTGCAACGCGCCCATGGTCGGCACGACCGCTACGCTCTCACCATCGGCATGCCACTGGGAAACCTGCGACCGCATCTCAGTGACTGTACGAACAATCAGCATACTCATCCTGCGTCCGGCACGCTGGCCGGTACATCTCCAAAGACATGTTCCACAGCTGGAAAACGACGGGCGCGCACATCTGCTGCATAGGCTGCGATGGCTTTATTGGCACCATCGGCCAACTCGGCATAGCGTTTTACAAATTTGGGTTTAAAGTCGGCAAACATGCCTAGCATGTCATCGACCACCAATATCTGTCCGTCACAGGCCGCTGATGCACCGATCCCGATCGTGGGGATGTCAATGTCCAGAGTGATACGCCGCGCCAGAATATCGGGTACCTTTTCGACGACCACAGCGAAAGCCCCGGCCTCCGCAACGGCTTGTGCATCGCGCTGAACAGCCTGGGCGTCAGCGCCCCTGCCCTGTACCTTATAGCCACCAATCGTGTTCACCGCCTGCGGGGTCAGACCGATATGCGCCATAACCGGAATTGAGCGGCGTGTCAGAAACGCTATGGTTTCGGCCATATGCGCACCGCCTTCCAATTTCACTGCGTCGCAAGCTGTTTCACGCATCAAGCGCGTAGCGTTCCGGAATGCTTGTTCAGGACTCTCCTCATACGTGCCGAAGGGGAGGTCTACGACCATAAGAGCGGACTTTAAGCCACGCCTTACGGCCTTGCCGTGCATAACCATCATCTCGAGATCGACCCCGAGCGTGTTGGGCAAACCGTGAAGAACCATGCCGACACTATCGCCGACCAGCACCAGGTCACAATGAAGATCTACGAGCCGGGCAATGGGCGTCGTGTAGGCAGTAAGGCAAACAATTGGTTCGCTGCCTTTTCGCGCCCGAATGGCCGGTGGGCTCAGAGGGGGCATTTGGGCCGCCTTGCCATAAGTCATCGGAAATCTCCCACATGTGCCCGGCTTTGGGCTGGATCTTTCGTGTCCGCTATATGGCTGCTCTCTTATCCGATCTCAAGGCGCGCTCAAACCCAGACCTTGGACCCAATAATGAAAATATCGATCAAAGGCACCGAAAATGCCGATCAGACGATCGAAACTCAATCGCGTCCGACGGACTCGATCGAATCCAGCAATCGCGCACCAAGCAACAAGCTGCTGCCGGTAGCGAGCAGCATTTGGGGCATGACGAGCCATTCAAGTGGCCAGGCAGCGCCGGAGCGCTCCTGTTCGTGAACAAGGGCCTGTGCCATGGTACCGCTGTTACCAGCGACGTATCGAGCGAGCGTTACAAGCGTTTCGGCCGCGACAGGATTAGATTTGTGTGGCATGGCGGACGAACCGCCGCCCCCCGCCAAGGCGATATCGCCCATTGCATTTTGCGCCATCAGCGCAATGTCCTGTCCGATTTTGCCCAAACTGCCAGAGACCAAGCTCAGCCAACCTGCAAATTCGACTATACTATCGCGCTGATTGTGCCAGGATTTCTCGGTAACGCCGAGCCCTAGACGTCCCGCCAGCCCAATCGCAACGCGTGCGCCCTCGCCTCCAAGCTTATCAAGAACGCCAACCGCGCCTCCATATTGAACCACTAGAAGGCGCTTTTCGATCTCTTCCAACCGTTGCCGATGGCGGACGAAAGGAGCCGCCCAATCGGCGAGCCGATTTGCGGTCGTAATGACAATTGCGTCCTGCATTCGAGTCCGGGCCATGAGGGATCGGTCGCCAAAACGCATAGACAGCCGTTCAAGGGTCGTTTCAATTCCGGCAATTCGAGCAGCAAGTATCGCGGTTATCGATTTGAGGCGGAGCACTAGGCTGGTGTCGATAACGTCCTGGCTGGTGGCGCCGAAGTGAAGTGACGACGCCGCCTGCTCGCCCAACATCCTGCGCATTTGCCGGACCAGCTCAGGCGCGACGACGCCGTCCCTCGCCATACCCGAATTCAACATATCCCAGTCCGGAATATACGCTGTTTCCAGCCGGGCAATGGCTTCAGCATCGGCTGGTGGTATGACGTCGCAAGCGGCCTGTGCAGATGCCAGGGCGATCTCAAACGCCACCATTGCCTTCACATCGGCCTGGGCCGATAGCAGCCCGGCAAGTTCAGGATCGCCAAACAGGCCAGACAGGATCGGGTGATCGAAGGCAGACAATGACATCAGATATCCAGAAACACAGTTTCATTTTCGCCTTGAAGGTAGATGTCGAAAGTTACCGTATTGCCGTCACGGCGACCGATCATCGTGTTGTCACGTCCTAACATCCGCGCTTTGGAAAGGATCGGGTCCGTTGAATTGGCATCTTCCTCGTCGGAAAAATACATCCGGGTTTGCAGACCGATATTGATCCCGCGCGCAACGATCCAGAATGTGATATGCGGCGCCATCATGCCATTGGCGTAGGGCACCGACCCTGGCTTGATCGTTTCGAATGCAAATTCTCCATTGGCGTTTGCCGGCTGACGCCCCCATCCCGAGAAGTGGGAATCTCCTCCTGAACGATGCTCCATCGGGCTGTTATAAATGCCGTTGGCATCGGCCTGCCATATCTCGACGACGCAATCGATAACCGGGCTGCCAGCACCGTCGATAACTCGTCCGACAACGGAAATACGGTCGCCTTTGGCACCTTCTGATACCACCTGCAGGCCGAGGTCTTCCGGTATTACACCGGTGATTTCGCAATTGTTTGGCGTCATTCCGATATGAACATATGGGCCGGCAGTCTGAGACGGCGTTTCCTTGAGATATTCAAGCGGCTTAAACATCAATTGCCCTCCTTGCGGTTCTCAAAGAAAGTCGAGCGGCGTCCGCGCAGGACGATATCAAACCGATAGGCACGCAAATCCATCGGCATAGCATTGTTCATGTCTAGCCGCGCTACAAGCCTGTCGATGGCGTCATCGTCGCTAATTGTATTGACGATTGGGCAGATCTTAATCATCGGATCACCCTCGAAATACATTTGGCTGATGAGACGCTGCGCGAATCCAGTACCAAACAGCGAAAAATGGATGTGAGCCGGCCGCCAGTCATTGACTCCATTGGGCCACGGGTAGGCACCTGGCTTAATGGTACGGAACCAATAATAGCCATCCTCGTCAGTAATCGTACGGCCAAAACCACCGAAATTTGGGTCCAGCGGAGCACGATATCCTTCGCGCTTGTGCCGATAGCGTCCCCCCGCATTCGCCTGCCAGAATTCGACCAGCACATTTGGCACCGGCTTGGCGTTTTGATCGACCACCCGACCGTGTACCACGATGCGCTGGCCAATGGCCTCCTCGCCGGCCTTAGCATAATTGATGATGAGATCGTTATCGTATTCGCCCAACATATTGTGACCGAAGGCCGGGCCAGTCTTCTCACTCAGCGTACTGGCGAAACTGATAAGTGATTGCTTGGGCGCACGCAGCACCGACGATTTGTATCCCGGAGCAAATGCTGGGGGATGCTGGGAGTGATCGCGTTCCATGAAAGCGCCGACCTCGGCGCGCGAATTGATCAAACGTTCAGACATTCCTGCCTCCCTTCATTCGCTCCAGAGCCTGACGGGCAAGTTTTATCGCATGGTTCGCTGTGGGCACGCCCGCGTAAATTGCAACGTGAAGCATGATCTCGCGAATATCATCCTCTGTAGCGCCCGTTCGCACTGTGGCCTCGATATGCATCACCATTTCATCGTAATGACCAAGGCCCGCCAGAAGTGCGATTGTAACGATTGAGCGCTGACGTTTATCCCAGTTGTCGCGCGACCAGACATGCCCCCAGGCAGCTTCAGTGATAAGTTCTTGAAACGGTCGCTCAAACTCGGTTGTAGCAGCAACTCGTGCATCGACGTAATTTTCGCCGAGTACATTGCGGCGCGTCGCCATGCCTTCGTCATGGCGGGCCGATGGCCCCTCATGCTGCGTCATCGCACATTCTCCTTTTTCTCGACTCTTGCAACCAACCCGGCAATGGCTGTCGCAAACTGTTCAGGTGTTTCGATGCACGGCAGGTGACCTGCCCCCTGTATGATCTCGAAGGTGCTGTCAGCTATGGCCTCGCCAAAATCTCGAACAAGATCAGGCGACGTGGCGCCGTCTTCAGCTCCGACAATTACGGACGTCGGAACGGCAATCTTGCTCGTATCGCTGCGCCGGTCGAATCCGGCAATTGCTGCGCAAGTTGCCAGATAACCTTCAACCGGTTGCCGCTCGAACATGGCTTTCGAAAGCGCGTAGAGTGGCTCGCCGGATTTTCTGAAACGCTGCGTGAACCAACGTTCCATGATACCTTCTGCAGCCGATGGCAGCCCGGTCTTTGCTATTGCCTCAATTCGCTGGTTCCAAAACTCGGGTTCTCCGATCTTGGCCGCCGTATCGCAAAGCGCCAGCCCGGAAACCAGATCAGGACGGTCGAAATAAAGTTGCTGGGCAATCTGGCCACCAACAGACAACCCGCAAATTATCACTGCGCGTAGGTCC
This sequence comes from Pelagibacterium sp., assembly GCF_048264985.1. GTDB lineage: Bacteria > Pseudomonadota > Alphaproteobacteria > Rhizobiales > Devosiaceae > Pelagibacterium. The sequence continues at coordinate 27,513 of NZ_JBLXCL010000002.1, forward strand.
AGGGCGTCCAACAGTCCCGCAAGATCTTCACTATGATCGACGATCGAATATGGGGTGCTTCCCAGCGACGATAGGCCGTGACCACGCTTGTCGTAAACTACGATACCCAGATTTCCATCCAAAGCATCGATAACGGCATCCCAAATTCGGAAATCGGTACCCAGCGAGTTTATGAACACAAGCGTGAGAGCACCTTGAACCGCCGCACGCCTGCGATAGTGCAATACAACGTCACCGACCTGCATACAGTTCATGTGAACTCCTCCTTGACCACAGAATGTGATGGTCAATTGGTTTTGTAAAATGAAACTATTGCCGCTAAAGATAACCCATAGATTATGGATTTCCGAATGATCGACAGTCGCATCCGCTTCCGGCACCTGCGCACATTTATTGAAGTCGTCCGCCAGAACTCTGTCGGTCGCGCAGCACAAATCCTTGCCGTATCCCAACCTGCAGTCACCAAGACCATTCGTGAACTTGAAGAAATTCTGGACAAGAAGCTATTTGAAAAGGACGGACGTACCCTCAAGATCACGCGCTATGGCGAGGTGTTCCTGCGTCACGCCGGGGCGTCGGTAGCAGCGCTTCAGAACGGCATCGATAGTTTAAGCCGGGACACCTCGGGCCCGCCCTTGAGAATCGGCGCACTTCCAACGGTGTCGGCGCGCATAATGCCCCGCGCAATGGAGCGGTTTCTGGCCGAACGCACTGACAGTCCCCTCAAGATCGTTACTGGCGAAAATCAGGTCTTGCTCGACCAACTTCGTACCGGAACGCTCGATCTGGTTGTTGGCAGGCTGGCAGCACCCGAACAGATGGCCGGGCTGGTGTTTGAGTATCTCTATTCCGAACGGGTCAGGTTCGTTGTTCGCAAAGGTCACCCCTTGCTCGCCACTAAGCAGTTCGACTTCGAACGCATTCGCGATCATACGATCCTGATGCCCCCGGCAGGCTCGGTCATCCGCCCCTATGTCGACCGTTACCTTCTCGCACACGGGATGTCCGACTTGCCCCAAACAATCGAGACGGTTTCAGACTCTTTTGGACATGTCTTCGTAGCTGAAACCGATGCAGTCTGGGTCATTTCCGAAGGCGTCGTCATCCGAGAAATTGGTGCAGGACGACTGGCCTCGCTCCCAATCGATACGACTGAAACACAAGGAGCTGTTGGATTGACCACCCGCGAGCGTTCGCCTTCTAATGCCTCACTCGACATCCTTAGCAATACAATAAGGGATACTACCCGTGATCTCGGCGCATAAATCCGTCGCGTACCGCCTGCGGCCCTCGGCCCAAGCGTCTCGTCATGAAGCGACTAAAATAAGCGGGGTCGGCATACCCAAGCACGATGCCAATTTCCTTGATGCTCAGATTTGAGAATTGAAGATATCGACGCGCCTCAAGCAGAATGCGCCGTTCGATGATTGTCAGCGCTGAAAGCCCTAGCACCTGCCGACAAACACGGTTGAGATGCGTCGGGGTTATACCCAATCGGCCCGCGTAATATCCGACTTTTCTCGTATCGCGAAAATGCATGTCGACTAGCCCCAAAAATGCTTGAGCGTGACGATCGGCTGGCCCGCTACCCCCGTTTTCGCTTTGAGCAGCAGCCAGATCGAGCCTGTGAGCCGCGACCAGCAGAAGACTGAGCCGCGCATGGAGCGCGGCGAGTTGCCCCGGCGCACTGTGATCAGCTTCGGCGATCAGTCGCCCAACTGCATGGTCGAGCTCGCTGGCATCCACTATGCCGCTGACCGGCCTCAGTATTGATGGCTGCATCAGCCCGTCTAGCGCGGTTCCAATATCTGCAAGCGCGTTCCGGACGTCCTGGATGTAGAACGTTAAGACAAATCCGTCGACGCCTTCTGAAAAAACAAAACTATGCACGGTAAGCGGCGGTACAATCACCAGCGCGGGCGGCGTGATCTCGAGAGTATCTCCATCGAGCATGACACTGGCCACCCCGTCCCTGATGTAGAGGATCTGGTAAAGTTGGTCGTGACGATGTGGGGATATGCGAAAGCCATGCAGCCGGGACCGGGACGTGATCGTCTCCCAGTGAAGCCAGCTCTCGCCACTGTCTTCGTTTTCACCGTAAAGTGCATAAGTGGGAATGGCATCCATGTTGCTATAATCCAACTCTTTGTCGCGCCTGTCCATTGGCATTTCCGTCACCACTCCGCACCCTGCAACGATTAAAGGCATCAAAGCCGAGAGGTGGGGAGAGGATTTCATGCGCACTCAAGTTGCAATCATTGGTGCAGGACCCGCAGGCCTTTCCCTTGGAAGGCTGCTCGAAGCCGCTGGCATCGATGCGATCATTATCGAACAGCGGAGTTCCGATTACGTGCTTGGTCGCATTCGGGCTGGAGTGCTTGAACAAAGTTCGGTTGATCTGCTGCGCCAGATGGGCGTCAGCCAGCGCATGGATTCCGAGGGCATTTTCCACGACGGCGTGGAGCTTTCATTCGATGGCGATATGTTGCGCATCGACTTCAATGAGCTGATTGGGCGTAAGGTCATGGTGTACGGCCAGACCGAGGTGACGCGGGATCTGATGGATTCGCGCGCTGCTTCCGGCGCCAAGACCGTTTACGAAGCGAGCGACGTTCAAATCCACGACTTCGATAGAGACTGCCCGCGCGTCACCTACACCAAGGATGGGACCAGCCACGAGATTGAATGTGATTTCATCGCCGGATGCGATGGTTTTCACGGCGTTTCTCGCGCCAGCGTTCCTAAACATGCCATATCTATCTTCGAACGCGTCTATCCGTTCGGATGGCTTGGCGTACTGGTCGATCAGCCGCCCGTTGCCGAAGAGCTGATCTATGCCCACCATGAACGTGGTTTCGCACTGTGCTCGATGCGCTCTCTGATGCGATCGCGCTACTATGTGCAGGTGGACTCGTCGGAAAGGACTGAAAACTGGTCAGACGACAGATTCTGGGATGAGCTCCGCGCTCGCCTCAATCCAGACATTGCCGAGAGTCTAAAAACGGGCCCCACAATTGAGAAGTCCATAGCGCCGCTTCGTAGCTTCGTTGCTGAGCCGCTGCGTTTTGGGCGGCTGTTCCTCACTGGCGATGCAGCCCATATCGTACCGCCTACCGGCGCGAAGGGTCTGAATATGGCTATCCACGACGTCATGGAACTCGCCGGCGCGCTGCGCGAGTATTACGAGGAGCGTTCGAATGCGGGGATCGACGCCTATTCAGGTTGCGTCCTTGCAAACACTTGGCGTACCGAACGGTTTTCCTGGTGGATGACCCAGCTTCTGCACACGTTTCCCGAGAGTGGCAATTTCGGCCGCCGCATACAGCGAGCCGATTTTGACTATCTTGGCGCCTCGCGCATCGCACGTAAGTCGCTTGCAGAAAATTACACCGGCTTTCGGCCCTGAACCCTCCTAGACTTCAGAACTCGCTGGTTTCAAGGGAACAAATTTTCATCCGCGGCATTGGAAAATCCATACGGCGCATATTGCGCGCCTCGGTTTCGGGGGACCGACTGGATGGATATTGCCAATGCCTATTGTGGGCCACCGCCACTGCCGGGAGACCTTTGGTTTCGTTGGTCGTTTGATCCGTTTGCTATGGTACTCGTTCTCGGCCTGCTGGGGATCTGGCTCTGTTGGGGGCGAAAGGACAATGCCGGGCGTGGTGCGATCGCCAGCGCCATCGCTCTGATATCAATCGCGTTCTTTTCCCCACTCTGCGATTTGACGACAGCGCTGTTTTCCGCGCGCGTTGCCCATCATGTCATTCTGATCGGCATCGTCGCACCGTTACTTGCCATTGCTATGCCTTGGCGCAACCGCCCGCTTCTTCCGCTCTCCGCCCTTACCCTGCTCAACGGGCTGACTGTCTGGATATGGCATGCGCCAAGCGCATATGAATGGGCAATTTATGATACAGCCCCGTATTGGCTGATGCAGCTTTCATTACTGACGACGTCATGGCTGTTCTGGCGTGAGGTGCTCTCTCCACTCGCGAGAACGGGCGGAGCTTTAATCGCTCTTGTGGCATTCATTGCCCAGATGGGATTGCTGGGCGCATTGCTCGTTTTTGCTCCATTTCCTGTCTACGTTCCGCACCTCACCACAACCTTTCCCTTTGGCCTTTCGGCGCTGGCTGACCAGCAGTTGGCGGGGCTATTAATGTGGGTACCGGCGATGCTGCCGTACCTCCTAGCAGGCATTTGGCTGATATTGCGCATGACCAATGCGATTGCCTCTGAGCAGACATCGGGGAGTGCCCGATGATCACGGCACTAAAATTTCTCCATATCGCGACGATCTCGATCTGGGCAGCAGGACTTGTATGCCTGCCTTTTCTGTTTGCGCAGCGAAAAGACGTTGAGATGCCCGAGGCCGTTGATCGGCTACACGGCATGGTGCGATTTTTCTATGTGGTTATTCTCTCCCCCTCCGCATTCGTTGCTGTAGGCAGCGGCACCGGCCTGATCTTTCTGCGCTCCACCTTCGAACCCTGGTTTGCCCTTAAACTGATGTTCGTCGGGATCATGGTCATGATCCATATTCTCGCGGGGTTATTGATCCTCAAATTGTTTGACGAGACCACGCGATATTCCAAATTGCGGTTCTTTGTCGTGACGGGCGGCACATTGGCTGTAGTCTCCATGATCCTCGCCATCGTATCGGGAAAACCTGATATCGATGTGTCCCGTCTCACACCGGACTGGATGGCACCCGGCCAGCTCTCTGAAATCGCCGGCAATTTGCTGGGGTGGGATTTCCGGTGAGTTTGAGACCAGTTCTTTTCGCTATTGCAATTTTGCCATTATTGAACGGTTGCACGGGGGCGCTGTCCACGCTTGACCCTGCCGGACCCGCCGCAGCGTCCATAGCGACGCTATGGTGGTTGATGTTCTGGGCATCGGTCGCGCTTTTTTTGCTCATTGCAGGTCTTTTATGGGCCGTCTGGCGTCGCCCCGGTTTCGGCAAAGCCCTTGCCCCCATGCGCTGGATAATTTGGGGCGGGCTTGCGATGCCTGGCGTATTGCTTACCGCACTTGTCGGATACGCCCTTGTCACCGGCGAGCGGCTTCTGCCCCATACCCTGGACCAGCCCCCGACGCGCGTCGTCGCTCATGGGGTGATGTGGCAATGGCATTTTTCCTATCCCGATAACCAGGAAACACTCGTCACCTCGGTACTCCATATACCGGCCGGGGAACCTGTGGATGTGATCGTAACGAGCGGCGACGTTATCCATTCTTTCTGGGTGCCACGCCTTGCTGGAAAAATCGACGCCATACCGGGCCACGAGAATACCATCCGCATCCAGGCCGACCGCCCAGGAACCTATCGTGGGGTATGTGCCGAGTTCTGCGGCGATGGCCACACCGAGATGCGCTTTACCATTGAGGCTCACGAACGGGCGTCATTTGAAACCCTCATGGCGGAGCTTGCCGATGTCTGAATCTGCATCACCTGACAAGCTTTCACCGATCCGGTTGCACAAATCCCTGGAGAGGGTCTGGCGGACCGGGCCGGGATGGCAACGCCTTTCCGCGGTCAATCATACAGTGCTCGGCAAGCGGTTCATGCTGACCGCATTCGTGTTCTTCGCAATCGGCGGTGTACTGGCCATGCTGATCCGCGCGCAACTGGCAACGCCAGATGCGGCATTTGTCGGGCCGGAGATCTACAATCAGCTGTTTTCCATGCACGGCACGGTGATGATGTTCCTTTTCGCCATTCCTATGCTTGAAGGATTGGCCATCTACCTGCTGCCCAAAATGCTCGGCGCACGCGATCTGGCATTTCCGCGGCTAACTGCATACGGCTATTGGTGCTACCTGTTTGGCGGAACGATCATTGTCGCTTCCATGCTGTTCGGCGTTGCGCCCAATAGCGGCTGGTTCATGTACACTCCGCTGTCCTCGCAACCGTATACGCCGGGAATTAACGCCGACATTTGGCTGCTCGGCGTTACATTCGTTGAAATTTCGGCGGTTTCAGCAGCCGTCGAAATCACTGTATCGATCCTCAAACTTCGCGCACCCGGAATGTCTCTCGACCGCATGCCTCTGTTTGCCTGGTACATGCTGGTCACGGCGCTGATGATGGTGTTTGGCTTCCCGCCACTCATTCTCGGCTCGATCCTGCTCGAGCTTGAACGGGCATTCAATCTGCCTTTTTTCGATCCCACGCGGGGGGGCGATCCCTTGCTGTGGCAGCATCTTTTCTGGCTATTCGGCCACCCAGAGGTTTACATAATATTTCTCCCGGCCGCGGGGGCGCTCTCGACAATCATACCGGTTTTCGCCCAGCGCCAGATCGTTGGTTATCATGCAATTATAGCAGCCATAGTCGCCCTAGCCTTCCTGTCGTTCGGCCTGTGGGTACACCACATGTTTACGGTCGGCATCCCCCATCTGGCACTCGCGTTCTTTTCTGCCGCCAGTGCTCTGGTGGCGATACCGACGGCTGTTCAAATATTTGCCTGGCTGGCAACACTGGCACATGGCAAGCCTCGGTTCGACATTCCAATGCTGTATGTGGCCGGCTTCTTTCTTGTCTTCGTCATTGGCGGGCTGACGGGAGTGATGCTTGCAATGGTGCCCTTCGACCAGCAAGCGCATGACAGCTACTTTGTCGTTGCCCACCTTCACTATGTGCTGGTTGGTGGTTTCGTTTTTCCGATGCTGGCCGCAGTCTATTATTGGCTACCGCACATTACCGGTCGCGAGACCATGCACAGGATTTCGGTCCCTGCATTCTGGCTCATTTTTGTCGGGTTCAACCTGACATTCTTCATGATGCACCTGACCGGCCTGATGGGAATGCCACGCCGCGTGTACACCTATCCTTCCAATTTCGGATGGGACTGGCTGAACCTGCTCTCAAGCATCGGAGGCTTCATCCTGACTATGGGCTTTGCGCTGTTCGCTGTTGATATGATTCTGCAATTTAGGTTCGGACGAGGTTTTCGACGCAACATTTGGAAAGCATCGACACTCGATTGGGCAATGCCCACCCGCCCAACGTCTTACGGCTTTGCATCCCTCCCACGTATAGATAAACGCGCCGACACCATCGATCCCGACACACTGGGGCCAAAGCTGGCCGCAGGATCGGGATATTTGGGGTTTGTGCGCCACAACCGCATGGAAACCTTGGGGGTGGACATGACGACAGGCCGGCTCGAACACGTCGTCGTTTTGCCAAATGCGACCTATCTTCCACTGATATCGGCGATCCTTACGGGCTCAATGGTGTTGAGCCTGCTGTTCAAAATCTACCCAATTGCTGTTGTATTTGCGCTTGCGACACTTGTGAGTTTTTTCTTCTGGTCAGCGCGCACCGGCTCAACGTCAGATGAGGGCCCCATTGATGTTGGGCATGGCGAGAAAGCCCTCCCCGATACAGAAATCGATGGGCCAACGCCCTGGTGGGCCATGGTGTTTGCTCTTTCAGCCAACGGCACCCTGTTTGCCTCACTCGTGTTCGGTGCACTGTATCTCTGGCTGGTTGCACCAGCATGGCCACCAACAGAAATCATCACGCCCAATTTCTGGCTCGCTATCGCCGCGTTAGGCCTTCTCGCTGCGGCGGGTGTCCTGCGTCGGGCAACTCGCCTTAACAGCGCAGGAGCGCCCTTCCAGCCGGCACTCCTGGCAGGGTTGGCGCTTGACCTTGTCGTTCTTGCGGCGCTGTCGGCAGCACTACTCGGTCTGCCGGACCTCACTGGCCATGCGCACGTTGCAACAATTGCGGCCGTGCTCGGCTACGGATGGCTGCATGCTTTCGGCGGTTTTGCGTTTGGGCTCAATGCCGTGCTCAAGTCACGCAATGGGTTCGTATCGCCTCGCCGCAGTCTGAACCTGAAGTTAGCGCGACTCTGGCATGATTACACGGCCATTACGGGCTTGATCGGCTTGGCACTGGTCGTACTGATGCCCTCGCTTATCGGCATGCTTGAAGGTGTACGCTAGTGACCTCAACGATTGTTCCGCCCCGATTCATCCTGGTCATTGTACTTGGCTTCGCGGTATGGGGCGCAGCGTTCATTGGCCTCTATGCTGTCAACGCAATCGGCTGCGCATTTTCCTGGCCATCAGCACTCCAGCGCCTAACGATGATCGGGCTGGCATTGGCAGCCTCAGGCGCGATGGTATTGGTTGCGGGATGGAACCTCGGTCATTGGCGCCGAGCCAGGAAAGTGGCTCGCCCTGCCCCAAGCTTGGCCTTGATCGGAGCAATCGCGGGTATCGCAGCGCTGGCGGCAACTGTGTTCGTCTTCGCGCCAAGCTTGTTCGTTTCAATGTGCATATAGCTATTCGTTCGGGTCCACGATCATGCCGACGCCATGATCGAACACCAGCTTGCCGCCATGCCATCCTGCGAGGCCGGCAAAAATTCCCGAAAGAACCGAAAGCGCCAATCCCAATGGAAGCACCAAATCCGGATTATGGAGCCTTACGCCCCAATTTGTTCCTGCAATGGCGATCAGGGTCATAGCGGCTATTCCATGCGTCCAGCTGCCCACACGCCCGCGAATGCCTCGTACGAGGATAAGCTCGGCTGTCCCGGCAATGGCAGCCGCAATCCCGAGCCAAAAGGCAAACCCCGACGCCCAAAGGCCAGCTCGGACCCAGAAAACATCTGCCGTCCACCAATAAAAGATATCCGAGCCCAAAGTGGCAAACACCAACGCAATGGGAAAATGAACCATCATGGCGTGGATCGGATGGCCAGCGACGGCCACTGCAGATCTGACGTCGTGCTCCATAACGTCGGCGATCACCGGATTGTCCCGCCTCCCAGTCCTGTCTTCACTCATTGTTGCGCCCATTGTGATGATCCTTAGGCTCAATGCTGTGGGGAACGGCTGGGTTCCCGCTATTCCTCCTGAGGGTCCAATGGGAGGCTGAGAACGCAATGAAGTCCGGTTTCTTCAAGTACGAAACGTGTCGAGGCGCCGAGCTGATAGGGAATGGCTTCTTCGATCAATTGTCGCCCGAAGCCACGGGGCGCGGCTGGAACAGGCCTGCGAGACGAAAACCTCTCGCGCCATTCGATAACCAGGTGGCCAGCATCGTCGTCTTTCGGGTCATGCCTGAACCATTCAATGACCAGTCGCCCTTCGGGATCTGACAATGCGCCGTGCCTCGCAGCATTGGTGCTCAGCTCATGCATAACCAAAGTCAAAGTCTGCAGGGTCCCGTCCGCGACCAACACCCGCGGCCCTGTGATCTCGATACGGCTCCATTCTTCCGTGACGGCATCGAGTTCCATACGGAGAAGGGATTCTACGGTCACGGCCTCGTGTTCGGCGCGCGAAAGCAATCCTTGTACCCGTGAAAGTGCACCGAGCCTATGGTCGAAAGCCGCCTGGAATTCCTGCAAGGACCCCACTGTAGATACCGTCTGCGAAGCAATTGATCTTACAACAGCGAGCAGATTGCGCGTTCGATGCTGCAGTTCCCCAACAAGGATGCCCTGGCGTTCCTGCAATTGTCGCATGTCATGAATATCGGATGCCGACCCCACCCACTCATTGGGACCATCCATCGAAGATCGAATGGGAACCGCGCGAGTTTGGTGCCAGCGGTATACGCCGTCACGCTGGCGCCGAATACGATGCTCGCCGTAATAGATCTCCCCATCCTCTCCGGCCTCATCCCATTTGACGAGAGCAAGCTCGCGATCGTCAGGATGGATAGCCTCGAGCCAACCATAGCCCTCCGATTGTTCATCACTCATACCGGTATAGGACGTCCACTGCGGGCTGGCCCATGTCCTACGTCCCTCGGTCGTGGATCTAAAAACCAGATGCGGAACTGTGGTTGCCAGCAATCGAAAACGCTCCTCGCTTTCCATAAGGGCAATTTCATGCTGACGCCGCAACGTCATGTCCTGGCCGATCTTGAGAAACCCTTTGGGCGCCCCATCAGCGTCTTTTAGCGGCCAGACGCTGCCTTCGATGTAAACCCGGGACCCGGAACGATGCTGATGCCAACGAACGTCTGGCGCATGTCCTCGGGACAGCGCTGTGTCAAACTCCTGTCGGGGCGCTCCACTCTCCCGATCCTCCGGCGTAAAGAGCATTGCGGCAGGCTTGCCGAGAATCTCATCGCTGGACCAACCAAAAACGTTTGCAGCCCCGGGCGGCCAGCTATCGACATTGCCTTCGCTATCGGTCGTAAAAATCGCGTAGTCGCGGGCATTTTCGACGATCAGACGTAATCCCTCGCCACCGTCCATAGAGAACATGGACCCGCCCCGGCGATGGGTCTTACCGCTGTCGTCAATCATATGGCCTCCGAAGCTGGATCAAGCGTTGTCCTGCATTGCGCCGAACAATAGTCTAGCCCATTGGTCTTGAACGGTTTCTGGACCTCTGCCTTCACGCGGAACAACCATCGGCTCATGCGAAACAACCGGCGCTGAAGCCTGTTGCGGGCGGAACGCGGCAACTTTGCGCCTGAGAGACCCTAAATCCAAAGGTTTATGGAGCGTTTCGACAGAGCGATAGCGAGCATCGATGTGATCTTTTTGATAGGCTGTCGCAAAGATGATCGGAACGCCTCGTGCCATCAGAACATCGACCAGTTCATAAACCTCTTGCCCGAACAGCTTTATGTCAAGGATGGCTCCGTCCAAGCGGCGCCGCCCGACGATCAAGCTTGCGTAATGAACTGTGGGCGCTGGGCCAAGCACGTTTACACCATGGCTTTTGAGATCGTTGCACACCTCACGCGCCAGAACATAATCATCCTCGACGACCAAGACGCATTTGCCGGCAATCGAATCAGGAACCGATTTTTCAAAAGCACTCATGCTGCACCCGATTCATCACGCGCAACGAACTGATTGGTCAGTGCGCGCAGTAGCCTAACGGGGTCGGTCGGCTTTTCAAAACGCTGCACATGTTCGAGGTGACTGGGAATTGTCCAGTTGTCATATCCGGTCGCGAACACAAATGGCACTTTACGTTCTTGCAGGCGCTCGGCCACCGGAAAGACGTGCCGTCCGCGTACGTTGATGTCGAGAATTGCTGCATCGGGCATGCCGTTACTGGCCTTGAGCGCGGACAGGGCGTCCTCGACTTGAGAGAAGGGCCCCATCACGCTCGCGCCTTGGTCGAGGACAGCCATCTCGATATTGAGAGCAATAAGATACTCGTCTTCAACGACCATAATGACCTTCCCGAACAATGTTGGGTACGCCGCGTCCATAAAGTCCTCCGCCTCATCTGCCGCTCCGAAAGCAAAAGCGACGAGACCAAACTTCGTTGCACATGCCCAGCATATTAAGGCGGTCAGCGAACACGTCCAGTTGGAACGCCTTTGTGGATGCGTCGTTGTCAACGAGAGGGTGGTGGGAGGCCAGCTTTTTCCAAGAGCAGACGCCACACTCCAATTAACATAAATCAACAACAGCTCGGATTGCCGAAATCGCTCACAATGAAAAAGACTCTCAAGGTACTTGCCCTCAATGGCACGCTCAAAACATCTCAACGTGATGAAACGTCCTCGACCAACAGAATGATAGACCTGCTATTGGCCGGTTTTGCTGGCCATGGCATCGTCGGCGAAACGATAAGGCTGGCAGACCATAACATTCTGCCCGGCGTGACTTCCGACGAAGGACCTGGCGACGACTGGCCGAAAATTCGTGAGAAGATCTTGGCAGCGGACATTCTGATCGCCGGGACCCCAATCTGGATGGGGCAACCCTCAAGTGTCATAAAGCGAGCTCTAGAACGCATGGACGCCTTCATTTCGGAAAAGGACGATAAGGGCCGCATGCCCTCCTACGGCAAAGTTGCGGCGGTTGCTGTTGTGGGAAACGAGGATGGTGCCCATCATGTGTCTGCCGAGTTGTTTCAGGCGCTCAACGACGTTGGATTTTCCATTGCGCCCAATGCCGTAGGCTACTGGGTCGGTGAGGCGATGAGTTCGACCGACTTCCGAGATCTCGACGAGGTTCCCGAAACGGTCGACGGCGCGGCAAAGATGCTCGTGGAAAGCACAACTCATCTCGCGCGTCTGCTTGCCGATGCTCCCTATCCGAGTGTCAAGTGAAGCGGGAGATATGTAGCACGTGACAGAGTTGCTCGTTGCCCGGCTTGAAAGCCACATGCCTTTGGAACAGGCCGATCGTGCCGCATTGCTTGCCCTCCCCGCACAGACACGCCAGTTCTCGGCAAGAAGTTCAGCGATTGCAGGAAAATTGCTGGACAACCATGTTCACGTCATCGAAAACGGCTTTGCCTGCCGCTACCGCGATCTGCCCGACGGGCGCCGTCAAATACTCTCGATTCTGGTGCCTGGAGACATCATAGATCTGCGCCAGTTTGTGCTCGGCGGCACACAGCCTTTTCTCGCCTCTATTTCTCCGCTCTCTATGCGGGCGATCCCCAATGATCACCTTTTCAGACTGTTGGAAACCTCACCTCGCGCCACGAGAGCTCTGTGGAGCACGACGCTGGTTGAGGAGTCGATTTCCCGAGAATGGCTCGTCAGTATAGGCAAACGTTCGGCGCTCGAGCGCGTGGCTCATTTGCTGTGCGAGATCTACCTTCGCCTGGATGCCGTCGGGCACAGTTCCGGCCCGCGCTTTCCCTTGCCACTGACACAGAGCGAACTTGCAGACGTACTTGGTCTGTCAACGGTTCACGTCAACCGCACACTACAAGAACTGCGTAAGTCGGGCCTGATTTCGTTTCAATCGGGGATAGTTGAAATTTTCGACTTTAGCGCGCTGGCAACGCTGGGCCTTTTTTCATCGGGCTATCTACATTTACGCGCGCGTTCCAAACCGCAGCCAATATCCGCATGATCTATTTTGGCAGCTTTGGAAGCGACTGCCGCAATTTCCCATATCCGGGCCAAGGATCGACTTGCGCTCGTTCGATAGCCTCCGCAAGAGAAAAGCCATTGGCAGCGTTCAGCGTCTCCAACTCGTCCCACCCCACAGGAACAGCCACAGGTGCGCCTTCGCGAGCACGCGTCGAATAGGGCGCTATGGCGGTTGAGCCCCGCTCATTCCGGAGATAGTCGATGAACAGTTTGCCCTTGCGAGCCTTTTTCGACAACGTCGCGGTAAACCTCTCAGGCTCATCCTCCACCATCTGTTTGGCAAAACCCGAAGCAAATGCCTTTACATCCGGCCACTGCCACCGGCGGATTATCGGCGCGATCACATGAACGCCTTTGCCGCCGGTCGCCATCGCAAAGCTCTCCAGCCCAAAATCGGCTAGCTTGGCTCGAATGTCGCGTGCTGCCGACCTGACATCATCAAAGCCCAAGCTCTCATCGGGATCTATATCGAAAACCAACCTGTCGGGCTTCTCAATTGAATCGCGACGTGCGCCCCAAATGTGGAACTCGAGCACCCCCATCTGCACACCCGCCAGCACGCCATCCAATTCATTCAGGGTGAAATAGCTGTCTGTCTTTCCGTCCTTTTCCTTGATTTCAATTGTATCCATGCCCTGCGAAAACCCTCCGGTATCGTGCTTCTGAAAAAAGCACTGCTTGGCCCGGCCCGCTGGGCAACGCACCAGACTAAGGGGGCGATCGGCGATATAGGGCATCATTGCCTCGGCCACCGCCGCATAGTAGGCCGCCAGCTTACCCTTGGTGACCCCCTGCCCCGGATAGAGCACCTTATCTGGGCTTGAGAGCTTGATTCCGGCATTTTCCGCAGCCGACACCCCGAGCGTATCAGTTAGTGTCACGGCGCTGCTCCTGTTTATCTCGGTGGGCTTGTCGAGCCCAATGACCTTGGCTGGCTTATCGTCCCGTAATCCGACAAAAGAGGGATGCCGAAGTATGCCGTCCGGCGTCAGCTCGGCATAGGCGATTTCGGCGAGATGGCGAGGAGAAACCCAACGTGCGCCACGCGCCATCGCCCGCGGAACACCGCTCAATGGCGCCGTTTTCCGAGCATCACCGTCGAGCATGGATTGGATTTCATCGCGTGATCTATCGGAAAACCCTGTACCCACGCGACCGCGATAGACAAGCTTTCCATCTTCCTGGGTCGCCAGAAGAAGTGACGCGAACACACCGCGACGCTTTTCCGATGGCGACCAACCGACAACTACGAATTCCTGCCGCAGCGTACACTTGACCTTCAGCCAGGATTTGGTTCTGCCGGAGCGGTACTTCGAAGGGCCATGCTTGGCAATTATGCCCTCATGGCCAGCGCTGCATACTGCGGAGAACACCTCCTTGCCCTTGCCCGCGATGTCTGGCGAAAACTGGACGGGGTCGTAGCGCGACCGTCGCCCCAGTATATTCTCAAGTGCTGCTTTGCGTTCCGACAATGACTTGTTGCAAATTGATTTTCCGTCGACTTCAAGAAGATCGAAGGCAAAAAACACAAGCGGACCACCCTCCGACAGATGACGCTTCAATGTCGAAAAACTGGTCTTACCGTTCGCGTCGAAAGCGCAAATTTCACCATCAATCACCGCGCTGGATTTTGTAAGCTGGGACATTGGCGCAACCAGCGATGAAAACTTGTCGGTCCAGTCATGCCCATTTCGAGTGTAAAGTTTGACATTTTCTCCGGAAATGGCGGCTATGCAGCGATAGCCATCATACTTCATCTCGAAAAACCAATCGTCACCGGACGGTGGGCCATCGGCGAGGGTCGCAAGCTGAGGCGCGGTGAACTTAGGCAGCGCCTTTGCTCGCTTTCCCGCACGTTTGGCAGGTGGCTCGCTGTTTTCGATAGCGTTCATTGTGCGGCCGGTCGAAATGCTGGTGCTCTGGTCTAGCAGTTGCGAGCCATCATCACTCGCATGATCGTCATGTTCTTTGATCAGCAGCCAGTTTTCGCTCTTCTCACCAGGCTTGGGCTTCATGCGGATCAAAGCCCAACTACCCTGCATGCGATCGCCTCTAAGACGTATCTTGAGCTTCCCCGACTTGAACCCCTTCTTTACATCTCCAATCGGCTCCCAAGTCCCAAAATCCCAAAGCATGACGGTCCCCCCGCCGTACTGCCCCTTGGGTATTGTGCCCTCAAATGTTGCGTACGCAAGCGGATGATCCTCCGTTCGTACGGCAAGCCGTTTGTCATTGGGATCAGTGCTGGGGCCGCGTGTTATCGCCCAACTCTTGAGTACCCCTTCATATTCGAGGCGGAAATCATAATGCAGCCGGGTAGCATCGTGCTTATGAACAACAAAAATGTTGCCAGAAGTACCGGATTTGGTTCCCTCAGGCTCACTGGTCTTGGAGAAGTCCCGTTTGGCTCGGTACTCCTCAAGGAGATCTCGGGCCCGAGCCATCACTAGCTTGCTTTCTTACGGGGTGATTTCGTGGGTTTTGCCGAAGTCTTTCGACGCTTCCCAGTGCCTTCGAGACTCGATTTCAAAGCGTCCATGAGATCGATCACATTGCCCTTTGAATCGGCTGCAGTCGGTTCGTCGGTATCAGCGGCGACCTTTTTCTTGCCTTTTGATTTCAATTTCTTGTCGACCAGCGCACGAAGCGCCTCAGTATAATGATCCTTGAATTTCCCAGCTTCGAATGGCGCGGTCTTGCGTTCGATAAGTTGCGTGGCAACGTCTAGAAGGTCTTTCTCCGCTTTGGTCTTGGAAATCCCAGAGAAAAACGGATCGGACTTTCTGATCTCATCCTCATAGTGAAGTGTCTCCAACAGAAGTCCTGTTCCACATGGCTTTAGGGCGCAGATGTATTCGCGCCCGCGCATGGCTATCTGGCCCAACCCAACTTTTTCGGCGGACCGAAGCGCATCACGGATAACCCGAAAGGCGTCTTCAGCCAGTTCATCCTGCGGCACGACATAATAGGATTTATCGAAGTAGAGCGGGTCGATCTCACATCCACCGACAAATTGGACCAGCTCGAGCGTCTTGCGTGTTTCGAGCTTAACTGCATCGATTTCGTCGTCTTCAAGCAGCACGAAATCGTTCTTCTCATACTCAAAGCCCTTGAGAATTTCATCAGCATCGACAGGACCAATGCCCGGCACGATTTTCTCGTATTTTACGGGCTTACCCGATGGCTCATGGATTTGCCTAAATGAGAGGCGTGCTCCGGTTTTTGACGCCGAATAGAGCTCAACCGGAATCGCCACGAGTGACAATCTGATCTGACCTTTCCAGATGGGACGCGCAGATGGCATGGGACTGTCCTGACAAATGAACCGATATTTTTGATTCAATTCGCAAGCCCGGACCGGGTTCCAAGTGGCACTGCTGTGCACCTAACGACCAAATTAACTTATGTTAGTGCAGTAAGCATAAGTTGCTGTAAGATCATGTCCTATGATGGGATCGCAAAAAACCGTTGCGCAGTCAGTTCGTGAAGAAATCGCTCAGCACAAGCGGCGACTACTTAAGCTCGAAGAGAGTGCAGTACGGATTGCCAATACGCACAACTGCCCAGATCACAGCCTGATCCGGCTTGCATTGCTGAGCCAGAGCGCTGCAGCAGGCACTGTTGTCAAGCTCTAGCGGCGACCAGCATATTTCTCCAGCCAAACTGCTGCCACGCACTCTTGGGTATCCAACCCGGAGCGTCGCGGGCGCTTGGCACTAATTCCGGAAAGATCCTTGCTGAGCAGCCCTCGCTCCCACCGTTCAATAACTGTGGGATGAACGTAGCAGGATCGGCACACGGCTCTGGTGTTGCCAAGATATTGAGAAACGGTATCGATAACACAATTGAGTGCTCGCGCCTTCGCGCTTGTCGTATCAGGCACCTCGGTTTCGGCAAGCATCGTCAGCGCCCGCAGCGTTCCACCCCAGGTACGAAAATCCTTTGAGCTGAACCGCTCGCCGATCGCGTTCCGGATATAGTCATTGACGTCATGAGACGCGACATCGTGAAGCCCATCCTCGTCGCGATAACGGAACAACCGCTGGCCGGGCAAGTGCTCTATGGCGCGAAGAACCCGCGCCATACGCCGGTCGGAAAGCCCGACGATCCATTCCTTTCCCGACTTCCCCTTAAAACGGAACTGCAGTTTGGTGCCGGTAATCTCGACATGTCGCGACCTCAAGGTTGTAAGCCCAAAACTCTTGTTGTCGCGGGCATAGCTTTCATTACCGACCCTGATCATGGTGTGGTCCATTAGCCAAACGACGCTGGCGATGACCTTTTCTCGCGGCAGTCCGTGGCGACGCAAATCGGCGTCTATAGCTTTGCGCAATTTGGCAAGGTTTCTGGCAAATTCAGCTAACAGCGCGTATTTCGCTGACCCGCGATCGGCGTGCCACTGGTCGTGATACCGATATTGCTTGCGCCCCTTCTCATCGCGTCCTGTCGCCTGAATATGACCGTCAGGATCTAGACATATCCAGACGTCCGTCCATGCAGGAGGAATAGCCAAGGCCCTGATCCTGGCAACGTCACCCGACCGACAAACGGCGCGCCCCGAGGCCGTGGTGTACGAAAATCCCTTACCCCGTCGACGGCGTGTTATGCCCGGCTCGTCATCATTGACGTAACGCAGGCGTCCTGCAGAAAACCTCGGGTCGAGCGTCGCCATCGACTGTCAACTGCTTGGAAAGTCGCCGCCATCAACATGGATGGTCTGTCCGGTCATGTATCGCCCATCCTTGCACGCCAGCAAGAGATAAGCAGGAGCCACTTCATTTGGCTGGCCGGGTCGACCGAGCGGTGTGTCGGTGCCAAATTTAGCCACCTTATCGGCCGAAAAACTCGCAGGTATCAGCGGTGTCCAAATTGGGCCAGGCGCCACTGCGTTGACTAAAATTCCTTTGTCGGCGAACCGGGCGGCAAGTGACCGCGTGAGTGCTACAATGGCGCCTTTCGTCATTGCATAATCAACAAGCTGTGGATGACCGCGATACGCAACGATGGATGCCGTATTGATGATGCGCGCGCCGGAATCAAGATGGTCAATAACGGCCTGAACCATATGAAAACAACTGTAGATATTTGTTTCAAAGACCGCCTTCATGGCATTAGCATCTAAAGCTGCAAGGTCTTCACGCACATGCTGCTCAGCAGCGTTGTTGATCAAGATATCGATCCGCCCGAACTTTGCGATCGTACGTTCAGCCACCGCACCGCAAAACTCGGGGTCTCCAACGTCTCCCGCGATGAGTAGCGCCTCGCTACCCTCGGCCTCCACCAGCCTACGCGTTCGTTCAGCGTCATCGTGCTCATCGAGGTACACAACGACAATACGTGCGCCCTCCCGTGCAAACAGAACGCTTACGGCGCGGCCAATCCCTGAATCCCCGCCAGTGATGATAACAATTTTCCCCTCCAAGCGACCGCTGCCGGGATAGAACGGGGCAAAGTCAGGTTCTGGATGCATGGCACTCTCGTGCCCTGGCTGTACACTTTGATGCTGGGCTGCCTGGCCGGCCATAACACATGTCTCCGCAGAAAAAATCTGCGCGATGAATGCTCCTGAAGCTGCTTCGTTCCGCAACTTGCGTTAGGTCAATGTTGGGAACACCGGGCGCAAAGCGGCAGCATCGTTTTGCCAGAAAGGTTTGCTAGCGATGGTGTTCGCGCAGATAGCCTACAAGCGCCTTTCCAGCCTGATCGATGTGTTGACGCGTTAATTCGGCTGCGAGTTTCGGCTTGCGCGCCTTGCATGCATCCAGGATGGCCTGGTGCTCCTCGACAGCAGAGCGCATGCCCTGCGTAAGGTAGAGCACCAACCGCACATAACGCTCCACGAGATCGTTGGTCTTGTCGATCATCGACAAAAAGAACTTTTTGTCAGAGTCCTTATAAAGCGCAGTGTGGAAATCCCTATTGAGGTCCCCCCAACGCAGCGGGTCTGCTTCTGCAGCAAAAGCATCGCAATAGCGCTGTGCGGCCTCCAAAGACGATTCGCTCATCATGGGAACCGCCAACTCGATTACGGTAGGCTCCACCAAAGCCCGAAATTGGAAAATCTCCGTAATCTGGTCATGACTTAGCGAAGCGACGACAACGCCCTTATAACGTTCGGATACGACAAGTCCCTGCGCCTCGAGCCGCTGCATAGCCTCACGAACCGGAATTCGCGATACGTTGAACATTTGGGCGATTGAATCCTGGCGAAGAGGCTCCCCCTCCTCAATCTCGCCGCGAATGATCGCATCACGCAGGGCATCGTAGATCACGTCCCCGGCCGAAGCCTGCCTGCCAAGATCAAACGCCTTTACTTTCAGTGCAGTAGCCAATTTTTGGCCTCACTATCTTCCGTCATCCACCCTCGCATCACGCCAATACGGCATCAATACGACCCGGCGAAGCTCCCTACAATTAGTATATTGTAGATTGGATACAATTATGCAAACATATTGTGAAGCCGGTGAGCAGTTGGCCGGATGAGGGAATGGCGCACGTCAATAAAAGACCACGCGCAATGGAGTGGCGTGCGACCAGCGACATTAAAACTGCACCAAAAGAGAGGGATCAACATGAAATTTCCTGCCTTGATTGCCGCGGCGTCTGTAGCGCTCGGCCTTGCTGCGGCAACTCCGGCTTTTGCCGACAAACTCGATGATATCATTGCTTCGGGTACATTGCGCTGCGCCGTCACGCTCGACTTCCCCCCGATGGGTTCGCGCGACGACAATAACGAACCTGTCGGCTTCGACGTCGATACATGTAACGATCTGGCCGCCGCACTCGGCGTTACTGCAGAAATCGTTGAAACACCCTTCCCCGATCGTATTCCTGCGCTCGTTTCGGGCCGTGCCGATGTCGGTGTAGCCTCCACTTCAGATACACTCGAGCGCGCGAAGACAATCGGCGTCTCCGTGCCCTACTTTGCATTCATCAACGTCGTTCTGACGCGTGAAGATACCGGCATCGAGAGTTACGAAGACTTGGCCGGCAAGAATCTTGGTTCGGTCGCTGGCGTGTTTGAAGCCATTGCTCTCGAAGAAGACTTCAACGAGTGGGATGCTGGCGGTTCTTTCCGTACATTCCAGAGCCAGGCCGATGTGTTCCTTGCCCTCAATCAGGGGCAAATCGACGCGACTGTAGTGACCGGCACCGTCGCCGCGTCGACAGTTAACGAAGGCAACTTCGATGGTTTCGTGATCAAAGGCGATGCACCATACCTCGTCGATTACGTCAGCTTGATCGCGCTTCGCCAAGAATACGGCCTGCTGAACTACCTCAATCTCTTCGTCAATCAGCAGGTCCGCACCGGACGCTATGACGAGTTGTTTGAGAAATGGGTCGGCGGCGGCGCTGCAGCACCTGACCTGACCGTTCCCGGCGTTTACTACTAGCGCCATCCCGGTTCGCAGGCGCTCTTGGGGCGCCTGCGGTCTTGCTTTCGCGGCGCGCCCTGAGCGGGCCAGATCGAAACCGGGGAACCGTTGAAATGTTTGACATCAACTATACCTTTCACTGGGGACAGGCATTTCGCGCGCTGCCCCAGATGATTGACGGCGCACTGATCACGCTGCAAATTGCTGTTCTCTCGATGATTATCGGCATATTGATCGGGGTCCCGTTGGCGCTGGCCAAAGGGTCCCATAGTGCGCCACTGCGAGCGTTTGCGAGCACATGGATCGAAATTGCCCGGAATACGCCCGCCCTGTTCCAAGTCTATATGATTTATTTCGGTGTCCCCGCTGTACTTCAGGGCGTGGCATCACTGTTCGGGGTCGATTTCCGGGCTCTGGGCATCAATATCTTCTATCTGGACTCCTATTGGGCGGTCCTGGTCGGCATAGCGTTCAATAACGCGGGCTATCTCGCCGAAACGTTCCGCGGTGGTCTTCGTGCCGTACCGGCAACCCAAACCCGCGCGGCTCGGTCTTTAGGCTTTGGCGCCTTCGATGCCTTCAGGCTCATCGTGCTGCCGCAAATGTTCCGCGCGGTTTTCCACCCCATGACCAACCAGATGGTTTGGGCAATCCTAATGACATCGATCGGGATCTTCGTTGGGCTGAACACCGACCTGACAGGCGTCACCCAGGAGCTCAATGCGCGCACTTTCCGAACATTTGAGTTCTTCGCGCTCGCTGCTGCCATTTATTACGTCATCGCCAAGATCGTCACTGGCGGCGCCCGGCTCGTGGCCTGGCGACTGTTCAGGTATTAGGGGAGGACCGGACAATGCTTGGAACTTCCATCACCATCGGCGATCTGACCTTCATGATGACGGGCGCGGGCCTTACCCTCGCCATCACATTCTGGGCGATGCTCGGCGGCACCCTACTGGGGATCTTCTTCGGGGTAGTCCGCGCACAATCGCCTTGGTTTGTGAA
Organism: Pelagibacterium sp.; assembly: GCF_048264985.1. Lineage (GTDB taxonomy): Bacteria > Pseudomonadota > Alphaproteobacteria > Rhizobiales > Devosiaceae > Pelagibacterium. The sequence goes on from NZ_JBLXCL010000002.1 coordinate 48,731, forward strand.
CTATCCGATGGGCGCCGTACTCGATATTTTGCGGTCTGTACCGCTCCTCATCCAGTTCATCTTGTTCAATTCATTCCAGTCCATTGCCGGCTGGGGCATGAACCCGTTTGTCGTAGGCTGTGTTGTGTTGGCCGCCTACACTTCGGCATTTTGTACCGAGATCGTTCGTGGCGGCATCCAATCGGTACCCACCACCACACGGCGCGCTGCACGATCGCTCGGCATGAGCTGGACCCAGGATATGCGCTACATCGTATTGCCCCTGGGCACACGCGTCATGCTGCCCTCCTGGATCGGTCTGACCCTCGGCGTCATGAAAGACACAGCCCTCGTTTACGCCATAGGCGTTATCGAGCTGCTGCGCTCGAGCCAGATCATCATCACCCGTAAACCCCACGAGGCGCTGCTTATCCTGGCGATCGCGGGTCTGATCTACTTCATCGTGAGCTTCCCGGTCTCTCGCCTCGGCGCTCACCTCGAAAAGAAATGGCGCGAAAATGATTGAAATCGAAAACGTCAGAAAATCGTTCGACAGCTTCGAGGTCCTAAAGGGCGTTTCGATGACCGTCGATAAGGGCGAAGTGGTCTCGGTGATCGGCGGCTCGGGATCCGGCAAGTCGACAATGCTGATGTGTATCAACGGGCTGGAACCCATTGATGCTGGAAAGATCACAGTTGATGGCACAGAAGTCCACGCCAAGGACACCGACCTCAATAAGCTCCGCCGTAACATCGGCATCGTCTTCCAGCAATGGAACGCGTTTCCCCATCTCACGGTGCTGGAAAATACGACCCTGGCGCTACGCAAGGTGCTCGGAAAATCCAAGGCAGAGGCAGATGAAATCGCCATCAAGCAACTCAACCATGTGGGTTTGGGCGATAAGCTGAAGGTCTATCCGGGCAAATTGTCCGGCGGACAGCAGCAACGCATGGCCATCGCCCGCGCGCTGGCCATGGAACCCCAATACATGCTGTTTGACGAAGTCACTTCGGCACTTGATCCCCAGCTCGTGGGAGAAGTGCTCGATACCATGCGACTTCTCGCCAACGAGGGCATGACGATGATTGTGGTTACACACGAGATGGCATTCGCGCGTGAGGTTTCAAATCGGGTGGCGTTTTTCAAGGACGGTCTGATCCACGAAATCGGATCACCCAGCCAGCTATTTGAGAATCCCGAACGGCCCGAAACCGCGGAATTCCTCAAGTCCGTTCTTTGACACGAGCACATAGTGAGAGGCAGTCTTTGTGGGCTGCCTCTCAATCCCGCCACGGAGCCAATCAATGGCGCAGCCTCACCCCAATTCTACCGGCAAGTTGAAATGAAGGAACATTGTACGGCCCGCACAATATTGGGCGGTGCGGCAGAGGGCCTGGTTCTTGCCAGCTCCGAGGCTTTGAGTTTCTGGGGTGGGGTCGACCCGGCGACTGGCAACATTATCGACATCCATCACCCGCTCCATGGGGAGAACGTCACCGGCAAAATTCTCCTCATGCCGTCTTCGCGTGGATCATGTACCGGGTCGGGGGTTTTGCTTGACCTCGCATTGAATAACCGTGCGCCGGCCGCGCTGATATTTTCAGAGCCCGAGGACGTCCTGACGCTGGGCGCCTTGGTTGCGGAGATATTTGGTCATGCGATTCCTGTGTTGCGCGCCGACACTCTGGCATTCGCTGTTTTAGCCTCGGCACAACGCATAACCATCACTGAAACTGAAATCGTCGCCGATAGACAACCGATCCAACTTCTTCCCGCCCAGGTCTCGGCTTTGGAGCTGAGCGAGAGCGATACCGCAATGCTAGAGGGGCACAGTGGCCCAGCAGCGGCGCAAGCCATGCGCATCCTCTGCGCCATGGCTGCCCAGCAGGGCGCTCACCAGCTCATCGACGTTACCCAGGCACATATCGATGGCTGCATCTATGCCAGCCCCGCCAATCTCACATTCGCGCAAACCATGGCGGACATGGACGGAAAAGTCGTTATCCCGACATCGATGAATGCCATCTCCGTTGATCACGAGCACTGGCAGTCTCAAGGCGTCCCCGATCATTTCGGTACGCCCGCCGCCAAGCTGGCAGACGCCTATGTACGCATGGGATGCTCGCCAACTTTCACCTGCGCACCGTATCTGCTTGATACCGCGCCCAGCTCCGGCGAAGCCGTTGGTTGGTCCGAATCGAACGCTGTGATCTTTGCCAATTCGGTGCTGGGTGCCCGGACTGCAAAACACCCTGATTTTCTCGATTTGTGTATAGCGCTGACCGGTCGTGCGCCGCTCTCGGGCGTGTATCTCGATGCACACCGCCGGGCGCGCCTCGTCATCGATGTGGATCGTCCCGATGAGCCTGACGGCGCTTTCTGGCCATTGATCGGCTACATTGCCGGGCTGTTGGCTCCTGACCGCATTCCTTTGCTCCGTGGACTCGCTTCTGCCCGGCCGAGCCGTGACGACCTTAAAGCGTTGTGTGCCGCGTTCGGAACAACATCGGCTGCGCCGATGCTCCATATAGAAGGCGTCACACCAGAGGCCGGAAACGCTGACGTCCAGGATACGCCCCACACTATTATCGACACCGCACTGATGACGTCGACATGGCAACGCCTTAACGCCGGCCCCGAACAGATCGATCTTGTAGCGATTGGCAGCCCGCATGCTTCACTATCTGAATGTCATGGACTTGCCGACGCCCTCGACGGTCGACCTATCCACCCTGCGGTAAGCGTCATTCTTACAGTTGGCCGGGAAACCAAGTCGCGCATGGCAAACGATGGCACGCTGTCTCGCCTTGTTGCCAGTGGTGTAACAACGGTTTCGGACCTCTGTTGGTGCTCAATTTCCGAACCTGTATTCCCCCCCACGGCCAAGACGGTGCTCACCGACTCAGGCAAATACGCTCATTACGGCCCCGGACTCTCCGGTCGCTCCGTTCGCTTGGGTAGCCTGGCGGACTGCGTCGAGGCCGCTCTTGACGGAAATGCCCCCCAACGCCTGCCAAAATGGCTGGAGACTTAATATGCGCACATCGAAAATCATCCATGTTGTCGGCTGCCATGCCGAGGGCGAGGTTGGTGACGTAATCGTAGGCGGCGTTGCTCCGCCGCCCGGCAATACGATCTGGGATCAAGCGCGCTGGATCGCCAAGGATGACGCGCTGCGAAACTTCGTCCTCAACGAGCCCCGGGGCGGCGTATTCCGCCACGTCAATCTACTTGTGCCGCCTATGGACCCCAAAGCTGCGATGGGTTGGATCATTATGGAGCCGGTCCACACGCCGCCCATGTCGGGTTCGAACTCAATCTGCGTGTCCACAGTGTTGCTCGACACCGGCATCATCGCGATGGAGGAACCTTACACGTACTTCACTCTCGAAGCCCCTGGCGGGCTTGTCGACGTCGTCGCCACTTGCAAGGACGGCAAGGCAGTATCGATCCGCGTCACCAATCATCCAAGCTTCGCGCAGCACCTCGACGCGACCATCGAGGTTGAAGGCTTAGGTACATTGACAGTCGATACCGCTTACGGTGGCGACAGTTTCGTTATTGTCGACGCAAAATCGGCCGGTTTCGTTCTCTCTCCCGACGAAGCAAAGGATCTGGCGGACGCCGGCATGAAGATAACCCGAGCAGCGACCGAGCAGTTGGGCTTTTCCCATCCAACAAATCCCGATTGGTCCCACATATCATTTTGCCAGTTCACAGCGCCTGTCGAGACAGTGGACGGCGTCAAAACCGGCCGCAACACGGTGGCAATTGAACCGGGCAAGCTTGACCGCTCGCCAACCGGCACCGGTTGCTCTGCCCGCATGGCGGTCCTGCACGCCAAGGGCCAGCTTGCCGTCGGAGAAGATTTTGCGGGTGTCTCGATCATCGGGAGCCAGTTCAACTGTCGCATAGAAAGCACCACCGAACTCGCTGGAACGCCAGCAATCATCCCATCGATTGCGGGCCGTGGCTGGGTCACTGAGACCAAACAGCTGATGCTCGATCCGTCTGATCCCTGGCCGGGCGGTTACAGGGTTGGAGACACCTGGCCGTCCAGGAGTGCGTGATGACTGATCTGCGCGTGTCGTTTGCCGAACTCGTTACGCTTCTCGAAACGATATTTCTCCGCTTCGGGACAAGCGAGCAGACCGCATCCATCCTTGCCGACAATTGCGCACGGTGTGAACGCGACGGTGCCAAAAGTCACGGAATATTCCGTATGCAGGGCTACACTGACAGCCTTGCCACGCGATGGGTCGATGGCATGGCAATCCCCACGATCGAAGACGCAGCTGCCGGATTCCTACGCGTCGACGCCCGTAATGGCTTTGCGCAACCAGCGCTGGCTTTGGCGCGCGAAGCCTTGATCGACAGAACCCGGACCAATGGAATTGCCCTTCTCGCGATCCGCAATTCTCACCACTTAAGCGCGCTTTGGCCGGATCTCGAGCCCTTCGCCGAACAGGGTTTTATTGCGCTCTCAACTGTGAACTCGTTTGCCTGTACAGTGCCACATGGGGGCCATAGCGCCGTGTTCGGCACCAATCCCGTAGCGTTTGCGGCCCCGACCCAAACCGGAACGCCAATCGTTTTCGACATGGCAACGTCGTCGATGGCAAATGGCGATGTCCAGATAGCTGCTCGCAACGGCCAGGCCCTCCCCCCCGGATCGGGTGTCGACACGAATGGCAACCCGACCATCGATCCCAACGAAGTTCTCAATGGCGGCGCGCTACTTCCATTCGGCGGCCATAAGGGTTCGTCGATCTCAATGATGATCGAACTGATGTCAGCGGCTTTGACGGGCGGACACTATTCGTTCGAGTTTGATTGGTCCGGCCATCCCGGCGCCGCGACACCTTACACTGGCCAATTGATTATCCTTATCAATGCAGCCCTCGCCGGCGGCGCGCCTTTCGGGGTTCGCGCCGAAACCTTGATTGACCAGATGCAATCAGCGGGCGTTTCTCGCTTTCCTGGGCAACATCGATTTGCGAACCGCAAATCATCGGACGATCTGGGCATTGCACTAACCACCCAAGAGCTGAACTGGCTAGAAACACTGGCCACCAGATAGCGGACCTCTTCCCGCCTCATGTCTGTCGACCCGGAAGGGCGCTCCATCACCGTAGTAACAGCCAAGTGGGCACTTTTCTGCCGTTCGCACACCCGGCAATTGCGCTACTGTGGCCCCGCCGGTAGGGATACGGCGCGTCGGGGGCGTTGGCCAAAGTCCGCGAACGACCACGACCGGCTGCGCGCATGAGATTGAGCATCGTAACCATGAACTCCCAATCAACAAAATCTCACCTCGATATTTCACTGCACCAACTCAAAATATTCACAGCAGTTGTCCACGCGGCCACATTAACGGAAGCTGCCAAGCAGTTGGGGATTGCCCAGCCTTCCCTATCCCAGCAACTCTCACGGCTTGAAACGCTCGTCGGAACGCGCCTGTTCAATCGCCGGCCAGGAGAAATGGAACTCACCGAGGCCGGACTGTATCTCCTGCCCAAGGCGGAACACGTCCTGCGCGGCATGCGAGATCTCGAAGACGGACTGCTGGAGTTTACCTCAGGCCGCCGAATGACGGTCAGGTTGGCCGGCATCACCTCGGTGTTACGCGTTCTTCTGCCCCCGGCTCTGCGCCGCCTACAGGGGATATTTCCCGATATCGATTTTGATATTCAGGATATGGCCCCATCCGACATTCTCGAACTGCTCTATGACCGCCGCATTGCCGTAGGACTGCTTGCAGACAATTCACTGGCGGCCTCGGGCGGCGGGTTTGCCCAAATACCCCTGCTAACCGATTCCCACGTTCTGGCCGTACCCGCCCATCTCGACCTCGCAAAAGTCAAAAAACCGGAACATGAACTACCCGCGGAAGCCTTTGCCGTTCTCAATCAGTCGATACAGTTCGCGTTTGGCACTCAACACACCAAACGCGTCCAAAACTGGTATGAACGCTTGTTCCCGAGTCACACAGTCGTCGCCCAATGTCGTAGCTTCGAGGTAGCAGCCGAATTGGTTCGGGCAGGCACGGGGGTCTGTCTGGTTCCCGCTCTCTCTCTGTTGCACGGCGCGGAAACGCTCAAAGGCATTCGCCTTTACGCTGTAAACGCTGGACCCAGGCAAATCATGGCGGTTATTCCTACGCAGTATCAGCATGCCGAACCCTATCGAACCTTCCTCGAAACATTAAGAGACGCTGCTAAAGCCATCGTTCTCCCAGAAGTCTTGCCCATTCCTCCCTTTCTCGATGGCGGGCCAAAGGCCAAGTTTTAGAGCCCATGAAGCTGCGGCCATATGCGCGCAGTTATGGGTTCGATAGATTGCGTGCGGCGCGCTCTCTTCCCACGATGAACAATACGGCGACGATGCCGTGTTCAAATGAGGAGAAAGACAATGGCCTGGAACAAGCCCAAGCTCACTGAAATTCCTGTCAGCATGGAAATCAACATGTACGCTTGCGCAAAGCGCAAATAGTCGATTTTGCCTGCCGCGGTCTCCCGTTATGATTAAAATCCTCGTACTCGGTGCTGCGGCAGGCGGCGGAGTGCCGCAATGGAATTGCGGCTGCGACAATTGCCGTGATGCGCGCTCAGGCACGCTCGATATCGGCGGCAACCAGGCATCGATCGCCATCAGTTCCGATGGCGAGCACTGGTTTTTGATCAACGCCTCGCCCGATCTGCGCCAGCAAATTGCCAACACTCCGTCGCTGTGGCCCAACCCCGGGTTAAAGCGCCATTCGCCCATAGCGGGCGTAATTCTGACCAATGGTGAAATCGACGCGATAACCGGACTTCTGACGCTGCGCGAAGGTTCGCCATTCACATTATACGCCCATGAGCGCGTGCTTTCGATCCTCGGCGCCAATTCGATTTTCAATGCACTAAAGCCCGAAAACGTAACACGCCGGTCCATTACGACCGGCGAAAGGTTTGCGCCAGCACTGCCAGACGGATCACCCTCAGGGCTGGAGATTTTTGCCTTCGCGGCACCGGGCAAAACCGCGCTGTTTCTCGAGGGCCATGATGAAAATGCCGAAGGCGACACGCTCGGCCTCGTCATCACTGACCGCTCGAGCGGCGCGCGCATGGTGTTTCTGGCCGCCTGTGCCGCGGTCACCGAAGAAATTATGAGCCTGATCGAAGGGGCCGAAGCCGTGTTTTTCGATGGCACGCTGTGGCGCGATGACGAGATGATTGCGCAGGGCCTCAGTTCAAAGACCGGCCAGCGCATGGGCCACATTGCCATGAGTGACGCCATTCCGGCGCTCGCGGAAACCGCGATTGGCAAGAAATTCTTCCTGCACATCAACAATTCCAATCCGGCGCTGCATCCGGAGTCCGATGAACGAAAAGCCCTGGAAGCGGCTGGGTGGTCCATACCCGCCGAACGGATGGAGATTGAGTTATGAACCAGATAACAGCACTTTCGGTCGCCTCCGACCTGGAGCTCGCTTCCCCCGACGCTCTTGAAGCCCAGCTTCGCCATATCGGCGCGACGCGCTACCACAATCTGCACCCGTTCCACGGCCTGCTGCACGGAGGCAAGCTCAATAAGGGGCAGGTGCAGGCCTGGGCGCTCAACCGTTATTTCTACCAGTCGACCATTCCCTTGAAGGATGCCGTTGTGATTTCGCGGTTCCGCGACCGAGCTACCCGCATCGAATGGCGCCACCGCATTTCCGATCATGATGGCGATATCGGCAGCGAAGGCGGCATTGAGCGCTGGCTCAAGCTCACCACCGGGCTTGGACTTGACCCTGACTATGTGGAATCGACCGAAGGCATATTGCCCGCCACCCGGTTTGCCGTTGAAGCCTATGTGCATTTCGTGCGCGACCGGTCTCCGCTCGAAGCTATCGCCTCATCGCTCACCGAACTGTTTGCGCCCAATCTTCATCAGGAGCGCATCGCCGGGATGCTTGAGCATTACGACTTCATCTCGCCCGAGGTGATGACCTATTTTTCGCGCCGACTCGACCAGGCGACCCGCGACGCCGATTACGCTCTCGACTATGTCAAAACCCATGCGCGCACCCCCCAGGAGCGGCGGCTGGTGTGCAACGCTTTGATCTTCAAGACCAACGTGCTCTGGGCACAGCTCGACGCGCTTCACCACGCCTATGTCGGCGGACACATTCCGCCTGGCGCATTTGTCCCGGACGCACCATGATCCAGGCAGCGCCAGCCTCACGCCGCCGCATGGTGGCAACACCGCAAAGCGCCCCGCGCCTCGCCCGCGGGGTCAAGCTGCGCCACGACGACACCCGCGGCCGCTGGGTGCTTCTCGTGCCCGAACGGGTGATGGCACCCGACGATATCGCCGTTGAGATTCTGCATTTGTGCGATGGCGAGCGCACCATTGCGGCCATGGCCCAAACGCTGGCCGAAAAATACGCAGCGCCCACCGACCAGATCGAGGCCGACGTGATCGAAATGATTCAGGATCTGGCCAATTCCGGATTTCTGATCGATGGAGGAGGAAAACCATGAGCCCGACACTCGACCGACACCATCCTCCGATCGAAGCCGATCCCAATGACGGACTGGCCCTGCTCGAAGGCAGGGGCAAACCGGTCACCGCAAAATACGGCATTCCGCTGGCCGTTTTGATCGAGTTGACCCACAAATGCCCGCTGCAATGCCCATACTGCTCCAATCCTTTGGAAATGGAACGGGCGCGCAACGAATTGACCACTGAGGAATGGAAGCGCGTTCTTGATGAGCTTGCCGAAATCGGCGTGCTTCAGGTCCATTTTTCCGGTGGCGAACCGACGGCCCGCAAGGACATCGTCGAGCTGGTTCAGCACGCGAACGACCGCGATCTCTACACCAACCTCATCACATCGGCAGTTCTTTTGAACCGCGAAAAGCTTAAGGAACTGGCCGACGCTGGCCTGTCCCATATCCAGATCAGCTTTCAGGGCAGCAACGCTATAAAGGCCGACCGGGTGGCCGGCTTTCGCAACGCGCACGCAAAAAAGCATGAAGTGGCGCGCTGGGCGCGCGAACTCGATCTGCCATTGACGGTCAACGCCGTCATGCACAGGCAGAACCTCGACCAGCTCGAAGAGATCATCGCCATGGCGGTCGATATGGATGCCGACCGCATCGAGATCGCCAATGTCCAGTATTACGGCTGGGCACTCAAGAACCGCGCCGCGCTGATGCCCACCATCGCCCAGATCGACCACGCAACCGAAGTGGTCGAGGATGCCCGCCAACAGCTCAAGGGCATTCTCGATATCGATTTCGTCATCCCCGATTATTACGCCGAGCGCCCCAAGAAATGCATGGGAGGCTGGGGTCGGCAGTTCTTCAACATCACACCCTCGGGTAAGGTGCTGCCCTGCCATGCTGCCGAAACCATCACCGACCTCGATTTTCTATCGGTGCGATCCAACCACTCCATCGCCTGGATCTGGCAGAACTCGGACGCCTTCAACCGCTATCGCGGCACCGGCTGGATGCCCGAGCCGTGCCAGAGCTGCGCCTTCAAGGAGGTCGATTTCGGGGGATGCCGCTGCCAGGCCTTTGCACTGACCGGAAGCGCCGACAACACCGACCCGGCCTGCGCCCTGTCTCCGCATCACAACGAAATTTTCCGGACGGCCGAAGCCGAGGCCGAAACCGGCACAACGCGGTTCATCTACCGCAATTTCGCCGGCGGCACGCTCGAAGCGGATCCGGTCGATGGTACGTGAGGCGGCGGTCGATACCGAACTGTACGCCCCGCTCACGACGCAAATGCTGCCGGTCGGCGAAGGCCACGCGCTTTACGTCGAGACCGTGGGCAATCCTGACGGCGTCCCGGCGCTATTCCTGCATGGCGGGCCGGGCAGCGGATGCCAGCCCGGCCACCGCCGCCTGTTCGATCCGGACCGCTTCCACGCGGTACTGTTCGACCAGCGCGGCGCCGGGCGCAGCACGCCTGCCGGGGAGCGATCGGCCAATTCCACGGACCGGCTGATCGCCGATATCGAGGTCATCCGCACAACATTGGGGATAGATCGGTGGCTGGTTGTGGGCGGTTCGTGGGGCGCGACGCTTGCGATCGCCTATGCGCAAAGCCATCCGGACCGCGTTACCGGCATGGTCCTGCGCGCTACCTTTTTGGGTACACGCGGTGAACTCGAGCGGGCATTCTTGACGGCCATGCCACATTTCTACCCGCGTCTTTATGCTGAATTCCTGGACCTGCTTACGCCTGCTGAACGTGCCGACCCGCTTGGGGCCTACTGGCACCGCATCCTCGATCCCGATCCTCAAACACATCGGCCAGCGGCCTTTGCCTGGTATCAGACCGAGCGCATTCTGTCCCAGATTGCGCCGCCAGCCGACAGGCTGGATTTCTCCCAGCTTCCAGCTGCTGGAGCGCGGCTTCCCGCCTCTCCGTTCATGGAAGCTCACTATTTTTCTAATGGCTGCTTTCTTGAACCCGACCAGCTGCTGGTTGGAGCTGCGAAACTGACGGGCATTCCGGGGCACATTATTCAGGGCCGATACGACCTTCTGTGCCCCCCCGCCACGTCCTACGCCGTAGCGAAAGTATGGCCCGATGTAAGTGTACGAATTGTCGGCGCGGCAGGGCATGGACAGGGCGAACCGGGCGTGGAAACGGCCATGGGCAAGGCCCTGTCTGACCTGTATCCCGCCGTCATGTGAGTCTCTACGCCAGCTTCCGGCGTAATACACAAATCATCATCTGGCCTAAAATCGACGCTGGCGAATGCGTCATGCCAGCCAGCAATACGGGCATGCCCGTGGTCTATCGATTATGGTCAATCATCAGGGCGATATTCCGGTGGCCATACGCCTGTTCCGCGCCCGCCGCGAGCACCCACGCTTTAGCACGGCGGCCTGCCCAACCAGAAGCAACCGCACCGCATATTCCTGCAACCGGAATCAACCTCGGGGACGGCGATAGCCACCGCATCACGCTAATCTGGGACAGCTTGTCCGGGAACCGAAAACTGTATGACAACGGCGGTCTTGGTCTGATCATGCCGAACTACCACAGGCACGAGGTCTTGCCGGACGATCTTTACTAAATTGTCGGGGAAAAGCTTCACGCGGGAAACCCGGCGAACAATCAATTCTATCAGGGTAAGCACTGCGAAGGCGACGTATTCAATGTCGCCATGGCCAGTCGCATGCTAAACGATGACCAGATCGCGACAGGACCGCTGGCGTCGCAGGTCGGGCGGTCCACGGGGTTATTGGTGGACGTGCGCAGCGTCGACGGGCATGCAGCTAGACCCCACCAGCCCAATGCCGAGCGCAATCGCGGCGCCGGCTCCCGCCTCTGCCATCGACCACTTTGATGACGACGTCGATTCGACTGGGGCCCTGGGTGTGCTCTTCGATCACGAAACGGCAGGGATGGAGGATCCAGGCTCGGACGACGATGAAACGGAGCCGGGTGGGCCAATCGACGAGGACGCCGCAGAGTCGCGGGTCAGGCAAGCGACGCTCTCTCGCCCTATCTCGATGCAGTTGGCGGTGGTGGGCAAGAGGCGACGGAGTGATTCTGCGTCTGCCGGAGTAGCGCCCCTAGCAGAGGCACTCGGACTGGACCCGGTCGACCTGAGCGTCGCCGACCCATCGCAGATGGCAGAGCTTCTTTCCGCGGAAGCCGATGCGATAGAAGGCAACGACGATTCCGACATCACGCCGCCGCTTGAGAACGACCCCTCTTCCGATGTCGACACGCTTCCATCAGATCCGGATCCTGACGACAATGGAACCGGCACCCGAGGAAAAGTAACTCACGCCACCACGCAGTTCTGGTTTTTAGCTTTAGCGGGAGTTCTGGGCTTGTATAGGAGAGCAAGTTCCAGAATGACGACGAATCCACGAAGACGGAGAAGCTGGCCGCGCAGGTTGATCAGGAAACAGCAATGTCCACTTCAAGGGCTCGTCCCATCCTGAAGGACGCGATCGAGAAAGTGAAGTCGGCAATCGGCTTGCTCAAGAAGCCGGAAGTCTTGAGCAACTTGCGAACCAAGGGTGCGTGGGGTCCAAATCGGAGAGCGTTCAGGGAACGCACCTCACATATCCAGCACGGAGAGAATGGAGCGGGTGAAGGGAATCGAACCCTCGTCGTAAGCTTGGAAGGCTTCTGCTCTACCATTGAGCTACACCCGCTCGAGGGCGTTTCGCCACTGTGTCTGGTTCATGCCCAAGGGGCAAGAACGATTTGGTGGAGGGGGCTGGATTCGAACCAGCGTACGCTAAGCGGTCAGATTTACAGTCTGATGGATTTAACCACTCTCCCACCCCTCCACAATCGCGACTTCAGCGAAGCGAGGCAGTTGCAACAGTGAACATTTCGAACACCATCACGGGGCGGTTTATGGTGGTAGCAACCTTTTCTGTCAACTGCCATCGCAAGGAAATTTCATATGTTTCACATATCGGCTTACCGCTTGCCCAGTTCGCGGCAAAGCGATACGCCATTCTCCATGAGCAAGAACAAGTTTCCGCCGAAAAGACGCCCCCCCACCCTTCCTGACGATGGGCCGGTCTATCTCTATGGTCTGCACACGGTACGTGCTGCGCTGGACAATCCACGCCGCGCCAAGCGCAGGCTGCTGGCGACGCCAAACGGGCTGAACAGATTGTTCGAAGGCGGCGACCTGCCCAAGCTGAAAGTCGAAGAGACGACGCCACGTGATCTCGACAAGCTGCTCGGCGCAGACGCGGTTCATCAGGGCGTCGCCTTGGAGGTCGATCCAGTTGATCGTTTCGGACTGGACGACGTTGAGAAACTCGATCTCGTTATCGTTCTCGATCAGGTAACCGATCCACACAATGTGGGTGCCATCCTACGCACCGCATGTGCATTTGGGGCAGATGCGGTCATTACAACAGCCCGTTATGCACCTCGCGAAACCGGCGTCCTCGCAAAATCGGCATCGGGGGCGCTTGACCTTATTCCAATGGTCTCTGTCCGCAATCTCGGCGACACACTGGAAACCCTCAAGGGCCAGGGTCTTGTGTGCCTCGGGTTTGATTCTGAGGCGCGAGGATTGTTGCGTCCTCGGCCAGCTGGCGGAAAGCTCGCAATCATCCTCGGCGCCGAAGGAAAGGGCCTACGACAAAAAACCCGCTCGCTATGCGACGAGATGGTTCGGCTGGACATGCCAGGACCCATCAAATCGCTCAATGTCTCCAATGCTGCAGCTATAGCGTTGTTCGCGGCTACGACCGGCTAGTTCTCAGGGATCCCGCGAGAGGCGTCGGCAGTGATGACGGGTGTATCGAATACCCCACCGCCAGACGATCTTAGTGCAACGACCTGATAGCCGCGTTCCTGCAGTGCTTTGAGAAAGTCGGGTAGCAGTGCGGCCGTGCGTAAGTGGATGTCATGAAACAGTACAACGCCGGCCCCCCTCTCATCGAGTCGGTCCAGCGTACGCTCCAGCACTTGTTGCGGCGTCTCGGCGTAGTAGTCCTTGGAATCGATATCGACATCGAGAACTATGAAACGGCTCTCAACTGCACTGGTGCGAATTAAGCCGTTTTGCGCCAGATAGGGAAAACGAAAAAAGCGCGACGGTGCCAGATTGTCCGGAGCGAGCGCAGCCGCCACGGCCTGTTGCCCGGCATAAATCTCGGCAATCGCCTCTTGGTTGCTCAGACTGGAAAGATCGACGTGGTCATAGGTGTGCGTGCCGATCGTATGTCCGCGAGCCGCCACTTCGCGGGCAAGAGATGGATACCGTTCTGCAGAAGAGCCCAGCATCAGAAACGTCGCCTTGACCCCGAATTGATCCAGCGTGTCGAGGATCGAATCCGTCGTTCCGGCTCGCGGGCCGTCGTCAAACGTCAATATGACTTCGCCCTGTTCGAGACCCAGTGGTCCCGATTCCGAAACCGTAACGGTTCGCCCCGGCAGTTTTCCAAATTGTGTCGACTGTAGTGTTGGCATCGGCTGATAGGCCCGTCTGGGACTCATGGCGACTGGATTGAAAGACGATGTATGAATCGTGTCCGGACCGAAGGTCCCGCCAAACGAGGGTCTTGCTTCGGGCGGCTTGGCACAGCCTGAAATGAGCCCGGCCAATGCCGCCAATAAACATGCTGTGCGCAACACCGCAACCACCCAACGAAAGCTTGTATTCGCGGGTCAAGCTGCACGTTCCATGGTTAACAAGGTGTTCAAACGGCGACATTTTATACTTAACAAACAGTTACTTGGCGGGCCGCTCACGCTTGAGCCGAACCGCCAGCTCATCAAGAGCCTGGAGAAAAGCGGATCTATCGCGAGCGCTAAACTCTCGGTTATAACCCTTGCTCTCGCCCGTTTCCCGTAGGTGCTGGTTGAGCTCACGCATCGCCAACGCCATTCCGATCGATGCCGTTGTGAACGGCTTGCCTGTCGGTCCGAGAACATGCGCGCCATTTTCCAGAGCGCGAGACGCCAGAGGGATATCGGATGTAATTACGATGTCTCCAGCCTGGGCATGTTCGACGATCCAATCATCGGCAACATCGGCGCCCTGAGGCACCATGACGTTGCGTACCATTGGATCTCGCGAAGGCCGCAGGCCGAAATTTGCGACAAAAGTCAGGACAAGGCCATGCCGCTCGGCAACGCGAGTGACTTCGGCCTTGACCGGACATGCATCAGCATCAACGTAAATTTGCGTCACGCCTAGAAAAGCACCACCGAGCGGATGGATTCGCCAGAACGCATAAGTTCGAATCCTTTATTGATGTCATCGAGGCGCAGGGTGTGGGTGATCATCGGGTCGATATCGATCTTGCCGTCCATGTACCAATCGACAATCTTTGGCACGTCAGTACGGCCCCTTGCGCCACCGAACGCGGTTCCCATCCACGTGCGGCCCGTAACCAACTGGAATGGGCGCGTCGATATCTCCTGGCCGGCGCCGGCCACACCGATAATAACGGATTTTCCCCAGCCTCTGTGGCTGGCCTCAAGGGCCTGGCGCATCACCATCACGTTGCCGGTGCAATCGAATGTGTAATCCGCGCCCCCGATCTGATCGGCACCGCGTTTCGTCATGTTGACCAGATGACTGACGATATCGCCTTCGATTTCACGGGGGTTGACGAAATGCGTCATCCCGAAGCGCTCACCCCAGCTCTTCTTGTCATTGTTGAGATCGACACCAATGATCATGTCCGCGCCCGCCATACGCAGGCCCTGGATTACGTTCAATCCGATACCTCCAAGACCGAACACTACAGCGGTGGCACCCTGTTCGACTTTGGCAGTGTTAAGCACGGCCCCCACGCCGGTCGTCACGCCGCAACCGACATAGCAAACCTTGTCGAACGGAGCGCTGGAGTCGATCTTGGCAACAGCAATTTCGGGCATCACTGTGTAGTTTGAAAAGGTCGAACAGCCCATGTAGTGGAACACTGGCTGGCCCTTGTAAGAGAAACGCGATGTGCCATCAGGCATGAGCCCCTGCCCCTGCGTCGAGCGGATTGCAGTGCACAAATTGGTTTTGCGCGACAGGCAGGACGGACATTCACGACACTCGGGCGTGTAGAGCGGAATGACGTGATCACCGGGTTTGACTGAAGTCACGCCAGCGCCGACTTCGACGACAACGCCAGCACCTTCATGGCCAAGAACGGCAGGAAAAAGACCTTCTGGATCTGCGCCCGAGAGGGTAAAATCGTCGGTATGGCAGATGCCTGTTGCCTTGATTTCAACAAGCACTTCACCTGCCTTCGGACCCTCGAGGTCAAGCTCGACGATTTCAAGAGGCTTCCCGGCTTCAAAGGCAACTGCCGCGCGTGTTTTCATTGCTCGCATCCTTGATTCTGTGTTGCAACGAAAATGACATAGCCTCGACGCAAAGGGCAACGTTTGAAAATGTCTGCGGGCGCCGAAGCGCCCGCCAATTTCTACTCCCTCATCGCCCCCGGCCCTGGCGTCGCACCGGGCGGGCACTTGCCCAGAATGATCATTCCGAGCACCTCGTCCTTGGTCACCTCGGCCGTTTTGGCGGTGCCCACAACCTGGCCGTTTTTCATCACGCAAACCCGGTCGGCAAGATCGAAAACGTCATGGATATCGTGGCTGATCAGGAAAATCCCGATTCCTTCAGACTTCAGTTGTTTGATGAGATCACCAACCTGCGTGGTCTCTTGCGGACCTAACGCCGCCGTCGGCTCGTCCATGATCAAAATGCGTGCATTGAAAAGGATCGCCCGTGCGATCGCTACTGATTGTCGCTGCCCGCCCGAAAGGGCCTTTACCGGCTCCTTGAAACGCCTGAAGTTCGGATTGAGCCGCCCCATCACCTCGCGGGCCTTGGCCTCCATGGCAACATCGTCGAGCGTACCAATCGCCGTGGTCAGTTCTCGACCAAGAAACAAATTGGCGGCAGCATCGACGTTATCGGCCACGGCAAGTGTCTGATAGATCGTCTCGATGCCATATCCTTTGGCATCACGCGGATTGTTAATCGTTGCACTTTGCCCATCGATGCGAATGGCGCCTGAGTCACGTTTATAAGCGCCAGACAAAATCTTTATGAGCGTCGATTTTCCCGCACCATTGTGCCCCAGCAATCCCACCACTTCGCCCGGGTAGAGATCGATGGAGGCACCATCGACGGCGCGAATGCCACCAAACGCAATGGAGATATCTTCGAGCTCGACGAGCGGAGTTGTCACGTGTTGGTTCATCGATTCAAATCCTTACTGCCCGCGATTGCGGTATAGCGTGTCGAGCCAGACAGCGACCACGAGGACGATGCCGACCACAATCGACTGAAGGGGGCTATCGAGCCCCATCAGCACCATGCCGGACTGAAGCGACTGCATAACGAGTGCACCAATCATAGCGCCGACAATTGTGCCGACACCGCCAGAGAGCGACGTCCCACCGATCACCGCCGCGGCAATGACATAGAGCTCGTCGAGCGTACCCATGGCGTTAGTTGCGGCATTGAGCCGAGCCGATGAGATAGAGGCTGCTATTGCGCAGAGCGCGCCCATCAGCATGAAGATCTTGACGGTGACCCACCGCGTATTGATCCCAGCCAGCTCGGCAGCCTCTGGGCTACCGCCCATGGCAAACACATAGCGTCCAAACCGGGTGCGCGTCGCGATAAAGGTCATAACCACGCCGGCGCCCACAGCTATAAGCACTGGAATTGCAATGCCGTGCGCAATGAACAGGCCCCCTTCCGGCACAGCAATGTTATTGGCGTTGGCAAAGTTCTCGGCAATCCGGATTGGCCAGGGATAGGCATTGAAGACCAGCACTGCTCCAATCACTGCGCCGCATCCCAGTAATGCAAGGACGCCCTCGGCCCATACCGGACGCTGCGGAAAGTTGAATCGCCGCCGCTGCTGGCGCGCATAGATCAGATATGCCCCTATGGCGAGACAGGCAACGATCGCCAGAACCCAGCTCGTTGTATACCCCACAGCGCCTTCTGGCCCCCCGCCCATCAGACGGAACTTTGTATCGAGCGGCGCAACCGTGCGCCCAGATGTCACCCACCAGGCTGCACCACGCCAGACAAGGTACCCCCCTAGCGTCACGATAAACGCCGGCACCTTCAGATAGGCAATTATCGCTCCCTGCAAGGCGCCGATGGCCAGCCCACATGCAATCCCTACGGCAAGCGTAATAGCCCAGATCAGCGGGTGACCGAAGCCGAGAAGTGCAGGGAGATACTCCGTCTGGGTGACCCCCATGACCATAGCGATAACACCAAGCAGCGACCCCACCGAGAGATCGATATTTCGCGTTACGATGACGAGCACCATGCCTGTCGCCATGATCGATATTGAGGCTGTTTGAACCGACAGGTTCCACAGATTGCGGGGCGTCATGAACAGACCGCCCGACATGAAGTGAAAGCCGATCCAAATCAGCAGCAAGGCGCCGATCATGCCCAGAAGGCGCGTATCGATTTCGGTCGCGCTCATGAAACGCTGGATAGGATTGCCCAACACAAGACCGGACGATGATGTTTTCGACGAAGATGACATGGCGTTCTGGTCTGCCATTCTTTCCCCCAAAAGGCTGGTTCCGGAAGGAACGGGTCGCGGCGCCTCAACAGCGCCGCGACCGCGGATCAAAATTCAATGATGCCGATCAATCGCAAGCTGCGACCGAACCCGCGGCGACACCTTGACAGACAACATCCTTGCTCACCCAACCCGCATCGATAACGACATTGAGGTTGTCCTGAGTGATGGCAACAGGAGCGAGGAACAGGGAAGTCATCTCGACGCTGTTCGGGCCACCATCAAACATGACCGAGCCTTCGATGTCGGTAAGGGCAGCGCCGCCCGCAAGCTCAACCGCAATCTCGGCCGCTTTCGCACCAAGTTCGCGACTATCCTTCCAGACCGAAACGGTCTGCGTGCCCAGCGCAATACGATTTAGCGCAGCATGATCGCCATCCTGTCCAGAAACAGGCACTGCGCCATCAAGTCCCTGTGCAGAAAGCGCAGCAATGGCACCGCCAGCAGTACCGTCATTGGATGCCACAACCGCGTCGACTTCGTTGTTATTGGCGGTCAGGAACTGCTCCATGTTTGCCTGGGCATTTTCTGGAAGCCAGCCATCTGTGTAGGCCTCGCCGACATTTACGATATCACCGGCATCCAGCGCATCCTGAAGGACTTCCAACTGCCCTTCATGAAGGAAGTCTGCATTGGGATCGGTGCTTGACCCTTTGATGAAAACATAGTTCCCGGTCGGCTGAACGGCAAAGACCGATTCAGCCTGCAGACGACCTACGCCCTTATTGTCGAAGGTAATGTAAAATGCATCGCTATTTTCTATCAGGCGGTCATAGCCGATAACCGGAATGCCTTCGGCCACAGCCGCAGCGATAGCAGGCTGAATGGCGTCGGTATCCTGAGCAAGGACGATTAGCGCATCGGCGCCCTGCGCGATGAGGCTTTCGATATCGGTAAGCTGCTTTGATGCAGAAGACTGGGCATCGGCGGAAATATAGCTCGCACCCATCTCGTCAAGCTGGGCTTGAATAGCCGCCTCGTCAGTTTTCCAGCGCTCTTCCTGAAAATTTGACCACGAAACGCCGACTGTAATGTCCTGCGCAAACGCGCCCCCAGCCAGCCCAAAAAGAACCGTCGTGCCCAAAAGGGCAGCTGCGAATGTTTTCATGATTTTCCTCCTACGGACAGTTGTCCGCCCAACCACATTGAAAGGGATATACCTCCAGCGGCGCACCTCCTCAGGCGTCCGCTCCAGATATTTTTCAATACCCGAAAAAATAATTGGCACGCGGGTATTGCTGTGTCAACTTCGTTTTGCTGGCTTGGGAAAATGCGTGCAACCGCGCACACCACCTCATAGAAGACCCTTTGGCGGCATATATGGGAGGCCCCTTTGGCGCAGGGCGTTGCGGACACAGAAATGATCCGGCGGCAGAATCGGTTGCTGGTACTGGACACATTGCGGCGTCATGGTCCGGTGTCGCGTTCGCAGGTTGCCGTGTTGACCGGGCTGTCCAACGCCACTCTCACAGCCATTGCCGCAGATCTCGTCGGCGATGGAATCGTCACAGAGCTCGCAGAGCCTCAGACTGGCACAAAGGCACGCGGACGCCCGGCAGTTCAACTTGTGCACAATCGTTGTGCGGGTTTCGTGTTGCTCATCGAGCTCGACGTCAATCGTTGCCGCACTTCGCTTCTGGACTATGGCGGCGTGCTGATCGATCGTGTTGAGACAAGGGTCGGCCCTGCCCTGTTCTCCGAAACTGCTCCAGCCACATGGTTCATCGAGCGCATTGGGCAAATGATCGAGCGCAACCCCGACATCGCCAGTGCTCTTCATGGGGTATCTATTTCAGTTCAGGGCATTCTGGACAATGCTGGCAATGGACTGACTTGGTCGCCCATCTCCCATCTGGGCGGCCATGACATCGTTTCTGCAGTCCACGATCGCCTCGGATTGACAGCCCGGCTGTTCAAGCGGGGCCGGTTGATGGCAGATGGCATGCAATGGCTGGACCCTGCCCTTTCCCAATCAAGCATTGCAACGATCTATCTGGGATCGACGATTGGGATGGGGCTGACCATGCCAACTGCTTCAAGCCCTAATGCTGGTCTTGCAACCGAGTTCGGCCACATGATCCATATGCCTGGTGGCGCCCTTTGCCGTTGCGGTGCGCGAGGCTGCGTAGAGGCCTATGCCGCTGACTACGCAATATTGCGCGCCGCATATTCTGTGCCCGAGCACGCAGCGCCCGCCAACGCCGTTCCGCCTTCCGATTTTCAAAGGATCATCTCCCGTGCCCGGCAAGGCGACCGCGGCGCCCAGCGTGCCTTTGCTGCCGCAGGCAATGCAATCGGTCACGGAATCAGTGGCCTGATATCCATCGTTGACATCGACAAGGTGATCCTGCTGGGTCCGGGCACGGCAGCCTATGATCTGATGGCGCCAGCTATAGCCGATGGGGCAGCAGCGTCACTGATGGGACGGATGCGTGGCATACCGCCGATCGAGCGCATCGCAGACGCTGGCGAGCCGATCTATCGTGGCCTGATGATGAAAACTCTAACCGAAATTGACAGGACGTTTGCAAACCGCGCGTCGCTGCCGCTGGCGCGCCGTTCGTCCGGGTAGACTCACTCCGTAAGAAAGAGATCAGAATATTGGCGAGGCTGCGATCGTAGGTACTGAGGCGGTGCTTTGACCTGGCCGCCCAGGGTCGCAGCAACGTGCCAGGGCCAGTGCGGGTCGTAAAGCACAGCACGCGCTACGGCGATCATGTCCGCATCGCCGGTTGAAACGATGGCTTCGGCCTGCTCAGCCTCAGTAATCAGACCGACGGCCACAACGGGCATGGACACAGCCTGTTTGACCAGTCTGGCCAAAGGCACTTGATAGTTCGGGCCTACGGGAATCTTTTGTTCCGTGCTCACCCCGCCACTCGATATATGGATGGCCGAGCACCCACTTGCCTCGAGAGCCTTCGCAAAGGCAACTGTCTGCTCGCCATCCCAGCCACCATCCACCCAATCGGTTCCCGAAACGCGAACGGTGACCGGCTTATCCGCCGAAAAAGCAGCACGCACTGCATGGAAGACTTCAAGTGGAAACCGCATGCGATTTTCCAACGATCCGCCATACTTGTCGTCCCGTCGGTTAGAAATCGGCGAGAGAAACTCATGCAGTAGGTAGCCATGGGCGGCGTGAATCTGAATTGCATTTAGCCCTAATCGGTCTGACCGTCGCGCCGCATCGGCGAAAGCATCGCGAATTCGCGCAAGCCCTGTTTCATCGAGAGCAATAGGATCGTTGTCGCTTTCGAGAAAGCCAACCGCTGATGGTGCTTCAGTCTGCCAGCCATTAGCGTGATTTGGCGGAAGCTGCCCCCCGCCCTTCCATGGCACTTCGCAGCTCGCCTTTCGGCCGGCATGGGCCAATTGAACCGAAATTGGCATATCGGACCACCGCCGGATGCCGTCCAAAACGCGCTTCATTGCGGCTTCTGTTGCGTCATCATAAAGGCCAACATCGCCATATGTGATCCGGCCCTCAGGTTTGACGGCGGTTGCCTCGATCGTCAGCAATGCCGCTCCCGACATCGCCAGTTGACCAAGATGTATAAGGTGCCAGTCGTTCATCTCGCCATTTTCAGCCGAGTACTGGCACATCGGTGCAATGACGATCCTGTTCGCCAGAGTGGTTTTGCCGATTGTAATCGGCTCAAACAGTTTGGGCTTGGCCATGTGCGGAGAGGTCCTCAATATGCGTTGATTGTACTGGGTAACGCCGCGACGGAGGATAAAGCAACAAATCTCATGGAAAGAGCGCACCTTGATCCTTGCATCTGCGCAAAACTGGTGCTAGCAACCGCTCCGTTGCCGGTATAGCTCAGTTGGTAGAGCATCTGATTTGTAATCAGAGGGTCGCGGGTTCAAGTCCTGCTGCCGGCACCATTTCATAGCCGTCGTGCGCTCCGCGCCATTGGCTGCGTTTCCCAGAAATTCCATCCTGATCCGGCTGTGAGACTCGTTCGCATTTATTGTGCAACGGGCCCGGGAAATTGCCAAAGTTCACAATCTGACAGTCCGCCCTGGCGCGACTGTCATTGTTTCGCCTCCAGGCCGCATAAGAGTAATCTTCAGCTCGCCCGCCAACTCTGGCTGACAACGCTTCGTACGCGGCGCGCTAACTCAGTGGTCGCCGAGTTTAGCCGGCACAATCAATTTCCCTTTTGTCCTGAATGAGATAGTCTCTACCCAGTAGTCGGAGGGAGCAGTTGAAATGACCATATCGATGGACGCTGCGGCAGAGTTGTATCGCCAGGCAATGCGCGACGGCGTTCGACGGTTTTCCCTGCTCTACCTCGCGCAGTCCGGCCTGCTTGTTCTGGCAGGATTCCTCTCGATCATATCTCCAGTTTTTTCGGATGAAGCGGTGGTCGGAGCAATCGGATGGCTGCTGATTGCAAGCGGTGTTCTCCAGGCCATCGGCCTGATTCCTGCCCGCCAGACACCTTATGTCTGGCTTCAGCTTATTTCAGCGGTGCTTGCGTTATTGATCGGCTTCCTGATCCTGCGCAATCCGGGCCAGTCGCTTATGACATTTGGTGTATTGCTCGTGGTGTTTTTCATGATCGAGGGCGTTTCCAAGGTTGTCTGGGCCTTGACCATCCGCCCCATTATTGGCTGGCTCTGGGTCTTGCTTAGTGGGGTGCTTGGCGTCGTGCTCTCGATTATTCTTATTATTAATCTCGAGACTGCCGCCCCATGGCTGATCGCCATATTTGTTGGTTTGCAACTGATCGCCATCGGTGCGGCAATCGGCTATTTGGCATGGTCAATTCGGCAGATTGGCAATCGATCCAATCCGATTGGCTGACCGGGCCCGTCATGCTAGGTCCAGGCAAGACTTAAGAATACTTTTCTGCGGAGGATAACCTTGGCGCTCTACACCGATGGCAAGGTTGCCTTTGTCTCTTCAGACACACCCGAGGCGAACGCTGCACGAAAAGAGCTGATAGACCGCCACGGCGACGCTGGCATAGAAAACGCTTCAATTGTCGTTGCCTTGGGCGGCGATGGATTAATGCTCGAAACCCTGCATAGGGTCATGGACCGCAATTTGCCGGTCTATGGCATGAATTTCGGGACGATCGGCTTCTTGATGAACGAATACAGTGCCGAAGCGCTGGACGTTCGTCTACGAGCGGCAATGCCGACACGCATCCACCCCCTAACCATGCGGGTCACAGATGCCGACGGCAAGGTTTCCGAGGCCCTCGCTTTGAACGAAGTTTCGCTCTATCGGTCATCCTATCAGGCAGCCAAGATCCGCATTGCCATAGATGGCGAAGTTCGGTTGGAAGAGTTGATCTGCGACGGCATTATCGTCGCAACGCCTGCCGGGTCGACAGCATACAATCTTTCAGCACATGGCCCGATCCTGCCAATCACGGCGCCCCTGTTAGCACTGACACCGATTTCCCCATTTCGACCTCGCCGATGGCGCGGCGCGATCCTGTCGAACCGCGCAAACATAACGTTCAGGACACAGGAAAACGGCAAACGTCCAGTAAGCGCAGTCGCTGACAACGTAGAATTCGACAACGTCGTCGAAGTGCAGGTCCATGAAGATCGCCGCCACTCGGCAACCCTGCTTTTCGATCCAGGCCACAGCCTTGACGAGCGGGTTCTCATCGAACAGTTTCGATACTGACCCGATCAGGCCGCCGGCAGCGCCAGTCGTTCCTCGCGCAAATCTGGCATCATAATTTCGTCGGGCGCCTCTGCAGCAAAGGCAGGCATCACGCCGCGCGCAGCGCTGCGAGCCAAAGCGATGTTCTGCTCGTTGAGATAGGCAAACGACTCTTCCAGCGCTGGCGGAATGACGCCGTCATTCTCGGCGATCAATTCTTCGATCAGCAGCGATACAACGTAGTGCCGCGCCGCGACATCATCGGCCAGGTCTGCCTGCCGCGCATGAGCCACCAAGCGGGCCAATAGATTGCGCACAGCCGGTGTAAACCCGCATCGGCTGAACACAGCATGCAGGGCCGCTCGGCTGCCGCTGTCGAGAATAGTGAAAACCTTCGCGCGAGGGGTTGCAGAAAGATGCGACAGCGCGTCTGCAAAAAACAAGACATGCCCATGAACCATTGCATGAAGCATAAGCCGGGCATTGATCTTTTCGCCGTCGGACATAGCGGCGACATAGCCCCTGGCTCCCCGCCCCGCTTCACGTTCACCGATCGCCGTGGTTGCGCTATCGCATGCGTCGCGCATCAACCGCTCAAGACGACGCGGCTGAACTGCGCCCTTCACGACCCGCAGACCGATAAGTGCCTGCCGCACACATTCGACAAGACGCAACCTTGCAATGCCCGGCAGATCGCGTCGCTTGAGCAGCGCGCCACGAACTTTTGCATCTTCACCCCATTTTTCCGCCAGCATAATGAGGTCATCTTCAGGTAGCGCAATGTCGGTGCGCAACAGCACGCGGATGCACAAGTCGGGATCCCCCAGACGCGTCAAAGCCAACGCTACGCGTTGACTCAGCGTATCGCGCGCCGTCATCACAGCCAGCATTTCTGGTTCTCCCGAGCGAATGACGCCCATGAGATCGGCATCAAGCAGCACCGGTGAAAATTGTACAACTGCGCGCGAAATAACAGGAGCATCCTGCGCCAGAGACAACATGATCGGGCGCGGCGCATGTTCTGAATGCAACAAACCATAAGCCAGTGCGGCGCGCACCTTGACCGATGGATCATCAAGAAAGTTCATCAGCGCAGCATAAAGCGCTGCCTGCTCGTCCGCCGGCCCACGATGCCCCAAATAGGCCATGGCAGCCAAATGAGCCGCCTGCCCTCGCTCCTCGCTGTTGTGCGATTGCGAAAGTTGCACATAACGCTGATAGGCGACCATACGCATCCCCAAAACATTCTTGTGGCCCAAACTAGCCGGCAAGGTTTAAGTTTTGGTTCACCATAAGCGGCCAATGGCCATTGGGATTATTCTCCTGAATAAAAGCCGCTGAACAGCGCCCTGCCAGGAACCGCTGTCGGTGTCTGGACGGGAGCCGACACCGAGGATTGCGCTTCTGTGGCGAAAAGCGAGGTAAAGGACACTCCCGGCGGGATCTGTGGGGCAGAGTCGATTTCGACCCGCGACGGCAAGGGCTGTTGGCTTGCCATTTGTTGCGCGGCGAATGCGGCATTGCCAGTACCTGAATGCCGCGCCACCAAGGCCTCATAAACCTCCCGTACACTGCGCGGGCGACCATTTTCATAAAAGATGGAAGGGTTCGCAGCAGCAGGACGCGGAAAGGCGGCAGCAGCGTCAGCGTTGGGGTCTTGCAACCCGAGCTCAAAGAAACGCTCGGCGCCGCTCGGCCCGAGAAAGTGAGCGATGTAAAGTTCACCTGGGCTCGGCATGCGTCCGAACTTACCCATAAGAAAATCGCCGTTGCGGCGGGTAAACGCCGCAGCCATATCCGAAGCGACCTGGGGATCATTGCGCAGCTCGAGAATCTGTTCGCGCACCGCAGGGTTCGCCACAAAGAACTCGCCCTGTTGCTCCTGGATGTGGTCGGAGAAATCCTGGTAACCCAGACGCGGCCCTTCATCTTTCATCACCTCGAGCCATGTGCTCTCGATGAATTGGAAAAGGCCGGTAGCAGAAGACGTTTGTGCCTTGGCGCTGGGATTAAGGCTGCTTTCCCGGATCGCCGTCTGCAGCAGGTAATCGAAATCCACGCCATTGCGCGCGCCCGCCCGATCAAGAGCATAGGCAATAGGTTGCGGCACGTTGGAAATCGGGGAAGCCATAAAATCCGACTCAAGACATCTCGAAGTTAATGAAACCCTACAGCGGTTAACCGTCGGTTAACCATGCCAATATGTCGTCAATGCTTCAGGATCTGGCCGATCCCGATCATCGAGCCGGGTTTGTGCAGTGCCGATATGAACGAACGCGACGAAACGCTCACCCGCCTGCGCGCCTAGCGCGGCCGAGGCTTGATCATCATAGGCAAACCAGCGCGTCACCCAATGGGCGCCATAGCCGAGCGCGTTGGCGGCATGGCAGAGATTGAAAGCAGCATTACCGGCGGCGAGCAGCTGCTCGAACTCGGGGATTTTGAAATGCGGCACTGCTGTTGAAATCACGCCGATCGTAATCGGAGCCGGCAGGAAGTGCTTGCGCTCGATTTCAAGCTGCTCCTCCCCGCGCTCCGGCCATTTGGCCTTGGCAATCTCGTAGAGCCGGTCGCCGGCCATTCGACGCGCTTCCCCCTCATAGACAATAAACCGCCAGGGTGCGAGTTTACCATGATCGGGGACGCGACATGCGATTGTCAGCATCTCTTCGAGATGTTCAGGCGAAGGTGCCGGTTCGGACAGGAAAGGTGCGGTCACTGTACGGCGGGTCAACAGATAGTCGCGCAGGGCGGTATTCACAGTCATGATAGATAGTCAGCTCCCAACTTGCTCATCGCGCTCCCTTATGACACAGCTTTTCCCCAATCCAAGCCTATCGGAGTGATCGCTGGCGAGGAGTATTCGGTAAAGAGTGGTTTGATGCGCCTTCGATCTCTGCTTTTGGTTTTTGTTCTGGCACTGTGCGCCATGCCGGCCCTAGGTCAGGAAATCGACGAATCGCTTGTCGCGCCAACACCGCCACCGCGCCCCCAAGCATTCGGCGGCGAAGAGCGGCCCGGCGATTCGAACGAAGAAGTCGGACCGGACACCACGATTGACGGCGCGGATACCGGCCCGGATCGACCCGATTTCTCGGGGATAACCGATCCTCAACCAGTTACCCTCTCAGCACGACTGACAGATGATGGCCCCTTCATTCCCGATGGGCTGGTTTGGCGCATATTCGATACGCGCACTGATGAAACCGGCGAATTGGTGCTGGTTGCCAAATCCGAAGAGGCGACTGCAACGCTGAGCCTTCCGCCCGGTGAATACATAATGCACGTTGCCTATGGCCGCGCGCAGGCCAGCGACACAATGTTTGTCGAGCCTGGCCCCAACACCCATACCATTGTGTTCGAGGTCGGCGGGTTAAGACTTTCTGCCATGATCTCGGGCGACGTACCGATTCCGAGTGATCTGTTGCGCTTCGACATTTTCACAAATGGTCCTAACGGACGCGTGACGGTTGCCGAAAACGTGCCCCCTGATGAACTCATCCACCTCAATGCCGGCATTTATTCCATCACTTCGCGTTTTGGGTCGATAAATGCCGTCGTGCGCTCCGAGCTACGAGTAGAACCGGGCCAGATCACCGAAGCAACACTTTATCAGAAGGCAGCCCAAGTGGCCTTGCGCCTTGTCTCCGAAGAGGGCGGAGAAGCCATCGCCGATGTCGAATGGACGATCAAGACCCCGCAGGGCGAGACGATATTCGCCGATATCGGGGCATTTCCGGCCACTGTGCTGGCCGAGGGCGACTACTTGGCTTTGGCCAAGCTTGGCGAGAATGTCTATAATCGCGAATTCGAAGTTACGGCGGGCAGCCCGCGTGAAGTCGAGATCCTGACAACTGTATATTGATCATCGCGACTTGCTCCAATTGGAGCGAAAGCTATTCCCTGACGCACTTCCGCGTATTTGAACCGTGCCCAAACTTCGTCGCTTGGGTCCCTTGCGTCCATGCAAGCTAGCCGTTCCCGACTGTATGACGCCATATTGAGCATGGAGATATAGAAAGGGCCGCGCGATGCGCGGCCCAAACAGGATCAGACGACTTTGCGCTTAAGATCAGGGGGCGTTACCTGCCCGACCAGGTCGGCAATAGCCTCTGCGACCGGAGTAACAGTCTGGCCCTGGCTGCCCAATTGCCGGATCGAAACCGTCTTTTCCTCGGCCTCCCGGCGACCGGCCACAAAGATAAAGGGCACCCGGCCCACCGAGTGCTCACGCACCTTGTAATTGATCGATTCGTTGCGCGTATCGATTTCGGCACGGATGCCTTGAGCCCGCAGATCTGCAACGACCTCGCGAGCATAGTCATCAGCATCGGAAACGATGGTTGCGACCACGACCTGAACTGGTGCCAACCAGAGCGGCATACGCCCCGCATAGCTTTCGATCATCATGCCCAGGAACCTCTCAAGCGACCCAAGGATCGCCCTATGCAACATGACCGGGCGCTGGCGTCCGCCATCTTCGGCTACATAGGAAGCGTCCAGACGCTCGGGCATCACGAAATCAAGCTGTAAAGTGCCACACTGCCACGAACGGCCAATAGCGTCCTTGAGATGGAATTCGAGCTTGGGACCATAAAAGGCCCCCTCGCCTTCGGCGATCTCGAAACCACGTCCGGTCGCCTTGAGCGCATCGCCCAGGCTCTTCTCAGCAAGATCCCAGACACTGTCATCACCCGCACGGGTTTCTGGACGCGTGGCAAGCAGAATCTTGACCTCGGTAAAGCCCATATCCTCATAGACCGAATCCAGCAGCGCACAGAAATTCTCGGTTTCTGCCTGAATCTGATCAACCCTGCAGAAGACGTGCGCATCGTCTTGGGTCATCTGTCGCACGCGCATCAGTCCATGAAGGGCTCCATGCGCTTCATTACGATGGCAACAGCCAAATTCAGCAAGCCGCAAAGGCAGATCACGGTAAGACTTGATACCTTGGTTGAAGACCTGGACGTGGGCCGGGCAATTCATCGGCTTGAGCGCCAGAAGATTAGCATCGGCTGAAATTTCAGGCTGATCGCCCTCTGTCGAAGGCGTCTCGTCAGGCACTACGAACATGTTCTCACGGAACTTGCCCCAGTGACCTGATTTTTCCCAGAGCTTGTTGTCGAGCAGCTGTGGCGTCTTGATTTCCTTGTAGCCGGAGGCATTCAGACGGCGGCGAATATATTCCTCCATCTGATTGTACATGACAAAACCCTTGGGGTGCCAGAACACCGAGCCCTGCGCCTCATGCTGGAAATGATAAAGATCCATTTCCTGGCCGATCTTGCGGTGATCGCGCTTTTCGGCCTCCTCAATCATGTGCAGATGAGCTTCGAGCTGATCCTTGGACGCCCAGGCAGTGCCATAAATGCGGCTCAGCACTTCCCGATTGGAATCGCCACGCCAATACGCGCCGGCCACCTTGGTCAGCTTGAAGGCCTTACCGACATCCTTGGTGGTGCGCATATGCGGACCACGGCAGAGATCGAACCACTGCCCCTGCTTGTATATTTTGACCTGTTGGTCCGCAGGAATGGCATCGATCAGCTCGACCTTGAACTGCTCGCCCTTGGCGCCGAACACCTTCTTGGCCTCGTCGCGATCCCACACCTCGCGGGTAAACTCTGCGCCGCGATCGATGATTTCTTCCATCTTTTTCTCGATGGACCGCAGATCATCCTCCGAAAACGGCTCGGCACGATAGAAGTCGTAATAGAACCCGTTCTCGATAACCGGGCCGATCGTGACCTGGGTGTCGGGCCAGAGTTCCTGCACCGCTTCGGCCAAAACGTGGGCAGCGTCGTGACGGATCAATTCGAGTGCAGCGTCGTCGTCACGCAGGACAAACTCGATACGACCATCAGCCTCAAGCACGCTCGAAAGGTCAGCCAGCTCGCCGTTCCAGCGCATAGCGACGGTTTTCTTAGCAAGCGATTTGGAGATGCCTTCGACGATGGTGGTCCCGGTGGTGCCCAATGCGTAATCACGCACTGCACCATCGGGGAACGTCACCTTAATCATCGTAAGTCTCCATGAAATCATTAAATGATTGCGCGCGACAGCCGCACGCAAGGCGGTTTGATTAGCACGATTGAGCATCAATTCCAGCCCTTATCGGCTCAGGACGGAAACGCTTCAAACTGCGGAAGGTCGTCGGTGATCTCGTGCCAGGGGGCTTTGGAGCCCACGAACATATGAAACATCGGACGAATGGACGGCTTATCGATGAGCGTGCCCATCGCCACATGCCCGTTGCCGTTTTCAGCGATGAACGAATAGAGGAAGGACCCGCAATGGCGGCAATGGATGTCGTGTGAACCAGGCGGCGTGCCGTAGATCAGCAGGCTGACGGCTTCGCTGGTCAGCGTTATCTTATCGAATGCTATGGCCGCCATCGGCTTGAATGCAGCACCAGTTGCCCTGCGACAGCGCGAACAATGGCAGTTGAATGCGGCGTGAAACGCATCGTCCACCTGATAGCCCACGGCTCCACACAGACAAGATCCCCTAAGTATGGCCACCGAGGTCACCCCCTCTCCAGCGCGCATACCGCCACGGCAGGTACCAGCGCGCCCTTTCCGGCCTAGCTTTGGGCACGGGATCGTATCCGTGCGTGCCACCTGGCCGGCAGCGCCAGATGCGCCCTGCCCCCATCCACCCGCCCGGCCAGAAACCATGCTTTAGAATTGCGTCGCGCGTGAATTCGGAACAGCTCGGCGCATGCCGGCAATTACGGCCCACTATTGCCGACAGTGTGTATCGGTAAGCCTGAATAAGCACATAGGCCGTCCATTTGAAGGGCCAATCGATAATAGCCAATAGCCGGCCCATCACACCCCGGCCTTGTCCAGAGCCTCGACCACAGCATCAAAAACCAGCAGCGTTGACGCCTGCCGGGCTGGAAAGGCGCGCACAGGTTCGAGATATTTCAGATCATCCCATTTACCCTGCGGCGGCGCCCCCTCTGCTCGCAACATGGCCGTCATGCGATGACGAAGGGCGCGCAGCTCGTCCGGGGTCGAGCCCACAATCTGCTCGGCGACGATGGCAGCGCTGGTCTGCCCAAGCGCACAGGCATTTATCGTCGCGCCATAGGCCGTTACGCGCCCGTCATTGAGCCCGATATCGATTTCCACCGAAGATCCGCACACGCGAGAGACTTTTCGTGCAGTTGCATCGGGGTTTTCGAGTCGCGGCATTTGCCTCGCCGCGCCGGCAATTTCCAGAATCCGTGCACTGTAAAGATCGGAAAATTCCATTATCTGGTCCGATTGTGGGTGGTCAGACCCTGTTGTTCACTCAAAATTGCCAATCTGTTTTCTTGTCGACTGACATGCTCCGCCTATATAAGGAGCGACGTCGTGGGCTGCAAATCCAATTGGTCCAAACCCAATCCATCGACGTAACAGAGGCACTAGCGCCCGTCGATTATCAAGGGGACACCCTTTATGGACATGAACGTCAAGCCCAAGCCTGTTCAGACTGCACTGGATCGGGTGATCGAGCGCCCCTCCCGCGAGGAAGCAGAGGCTGCCGTGCGCACTCTGATTGCCTGGGCTGGAGATAACCCAGAGCGCGAAGGACTCATCGATACGCCGCGCCGCGTTGCCGATGCCTATCGTGAGTTCTACGCGGGATATGAGGAAGACGCCAAAGCTGTACTTGAAACGACTTTTACCGAGGTCGGTGGCTATGACGACATCGTGCTGGTTCGCGACATCCCGTTCAATTCCCACTGCGAACACCACATGGTCCCCTTCATGGGCAAGGCCCATATTGCGTATCTGCCCCATGATGGTGTTGTGGGCCTGTCCAAGCTGGCGCGCGTCACCGACGTCTTTGCCAAGCGGTTGCAGACTCAGGAAAACCTGACGGCCCAGATCATCGAAGCGATAAACGAGGCGATTAATCCGCGCGGCGCCGCCGTGATGCTCGAAGCCGAGCACATGTGCATGTCCATGCGCGGCATCAAAAAGCACGGCTCGTCCACCGTGACCCATCGGTTCACCGGGGTTTTTGCCGAGGATCGGCAGGAACAAGACAGATTTTTCGCCCTGATCCGCGCCGGGCGGTGAAGTCTTCCCCAAGGCGCGGGCTTGGTTTAAGACCGCGCCATGACACAATTTCCCGACCCAAGCGCCCTTTCAAAATCCGATCTCGAAACAGGTCCGATTTTCGCCCCTAGATTCGACGCCAATGGACTAGTCACTGCCGTGACTGTCGAGGCGGGCACCAATCAAGTGCTCATGGTTGCGCACATGAACGCCGATGCCATCACCGAAACCCTGCGATCAGGTCACGCGACCTATTGGTCGCGTTCGCGTGGCAAACTCTGGAAAAAAGGTGAAACGTCAGGCGAGCTTCAGGAACTCGTGGAACTGCGCACCGATTGCGACCAGGACGCGCTTCTTGTTGTTGTAAGGCAAACCGGGCACGGCGCTGCTTGTCATACCGGCCGCAAAACCTGCTTTTACCGTCGCGTCGAAATGACCGGCGTCGACGTCAAACTCTCCGATACGGGCGAAGCGCAGCTGTTCGACCCAAAGGCGGTCTATAGGCGCTGATGCTGGCGTGAAAAACGGTCCAGCACCGAAGGCAGGAGCAGTCCAGCGACAAAACCGCCGACATGCGCCTCCCAGGCAATTGCGACATTGGTGCCAAGGATGAGCGGCGCAAACCCGATCAAAAGGTTTAGTCCTAACCAAAACAGCACGAATGCACGGCTACGTGGATTGCGGAACACGCCTGCCAGCGAAGCCGTACGGCGCCCTAGGGCCACAGGTTCGCCGTTTTCAGGATTTCGGCCAACCACAATCGGCTCGAAGATAAATCGCATTGCCGCTCCGGTCAGCGCTGACACTCCGCCCGACGCCCCGAGCAGAATCGCAAACTGGTTGATCGAGACCGTCAGCGCAACGGTCTGAACGACCGCTCCTGCCAATGCGCCGAGCAAAAACACGACCAGCACGCCAAACGCGCCATAGCGCCGCCCTACAGGGGTCGCAAAGACCATCAGCCAGGCTGTATTTACCAGCAGATGCATGTAGTCGACATGGAGGAAAGCGTGCGTAAAGCCCGTCCAGAGCAAGGGGAGCGCCCCGCCCGGCCACTGAGCACTGTTGGTGAGTCGGTCGGGAATGTAGGCCAGCCAGATTCGCAGATTGCCAAGGCCATATTCATCAAGGCCGATATCGGCGGCGATATGGATCGCCCACATCAGCCCGATCAACACCACGACGACGCGCGGAACGTTAAAAATGGGCTCGCGCGGTGTCTGTTGCGGCGTATCGGCCATCGGGATTTCCCTTGTTTTGCAGCGGGTTTGTAACGGCTTGGCAGCTTATCCACACCAACGCGGTGGAAATTAACCTTAATGATTGTTTAAGAGCGCTTTTGAGCAGCCGATTTGGCAATATGGCGTTGTCTTGGCGGGAGCTCATCAAGAGCCACCGCATGGTATTGTTAAGGTCTGCCGGCATGCAACAGCGCTCAACAAAAACGCTATACTCCTATTGGAACGAAATCCGCGGCGCACGCTCTACCCCCGAGCGCCGGGACATCGATCCTACACGGATTCGCGATGCGCTGGCCCATACCTTCATTCTCGAATCGGGCGACGGAATGGATTTCAATTTCCGCCTCGCAGGGTCTCACATTTGCGCCTCTTACTGCCGCGAACTCAAATCCCGCCCCTTCTCTGCCCTTTGGTCAGTACGCGATCACGATGCGCTCGAGACATTGATGCGTGCCGTAACCGAGGATCATGCTGTCGCCTTGGTCACCTTTGAAGGCAATACCGAACGCGGCGAAAAACTCTCATTCGAGCTCGCTTTGTTTCCGCTGCGGCACAATGGCGTCACGACATCGCGCATACTTGGCGGTCTCTCGGCACTCGACGCCCCCTATTGGCTGGGTATCCATCCCATTGTGGACCAGCGCATCACCGGGCTGCGGCTGATCTGGCCAGACGACAAGGACACAGTGACCTCCGAAGGCTTCCGTAGTGCCATGCTTGACGACATCGCCGCAGCAATGAACGATGGTCCATCCGCCCCCTTGCCAGCCACCGTCGCCGGCTACTCGGCCCGACGCTATGCCCACCTGTCCGTAATCGACGGTGGAAAGAACTGACAAGCTCTCAGCTTCCTGCCCATATTCTTACCGTCCGTTAACGCTATCGCGGATAGACTCGTCCGATAGACTGACAGATAGCAGGGCGACGGACGACATGTTCATCGAAGACACGAACCTTCGGGCGTCGATGACGACCAATCCATTGTCGCGCGATGATGACGACCGCTTTCAACGCGTCCAGGTTTCGGTACTCGGGCGCTACATGCTGGCGGACCGACGCGAATTTCCCTGTCAGATCATAGAAATGTCCCCCGGCGACGCGATGGTCATCGCTCCGGTCTCCGGTGTTGTCGGGGAGAAGGTCATTATCTATGTCGATCACCTAGGCCGCGTTGAAGGAACAATTCTCGCGCTGATCGACGGTGGATTTCACATGAATGTCGTCGCCTCGCCCCGGCGACGCGACAAGATGGCCGCCCAGCTGACCTGGCTGGCTAACAAAGATATCCTCAACCTTCCCGAAGACCGCCGCCATGAGCGTGTGGTTCCCGATATACGCCACTCCTCGATCGTTCTCGAAGATGGCCGAAGGTACAATTGCAAGATTACCGACATTTCGCTTTCTGGTGCCGCTGTCGAAATCGAAGTGCGCCCGGCCCTTGGAACGCCGATATCGCTTGGTCGCATGCGCGCCCGCGTCGTGCGACACTTCTCCGATGGCATCGCCGTGGAGTTTGCTTCGGTCCAGGAAATGCTCACTGTCATACAACAAAACCTGCGCCTTAATTGATATCGGTCCAGGCGATATCGGGTTCAGTTTGTCCGTATGACGGCGCGTTACATCCATCTCCTCGACTATGAAGATCCGGCATCTGCCTTAGTCTGATTATCAATCAGGAAATTTTCGTAGTGAACCGATCCTTAACCCAGCTGCTCTAATCTTGTCCCATATGCGCAAGACCGGTCGCGGGGGGCGGGGTCGGAAAGCGCAACCACCCGCGTATTCTGGATGGTCTTAGTTATGCGTATCGTAAAAAAGGTGGCGGCCGTTGCCGTCAGCCTTGCCGCCCTCACATCACTTTCCGGCTGTGTTTCGCTGTTCGGATTGTTTGGTTCCAAAACGCCACATGAGTGCATGACGCGCGTTATGTATTTCGAATCCAATCGCTCGAGCCCCGACGGAATGCTCGCCGTGGGCACGGTTGTGATGAACCGTGCGGACTCCAACCAATTCCCAAGCGACGTCTGCGGCGTCGTCGGACAGAAGAACCAGTTTGCCGATGGCGTGCTGTCGCGCCAGATGACAGAGCAACGCAGCCTCAACCTCGCATCTCAGATGGCCACCCGCGTCCTGCGCGGCGAACGGCATCCTGGTGTGCAGGACGCCAAGTACTTCCACACGGCCGGACTGAGCTTTCCCTATCGCAACATGCATTACGTGCTCGTGGCTGGCGGCAATGCCTTCTACGCCAGACGCTGAATCAATCTCGATAAATCTATGCCTAACAGCGTGTAAAATAAGCCGATAAAACACGCTTAAAATCTGCGCGGCAATTTTTCTATCAGCGAAATAGCGCCCCCTTATCGTGGTCTCCGTCGGGGAGATCACGATAATGAAAAACAAATCGATCCTTATTTCGGGCCTAGTTGCCCTCATCGCTTCCGCCGGAGCCGTAGCTCCTGTCACGGCTCAGGATGCGCGTCTTGAACTGGCATATGCCGAAGTTTCTGCAGGCACGACGTCCATTCCGGTCGGACACATGGAATTCTGCCAGAAACGCCCTTATGAGTGCCAGCCTCTCGCGGTTGCAGCACCCACAGTGCTCAGCGACGATCTTTGGCGTCAGCTGCAGGACATCAACAACCACTACAACACCACAATCACTGCCGTCAGCGACTATGATCTGTACGGCGTCGAGGAATTCTGGACCTACCCAACATCAGGCTATGGCGATTGCGAGGACTTCGTTCTCGCCAAGCGCGCTGCTCTGATCGAAGGCGGTTGGAATCCTGCAAATCTTCTGATTTCCGTTGTTATGCAGCCCGACGGTGAAGGCCACGCCGTACTTATGGTCCGGACCGATCGCGGCGACCTGGTTCTCGACAACCAGGAGGGGCTTATCAAGCTCTGGACCGATACACCTTACACGTATCTCAAGCGCCAGTCGCAGGCCCATTCCGGCCAGTGGGTCGACATATTCGACGGTCGCGATGCCGTCGTAACCGCAACTGCAGGCTACTGACAATTCGGCCCCGGCGCTGCCGCCGGGGCTACCTCCTCACTCCCCGACAGGAGTGTTTACTAAGCCGGCATTCCACCCCGAATGCCGGCATTTTTTTGTTCCCAGACCTACCTGAACAGCAGCACAGGAATCTTGCACGAACGGACCATTTCCGATGTGGTCGAGCCGATGAACAGGCTCCGAATCCGCGAGTGGCCATAGGCCCCCATGACCAGAAGATCGATACCGCCCGATTCAACGATCTGCGAGATTACCGCTTCGGGCTGACCAGGTTTAATCTCACTGGTTGCGGTAATCCCGGCCGCAGCCAGTTTTGCTCTCGCGCTCTCGAGCTTCGCCCTTGTCTCACCGCTATCGCCGCCAACCGTCAGCAAATGGACGGACAAGCCTTCAAAGACAGGGCTCGTGGCAATGTAATCGAGCGCCTTCATGGCACTCTGTCCACCGTCAAACGCGACAAGCACGGCCTTTATCTCCGCGAAGCTGCGCGCTGCCACAAATACGGGACGCTTGGATGAACGAACAACACGTTCAAGATTGGAGCCCAGATGCATTTTGGCAAAATCGGCTGCCTCACCGCGTTTGCCAATGACAACGATCTCAGCATCGCCTTCGACATCACCTATCGTATCGACGATATCCCCGGTCATCAGGCGCGTTGTAACGTTCGCGACGCCACCATCAACAAGGATGGTTTTTGCGTCTTCGAGTATGGCCCTGCCCTTCTGTTGTGCCAGCTTGGCCCGGCGCTCATCGAGTTCGGCAAGATCGGCGAGAAGGGCCGAACGCGCGCCCAGCGCAATCGATCCGCTTAGATCGGTCGCCGGCGTATCCCTACGGCCAATGACATGCAGGATTTCCACCGGCTTGCCCGCACGTCTGGCCAGCCAGGATGCATTTTCGCACACACTCTTGGAATAAATCGAGCCGTCAACTAGCGCGATAAGTTTGTTAGCCATTGTTGCCTCCCTAATGCGCCATCAGCTTGTCGGTAGAGCCTGGCTTGTCATGCTCGGCCAGTTGATCGACGATTGTTTCACTCGCCGCATTCAAGCCGATGATCTCGACTGTCGCACCCTCCCGGCGGAACTTGAGCACTGCCATATCCAATGCCGCGACGCTGGAAATGTCCCATATATGGGCTTGGCTGACATCGATGGTAACGGTTTCAAGCACCTCTTTGAAATTGAAGGCTGCCATGAAATCGTCAGCCGAAGCAAAGAACAACTGCCCCTCCACTATATAGGTGCGGTGCCGCCCATCTTCGGAAATTTCCGAGCGCACGTGAAAGAGCTGTGCAATCTTCCAGGCAAAGAAAATGCCCG
Source organism: Pelagibacterium sp. (assembly GCF_048264985.1). GTDB lineage: Bacteria > Pseudomonadota > Alphaproteobacteria > Rhizobiales > Devosiaceae > Pelagibacterium. Next base: position 86,032 of record NZ_JBLXCL010000002.1, read on the forward strand.
AAAGCAGCACGCCGACCAGAACGCCGATGGCCAAATTGTGGGTGTAGACCACGCTTACGACAGTCGCCAGCATGACAATCGAGGATGAGCGCGGGTGCGTACGCAAATTCAGGATCGATGACCATGAGAACGTCCCGATGGACACCATGATCATAATGGCCACAAGTGCTGGCATTGGAATGCGCGCCACGAGGTCGCCGAGAACGACGATCATGAACAGCAACAGCACACCGGCAGCAAAGCATGATAGCCGCCCGCGTCCGCCCGATTTCACGTTGATCACCGATTGCCCGATCATGGCGCAGCCCGCCATGCCGCCCAAAAACCCTGTGACCGTGTTGGCCAGCCCCTGCCCTATACACTCCTGATTCTTGTCCGATGGCGTGTCGGTAAGCTCATCGACGATCTGCGCCGTCATCAGGGATTCGAGTAGCCCAACGACAGCAACCGCAGCCGAATAGGGCAGAATTATCATAAGCGTGTCGAGGTTTAGCGGAATATTTGGAATCAAGAACACAGGCAGCGTCGAGGGCAGTTCGCCCATATCGCCAACGGTCCGCACATCGAACCCGAACGCCAAGCTTACAACAGTCAGGACCACAATGCACACCAGAGGCGACGGCACCGCCCGCGTGAGGCGGGGAAACAGGTAGATGATGGCGAGCCCCGCGGCCACCATGACATAGGTCAGTCCCGAGACACCGATGAGTTCAGGCAATTGGGCCATAAAGATCAGGATGGCCAATGCGTTGACGAAACCAGTCATGACCGAACGCGATACGAACCGCATGAGATTACCCAGCTTGAGCATCCCCATGCCGATCTGCAGCAAACCGGCCAGAACAGTGGCAGCGAGCAAATACTCCAGCCCGTGCTCGCGCACCAGGGTCACCATCAGAACGGCCGTCGCGGCGGTGGCCGCCGAGATCATACCCGGACGCCCTCCGGCGATGGCGGTAATCACTGCAATGGAAAACGATGCATACAGTCCGATCTTCGGGTCGACACCCGCAATGATCGAGAACGCGATGGCTTCAGGAATAAGCGCGAGAGCAACGACTAGGCCGGCAAGAAGATCGCCGCGCACATTGTCGAACCACTGCGCGCGATAGGCGGTCAATGAAATCATGTATTTTCCGATTGTTTTGAGAACCAAACCCGCGGAGCAAGGCGCTCCGGTCCAGAAGTGCTGGAATCTTGATTTAGTTGTCCGGCGGATCGGCGGCCGGAAGAGCCACCCGGATTTGCACCGGGTCCAGGGTTTATGAGAACCGTATGACCGAAAACGGCGTCCGAGCGCAAGCCATTACTGCCATGCGCAGGGTGCACACCGTTAGGCAGCGACCTTAAGAACGGAAATATAGGTGCCCACGACCATCATCCCCGTAACGAAGCTCCAGCCAAACGCAATCACTGCAGCCAGTAGCACGTTTACGGTCGACGCCCTCCCGTCGGCATCCGCCCGCAATCCCATGCGCAGCATCATGTAGGGCCCGCAAACAAACATCACGAACAGATTGATCAGGCTGTCCATCGCATTGGCGCCCTCGACCCGAAACTCGGCAACCTTGCGCGCAAGCTGCTGATAGAGATGCGTGCCTGTCCCGGCAACACTCATCCCCACGGCGATTAGAAACAACGCCAGAATTAGATGCGTCACGCTTTCCTCCACTTCCGAACAGCGCAATGCCGAATTTTACTATTTGTTAAGCATAAGTGGCCTCAAACTCGATGTCATCGCTCACACGCATCTATGGTTAATGTGAACAGCCTGCCCGCCACACCCCACAAAGCCCATTCTGGCCGCACTGCGGGGTCGGCAATCTATGCTGTCGCGATCTTGGGATTATTCGTGGCCATTGCCGGACTTGGGGCCGCATACGGGTTGCGTAGCTGGTTTGAAGCGCAAGCCCATAATCATGCGACGCCGGAGCTGACGACCAGTCACATCATCACGATCGGCGCCCAGCGCTATGTCATGCCCGCCGCGCTTCTCTCCGAATCCAGCCAGCGCCGTGACGGGTTTTCAGATCGGATGGATTTTACCATCGCTCTTCCGCTCGGCACAGGCGATACCCTGAGCGAAGTTGCCATTACCATTATGCCGCGCGGCCGCATGCGCACCAGCGCTGCCCTGCTTGATAGTGTTTATCTGCACCAATTCTCCGGCACACAGCTTTCAGGCGTTCAGGGCCTTGTGGGGAAACCTCTCGATAGCGACGCTGGAACCGCAGGAGAGACTGTCTGGTACGACCCTCTCAATGCCAACCCCTTCGTTGCCAAATGCATGACCCCTATCGCCATGACGATCGGCGACAAGACCTGCATGCGCGTTCTATCGCTTGCCGATCGCAACACTGCCATCGTTACCTTCAATCCTGTAGTCTTGGACAACTGGCGCCGTTTCGATACCCATATCGAAGCTGCCCTTGCGCCTCTGCGCAAATAGCTGGCCGCAAGCGCGATAACCTCAGGGTGGAATGCAAAAAGGCTCCCCCGCAGGAGAGCCTTTCCAAAAGACTGAACTCGATTTTGGCGTATTAGCTGACTTCGTCCAAGTCGATATCGAGAATCGAAATCTGGACCATGTATGAGCGCTCCCCCTCGTCTTCATCGAGATAGATCAGCCCGATGAACTCATCGCCCAGATAAAGTTCAACCGAATCGTCCTGCTTGGGGCGGGGACGCACATCGATCGAGCGGTTGCCGAACTTGTGTTGCAGGTATTTCTGCAGCTTGATGATTTCTTCGTGCTTCACAAAAAGTCTCCATTGCGCGCTGTCGCACGGCCAAACCATTGTCGGCCGCCGAGGGCGCTATCGATTACAATCGTTTCGAGGTCGGCGCGACTTTAGTCATCATGCGCCGGAACGCAACAACGGGGATGATTTTTCCCCGTTGGGCACGCTGTTAGTCGCGGGATACCATGACGATCTGGTCCATGCGTGTCGCCGGTTGGGTGCAACCGGCCTCGCCGACCACCTTGGCTGGCACACCGGCGACGGTGGTGCGCGCTGGCACTTCCTTGAGAACAACGGACCCAGCCGCAATACGCGAGCATTCGCCAATCTTGATGTTACCCAAAATTTTGGCGCCAGCCCCGATCAGCACACCATTGCCGATTTTGGGATGCCGGTCCTGATCGGCCTTTCCCGTACCGCCGAGCGTGACAGAGTGCAGGATCGAAACGTGATCGCCGATGACAGCGGTTTCGCCGACAACAAATCCAGTAGCGTGATCGAGCATGATGCCCTTGCCGATGCGCGCAGCGGGGTTGATGTCCGTCTGGAATACCTGGCTCGACCGGCTTTGGAGATAAAGCGCGAAATCGCGTCTGCCCGTGTTCCAAAGCGCATGAGCAAAGCGATGGGTCTGGATAGATTGAAAGCCCTTGAAAAACAGGAACGGCTCGACCGCACGATGGCAGGCCGGATCGCGTTCGAGCGTCGCGGCCAGATCGGCGCGCGCTGAAGCCGGGATCTCGGGATGAGCTTCCAGAATTTCTTCAAATGCCTGTCGGATAAGATCGGCAGGAACATCGGAATGATCGAGGCGCGCTGCAAGCCTGTGGGCGAGCGCTGATTCAAAGCTCGAATGATTCAGAACACTCGAAATCGCCAATTGCGTAAGAAAAGGCTCGTCGACGCAAATGCGTTCAGCCTCTGCCGTCATCGCATCCCATATGGGATCGACGGCCTTGATATTGCCGGGCTTCTTGACGCTCGAAGACATGATCTTCTCCGCATTGGCTTTATTCAGGCTGCCACATATAGGCGACCCGATTGTCTCAAACAAAAGGTTCTGAGGCAAATTCGTTCACTTTTGCCTTATGCGCTGTAGACTCGCGCCAGAAAATCGACAGCCCCGCGCTTGAATTGCGGGTCTCCGGTAGCCCGCATGTGATCGCGCCGCTCGATGGTCAAAGCTTCACCTTGCGGCATGAGATCGGCCAACGCCGCGGGATCGCCACCGACATCGTCATCGCTGCCAACTGCCACCAGAACCGGCACATCGATAGTGGCCACCAGATCCTCGGATAACGGTGTGCGTGAACCCGCCATACAGGCCGAAAGCGCTTTGAGATCACTTTTTGTGTGTTCGGCAAAGATGCGAAACTGTCTGCCCGTCTTGTGGGTCACTTCGGCCAAGGTTGGCGCGTTGAGGCCGGCGATGATCTCGTCGCTGTCGAGCATGGGCCTGACCATGTTGCCACCAAGCCCCCCGAAAATCGCGCAGGCCACTTTTTGCGGGTTCTGGATACATACGAACGCGCTGATCCGAGCGCCCATCGAATATCCAATGAGCGCCGCCTCTTCAAATCCGAGATGGTCGATGAGATTGGCAACATCCCGAGCCATGTCCGGCGCGCCGTAAACCGAAGGATCGTAGATTTTTTCCGAGGCACCATGGCCGCGATTGTCGAGCGTGATGACCTGATAACCTGCCTCGGTCAAAACATCGACCCAGCCGGTCGCCACCCAATTTACATTGCCATTCGAGGCAAAGCCGTGAACAGCGATTATGGGCCGCCCTTCGCCATGCACCTGGTAGGCAAGAGCAAAACCTTCGGATTGAAAAACCGGCATAAGGGATTCTTTCGACTCGTCGATTTGCTCACTCTTAGCAAGCCACGCGGGGCCCGCCAACCGCACCAACATCGCTCTGGCCATCACCGGCCCAAATCGGTATGTTCCGCCGAAATCGAAACAAGCCCAGCCGGATGGTCGTCTCATGGCACAGCACGGAACCCCTCACTTTCACAATTCCGAAGGCCTTGACCGGATCGAGATCGGCGCCAAGGAATTCCAGTGCGTCGGCGCAAATCCGCCTTTCGATCACCCTCACGTCTTTCTTGATATGGGCCACGATGTCGAGATCGTCTGCCCCTACTGCTCGACGCTTTACGCCTTCAGCCCAACCCTGCCCCATGGCGCTGCCAACCCGCCAGGAGCGGTTTTCGAGGTAGAGCGCGCCTGACCCGCGTTCGGCTCGGTGAACGCCCCTCGGACAATCTATATCGCCGGCGCAGGCATTGCGGGGCTGACACTCGCCTTGGGCCTGGCAAAGTTCGGACTGCGGGTTGTCGTACTTGAGCGCAACGCGTCGGTCTCCGAGTATGGCGCTGGCTTGCAGATCAGTGCCAACGCCCGAAAAGTGCTCGACAATCTCGGGCTTTCACAAGCAATTGCTGCGCGCAGCTTTGCCCCAGAAGGCATAGACATCTTCCCCGACGCTCGCCCAGCCCCGCTACAAACGCTAACGCTGGGCCGGGCGATCAAGTCCCGCTTCGGCGCGCCATATGCCGTGATGCACCGCGCAGATCTTGTTGAGATACTTCACGGTGCAGCCCGACGCTTCGCCAACATCGACATTGTCTTTTCCGTTGCCGATTTCACGCTCGACAGATCGGGCAGCACGCTTGAAGTCAGCGCTAAGGAGCCTGACGGGAAAACGCGCAAGGCACGCCCCTTCGCCTTTGTCGGTGCCGATGGCGTGCGCTCGGTGACCCGGACGCATCATCTCGACGGCCCCGATGCACGTTATACCGGAAAGGTCGCTTGGCGCGCCCTTGTGCCACCCGAAGCGCTATCCGGTGTACTTAACCTCAATCGCACCACTCTGCTGCTCAATCCCAATTTTCACCTTGTGGCCTACCCGTTACCGTATCGGAATACTGTCAATCTCGCCTTATTCACGCACGAAAGCGAGAGCGACCTTTCTGTCCTCGACCAGCGCGCTCCGCGCATAAAGTCGCGCAATGACAAGCGCTTGGCCAGTATTCTGGACTCAGTTGGCGAGGCCTGGACCCCGTGGGTATTATCAGGCGTCCAGACACCTGTCTGGCACCAGGGCGCTGTCGGATTGATCGGCGACGCCGCTCACGCGATGGTGCCGTTTCAGGCGCAAGGGGCCGCAATGGCAATAGAGGACGCCGCTGTGCTTGCGCCGCTGCTCGCCGCCTCCCCAAGTGCCGAACATGCATTTTCGCGTTTTGCCGCTCTGCGCCAGGCTCGGATCAAGCGGGTCCAGGATGTTTCAGCCAGCAACGGAAAGATATTTCACATGCGTTGGCCGTTTTCGATGGCTCGCAACACAGTCATAAGGGTTGAAGGTCCAGAAGGCCATTTCAAGCGCTTGGCCTGGATCTATGGTTACGATGCCATTCAAACCGGGGAGAGTTGATCGCATAAAGGGGAACTGACCCGTTGGTTCTTGCCTTTCCCCCCGCCGATATGCCAACTGATCCCTTGTCCAAAGGTCGCAGCAGAATCTTATGCGCGTTAATCCCCAGTCCAAGCTGACACTCGTTTTCATCCTTCTCACAGTGTTTCTCGACATCGTGGGCCTGGGCATAATTCTACCGGTACTTCCGGGACTGATCGTCGAGCTCTCACACGAGGGGATGACCGATGCCGCCAAGATCGGCGGCTATCTGATCTTCGTTTACGCGTCGATGCAGTTCATTTTCTCGCCCATTTTGGGCAATTTGTCGGACCGCTGGGGACGACGACCCATCCTATTGCTTTCTCTGGTCGGCCTTTCGATCGACTACCTGATCATGGCCTGGGCACCCACGCTGGTCTGGTTGTTTGTCGGTCGCGTGCTCTCGGGCATTTGCGGAGCGGCCATGGGGACAGCAACTGCCTATGTCGCCGACATTACACCGAGGGAAAAGCGGTCGCAGCGCTTCGGCCTTATCGGCGCGGCCTTTGGGCTTGGCTTTATCGTTGGCCCTGTCATCGGTGGCGAGCTTGGCGAGTTCGGTCCCCGCGCGCCGTTCTACCTCGCTTCGGCTCTGGCAGCGGCAAACGTGGTGTTCGGCTTTTTCGTTCTGCCGGAAAGCCTGTCCAAATTTCGCCGTCGTCGCTTCAACTGGAAGCGCGCAAATCCCTTCGGGGCGCTCTGGGCCTTCCGCAACACACCGGTGATCTTTGTATTGCTCGGAGCGGTGTTCCTGTTCTCGCTGGCCGGGCAAACCTACCCTAATGTCTGGAACTTCTTTACAATCGAAGAATTCGATTGGGGGCCGTCACAGGTTGGTCGCTCACTGGCAGTTTTCGGTATCCTGTTCGCGCTCAGCCAAGCGCTGCTTGTAGGATTTTCGACCCGCCATCTGGGTGTCACCGCGACTGTCATTATCGGCCTGTCGCTGGCCATAGTCGCCTTTATTGGCGTGTCGATGATCCACACTGAACTTGGCCTTTGGACATTCCTGGTTATCGGCGCTTTTTCGGGCATAGCGGCGCCTGCCCTTACCGGACTGTTGGCGAACAATGCGCGGTCCAATCAGCAAGGTGAGTTGCAAGGGGCCGTCAACGCCTCCAATTCGCTGACCGCGATCATAGCGCCTCTGGCTGCTACGCAAATGTTTTCGTTTTTCACGACCAATGAATTACGCCCGGTTACCTTTCCTGGCGCGCCATTCTTTGCAGCCGGATTCATTGTCGCTGGCGCGATGGCGCTGTTCATCTATGCCGCCATCAAATTCGACCTTTCGCACCGTCCCTACGACGAAGCCCGCGAAAAACCTCGCTATCCGCAGCCGAGCGGTCAGGCGGTCAACCCGCCCGACACCGAAGTGCCTGAGGATGAAGATGGAAACGATGAGGACGGTAGCGAGGCAGGCGCGTCCCAAACCGCAAACAAGTAAGGCCGGGTTGCCCCGGCCTCTTGTCTACTTGCCGATCAGGCTCGGCCATTTGTGATGAAAATCACCGTCTTGGCCCAACCGCTTGAACCCGTGGGCACCGAAGAAATCCCGCTGGCCCTGGGTAAGGTTTGTGGTGCCCCTCGCCTGCCGGTAGGCATCGAAATAGGCAAGAGCCGATGACAGGCAAGGTGCAGGCAGTTCGTTTATTGCACAGGTGGCAACCACCGCACGCAGAGCGCCATTGCTGTCTTTCATCAAGTCGACGAAAGCAGGCTGGGTGAGAAGATTGGCTGCCCCGCCGCTATCGAATGCCTGGGAAATCTGATCGAGAAAACGCGAACGAATGATACAGCCGGCCCGCCAGATCTTGGCGATGGTGGCCAAAGGCAGGTTCCACCCGTTCTCCTCTGACGCCTTTGCCATAACGGCAAAGCCCTGCGCGTAGGCAGCGATCTTGCCTGCAAGGAGCGCTTTTTCCAGAGCTTCGAGCGAAATCGTGGCGTTGCCCTTCACCCCCGCACCATAGATTTCCTCACCGCGGACACGCTCGTCTTTCATTGCAGAAATTGAACGGGCCGCCACAGCACCTTCAATGGTCGTCGCCGATATGCCCAGATTGAGCGCCTCGATCGCCGACCAGCGGCCAGTGCCTTTCTGTCCCGCGGCATCGAGGATCACCTCAACCAGCGGTTTGCCGGAGACGTCATCGGCTGCGCTGAGCACGTGACCGGTAATTTCGATCAGATAGCTGTCGAGCGGTCCGTCATTCCATGTCTTGAAGACATCCGCGCATTCCTGCGGGGTCATGCCCAAGCCATCGCGCATGATGCCATAGACTTCGGCAATCATCTGCATGTCGGCATATTCGATGCCATTATGGATGGTCTTGACGAAATGACCGGCGCCACCGGTTCCCAGATAGGCGCAGCACGCCTCGCCGTTGAACTTGGCAGAAATCGCAGTGAGCACGGCCTCGGCATTGTCCCACTGGGCTTCCGAACCGCCGACCATGATCGAAGGACCATGGCGCGCCCCCTCTTCACCGCCCGACACCCCGATACCCAAAAACCCGATCCCCGTGCCATCGAGCTCTGAAAAACGCCGCACGGTATCGTGGTAATTGGCGTTGCCGGCGTCGATGATAACGTCACCCTCGTTCAGCAACGGCTTGAGTTCAGCGATTACCTGATCGACCGGATCGCCGGCCTTGACCATGATGATGACTGAGCGTGGCCGCTTGAGCATGGAGATAAAGGTCGCGAGTTCACCACTACCCATGACGTTGGACTTGAGGTCTCCGGCATTGTCCAGAAACGCATCCACCTTGTCTGCCGTGCGATTGTAAACGGCGATCTTGTAGCCGTTGTCGGCAATATTGAGGGCGAGATTCTCACCCATCACCCCGAGCCCGACCAGACCGATATCTGCCTCTTCCATGCACAAAGCCTCTCAACTTTAGTTTTATGGCCTTTGTCTCTAGCCCCCGATGCGTGTTGGGGCAAGTTATGCTGGTAGCCTCAGATGCAACGATTGCCTCTATTGTCACCCCTATGCATCAATTCAGGCGCCCGATTGCAGCGCAGGCCGGACCGTGGCAGTTAAGAGAGCCAAAGCCATCAGCCCACGGATCGCCATGACTTTACCAGCCCAGTCCCGTCTCATTGTCGTCATGGGTGTGTCGGGATCCGGCAAATCCACGATTGGCGAACAACTTGCTGACCGGCTCGAAATCCCGTTTATCGATGCCGATAACCTTCATCCCAGGACAAATGTCGAAAAGATGCGCGGCGGCACGCCGCTGCAGGATAGCGACCGCTGGCCGTGGCTCGAAATCGTCGCCGATGCGATGCGCAACACGGCAGACACAAACGGACGCGTGGTGTGCGCCTGTTCAGCTCTGCGCAAATCATATCGCGATTGCCTGAGAGACCGCGCGCAAGAGCCGATCGTTTTTGTTCTCCTTCATGGAGAAAAGGCGATCATTGCCGAACGCCAGGCCAACCGGCCCGGCCATTTCATGCCCGCCGCGCTGCTCGATAGCCAGTTCGCCACCCTCGAGCCCTTCGAAGATGACGAGAATGGCATTACAATCGACGTCGCGCTGTCGATTGAAGACATCGTAGAGAAAGCCGTATTGGCCCTCAGCTAGGCTCCTCACCTAGCCTTTCGACAGCATAGCCGCGCGACTCAAGGATTTCGGGGATGGAATCTGGACCGACGTAGTGGCCTAGCCCAACTGCAACAAGAGCAGTACCCTTGCCGGCTAGAATCTCCTCAATGCCGTCGACGAAACCGTGATTGCGTTCGACAAACAGCACCTCGTAGAACCCTTCAAGTTCTTCAGCGATCTGAGCGGTTTCCGATTCCAGCGTCGCCAGATCGCCGTCGATCCAGCTTTCAAGTTCACCGACAAGCTCGGATTTGGCGTCTTCATATTCGATGATGGTCTGACGCAACACATCAAGCTGCACCTCCTCTTCCATCCCCGACAGGGTCTCAAACTGCGCCTCAAATGTCTCAAACCCCATGACGGGAGTTCCCATCTCGTCGGCGCGTTCCTTGATGTGCATGTCGATCCCGCCTTGGGGGTCGAAACCCGCCTCGACAAGCATCAACGACGATATTTGGAGATAGGCATACCAGGGCCGCACCTCATCAAAAATGTCGAAGGGCACGCCGTGATCGTCAAGAATGGTTTCCAGTCCCGCCAACTCCTCTTGGTTGAGCAGGGATGAGAGGGGACGGTCGGGCGACATACCCGATTCCATAATGAGGCTAAACAGGTTCTCCGGAGGTTCGAAGCTGTCGAGTTCGAGCCAGACCTCATCGGCCAGCGACAAAATTTCGGTCAGTTCCGGGCTTTCCCATTCAACACCATCGCGCATCATGTGCACGGTGCCGATCATGTAGATCTTCGAATTCTCGTCTTCGACGACCCAGATCGGCGGTTCGGGTGTCTGGGCGGCAAGCGGGGCGGCCACCGTTCCAACCAGCACTCCGGCAGCGAGCCTCAATGTCCAATGCCCAAACGCCATTTTCATTCCTTCCAATCTGAAAACAGAATGGAGAGAACCCCCATCCCAAGAAATTGTTTCGAAAACCTCATGTCACCACTATTATGGCTCCATGACCCTCGCTCAAACCATTAGCGCACCGCTCCACCGGCCCATGCAGCGGCGCTGGATCGTCGCTGCGGGTTTTGCATTGGCCGCTATGGCCGCAGTCGCCTTGTGGGGTAGCGGATACGCCAATCGGTTCTACTTTGATGAAGCCCATGCACGCGGCAACAATACCCTGCGTCTCGCCGTCGCCGTATTGCGCGGCCACATGGAGCGGTACGAGAGTCTGCCCAAGGTCATAGCTGATTTTGATGACATCAAGGCCGTAATCGACAATCCCGGTGATGAAGCACTTGTCGAAGACGTCAACGCCTACCTCAAGCAGATCAATGCACAGTTTGAATCGTCCGACATCTACGTGATGGGAGAGGATGGGACGACCATCGTAGCGTCCAATTATGACAGCGAAGCGCCCTTCATTGGCGAGAATTTTCGCTATCGTCCCTATTTCTATGACGCGATCGATGGTGGCGAGGGACGGTTCTTCGGTCTGGGCACGACCTCGTTCAAGCGTGGCTATTATTTCGGCGCGCCCGTCCTGGTCAATGGCGTTTTCAAGGGGGTCGTCGCGGTCAAGGTCGATGTCGATTCGATCGAAGAAACATGGAAGGGCGGCGATTACCTGATCGTTGTGACCGATCCCGAAGGCATAATCTTCATGTCGAGCCGACCCGATCTCCTTTACAATTCCATGCTCCCGCTCACCGCAGCCAGACTGGCTCGCACCGATGAAACGCGCCGCTATGCAAATGCCGAGCTTGCCGAAATGCCGTTCAGTGAGACCGGCGACTCGCGCCATCGCCTTATCAGCATCAAGCGCGAGGCGACTGCCAGCGAATACCTGGTGGTCTCTGAATCCATGCCCGAGGCTGATTGGACTGTAAGTGTCATGCTCGACACAGCGTCAGCCCGTGCGCAGGCATTGACCACAACGATCATCGCGCTGCTCGCCATTGCACTGGGAACTCTGGCCGGCGCCGTATACGCCCAACGCCGGGCACGCCTGCGCGAACGCATGCATCTTCAGCGCGAAGCCAAGGAAATGCTGGAGCGCCGTGTCGCAGAGCGCACCACCGAGTTGGCCAGCCTCAACATAAAGCTTGAAGAGGAAGTGGCCGAACGTCGGGTGACCGAGCAGATGCTGCGCAAAACCCAGTCCGACCTCGTCCAGGCCGGAAAGCTTGCCGCCCTTGGGCAGATGTCCGCTGCCTTATCGCACGAATTCAACCAACCCTTGTCCGCGGCGCGCAATTACGCCGATAACGCCCTTGTCCTGATTGAGCGTGGACGGATCGAAGATGCGCGCGCCAATGTGGGACGCATATCGGGCCTTATTGACCGTATGAATTCCATATCGCGCCATCTGCGCAATTTCGCGCGCAAGCCCAATCAGAAACTAACCAACGTGCCGCTCGACATGGTCATTGGCGATACCGTCGAACTGATCAATTGGCGGGTCAAATCGGCAGGTGTGGACCTTACGATCGACATTGAGGATGGTCCGCTTGCTGTCATTGGCGGCCCGGTCCGACTCCAGCAGGTTCTGGTCAATATCCTCACCAACGCCATTGATGCCGCCGAGACCGGCTCTGACCGTCGCATCGAACTCAGTGCGCGGCGTACGGCCAAGCGCGTCACAATCACTGTCCGCGATCAGGGGCCCGGCATCGCACCTGGCCTGGCCCGACGAATTTTCGATCCTTTCTTTTCCACCAAAGGCGTCGGCAAGGGACTCGGCCTGGGTCTGTCGATCTCCTACAATATCATCAAGGATTTCGGCGGCGAGCTGCGCGTGGAAAATCATCCGGACGGCGGCGCACTTTTCACCATAGAATTACAGCACGTCGAATCCGAAACCACCACGGAAGCTGCGCAATGAGCGGCGAGAAAATCATTCTTGTCGATGACGAGAACGAACTGCGCCATTCGACAGCCCAGGCTCTCGAACTGGCCGGATTTGAAGTCATCGATTTCGCATCGGCAGAACAGGCTACCCATTTCGCCGGCTTCGGGTTTAAGGGCATTGTCATAACTGACATTCGCATGCCCGGTCTCGACGGCCTGACCTTGATGAACAAGCTTCACGACCTAGACCGTGACATCCCCGTCATATTGATTACCGGCCATGGTGACGTCCAGTTGGCGGTTCGCGCCATGCGCGAAGGCGCCTATGACTTTATCGAAAAGCCATTCGTCACCAGCCAACTTGCCGAAATTGCCGCCCGCGCCCTCGAATACCGCAAACTTGTACTCGAAAACCGCGTTTTGCGCGCCGCGGCGGGACAGAGCGACGATCTCGAACAGCGACTTCTAGGTCGCTCTAACGCCATGATCGAGTTGCGACGCAAATTGCGCACCATCGGTCCGACCGATACTGATGTGCTGATCGTCGGCGATACGGGTTCAGGCAAAGAGGTCACTGCCCGCGCATTGCACGATTTGTCCCACCGGTCGAACAAGCCTTACATTGCCATCAATTGCGCGGCGCTTCCGGCCAATCTCATTGAGAGTGAGCTGTTTGGCCATGAGATCGGCGCATTCCCCGGCGCTATGCGCGCCCGCTTCGGCAAGTTCGAGCTTGCGCAAGGCGGCACCATACTTCTCGACGAAATCGGCTCGATGCCGATGGATGTCCAGGGCAAGCTCTTGCGGGTTATTCAGGACCGCACGATAACGCGGCTCGGATCCAACGACAGTTTGCCGCTCGATGTCCGCTTTGTCGCGACATCAAAAACCCCGCTCGAAGCCAACGTGGCGCAGGGCAGCTTTAGGGCTGATCTGCTGTACAGGCTAAACGTGATAACGCTCGAAATACCACCGCTTTCCGAACGCCGCGAGGATATCCCCCTGCTGTTCATGCAGCTTCTGACCGAAGCTGCTGCACGGTATAGGCGAGACCCGGCATCGGTCTCACCCCAGGTACTGACGGCGCTCAGTGAACGGCATTGGCCAGGAAATGTGCGCGAATTGCGCAACGCCGCTGACCGCTACATTCTCGATCTGGGGCTGCCATTTATCGAAACAACTGCAGAAGCCGAGGCCGAGGACGGCGATTCCAGGCTTGCCGATAGGGTTGCAGATTTCGAGCGCAGCGTAATCGAGAGTGCGCTCATCGCCTACGCCGGCAGCCTAAAGCCCGTCTATGAAACGCTCGGGCTGTCGCGCAAGTCACTCTACGAAAAGATGCAGAAATATGGATTGGAGCGCAGCCGCTACCTGCCCAGCGAGGCCGAAGCAGACTGATACGGCTGGGATATGTGGGGGATTCCACACACCGGACGAGCCTAATGTTACCGTTTCCACCCATCCACTTGCGAAAATATGAAAAAACTATGACCGGCGCCTGATGGACGCTTGCGCAGCGGCGGCCGTTACGTCCCTCATGGCAGGACCGCCGGGCGATGCGGAGGACGTTACGCGCCCGGTGAGGAAACGACCCAACGAGGTAAACCCCACGGGAGGAACGCAATGCGTTTTACCACTCTTGCCGCTTTCGCGGCAGCGACTCTGCTTGCCGCATCACCGGCCATCGCACAGGATGACCGCGCTGATTGGCCCGCAAGCATGACAATCGGCACTGCCAGCCAGGGCGGTACCTACTTCATATATGGCACAGGGCTTGGTGGTCTGATCACTCAGGAACTCGGCATCAACGCTTCAGGCGAAGTGACCGGTGGCCCCGTCCAGAACTCGACATTGATCGAAACTGGCGATCACATCATGGGCCTTGTCACCATGGGCCCCGCCTATGAAGCCTGGACCGGTGTTTCCGAGCTTGCACCCGGCGTCGAACACAAGAGCCTGCGCGCTCTGTTCCCGATGTACCAGACACCGTTCCAAGTCGTCACACTGGCGTCGTCGGGCATTGAATCGGTTGCCGATTTTGACGGCAAACGCGTTTCGGTCGGCCCCGCTGGCGGCACTGCGGCCACCTATTGGCCGCGCTATTTCGAAATCCTCGGCGTCTCGCCGGAGATCAGCTATTCGGGCGCCAATGATGCTGTCAGCCAGGTCAAGGACGGCCTGATCGACGCCTTCGCATTTGCCGCCGGCGTGCCGATTGCAGCCTTCGCCCAGATCGCTGCTGAGAATGACGTCAAGATCTTCGGCTTCACCGAAGAACAGCGGGGCCTGATCCTGACGGAAATGCCCGAAATGGCTGCGTTCGATGCACCGGGCGGTCTCTATGAAGGCTTCCCTGATGAAAGCCCGACGGTTGCGATGTGGAACTTCGCCATCGCAAGCGACACCATGCCTGAAAGCTTGGCCTATGAAATCACCAAGCTGGTGATGGAGAACACTGAGCGCATGGTGCAAATCCACTCAGCAGCTGCTGAAACGACCCTCGAAAACATCGACAAGAACACGTTCATGCCGTTCCATCCTGGCGCTGTTCGTTACTACGACGAAGTCGGTATCGAGATCCCCGACGAGCTGCGCGGCTAACGCCAGCCGTCTGAAAGGCAATCGTGGCGGATGACGGTATTTACCGCCGTCCGCCTGTTTGCAGGAAACCCAATTCAAGCGCATACGCGCGCTGTCCGGGGCTCGAGCGGCCCTCGGGAGGAAAATACAATGTCTCAGGACAATTCCGCCCCGGCAAACGATGCCGGTCCGATGATCGCACAGGGCACCGATGAGGAGCCCCTCGCCACCAACCAGCGCAGCCTTGCAGGCAAGATTGGTCTGGCGGTCACGATAATGGCTATCGCCTACACGGTCTTCCACATCTACGTGATGAACGTTTCTCCGCTTGAACCATGGACCTATCGCATGGTTCACGTGACGGGTGGTCTGTTCATCGGCTTCCTCACCTATTCGGCACTGACCCTCAATCCTGACGCACCCATCGTGGCCGGCAACCGCAGTCCGCTCGAGTGGGCATTGGTTGCCGTTGCCGCAGTCGGCATCCTCTACGGCGCGGCCATGGTCGCCTACGCTTGGGCCGGTCGTTGGTTCGACTTCGCACCCTTGCCCGACGCATTTGTGTTCAGCACTTACGGTCTACCGCTATTGATCGGCACGATTGCCGCGGTCGCCGCGGGCTGGCTGTTTTCCGATCGCAACCGCGAGCGAGTTCATCCTGCCGATTGGCTGCTGGGCATCGCTGCAATTGCGATGTTCGGATACATCATTTTCAACGTCGGCGCCCTGCGCTTGCGCGCCGGAACGGGCATGGCCCAAACTGCCGATTTCTATGCAGCCCTTGTCGGCGTAATCCTGATTCTTGAATTGACCCGCCGTGTCGCTGGTCTCGCGCTGGTCATCATTGCCGGCGTATTCATCGCATACTCATTCGTTGGCCCATGGCTTCCAGGCTTTCTGACCCATCGCGGCTACACAGCTGAACGCTTCTTCACCTACATCTTCACCGATCAGGGCATTCTGGGCGATCCGATTGCGGTTTCCTCGACTTACATCATCCTGTTCATCGTCTTCGCCGCTTTTCTGCAGGCTTCCCGCGTCGGCGATTACTTCGTCAACTTCGCCTTTGCCGCAGCCGGCAATCTGCGTGGTGGGCCGGCCAAAGTTGCGGTTTTCGCCTCGGGCCTGATGGGTATGATCAACGGCACCTCAGCAGGCAATGTCGTGGCGACCGGCTCGCTGACGATCCCGCTGATGAAAAAGGTGGGATATCCGGCAAAGAGCGCAGCGGCAATTGAAGCTACAGCGTCCTCGGGTGGCCAGATCCTGCCCCCGATCATGGGCGCCGGCGCCTTCATCATGGCCGAAGTAACCGGCATTCCCTACACCGAAATCGTTGTCGCCGCGATTATCCCTGCCCTGCTCTATTTTGTGTCGGTCTATTTCATGATCGATCTGCAGGCCACGAAGCTCGGCATGAAGGGCCTGTCTAAATCCGAACTCCCCAAATTCAGGGTACTCGCCAAACAGGCATTTTTGTTCCTGCCAATAATTATCCTGATCTACACCCTGTTCGCCGGCTATTCGGTGATCCGCGCCGGCACAGTGGCCATGGCCTCAGCAGCCGTCGTGTCCTGGCTCACTCCCTATCGCATGGGCCCGGTTGCCGTTCTCAAGGCGCTCGAACTCGGGGCCAAAATGAGCATCCAGCTCGTGGCGGTCTGTGCTGCGGCCGGCATCATCGTGGGCGTTATTGCGCTCACCGGCGTTGGTGCACGCTTCTCCTCGCTGCTGCTGGGAATTGCTGAACAGAACCAGCTTGTCGCTTTGTTCTTTGCGATGTGCATCTCGATCATCCTGGGCATGGGCATGCCCACCACAGCGGCTTACGCTGTCGCTGCCGCGGTTGTCGCTCCGGGTCTGATCCAACTCGGCATACCGGTCCTCGTCGCTCACTTCTTTGTCTTCTACTATGCTGTGATGTCGGCGATCACCCCGCCAGTGGCGCTTGCCGCCTATGCTGGCGCGGGACTTTCCGGATCCGACCCGATGAAGACATCGGTAGAAGCCTTCAAGATCGGGCTTGCTGCCTTCATTGTGCCGTTCATGTTCTTTTACAGCCACGAACTGCTCATGCAGGGCGAGTGGATCGACATTGCCCGCGTTGTGGCAACTGCCTTGCTTGGCATGTACCTGCTCTCGGCTTCGGTTCAGGGATACTACTTCGGACATATCGGCATCATTTTGCGGACTGTTCTGCTTATAGCAGCGCTCTCGATGATCGAAGGTACCTGGTACACCGATCTCTTCGGCCTTGCCGTCGCCATCGGCCTGTTCTTCTACCAGAAGCGCTTCGTGACACCCCGAACTTTGGCCAAAGGCGCCGATTGACCGCTGCCAGGCGCAAAAAACATAAGGGCCGCCCCCAACCGGGGCGGCCCTTTCTATACACGTCGATGTCAATCAGCCTTTGCTGACTGCATCCTTCACCTTGCCGGACCTTTGCTGGATATTGCCTTTAGCCTTATCCATCTTGCCTTCGGCCTGAAGCTTCTTGTTATCGGTGCCCTTGCCCACCGCGTCCTTGATTGCTCCTTTAGCCTTGTTGCCAGCCCCTTTGATTTCATCCTTGTGCATTTCACACCTTGGTCAAGCGCCAGCATGATTGCTGCGTGCCTGTAAATACGGTGCACTCCGCCTGGTTCCGCCCGCCCGATCACAAGTATCATTCGACACAATTTTATCGATCCTCGAAGCCGAGCATTTACCGCGTTTCCAATCCGAGCGCAGATGACGACTGTTGTTTACCGTCTGGGCGCTCGGCAGGTGTAGCGTGGCCCGATTACGGCACTACTGGGGGACCGATCATGAAAATGCTGACCCGAAACGAACTGGCACTCATGCTCGTCTGGGCCTTCCGCGATCAGAAAGTAGAGTCCGCGCCAAACCCGCACGCCGATGCCCTGACGCTCTATTGCAATGTCATGGCACTACCCGTTGCGGAGGCGGCAACACTGGTGTCCCATGCGCGCGAGGGTCAAGTACCATCCTCCGATCCCATAGCACTGGCGCGCTGGACACGCGGTCTTATGCTGCTGCGTGAAATGCTCGCGCAACCCATGTGCTCACTGACCATATCTGAGCCTCAAGTGGTGACCCGGACGGACGTCGCAGCATAACCAGTAAGGCAAGCCGACACTGGCATGCCCAAATTGATCGACTGGAAAAGGACCGGACCTCCCGAATCTCGGCGGCTATGGCTCCAATTTCGTGATCGTGATCTCGCCATAGTCCGCACGTGCGGACACAAAATATTCTCATAAATTCCGCGGCGTGGCCTTTTCGACGTCCAATCCTCGCCACCCCTACCGCTCACATTGTGTTCACGGTTTCGCGATCAGCGAGATCGGCGATCGGCCTCCGCCGTTCGATCTTGAAAGAAGGGTACTCAACGTACCAAACCACATGGAGCACAACCCCATGAACAAGACAGTTCTTTCCCTTGCCGCCCTTATTGGCCTTTCAGCTACAGGCGGTGCATTCGCACAAACTCTCGACTTTGGATCCCTCGATGCGAATGGGGACGGCGTCATCAGCATGGAAGAGTTGCAGGCTGCAATTCCCGACCTTACTCCGGAAAGCTTCGCCATGCTCGACACTGACACGGATGGCGCGTTGTCGGCTGAAGAATTCGCCGCCTTGATGCCAGCGACCGAAGCGCCGGCCAATACTATGGAAGCCCCGGCCACCGATAGCCCAATGGCCGCGCCTGCGGCCCAATAGACCAGGAGCTTTCCGGAGTGCTCCCCCCTGGCAATCCGGTATCTCCATAAAGACCTCCTCCGGGTCGACCGTTCCGCTCTCGCGGGACGGTCGATTTTGTGTAAGAGGGAGAACAACCCAAGCCACGAGGCGTTGGGCGAGTTAAGACGAGGTCGATTATGAAACGCAATCTGTTTGCAATCTGTGCTTTGACACTAACAGCCTCACTCGCCGCATGTGCCGATAGCGATGGCTCCGGGGCTGGCGAAGACGCAAACTCACCATCGGTACAGACTGCCCCATCTCCCGAGCCTGCCCCCTTCTATGTCGGCCAATGGGCTGCCGATCGGACATGGTGCAGTGACCAGAGCGAAGGGTTCCCTGTCACCATCACCGAAACCGCCTTCGAGGGCAGAGAACATATCTGCGAAATGACGGACATCGAGGCGACGCCCGAAGGCGGCGCAACGGCGCAACTCTCATGCCAGTTCGAAGGCATGACCTCGCTCGAACCGATTGTTTTCGCTCAGGCAGGGGACCAGATTGCGATAGTTTGGCCAGATCGCGACGAGGAGGCGACAGTGTTCTCGCGCTGCGAATAGGGGCATGGAAACCCAAGCGAAAGCGATCTGATCGAAGCGCTTGAGAACGCCACTGCTCTCACAAGGCGCTGACGGGCCGCGATACATCTTGCCTTGCGTGATCGGCTGCTCTAACTGTTTCCATTCCTTCGATCTTCGCCGATCGAGGGCTTGGCCCGGTCGGAGATACCACCTCCTGGCCCGGTCATTCATTTCGGCGATATTGCACAAGAGCACGCCAAATGAATTTCAAACTCCCCGACCATGCTGACCGTCGCAAAACCTCGATCGAGGCAAAACGCGCCCTGCTCGATAAGATCAAGACCAATCAGAAGGCCCACACGGCAACGCAATCTGCCGATAAGAAGACAGCAAAATAGTCTCTCTGCCAACGCCCGAACACTTCGCCACGCTCAACCAGCGCGGCGAATTATCGTTAGTGAAAATTATTGGTGCGGGCGGCGGGACTCGAACCCGCACGGAGATACCTCCTCAGGATTTTAAGTCCTGTGTGTCTACCATTCCACCACGCCCGCAAGGCGCTGATCGGCCTATTCTCCCTTGTAGCCGATTTCTATCCGGTCCAGTTCTCCCGGCTTCATTGTGTCGAGCCAGGCTAGAAAATCGGGAACGTCCCTGAAGCCCGCGCGGTGTGCGTCGGCCTCGGAAACGTCTTCCGCTCTTATCGGTGTGATCGCGCCGATCTGCAAGATGCCAACTTTGGTCTTGAGCGTGCCCCCCGTCTTCACCGTCCGCCGCCGCCAGCGACGGAACTGAAGCGTGATCTCGCCCGATTTTATCTTCTCGAGAACCTCGAGCTTGATCAGCATCAGTCTGTGCCACCGGCGATGGGTGCCGCATAGGTGAAGTCCAGATCCCACGGAAAAAAGATCCACGTATCCTGGCTGACCTCGGTGATAAAAGTATCGACCATTTCGCGGCCCTGAGGCTTGGCATAGACAGTCGCGAAATGCGCGTTTGGCAGCATGTCGCGCACAGCACGCGCCGTTGCACCAGTATCGACGAGATCGTCGATAATGAGCAGCTTTTCGCCTGAAGCATCGGCGGCGATCAAATCGGCATTTATCGATTTTAGGACTGTAATCTTGCCCTGGCTCTGGTGGTCATAGGATTTGACCGAAACGCTCTCGATCACCCTGATGTTAAGTTCTCGCGCGATGATCGCCGCCGGGACCAGCCCACCGCGGGTAATCGCCACGATCGAATGAAACGGCCCTTCGCTGGTCAGCCGCCATGCAAGCGCGCGCGAGTCACGGTGAAACTGATCCCATGAGACCGGGAATGATTTGTTCTGCGGGATCATGCGTAAGGTTCCTTGGGCAAAACGATGTTCTTTTCGGCGTGAAGACGATCGACCAGCGCCTGCACGTCGGCTGTCGCTTGTTCAAGACGTTTAATATCGTGGCTGCGCAGTACGAGATAGGTCATAACATGGGTATTCCCCATCTGTGGGTATGAGCCGATCTTGACGTCATCGTAGCGCGATTGAATTTCGCCAAGGGGATCGCCAACGGCGCCCTCCCCCACGGCGGCCGGAACCGTGCGACTCTCCACCTTGCGGCCCCCCTCAAGGGTCGGCGCTATGGATTCGAGCATGGCCTGCATGATTTTGGGCACGCCCGCCATGACATGCACATTCTCGATGCGGAACCCCGGCGCTGCCGACACAGCATTCACAATCAGATCGGCCCCTACCGGAATACGCGCCATGCGCAATCGCGCCGGCGTTGCCTCCGTGCCGCTTTCCGACCAACGCGCCTCAAGCATTGCCCGCGCTTCAGGATTGATCGGCAAGTCCACTCCGAACGCCTTCGCTATCGCATCGGCGGTAATATCGTCATGGGTGGGGCCGATTCCCCCGGTCGTGAACACATAGGTTAGCCTTGCCCGCAGCGCGTTGACCGCCTCGACGATCGCATCGGTATCGTCCGAAACAACCCGCACTTCGCGCAGTTCAATTCCCAGATCGGTACAAAACTGCGCAGTGGCTGCAATATTGACGTCCTTAGTCCGTCCCGAGAGGATTTCATCCCCGATAACGATGAGACCGGCAGTAACGAGCGATGAAGACATTGGGCCGCCTGGAAAAAAACAAGCGCCATGGATGCCCTTGCCAGCCTGAAAAATCAAGCGTGACGCCATTTCCACAGTCCTGCATCCCCAATCGTGTGACACCACTGCTTGCGGCTGGATCGATTCATGGGGTATCGGGAGCGCGTCAGCAGGAACGCGGGGAGCCCGCAATGACCCGAGACAAGCTTTTCCGCCGACCGGATTTCTTGGATCCGGCCTTTCCCGGCAAGTGGAGTTACTGCTGGCGCTGCGCCCTGATCGAAGGCGTGCTCACTTCGTTGCCCAAGCTGGCGAGGAATCTCGACATCGAGCGCGTCAAATGGTCCAGACCGCGCCAACCGGCAATGGAGATGGTCGGCGAGGCAAACCAATCGCTCCCGCTGCTCGTCCTCGCTGATGGCAGAACTTCGAACCATCAATCCGGTAAACTAGAGGGCCAGGCGTTCATCAACGACAAGGACCACATATTATCCACATTGTCCAAGCGCCACGTCTTTCCACTTCCGCACCCTTAACCCCCGTTTCGTCATGCTTTTCCCTTCACCGCTCGTTCGCGGAACGCTCATCAAGCGATACAAGCGCTTTCTGGCCGATGTGACTCTGGAAACAGGAGAAATCCTGACTGCCCATTGCGCCGATCCTGGTGCCATGACCGGGTTGGCCATGCCCGGCCTACCGGTCTGGCTCTCGAAATCGAATGATCCCAAACGCAAGCTTGCCTATTCACTTGAGCTTGTCGAACTGCCCACAGGCATTGTGGGCATCAACACTGCCCACCCCAACCGAATTGTCGGCGAGGCGTTGCGGGCAGGCGCAATTCCCCAATTGGCGGCCTATAATTCCATCCGGCCCGAAGTCAGATATGCCGAAAAGAGCCGCGTTGACTTCCTTCTGACCGCCGAAGGGCTGCCCGACTGCTATGTGGAAGTCAAAAACGTCCACCTGGTACGCGATGCCGGATTGGCCGAATTCCCTGATTCGGTTACGGCCCGTGGCGCACGCCATTTGGCGGACCTGGCACGGATGGTTGCGCAAGGCCACCGGGCAGCGATGCTATATCTGGTACAGCGCAGCGATTGCATTGAGTTCACCCTCGCCTCCGACATCGACACAGCCTATGCAAAAGCCTTCGCCAGCGCCCGCTCAGCGGGGGTTGAGGCCCTCTGCTACGCCACGAACATCACGCCTCACGCCATCACACTCGGAGACCCCCTTCCCATCCGCGAGTGACCCGATTACCCTTGCCTCCAACAGGAGACGATAATGACCACCTACGTCGAAGCGGCGGCCAAAAAGAAGCGCATGCCCGGTGTCATCCCGCTGCACGGCGAAGAAGGCTTTGCCGGGATGCGCAAAGCCAGTGAACTGACCGCCGAAGTGCTTGATCTGATTACACCAATGGTTGAACCCGGTGTGCCGACTGCCAAGCTTGATCGCTTTGTCTATGAGTTCGCCCGCGACAATGGCGCCACACCGGCTACGCTCAATTATCGCGGCTATCGCTATTCGACCTGCACCTCGATCAACCATGTCGTGTGCCACGGCATGCCCAGCGACAAGCCGCTGCGCGAGGGCGATATTGTCAATATCGACGTCACACTGATCATGGACGGCTGGCACGGCGATTCGAGCCGGATGTACCCGGTCGGCGAAATTTCCCGCAAGGCAGAGCGGTTGATAGAAATTACCTATGAGAGCCTGCGGCTTGGCATCGAAGCAGCCCGTCCAGGCAACACTACAGGAGATATCGGCGCGGCCATCCAGCGCTACGCCGAAGGCGAACGCGCCAGCGTCGTACGCGATTTTGTCGGCCACGGATTGGGTCGCCTGTTCCATGACGAACCCAACATCATGCATTTCGGCAATCCAGGCACCGGTGTTGAACTCAAGCCTGGCATGATCTTCACCATCGAACCGATGATCAATCTTGGCCGGCCCCAGGTCAAAATTCTCAACGATGGCTGGACCGCTGTCACTCGGGATAGAACTCTGTCCGCACAATGCGAACATTCCATCGGGATCACTGAGACCGGGGCCGAGATTTTCACGCTGTCACCGCGCGGACTGTTCAATCCACTGGAGGCCCGCAAAACTCCATGACGTCGAAATCGGGGGGAGGCGACACGAATGGATTGGCCGAGGCGGCGCCCGATTATCACGGGCACCGCGACCGGCTGCGCGAACGGTTCAAAAAAGCTGGCGCTGTGGCTTTGGAGGACTATGAGCTCCTTGAGCTGCTCTTGTTCCGCATTTTACCGCGACGCGACACCAAGCCAATCGCCAAGGCAATGCTCAAGCGCTTCGGAAGCTTTTCCGAGGCGATCGGCGCACCACCGCATCTGCTTGAGGAAATCGACGGCCTTGGCCCGACTGCCATAACAGACTTAAAAGTCGTCCTCGCTGCTGCCCAGCGGATAGGCAAGGACGCCGTCCACAAGCGCCATGTTCTAGGCTCCTGGGCCGAGGTGATCGACTATTGCAAGACATCCATGGCTTACGAAACCGTCGAGCAGTTCCGCATCCTTTTTCTCGACAAGAAGAACAAGCTGATCGCTGACGAAGTTCAACAGATGGGAACCGTAGACCACACTCCGGTCTATCCGCGTGAAGTCATCAAGCGCACGCTCGAACTCTCCGCCACCGCACTGATCCTGGTGCATAACCACCCTTCGGGTGATCCAGCGCCGTCATCTGCGGACGTTCAGATGACGCGCCAGATCGCCGACATCGCTAAACCGCTCGGCATTACTGTGCACGATCACATCATCGTCGGCAAATCCACGCATACGTCGCTTCGCGGCATGAAACTCTTTTAAAGACAATCCGTTAGCTCACGTTTCGGAATCAAAATACCATGCACAATCGGCCCGTCAGGTCTTGGCGTTGCGCGTCCAACCACCAACACGGCTGCGCAGCGTTCGGTACATGTCAAACAACGCCGGGCGACTTTTGATAGCGCCCTTCGCCCGATCTCCTGCCGCCATGCCCGCCGAAGCGAGTTGGCCGGTCGGCGTCAAAGCTTGAGTGAACGCCATAAGCGCCTGCTTTTCATTGCACCAGAGCCGCTTCTCCTCGCTCATACCTTTGCCCATGTCGACAAATTGATGACCGTCGTCAAAGCTGGCCTGCATGGCGCGCAGCAAATTCTGTTTTCCCGGTGAACCAGACTGCATATCCGGGCAAGGATGCATCGAGGTGATGAGAGAATAGAGGCCACCGCCTGCCTCGATATTGTAGCGAACGGCGATCACGGCGTCATCCAGCCGCAGCACATGCAGCACGCCGCCGGCGCTGGCCATGGCGAGCTTGTAGAAATCCTTGATCGCACTATCGCGAAATGGATCGCGGATACCCTGTACCTTGAAACGCTCGGCCCGATGCGCAAACATCGTATCGATGACAGCGTCGGCTTGGGGACCGGCCCTTAGCACATCAAAACTGACCGCCCCGCGCCCAGCGAGCTTGTTGCCTTGCTGGCGATCCACTTTGCGCCGATGCTTGTCGCGACGATCCGCGTCGCAACTCGCCCAGTCGCTGTAGCGTGAAACATGCACGCTATCGGCAAGCGGCCGACTATTCAGCGCAGCGCTCAGCCCGCTGTCCTGCGCGAGCGCCAAAGGCATATCCGGCAGATGGACGAGATCACAGTCGGCGACAAGAAAAAATGTCCGCTGCCACAATGCCATACGTCCGGCGCTCGAAACACTTGCCCACAATTTTCGATCGAACAGCGGCGCGTACGCACCCAAATGCTCACCGGTAAACCATGTAGCAACACGCAAGCCATAGACACGCTTGCGCATCAACGGCAGTAGCGCAGCCGGTTTTCCGTCCAGCGAAATCAAGACAAATGCGCAGTTTTGGGCCGGCACGGTGTTTGCCTTGATCCATGCCATCACGAGCGCAAACTTTTGGGATGGCAGAATGCAGTGCGATTGCTCAAGCGACAGCCAGTGCGCAGCCACAGCATCGATCTCTTGCTCAATCCTGATCGACACCCCGGCCAGACCCGGACTAGGCACCATTTCAGAAGTGGCCAAACTTGCCGACATCGCCACCAATCCCCCATTTGATCCGGGTACACCCTGGACCCAATGGGTAAACTCGCGGTTTCGTGATCGCGTCGTGTTGCTTGAAAATTCCCCTCAGACAAATTTGTCTAAGATTATGGTTAACCAGACGCAAGAGCAGCATTCTCTTGGGCGGCATCTCAACTGGCCAGACTAGCCGAACTGATTGAGCACTTCGAAATTGGCCTGCATCCAGAAGGCTAGCCGGGTGAAATTGCCGGTGAGAAAGAGGATGCCGACGATGATCAACAATCCGCCCATGACCTTCTCGACCGTTCCGAGGTGTTTTTTGAAGCCGTCGAAAAATGTCAGGAACGGCCCTAATGCCAACGCCGCCAGAATGAACGGCACGCCCAGCCCTGCCGAATATACAGCCAGCAAGCCGGCGCCCTCCCAGGCCGTTTGCTGATTGGCGGCCACAGTCAGTATCGCAGCCAGAATTGGCCCGATACATGGCGTCCAGCCAATGGCGAAGGCCAGGCCGAGCAAAAAACCACCCAACGGGCCGCTGGCCATCTTGGGGCCCTCAAGCTTGAACTGACGATAGAGCCAGGAAATCCGGAAAACGCCTAAAAAATGCAGCCCCATGAGAATGATAACGATTCCGGCGATCGGCATCAGGATTGGCAGCGCGCGACGTAGCGCCTGCCCGAAAAAGGTTGCTGTCGCCCCGAACGCGATAAAAATAATCGAGAACCCAAGAACAAAAGCCAGTGCAGTAATGAGCGTACGGCCATAGAGCTTGCCGCCCGCCACACCTTCTTCGCGCAACCGCTCGAAGGTGGCGCCCGACATATAGCTGAGATAGGCCGGCACCAGCGGCAACACGCACGGGCTGAGGAAACTCAAAATTCCTGCGCCGAAAACGACTGGCAACTCAAATCCGAACATATCCGCTCCCGCGCTGATCCGGGCGCTGTTCTATCGATTGACCACAAATACGCAATGTGTTGCCGGGTCGCATCGCGGCTTAGTGATGATGCTACCCTACAACTCGAAAAGACGCTGTCCGGCGAATCCGGCAAGCACAAAGCCTGCGATTCCGACAACCCACATAGCCATCTCGTTTCCGACCTTGTCCAACCGCGAATTGAGCCCAACAAGGACCGGATCTGCCCGGTCGCGCAGCAAGATGCGCATGAAGATCAGAAAAAGTGCCGGCAGAATCATCACGAAACAATAAAATGCCAGCCACCCAACCCGCAGAGCCCAGTTCATGTCCTGCGCTGCGAGATATCCGACCGCACCAAGATATGGCAACATGGTGAAAACCTCGAGCCCGGCTGCAATAGCAGCAAGGAGAACCAGCCCCCGCATCGAGTGCGTCGATAGGGTCTTCTCTCGCCAGCGCGTAACGCGGGATGGACCTGCCTGAGGTTTGGATTTACGAAAGCTGATCGCCAAAAGAGCAAGGCCGATGGCAAACAGCGCGCCGTTAACTGGAGGGGTGTCGAGGAGACCTCCCTCTCCAAAGGCAGCCTGAATCCATCCAAGGGCCACATCGGCTCCGAGCATGAGTGCGATACCAATCGCGAAATAAATGCCCGCTATGCCCGCCAGGAAAATGCCGACCCGCCCTACTCGCAGCATACCGGGCGCAAGAAGCAGCCAGAGCGGAATGAACAGCGTGCCGATTGACGTGCTGTCGAGGAGTGCGAGACCACCAAGAATTGCGAAATTTGCGACCAACGCCCTTCCCCCGAAAGACCATTTTTTTGAATTAATTATCCCTTCGTTGCCAGTAGGCAAGGGCTTTTAGGACTGGGCATCGCGGCGGCAGCGTACTATGAAGCCGCGACAAAGCCGACCATTGGAGCGCTTCATGACCCGTAGCCCCATTAAAATTGCGCCCTCGATTCTTTCCGCCGACTTCTCCCGTCTGGGCGAGGAAGTGCGCGCCATCGACGAAGCTGGCTGCGATTGGGTGCACGTCGATGTGATGGACGGCCATTTTGTGCCCAACATCTCCATCGGCCCGCTGATCGTCGATGCGATCCGCCCGGTGACCGACAAGGTTCTCGATGTCCATCTGATGATTGCCCCTGTCGATCCCTATATCGAGGCTTTCGCCAAAGCGGGCGCCGATATCATCACCATTCACGCCGAAGCGGGCGCCCATCTCGACCGCTCGCTGCAGGCCATCAAGGCGCTGGGCAAAAAGGCCGGTGTGGCGCTCAATCCGGCAACTCCGGTTTCCGCCATCCAGCACGTCATTGATAAGCTCGACCTTATATTGATAATGAGCGTCAATCCCGGTTTTGGCGGTCAGGCCTTCATTCCCGAAGCCATCACCAAGGTCGAACAGGCCAAAGCCCTGATCGGCGACCGTGCCATCGAAATAGAAGTTGACGGCGGCGTGGACCCATCCAATGCCGGGGCGCTCGCCAAGGCTGGTGCCAGCGCTTTGGTGGCCGGCTCGGCTGTTTACAAAGGCAATGACGCCAAAACTTACGCCCCCCGCATCAAGGCCATACGCAACGCCGCGATGGCCGGCTAATTTGAACCAATCTTAGAACGACGGACCTAAACCCATGATCCCGCGCTATTCCCGCCAGCAGATGGTCGACATCTGGTCACCCGAGACCAAGTTCAAAATCTGGTTCGAAATCGAAGCGCATGCCACCACCGCGCAGGCCAAACTCGGCGTCGTGCCGCAGGCCTCAGCCGACGAGATCTGGGCCAAGGGCAAGGACGCAGAATTTAACGTCGACCGCATCGACGAGATCGAGCGTGAAGTCAAACACGACGTCATAGCGTTCCTGACCCATCTGGCGGAAATCGTTGGCCCGGAATCCCGCTTCGTCCATCAGGGCATGACCTCTTCTGACGTTCTGGACACGACGCTTTCGGTCCAGCTCGCCCGTGCCGCCGACCTAATGCTGGCCGATCTCGACGCGCTGCTCGCCGCGCTCAAAAAGCGCGCCTACGAGCACAAGAACACAATCACCATCGGCCGCAGCCACGGCATTCATGCCGAGCCCACCACGTTCGGCGTCAAGCTGGCTCAAGCCTATGCCGAATTTGCCCGCTGCCGCGAACGGCTGGTCAACGCCCGTGTCGAAATCGCCACTTGCGCAATTTCCGGGGCCGTGGGGTCGTTCGCCAATATCGATCCTTCGGTTGAAGAATATGTCGCCGAGCAGATGGGCCTTGCCGTCGAACCCGTCTCCACTCAGGTCATCCCGCGCGACCGCCATGCGATGTATTTCGCGACGCTCGGCGTTATCGCCTCGTCGATTGAGCGCCTTGCTACCGAAATCCGCCACCTGCAGCGTACCGAAGTGCTCGAAGCCGAGGAGTTCTTCTCCAAGGGCCAGAAGGGCTCATCGGCCATGCCGCACAAGCGCAATCCCGTGCTGACAGAAAACCTCACCGGCCTCGCTCGCCTGGTCCGCGGCATGGTCACCCCGGCGCTCGAGAACGTCGCCCTCTGGCACGAGCGCGATATCTCGCACTCCTCGGTCGAGCGCATGATCGGCCCCGACGCCACGGTGACCCTCGATTTCGCGCTGGCGCGCCTGACCGGCGTCATCGAAAACCTCGTGGTCTATCCCGAGACCATGAAGGCCAACATGGACAAGCTCGGCGGCCTGCACAATTCGCAGCGCTTCCTGCTCGCTCTGACGCAGGCCGGGATGAGCCGCGAGGAAAGCTATTCGGCCGTGCAGCGCAACGCCATGAAGGTGTGGCGCGGCGAGGGCAAGTTCCCGGACTTTTTGAAGGCCGATCCTGACGTCTCGGCAAAGCTTTCCGACGAACAGATCGACGCAAGCTTTGACGACGCCTACCACCTCAAGCATGTGGACACGATTTTCCGCCGGGTGTTCGGTGAATAGACATCACCGATAGTACCGCCAGTACCGGCCGTTTCCCTTCGGTTTCAATCCCACATCTTTCCGCAGAGCGTCGGGCACACTTTGTGTCCGGCCCCTGCCCCGTCGCTCACCGGAAACACTAGCTCCCCTGAATACGCTTAGGATGCTCCCGATCCAGTTTTCGCCGGCTCCATCGATACGGCCCATTTTCAATTCAGTCATGTTTTCGATCTCCGCTGAATTGAGAACATAACGGAAACACACTGACAGCTTGTGTCAGTAGCGTGCCCAACATCGCCGGCGCCCCACCCTATTGTTCGCCTAATGCGCCTCTTGCGCTACGGCCGGAAATCCACCAAGTAATCGTGTCATGAAAACTGCAGACGCCGACATTCTCATTGTTCCCGGCCTTGGCCATTCCGGCCCAGGACACTGGCAGCACCGTTGGGTCGAAAAGATCCGCAACGCCAAATTCGTCGAGCAGGACGAATGGGAAGCACCGACCCTTGCCGGTTGGCTCGAAACCCTCGAACGCGAGATCATGATGGCCACGCGCCCTGTCATTCTCGTCGGGCATTCACTGGGTGTGCAGGCCATCGTCGCTGCCAGCCAGACGCAGGCGGACACCAAGGTCAAGGCAGCTTTCCTCGTCGCTCCCCCCGATGTCGACGAGCACCCTGATGTACCCGCGGAAACCTCTCCATTCCGGGGGCTTTCGTCCGATCCGCTGCGTTTTCCCTCGATGCTTGTCGCGTCCTCGAACGATCCCTATTGCAGCGTCGAGCGCGCCGCTGAATTTGCGGCCCGCTGGGGGTCCGATTTTCACATCGCTGGCGATGCCGGCCACATCAATATCGAATCCGGTCACGGCCCATGGCCCGAGGGCCTGTTGATGTTCACCCGGTTGATGAGTCGCATCTAAAGCTTGTACGCCCCCTCCTGCTCGTGGCTTAATCAAGCCATCAGGTGATGCGGGGGAGAGCCGCGTGAACATACAGCTCGATAGTCTGAGGTTCACAGCCGGTCGGCTTTCGACTGGCTTCATTGAGACTTACTGGAATCTGGCAACCTTGCTTCAACTCGGCATGGTTGCGCTTGCAGCGCTGGGCGCTGTGCTACTCGGCTCACGGCTGGAGGCCGCGCTCGAGCGGCGCGCCCATGGAATCAAAGGTAACGCCGACCTCTTGCGGCTTGTCATCGCGCTGATCCGCCGGTCAGATCTTCTGGTTTTCGTGCTCTTGCTGTTCGGTTGCCGGCTCATGTTGCTCGTAGCCGGCGTTTCAACAGCAACTCTCGATATCGTTCTGCTGCTGGCGTCCGCCTGGCTCGGACTTGCTGTCGTTGCGCGCATCGTCCGCAACCGAACCCTTGCACGCATTATCGCCGTCGTTGCCTGGATCTACATCGCAATTGTGGTGCTTGGCCTGTCAGACGCAACAACGACAGCGCTGGAACAGACTGCCATCAACATCGGTGAAATTCGGATCACAGCGCTCGGTGTACTGCGCACGCTGGTGGTAACAGCCATCGTCATCTGGGGCGTCACATTCGTCAGCCGAGTCATAGAGGGCCGTCTTGAGCATGCAGAAGACGTATCCGCGTCGGTTCGGGTATTGGCGTCGAAACTTGTCAGGATCGGGCTGTTGGTGGCCGGGGGCGCCTTCGCATTGACGGCCACTGGGGTCGATCTGACAACCCTCACGCTGGTATCGGGAGCGATTGGCGTTGGTATCGGCTTCGGACTCCAAAAGGTGGTTTCCAATTTCATTTCGGGCATCATCATCCTGCTCGACCGGTCCATCAAACCCGGAGACACAATCGAACTCGGCGAGACCTTCGGCTCGATCAAGGAGTTGCGGGCGCGGTTCGTATCAGTGATGACGAGGGACGGTCGCAAATACCTCATCCCCAACGAAGATTTCATTACCCAGCAGGTTATCAACTGGTCCTATTCGGATCACAATGTGCGCATCGATGTCGAGTTCGGCGTCGGCTACGATAGCAATCCTCATCAAGTCGGTGTGCTTGCCATCAAAGCCACCAAGTCGATTCAGCGGGTGAGCGCCTACAAGGAACCGGTATGCTGGCTCGTTGCGTTTGGCGCCTCATCGCTCGATTTCAAGCTGCGCTTCTGGATTACCGACCCAGAAAATGGCCTTACGAATGTCCGCGGCCAGGTCCTGCTCGCGCTTTGGGACGCATTCAACGAGGCTGGCATTTCCATCCCGTTCCCCCAGAACGATATCAGCTTCAGTACCCCGCTCGAGGTGCGATCAGTTCGCACCGACGACTGAACGCGCATTTGCTTGCTGCGAGAAGGCTCACAAAAAAGTCCCCGATGCAGCCATCGGGGACCCAAATCACTGTGATCGCGTCGGACCTCAAATCTCGGAAAGGACTTCTGAGCGGGCCTGAATATCGTACTCAGCCACTTTGGCCTCAATGGTCCTTTCCTCGATTGCGACGCCTCTGGCATCGAAATCGTCCTTGATCTTGCGCAGGACGTCCGCCGGGCCGGCTTCTGTCATGTCGGCGGCGATCACCTCGGCTACGTAGTTGGCGATGTCATCGGCGCTTTCCACACCCATCTGGGCACATGCCCAATGGGCAAGATGTTTATTGCGGCGCGCTTCGGCTCGGAACCGCAGGGATGCGTCGTGGGCAAATTTGGCTTCCTCGCCCTTCTCGCGTTCGTCGAATGAAGACATATCCAGCTCCTCGCCTTTTTGCGTTCGATTTCTATTGGAGATAGGATGTCGCGCGTTTGAAATCAACGTGCAACGCACCGACGCGCGCAGCGTAAACCCTTTTCACTGTTTTTCCGCACCACAAAGGCGGAATCGCTGTATGGAGAGCTCCACAGGGTTCGGTCCCGCCCATGAAAGGGCTTGCAATGGCCACCCAAAAAGGCGCATGAGTGCGCCCAAATTCCGACCGCATTCAGGCGCAATTTACGGGACACCGAATTAATGAACCGTCGTCGCAAGATTTACGAAGGCAAAGCCAAGGTGCTCTACGAAGGCCCCGAGCCGGGCACGCTGATTCAGCACTTCAAGGACGACGCCACTGCCGGCAACGGCGCCAAGCACGAGATCATCGACGGCAAGGGCGTCCTCAACAACCGGATTTCCGAATATATATTTACCAAGCTCAATACGCTTGGCATCCCGACCCATTTCGTGCGCCGCATCAATATGCGCGAACAGTTGATCCGCGAAGTCGAGATCATCCCCATCGAAGTGGTCGTGCGCAACGTCGCCGCTGGATCGCTGTGCAAGCGTTTGGGCCTTGAATCGGGCACCCAGCTGCCCCGCTCGATCATCGAATTTTATTACAAAGACGATGCGCTCAACGATCCCATGGTATCCGAAGAGCATATCACGGCGTTCGGCTGGGCCAACCCGCAGGAGCTCGATGACATCATGGCGCTTGCCGTGCGCGTCAACGATTTCCTGACCGGCCTGTTCATGGGTGTTGGCATCCAGCTCGTCGATTTCAAGATCGAATGCGGGCGCCTGTTTGAAGGTGACCTCATGCGCATCGTTCTGGCCGACGAGATTTCGCCGGACAATTGCCGCTTGTGGGACATCAAAACCCGCAACAAGCTCGATAAGGACCGCTTCCGCGAAGATCTTGGCGGCCTGGTCGATGCATACCGCGAAGTTGCCCAACGTCTGGGTATCCTCGTTGAAGCAGACAATGCACTGACAACCGGCCCCCGGCTGGTTCAATAACCTTCCGCCCAACCAAAAGGCCAAACGGATCGCTATGAAAGCCCGCGTTATCGTTACATTGAAGACTGGTGTTCTCGACCCTCAAGGTCAGGCCATCGAAGGTTCACTCGAAGGACTGGGTTTTTCCGGCGTCCAATCTGTGCGTCAGGGCAAGGTGTTCGATCTGGAACTTTCCGCCACCGATCCCGTTAGTGCAAAAGCGGAAATCGAGAGAATGTGCGAAAAATTGCTCGCCAACACCGTGATTGAAAACTACGCAGTAGAGATCATCGGTTAACCTCTCCCATTTAAATTAAACGTTGCGCAGTTTGTCGCGTCCGCGCGCCATGGAGTATGCCTGAAATGCTGAAAACCGTTTCCCTTTCGGCCCTGTTCTTTCTCGCCCTTGGCGTGATGGTTGCCGCCTACGGCACAGTGCCGGTGGTCTGAAGCCGAAATAGATTATGTCCTGTCTAACGGCAGGACCAATCGGAAAAGGGCCGGAGCTCGACTTCGGTCTTTTCGCATTTTTAACCACGCTCTCAATTGCAAGCCCTCGCGCAAGGCCACGTTTAGTCTGCTCGACTAGGCTCCCCTCAAATCTTGCTGTGGGGACGCAAAATGACTGAAACTTCTGAACAACGCCATGCTTGGGTCGATGTGGCCAAGGGCATTTCCATCATCCTCGTTGTGATGATGCACTCGACATATGGTGTGGGTGAAGCGACTGAACGGGTCGGCTTCATGCACTATGTGCTGGGCTTTGCCACACCGTTTCGCATGCCCGAATTCTTTCTGGTATCTGGCTTGTTTCTATCGGCGGTCATTGCCCGTCCCTGGCGCAATTACGCCGACAGG
Organism: Pelagibacterium sp.; assembly: GCF_048264985.1. Lineage (GTDB taxonomy): Bacteria > Pseudomonadota > Alphaproteobacteria > Rhizobiales > Devosiaceae > Pelagibacterium. Next base: position 120,060 of record NZ_JBLXCL010000002.1, read on the forward strand.
CGGGTTGTTCATTACCTCTATTTCTATGCCCTTTGGGCAATAATTCTTATTGCCTTCAAGCACCTCGTGGTCGAACGAGACCCGGTCGGAACGTTGAGCCTTATGGTCAGCGCCATCTATGAGCCCTATTCGATCCTGTGGTTCATCTATGCGCTCGCCATCTTCAGCCTCCTGGCCAAAGTGTTTCACGGCCTGCGCATTCCTCATGTCGCTGTAGTGGTCATTGCCGCCGCCGCATCCATAGCACCGGTTGCGACATCAATTTCCATCGTCAACTACACTGCCGAGTACTTCGTCTATTTCTATGCCGGCTATGCTCTGGCTCCTGTCATCTTCAAACTGGCTGCGTGGATCGATACACACCCTGGTCCGGCTCTTGCCGGGCTCGCGGTCTGGGCTCTGGTCAATGCCATTTTGGTATTTTCACCGGGCCATGCCGTAACCTACGGGGTTGTGACAAGTGGCGTAGCGGGCGTTCCGGGCGCCAATTTTGCAATGGCCTTGGCCGGTGCCACCGCAGTCTGTGCGGCCTCTGTGCTGCTGGCCCGACTTGCAGCAATGGAGTGGCTGCGCTGGATCGGAGCCCATTCAATCGTCATCTATCTGAGCTTCGTCATCCCGATGGGCAGCTTCCGTACAGTGCTGCTGCGTTTTGTGCCCGAGATCGATGCAGGAATTGCGAGCCTTGCTTCGCTGGTCGTAGCGATCGTCTGCCCGCTCATCCTCTATTGGCTTATCGGCAAGATCGGTTTCGGCAAGTTCTTGTTCGAACGTCCATCATGGGCACACCTGCCCGGCGCACCCGGCAGCCGCTGGGGCACACCGCGCCCGGCGACAGTTCCAGCCGAATAGTCGCTTGCTGGCTTCAGCTTTGGGGATTCGTACGTAAACGCGTACGAATCCCCTTGCTTTTTGTGGCCAGAATTCCGACAAGGCGGCCATCCGGTTCAGCCCCCAAATTCCAGAAGCGAGACGTAGCGCGATGAAGTCCGCAGTCGTTGTCTTTCCAGGCCTCAACCGCGAACGCGATATGATCGCGGCGCTGACAAAGATCGGGGGCACGCCGCCTGCCGTCGTCTGGCACAAGGATGCCGAGTTGCCCGATGTTGACCTTATCGTCATTCCGGGCGGTTTTTCCTACGGCGATTACCTGCGTTGCGGTGCCATTGCCGCCCGTTCGCCCATGATGGATGTGATCCGTGAGCGCGCCGAGAAGGGCGTGCACGTCCTTGGCGTTTGCAATGGGTTTCAAATTCTCACTGAGGCGGGCCTTCTGCCTGGCGCTCTTATGCGCAACGCTTCGCTCAAATTCGTTTGCCGCGAGGTCAACTTGGAAGTGGCCAACGCAAAAACCCCATTTTCGCGCACGTATCAGCAAGGTCAGGTGTTTAGATGCCCGGTCGCCCATCATGACGGCAATTACTTCGCCGACAATGATACGATCGCAGCGCTTGAGGACAACGCCCAGGTAGTGTTCCGCTACACCAGCGAAACCAATCCAAACGGCTCGATCAACAACATCGCAGGCATTACCAACGCCCGCGGCAATGTTCTCGGAATGATGCCTCACCCGGAAAACCTTATCGAAGCCGCTCATGGCGGCGAGGACGGCAAGGGTATTTTCGCCGGCCTCCTTAACTAGAGCGCCCCTGATCCAGTGGACATGCTCCGCCCCCGGTTCCACATTGACGACTGGCTAAAATGACTCTTCGCAACGACATCGAAATAACCCCCGAACTCGTCGCCAATCACGGTCTCAAGCCCGACGAATACCAGAAGATACTCGACCTGATCGGTCGCGAGCCAACATTTACCGAGCTCGGTATCTTCTCGGCCATGTGGAACGAGCATTGCTCGTACAAGAGTTCGAAAAAATGGCTCAAGACGCTGCCGACCGCTGGTCCGCGCGTGCTGCAAGGGCCGGGCGAAAATGCCGGCGTCGTCGATATCGGCGATGGTCAGGCCGTCGTCTTCAAGATGGAGTCCCACAACCACCCCTCGTTCATCGAGCCCTATCAGGGCGCGGCGACCGGCGTTGGCGGCATCCTGCGCGATGTTTTCACAATGGGCGCACGCCCCATCGCTGCCATGAACGCCCTGCGCTTTGGCGAGCCTGATCACGAAAAGACCAAGCACCTGGTTTCCGGTGTTGTCGCTGGTGTCGGCGGATACGGCAATTCCTTCGGCGTGCCGACGGTGGGTGGCGAAGTCCAGTTCGATGCCCGCTACAATGGCAACATTCTGGTCAACGCCTTTGCAGCCGGCCTTGCCGATGCTGACAAGATCTTTCTTTCCGAAGCCAAGGGCGTCGGGCTGCCCGTCGTCTATCTCGGTGCCAAGACCGGCCGTGACGGCGTCGGCGGTGCCACGATGGCCTCGGCCGAATTTGGCGACGATATCGAAGAAAAGCGTCCCACAGTTCAGGTCGGCGATCCCTTCACCGAAAAGCGCCTGCTCGAAGCCTGTCTCGAGCTCATGAAGACTGGCGCCGTCATTGCCATTCAGGACATGGGCGCCGCGGGGCTGACCTGTTCTGCTGTCGAAATGGGTGCCAAGGGCGATCTGGGTATCGAACTCGATCTCGATGCCGTCCCGGTGCGCGAAGAGCGCATGACGCCCTATGAAATGATGCTTTCGGAATCCCAGGAGCGCATGCTCATGGTGCTGCATCCCGAAAAAGAAGCCGAGGCGCGTGCCGTTTTCGAGAAATGGGAACTCGATTTCGCAACGGTCGGCAAGACCACCGACGATCTGCGCTTCCGTGTGCTGTTCCAGGGCGACGAAGTTGCTAATCTTCCTATCAAGGATCTGGGTGACGAAGCGCCGGAATATGACCGCCCCTGGGTTGTCCCCACATTGCCCGAACCGCTCGATTCCGCGACAGTTCCGGACGCCGATATTGCCGATGCGCTCACTGACCTGCTCGGTTCTGCCAATCATTCGTCGCGCCGTTGGGTTTACGAACAGTACGACACGCTTATTCAAGGCAACTCGCTCCAGACACCCGGCGGAGACGGCGGTGTCGTGCGCGTTGAGGGCCACCCCACCAAAGCGCTGGCCTTTGCCTCGGACGTCAACCCGCGCTATTGCGAAGCAGATCCTTTTGAAGGCGGAAAACAGGCAGTCGCCGAGTGCTGGCGAAATCTGATCGCCACTGGCGCCGAGCCTTTGGCTGCCACCGACAACCTCAATTTCGGCAATCCGGAACGTCCAGAAATTATGGGCCAGATCGTTCATGCCATCAAAGGTATCGGCGAAGCCTGCACCGCGCTCGATTTCCCCATAGTTTCGGGCAATGTCTCGCTCTACAATGAAACCAACGGTCGCGGCATCCTGCCGACCCCGACAATCGCTGGCGTGGGCTTGATCGAAGATCATGCCAAGATGGCACGCTCCGGCTTTGCGCGGGCCAATGACGTGATTGTGCTCATCGGCGCCCCTGAGAACTGGGGCAGTCATCTTGGCCAGACGGCCTATTTACGTGATGTTCTCGGACGGCGTGAAGGCACCGCCCCTTTTGTCGATCTCGACCATGAGAAGAAAGCGGGCCACTTCGTGCTCTCGCTGATCCAGGACGGCAAAGTGCACTCAGCCCACGACCTTTCCGATGGTGGCCTTGCGCTTGCACTGGCTGAATCGGCAATCAAATCGGGCATTGGCGCCGAAGTGTCGGCGCCTGAAAACGCAGGCCTTGCCACCTGGTTTGGCGAAGATCAGGGGCGTTACATTGTGACGACTTCGGCGGATCAGGCCGAAGAGATCGTGGCAGCGGCGCCTGTGTCTGCGGTCATAATTGGATCGACCGGCGGCGACACCTTGAAGCTCGGCGCAACGCGCGCCATATCCATCACAGAGCTTGGCGCCGCTTACGAAGGCTGGTTTCCTGCTTTCATGGGCGCTACAATCAACTAGGTTCAGCCGCGCTTCAACACCCGATAAAAAAGAGAGTGCCTCACATGCCAATGGATGCAGCCGAGATCGAAACTCTGATCAAACAGGCGCTTCCCGATGCACAGATCGACATTCGCGATCTGGCCGGCGATGGCGACCATTATGCAGCCACCGTCACGTCCGAAGAATTTCGTGGCAAGTCCCGCGTGCAGCAGCATCAACTCGTTTATAAGGCCTTGAAAGGCAACATGGGCGGCGAGTTGCACGCACTGGCTCTGACCACAAGCGCGCCTGATTGAGTTTGAAATGAGCTTGCGCGACAGCCTCGATCTCATCAAGGCCGTCAATCCCGAAGGCGGCCATGCCGTTCTCGAGCACGAAATCATGGGTGAACGTGCAGCCTCGCTTGGCGCCGCAGAACAGCGCGTAGCCAAGGCCGTCGCTGCCTACAACACCGGCACGCCGGGCGAGCGAGCCAGGGAACTGGTCGCCGCTCAGAATGCAGTATGGGCCTATTTTGTCCAGCGCGAGCTTTGCGGGTTCAAACGTCATCAGGACGTGATTGCCGCCTTCGCCATTCCCCCTGCCGTACTCAACGGACTCGGGGCGGTACAAAGGTGACATGCGGGCGCTGACCTCGACATGGCCCCCATCATCCCCTATCTATCGGGAAACGCCGATCAACGCCCACCCCCTCCCCAGCGGGCCGAAAGGATATCTTTGATGAGCGACATCAACGCAATTATCGACGAACAGGTTAAGTCAAACGACGTCTTTTTATTCATGAAAGGGACGCCTGATTTCCCCCAGTGCGGGTTTTCGGGCCAGGTCGTCCAGATTCTGAGCTATCTTGGCGTCGACTATAAATCCGCCAACGTCCTCGAAACCGACGAACTGCGTCAGGGCATAAAGGATTATTCCAACTGGCCAACGATCCCTCAGCTCTATGTGAAGGGCGAGTTTGTAGGCGGTTGCGACATTATCCGCGAGATGTTCCAGGCTGGCGAACTGCAAACCCATTTCGAAAACGCCGGCATCCCGGTCAAGCAAACCGCCTGATTGCTTCTACTATCCGATCGCCGAACGGCCCCAAGCAAAGCCTGGGGCCGTTTTTGCGTCTGACACTTTCAAATCAATCATGGTGATGAGACCCATCGCACATTTTGGTTTGTGATGAGCCCGGAAGTCTTTATCGTTTCCTGACGATTAATGTGGAAACTTGACGATGTCCGCTCAGACGTCTCGCCATGCTCTGCCGGTTCCCTTGCCGGTCATCATCGTTGCCGGCTGCTTTATTGCCATGGTCACCTTCGGTGCCCGGTCCACCTCCGGCATTTTCCTTCTGCCCATGACCGAAGATCTCGGCTGGTCGCGTGAAGGCTTTGCCATGGCACTGGCTATTCAAAATCTTGTCTGGGGCATCACGCAGCCCTTCGCTGGCGGCTTTGCCGACAAGTTCGGCACCGGGCGTGTTCTCGCGGGCGGCGCTCTGGTCTATGCGCTCGGCCTCATCCTGTGGTCGATTACGCCCACCGAAGGCATGTTCATGCTGACCGGCGGTGTCCTTATGGGCGTGGGAATCGGCACGGCATCGTTCGGAGTGGTGATGGCAGCCTTTGGTCGTGCTGTACCGCCTGAAAAACGCTCTTTCATTTTCGGCATAGCCACCGCGGCCTCGTCGATGGGCCAGTTCGTTTTCGCCCCGCTCGGCCAGGCTTTTATCTCGAATTTCGGCTGGCAGACGGCGCTGGTGTATCTCGGGCTCATCATCTTGATGGTCGTCCCGCTATCGACAATGCTGCGCGGTCAGACCAACAGCACTCCGGGCGATGCCGATATGCCCTTCATGCAGGCACTCTCGAAGGCTCTGGGCCACGGCTCCTATCGCCTGCTGGTCATCGGTTTTTTCGTGTGCGGCTTCCATTTGGCGTTCATCACTGTTCACTTCCCCGCATTTCTCGTCCAATGCGGTCTGACCCCGGAGGCCAGTTCCTGGGCGCTCGGTCTGATCGGCTTGTTCAACGTCGCAGGTTCTCTTTTGGCCGGATGGTTGGGTGACAGACTGCCCAAGCAGATCATGCTTTCGGTGATCTATCTTCTGCGCGCCGTGGGCACGGCCGCGTTCCTGCTGTTGCCCATCACGGAGATCAGCGCTTACATCTACGCCGCAACACTTGGCATGCTATGGCTGGCCACAGTGCCACTGACCGCCGGATTGGTCAGCCTGTTCTTTGGCCCGCGTTATATGGGCATGCTGTACGGTGTGGCCTTTCTTTCTCACCAGATAGGATCGTTCTTTGGCGTCTGGCTCGGTGGTCTGTCCTATGACATGACCGGCGATTACTACGCTGTTTGGTACCTGGGCATCATTATCGGCCTGCTATCCGCGGCGATCCACATTCCGATCAAGGAAGGCAAGGCGCCGGCCTTCGTCGCACCTCAACCGGTGATTTAGGGTTGCCAAACCCAACCGAGGGGTTCAAACTTTTCTAACAAGGCCGGGCCGACGAGTCCCGGCCTTGCCATTTCCAGGGTATCCCCATGACGACGACAACGACTGCAACCCGGGAAGTCTCCCGGCCAGAATTCATCGCTCTTATCGCAGGGCTTATGGCGCTCAATGCGTTGGCCATCGACGTGATGCTGCCTGCCCTGCCCTATATGGGCGAAGCGCTGGGCGTCATGAACGAGAACGATCGCCATTATGTGCTGACAGCCTATATGCTCGGCTTCGGTATTGCTCAATTGGCTTTCGGCCCGCTTTCCGACAGATTCGGCCGACGCGCCCCTTTGTTTGCCGGTCTCGCCGTTTACGTCATCGCTGCGTTTGCTGCAGTGTTCTCGCCAAATTTCGCAACGCTGCTGGTCTTGCGCTTCGTTCAGGGCATGGGCGCTGCGGGCACCCGCGTTATCGCCACATCGGTAGTGAGAGACCGCTTCGGCGGTCGCGCCATGGCCGAAGTGATGTCGCTGGTCTTCATGGTCTTCATGATCATTCCTGTCATCGCGCCGGCCATTGGCCAGGTCATCTTGCTTACCGGCCCATGGGAGTACATTTTCCTCTTCATGGCGGGTCTGGGCCTGGTCATCTCGATCTGGACTTTCTCGCGACTGCCCGAGACGCTGGCACCCGAACATCGCCGCCCTCTGCGCCCCAAGGTGGTAATCGAGGGCTTCCGCATCGTTTTGTCCAACCGCATGGCCATCATGTATGGGCTGGCAGGCACGTTCATTTTCGGTGCCCTGTTCGGGTTCATCAACACGTCCCAGCAGATCTATGTCGGGGTATATGACCTGGGGGCGCTGTTCCCTCTGGCCTTCGCCTTCCAGGCGTCGTTGATGTCGGTCTCGTCTTACACCAATTCGCGCATGGTACGCCGTATCGGCATGCGCCGTCTCAGCCACGGCGCTATCCTGGTGTTCACAGGAATGAGCGCGATATGGCTCATCCTTTCGCTCACCGTGCCCATGCCGCTCTGGCTGTTCATGACACTGCTGTGCATCATCATGTTCATGTTCGGCTGGACAGCATCGAACATGAACTCGCTCTCGATGGAACCGCTCGGCGCCGTCGCCGGCACCGCGTCGTCCGTTTTCGGATTCATCCAGACAGTTGGTGGTGCTATCCTTGGCACCATCACCGGCAGCTTCTTTAATGGGACTGTGACCCCGATTGCCGCCGGCTATTTCGTTATGGGCCTTATGGCCATCGGGTGTGTGCTCATCGCCGAAAAGGGCAAGCTTTTTGGTGTCGGCGAAGAATACAAAGACGAGCCAGTGGGCGTTGAGGCGCACTGAGTAGCCCCTGAATTGATCGGGGTGGCGCCCACAGCGGCACCCCGACTGCAATTTACGCCGCCCCCCTACAGAGTGAACACTTCGCGACGAAGCTCGTCCCAGCTGTCTTTGCTGCCAGCAACCAGCAACCCGCCCTCCATATGGGCGGGCCTGTAAGCCGTCCCATCGAAATGAGCGACATGGGCGCCAGCTTCAATCATCATCAGCGACCCCGCCGCGTGATCCCAGGGTGTCAGCTTGTTGTACATCATGAAATTGAGGTTGCCCCCCGCACCAAGCCGGTATTCATGGCCCGCGCAGCGATAAGCCCCAAGCGTGTGAATTTTTGCAAGGTTGCCCAAAATCTCCGCCCGCTTGTCCACCGCCAAATATGAGGCCGAAGCGGTGCCCGCCATTTGGTCCAGCGGCACGGGATCGGCAAATTTCTGCCGCAGCATGCGTCCGTCGGGAAACACCTGAAAACAACCGCACCCGCGCTCGGTCATCACCCAATCATCGCCCAGCGGGTCATAGATCACACCGGCGACCACTTCGCCCTTTTGCACTACAGCCGCCATAACGGCGAACAACGGCAACCCGGCAGCGAAATTCCACGTTCCGTCGACAGGATCGACATAAACCACTGTCTGGTTCTCGAAATGTGTGTCGAGCAGCTTGGGATCGGCAGCGACTGCCTCTTCGCCGATCACGACCGTCTGGGGCGATGCCGCCTTGATCGCCTCGGTAATGTACCGTTCCGACGCCTCGTCGGCTTCAGTGACCAGATCATGCGCGTGCGATTTGGTACGCACCGTGCCCTCATCGAGCCTGCGGAACCGCGGCATGATTTCCTTGGCCGCAGCCTCACGCAGGATTGCCGTCAGGCGCTCGATATTCATTGTGTCCCCTTGGCCGCCAATGCGGCGAAATCGAAAAGTTTCGGGTCCAGCATATGGCTGGGATTGATATTTCCAAGCGCCCGGATCATCACATCCTTGCGCCCCGGCATCTTTCGCTCGAAATCATCGAGCATTGCTTTCATCGCATTGCGCTGGAGCCCATCCTGAGAACCGCACAAATCGCAAGGAATAATCGGAAATTCGAGCGCCTCGGCAAACCGGGCCAAATCGGACTCGGCGCAAAAGGCCAGCGGACGTAGCACTTCGACGTCGCCATCGTCGTTAAGCAGCTTCGGCGGCATGGCAGCGAGTTTGCCGCCATGGAAGAAATTCATGAAGAACGTCTCGAGGATATCTTCGCGATGATGCCCAAGAACAAGCGCCGAGCACCCCTCCTCGCGCGCAACGCGATAAAGATGCCCACGCCGCAACCGCGAACACAATGAGCAATAGGTCGCCCCCTGTGGCAGCTTATCGGTGACAATCGAATACGTGTCCTGATACTCGATCCGATGTGCAATATTGTTGCGCTCCAGGAACTCAGGCAGAATATGCTTGGGAAAATTCGGCTGCCCCTGATCGAGATTGCATGCCAGAAGCTCGACAGGCAGCAAACCCCGCCATTTCAGATCCAGCAGCACCGCAAGCAACCCATAGCTGTCCTTGCCGCCAGACAGAGCGACCAGCCATTTGGTGCCCGGCCGCACCATTCCATAGGTATCGAGCGTCTCGCGAACCTGCCGGATAAGCCGCTTGCGCAGCTTGTTGAATTCAACGCCGGCCGGCGCGTCCCGAAAAAGCGCTGGGCAGGATTCATCGATGTCCGCAATCGGTTCGGCAGTATTCATTCTGGTTCCTTTTTGCGCGGTCACGACAACAGAACGCAATGCCTGCGTTTGATACATGCCGCCAGCGCAAGGGAAAAGGGGGAGCGGCCCATTTGGTCGACAGGCCGGGCGAATCCCGCAAATGCGGCTCACCCGGCCCGGTGACGCAGAACAAGGCTGCTTTCGACCCGTTCAAACCGAACCTGTCAGGAACCATCTGCGATCCGGCTTGATCCCTCATACAGGCTCGGCCTTGCGCTTGCCTCAACGCGCTGATGCGCATTCGCGTCAAAAACCGGTCAATTGCCGTCGATCAGCCCACTTCCTGCCCGCTCATGCTCTTGCATGTGCCAAATTCCCGGACTTAGATCATGGTTCGCGGCCTGCAGAGGAATGGCATGGTCGCCGTCCCATGTGGAGCGCCTTATGTTTCGATCCTTTTTTCCGGTGCCAAAGCTCTTTTTCTCATCCCTGCTGGGTATGATGCTTCTGGCCATCGTCGCCTGGTCCACACTGGGCCCGACACTGCAACCCTATGTCAGTATCGACCGATTTATTCTGCCACCGCCTTGCGCACCGACCGAGACAGTGACCCCGCCCGGCGTGGCCGATACCGCTCAGGCCGTACCTGGCGCCGAACTGACAGACCCCGATCTCCCCGACTCATCGGTGACCCAGTCGGACGCCCCCTCGGCCACTCAAGCCCGTTGCCTTCCGGAAGGCTCATTCCTCACTGGAGAGCGTATTTGGTTCTACCAATATCTGCTCATTCTCGCCTTGGCCTTCTGTGTGTTCTGGTACAATTACAAGCGCAACGAATGGTATTGGTGGTCAGTGGTCAGCACTGTGGCCATCATGCTGCTGGTCTACTTCAACGTTCAGGTCGATGCGTTTATCAACAACTGGCAAGGCCGGTTCTTCAACACGATGCAATTGGCCCTCACCGAGCCTGGGTCCGTCACACCTGAAGAATTTTATGGGCAGATCGGCGAAGCGTTCATTGTCCTGATGCCGCGCATCGTCGTGGCAGTCATCGTCGCCTTCTACTCAGCCCATTATGTCTTTCGCTGGCGCAAGGCGATGAACTCTTACTACATGGCCTGGTGGCCCTCGATCCGCACAACGGAAGGCGCAGCGCAGCGCGTTCAGGAAGATACTATGCGATTCGCCTCGATCACCGAGGATTTGGGCGTGGCGTTCCTGGATTCGCTGATTACACTCGTCGTGTTCATCCCTCTTCTGTGGACGCTATCCCAGAACGTGACGTCTCTGCCCCTGATCGGCGACGTTCCGGGCAGTCTTGTCTGGGTGGCATTGTTGTCGGCCGCATTCGGCACAGTGCTATTGGCAATTGTCGGCGTTAAGCTACCGGGCCTCAACTTCGAGAATCAGAAGGTCGAAGCCGCTTACCGCAAGGAGCTGGTGTATGGCGAAGACCACGAAGAATATGCCCAGCCGGCAACATGGCGGGAGCTGTTTGCCAATGTGCAGAAGAACTACTTCCGCCTTTATTGGCATTACACCTACTTCAATCTCGCCCGTTACGGCTATCTCAACCTAGCAGGGTATATCCCGCTGCTTGCCCTATCGCCGTCCATTCTTGCAGGTGCGCTGACGCTGGGGTTGTATCAGCAGGTGCAGCAAGCTTTCGGTCAGGTAGCATCTTCATTCCAGTTTCTTGCGCGCGCCTGGTCCACGGTCATCGAACTGCTCTCTGTCCACAAGCGCCTTATGCACTTTGAAAGTCACATCCCGCGCGATCAGGAGCCGATCAAGGAATCGGTGAGTCAGTATGCCGATTAGAGCGCGCTGGCCCGAACCAGTCCCCTTCCCGGGGCGCAGATTACACAACGATCAAACAAAAAGGGCCGCCCAGTTGGGCGGCCCTTCGATTTGAAACTTTTGACTTCGCTTAGCGCGAATAGAATTCGACGACCAGGTTCGGTTCCATCTGGACCGGATAGGGCACATCGCCCAGGGTCGGAACGCGCACGAAGGTTGCGGTCATCTTGGAGTGATCGGCATCGACATAGTCCGGCACGTCGCGCTCAGCGAGCTGGACGGCTTCCAGGACGATGGTGAGCTGCTTGGAGCGCTCGCGGATCGAGATCACGTCGCCCGGCTGCACATTGTAGCTCGGGATGTTGACGCGCTTGCCATTGACCTGAACGTGGCCATGGTTGACGAACTGACGGGCAGCAAACACTGTCGGCACGAACTTGGCGCGATAAACGATGGCGTCCAGGCGGCTTTCGAGAATGCCGATCAGGTTTTCACCGGTATCACCGCGACGACGGGCAGCTTCAGCGTAAACGCGCTTAAAGGCCTTTTCGGTGATCGAGCCATAATAGCCCTTCAGCTTCTGCTTTGCGCGCAGCTGAATACCAAAATCCGAAAGCTTGCTCTTGCGGCGCTGGCCGTGCTGACCTGGGCCATAGGCACGGGAATTGAGCGGGGACTTCGGGCGACCCCAGATATTTTCGCCAAGACGGCGGTCGATCTTGTGCTTCTGCGAATGACGTTTTGACATCGCATGTCCTTTCAAAAAACAACAAAAGACAGCGCCCCTCCTCTGCCCCGCTCTAAAGAACAGGGCCGACAGACCGTGCGAAAAACGTGATTTCAGGCCCGACTTGAAAGTCGAACCCGAAGCACAAACCGACGGTCCCGGGTGCTTCCCGATGGACAAAGCCAATCAGGATGGGCGGTTTCTATGGGGCAAAGCACGCAAAGTCAAGCGCCGTGAGGGCCCGAGCCAGTGACCGCCGCCTGCCCCGCGCTGCGCTCGCGGTGAAAGACGTAAAGTCCGGACGCCAGAATGATCCCTGCACCAACCCAGGTCCAGAAATCCGGGAAATCGCCAAAGACGACATATCCGAGAATCGTCGCGCCAATAATCTCAAGATACTGGAACGGCGCCAGCGTGCTGGCCGACGTCCTGCGGAACGCTTCGGAAAACAGAAAGAATGTGAAGCCTGAGAACATACCCATGAAAACAAGCAGCGCCCAAGGGCCGGACCAATCAATGCCCTGTGCGCTCACAAGATCGAAACCGCCAAACACCAACAGCCCGAAGCCCAGGATCGCCATGCCGACCATGGAAAACCAGAACTGCATCGAAAGCCCATCCATCTCACGCGAGAGCTTGCGAATGACTATGGCATTGAGCGCAAAGCCCGACGCCGCGACCAGCGGCAACAGCGACGCCCATCCAAACACGTCCCAACTCGGCCGAATGACAATCAACGCGCCAACCAATCCCACAGCCACAGCAACATAGCGCCGCCAGCCGGTTTTCTCGCCCAACAGCCAGGCCGACAGCAAAGTCAGGATCAACGGTTCAACAAAAAAGATGGCGATTGCCGTCGCAATGGGCATCGTGACGAAAGCAGCGATCAGTGAGGACAACACCACGGCGATCGTCGCGCCGCCCAGTAGCAACAGCGGCCAGGGTCCACGCGCAATCCGACGCCGCAACAAGATAATGGCCAAGCCGAGCATAAGCATCTGAAACAGGAAGCGCCAGAATGCGATCTCAAATGGGTTCAAGATGCTCGTCAGGCTCTTGGACATGGCATCGCTGATCGGCACCAGCAGCACCGCGGCGATCATGAACGGCATGCCGCCGGTCGAATCTGCCAATTGGGCCGGAGCCTGCGGTTTTGTGGTTGTCATGATGATGCGCCAGGAACTATGCAAAAGCGATACCCTAGGCCGGGGTCCTGAACGCTGCAACCTTTGCTAGTCGCTACCGTCCTTCTCGCGCTGCAGATTGGGGCGCTCGTGCCGACGGTCGAGTGCAGCAACGATGCCGCGCAACGTCCGCACCTCCTGCGCGTTGAACCCGCCGCGGGCAAACATGGCGCGAATATTGTTCATCATTCCGGGGCGCTTGGCCGCCGTTTTAAAGAAGCCGGCCCGGTCCAGCGCCTCTCCCAATTGTTCGGTCATCGCCTCCAATTGCCCCCGCGGTGCCGGCTCGCCTTCGTCAGTCGCAAATGGCAAAGGCTCGTCTTTGAGCGCGGCGCGGCGCCACTCATAGGCCAAAACCAGCACCGCCTGCGCGATATTCAGCGACGCAAAAGCCGGCTCAACCGGCAGCGTTACGATAGCATCGGCAAGTGCGACCTCGTCATTGTTGAGCCCCCAGCGTTCGCGCCCAAACAGAATTCCGGCCTTCTGCCCGCCACCGATATGGGCCGAAAGCCGATCTGCCGCGGCATCGGGCCCGATCACTGGCTTGAACATTTCGCGGTTACGCGCCGTTGTGGCAAGCACCAGATTGAGGTCGGCCATCGCCTCGGCCAAGGTCTTAAACACCTGCACCCTCTCGATTACCGGCAGCGCCTTAGCAGCGGACGCAGTCGCTTTTTCGTTCGGCCATCCGTCGCGCGGATTGACCAATCGCAAATCCCAAAGCCCGAAATTGGCCATGGCGCGCGCCGCGCCGCCGATATTCTCGCCAAGCTGCGGCTCGACGAGGATGATCGCCGGCGTTGGCCGCAATGCAAATTCCTTGCTGCTGTCGGTCCCTGCCATCACTGGTTCTCCAGGCTGCTGCGCCATTCATCTTCGCAAATGGCGTAGACCATTTCATCGCCCCATTCGCCCTTGATGATTGCGTGATCGCGGAAATGAGCCTCCCGCCGCATGCCCAGTTTTTCCATCACCCGCCAGGACGCCGTGTTTCGGCCATCGCATCGTGCTGAAATCCGATGCATGCCCGCCACCTCGAAGCCAACGCCGAGCATGGCTCGCGCCGCCTCGGTCGCAAAACCCCGACCATGAAACCGTGGGTCGATCAGATACCCGATTTCGCCCTGCCGGGCCTCCCGATCGCCATACATCAGCATGCAATCGCCCACGATTTCACCGCTGGACTTGTCCACAACGACATACTGAACGCCTTCGCTGGCCTCTCCCTCGCCATTCATCGCTATCCAGCGCGAAATCAGTTCCTCGACGCGCTGACGCGTCCGCGGCTGCCAGGACACATACTGCGCCACATCCTCGCGTCCCTGATAGGCAGCAATCGCCTTCGCGTCCTCGGGGACCACGGCCCGAAGGATCACACGGTCAGTCTCAATGGGAAAAAACGACATTCATGCCTCTGCGAAAATTCCGTCCGACGCACTAAGCCCTTGCCAGCCCGAACACAAGTTTTCCTCTGGCACAATCGGCGAGCCCGTGCCAGCTTGACGCTATGCGCAAACACGTCGTTACAGAAACCCTATCCTGCGCCTGCGGATCTGTCGCACTCACCGTCGACGGCCCCGTTCTATCGATGCTTATCTGTTCGTGCCGCGATTGCCGCAAGGCCACAGGTACGGGCCATTCTGCGGTTGCGCTTATGCCAGGCGTTGCAGTCGCCATCTCGGGCGACACCCAATCTCACACCCGCCTTGCCGAGTCGGGCTCGGAGATCGCCCGCCATTTCTGCCCGCGATGCGGAACGCCGCTTTTTGCAAGAACAGCGCGCGCGCCCGATCTCTTGCTGCTGCCTGTAGGTCTGTTTGACGAGCCCGATTGGTTCTCCCCAAACCAGGCGATATTTTCGCGCTCCCATCTCGATTGGGACGCTCTGGATCCGACGCTGCCCCAATACGATACCTATCGCGATAATGGAGGTTTCTAATGTTTGCCACAGGTCACTGCCTATGCGGCGCCATCAGCTTCACCGCCAAGGCACCCCCCATCCGCATGGCGCAATGCCATTGCGAGGACTGCCGCCGCATGACGGGTACTGGCCATCACGTCCAGGCATTTTTCAAATCCGAAGACCTCGCAATCAATGGCCAGCCCGCAGTGTTCGAGAACGTGGCCGATAGCGGCAGTGAACGTCGCCGTTCGTTTTGCGCAGCGTGCGGTTCTACCCTTTTCTCTGAGCGCAATACGGCGCCCGGCGTCATGGGTATCGCCGCCGGTGCCTTCGACAATTCGGACTGGTTTACGCCGGGTGTAGTGCTCTACGCCAGCCAGCGTCCCCAGTGGGATCCTGAGCTTCCTGGCATCCAGGCAAACGAAAAAATGTAGATGGACCACGCAGCAGAAGCGCTTTCCGACCGCATTCGCGACCGCCTTGCCCCCATACAGGGGATCACCGAGCAAAAAATGTTCGGTGGTCGCTGCTTCATGCTAGACGGCAATATGGTTTGCGGCATCTTGAAAGGTGGCGGACTGCTCGCCCGCGTCGGCAAGGACGGCTATGATGCCGCCCTCACCATGCCGGGTTGCCAGCCGATGACAATGGGCGCCAAAACCATGTCAGGCTTTGTTGAAGTGGATGGCGATGTGCTTGACGACAACACCGGCCTTGCCCATTGGGTCGACCGCTGCCTCGCCTTCGCTGCAAGCTTACCCGCAAAGTGATTTATAACCGGCCGAACACCAGCGCCGCATTGACCCCACCAAACCCGAACGAGTTCGAGAGCACATAATCGACAGATCGAGCGATCGGTGTGTGGGGCACCAATTCAAATTCCTGGCCCTCCGGCATCGGATCCTCGAGATTGATCGTTGCCGGCAATGTGCCCTCAGTGATCGCCAGAACCGAGAACATCGCCTCGATGGCTCCAGCAGCGCCAAGAAGATGTCCAGTGGCAGATTTTGTCGACGATATGGCCAGGGTCTTGCCACGCGCCCCGAACACCGCGGTGATACCTGCCAGCTCTGCCGCATCCCCCACCGGCGTGGCTGTCGCATGCGCGTTGATGTAACCAACGGCGTCGGGCGATATATCCGCCATTGCCAAAGCCTTGCGCATGGCGATCTGGGCACCGGCACCATCGGGTGACCCTGCGGTCAGGTGGTAGGCATCAGCCGATGTGCCATATCCGGCTACAACAGCCAGCGGCACCGCCCCGCGTGCCTTTGCATGGCTGAGCTTTTCGATAACCAGCACCGCAGCGCCTTCGGCAAGCACGAACCCCGAATGCCCGGAATCGAAGGGGCGGGACGCCTTGTGGGGCTCATCATTATACGCTGAGGTAAGCGCCCTTGATGCGCCAAATCCTCCAACCGAAATTGGGTCGACCGAACCTTCCGCACCGCCGACTACCGCCACTTCAGCCTCACCGGTCAGGATCAAGCGCATCCCATCGCCGATGGCCTGTGCCGATGCTGCACATGCCGTCACCGGCGTGCCGATCGGGCCGCGAAAGCCATGAACTATGGAAATCCAACCGGCAGCCATATTGGCAAGAAACGAGGGCACTGTGAAAGGCGACAGGCGACGCGGCCCCTTTTCGGCAATCGTGCGCGCCGCCTGCGCCATGACAGGTTCTCCTCCCACCCCTGATGCGATAATCGTCGCCGTGGCAAGCCGTCCCTCATCGTCTTTCGGATGCCATCCCGCCTGATCAAGCGCCTGCGCAGCAGCGGCCAACCCATACTGAATGAACAAATCCATCTTCTTGATGTCTTTGGGTTCAATCCACTCGGTTGCATCAAAACCCTCGGAATCGCTATCCTTGTCAGGCACGAGTCCGGCGATATGCGAAGCAAAGCCAGTGGTGTCGAACCGCGTATTGCGCACCACGCCACTTTGGCCCGCCATCAAGCGCGCCCAATTGGTCTTGCTTCCAACGCCCAGCGGGGAAACCGCCCCCATTCCAGTGATGACGATAGGATCGTTGGGTTCGGGCCTGAGCATTATGAATTTTCCTTGTGTATATACACGCTAACGTGTGAATAAGAAACAATTGCGCTTAAACTCGGGCATCTATTGAACCTGTGCGAGTTGGCGCAAAGCGGTCAGGGACGTTTCAAAGTCTGGAGCATCGAGGCTCGCTTTAAGTTCAGTTTGAAACTGCCGCCATTCCGGCCGCAGCTTCTCGATTAAAGCCAGCCCCGCCTCGGTCAGCCTGCACGCCCTGAAATTGGCCCTTGCGCTAACCCTTTCGCTCACCAAACCCTTTTTCTCTAGCAGGTCGAGATTGCGCGACAGCGTACTGCGCTCCATCGCCAGTCGCGTTGCCAACTCAGTCACCGAGCGGTCTGCATGAACAAGCAAACTGGCGAGAATATTGAATTGCGCCCCGGTAATCCCGTAGGGCCGCAACTTTCCATCGGCCAGCCGCGTCAACGTGCGGGCCGCCATGCGCGCATTCAAAAGAAGGCAGGTGGAAAAGTCGTCGTTCATGCCAGCTTATTACAGCGTGCATATACACGGTGTCAATCGATCCCGCGCTCCGTCCATTCAGCTTTGCGCACGCGCTTGCCAATGCTATAGGGGCGCCGACTATTTCATCCTATCCAATCTCATCGCGGAGGACTTATGAGCAAGATCAAAGTCGCAAATCCCGTTGTCGAGCTCGACGGCGACGAAATGACCCGGATCATCTGGCAGGCCATCAAGGACAAGCTGATCCACCCCTATCTCGACGTCGATCTTGAATATTACGACCTCAGCGTCGAAAACCGCGATGCGACCGACGATCAGGTGACTATCGATTCCGCCAATGCCATCAAAAAGCACGGCGTCGGTGTCAAATGCGCGACGATCACGCCCGATGAAGGCCGCGTTGAAGAATTTGGCCTCAAGAAGATGTGGCGTTCGCCCAACGGCACGATCCGTAACATTCTCGGCGGCGTGATTTTCCGTGAGCCAATCATCTGCAAAAACGTACCGCGCCTTGTTCCCGGCTGGACGCAGCCGATCATCGTCGGCCGTCACGCCTTCGGCGATCAGTACCGCGCAACAGATTTCAAGTTCCCCGGCAAAGGCAAGCTGACGATGAAATTCGTCGGCGAAGACGGTACGGAAATCGAGCACGAAGTGTTCGACGCACCCGCAGCGGGCGTTGCCATGGGCATGTACAACCTCGACGAGTCGATCCGCGATTTTGCCCGCGCTTCGCTCAACTACGCCCTGCAGCGCGGCGTGCCGTGCTACCTGTCGACCAAGAACACAATTTTGAAGGTCTATGATGGCCGCTTCAAGGACATCTTCGAGGAAATCTTTCAGACTGAGTTCAAAGACCAGTACGAAGCCAAGAAGATCTGGTACGAGCACCGCCTGATCGACGACATGGTCGCGGCAGCGCTGAAATGGTCCGGCGGATACGTCTGGGCCTGCAAGAATTATGATGGCGACGTACAGTCCGACATCGTTGCTCAGGGCTTCGGTTCGCTTGGCCTGATGACCTCGGTTCTCATGACCCCCGATGGACAGACCGTCGAGGCCGAAGCTGCCCACGGCACAGTGACCCGTCACTATCGCCAGCACCAGCAGGGCAAGGAAACCTCGACCAATTCCACAGCTTCGATCTTTGCCTGGACACGTGGTCTGGCCCATCGCGCCAAGCTCGATGGCAATGACGCGCTGGCGAAATTCTCCGCCACGCTCGAAAAGGTCACCATCGACACGATCGAAGAAGGCAAGATGACCAAGGATCTGGCCCTTCTGGTTGGCCCCGATCAGCCTTGGCTCACCACAATGGGCTTCCTCGACGCCATCGATGCCAACCTCCAGAAGGCCATGGCGTAAGTTTCCGGCCATTTCTTGATCATCCAAGCCGCCCCATGGGGCGGCTTTTCTTTTGCCTGTCCGCGCCAAACTGGGTGTGCATTTATGCCACATGTCCGACGGGATGTGCCGGGGACGGATTGACGCAAAACGTGAACGCGGCAATGTTTACGTAAGCGTCACAAATCTACCGATAACGGCATGACTTGAGGCGACGGTGCGTTGGAGGAGCGTGCCGGAGAACCAAGGAGGAGAACCTGTAAATGCGCGCACCACGCAAGCGTGTCCACATCCTGGCCCTTGGCGGCCTTTTGGCGGCCAGTTCGGCACAGGCCGGCGGCCTCGAAGCCAATGGCTACAATTGGGACATGATTTTCGACCCGGCCACCTACGCAGCCAAGGCCACGATAACCCATGTCGACATCGATCAACCAATAGCCAATCAGCTGGCAGCGCCGGGCGCCACGGTGTCCAATACATCCAACCGCGTTCACTACAACGCCGCCATCAGGGGCGACCTCATCGAAAATGCGTCCTGCCTTGTATCGGCACAGAACCCCTTTGGTTCTGGCACTGAGCGCAATTTCGCCTATGCTGCCGGCACGCGTCAGGCCGTCTCCGAAAAAATAAATTCGACCGATCTCGGCCTGACGTGCGCCTATGGCGTCGATGTCGGCGGCGGCGTCGTCAGCGTCATCGGCGGCCTGTCGGCGCAGTCCCTTACCTATGACGCCGTTCTTCCAGTTGCTGCACCCAATGTGACGGCGCCGATTGCAATCGATGGTCAGGCAATGGGTTGGCGCGTTGGCGTTGCCTATGAAATGGAAGAAATCGCTCTGCGGGTTGCGGCGATCTACAACGCCCCCATCAACTACAACCTTTCCGGCACCGCCTTTGGTGCACCGGCCACTGCCAGTGTAACCACTCCGCAATCGATCGAACTCAAGGCCCAATCCGGCATCGCGCCAGGCTGGCTGGTTCTCGGTTCGATCAAGTGGGTGGATTGGTCGGTTATCGACACGCTCACGGTCAACAACCCAGTACGCACAGTTGGCACAACCTTGAACTATCGTGATGGCTGGACGGTTACCGGCGGCGTCGGGCATGCTCTCACCGCCGACCTGACGGTTCTGGGCACGCTCACTTGGGACCGCGGAACGTCCTCGGTAAACGCTGCAGGCGTATTGGAAAACGGCCACCAAACCGACCGCTGGGGCGTGACCTTGGGCGCAGCCTATGACCTCGCCGAGAATGTGGAGTTTTCAGGCGGCGTGTCCTACTCCACAATCGCTGCCGGAAGCAATCTGCAAAACGAAACATGGGATCGCGGCTCGGTTCTTGCCATCAGCGCCAGCCTCAAAGCTTCGTTTTAGGCGCGGGCAAGACAGCGACACACGCGCCCAAAGAACACGAAATGGCCCCTCGCGGGGCCATTTTTATGCGTATCACTGCGCGTGTTGAACCTGGTGCTACGCGCCAATCTGCGACTTGATCGCGTCAACCGCCGCCTGAGCCTGCGAAGCGTCGGGGCCGCCGGCTTGCGCCATATCGGGGCGCCCACCACCGCCCTGCCCGCCCAGCGTCGTCGACCCAACCCGAACCAGATCCACAGCACTGAAGCGCGACACAAGATCCTCGCTCACACCGACTGAAATCCCGGCCTTGCCGTCCTCGGTCGTGCCCACGATGACGACGATACCGGACCCGATCTGTTTTTTGCCCTGATCGACAAGTCCGCGCAAATCCTTGGGCTGCAAGCCTTCGACGACACGGCCCATGAATGTAACGCCATTGATCGTCTCGCTGGCCGCGCCGTCCGAAGCACCGCCGCCCATCGCCAGTTTCTGGCGCAAATCCGCAACCTGGCGTTCGAGCGCCCGGCGTTCTTCGACAAGCGCTTCGACACGGGATACGGCATCGCGTGGTGAAACTTTCAGCGTTGCGGCAACCGACTTGAGCTGGTCTTCCTGTTCGTTGAGGTGGGCGCGCGCGCCATCTGCAGTCAGCGCCTCCACCCGCCGGACGCCTGCTGCAACCGAGCTTTCCTGGACGATCTTGACCAGCCCGATGTCACCGGTGCGCCGCACATGCGTGCCGCCACACAATTCCATCGAGTAGATCTTGCCAGCCTTGTCACCCTCGAGCGCTGTGCCCATCGAGACGACGCGTACCTCATCGCCGTATTTTTCACCGAACAGTGCCATAGCACCTGCCTCGACGGCGTCATCGACAGCCATCAGCCGTGTTTCCACCGGGGCGTTCTGTAGGACGATTGCATTTGCCATGCGCTCGACCTCGGCAAGCTCGGCTTCGCTCATCGGTTTGGTATGAGAATAGTCGAACCGCAGGCGATCGGGTGAAACCATCGACCCTTTCTGCGCAACATGAGTGCCAAGCACCTCGCGCAACGCTTCGTGTAGCAAATGAGTTGCAGAGTGGTTGGCGCGAATAGCGGTACGTCGTGAATGATCGACCTTCAGGGTCAATGCCGCATTGACCTCGACCGTACCGCTTTCGATCCGCACACGATGGGCAAAAACACCACCGGCCTGCTTGGTCGTGTCGAGAACGACGATTTTTGCACCGTCCTCGCCTTCCATTGTGCCGGCATCGCCTACCTGCCCACCGCTTTCCCCGTAGAACGGGGTCTGGTTGAGAACAATGAACCCCTCGTCGCCGACCTTAAGCGCATCGACACTGCTGCCGTCCTTGACCAGCGCCTGGACCGCACCGTCGCTGTCTTCGGTTTCATACCCGAGAAACTCGGTGGGACCTGCGGCATCTGCAATAGCGAACCAGACAGCGCTGGTTGCAGCATCGCCGGACCCGGACCAGTTTTTGCGAGCTTCGGCCTTCTGGCGCGCCATTGCAGCGTCAAACCCGGCCTGATCGACAACTACACCACGAAGGCGCAGCGCATCCTGGGTCAGATCGAGCGGAAAACCGTACGTATCATAAAGCTTGAAGGCGGTCTCTCCGGCCAGTGTATCGCCCTTGTCCAGACCGGCACTTTCGTCCTCGAGAATCTGCAGGCCACGGCTCAGGGTCTTGAGGAAGCGCTCTTCCTCAAGCCTGATGGTCTCCGAAATCATGGCTTCGCCGGCGACAAGGTCAGGATAGGCCTGCCCCATCTCACGCACCAGAGTCGGAACGAGCTTGAAGATCGTTGGATTGTTGGTGCCCAACAGGGTCGCATGGCGCATCGCACGACGCATGATACGACGCAAGACGTAGCCGCGTCCTTCATTGGCCGGCAGAACGCCGTCGGCAATCAAAAACGACATTGACCGCAAATGATCGGCGATAACCCGGTACGACGCCACGGTCTCAGGCGTCGGCGCCCGCCGCACAACGGAAGCCGCCGCATCAATCACATGCTTGAACATGTCGGTTTCAAAAACGCTTTCGACCCCTTGCAGGATGGACGCCATGCGCTCCAATCCCATGCCGGTATCGATCGATGGGCGCGGCAAAGGCTCCTGGTTACCGTCACCCGTCTGCTCATACTGCATGAAAACGAGGTTCCAGAATTCCAGGAACCTGTCGCCATCCTCCTCAGGCGTGCCCGGAGGTCCGCCCCAGATGTGGTCGCCACGATCGATGAAGATTTCAGAGCAAGGGCCACACGGGCCGGTATCGCCCATCGTCCAGAAATTGTCCGACGTTGGGATACGGATGATCTTGTCGTCCGAAAGCCCTGCGATCTTCTTCCAGAAATCGGCAGCTTCGTCATCTGTGTGATAGACAGTGACCAGCAGCTTGTCCTTGTTGAGGCCAAACTCCTTGGTGACCAGCGTCCAGGCCATCTCGATGGCCTGCTCCTTGAAGTAATCGCCGAACGAAAAATTGCCCAGCATCTCGAAGAAGGTCAGGTGGCGGGCGGTAAAGCCGACATTATCGAGATCATTGTGCTTGCCACCTGCTCGAACGCATTTCTGCGAGGACGTCGCGCGCGAATAGGGACGCTTCTCAAGCCCGGTGAACACATTTTTGAACTGCACCATCCCC
Source organism: Pelagibacterium sp. (assembly GCF_048264985.1). Taxonomy (GTDB): domain Bacteria; phylum Pseudomonadota; class Alphaproteobacteria; order Rhizobiales; family Devosiaceae; genus Pelagibacterium. The sequence continues at coordinate 142,928 of NZ_JBLXCL010000002.1, forward strand.
GCATTTGTAAACATCAGGGTGGGATCGTTGCGCGGCACCAGGGGGCTGGATGCGACTTTTTCATGACCGTTCTTTGCGAAAAAATCGAGGAAGGTCGAACGGATGTCATTTACGCTTGTCATGATCGAGCCAAAAACCCTGCTTGCGGCAAAAGCGCCGCGCCCTGTCTTGTCGTTATGGATACGCCGGGCACGCGACTGAATACGCCCCGTTTCCCCGGCTAAAACCTGAGAACGCCTTCTAGCGTGTGCATTGGTCGAGTGCAATGCGAAGGCTGCGCGCCCAACCATTAAGTGAGCGACAAACAAAGTCTTCGACAAAAAGAAAGGCGCCGGTTACCCGGCGCCATGAGGTCATGGACCAATCATGCTTGAAAAAATGCGATGATCGACAGGATCTACCTAGTCTTCACTGTCGTCGCCACTGCCTTCGCCCGCAGTAATCAGTTCAGCTGCAATCAGCCCTGCACTCTCGCGCACACCGCTCTCGATCTGATGAGCGATCTCGGGATTGTCCTTGAGAAACTGACGGGAGTTTTCACGCCCCTGCCCCAGTCGCTGACTGTCATAAGAGAACCAGGCGCCGGATTTTTCGACAATGCCGGCCTTGACGCCAAGGTCGAGCAGTTCACCGGTCTTGGAAACACCTTCGCCATACATGATGTCGAATTCGACTTGGCGGAACGGCGGTGCCATCTTGTTCTTGACCACTTTGACGCGGGTCTGGTTGCCGACAACTTCCTCACGATCCTTGATCGCGCCGATACGGCGAATGTCGAGGCGAACCGAAGAGTAAAATTTCAGCGCATTACCACCGGTTGTTGTTTCAGGTGAACCGAACATCACACCGATCTTCATGCGGATCTGGTTGATGAAGATCACCATGGCTTTCGACTTGGAAATCGAAGCCGTCAGCTTTCGCATGGCCTGGCTCATCAGGCGCGCCTGAAGACCAGGCAGGGAATCGCCCATTTCGCCTTCAAGTTCGGCGCGTGGCGTCAGCGCTGCAACCGAGTCAACAACAAGAACATCGATTGCACCGGACCGCACGAGCGTATCGGCAATTTCAAGCGCCTGCTCACCCGCGTCGGGCTGCGAAATCAGCAGCTCGTCGATATTGACGCCAAGCTTGCGGGCATATGTTGGGTCCAGCGCGTGTTCGGCGTCGATGAACGCACAGATCCCGCCACCCTTCTGTGCCTCCGCCAGCACATGCAGGGCCAAAGTGGTTTTGCCCGAGCTTTCAGGCCCGAAAATTTCGATGATGCGGCCACGTGGCAGGCCACCAATGCCCAGCGCGATATCGAGACCGAGCGAGCCCGTGGAGATCGATTCGACATTAACTGAGGTGTTTTCCCCCAGCTTCATGATCGAACCCTTGCCGAAATTGCGCTCGATCTGGCCCAGTGCCGCCTCGAGCGCCTTGTTCTTGTCCATCGAACCCCCGTCAACCACGCGAAGCTGTGAAACTGCCATTGTTAGCTCTCCTTATTTCACCAAATGCCCTGCGCACGCAACGCGATCAGCCGGCCCTCAACGCCTATTTCTAGGTTTCATATTTGTTCTCATTTTGTTTTCGTTATGTCAAGAGACAAAATATGAACATTCGCCATAGTTTGGAACTTGGCCCGCGTCGCGGCGTTTAAATCCACAGTCGAAAGGAAACCGCAATGAACATGGGCACGGGAATCGCCATAGGAATCGCAATCGGCGCGGGCGTTGGCGTCGCTATAGATAATATCGCCATGGGCGTCGGGATCGGCATCGCCATAGGCGCAGGGCTCGGAGCCGCATTTATCGCCCGCTCTGACACGCCTGATAGAGATTAGTCCTCGTTTGACGCCGGCCCGCCCGACAGCACTTCCTTGACCTTGGAATTGATCTGGTCGAGCGTGTAAGGCTTGGGCAGGAATTCAACGCTGCGATCGTCTTCAAGTCCCTGGCGGACGCTTTCCTCGGCATAGCCGGACACGAAAATCACCTTCAGGCCCGGATAGAGCCTGCGCACATGAGTGAGCAGTGTTGGACCATCCATCTCCGGCATAACGACGTCCGAAATGATCAAATCAACCTTGCCCTCGATGTCCTCGAGAACTTCGAGCGCTTCTTCGCCTGACCCTGCCTCGAACACCTCATAGCCGGTTGTCGAAAGAGCCCGCGCCGAAAACATGCGCACGCTTTCCTCGTCCTCGACGAGAAGAATGCGCTCATTGCCTGTCAGATCCCTGACCGGCGCGGCAACCGCTTTCACCACTTCCTCTTTTTCCACCGGCACGTGCCGGGGCAGCAAGAGCCTGAACGTCGTGCCTTTGCCGACTTCGGATTCTGGATAGATATAGCCACCAGTCTGCTTGATGATCCCATACACCATCGACAATCCCAGCCCGGTGCCCTTGCCCAGCTCCTTGGTCGAAAAGAACGGCTCGAATATCTTTTCCATGACCTCTTGGGTCATGCCGGTTCCCGTATCGCCAACCTCGATCGAAACAAAATCGGCCGGCACCAGCCCTGGATAGGTGAAGGTTTCCGCTTCCGCCTGTTCGACATTGCGTGTCCGCAGTGTGATCTGCCCGCCGTCGGGCATGGCGTCGCGCGCATTGACCGCCAGATTGATGATCACCTGCTCGAGCTGCACAAGATCGGCACGGATCGGCCACACGTCTCGCCCATGCTCGACATCGAGCGTAACATGCTCGCCAATCAGGCGTTTGAGCAGCACAGTGAGATCGTCGATATGCTGGGGCACCTCAAGCACCTGCGGTCGCAGGGTCTGGCGTCGAGAAAAGGCGAGAAGCTGCCGCACCAGCCCCGCAGCGCGATTAGCGCTCTGCTTGATCGACATGATGTCACCAAACGAAGGGTCCGACGGCTTGTGCTTGAGCAGCAACAGATCCGAGAACCCGATGATAGCCGTCAGCACGTTGTTGAAATCATGCGCAACGCCGCCGGCGAGCTGGCCTACGGCCTGCATCTTCATGCCTTGGGCGAACTGTTCTTCGAGTTGGCGCTGCTCGGTCATATCGAGCGCATAAAGAATGGCCGCTTCGTCGTTTTCCCCACCCTGCTCAACGCCGGAAATAAACATGCGCACACTGCGCGGTTTCTCGCCTGGGATCGTCGCGTCGACTGGCGCTATTTCCGATTTGTGTCCCTTTGCATCGATAAGGGCATCCGCCAGCTTTTCGCGGCTTTCCGGATCGATTAGCGATGAAACGTCAAGGCCCTCAATGCCGCGTTCGCCTGAAGTCAGCCCGAAAATGCGGGTAAAGGGCGCGTTGGTCCGCACCACTTTGCCGCCCGAATCGAGCGCGGCGATAGCAATTGGCGTGTGATTGAAAAAGCGCGAGAACCGCACTTCGGCGGCGCGCAGCGCTTCTTCGCCCTCAATGCCGCGTGAGCGGTCGAGCACCAGAGTGCGCGTTTCGCCGAGTTCGCCCTCGGCCAGCCGTGCAGCGCGGTGCAGCAGCCGCACAGGCAGATTGGTGCCATCATGGCGGACCAGATCGAGATCGATCACCTCGGTACGCACGGCGCCATCCTGCCCGCCGCCCATCAACAGCCCTGCCCCGTCACCCTGAACGATTTCACCCAGATCGAGATCGCCGGCCTCGAACGCCGCAAGGTCATAGCCCAGCCAATCGGCCAGCGTTGAGTTGATGTATTGAATCCGTCCGCGCGCATTAGCCGAAAAGAACCCGGCTGGCGCATGGTCGAGATAGTCGATGGCCTTTTGCAACTCGACGTAAAAGTTCTCCTGACTCTCACGGTCACGCGTGATGTCCTCGACAGTCCAGATCACCGATTTGCCCGGAGCCCCGTCATAATCGGGAAGACTGCGCGCGCCGATGCGGAACCATTGTGCAGCGCTCTTGCCGCGCGATATCCGCACATCCTCGACAATAGCGCGCCCGTCCCGAGCCGCACGCGAAAGCCGATAGACCGCCTCGCTCGCTTCGGGCTGGCTGGCGAACAATCGCGGCACGCCGACCGGAACGCCCTTGGAGACCGACTTGGACAGCTCGGAATATTGCGCATTGGCATATGAGATCTTGCCATCCCGGTCCGTTACCACCGCCCCGTAAGGCAGACTGTCAACAATGGCACGGGCCAGCGTACGTTTCTGGGTGCCCCCCACAAAACGGAACAAACCGGCCGCCAGCGCGAACAGCGAGAAAACCCCGATAACCGACAAAACGCCGAGAAACAGTACGATCATCTCGGGCGAAATGGCGTCGCCTAACAGCGAGAACGCAACTGCCACGGCGACAAAAGCCAGCGACAGGATCACCACCCGCCACAGGGCGGCATTGGAGGATGGGCGCGCCACCATGGGTTCGGGATAGCTGTCCTCGTCCATCGGGGCCACCGCCATCGCTTTTCGTTCCTTAATACGAGATCTAAAATCCCGATCCGAATCGGGCTTCCTATTCGTAGCAAAACCGGGTTTGCCTTGGGTAGTGCGGATTAACCTCTCGTTAACAGCCTCGGTTAATTTCCACTGCTCCAGCTCGATCGGTTTTTGAGCCGCATGACATAGCCGATGATCTGCGCCACGGCCTTGAAATGCTCAGCAGGGATGGTCTCGCCGATCTCTGCGCCCGCATACAGCGCCCGCGCCAACGGTGGATTCTCGACAATCGGAATATCATGATCATTGGCCAGCCCGCGAATCCTAAGCGCAACAGCATCCACGCCCTTGGCCAGAACCTGAGGTGCCGCCATGTCCTTGTCGTACTTCAACGCCACGGCAAAATGGGTGGGGTTTGTGACGACAACCGTGGCGTCGGGCACCGCCGCCATCATGCGCTTGCGGCTGCGCTCCATACGAATCTGGCGGATGCGGCCCTTTACATGCGGGTCGCCCTCCATCTGCTTGTATTCGTCACGGACTTCCTTGACCGTCATCATTTGCCGCTGCCACCATTTGTGGCGCATGTAGAGATAGTCGAGCAGCGCAACGATCGTGATCGCGATCAGCGTCGCGATGAAAATCTTGATGCCGATTTCCTGGAACAACGCCAGCGACATGATCGGATCGGCGGTCATTATGGTCGCGAGCCGATCCCTGTCCGGCCACACCACAAGCACCATAATCGTGGAAAACACGACGAGCTTGAATAGGCCCTTGCCGAAATTGACCAGCGCCTCGCTGGAAAATAGCCGCTTGGCGCCGGCCAGCGGCGACACCTTGGAAAATTTTGGCTTGAGATTTTCCGCCGAAAACACCATGCGGTGCTGCACCATATTTCCGGCGATGCCGCATAAAGCCAGAAGGATCATAGGCACCAACAGCGCACTCAACAGACTCGTTGTGGCGCCATAGACGAACTGATTGAACCCGGGCCCACCAACTTCATAAAGATCGGCCCGGCCCAGGTAGTCGCCAAGCGTAGTCATGATTTGCGCACCGGTGAACGGCGCCACGAATGCAAAGATCAGCGCTGAGCCAAGGATCATGAACCAGGTCGTCACCTCCTGGCTCTTGACCACGTCACCTTTCTTGTGCGCGTCTTCGAGCCGCTTTAGGGAGGGGTCCTCTGTCTTTTCGCTCTGTTCGGGTTTGTCGTCGCTCATGACCTATCCGAGAAACTGCGAGAAATGACTTTCGAGGTAGCTCATATAGAGCCCCATCGTGACGCTGAGCAGCAATGCGAACAGCACGAGACCGATGATGATGTTGGCCGGCATGGCCATGAAGAACACCTGGATTTGCGGCATCAGCCGCCCCAATATCCCCAGTCCAAGGTAAAAAACCAGGCCAAAGACCAGAAACGGCGCCGACATTTGCGTGCCGATCAGGAACGCCTGCGCGACGATTTCGACCGCCATTTCAGCGGCATCGCCGAGCATCAGCGGCGCATCGGGAGGAAAATAACTGTAGCTCGCATAGATTCCGGCCAGCAAGACGTGATGGAGGTCGGTGGCAAAAATCAACGTCACGCCGAGCATCGCCAGAAAATTGCCGACGATCGCGCCCTGCACCCCGGGCTGTGTGGGGTCTGACGTCTGGGCCATCGAAAGCCCCATCTGGAAAGCAATGACCGCCCCCGCAACCTGGGCCGCAGTAACAATCAGCCGTGTAAGGCCGCCAAGGATAAAGCCAACGGCAAGCTCGTGGCCCAGCGCTGTCAGAAGCCCACCCAGCGTCTGCGGAACCGCCCCAAGATTGGGCAGGATTAGCGGATAGAGGATCAACGAGAAGGCCAGTGCAAACGTAAGGCGCAGCCGCATGGGAATCGTGTTTTCCCCAAGCGCTGGCAGCAGCATGAGGATCGTGCCGAGACGCGCGAAGATCAGGAAGAAATAATAGGCGACATCGGGACCCCAGCTGACCGTCATCGCCCGCTAACCACCCGCGATGATCATATCGACGATCTGGTTCATATAGGCGCTCATGGTTGCCCCCATGAACGGCAACGTCAAAAGCATCGTAACAAAGATCGCGATGATCTTGGGCACGAACACCAAAGTCATTTCTTGGATCTGGGTCAGCGCCTGAAAAAGCGCGATGATCACACCGATCACCAGCCCAACGATCATCATCGGCCCTGAAACAATGATCAGGGTCCAGATACCTGATGTGGCGATGTCGAGAGTTTCTGCCCCGCTCATGTCGGTCCTGCGCGATTCGTTAACGCCACCTTACATCAAACACCAACTATTGCGGGGTACGAGTTTGATTCAAACCGATCCTACGATGGAATTGGCCCAGAACCGGAGCGGAGCGTACATTCGGAGTGCTGCTGGAAAAAACGGTTCGGCAGCACGACAACAGGCGGTCATACATCAGCACCCGAACCCCGCTGGGCAATACCATTTGCGGTCCGGAATTCGCCCAAACTAGATCGGCATGCGCATGATTTCTTCGTAGGCCGAAATCACCCTGTCACGCACGGTTACCATGGTCTCCATAGCCGACTCGGTTTCGGCAAGCGCGGTAACAACGTCAACGACGTTGGCCTTGCCGTTGATCATGTCGACGGCCACCTGGTCCGAACGCTGCCCGGTTTCCGCGATCCCGCTGAGCTGGTCGGCCAGCATCTGACCAAAATCGGCGCCCGAGGGAGTGGCGGCCGGCGCGGTCAGCTTGCCCCCGGCCTGATCGGAAATCAGGCGGGAAACATTACCATAGGCCGCTGTGGCTGCATTGAATGGCGTGCTCATCTATCTAAAACCTCTGGTTGCCGCGCCTTTGGGCCGCAAGACTGAACCGCTTCTGGAAAACGGGCCGTCCTAGCCGCGCAGAATATCGAGTGTACGGCCCAGCATCTGGCGCGATACCGTGACGACGTTGAGATTGGCCTCATAGGTGCGCTGGGCTTCACGCATGTCCATGGATTCGATGAGCGTATTGACGTTGGGGTATTTGACATACCCATCCTCGTCGGCTGCCGGGTGGCCCGGCTCGAAACGCGAGGAAAAATCGCTCATGTCGGAAGCGAGGGGCCCCACATTGACTTCGAACGCGCCAAGCTCGCGATTGAGCATGGCATGGAAGGTCGGCACCTTGCGCCGGTACGGATCTTCCTCGGGCGTATGCCCTGCAGAGTCGGCATTGGCCATGTTTTCGGCGATCACCCGCATACGCGCCGTTTGAGCATTGAGCCCCGACCCGGCGATCTTGATCGATGTCATAAAGTCGTTCATCGCTTAGCCTTCGAATGTATTGCGTTTCAGGTTGGCGCAGGACCAACCCCGTATCTGGCGCGTATCGAAAACGCGGCCTGACGTGTCTTGCAGCCAGTGAACATTTGAATTTCGAACCATCCGCTAGCCTTGCTTTCCCAGAGCAATCTTCATCAGTCTCAGGGAGCGCGTGTAGAGGGTTGTCGCGGCCTGATAGTCCATCTGGTTCGTCGTGACCTTCATCATCTCTTCTTCAAGCGTCACCCCGTTACCTTCGGGCATGACTTCAAAACTGTTCATGGCCCGCGCGCCCATGGCCCGGCTCGGATCGCCTCCGACAGAATAATGGCTGCGGTTCGTGGCCGTCGTCGTTACGAGAGCGCCAGAACGGCGCGAAGTCGCCTCGATTGAAAATGGAGCGAGATCACGCCCGCGATAGCCGGGCGTCTCCGCATTGGCGACGTTTTCGGCCAGCAACGTCTGGCGCGTCTGGTGCCATTGCATCTTGTTCTTGAGCGCGGCAAAAATGGGCAGGTCGCCAATGGCCATGTCGGGTCGCCGAATCCGGTTGCAGTACGTTCACTCGGCAAACTTTGCCCACTGCATGGTTAACGACGCGTTAACCGATCCGACATGAAGTCGCGGAAATGTCCCAATTTTGGCCGGATCGCATTCTATGCTAGGCAAGTCTTGCCCGTTGCGATGCGTACGGATATGTGTCGCGACTTTAAGGGCCCATTTCCAGGAGCGTGCCAGTGGGATTTTTGAACAGCCTTTTCGGCGGTGAAAACGGCTACCTGACAATGATCGTGGCGCTGGCCATAGTGATCGTTCTCATCGTGCTTGCAGTTTGGCTCATCAAGTTGATTGGCGATGCCTCTGCGAGCGTAGGTCGCGGCCGCAACCGGCGTCTCATGGTCATCGACTCCATCGCCATCGACAACAAGCGCCAGGCCGTCATAATTCGTCGTGACGAGACCGAACATCTGATCGTTATCGGTGGCCCCAACGACCTGGTCGTCGAAAGTGGCTTTGACGCACCGCCCGCCCAGCAAACCCAGCGCCCTCGCCGCAAGGCAGCTGAACCCACTCCAGCACCAATTCCAGAGCCCGTTGCCCCTGCCCGGCGGACAGGCACCTCCCTGCGCCACACGGGCCTGCTGCGCCCTGTCGAAGACAACGAACCCAAACTCGATGGGGGAAAGCCCGACAAACAAGGCCGCGCCTCCTCCGACTCAGCTACAAGCGTTGCCATGTCGGCAACCACGACAGTGGAACCCGAGCCGCTGCTTGATGCGAGGGAAAAAGATTACGAGGACACGGCAACCAGGTCCTGACACATCGCCGCGCCGGGCCATTTGGCTCCGCGCGGCAATTGCCGTTGTTCTGGGGTTTACTGCAATCCTCGTGCTGCCCGCCACCGGGTTTGCTCAAGATATCTCAATTGATTTCGGCGACGAAACCACGCTGACCGAGCGTGCGATCCAGATGATCGCGCTCATCACGGTTTTGGCGTTGGCGCCATCGATTCTCGTCATGGTGACGAGCTTTACGCGAATTGTTGTCGTGCTTTCGCTATTGCGGACCGCCATCGGCCTGCAAACAGCCCCCCCCAATTCGGTGATGATCTCGCTGGCGCTGTTCCTGACGGCCTTCATCATGGCGCCGACCCTGCAGGAAAGCTACGAACGCGGTATCCAGCCTTTGGTTGCAGGTGACGTGGAGATTGTCGAGGCGATCGAACTGAGCTCCGGCCCGCTCCACGAGTTCATGCGCACCCATGTTCGTCCCCAGGACGTGATGCTGTTTATGGATCTCACCGAAACCCCTGCGCCGGAAAACCCCGAAGATCTCGAACTGCGCATCCTGATTCCTGCTTTCATGATCTCCGAGTTGCGACGGGCCTTCGAAATCGGCTTCCTGTTGTTCCTGCCGTTCGTGGTCATCGACATGGTCGTGGCCTCGGTGCTGATGAGCATGGGCATGATGATGCTGCCCCCCGTCATAATTTCACTACCCTTCAAGCTGATCTTTTTCGTCCTCGTCGACGGCTGGCACCTTGTAGCAGGCTCGCTGATCCGCAGCTTTACGGGGTAGGACACAGTCCGCCAAACGGACCGGGGCAACGAAACGTCTGAGCACAGGCAAAAAATGAGTCAGCGCTCCACCTTGGAGCGCAAGGCAGCTAAAGGCTTGCCACCGCTCCGGTCTCTGGCGCCGCACGGAGCGGAGTCACCGCATTCTGCCCGGAATAGATCTCGCGATAGGCGTTCAGGAACGCGTTGATGGCCTGAGTATCGGCAACCTGCCGGGCAATCTCTCGGAAATTGACGCCTGCCGGATCGACATTTTCCACGACAAAGGCAAAGACCGGCCACTCAGGTGTTCTCGACATTGCCTCGGAGAACCTGCTGCGCAAGCGCGCAAGCCCGATCTGATCGTTCGACAGCACATAGCCAACAGCCGCCTTGACGACATTGGTGCGCGCCATGGGGCTCAGATCGCCTGCACCCAGATCGCCAGAATACAACCGCTCGATCAATTCGGCCGCAGCCGAAAACCGGCTCGCCTGCCACAGCGCATCGATTCGCAGCAACTCGGTATCGCGGCCAGTCAGGCTCGAAAGCAGATCAAGCGCCAGATCGTGACGATGGGCATGGATAAGCGCACTGGCCTCAAGCACCCGCCGCTGCCGCTCGAGCCCTGGCGGCAACCCGGCAAGACGCGTATCGTAAAGCACGCGCAACGCGGAATTGGGATCGCGATTGGCGATGTAGACAATCGCCAGATCGGCAGCAACTTGCGCGCGCGCCGCGCCATCGAGGCGATTGTCGACCTGGTAGCGCAACAATTCGGAAGCCTGAGCAAGCAGGTCCACTTCGATAAGCCGCTGCGCAAGATTGCGGATCATCATGTCGCCATCGGCGCCCGGCGGGGTCAGGTGCCGGTAGTCGTAGTAGATCGACAGCGCCGTCACGGGATCGAGCGCATCGGCCTGACCATCAAGAAAAAGTCCTGAAAACTCGCTTCTCGCCCGCGCCAGCATCATATCGAGTGAACGATTGTCAGCAAATCCCGTTGCCATCTCGCGCGTCAGAACGAAAGCATCGCGATAGTCGCCATGGCGATATTGCAGATCGGTGAGCTTGGTGACGATATCGATCTCGAGCTGATCGCCCCGCCACAGCGCTGACTGAACGGCCAGCGTATGAATTGCCTTGGCGAGATCGAGATCACCATTGTCATCGAGAATTTCGATGGTGAGCAACACCGCCTCGGTCGACGAACCGCGCCGGTCGGCTGCGATAACCCGCCCATACCCCTCGAGCGCTTCATCCTCGAGCCCGTTGAGATGATCGAGGCGCGCGGACAACAGTTGGTATTCAGCGACTTGATCCGGGGTCAGCGCGGCAAGATCGACGGCGCGAATGACATCGGCAGCCATAGTGGAATCGCTCTGCTCAATCGCTGCACGAATTGCAGCCATGTGAAACCGCGCACGGATCCAGTTTGGATAATTGTCGACCACATGGTCGCCACCGAAAGCGTCGAGCCGTGCACCGTCAAAGTCACCGGCATCGACCTTTGCGATCGTACGCCAGATCATTGCATCGGCGTCGTTGAGCATGAGATCGGTGTTGAGCAGGGCCAACGCATCGTCATGCCGTCCCGACAACGCATTGGCGGCCGCAAGGGTCGCATTGACCTGATGCTCCAGGCTCACCTGCCGCAGATCGTTACTAAGAACGCTCACCACCCCGATGGCTTCATAAGCAAAATTGTTGGCAAGGTAGAACTGGGCGAGATCGAGCCGCGCCCTGTCGAGTTCCCTGCCCTCGGCCAAGGCCGCGCGCGCTTGATACTCGTCGCGCCGCAGCACAAACTCATCGGGGTTCGGCGTCATCATCGCGTTGAGATCCAGCGCGCTGACGCTGGTCGAGGCCGGCGCATAAAGGCGCCGCCCTTCGGTCGTCGAAACGGTCAGGCCCGTGTCGGAGGAGATCACCGCAAATCTGTCCTCGATTGAAACGCTGACCCCTTCGTGAAGCGGCTTGACCACAAGGCCATGGATCGAGCGCGGTGCCTGAAAATCGACGAAACCAAGATCCCGTACGACTCCGCGCGCCGGCGGATAGCTCGTTACGACATCCAGAATATCGCCGACATCGGGATCGCGAAGCTGATGAACATTGGCCGGCCGTTCGAGATCTGCAACCATTTCGTAAAGCCCCGAGGGCGACCGGCGGCGTTCGAGTGTAATCGGTTGAACAGCCGACAGCAAAATATCACCGAATGAAAGCACCCATGTGCGCCCTTCGGATGCCATTGTGGCCAGGCGATCTTCGTTGAGCACGATACGCACGACATAGGCGTCGCCGGTGCTCTCGACTGTCAGGCCATGAGCGAGCCCGTCGAGAATTTCGCCGGACCGTTCATCCGGGCTCACCATTTTCGTTTGCGTATCGAACAGCATCCACACCACATTGCCGCGCCGGAACACGGCAGCGGGCGTATCCTCTACGAACGGAAAAACGACACGCACTGTTTGGCCGACAGTACTGACATAGGGTTGAATGGCTCCGGGCTCGTCAGTTGCGCTCGACGAAGGCGTTTCCGACTGTCCGGCCGTTTCGGCGGCATTCTCGGGGTCGTCAAGCGTCGCGGCAATTGCGTCCAGGTTCAGCCCTTCCGCATTTGCGCCCGGCACGTCGATATCGAGAATGAACTCAGTGCTCGACTGCTCGTAAAAACGAACCGAAACGTCTTCCGGAATGGCCAGAATGACCTCGGTGTCCCCGCCATGCACGATGTTGGTCACTTCACCAAGCTGAACGGGCCGGTCGGAAAGAACTTCGTAAAGATCGATGGGCACCGGCCAATCGAACCGGATCGAAGTGCTTTCCCCATCGCGCGCAAACTCTGCCTTTGTGCCAACATTCCAGTTGAACTCGATGCGCGAAAATGTCGGGTGCCGCCCGACCCGGATCGTGGGCGTCGGATCGTACTCAAGCACCAGTTCCGCACGCCGCCGCTCTTCGGCAAGCCGAGCTGCCTCTTCGGCGCGCTCTTCGAGTTTGGTAATGACTTCAGGCGGCAATGCGGGAGGCAAACCAACCCAGTCGGTCGGCAAAAGGTCAATGTAAAGCTGTTCGCCGGCAGCAATCGTATTGACCTGGAACTGCTCGCGCATGCCCATGCGAATACCCGTCCGGTCCGGATCAAACCGTGCAACCGCGAGATATTCGCCAAGGATTGTCCCGACATCGGGCAAGACACCGCTCATCGGCGTGTCGGGCATCGCAATGACCAGAACGCCATTATCGCTGGTCACGGTGTTTTCGGGCAGGTTTATCCGATTGGGAAACGTTACGATCAGGCGGCCATAATTTTCATGGCGCTGCGCCTCGAAAGTTATGGCTTCCTGGGCAAAACCAGCCCCTGCACATCCGACAAACAACAAGAGCGCCAGCAAGGCAAGCCTTGCAGCGTCCACATATCCATAAGTCTGGCGCCCACTTTTTCTTGTGGTCGAAAGCATTCTGCCTACCGCCCTAATTCAAGGGCACACTAGGCAGCAGCGCTTAAGATGGGATTACCAGCCGGGGCGAATCCGGCGCCAAAATTATTGACCGACGATCTGGGGCAAATTCGCAAACTCCTGCGCCGCCGGTTGAACCGGGCCGCTTGGTCCTGTCTGAGCGAGGAGAACCGTCAGTTGTTGCGCATTGGCAGGGATCATCTTTGCCATGATCGGGCCGAGCTTGCGCGGGTTCATCGCTTGACCAACGCGCACCAGAACGGTTTCGTCGAGATCGTTGAAGATTGTGGCTGCGTCACTGGCCCGCATGTTCTCATACATGGCGACGATGGCCGCAAATTGCTCTGCTTCCGCATTTTCCTGGGCATCGACCAATGCATTGATCTGCGTTTCCATGGCGCTCAGTTCGCTCATGCGCTCCTCGATCCGCATTTCGGCAGCCTCGACAACCGCCAAACGCGTCTGCAGTTCCGTTGCGAAGCTCTCGAGCTCTGTACGGCGTTCAGCAAGCCGCTGAAGAATGATTGCCTCTGTCGAGCCAGGCGCTGCTTCGGGTGCATCCTCGAGCGCATCCAGGTCCGCGTCGTCAGCGGGAAAGGTCTCGAACAGCGCTTGCGCTGCCGCGTCTGCGGCCGAAAGCTCGGTCTGAGGCTCCTCCCCGTCCGCTTCGGCCTCCGCAGCCGGATCGGTTACCGCCTGCTCTGCCACCTGCCCACCGCCGGCTGCCTGTGCAACGCTCATCCCGCCAAGGATATACCCCTGCCCGGAGACAATACCGAAAGTCTTGAGCAACAGCAGAGCAGACGCCGCAACAACGACGACAGGCAGAAGGCGAACCTGTTTCACGCAGCGTGCTCCCGGCGTTTTTGGTGGTCCTGAAGTGTCTTGAGCGCGGAACCGGCCCGACTTCCGTCCCCACCGCCGCCGCCACCGCCGCCCGGCAAACGCGCGGCCTGGGTGATCTTTGCGATCCGGTCCATGACGGCCTGCCCGGCATTGACGTGGTTGGCCAGCTCGATTGCAAACCGCTCGGCTTCGTTGAGCCGCGTGTTGAGCTTCTCATCAGCTTCAACGGCAGTCTCGCGCAACCCCTTGATGGCGCCGTTGGCCATTGTAGTGGCCTGCACAAGGTCGGCGATCATCTGCTGAAGCGCTGCACGGTCTGCCTGCAAATTCCGGATTCGGTTGTTGAGCACAATGCAGTAACCGATTGTCGTTGCGAGAAGAACGGCAACGGCAATTTCTATCATCAGTCCAAGAGGCATTACTTGCCCTCCGCCTTTTCTTCCATCGCTTCGAAGGCCGCCATGGTCACTTTTGGCGGGTTGAGCGGCCGGGTAACCCGGACCGAAACATTCTTTCCAATATGCCCCATCACTGCCCGCGTCAGGTCGACGTCGCCGCACCGCAGCGTAACGGGATCCGACGGGGTCATGTCGAACATAATCGTGTCGCCCTCAGCCAGATTGAGCGCCTTGGACAACGGCAGATGCAATTCGTGCAGTACTGCCGAAACCTCGGTGTCGGCAGCGTGAATTTCGGTGGCAAGGTGCCCCTCCCAAATCGGGTCGCGGCCGAATTTCTCGCCCATATACATCTGGAGCAACTGCTCGCGGATCGGCTCGATTGTTGCATAGGGCAACATGATTTCGATCTTGCCGCCGCGATCGTCCATATCGATGCGCAACTCGACAAGGATCGCCGCGTTTCCCGGCCGGGAAATGGCGGCAAACCGCGGATTTGTCTCCATGCGGTCGAGTTTGAAATTGACCGGCGCCAGTGGCTCGAACGCCTTATGCATATCGTCGAGAATATGTTCAATCATCCGGCGCGCCAGTGCCAGCTCGATTGTCGTGTAGGGCCGACCTTCGACACGAATGACGCTCGATCCGCGCCGGCCGCCCAACAGGACATCGATCATCGAATAGATCAGCGCGCTATCGACTGTCAGCAGCCCAAAATTGTCCCACTCTTCGGCTTTGATAACCGAGAGGATGGCCGGAAGCGGAATGGAATTGAGATAATCCCCGAAACGAACCGACGTGATCGACTCCAGAGTGACCTCGACATTGTCCGAAGTGAAATTGCGCAGCGTGGTTGTCGCCAGCCGCACAAGACGGTCAAAGGCGATTTCAAGCATCGGCAGGCGTTCATAGGACACCAGCGCGGAATTGATGAGTGCGCGAACCCCTGTCAGCTCGACATTGGACGCAGCGCTGGAATCGAATCCGAGAAGGGAATCAATTTCGTCCTGGTTGAGAACGCGATCGACGTCATCCCCGCCGCCGGCCTCGGCTTCGAGCATGGCTGCCCAATCGTCCCCGAGCGCCCCTTCTGATTTTCCTGTCTCGTTGGCCATGATCGCCCGCTACTGAACCAGTACTTCCTTGAACAAGATGTTGTCCACGCTCGCCGGATAGACGGCGAGGTTGACGCGACGCAGCAACTCTTCCTTGAGCCGATAGAGCCCTGCGGAGCCTTCGAGGTCCGATGAGCGCAGCTCGCGCAGATACACCTGAAAGGTATCGAGTACGCGAGGCATGCGCGGCTCGATCGCCGAGATCATCGACTCGTCGCGCACTTCGAGTGCGATGCGCAGCCGCAGGAATTCAGCCCCGTCGCTCGCATTGTTAAGGTTGACCATAATGTCGGGCAGATCAAAGAACGCGGTTTCGGCAGCAACTTCTGCATCGCCGCCACGCTCTCCACCACCATCGCCCGATTGGGTAAGAAACCACCCGCCAGCGGCTGCAACCAGAAGCAGAACAGCAACACCGCCGCCGATCAGGACGAGCTTGGGAACCCCCTTCTTGACGGGTGCCGCATCCGATGTGGCGTTAACATCTGTTTCAGTCACATCACTCATGCCAGTCTTCCGAATCCCCCGGTTTTCAAGCGCTTTTGCTGCACGTCCAGCTAATCCCGACAGGGTTAATGAATGGTTACGATTTGACTACGGGCGGCAGTTATTGCCGGGTAGATTTTTCCCAGCCACCAAGCTCTTGCCGGGCGCTCCGCACCGCACTCCCAATCTAACACTTTGTTTTATATAGATTTATCGAGTTGGCACGCCTCCTGCATTACTATCTGCGAGAGACCCGGCCTGGGGAGGCAGGGGCACTCAAAGGTTTTAACGGGGAAACGCGCATGATCGAGAACGCGCAACTGATCGGACTGTCGCGCCAGATGGCGCTGCAACGGCAGATGGATGTCGTGGCCAACAATCTGGCCAACATCAACTCGACCGGTTTCAAGGCCGAGGCGATCCTGTTCGAGGAATACGTAATGCCGGTCGCCGCCGACCGCAGCTTCCCGAATGGCAGCCAGCAACTGTCCTACGTCCAGGACTGGGCAACGATGCACGACCTGACGTCAGGTGTGATGACCCAGACGGGCAACCCGCTCGATGTCGCGCTCTCAGGCGACGGCTTTCTGACCGTCGATGCGCCCGAAGGCACCCGCTACACACGCAATGGCGCGCTCGAAATCAACGCAGCCGGCATCCTTGTTACCCAGAACGGGTTTCCCGTCCTCGCTGATGGCGGCAATCAGATAGTGTTTGGCGCTGACGAAACCGACATCGCCATCACTGCCGGCGGCGAAATCACATCGAGCGCCGGCAACAAGGGCAAGCTGGCCGTCGTCGAATTTGAAAACCCACAGGCCCTGACCCGGACCGGCGACACAATGTTTGCCGGCGGCACACCGCTCGCCAACGGTTCGACCCGCGTAATTCAGGGCGCGCTTGAGCGCTCCAACGTGTCGGGCGTGTCGGAGATGAGCGAGATGATCCGCGTCACCCGCGCTTACTCGTCGCTCGCCGACCTCATCAACAAGCAAGACGAACTGCGCCGCTCCGCCATCCAGCGGCTTGGCGACACCCAAGCCTGAGCCAGCCAGCAAGGACAAGACCGATGAAAGCACTTTATATCGCATCGACCGGCATGGCCGCCCAGGAGCGCAATGTCGAAGTTATCTCCAACAACATCGCCAACATGCGGACCACCGGGTTCAAGCGTCAGCGCGCCGAGTTCCAGGATCTGCTCTATCAAACCCACCGCCGCGCCGGCTCGTCGACATCGGAAACCGGAACACAGGTTCCTGTCGGTATCGAAATCGGCTCGGGCGTCCGCGTTGCGGCCACGGCCCGCATCATGAGCCAGGGCAATGTGGCGCCCACGGAAAAAGAACTCGATCTCGCCATTCGCGGTGAAGGCTATTTCATCGTCAACATGCCGGATGGACGCACAGCCTACACCCGTGACGGCACATTCGAGCGCGATTCGACCGGCATGCTGGTCACGGTCGATGGGTACGAAATAGAACCCGGCATCATCATCCCAGCCGATGCGACGTCGGTTTCCATCAGCCGCGATGGCGTTGTCGAAGGCTTCTTCAACGGCGGCACCGAGCCCGTTCAGCTCGGCCAGCTCCAAATGGCACGCTTCGTCAACAAGGCTGGCCTGGAATCGATGGGGGACAATCTGTTCCTTGAAACTGCCGCTTCAGGCGAAGCCCAGATCGGGGTGCCCGGTGTCGAAGGCATGGGCAGCTTGCTCCAGGGCTATCTCGAAAGCGCCAACGTCAATGCCGTTACCGAAATGGCCGACCTCATAGCAGCCCAGCGCGCCTACGAAATGAACGCAAGGGTGATTTCTGGCGCCGACCAGATGCTTCAGGCCACTGCCCAGCTTCGCTGATTTCTCAAACTAGGGGGTTCCAACAATGATCGTTTCGCTTCTCAAACGCACAGGCATTGCAATCGCCCTTTGCACTCTTGCCGGCGCGGCCCAGGCCGAGCCCATGCTGCGCGGCGACGTGACCGTAAGCGCTGCAATCGTAACCGTTGGCGATTTGTTCGACGGCGCAGGCCTTTCGGCCGAAACCGCTGTATTTCGTGCGCCGGCACCGGGCACCTCGGGCATACTCTCGCTTGAAGACATCGCCTCGGCGGTTCAGGCGGCGGGAATTGAAGACTTCGAGCCTGCCGGCTTCGACCGTATTCGCGTCGCGCGCACGGGTGTGGAAGTGGGCAGCGACCTGCTCTCCGGTCTCATCGCCGACGATCTGCGCTCGAAGGGCATCCTGACAGCCGACATGGAAATGGACATCGCACTCGATACGCCGCTGCCCGGCATGATTGCCGCGGACACCGTCAACCCGGCAGCGCTTACCATCTTGCGCTACATGCCCGGCTCCTCGAGCTTTTCGGCCCGATTCCAGGTCTCAGGCATCGAGCGCCCGCTCGACATCTCGGGTCAGATCCAGCTTATGATCGCTGCACCGCATCTCACGCGCACTTTGCCTCAGGGCACCATTCTGGGTGCCAACGATATCGAAATGCGCATGATCCCGCTCGCCTACGCCGAATCCATCGGCCTTGTCGCTGTTGACGAAATAATGGGTATGGCCCTCCAGCGCCAGACGCGCGAAGGCGTCATGCTCAAGCCATCCGACATCGCGGCGCCGGAAATCATTTCGCGCAACGACAACGTCACGGTCGTCTTCCAGCAGGGTGCGCTAACGCTCACCACAACGGGCAAGGCGCTCAACGCCGCCAGCCTGTCGCAGCCGGTATCGGTACTCAACACAATGACCAACAAGGTTCTGCAGGGCGTCGCCACGCAGAACGGAACTGTCACAGTCTATTCGGGCCCCCAGCAAATCGCCGGGCTCTGATCTTTCGGTCTGTCGCGCTTGGGGAAGCGCGACACCTTAAAACCAACGGGGAATATTGAAATGAACACACTGATCAAGATCGCGACGGGCCTGCTGCTCGTTTCAGCGCTCGGCGCATGCGCCACCACCGATCGACTGGCGAATGTGGGCCAGGCGCCCGCATTGACGCCAATCGTCGACCCTACGGTGACTGCCGGTTATCGCCCGGTGACCATGCCCATGCCCGCTGCCGAACCGGCCACCTATCAGCCCAACTCGCTTTTCTCGTCCGATGCCCGCGGCTTTTTTAAGGACCAGCGTGCAGCAAAGATCGGCGACATCCTCACAGTGGTCGTCACCATCGACGATCGCGCCCAGATCGGCAACACCACCTCGGCAACTCGGCAATCGTCCAACACCACAGGTCTGAACGGCGCCTTGGGCTCCATCTTCAATTCAGTTGCTCCTGCCGACGTATCGGCCGATGCAGCACTCGGCACGACATCGGGCATTGCCAATGCCGGCAATGGCTCGGTCAACCGTTCCGAGCGCGTCACCACCCAGGTCGCTGCTGTGGTCACTCAGGTTCTGCCCAACGGCAACCTTGTCATCGAAGGCCGTCAGGAAGTGCGCGTCAATTTTGAAGTCCGCGATCTGATTGTTGCCGGCATTGTACGGCCCGAAGACATCGGCTCGGACAACACGATTTCCTCGACCAAGATCGCAGAAGCCCGCATCGCATACGGTGGGCGCGGCCAGATCACTGACGTCCAGCAGCCCCGCTACGGCCAGCAGATCCTCGACGCCATCCTGCCGTTCTGACACGGCACCAAAGTCCCCAACCGGCTGCCGTTCCCCAAATTTGCGGCAATCCGGTTCCCGGCCCGTCTCCCCGTCGGGCCGGACCTGGAGCGCCCCCAGAAAAAGCGGAAACCGGTTTTTCGCTTCGGGGACGCGACCAGAAAAGAAGAAGGGCGCAGCCTCCCCGCTGCGCCCTTTCTTTTTCAGCAAGCCTCAATTCCCGTTTGGATTGATTTTGGCGCTCTTCCCGAACCCCGCCCAAATACTCTACAACCGCCTCAACACCCCCGTTCTGGAGCGCTCCATGTCTTACGCCGACCTCGAAACCCTCGGAAAAAAGCTCGAATCCATCGAGCACGCAATTTCCATCCTCTCGGCAGACGAGGCAACCAATATGCCGGTTGGCGGCGGGGAAAAGCGCGCTGAGTCGGTGTCGTACCTTTACGGCCTACGCCACGAAACCGCGACGGCCCCAGAAATTGCTGACTGGATTGCCAAAGCCGAAAGCGAAGATCTCTCCGATGATCAAAAGCTGGCCGTCAGCGAGTTTCAGCGCACATACACGAACGCCACATGCCTGCCGACCGACTTCGTACGCCGCAAATCCCAGGCCGAAATGCGATCTGAACAGCTCTGGCGTGATCTGCGCGCCAAAAACGACTGGGCCAATTTCGCCCCTGCTCTCGAAGGCGTCGTTGCACTTGCCCGCGAAGAAGCGCAGATGCGCGCAGATCGCCTTGGCCTTGCGCCTTATGACGCACTGATGGAGCAGTTCGACCCCGGAAACCGCATGGCGGACGTTGCCCCTGTTCTCGAAAAGCTCAAGACATTTCTTGTCGACTTCGTACCCGAAGCCCTCGATGCGCAAGAGCGGCGCTATGCCAAGCGCCCGGCAAAAACGGTCGAAGGCCCCTTCCCCATCGAAAAACAACGCGAGCTTGGTCTGTCGATGATGCAGGCGCTGGGCTTTGATTTCACCCATGGTCGGCTCGACGTTTCCCATCATCCTTTCTGCGGCGGCGTGCCCACCGACGTGCGCATGACCACGCGCTACAGAACCGACGAGTTTCTCACCGCCCTGATGGGCGTTCTGCATGAAACCGGTCACGCGCTGTACGAGCAGGGCCTCCCAAAAGACCTCTCTCACATGGCAATCGGCCAGGCGCGCGGCATGGCAATGCACGAAAGCCAGTCGCTTTTTGTCGAGCAGCAACTCGCTCACGCGCCCCAGTTCTGGCACTGGGCAATGCCCATTGTCGCCCGTCACCTTGGCGAGGACGCCCTCAAGGGCTGGGAGATCGAGGACGTTGTAGCCGAGGTCAACAAAGTCCAGCGGGGCTTCATTCGCGTCGACGCCGATGAGGTGACCTATCCCCTCCACGTCATCTTGCGGTTCGAACTCGAACAGGCACTGATTTCAGGCGCACTTGAGGTCGTTGATCTGCCTGAAGCATGGGACGCCAAAATGACCGAATATCTTGGGCTTTCGACCATCGACAACCCCAAGGACGGCCCGATGCAGGACGTCCATTGGTCTGGCGGTGCGTTTGGTTATTTCCCCTCCTACACGCTGGGCGCCATGCTGGCCGCTCAACAATGGCAAGCCATCGAAAAGGCGCGCCCCAGCGTTCTCGACGAAATCTCGAATGGCGATTTCTCCGGCGTCAACGCGTGGCGGAGCGAAAACGTCTGGTCGCAGGGATCGCGCTACTCTACCCCCGATCTGATCAAACGGGCCACCGGTTCAACGCTCGACCCGGACATCTTCATAGCGCATCTGAAAAAACGGTACGGATAAAGGGGTTGCTGGGAAAGCAACGCTGGCGGTGTTTGTCACCTAAAACGGCACGCTCGCACCCACGGTAACGCCCGCATGCCCCGCCACGGACCAGGCCCATAGTGGCCCGGTCTGTGGCCCGTCCTCACTGCCGAACGTCACGCCACCAAGACCCAGTTGTCCTCCGGCGAAAACGCTGGCCGAAAGCTCGGCGCCATTCTCGGTCTCATAGCGATAGGCCGTTTCGGCCAGCCCGCCCACTGTGGCCAGGTCGTAAAAGACATTCGGCACGGTTCCCAGATCAGGACGCAGATAATGGCTGTCTGTAACGCCGAGATAGCCACCATTGATCTCGAACCGCAAATCGACGGTTTCAGTCACGGAAATCTCGTTTTCCAGCCATACGCCAAGTCCCGCCGACGCCGAGAGCTGGTCATGGCCAATCACCGTCACGCTCGACGCAATTGGGCCGCTCGGACATGCACCGCCACACCGCAACCCATCCATGCCATAGCGCTCAAGTCCCAGCGCACCCGTCACATAAGGGCGCACAGTCACGTCGTTCCAGACGAGCGGTTCATCGCTTGGCAAACCATAGCGTAGAGCGACACTGCCACCATTGCCCAGCGTGATGTCGCTAAATGTCTCCGAATATAGCGCCTGTCCGGCTTCGTAATCCCTGTCCCCAAAAGTGCCGCCTGCAGCGATGGGGAAACCGGCCACGAGATCGAACCAGCCCTCCTCGCCGCGCCCGGTCAGCACAAATTCGATATCGGCGCTGTAGAGCGGCTCATAGCTCAAGATCGATGTTGGATTACCGTAGCTCTCAAACCCTGAGCGCGATGGTGGCGTCATGGTCGAAGCGTCGTGGTTGAGCGTGAGATAGCCCGCGCTCAGCCGCACTTGCGAGCCAAGCGAAATATCCATTGCGGCGGCGCCGGTCGCAAATGATCCGGTCAAAGCGATCGCCGTAATAGTCAAAATGGATTTCATGCCCATGCCAACAACAAGCCCGAAGCCACAAGGCGTGTCAATCGCTCCGCCTTGACTTGCGCGGCCTCGTGACTATTTTGAAGCCGAACTGCAACACCAACAGGATGTGTGCCCAAATGGATTTCTCTCCGACAGCAACCCTTTATTGCCTCGGAACGGATTCCATAACTCATGCCCGCACACATCACGCTTTCAGCCCTCGGCTTTTCAACGCCTGACGGCACGCAGCTTTTTTCCCAGCTCGACCTCGCCTTTTCCGACCAGCGTACCGGCCTTGTGGGCCGTAATGGCGTGGGAAAATCAACGCTGTTCAGGCTCATAACCGGCGCGACCTCGCCCCAATCGGGCAGCGTCACCATAGACGGCACGATCGGCCTGCTACGGCAATCGCTCAAGGCAGAGCCAGGTGAAACCATTGCCGATCTGTTCGGCGCCACCGACCAGCTTGCCATTCTCGCCCGCGCCGCAGCCGGAACCGCCAGCGCCGACGAACTTGTCGACGTCGACTGGACATTAGAGGCGCGGTTGGACGATGCGCTTGCCCGCTTTGCGCTTCCCGCAACGGCCGATACTCTGCTCGAAACCCTATCGGGCGGCCAGCGTACGCGCGCCATGCTTGCGGCACTGGTGTTTGCCGATCCCGACTTCCTCTTGCTCGATGAACCGACCAACAATCTCGACAGGGATGGGCGCCAAGCTGTCATTGACCTCCTCGCCTCCTGGCGCGGCGGTGCAGTCGTCGTTAGTCACGACCGCGAACTGCTCGAAACCATGGATGCCATAGTCGAATTGACCAGCTTGGGCGCTACCGCCTACGGCGGCAATTACACATTCTTTCGCGAACGCAAAGCCATTGAGCTTGCAGCAGCCCGACATGACCTCGCCAGCGCAGAACGCCGCACTGCGCAAATCGACAAAAAGGCTCAACAGACCCGTGAGAAACAGCAGAAATCGGACGCTGCTGGCAAGCGCAAGCGCGCAAGAGGCGACATGCCGAAAATCCTGCTCAACGGGCGAAAGAACGCAGCTGAAAACTCGGCCGGCGATAATGCCCGTCTTGCCAGTCGCTTACGCGAACAGGCGGATTCAGATGCTCAAGCTGCGCGCGAGAAAATCGAAGTGCTCCAGCACGTTACGATCTCATTGCCCCCCACGAACCTGCCCGCCGGCAAGAAGGTTCTGACTCTCCATGCTGTATCGGCAGGATACGACTACGACACGCCAATCTTGCACCAGTTTTCCCTCGCTATCACCGGCCCGGAACGCGTTGCACTGGTCGGCCCGAACGGTTCGGGCAAGACCACGCTGCTCCGTCTCATCACCGGCGCAATCAAACCGCTTTCCGGTTCTGTCGACGTTCATGTCTCCCACGCATTTTTGGACCAGCAAGTCTCCATTCTCGACCCGCAAAAGACCGTGCGCGAGAACTTTCTCGCCCTTAATCCCGGGGCCAGCGAAAACGCCTGCCGTTCTGCGTTGGCCCGCTTCCGGTTCAAGGCGGATGAAGCCCTGAAGCCGACCGTCGCCCTGTCGGGTGGCGAAACGCTACGCGCAGGGCTGGCTTCAATACTCGGCAGCACCACCCCGCCTCAAATGCTCGTGCTCGACGAACCTACAAACCACCTCGACCTCGACTCCATTGAAGCCGTAGAGGCCGGGTTGCGGGGCTATGATGGCGCACTGCTTGTAGTGAGCCACGACCGCCCGTTCCTCGACGCCATAGCCATCACACGGGAAGTCGCACTTGGCGGATGATCAGTTGAGTTCGACTGGAGCGGCATTGGCCAAACTTTAGCGCGCACCCGTGTCGGCTCGCTCCAGTGCCCTGACAAAGCCGACCCTCTCCTGAGCCGTAAAATCGAGCTGGGTCAAATCCGCATCAAGAAGGATCGGCTGATCGACTCCGTCCATTTGCGCGCCCAGAGCATAGCACGTTCCATCGTTGCCATAGCGCTGGATCGGCGCGCTCGTGATGCGCAAGCGTGCTGTCGCGGTGAAGCGCTTCTTTGGATCAGGCAGAACTGGCACATACGATATGAATGTCCCGCCAAACAGTGTCCTGGTTTGCCTGATCTCCAGCGGGACCGGACGAACGAGGCCGCCGCGCCGCGCCGCAGCGTTGTTCCGCACGATACGGCGCAGGAGGATGAGACAGAGTGCGGCCATTCCAACAAAAACCGTTATGAACACGCTGGCCACTACAATCCGTTTCCATAATCCGTCCAGCGCAAGATCGATCGTCACCAGTTCTGGCCGGTCGGCCGATATCACGAGGCGAACCGAATAATCGGGCGTCACAGGATCTACGAAGGCAAAGGACGAATGGGTTTTGATCGCTCTGCCTTCATAGGCATAGAACAGATCGAGGTCGCAGTGTTTTAAAGAGCCCCTCTTGGGACTGCACTCGCCGCCCACGATACTGAATTCGGTCAACACCACAGGATTTCGGACGATCTGAATGTCGCGCCAGACATCGGGCATCAGCCATAGGAGGTAAACGATGGCAAAAGCAGCAAAAAATACTATGGCCGTCACTGTCGAAACAGTGCCGGCAAACACCGATCGCGTGGTTTTCATTTGCCGGAGAGGGAAGAGGTCGGCGGGGAAATTAACCATCGAAAATCTTCAGACCGGCTGGCAATACCATTTGCAGTGAAATAAAAACCCCACCGGCAAAGAAACCGATGGGGCAAAGACGCATAAATCAACAGCGCTGGAAATCAATCGTCGCGATAGACTTTTTCACGCCGCTCGTGCATTTCCTGGGCTTCAAGGCTCAGGGTCGCAATCGGGCGGGCGTCAAGACGAGCAAGGCCGATTGGTTCGCCGGTTTCTTCGCAAAAACCATAGGATCCATCTTCGATCCGCTTGAGCGCCGCATCGATCTTGGCGATCAATTTGCGTTGCCGATCGCGGGTGCGCAGTTCGAGCGCCCTGTCGCTTTCCGAGGATGCTCGGTCAGCCATATCGGGATGATTGGTATTTTCTTCCTGGAGGTTCTCAAGAGTTTCGCGGCTCTCGCGAAGTATCTCGTCTTTCCAGGTGTTTAGCTTCTTACGGAAATATTCACGCTGACGCGCGTTCATAAATTCTTCGTCCGCGGAAGGACGGTAATCGTCTGCAAGGGCCTCGACCGACATCGTAAGACTCACTCCCCCTTTGCATCAGGTCGCCGCCTGTATAGTGGCGTCAATCTTTTCGAGCAAATGGAAAGTTGATGTCCCGTTAACAAGATCGTGAGGTGCCGCAATCAGGACACAGGCTGCAACACAATCAAAAACGCCATCAGGTTTTGGGCGGCCCCGACCCCCCGCTCCATGGCGCCGTTGTCTCTAGATCCGGGGAAATTGCCCCAGCTTGGCCAGTTCGACGCGCACACGCAATTCGATATCGGCGACAATTTCGTCGAGAGCGGGTTCGATATGCGCCTTTGCCTGCTGCAACAGGGCCACTGCGCGGTTCAGGCGCCCTTCCCCCACTTGCCCCACAAGAAGATCGGCACGGATGTCTTCGAGCAGATCGAGAAGCGAATTGGCTCTTTTGACAGCCTTGCGGCGACCGGTCGTTGCATCGTCGGCGGCCTGAAGCGCCAAGAGTGCATCAATCCCCCCGGCGGCGATGGGCGCAGATGCTTGCGCACTGCGCGCCGTGCCTTGCCCCGTCTCGATCTGGAACGCCGGCCCCGACGATTTCGCAGCGGTGCCTGGCCGGTTCGTTGAAATGATCCGCCCTGTTCCGTCGATCCGCATATCTGGCCCAGTTGGCTCGTGGTTAATGGACTGCTAACCGGCAGATTTTGCCTAAGGGTGTTAATTTACTCTTAACAACCCGGCAACCCTTGCCCACTCCACGCACATGCCATCTTCGATCTGCCAGATTTAGCGCAATAAATTCAATTGGTTAAAAGCCAACAACCTTGTTTGGCACGGTTTTCGCTCTATTGCCTGTGAATAGCGACGCACCATCGTGGGGACGATAGGCGTCGCCCGGAAACGGGGAATCGGATTGAAAATGAGACCAGGACTGTTTCGCACGACATTGGCCGTTATCGCCGCCGCAGCGATCGGACTGACATCGGTAGCGCCCACCATTGCTGCGCCGGCGCGCATCAAGGATATCGTGCAGATCGAAGGCATTCGCGACAACCAGTTGATCGGTTATGGTCTGGTTGTCGGTCTCAACGGTACTGGCGACAGCCTCAACAATTCGCCATTCACCCGCCAGTCACTGATCGCCATGCTCGAGCGCATGGGCGTAAACACCCGCGGCGAAACACTGCGCACGGCAAATGTTGCCGCCGTGATGGTCACTGCAAATCTCCCTCCCTTCTCCACCCAGGGATCGCGCATCGACATTTCGGTTGCCGCCATGGGTGATGCCTCGTCATTGCAGGGCGGCACGCTTCTGGTTACCCCGCTGCTCGGCGCCGACGGCGAAGCCTATGCCATCGCGCAGGGCCCGGTGCTTATCAACGGCTTTACTGCCCAGGGCGACGCTGCAACTGTCGTTTCGGGCGTGCCCACAACCGGCATGGTATCTTCGGGCGCACTGATCGAGCGCGAAATAAACTTCGCACTGGGCGCCCAGCACTCTGTCCGCCTTTCGTTGCGCAACCCCGATCTCACGACCTCGCGCCGCATCGCTCTGGCCATCAATGATCTCATCGGCATGCCGGTCGCCATCCCAACCGACCCCGCAAATGTTCGGTTGTCCCTTCCCAACAATTTCAACGGCAACATCGTCGACCTGCTCACCGACATCGAACAGCTGGTCATCCAGACCGATCAGGCGGCACGCATCGTCATAAACGAAAATTCCGGCATCATTGTCATCGGCCGCGATGTCCGTGTGTCTTCTGTAGCCATCGCTCACGCCAATCTGACGATTTCCATCGCCGAGAACCCCAACATCGTTCAACCCGAACCTTTTACTGACGGCGTGACTGCCGTTGAGCCACGCACCCAGATCGATGTCACCGAAGACGCCACACAGCTCGCAGTAGTCCCCGAGTCGATCTCGCTGCAACAGCTTGTGGATGGCCTCAACACACTGGGCATCTCCCCGCGCGATCTCATAGCGATCTTGCAGGCCATCAAGGCGTCCGGGGCGCTGCAGGCTGAAATCGAGGTCATCTGATGAATCTCAATCCCGCCTTTACCGCACTGCCAAATTCCGCGTCCGCACTCTCCAATCTGCGCAAGCAGGCAACCGAACTGGAAGGTGTGTTTCTCAACACCCTGGTTTCGGAAATGTTCAAGGGCCTTGAGACCGACTCAATGTTCGGTGGCGGCTATGCCGAAGAAACCTGGCGCGGAATGATGTCCGAACAGTACGCTGCCGAAATGGCCAAGGCCGGCGGCATCGGCATCGCCGACCAGATGGTCGCCGCCCTTATCGAAACGCAGGCAGCCCAAACCAGCGCGCCTCAAATCTCATCCATGGGAGCTTATACGAAATGACCGCCGCCGAACGCCTCATCGCGCTTGAATCCCTGGATGCGGACTCTCTTTGCGCCCGCGCCGAAACAGCACTTGGTGCACTTGTCGAGGTTATGAACCGCGAAACCACCTATCTGCGCGCCGGACATATGCGCGATGCGACTGCACTTACGGCAGAAAAGACCCAGCTTGCCCAGGATTACGTGACGTTAGCCCGCGCCATCCAGCGCGCCGCCCCCCGGCTCAAGGCAGAAGCGCCCACGCGCATCGACACGCTGCGCCGCGGCCACGAAGCCCTGGCCACGCAAATGGCCGAAAATCTTCGCGTTTTGGCCACCGCCCGCACTGTAACCGAGACCCTGCTTTCGGACGTAGCGCGTTCCGCTGGCAATAACGCCAAGCCAAAAACCTATGGCGCTGCCGGTCAGCCTCCCCAACCGGCAAAAGAGTCCATGAAGGGCATATCCATCAACCGGGCGCTCTAACGCCCGGACTTACCCGCTCCCGATTTGATACAACTTTCTTAAAATTCGACGACCCAACCTAACCCGCCTGTCAGCCTTTGCGGCACAATCTGCCCGGCAGTTTTTGCCGCATCGGCCAGAGGAATGGTTAACAGGTGACGGGGTTCATTCCACCGCAGCAGGGCCCGCTGGGGATCTCTGCAGCCATGGCGCGGCCGGTCGAACGACCGGCGGCACCGCCGCCTCATCGTATCCGCGATTCCGCCGGGGCCAGCCTCGGCCAGCCGCTTCCCAAGCGCCCGAACGCAAAACACCGGAAACATCCCGCCCCCCAGGAAGACCAGGGATTTGAAGGCTCTGTTTCCTCGGCCACCCTGCTCGATGCAAGCCTTATAGCCTCGACGCTGTCCAACGCCGAAACACCAGCCAGCGCGACCCTGCTTCTGCGCAGCGCTCCCTGGCAGCCGCCCCTCTCCAGCCTGACACTTCGCGACCGCTCGGTGTGAGGCCAAAAGGTAAATTTACCCCTGCTCGATCAGACTTTGTTAACCATTCAGTAGCACTTGGCGAAGCACTGTATAGTTAACGCGCTCCTAATGAGGGAGTGATTCTGTTTATGCCAATAAAGGACGGGGGTTTTGGCCATGTCTGATGTGACGCTATCGAAAGCGGTTCGCTCCAACCTTCTGCACCTCCAGAACACCGCCAAGATGATGGACGCGACCCAGGAGCGTCTGGCCACGGGCAAGAAGGTCAATTCGGCCCTCGACAATCCCACAAATTTTTTCACCGCTGCGTCCCTCAACGGCCGCGCCGCTGACATCGGCACTCTGCTCGACGCCATGAGCAACGGCATCCGCACCATCGAAGCTGCCGACAACGGTCTGACCTCGATCACCAAGTCGATCGAATCGATGCAGTCGACGCTGCGCCAGGCCCGGCAGGACAATTCGTTCAAGACACAGAGCTACAACCTGAACGTGGCGGCCACGCCCACTGGCACAGAGGCGCTCAACTTTGCAGGCGGCGCCCTGCCCGATGGGACCGATTTCGATGTCGACCTCACGGCCTCCCGCTCTGCGCTCGCTGCCGGCACCTTCACCCCTGCCGGCATAGATCTTTCAGGCGCGGGCGATGGCCTCAGCTTCGACGTTGCCGTGCATGGTGGCGACCCCGTCACCATCGCCGTCACCAACGCCGACATTACATCGCCCGGCGCTGTCGCCGATGCCACGGCTGTCACCGCTGATGAGCTCGCGGCCATCATCAACGCCAAACTCGACAATGCCGGCGTTGCCGCCACGGCCAGCGTCAATGGTGGCGATATGGTACTGACCACCGACGCTTTCGCGGGCAGCAGTGCTGCATCCATAGAGGTTTCCAACTTCGCCGAAACTGCTACGGCAGGTACAACAGGTATCGC
This sequence comes from Pelagibacterium sp., assembly GCF_048264985.1. Taxonomy (GTDB): domain Bacteria; phylum Pseudomonadota; class Alphaproteobacteria; order Rhizobiales; family Devosiaceae; genus Pelagibacterium. Next base: position 172,646 of record NZ_JBLXCL010000002.1, read on the forward strand.
CGATGGCACTGGATTGTCGACCGGCACGCGTGCCCGTACTGTCGACGATATGGTGTCGGCCATTAATGCCAATGCCGATCTCAAGGGCCATGTGCGCGCCTCAAACGACAACGGTAAACTACGGGTCGAGAACAGATCCACCACCCCGCTTACGATGACCGGCCTGACCAACAACGATATGACCGGTGGCATCGGCCAGTCCGAAATCGAGGGCAATGATGTTCGCGCCAGCCTGGCCCGCCAGTTCAACGAACTGCGCACCGAACTCGATCGACTGTCCGAGGATGCGTCCTACAATGGCGTGAATCTGCTGCGGGGCGACCAGCTCAAGATCGTTTTCAACGAATCCGGCAGCTCGACAATCGAAATTCAGGCCAAGAATTCGAAGGGCGAACCACGCGCGATCAACGTCGCCAATCTTGGGCTGCTCGAACTCAACCCTGAAGATCTTGACCTTAACGCCGACATCGACGGCCTGCTGTCCAACCTGCAGAACGCCCTCAATGAAGTACGGGCGCAGGCATCCGATCTGGGATCCACGCTGTCCGTTGTTCAGAACCGCGAAGATTTCACCAAGCGCATGATCAATACGCTCGAGACCGGCGCCGCCAACCTGACTTTGGCCGACACCAACGAGGAAGGCGCCAATCTTCTCGCCCTTCAGACTCGCCAGCAGCTTTCGCAGACCGCATTGAGCATGGCCAGCCAGGCCGATCAGGCGGTGTTGCGCCTGTTCGGCTAAGCCGGCCGAATTCGAAATCGAAAAGGCGGGCTTCGGCCCGCCTTTTTTATTGCGCGATATTTCAGATCACCACCGACGCTTTAACCGTTCTTTTAGAAGATGTCGCACAGTGTCGGGTCAGCCGTCTCAGGAAGAGGCGCTTGAAATTGCATAAATCCTAGAAGGGGATTTCTATATGTCTGATGTAACGCTCTCGAAGGCGGTTCGCTCGAACCTTATGTCCCTTCAGAACACCGCCGATATGATGTCGGCGACCCAGACCAAGCTTGCCACTGGCAAGAAAGTCAACTCGGCTCTCGACAACCCGACAAACTTCTTCACTGCTTCCTCGCTGAACAGCCGCGCTGGCGACATGAACGCCCTTCTGGACGGCATGGCAAACGGCATCCAGACCCTGGAAGCTGCCGACAACGGTCTTACTGCGATCACCAAGACCCTCGAATCCATGCAGTCCACGCTGCGTCAGGCACGTCAGGACAAGTCCTTCCAGACAGCGTCTTACGACGTTGCCGAAGGTCTCTCTGACACCGATACGCTGTCGTTCTCCGGTGGTGCAATTGGTGACACTGCGGTCGATATCGCGCTCGGCTCGGCTCCAGTAACCGTAACGCCTGCAACTCTTACAGGCGCGGCCGGCACTGACCTGACCACCGGCACCGGCACCGACCTGCAGGCTCTGGACGGTGAATCCGTCACCGTGACAGGTGACGACGGCAGCACGGCGTCCTTTACGTTCAACGGCACCGACGACAACGCCACGCAGATCGCTGCAATGAACACAGCTTTCGCAGCAGCCGGCGTTACGGCAACAGCTACTGCCGCAGGTCTCGATATGGCCAACGCTGATGGCGTGAACTTCACAGTCACCACTTCGGATTCAGCTGTGGATGGAGACATCGGTATCGCAAGCGCCACGGCATCGACCGACGGCGTCGAAGCTGTCGCCAGCGAATCCAAGACTGTCGACCAACTGGTCAGCGAGATCAACAACTCGTCGGCACTCGAAGGCAAAATCCGCGCTTCCAACGACAACGGTAAGCTCCGTGTCGAAAACCTTTCGACCGACGATCTCACTGTTGACGGTGCATCCAGCGCCGGCCAGATTGACGGAACGTCTTCGGGCGCCAACTCCATCGAGGGCAACACCGTCCGCGCTGGTCTTGCCGATCAGTTCCGCGAACTGCGCGATCAGCTCGACAAACTTGCCGATGACGCTTCGTTCAACGGTGTGAACCTGCTCCGCGGCGATAATCTGCAGATCACGTTCAACGAAACTGGTACATCCGAACTCAACATCCAGACCAAGATTGACGGCGAACAAGGCGCTTCGGTCAACTCGACCACGCTGGGTATTGAAACCAATCTGCAGGCAGCTGATCTCGATTCTGATGAAAACATCGACACCCTGCTTTCCGATGTGAAGGGCGCGATCAACACCGTTCGTTCGCAGTCTTCGGCATTCGGTTCTTCGCTCTCCATCGTTGAAAATCGTCAGAACTTCTCCAACAACATGATCAACACGCTGGAGACCGGTGCGTCCAACCTCACCCTGGCCGATGCCAATGAGGAAGCCGCCAACCTTCTGGCTCTGCAGACACGCCAGCAGCTGTCCTCGACAGCTCTGTCGATGGCTTCGCAGGCTGATCAGGCGGTCCTGCGTCTGTTCTAAGATTGAAGTTCCCAGAACGGGAATAACCTATGCGGAAAAGGGCGGGCCAGAAGGCCCGCCCTTTTCTTTTTTTCCCGCAGCACCCATAGTTCGCAAAACCACAGGGAAAAGAATCATGGCGCTCAAGGTCGAGTTGAAACCTGGTGAAAAGCTGATCGTGGGCAGCTGCGTTATCACCAATTCGGACCAGCGCACCCGTCTGTTTATCGAGGGCAAGGCGCCGATCCTGCGCGAAAAAGACATTCTGTCCGCAACGACGGCTGATACGCCCGCCAAGGCCATCTATCTGGCGATCCAGATCATGTATGTGGAAGGCAATGTCGATAAGCTTACAACGAGTTATTTCGAACTCATCAACGCTATGGTACGGGCCGCGCCGTCCACATTGTCGTATGTCGATACTATCAATAATGAGATATTAACCGGCGACCTCTACAAAGCTCTCAGGGCTGCAAAAAAGCTTATCGAATACGAAGGGGAGTTGCTGGCAAATGCAACATCAGGGGGCACTCGCTTATCAGAGGACCGCACAACAGACGGCGAGTCCGAGAGATCTTGAGGCCAACCTGCTTGCTCGCCTCGCTTCCCGCCTGCAAAATATCCGCGATACTTGGCCCGAGCATTACGACCAGCTCGAAGAAACGCTGAACAAGAACCGCAAGGTCTGGTCAATTTTCGTCCAGGCAGTGACCAAGGACGACAGCCCCCTGCCCGACCCCGTTCGTCAGAACATTGCCAATCTCGGCATCTTTGTCATGGGGCAAACCTATGAGCTGCTCAGCGGCGCCGAACCGGCCAAGCTCGATGCGCTCATCAACATCAATCGACAGATTTCAGCCGGCCTTCGCGGCAACGGCTAAGGACCTCACGTCAATCTCGATACAAAAAAGCCCCGGCCAATACCGGGGCTTTTTCTTTTGAAAACAGCGCAGAGCTTACAGGAAATTGACCAAAGTGAGCTGGCTCGCCATCGCAGTGGCCTGATAGCTGGCCTGAAGCTGGGTCTGCAGCGTGAGCAGCATCATGGCAACTTCCTCGCGTGGCGCTGAAGCGATCTCGGCCAGCATCGTCTCCAGTTGAGCGCCGTACTGGGAGTGACGCTCCTTGACTGTATTGACCGTAGAGGACGCGATACCCAGCTCCATGGTGATGACTTCGATGGCACCCGGTTGTGCGTTGTTATCTTCGGACAGACGCGAGCGCTGAATGGAAACCAGCGCATCATAGCGCCCCGCATTTTCGGCATCGAGCGGAGAAAGCTCTGACACCGAGAATACTGCAAGTCCCTTGATAAGTTCGACGAACCCCTTCTCGTTGGCCTGCACGCCATATTGAGTTTTGGTGTTCTCATCGATGTTGGCTGATACCGTCTGGCGCGGATTATTGCTATCCTGCCCGCGATACCATGCTGATGCCGCAGGGTCTTGCGCTTCGCCTATGCCATTGAAAAAGCCGTCAGCCGCCGCATAGGTCGATGACGATCGCATATCGGTCTTTGTCAGCGATTCCAGCTTGCCGGCGATCACAGCGTTGAGGTTGGCCGCAGTTTCATCGGCGTCGGCTCCCACGGCAAAGCCATTGGCAGGCACCGGGTCGGTGTCGGTCGCGGTAAATGTGAAATAGCGCACGGTGTCGCGATCATGTGGGAACGTGACGCCGACAGTGACCGTGTCGCCCACGGCAGCCACCGATCCGGCGGTAATCGTCATTTCCTGTTCGGCATCGGGAAACGCCGGGTCGATTGGACCGGACGCAGCGCTGATTGCAGTCCCCGTCGCGGTCACCGACGCGATCTTGAATCCGAAATCATGATCGCCATCCTCGGTCAGCGAGATTGTGCTGCCCGCAAGTGCCTGGTTGAGACGGCCCGAATTGCCCGCTGCGGTTCCCATATCCTCGGAATTGCGGTTTTGCGTGTAGCGCACGAACCCGTTGGGACCGTTCATGATTTCGTCGAAACTGGCAACCGGCTTTGTATCTGACTTATTGCCACCAAAGATGAACTGACCAGTGATGTCAGTGTTGAGAATATCGATGGTTTCCTTGAGCAGATTGGTCGCCTGATTGCGCGCGTTCGTGAGGTTGATACCGTCGGTGCCATAAGCGTTCGGAACGGCCAGCGCCCGTGCATCGCCCTCGATATCGTCAAGCCGCTGAAGGCCGTTTGTGTAAAAGCTCAGACGATTCTCAACGGTCAGAATGTTGGATTGATACCCCTCGATCCGCGACAGGCGGCCACGCAGATTGATATCATGAACCCGGTCGCTACCCATTTCCGACAATGTGTTGTAGCGGTTGCCGGTTGCCAGTTGCAGCTGCAAATTCTCGAGCTTCTTGTGCATCGAGGTGATAGTCGAAAGCGTCGAGGAAACCGGATACAGCGATTTGTTGATGATCGTCATGAGACCTCACATGGCCAGCAGGGCATCGATCAGTTCCTGAACTGTCGAGACCACACGGGCGCTTGCCGAATAGGCGTTCTGGAGTTGCATAAGCCGCGACATCTCCTCATCAACGTTCACGCCGTATTCGGCGCTCATGCGCGTGGTGATCGATTGCAGCGTATAGCCGACCGAAGCGGTAGCAGACTGGGCTTTGGAAACCACATTGCCCTGATGATTGATCATCTGGCCGATAAGATCGGTCACCTTGCCCGAAAGGCGCACGCCTCCATCGGAAAGCGCGGTCATTTTGTCGGAAACGAACTGCATCGACTTGAGATTGTCGAGCAGAAATTGCGGACGTGTCGCATCGCCCAGCGAAACCCCGCTCGCAAACTGGACAAGTTGCGCGGGGTCGGAGATCAACGCGCTGTTGATGGAGATCCGCCCGGCAAAGCCCTGCTTTTGCCCATTGCCGTCCAGAGCATTGGTAAAGGGCTCGCCGCGGGAGTCCACGAACAGATTGAGCGCGCCGGTTCCGTCCTGCGTCCCGCTCACGCTGATCTGGGACGACATGGCCCGCATTGCAGTGCCATCGATCGAGAGCTCGCCACCGGCGTTGCTGATCACTGCGGAGACCGGCAATTCACCGGCCAGCGCCGCTGCGATTGCCGCCGCAGGATCGCCGCCCGAGATATCGACGCCCAACACCTTTTCGCCTTTGGCGTTGGGCGATGCGAGCGGCAAGTTTGATGAATCGCCCATCGCCACCACACGGATGGAACGATCGCGGATCCCGTCATTATAGGTCAGGGAAACAGTATTGCCCGTCGTCATGCCCGACAGATCGAGTGTATAGAGATCTGGCGTCGCCTCGTCGGGCGCAGCAACGGTATTGACGCTGTTCATAGCCTGGGCCAGCCCGGCAGCGATCTCGTCGAGCTGGTCCTGCATATTGACCAACGTCGTGTCACGCAGCTCGAGAAGCCCGGCAATCCGCCCCGATGACAGCAGGTTCTGGCTGGCCAGGTCGACCTCGAGCCCGGACGGTGTCCGCAGCGTCAACTCACCAACACCGCTCTTGGTCGGATCGGAGTCAAAAAGCGAGCTTGAGTTGAGACCGCCCCCGGAGCGAAATCCGAACTGGGAGGCTTCGACGTCGAGAATGCCTACCCCACTCTCGGTCATTAACGCGACGGTTCCGTCGGGACGATAAGTGGAGCGTACATCGACAAGCTCGGAAATCGACCCGACCAGCCGGTCGCGTTCGTCCATCAGCGACAGCCGTGCCTGTTGGTCCTGCGAAATATCAAGGATACGCACGTTGATGTCGGCCAACGCCGTAAGCTGGCGATTGAGCTCGGAAACCCCGTTGGAAATCTGCTGCTCGGCCTCGCGGCGCATTTCCTGCACGGCACCGGTCAGCGTGTTGAGCTGCTCGACCAGCTGCTGGGCGGTATTGAGAACACCGGCGCGTGTCGTTACGTCATTGGGATTGGTCACCAGCGCCTGCAGCGCATTCTCAAAACCCCCATACAGGGTATCGAGGGAGTTGGCGTCGCCCGGCTTGCCCAGATGCATCTGCATCCGCTCGAGAAAATTGCTGCGCACATCATGGTAGCTGGCCGAAGACACCGCCACCAGATGCTGCTTTTCCAATGCTTCGTTAAAAGCTCGGCTCAGGGCCGAAGAGCGCACCTGCGCACTCGTCCCATAAGCAGTTTCTTCAATGACAATGGACTGCCGATGATAGCCCGGCGTGCCCTGATTGGCGATGTTGCGCGAAACGACATCGATGCCACGCTGGCTGGCATTCATGCCGCCCAGTGCATTCGATAACGTCGAACTCAATCCCATCGCATCAACTCCATAAAAGTCTTGCCGCAGCCTTTGCCGGGCGGATCAGGGTGGAGCGAGAAAGGTGGCTTTCGAGAACCGGAGCACAGCGTACTTTTAAGTACGTGCGCACCGGCAACGCATAAAGCCACAATTGGCAGCCCACCCTCACCGGCCCACTATCTGATCATGTTGAGGGCTTCTTGGAGCATCTCATCCGCCGTCGAAACGATACGGGTTCCGGCAGAATAGGCCTGCTGGGTCACGATCAACTTAGTGAACTCTTCCGAAATGTCGGTGTTTGACGATTCCAGCGCGCCACCGGTGATCCCACCATCTGTGGAAAGGATAGCCTCGCCCGATGCCGCAGTGGCGGAATAGACACCGCCATCGAGCCGCTTGAGCTGATTTTCGGCGTTGAAGTTTGCTGTCACCAGCTGGAAAATTTCGATTTGCTCGCCATTGGAATACGTGGCCACGACGCGGCCGCTATCGTTGATGGCAACCGACATGAACGATCCAGCCGGATACCCGTTTTGGTTCAATGTCGAAACGGCAGCCCGCCCATTGGCATTGTCGAACTGGGTCAACCCGCCGGCGCCCAGATCAAGCTCGACGTCACCGACCTCGGTACCGTTGATGGTCAGACCAGGCAGGTTGAGCCTTAGCGGCTCGGTCAGCGAGACTGAAGCGCCACCTTGTGACTGCAGAACACCCTCATCGAAGGTGAACTCGCCATCTGGCACCTCGGACCATGTCTGAGGTGTGCTTTCGCTCATGTAATACAGCCGCCAGGTGTCCGGTTCGTTTGAGACCTTGCCCCAACGCATCTGCACGTTCACCGAAGCGCCATTGGGCGCATAAACAGTGATCGCGCCGCCCTCGACGGAACGCGCAACGAAATCGCTATTGGCTTCTGGCGATGCTGGCACTGGCTGGGAAGCAACGCCGGCAATAGCGCCAGTACCCCCGATAGTGAGGGCGTGGGTGGTATTGTTTGCAGTGATCTGCAGGCGACCCTCTGAATCCAGCGCAGCCTTTGCCCCCGGAACCGACGAATTAACCCAATCCACGAGATCTTGAAGCGACGTTCCGTCAACGCCTTCCTGGAAGGTTTCGGTCGCTCCGCCGCCAACTGCGATGGTAAAGGTGTCGCCGGCTGTCCAGCCGAGGCCCGGAGCGGCCCCCTGTAGCGTTTCTGTGCCATCGAGATCACCGGTAGTCGAAAGCGTCGTGGCAAAATCGGCTGCCAGTCCCACTGCGGGCGTATCGGGCAGATTGACTTCATAAACGATGCGCTGGGTGGCCTTGGCGGGGATCAAGCCGTTGGAAACACGAACCATCTCGGGCACCGAGCCTGCAACGTTGCCGGTCGTGGTGTCTATAGGCACGCCTTTGAGGAAGTAACCGGCACCATTGCGCAGATAGCCTTCACGATCCATCTCGAAGTCGCCGCGGCGCGTGTAATAGCTGGCATCGCCAAACACCGAGCTGCCGTCGGACGTGCCGGTCTTTTCAGCAACAACGAAAAACCCCGAACCGTTCAATGCGACGTGGGTTCCAGTGGGCGAGGTAATGATATCGCCGCGCACGTCATTGGTCGACCGCGAGTATCCGAGCACCGCGCCGGGCTTCTGCCGACCTACAGCTGCATCGGGGATCAGATCGATAAATCCGGTCTCCATGCGCTTGTAGCCGGTGGTCTGCGAATTGGCGATGTTGCCCGAAATATTCTCGAGCGCGAAAGACTGCGCCGCCATGCCCGTAACGGCCGTCGACAATGCCCCATAGATACCCATTTTACTCTCCGTCACACGAGCGACCCCGACCAAAACTGGCCACCAGCCTTGCGGCACGGGATCACGACAGCCCAAACTCCTGCACGCTGAGGACGCGCATTCGCATCAAGCAATGCAAACGCAGTGCCAGATTCACGAGCCATTGTTTTTGTTGACTTTTATGACTTGGAACGCGCCCATAGCGGCGTGTCGTCAGGAAATTTCCGCCGACCACCCGGCAATTTTTTCCCTCCCCGGCGTCTTGGCAGGTGGTCGCGCGCACGCTCTCTTGCGTGTGCTGTACTTGCCGCCGCGAGCTTGGTGCCCTCCAGCGAATGACTGGACGGCTGCGCCATATGAATCTAAGCAGTCAGCACATTCGGATTTTCCAAATTTGCCCGGACTCGCCCCATGCTGTTTGCCTCCGCCGACCAATTCCGCGCCCTGCCCCTCAAGGCCGTTACGGTGTTTGGCATGGCTGGCGTCGGCAAGACGCGGCTGGGCAATAGCCTTCGCCGCGCGGGCTGGTTTCACTTCTCGGTCGATTTCCGCATCGGCACCCGGCATATGGGCGAGTTCATAGTCGACAATTTCAAGCGCGAGGCGATGAAGGTACCTTTTCTGGCCGAACTGCTGCGCTCGGACTCGATCTCCATCCAGTCCAACATCTCGTTCGACAATCTCGATCCGCTCTCAAGCTATCTCGGCAGGCCCGGCAATCCGGCTAAGGGCGGCCTGCCCCTCGCCGAATATCAGCGCCGGCAGGAACAGCACAGGGTCGCCGAAATTTATGCTCTCCTCGATGTTCCCTACTTCATCGAACGTGCCAAAACACTCTACGGCTACGACAACTTCATGTGCGACACCGGCGGCTCGCTGATCGAAGTTCTCGATCCACACAATTGCGAGGATCCGGTGGTCAAGGCGCTGACCGAAACCACTGCTTTGCTGTATCTGCGCGGCACTGATGATGACGCTCAGCGCCTCATCGACAGATACAGGGCCAACCCTAAGCCAATATATTATCCGCCCCAATTCCTCGTGACCAAATGGGAAGAGTTCAAGCGATTGAACGGCGTTACCAACGATAACGACGTCGATCCCGACGCTTTCGGTGTCTGGGGCTTTGAGGCGCTGATGCGTGACCGGCTGCCCCGCTATCAGGCACTTGCCGACAATTTCGGCTACCAGGTGGATGCGTCCGAGATTTCGGACGTCCGCGACGAAAACGACTTCATGGAGCTCATGTGCAGGGCCATCGCCAATCGTCCGGCGGTGGCCGCATCCTAGAGCGTTTCCTGAGCAGGTGGACACCACCAGTTCGGCTCGAAACGCTACAGAGCACGCTTGATAACCCTGCGCTTATATTAGCCTTCACTGAAGGATATTCAGATGCCCATTCGTATTCCCGATCAGCTTCCAGCCCGAGTCACGCTCGAAAACGAGGGTGTTGTGGTCATGGATCAGTCCCGATCCGCACGTCAGGATATCCGCCCTCTACAATTCGGCCTGCTCAATCTGATGCCAAACAAGCAGCGCACTGAAACACAGTTTGCGCGCCTGATCGCATCGACACCGCTCCAGATCGACCTGACGCTGGTTCGCGTTGCCGATCCGCTCTCGAAAAGCACGCCCGAGGATTATCTCCAGAACTTCTATTCAACCTGGGAAGATGTCCGCTCGAAAAAGTTCGACGGCTTTGTTGTGACTGGCGCGCCCATCGCCAACATGGCTTTCGAGGATGTGCGCTACTGGCCGGAGATGCTCGAAATCATGGATTGGACGCAGACTCACGTCCACCATACGATGTTCATCTGCTGGGGCGCACAGGCCGCCCTGCACCATCTGCACGGCGTCAAGCGCTACCGCATGGACAATAAGGCTTTCGGCGTTTTTCGCCATAAGGTACTCGATACCCGTCACCCCTTCCTGCGCGGCTTTTCCGACGATCTGGCAGTGCCGGTCTCGCGCTATAACGACATCGACCGCGCAAGCCTGACCGACGATCTCGATATCCTCATCGACAGCGATGAGGTGGGCATCTGCATGCTCGACGACCGTAAATACCGCGCCGCCTACATGCTCAACCACCTTGAATACGACAACACCTCGCTGGCCGACGAATATCATCGCGACGTGGAATCCGGGCTGGAAACACCGATGCCGGTCAACCTGTTCCCCAACGACGACCCATCAAAAATGCCGGAAAACCGCTGGCGTAGTCATGCCCATCTGCTTTTCCAGAACTGGATCAACGAGATCTATCAGACCACCCCATACGATCTGAACAAGGTCGGTTCGGGTGCGTGGTGAGGTTTAGATGATAAAAGCCCTGCTGATCGATGTTGACGGCGTCCTGATCGACGGCCGTCCCCTCGATGGCTTGAACTGGGCTCATGACCTTGAAAAAGATCTCGGTATCCGCAGGGATGATCTCGTCGCATCCTTTTTCGCCCCGTATTGGGACGACATCGTGTGCGGACGGGATGGTATCCTCGGCCCCTTGACTTCTACTTTAGGCGAAATAGCCCCTCATGCGGATGCACAAGCCCTGCTCGACTATTGGTTTTCCCATGACGCCCGTATTAACGGGGCCCTTCTCGACCAATTGTCTCTCTTCCGCCAAAAAAACGGCTTGCCTTGCTATCTGGCGACTAACCAGGAGCATCTGCGCGCCGCCTATATCATGAACGATCTTGCCCTTGGCGCGCATACCGATGGCATTTTTTATTCCGCGGCCATGGGCTGTCGAAAGCCCGATCTAGACTTTTACAAATCCATCCAGTCGGCCTTGAATCTCGCCCCCGAAAATCTGCTTTTAATCGATGACACGAAAGAAAATCTCGAAGCGGCATCCCGCCTTGGCTGGCAGAGCCTGCATTGGACAAAAGGATCGTCGGTCGGAGATATCTCAAGTCTGATCGCCTCAGCAACCCAGCGCGCTTGAATAGGCCCCATCTCTTCCCTTCTCCCCTCGGGGGAGAGGTGCCGGTGAGGGGGCTGCTGTATCAGCCCAACCCTCAAATCTCACTCCAGCCCGGCAGCCGCCCGCAGGGCTGCGTTGATGCGCTCCTGCCAGCCGGGCCCATCATCCTGAAAATGGGCAAGCACATCGCGATCGATGCGGATCGAGACGAGTTCCTTGCCAGTGGGAATGATATTGGCTTTCGCCTTGGGCGCTTCCGGCTTGGTGGTTGCCGCCTTGAACAGCGCCTCGGCGCGTTCCTTGCCGCTGGTGGGTCGGCGCGGGGAATAGGCCATCATGGTCACCATGGTCTGAAAAATGAATGACCCGGCCAGGAGGTGGAATCTCCGACCGGGCCAAAGCCTTCAATCGGCGAAGATCAAAGACGCTGCATCGATAGTCCACCAATGCGTTGTGAGCAAGCGATATCGCGCAATCACGACCAAAGTTCTGCCTCCCCGCGCTCCCGGTTAAGGCTTCACTTGCAATCTGGCGTTCTCCGCCTACCTTGATCGTGCTTAATTGGAGTTCGTGTTCTTGCCCAGTCTGCCCACCACCATCACCGACGAACTGGGTATCGCCCTTGGCAACCTTGCCGATGCAGCGACGGGAACCGTCATTCCCACTTTGCGGCTCGGCGTCACCGGCCTGTCAAGGGCTGGCAAGACCATCTTCATCACCGCACTGATCCACAATCTGTTGACCGGTGCCCGCCTCCCCGGCTTCGCCCCCATGGCCGAAGGGCGCTTGATCGGCGCGCGTATTGCAGAGCATCCCGACAACGCCACACCCCGCTTTGCTTATGAAAATCACCTTGCTGCCCTGATGGGCACGCCCCCGGTCTGGCCCGAAAGCACCAGGCGGATTTCCCAGCTTCGTCTCACCCTGCGCTATCAATCGGCAAACTGGCTCAAATCACAGTTCGGCACCTCGACGCTCAATCTCGACATCGTCGATTATCCCGGCGAATGGCTGCTCGATCTTCCGCTGCTCACCAAATCCTTTGCCCAATGGAGCGAGGAAGCTCTGGCGCTCGCCCGGCGTCCTGCTCGCAATGCAGAGGCCAAGCCTTTCCTCGACGCGCTAAGCTCTCTCGATCCAGCGCGCGAAGCCGACGACGCCACCGCTGAAACCCTCGCCACCGCTTTCACAGCGTATTTACGCGCATCCAAGGGCGATGCACGAGCGCTTTCTACGCTTCCACCTGGCCGTTTCCTCATGCCCGGAGATCTCGAGGGTTCTCCCGCTCTCACCTTTGCGCCCTTGCCAGCTCCAACAGCAACGCCGCGCCACGCCAGTCTCTACGCAATGCTCGAACGCCGTTACGAAGCATACAAATCGGTTGTGGTGCGCCCCTTCTTCCGCGATCACTTTGCCCGGCTCGATCGCCAGATCGTGCTCGTCGACGCACTGCGCGCTCTGAATGCCGGGCCCGAAGCCGTTGCCGATCTTGAAACAGCACTCACTTCTGTTCTGTCCTGCTTTCGCCAGGGGACTTCCAACCCGATTTCGCGGCTGTTCACCCGCAAGATCGACCGCATCCTGTTTGCCGCCACCAAGGCCGACCTCCTGCACCACACCTCCCATGCGCGGCTGGAAACCATCCTCAACCGGCTGGTGGCCAACGCGTCGCGCCGCGCCAAATTTCACGGCGCAGAATCCCGGTCGCTGGCAATCGCCGCCATCCGTGCCACCCATGAAGGTAGCGTGAAACACGGCGGCGACACACTGCCCACCATCATCGGCACGCCGGAGAACGGCCAGAAGCTCGGCGAAACCACTTATGATGGCAAAACCGAAATTGCTTTGTTTCCCGGAGACTTACCCGAAAGTCCGGATTCACTTTTCCAATCGGCTGAATCAACGCCTCAACTCAAATTCCTCCGGTTTCTACCGCCCAGCACGCTATCCCCGAGCCAGACCGGTGACCCGGTCTTCCCACACATTCGGCTCGATCGCGCGTTGGACTTCTTGATCGGGGACAAACTGCAATGAGACAACCGCGCGCAATCCCCACGCAAACCCGCACCGACACCCCCTCGTCGCGTTCGCCGCGCGCCTTTGAAACGACAATGGCTGAACCGGCTCGCGACGTATTCGAAGCCAGCCCGAGCGATCTTGCCGATACTGATGTCGCACCACCTCCAAAACGGCGGAGCCGCTTCTGGCGCAATCTGGCGTTCGGGTCCGGCGGCGCGCTGATCTCTCTCGGGCTGGGACTCGCCGCCGATCGGCTGGTCCGCGATTTGTTCGCAGCTTACGATTGGCTGGGCTGGGTTGGATTGGGTGTAGTGGGTGTATTCATTGTCGCGCTGGCCGTGCTTACGGTGCGTGAACTGATGGGCCTCGCCCGCCTTCGCACCATGGACCGACTGCGCGACAAGGCCGCTGCCGCGCTCCTTGCCGATGATCTGTCCGCAGCGCAAAAAATCGTCGCGGACTTGAACGGGCTCTACGCAAACCGGCCAGACCTGGCGCGCGTCCGGGAAGGACTGCAAACCGACGCAGCCTCGATCCTTGATGGTGCGGAACTGATAATGACTGCCGAACGCGCGCTGATGGCTCCACTTGATGCACGCGCCCGCGCGCTTACAGCCTCGAGCGCACGTCGCGTCGCTCTTGTCACTGCAGTGGCGCCGCGCGCGCTGATCGATATCGCTTTCGTTGTCTTTGAGAGTATTCGCCTCGCCCGCAATCTCGCCGATCTCTACGGCGCACGTCCCGGTTTTTTCGGCTTCATTCGTCTGATGGGCGCAATTATCGCCCATCTCGCCGTCACCGGTGGACTGGTCCTTACGGACGGGGTCGTCGAACAACTGGTGGGCCACGGGGTCGCCGCCAAGCTCTCGGCACGCCTGGGGGAAGGCGTCCTCAACGGACTGATGACGGTCAGGGTGGGGATTGCGGCCATCAAGCTGGTTCGCCCCCTGCCCTTTGCGGCACGCACCTCACCCGTCGTGTCCGATTTCATTGCCGATCTTGGCAAGGTCGCCACCGACGCCAAGACGCAATAAAGGGCAGCGCCTTGGCGCTGCCCTCGATAATTTCTCAGTGACGCGCCTTATTAAGCGTCGTCGCCTGCATCGTCACCTTCGGTCACACCATTGTCCATTTCACCGCCGTCCGAACCGCCGGGTACAGGACCGTCGACCAGACCGGCCTCAACGCAGTCATCGCGTGTAAGGCTGGAGAGTTCGATGGATGAAGTGGACAGCTCTTCAACCGAGCTGGGCGACTCATCAGCGGAGTCGGCCTGGGTTTCTTCACCAAGTGTCATGCAATATTCTTCGACATAAACCCAGTCTTCAGCGCTAACAGTAATGCCGCCGATCTCCTGGTCCATGGCAGGTGTATCCTGTGCCATTGCAGGTGCAGCAAGGCCAGCAGCAAGAGCGATCGAAGCAAAAAGAGCAGTGCGTTTCATGGTTTTCTCCATTATTTATTTGAGAGATTGCATAGGGTGCAATCTTCTATTCAACGCGTTGCCAGCCGTTAGTCCGATTTCCGAAGCCGGCAAGCGAGCGTTGCTGACACAATGCACTTGCTCGCGATAAGGTTGCGAACGCAAGTGTGTCCATTTCAAGTTTTTTTCGAGGCAACTAGGTTGCAAACACATGCGCAGCAAAAAGGGCGGCTCGTGAGAGCCGCCCTGACTATGCAATTTGCAATGCAGATATCGATCAGATCAGACCGGCTTTTTGGCAGTCGTTCTTGCTGATCGAGCTCAACTGAACGCCCGAGGTGGACAGTTCAGCGGTTGCCGATGGGGAGAAATCAAAAACATCGTCAACCGAAA
The DNA here is from genome assembly GCF_048264985.1 of Pelagibacterium sp. Taxonomy (GTDB): domain Bacteria; phylum Pseudomonadota; class Alphaproteobacteria; order Rhizobiales; family Devosiaceae; genus Pelagibacterium. Next base: position 187,813 of record NZ_JBLXCL010000002.1, read on the forward strand.
GGCCGTCAAGCGCGTCGCAATAATCGGTCACGAACGACCATTCCTGGTCTGATACAGTGATTGTACCGATCGAATTGGCCATTGCAGGAGCGGCGAGGCCAGCGACAATTACGGCCGAGGCGAGAAGGGCATGGAGCTTCATTTTTTAAGTATCCTTTTTATGCTGTCCCCAATGGGACAGCACAAGAGATAGGTCTTCCCGAGCCGAATTCCAGATTAATGTTGTTAGATTTTCGTCACAAAATGACGCAGCTGTTCTGCTGCCCAGGGTCGCCGTATGCGCCGTCGCAGCGCAAGGCTTGAAAGCGACATCGCCCTGCCACTTAACATGACTGAATATCAGGCATTACATGCGTTTAGGGCTTGAGCACTATGTACGCAGCCGCCCCTGCCATTGCGCCGGCGGCGCCGCGATTTAGCGCCTTGAGCGCACGGGGGTTACGCAGAAAGTCTCGTGCCTTGGCTGCCAGCGCGACATAGGGCACGACGACCAGATAAAGCACTACAATCGTCGTGACGACCAAGCCCAGGAACCGCTCCAGCGTCACCGCCTGCAGGTCGACCACAGTGGGCAGCAGCGCCATATAAAAGATTATTGTCTTGGGATTGCCCAGCGTAACCGAATATCCGCCGAGCACAGACGCCCATGCGCCACTGCCCTTCCCGCTCTTGACCTTTTCAGGATCGATGCCGGCGCGCCAGAAACTCCATGCAAGATAGGCAAGATAGGCGGCACCAAGGACTTTGACGATGATGAATATGCCGGAGAACGCCGCAGCCACCGCAGCCAGCCCCAGTACAGCCAGTGTCAGATAAGTAAGATCGCCCAGAACCAACCCGGTGCCAAACCACAGCGCAGGACGAAATCCCGAGCCGAGCGCCTTGCCCACCGCAGCAGCGATACCTGGGCCAGGGATGGCCGCGGCAATAGCCAATGCTATGGCATAGGGAACAAAATCAATTGGACTCATGGTATCCGCTGGGCAAGCATTTGGTCTGTTACGACACTGCTCATACACCCGGTCAGATGAACATCAAAGCACCAGTTGATGCAGATTTCAGGCGGCTGCATCCTGCTTGGCGGAGTCCGCCAGCCGCACCTTCAGGCCGTCCAGTTCCGCACGCATCAAAATCTGGCAGGACAGGCGCGAATTGGCCTCGTAGTCGGGCACTGAATCCAGCATGTCCTCTTCCTCGTCGGTCGGCGGGTTCAACTTCGCCTGCCATTCAGGATCGACAAAGACATGACAGGTCGCACAGCTGCACGCCCCGCCACATTCCGCTTTGATGTTAAGGCCCCAGTCCCGGATCACTTCCATCACCCGCCAACCTTCGAGGGCTTCGAGCTCGTGTTCGGTCCCATCCTGATCGGTGACGTAGATCTGCATGTGTGGCTCCTGACGGGTGGAGTGCATTGACTTGGTCTAAATAAGTCGGAAATGGTGACGACCGAGATCCGGAGCGGGGCGTATTTGAAATAGTTTAGCCCCGGAACCGCCGGTCATTGCCATTTGCAGGCTACCCCGGTCAAGCCACGCCGAGCTTCTTTTGAAGCTGGGTAGACGAGGTGGTGTACTGGAAAATCACCTTCTGGTCGGGGTGTACGATCCTTTTGGCGGCCTGAGCCATAAGGGCGCCCTCGTGGAAGCCCGAAAGGATCAGCTTGAGCTTGCCCGGATACCAGTTGATATCCCCGATGGCGAAAATACCCTTCTCACTGGTTTCGAACTTCTCGGTATCGACTTTGACCAGCGCGTTGTCATGGAGGTCCAGCCCCCAATCGGCAACGGGGCCGAGCTTCATGGTCAGCCCGAAGAACGGCAGCAGCCGCGTGGCCGGAACGCCAAGTTCACCACCGGCGGTCTTGAGATAGACTTCGGACAATTGCCCGTTTTCGCCCTCAAGCCGGCCGAGCTGGCCGGTGATGAAATTGATGCGCCCTTCTTCGACCAGCGCCCGCATCTTGTTCACGCTGTCAGCGTGGCCACGGAACTGATCGCGGCGATGAACAAGGGTAAGCGAGCGTGCCAGTGGTTCGAGGTTGAGCGTCCAGTCCAGTGCCGAATCCCCGCCACCCACAATGACGATGTCCTGATCGCGGAAATCGTCCATCTTGCGCACAGCGTAAAATACCGATTTGCCCTCGTAGGCCTCGACATTTTCGACAGGGGGACGCTTGGGCTGAAACGAGCCGCCGCCGGCGGCGATCACGACCACTTTGGTCAAAAACACTTCATCGGCATCGGTCGTCAGGCGGAATGAGCCGTCATCAAGCTTTTCTACGGACTTTACCATCTGGGAAAAATGAAACTCGGCACCGAACGGCGCGATCTGCTTCATAAGATTGTCCGTCAGCCCCTGGCCCGAAATCTCCGGGAACGCGGGAATGTCGTAGATCGGCTTCTCGGGATAAAGCTCGGCACACTGTCCACCCGCGCGATCGAGAATATCGATGACGTGGCATTTGAGATCGACCAGACCCAGCTCGAACACGGCAAACAGCCCCACCGGGCCAGCGCCGATAATCACAACATCGGTGACGATTTCATTTCCGCTCATAGAAAAGGAGTCCTGGTCGTTTGAATTAGCAAGTTCACGCTTGGAATATATATGTGACGCGAACTGTCAAGTATGGATCAATTCGGGTTTCGCCGCAGGAAGGGGCGCGTACCCGCAGGAATTTCGGCCCGCGAGCCGACGGGTTGGTAATAGCGGGAAACTTCGGCCAACGCATCCTTTTCCAACGCGGCGCGCGTCGGAGCGCTGGACACGACAAATGCATCGATGCCGCAGCGGCGCATGAACGGGATCTGATCGGTCAACACGTCGCCCACGGCACGCAACTCGCCCTCATAGCCATACCGCTCCCGCAACAGCCGCGCGCTCGAATAGCCGCGCCCGTCGGTAAAGGCCGGAAAATTGATGGCGATCGACGAGAACCTGCCCAGATCCTGTGCGATGTCCTCAACCTTCTCGCCGGGATTGACCAGCAACCCGACAGGATGCGGGCTGGCGAGGAACCCATCGCGGTTCTCGACGAAAACGCTGAGCGGCACATGCGCATAGCGCACATTCGCCACAACATCGTCGTCGGCCCAGACGCGCCACGGATCGGCCTTGAACGCACCGTCCTTGAACAGGGTCAGAGAGGATTGGCTCACCGGTTTCGCGATGCTCCCGTTGAAGTCGAAATGGATGCCGCACTCGCGCTTGTCGCGCCCGCGCCAGCGGCCTGCCCGGGGATCTTCCCCTTCCGCCACGGCGCTGGTGCACGGAGCGCAGCCGATGGACTTGTACCCGCGCTCATAGAGCGGATGGTCCGGAAGTCCATGCGCGACCTTGTACGCGTCAATGTCCGCGTGGGTAAAGTAGGCCAATGGATTGACCTTGATGCGATCATCGCTCGTCAATTCGAAATGCGGCAACACGCCCCGCTCCGCCGTCTGAAACCGCTTGCGCCCCGTCACCCAGCCGCCGAATCCTTCCAGTACCTGTTCAAGCGGTTCGGTCTTGCGGATGTGGCAGCACGAATCCGGATCATTCTCCCAGAGCGTCCCTTCGGGATCGAACCGCTTGAGATCCGTGCTGTCGGGGTGGAGCGCGATCACATTTGTCAGTCCCAACTGGGATTTGAGCATTTCGACATATTCGAGCGTCTCGGGAAAATGCTTGCCAGTCTCCAGGAAGTAGACCGGCACGCTCGGATCGACCCGCGACACGACATGCAAGAGCACTGCCGAATCCGCGCCAAACGACGACACCATGGCAATATCGCCCGGCAGCAGATCTTCGACGGCCTGGCGCAGCACACCCTCTGCGTCCATCTCGTCGAACATGCCGTTGAGCGAGATGATACCGAGTTGGCGCAGCTTGTCGTGTTTTGACGCCGTTGCGATGATTGGGTTAGCCGTTGCCATAAAGCGCCTCCTTGAACGGGGCATCGCCGAGCCGCCGATACGCTGAAATGAATGTTTCATCTTCGGTCGCGCGTTGGGCAATATAGGCATCGACCAGTCGCTCGATAGCGCTCGGCACCTCTTCAGCGACGAACCCGGGCCCCAAGATCTTGCCAACCGATGCTTCTTCTGTACCGTCGCCACCAACAGTGATCTGGTAGAGCTCGGTGCCCTTCTTCTCGACACCGAGAATGCCGATATGGCCGACATGGTGATGTCCGCAGGCGTTGATGCAGCCTGAAATCTTGATCTTGAGCTTGCCGATTTCCTTCTGCCGGTCGGGCGCTGCGAAGCGGCGCGAAATGTCCTGCGCGATCGGGATCGAGCGTGCATTGGCCAACGCGCAGAAATCCAGGCCCGGACAGGTGATCATGTCGGTGATTTCGCCGGAATTGGCATCAGCAAGGCCAGCTTCGGCCAGACCATCATAAACGGCGCGCAGGTCTTTCAGCCCAACATGGGGCAGGACAAGGTTCTGCTCATGAGTCACCCGCAACTCGTCGAACGAGTAGCGTTCGGCCAGATCGGCTATCGCTTCCATCTGCTCGGCGGTCGCATCGCCGGGCGCCCCGCCGATCGGCTTGAGCGAAATGGTCACCGATGTATATCCGGGCCGCGCATGGGGAAACGTGTTATTCTCAAGGAACCGCCCAAAGGCCGGATCGAGAATTTTCTCACGCTCCACATCCATCGAAACCACGCCATGATCGTGATAGGCGGGCTGCGCGAAATAGGCGTCGATCCGATCCAGCTCGGCTTCCGGCAGCGTCAGCACACCACCGCGCACCTCGGAGAACTCGTCCTCGACCTGCGCCTTGATGGTCTCAAGCCCTTCCTCGTGCACGAGGATCTTGATGCGCGCCTTGTACTTGTTGTCGCGCCGTCCATAGCGGTTATAGACCCGCAAAATCGATTCCAGATACGCCAGAAGATGCTCGTGCGGCACAAACCCGTTGATGAGCTTCCCGATCATCGGGGTACGACCCAGCCCGCCCCCGACATAGACCGCCCAGCCCACATCGCCCGATCCGTTGGTCTGTGCCATCAGGCCGATATCGTGGAATTTCACTGCCGCCCGGTCGTTGGGCGCGCCGGTAATGGCGATCTTGAACTTCCGCGGCAAAAAGGTGAACTCGGGATGCAGGCTGGACCACTGCCGGATGATCTCGGCCACTGGCCGCGGATCGATGATCTCGTCGGCTGCGGCGCCGGCAAACTGGTCTGTGGTCACATTGCGTATGCAATTGCCCGATGTCTGGATGGCGTGCATTTCCACGCTCGCCAGATCGGCGAGGATTTCAGGAATATCGCGCAGCTTGGGCCAGTTGAACTGAATGTTCTGCCGCGTTGTGAAATGCCCATAGCCACGGTCGTATTTGCGCGCAATATGGCCGAGCATACGCATCTGCGTTCCGTTCAGCGTACCGTAGGGCACGGCGACCCGCAGCATGTAGGCGTGCAATTGCAGATAGAGCCCGTTCATTAGCCGCAAGGGCCGAAACTGGTCTTCGGTCAGCTCGCCGGAAATGCGCCGCCGCACCTGGTCTGAAAACTGCTCGACGCGTTCGGAGACAAACGCAGCGTCAAATTCGTCATATCGATACATGTTCGTCCTCTCCCAGATGCTGGCGGTCAAAACGCGGGGCTGTCGGCCCTTCGGACCGGATGCGTTCGCGGATACGTTTGGCGTGAATGACGCCGTTGATGATTTCGACATCCTCGGCTTCAAGACTGATGATGCGCCCTGTTGCCTTTGATGCCGCCACCGCGACCTCCAGCGCCTCAGCCTCATCCTTGCTGAAAGTCCGGGCGGCCTGGATCTGTTCGACCCATTGGCCATCGGCGTCGAAATAGACCGCAGCTCCGGAGAGCAATTCGTTTCCAGTGAGGATTTTCATTTGTGCCTTACGCTACCTTGAACTTTTCCACGGCGATCGTTTCCGCCTGTGCCCAATCGCCTTCGGCCACGGTCTCGCCGATAAAGATGATGGCGGGGCCATCGGCAAAATCGATTTCTCCCGCTGCAAGCCCGCCAATTGTGCCCGCATAAAGGGCCTTTTCGCTGCGCCCGGCATTGACGACGATCCCGACCGGAACGGCTCTGGACACCCCTTGCCCGATGAGGTCGCCGGCAATCTGTCGGGCAATCGACTTGCCCATGTAAAGCCCAAGCGTCAGGCCCGATTGGGCAAGCGAAGCCCAATGGGCAAGATCGGTGTTGTCAGCACCATGTGCCGTGGCAAACACAAACCCGGACGAAACTTTACGCAGTGTCACCGGCGTTGCTGTATCTGCAGCAGCCGCCAGTGCTGAAGTGACGCCGGGTACGATCGAATAGGCAAGCCCGGCCTTGCGCAGTGCGGCAATTTCTTCGCCAGCGCGTCCAAACACCATCGGATCGCCCGATTTCAGCCGCGCCACTTTCTTACCTTCGCTGGCCAGCCGCACAATCAGCGTGTTGATTTGGGCCTGGCTGAAGGAATGATGGCCCTTGGCCTTTCCGACTGAAATCCGGTCGGCGTCGCGCCGCCCCATCTCGACGACGGCCGCAGGGACCAATTGGTCGTGTACGATAACATCGGCTTCCTGCAATAGGCGTTGAGCACGAAGGGTCAACAGATCCTCTGCACCCGGTCCCGCTCCGATAAGCCAAACCACGCCTTCGTCTGAAATGCGGCCTGCATGTTGAGCAAGCAGAGCATCGGCCTTTGCCTCGCCCTGACCAGCGGCAAGTGCTGTCTCGATGCCCGGTGCGGTCACGAGCGCCTCATAATAGCGCCGCCGCGCAACTCCATCGCTGAGCAGCGCTGAAACCTTTTCACGCATCGCTCCTGCCAGCCGCGCAATCTCACCAAGCCGCGGCGAGAACATCGCCTCAATTTTTGCCCGGACCAGTCGCGCCAGCACAGGCGCGTCACCTTCCGAGGAGATCGCTATGGAAAGCGGCGCCCGATCCACGATGGCCGGGGTAAAGAAATCGCAGTTTTCGGGAACATCCACCTCGTTGACCGGCACTCCGGCACCTCGTGCCAGTTTCAGTGCCCGCGCGCCCGCGGGTCCGTGATCCGCTACAAAGGCCAACGCCGCGTTCACGAAATCGCCAGCTTCGACGGCCCGCGAAACCAGTGTCACGTCCAACCCGGAAAAATCGGCTTCGAACGCTTCTGCGAACACCACGATTTCAGCACTCGTCTTGGCCGCGAGTCGGGCCTTGGCCAGCGCTTCATCGTCACCGCCCACAATGACGATGCGCCGCCCTTTGACAGCCACCGAAACCGGGAATGTGTTTAACCGTGCCAAAGGTGAGGTCTCCTGGCCGCAAGCGAATTTAGGTGCGTCTGTTGGAACTGGCAGCCGGGACCGAGAGGGCTCGCGCACCGCCGAACACAAGCAAAACTAGGGGTTTCCAGCCCTACCAGCAAGCGCGCCAGCGGCTATCGGAGACTTATTTCCCATCCTCGCGAGCCCTTGGAACACCGCGCGCGGGCAAGGTCGCAAAGCGCGAATTATTTTCCCTCACCGTGCCAAGCCGAAAAACACGACTCGTTAAATAGAGAATAAAAATTCACCCTGCCCTCCCAGCACAGCTCGCCTTTCCCCCGGCTTGCAAAGCAATTGCGGCACCGCATGGTTGGGAACGCCGTCCGGGTCGGTGCAATGTCAACCTGCTGACACCGTACCGTCATGCCCTTGTAAAATAGCAACCGTACAGGCACCGCGTTCCCCCTCTCTAACCACGACAGGACGCGATGACCTCCGCCCCAAAAACCCTGCTTGTTGCCGGCCTTTTGGCCGCCACGGCCCTTATTGTCTCCGCCCCGGCTTTTGCCCAGGCCAGCCAGGCCGATGAGCGCCTTCTGACTGATCCATTTTTGCAGCTGCCAACCGAGGACGGCATCCACGTTGTCTGGTTCACCGAATTTGAAGGCGAGAACCACACGGTCGTCGTCGGCGAGCGTGAGTTTGCCGCCCAGACCATGAAGATGAGCCGTCTCGCCGAAGACAACCAATCATGGGTCGGGACCCAGAACGGCGACGGCTCGACTTACGCGGCCACCGCTGCCCGCGACGTCTGGCGCCATGAAGCCTATATTGACGGCCTCAACCCGGGCGAGCGGGAAACCTATTTCGTCCGCTCGGTCGATGCGAATGGCGAAGCCGTCGAAAGCCGCGAATTCTCCCTCGCCGCCTTGCCGGCTGAAGGTCAGCCCCTGCGCATTCTGCTGACCTCCGATCACCAGCTCAAGCCGATGACGCCGACAAACATGCAAAAGATCGCCGAGAATGTTGGCGAACTCGATGCTGTGTTCTTTGCAGGCGACCTACAGAACATCCCGGACCGCGCTTCGGAATGGTTCGATGACAATCGTGGCTTCGCCTTCTTCCCCGGTCTTCAGGGGCACGCCGCCTATGCGCTGGCCCAGTCACGCACCGAGGGCGAGACGACGTTTGACACGACCACGACCTATCACGGTGGCGAAATCATTCAGAACGCACCCCTGTTTCCGGTCATTGGCAACCATGAGGTCATGGGCCGCTACAACCCTGCGACGACATTGGGCAGCCAGTTCAACGACCCGCGCCCGCGCGCCGTGGCCGAAGCGCTCTATGAAGCAAATGCCGACCTCTACAACCCGTCAGGCGATGCGGAAATCCGCGAACAGTGGATTGCCGACAACTCCTTCAATACGACCACCTATCAGGAAATATTCACCCTGCCGGCCGATGGTCCGGGCGGCGAAACCTATTATGCCATCCGCTATGGCGATGTGTTCCTGATCGGGCTTTATGGCACCAGAATCTGGCGTTCGCCCTCTCAAGCCGAAGGCACGCGCGGCAAATATCGCGAAGCGGCCGCCGATCTCAACACCCCGGACAATTGGGGCTGGGGCGAGTTTATCTTCGAGGACATGGCCGAAGGCACTGAACAATATGATTGGCTCGTCTCGGTACTGGAAAGCGAGGCGTTCACGTCGGCGCCGGTCAAGCTTGCCCTGATGCACCATCCGGCACACGGCATGGGCGACAATTCAATTCCCGCCTATGCTCATCCCGAGCAGATCCTCGACTATGACGATGAGGGCCGCTTGACCGGCGTGCGTTATGACTATCCGGTGGATGCCGATATTTTCGTCAATGACATCGAGCCCCTGCTCTCGGATGCTGGCGTGCAGCTTGTCCACACCGGCCATTCCCATGTCTGGTATCGCTTCGAAAACCCGATGGGCATGAACATTCTCGAGACATCGAACGTCGGCAACAATTACGGCTGCTACGTCGAAGGTCATCAGGCCCGCGGCAACGCACCGTCTGGCTTTGACTATGATCCTGCCGATTATGCAGTGACCGGCGATCCGCACGGCTATGAGCCAATCATGCCGACCGAATTCTCGCCGATGACCAATGCCGCGTCCGGCGAAGACCTGCCCTGCATAGCAAGCAACGAAATGACAGCCTTCTCGGTGCTCGAAACCGGCCCCGACGGAACCACCGTCAGCTCGTACGTCTTTGACACCACCGACCCTGAAGGCGAAGTCGAACTCTTCGACCGGTTCACACTGAACTGATCGTCCTTCGCGACAAAACAAAGCCCCGCTTCGGCGGGGCTTTTCCGCTTCGTTCGAGCCGGGGTTACCCCTGACGACTGGGCACGTTTACGACCAGCCCGTCCAGCTCGTCGCGGATTTTGATCTGGCACGAGAGCCGGCTCGTGTCTTTGACGTCGAATGCAAAGTCGAGCATATCCTCTTCCATCGAGGATGGTCCACCGGTCACTCCAAACCATTCAGTCTCGACATAGACATGGCATGTTGCGCATGTGCAGGCCCCGCCGCATTCGGCAACGATGCCGCGCACGCCATTCCGAATCGCCGTCTCCATCAGCGTCGCGCCGTTTTCCGCTTCGACTTCGCGGCGCGCACCGTCGGGTTCAACGAACGTAATCATAGGCATGGCAAATTGCTCCGGGGATAAATCTGTGAGGTGGCCCGGATATAGGAAAACGTCGGCGCGCGCACAAGCACGTCAACGATCGCCAACCCTGCGGCAAATGTCGCTCAAGTCCACAGCTTTTAGGGACAATGTTGCGCGAAAATTTCAGTCAGTGACGATCGAACAAATGTAGCCGCACACCTCGGAAACGGCCATGCCAAGGTCGGCTATAGTTTCCTCATCCAGCCTGCCGACCGCGCCGAACTCGACTTCCGCTGCCCGCGCCTGCGCGGCCAGAGCGGTCGCACCGATGCCCTGCGCCGCCCCCTTAAGAGTATGAAGTCCAAGGGTTATTTCATGCGGATCGGTCGCGGCGGCAATGCGATCAAAATAGATCGACACCTGCTTTTCAAACATCCGCAATACCTCGCATTCCAGCGCCCTGTCTCCCAAAGTCTGGCGCGCCAGATACACAAGATCGATCGGCCGGCTGGTCCTGTCGACTTTCAAAGAATCGAGGCTCACCCCCGAGCGCGGCTGCATCATCTCTCACACCATTCGGCACTGTCACAATCACTACCGGCAGCTTAACCCTGATTGGATAAAAAGACCCTTAATCGCTGATATCTGTTATATTTTCATCTCTCGAGGTCACACGAAAAAAGTCGTTAACGGTCTTTTAATAAAGATTTCAGCAATGGCCCCAAACCGTGTATAACTCGAGATAGAGAATTGGCTGTTGGGATCACTGCGGGGCATATTTCCGTGCGTTAGGTGTCCTGGCCGGTGAAGGATCCAAGGCGGAGAGCTCCCGCCAAGGTATTGCCGCAAAAGCCGTTTTTCTAAAAATGCGGCGCATGAGTAAAGAGTATTTAGAGTATGGCGAACAAGTCGACCCCCAAGGACGATCCGGCAGCGCTTGCGTTTTCCGCTGTCGAAAACGCACTCAAGGACTCCGTCTTCTCGATGAATGACAAGCCCGCCCGCAAGGTTGAAAGCCAGCCTGCCAACCGCGAACCCAAGCGCGAACAGCGCCGCGAGGGCCCCACAAATACCGAACGTCTGCGCGCTGCTGACAAGATCGCAGCTCAGGCATCCTCTGTCGCCAATGACGACCGCTCGACGGCGGCTTCGGCACTTTACGCCCTTCAATCGCGCGCATCGAATACGCCGATCTGGTTTGCCATAACGGCATCGCTTCTCTGGCTTGCCGGGGTTGGCCTGATTGCAGTGCTGCGCTATGGCCCGCGCTTCACCGAAGGCCTCACGATAGCGGATTTTGTTCAAAGTCTTGATTTCGCTGCGCTTGCTGCCATCGTTGCTCTGCCCATTCTGGCGATGATCTCGATTGCGTTCCTTGTCCGTCGTGCCCAGGATCTGCGTCTTGCAGCTGCCTCGATGACCCAAGCCGCAATGCGGCTGACCGAGCCGGAATCCTCTGCAGCTCACAAGATTGCCACGGTCGGCCAGGCCGTTCGCCGGGAAGTGAACGCCATAGGCGATGGTCTCGAGCGCGCCCTGTCGCGGGCTGGCGAGCTCGAAGTCATGGTTCACAACGAAGTCACTGCACTTGAGCGCACCTATTCCGACAACGAGACGCGCATGCGTCAGTTGATCGAGGAGCTGGCCAGCCAGCGCGATTCCGTCATCACCAACTCCGAGCGCATGCGCGAAGCGATCGCCGCAGTGCACGGCAACGTCACAACCGATCTCAACGAAATCGGCACATCGATTACCGATCGCCTGAAGACCACCGGGAATGAAGTCACACAGGCAATTTCTGATCGGGCAACTGCCATGGCTGAGTCAATTGAGTCGGCCGGAACAACGATCGAAACGACCTTCGAGCGGCGATCTCACAGTTTTACAGAAACCATCGAGGGGCGCACCGCCGACCTTATTTCGGCTCTCGATAGCAGTGCCGGCCGTCTTGACGGCACATTGACCGATAAGGCCGAAGCGCTAGCGACCGCTATCGATACGTCGACAGATCGCCTCGATACCGTCCTGACTTCCAGTGCCAGCAGCGTACAGATCGCACTCGAAGGCCATTCTAGCATGGTGGAAACCGCGCTTGGTGAAACAACCGATCGCCTCGACACATTGTTTGACGCCCGCACATCGGATCTGACAAACGCTCTCGATAGCCGCAGCCAGATCCTTGAAGACACGCTGGGCACTGGCGTTGGCCGCATTGAAACCGCGTTCAACGGCAAGACAGAAGCCATTACGACCGCTCTATCCGAGGGCATGGATCGCATCGAAACCAGCTTTGAGGGCCGGGCTGAGGCGATTGCCGCGGTTCTTGGGACTGGGGTAGAGGACGTACAGGCAGCTTTTGCAGGGCGTGCCGAAGCACTTGCCGAAACACTTGGCACTGGCGTCGCTGAAGTCAAAGCCGCATTCGAAGGTCGCAGCGACGCGCTTGCAGATGCGCTTGGAGTCGGTGTCGAGAACATCGAAACTGCCTTTGGCCGCCGAACGGAAGCCCTCACGGACGCACTCGACCAACGCGCCCGCGAAGTCTCCGAAACCGTCGATGCTCGCATCAATTCGCTGGTCAATTCTCTCGACTCGCACACGATCTCCATCTCGGCAGCGATTGAAGAGAAGTCGGCCACCATTGGTGATGTCCTCAAGGGTTCGACTGAATCGATCCTTGTCGATTTTTCACGCCGCTCCGAAGTACTGGGCTCCACTTTTGCCTCGCTCGGCGAAAGGGTTTCGCACGACATCGCAAATCGTGCCGAAGAAGCAGAGGCGACGCTGAGCCGTATTACCAATCGTCTCGACGAAACCTTCTCGATCCAGTCGAACGCGCTGCAAAGCCAGATTGAATCCATGAGCCTGCGTATCGACGGCGCTTTGGAGGAATCGACCGAACGTACCCGCGACGCTCTCACGCGTGCCGGGACCGATACGCTGTCCCAGCTCAATGCGCGTGTTGATGAAATCTCGGTCATACTCGATAGCCGCATCGGTCAGGTCGATACTATCGTGGGCGAAAAGGGCGAAAAGCTCATTTCCTCCCTCGACGTTCACACCTCAGAAATCGCAGAGCGCTCCAATCGTCTCGAAACGCTTCTCGACGATAAGGGCCGCGCCCTCAGCAATGCTCTGGAGACCGGCGGTGAGAGCTTTGGCGCCATGGCGGACGCCAAGACCACTGCGCTTACTGAAGCGCTCGACGCTCGGGCCGAAGCCATCACCTCGGCTGTCGATTTGCGGACGGAAGCTCTCTCATCGGCTCTGGATAGCCGAGCCGATGCACTCAATTCGAGCCTCGACATTCGGACCGAGGCCCTCACATCGGCTTTCGATGGTCGTGCCGAGCAAATTGGCGCGGCGCTTGATGGTCGCGCTGAAGAGATAGCATCGGTCATTGAAAGCCGTACCGGAAATCTGACGTCCGCGATCGACACCCGCGCCGAGCAATTGGCATCGACTCTCGACGGGCGGACCGAACAGCTGACATCGGCTCTCGACAGTCGCACAGAGCAGTTCAACACAGCGCTCGACGCTCGAACCGAGACGTTTACATCCAGCTTGGATGGACGCGCAGATCAGTTCACTTCGGCACTCGACAACCGCAGCGAGCAGCTCACATCTGCGCTCGATTCGCGCACGGCCCAGCTCGATACGACGCTGGCAGCCCGCACGACTCAGCTCGACGACACGCTGGCTGAGCGCTCCAACGCAATGAACTCAATGCTCGACATCACATCGAGCCAGCTCTCGGAAACACTCACTGAGCGCACCCGTTACATGGGCGGCGTCATAGACGAGTCTGCAGAACGTCTTGAACGCTCAATCTCCGACCGGGCCAGAAACCTTGAAGAATCCCTGGACGAAAAGTCCCGTCACATAGCGGAAACGATTTCCGGTCGGACAACCGAGTTGACGAGCGCTGTCGACGCATCAGGTGAGCGCATGCGCTCCAGCATCGATAGCAGCCTTGCCAATGTCACCGACACAATGGAGAGCCGTTCAAACCAGGTATCTGAACTTATCGACACCAAGGTTGCCGAGCTCAACACCAATATCGGCCGTGAGATCGACGTTGCCGTCGACAAACTCAGCGGCGCCGAAACAGGCGTCACAGTCCGCATCGGCGAAGCCGCTTCATCGGTTAGCCAAAGCGCCCGCGACGCCGCCGACCTGGTTGAATCGCGCCTGACTGAAGCGCGCAGCGCCATCACTGAAATGGTGGATGACCGCCTGGGTACCCTGCCCGAAGCAATCACCACCCGTGCGGAAATCACTGCCGAACGGCTTGCCGGTCTGAATGAAGCAATCCACGGTACGATCACAGATTCCATGCGCGATCTCGAGAGTGGAGCCGACCGTATCGAGTCCACACTCACAGGCTCGATCCACAGCGCAATCGGACAATCGATGGCTGATCTCGAATCCGGAGCAAGCCGCATTGAGGACGTGCTCAACGACAAGCTGGCAAACGTCACCGCCAATATCTCCGCTGACGTCGAGCAAACGGCAATGCGCATGGACGCTGTTGTTCGCAAGGCGATGGAAGAGCTTAAAGTGGCTTCGGTTCACATCGAGGATCTTGTCGAAGTCCGAGCCGTTCACACTGCGGACGAGTTGGGCCGCAAGGCGTCTGAGATCAACCGCATCGTCTCTGAGCACACCGACAAGTTTGCAGAGCTGATCGACACCAAGCAGAACCAGCTCACCAACGCACTGGGCGGTCAAACAAATCTGCTGCGTGCCGCGCTCGAATCCAATGCCCGCGACGCCGAAGACATCATGTCGGAATCGTCGAACCGCATTCAGCACGAAATCACCGACTCGTTGCGCAAACTCAACGACGCAAACCTGCTGCTTCAGAGGGTACTCGAAGCTTCGACGGGCAATCTCGCCCGCCTGCAGGGCAATGTTGGAGAACAGACTCAGGCGTACACAACAGCAGTGCGCGATGCGATGACGGGCACCGAACAGGCCGGCACGATGATGAGCCAGCATGTCGAAGCGTTGCAGAACACAATGACCGCAATGCTCGATCAGTTTGGCCAGCTTTCGGGCAAACTGGGTTCGGAAACCGAGGGTTTTACAAGCGCTGCGGCCAATCTCGCGGAAGTCTCCAATTCCACAATGGACACGCTCGAAAATCGTCGTGGCGCCATGGAATCGCTTGCCGAAGGTTTTGCCGTGCGGACCGACGAGATCGACAATCGTCTGCGCGGATTTGCACAGACCATCGCCGAAACGGTCAACCAGACCGAGCGCCGCCTGATCACTGCCCGCAAGGCGATGGAAGAAGCCCTGACCTCCACTTCGGATGCTGTCACCGGTCAGATTTCCACAATCGGCGATCTTGCGTCAGGCGAGGGCCAACGCGCCAGCGAAGCTCTCCGCCAGAACCAGGCAGATCTTCTCGCAGACATCGAAAGAGCTTATGCCGACGCGACGCGGCGGTTCGGCGATACCGCCGATGCAATGCGCATGACAGCATCGCAGCTTGGCCAGGAACTCGAAGCAACCCGCAACGAGTTGCAGCGTTCGGTGCTCGATTTGCCGGAAGAAACGCGCGCCAGTGCCGCAGCAATGCGCCGGGTGGTCGCCGAGCAGATTGAAGCGCTGTCCGAGCTCAATGCCATCGTCCGCGCGCAGCCGGGCACGCACGAAGTCTCCTCACGTTCGACACCGCGGACGCCTTCGGCACGTCTTGCCGCCACCGAACCTGCACAGCAGCCAACCCGTCCAGCACCGGCTCGGCAGCAGGAGGCTGTTCGTCAGCCAGAGCCTGCCCGCCAACCCGAGCCGGCACGCCAGCAAGCCGCAGTGATGACGCAAGCACGCCCAGCTGCACCGCAGAAATCACCGTCCGAACGCCTCAATGAAGCGCTCACTCAGTCGCGCGGTTCCCAACCTCAGCCCGCCGCTGCACCCACCGATGCCCCGGCGGCGCCGCAGGAAGGCGGATGGCTCCGTGACGTCCTGCGCAACGCTTCGGCTAGCCAGGCCGGAAACCAGCGGCCGCTGAACCTGTCGAGCCTTACCGAGGACATCGCCCGCGCTGTGGATGATGATGCTCTGACGGCAGCATGGAACCGCTATCAGGATGGGGAGTCAGGCGCTTTTAATCGTCGGCTCTACACCATTACCGGCCAGGCGACGTTCGACGAAGTCCGCCGCAAGCTTCAGCGCGATCCCGAATTCTCCCGTACGGCAACTGCCTATATGAGCGAGTTCGAACAGCTCCTTGGCGAAGCTGCCAATGGGCCCAACGGTATGCAGCAGACCTTCAGCCAACTCGTTAGCAATCGGGGCAAGGTCTATACAATGCTCGCCCATGCCAGCGGCCGGCTGAACTAGCGCCTCCAACCACTGAGCTAGAAACGCACCCTCAAGGGTGCGTTTTTGTTTGCCCTGCAGATTAGCCGCTAGGCGGCAATCTCTGCTCGTCTTTTTATGTGCGCCAGCCGACCAACAAACTGATCTGCGGCCACATCCCATGTGAAGTCTTTCGACCTCTTTAATGCTTCGGATCGGCTAATACCGAGTGCCAGCTCGACGGCAACTGCCAGATCTTCGTGGAGCGCCCCACCTCTTGTCCCGCCAATGACGTCTATTGGCCCCATGACCGGATATGCAGCCACTGGCGTACCGCAGGCCATCGCTTCCAACATCACATTTCCAAATGTGTCGGTACGCGATGGAAATACAAATACGTCTGCACTGCGATATGCGTCGCGCAGCCTCGAACCTGTCAGCTGACCAGTGAAAACCACATTGGGAAAGCGGTGCATGAGTGCACTGCGTTCAGGACCATCTCCAACCACGATTTTGGTGCCCCGATGGCGCATCGAAAGAAAGGCTTCAATGTTTTTCTCGATGGACACCCGGCCCACATAGAGAAGATGTGGCCCCGGCAAACCCGCAAACATAGCCTTGGGTCCAGGGCTGAAGGCAGAAAGGTCGACGCCGCGCGACCAGAGCGCAAGATGACGAAAAAACCTTCGCCGCAAATGTTTGAGCACCGAGGGCGTGGGCACCAAAGTTGCCGATGCTGCAGAGTGAAACCAACGCAAGTACCCGTAACTCCAGGTGATCGGCACCGGAAGGCGCGCAGCCAGGTACTCGGGAAAGCGTGTGTGATAGCTGGTCGTAAAGGCAATTCCCCGCGTGACGCACAACGTCCGGGCAGCCAGACCCAGCGGACCTTCGGTGGCAACATGGATGTGATCGGGAGCAAAGCCGACAATTGTGTCCTGGATCACGCGCATCGAAGGTAGCGGCACGCGAATGTCGGGATAGGTCGGCAACGGCAGCGTCCAGAACGGCTCCGGCGTCAGATAGCGCACGTCGAACCCGCGCCCCGCCAGTGTCTTGCCCAAATTCTCCAGCGACCGAACAACGCCGTTGACCTGCGGATGCCAAGCGTCTGAAACAATCAGCAACCGTGTCATGACGCAACCTCCCGCAAACCGGGAATTGTTGGTTGATCGCCTTGTACCGGGTGCTCAACCCAACGGATCAAGTCGAACCGGCCCTCCCCGGTCTCGACGATTGCTGTGCAGTTTTCGACCCAGTCACCGCAGTTGAAATAGGCAACACGCCCATGATGCGCGATGGCAGCTGCGTGGATATGACCGCACACAACACCGTCATATCCCTGATCGGCAGCTTCGCGGACCAATGCGGTTTCAAACCGCGAAACCAGCGCCGCAGCATGTCCCACATTATTCCGCGCCCACGCCGAAAGCGACCATAGTGGATGCCCCAGTTTCTGACGAACCCTGTTGACCAGCACGGCGGCCCGCAGCGCAAGGTTGTAAGAAAAATTGCCGAGCCAAGAGACCCACCGCGCATGGCGAACGACAACGTCGAATTGATCCCCGTGAATGACAAGATAGCGCCGTCCATCCAGACCGACATGGACTGCCCGCTCGCGCACATCGATAGCTCCGAACCGTAACAACTCGAATTGACGCAAGAAGGCATCGTGATTGCCCGGAACATAGACTATGCGCGCACCATTGCGTGTACAGTCGAGTAGGTGTTGGATGACCCGATTACAGGCTGGCGGCCAGTGCCAACTTTTCTTGAGCTTCCACCCGTCGACAAAATCGCCGACAAGATAGATGCACTCGGCATCAACCGATTTCAGAAAGTCCAGCAGTGCGCCTGCCTGGGCGCCGCGCATGCCCAGATGCGTATCGCTGATGAACAGCGCGCGTACTTTGGATGGTGTTCGTGCGAAGTGCATTTGACCGTACCGCAAAGCTGTTGGCTCGCGATCGTCCGAATGCCTGATTTGCGCAAATCTATTGTGACAGGGGCCGCGCTTCGTTCTGTGCCTTAGTGGACCAGATAGTGAGCGATATCAGGATCATTCCCGCCCCTATCGCGGAAAGCAGACCCGCCGCCCAGAAACTTTGAAGTCCGAACCGCGCCACGAGCGCGCCGAAAAACAGCAAAGCAATCACCGAACAGATTTGCTTGAGCACGACATAGAAGCTCTGGGCCTGTGCAGCAATGTCCTCGCTCGTCCAGTTGGCGATGAACGTGACGATGCCCATATACGCTAGGCCGAACGTCATCATGTGAAACGCCTGCAACACGGCTAGCTGCCAGATATCGGTGGCATACGCCATCCCGATCCAGCGAAGTACACCGCTAACACAGGCGGCAAAGAGCAGGTGCCTGGCTGAAAACCGCCGCGCGAAATGGGCAAAGAACAGCATCGTGACGATCTCGCAGAGCGGGGCGACGATCCACAATATGCCCACTGCCGCCTCAGGCACCCCTGCTCTCAGCCACAACAAAGCACCGAAACTGATCAACAACATATGGCTCGCCTGAAGCAGCGCCGTACCAAGGAGCGTCAGCACAAACCACGGTCGTGCAACCTGCCGCAGCGTCTGTCCGGCGCCAGGAGCACCTACCAGCGGCGCGCCCGCCTGCCCGCTATCGCTCTGCGCGCGAAAATAGGGGAGCGGCAACGCCGACAGCCCCCGCAGCAATGCCGTGGCAATCAGCAAAGGTACAAACACGGCAATGCCCAACCAGCCGAACGTCCAGCCAGCCAGCGCGGTGGAGCCGATATAACCGAAAGTGCCCCAGATTCTGACGCGCGCGAAATCGGTGCCCCGCCGTCGCGTCATCCTGATGGTTGCAGCATCGATCACCGGCTCGATGGCCATTATGGGTATCACAAGCAGCGTGTTGAACAGCAGGATGCCCCAAAACGCGTCGACGAACACGAATCCCAGCGAAACGACGGCACTCACCAGTGACCCGGCGACAATGACACTGCGCCAGTCGCCAGCCTTATCGGCCACGCGCCCGACAAGCAGGTTCAGAACGATCATTATGAAGATCGGCGTCGCACTGATAATGCCGATTTCTTCTTCGCCAATCCCCCTGCCATCGAGCCACACGGGCAGGAGCAGCGTCGAGATGCCGATCGGCAGGTACATCGCGCCATAAAACAGACCCGTGCGTATTTCAGGCGTGGTCAGCCGTTCGGGCAGGCTCGGCAACATTGAAGAAGGGTCCGGCAGGCAGGAAAGAATATCCCGACCATGCGCTGTACCGGCCGCACTGGCAAGCTCCAAACACCGTAAATTTCGTAAGAACTCAGCTGGCCCGTAACCGGCCCAATCCGCGCCGCTTGCGCGGAGGCGCCGAAACATCCTTCCAGCGGATCAGCTCAAACCCACCATCATGCTCTTCGACAATTGCCGTACAGCTTTCCACCCAATCGCCAGAATTGATGTAATGAATGCCAAACTTATGGTGCATCGCAGCCTGGTGGATATGGCCGCAGATCACGCCTTCGACCTTGGAATTGCGCGCCTCAAGCGAAAGCGCTTCCTCGAACCGCCCCATAACCGAAACAGCGCTTTTTACTTTCTGTTTCGCCCAGGCCGAAAGCGACCAGTATGAAAGCCCCATGCGACGCCGTACCCAGTTGATCGGCGAATTGATGGTCAGCGCGAAATTGTAGGCCCAGTCACCGATATGGGCGAGCCATTTTGCATTGGCGACAACGACGTCGAACTGGTCGCCATGGATCACCAGATACCGCTTGCCGTCCGCGGTGATATGGATCATGCGATCGACGATTTCCACACCGCCGAAATAAGTCCCCAAATAGTCGCGCAGGAACTCGTCGTGATTGCCGGCAAGATAGACAATGCGCGCGCCTGCGCGGGCCTTAGCCAACAACGCATTGGCCAACGCGTCATACTCGGATGGCCAGTTCCATTCTTTCTGCAACCGCCAGCCGTCGATCAGGTCGCCAACAATATAGATCGTGTCGGCGTCATGAACCGCCAGAAACTTGAGAAGTTCCTCGACTTGAATTGCCTGCATCCCCAAATGGACATCGCTGAAAAAGAGCGCCCTCACGTGCCGGACGCCCCCGTCTTCTTTTATGCCTGCAGCATCCATTTCGGCCATTCTGATTCCCGTTCAGCGCCAGCCACTTTAGACGAGCAGACCTCGATGACAAAACCGTTTCGGTTCGCTTTTGTGTCCCATGAGAGACACAATAACTGCGCAAGTCGCATGGCCCAAAAAGATCGAAAATTTTCGGAGCGCCAAAGTCCAACTTCGGAGCTTAGGGAGGCAGGCTGGCGAATGCCACGTTCAGCAAAGAAACAGGCAACCGTTCAACGCACAGCTCGCCAAACCCTCTAAAGCACGTCAGCAATCTTTTTGACTGTATTCCAGTTCCGCGCAGTTCCAACGCCTGTGCGTTTGGGCGTCAACACCGCGGCCAGTTTTGACCTGCCGATGCCGTCTCCGAAATAGATCCAGGGATCGCCGTCGACAAAACGCACGATTTCAGCATTGCCAGCCCGCTCGACAATCAACGTCTGCGCTGCTGAAGTTACCGATGCGCGCATTACACGGACCGCCACACGCGATCCTTCGGACTTTGACTGCTCGGGAAAGGGATTGCCCTGGACCAGGGCCTGCCAACGGTCACCCTCGCGAACTATAAAGTCGATATGACGGCCAAACATTTCGGCAAAGGCAGGCTCGATCGTCTTTTCAAGGGCCCGAGCGTCGGTGTCCTTAGCGTCGAAAACAACATTGCCTGTAGCCAGCAGCGTTCTAACGTTCCGATAGCCCAGCGTTTCCAGGAGCGTACGCAAGGGCTCATTGAGAACCCGCTTACCCTGAGGCAACGAAATCGAATAGAGCAGACCTACGAACCGAGTCACGACACAATGCCGATATTGCGCTTGAGCGCGATGATACGCCCATAGCTTTGCGCAATCCGGTCAGCAAACGCGGGGTCGGCACGCCCTTTTTCGATAAGAATTTGATGGATTTCGGTCCCAAGTGCCGGATCGTAAGCAGCGGTGTTTGAAAACAGCAAGATATCCATTCCCGCCTCGACCGACGCCACCACAGTATCATGCAGATCGAAGCGCGAGCGAATAGCCCCCATTTCAAGATCATCGCTGATTGCGACGCCATTAAAGCCAAGTTGGTCGCGCAGCACGCCCTCAATCCAGGTGCGCGACAGCGAAGCGGGAAGCTGGCGCGCGTCCCCTCCCTGCACGTCAGAATTATAAAGATGGGCAACCATCACCATGTCGGCGAGACCCGCGCCGATCATGGCCTGGTAAGGTTCAAGTTCGACCGGCTGCCAGAGCCCGGTGATATCGACAAATCCATCGTGGGAATCGTCGGCACTCGATCCGTGACCCGGGAAATGTTTCAGCGAAGTGGCAATGCCTGCATCATGATGGGCCTCCACAAACGCCGATGCACGCGCAACGACCTGAACGGGGTCAGCACCATAGGCGCGGCCATAGCGCGCGATGATCGGGTTGTCCGGGTTAAGATCAAGGTCGACAACCGGACCAAAATTGACGTTGAACCCCAACTGCGCCAAATCATCGGCCAGCCCTGCATAAATGGCCCGTGCACGGTCAGGGGTCTGCGCAGCGATGGTTCGGGCTGCGGGAATTTCATCGAACCCCACAGCAGACGTTAGCCGTTCGATCTGCCCCCCTTCCTGATCCAGCGCAATGAATGGCGGCAACCACGGTCGCGCTGCAATTAAACTCCTGTTGATCCCACGCACCGCCGAGAGGCTGGCAACATTTGTGCGCAAGAACATGACGCCACCGATTTCTCCGCGTGCAATTTGCTCACGCACGGCCCGCACCCCGGCTGCGTCCGCACCATCGCCATTAAAGCCCAGCATCACCATCTGCCCGGCCATATCTTCAAGGCTTTGCGCCGTAGCGGACAATGGCCCGGACATGATGAGCCCGAGTGCGATACTGATCGATAGAAAAATGCGCATGGCCTGCTTTCAGTTGGCGGCGGGAATGGCAAATGTGCACGATTCCTCACCCTGCGCGCCAATCTTTCGCAACTTTAGGGCACAAATCAGCCCGAGCGCATCACCTTTGCGAGCTTGTCGTGTTCGTTTGAAAGCAATTTGGCCAGCACGTCTTCGGCAGGCCCAGGTCGGGAAAAGAAGTAGCCCTGACCCGTTTCGCATCCGGCCAACCGCAGCAGCCACGCCTGATCCTGGTTTTCGATCCCTTCGGCGACAACCCGTTTGCCAAGCGATTCAGAGATCATCAACACCGCCCGGATAATGGCAGAAGCCTCGGCATCTCCAGGTAGGCCGCGTACGAAGCACTGGTCGATCTTGATCGTATCAACCGGCAACCGGCCCAGATAGCCGAGCGACGAATAACCTGTGCCGAAATCATCAAGCGCGATCCCGACGCCATAGGCACGCAGCACCTCCAGCTTCTCGGTGACCGGCGACGTCTCTGTTACCATAAGACTTTCGGTGATCTCTATGTTCAGCCGATCGGCGGGCAGCCCCGATTGCGCAAGAGCCGAGCGCACATCGGCGACAATATCGCCATGTTCAAACTGAAGCGGCGAAACGTTGACCGACAAGCTCAAGGGACGCGGCCAACTTGCCACTTCTTTCGTCGCGGCGTGTAATATCCAGCGGCCCAGCTCGATGATAAGCCCGGTTTCCTCGGCGGCTGGAATGAATTTTGCGGGCGAAACCGATCCCAATTCGGGATGGGTCCAGCGCGCCAGAGCCTCGACACCGATAATTTCACCGGTCTCCAGATCGACCTGTGTCTGGTAGTGAACCGAAAATTCGTCACGCGCCAATGCGGCACGCAAAGCGATTTCCATGTCCTGTTTGGACCGGATACGCGTGTCCATCTCTTTTGAGAAGGCCAGCGCGCGATTGCCTGCTTCGTCCGAAGCAATTGAAAGGGCCACTCCGGCATGGCTCACCAAAGCATCGGGGGCGCTGCCTGACAGATCGGAATCGGTCATGCCGACCCGTGCACCGACAAGCGCCCTATGCCCGTCGAGTGTATAGGGTCGGACCACTTCAGCAATGAGCTTTTCGGCAAACGCCCTGCCCTGGTCATCGCCGAGAAGCCCTTCACGCAACACTGCAAATCCGTTGCCTTCAAGGCGCGCTACGCTGACTGGCCCCAACAACTGCAGCCGTGCCACGACCTGTTTGAGCAGAATATCGCCATAGACATGCCCGAGTGTGTCATTGACCTTTTTGAGCCTTGAAAGGCCGACAAGAAACACGCTGGCCCCGCGAAACCGGCCAGACGGGGTGGCGAGCAATTCACCTATGGTTTCGACGAACTTGACCCGAGAGGCGGCTCCGGTCAGCGGGTCGTGCTGCGCGAGATAGGTGAGCCTGTGCTCAACCTCCCTGCGATCGGTAACATCTCTGAACGTGAGGCAGGCGACGCGACCAGCCGCTTCAAGGCTAACCTCACCCGCGTCGACGTCCGACAGCGTGACCACGAATTCGACAGTCCTGCTTCGACCCTCGCAAGAAATTTCGACTTCGGAAACCGTCTCCAGCACCTGCCCGTCATCGAGTGCCGCATCGAGCGCGGCGCGGAAGGGCGCAGGAAGAACATCGGTGATTTTTGCGCCGCGCAGTCCGGGTGCGATAAGTTCTTCGGCCAATCTGCTGGCAGCACGTATGGATTTGTTATGATCGACAACCACGACCCCATCGAAATTGTCGGCAACAACGCGCGCCAGGATGCCGCGCATGGAGTCGCGCTCATGGGCCGTATTGGAGAGCGAGCGACCGCGTGCTTCAAGTTCATGCCAGAATGCCGTTGCCAAAAATCCGATCTGGGCAAAATGGATGCCAGCGGTGTCCAGCAGCAAGCCTGAGTGAACCTGCAAAGCCAGTGCCATGAACTCGAGGATTCCCGCGTAAGCGAGCGAGCCGGCAATGGCAGAGCCAAGCGTCATGCGCGGCCGAAGGCAGGCAAACAACACCCCCATGCACAAGATGATGACGATCGCAGGCAACCGGCCCATATCGACCAGCGCCCGATCCAGTTGCAAGGTTTCTGCGGCCAATATCTGAAGCGATGGCGTTGACAGCATTTCGTAACGTGGGACGGCATGGCTGGACTGTTGTGAATAGCCTGCCTGCCCCATGACAACCTGTCGGCCCTGGAAAAGTCCTGGCTGCACATTGCCGCCGATCACATCCGACAAGGTCACACGCGGCACTGTTGTAAGGTCGATCGAAAAATCGATGAGAAACCCGGGGCCGTTAAAGGATCGGGTGTGGGCAAGTGTCGTCGCCAGGGACTCCATGACCCAGCCATCATTGACGATCCGGCTGCGATAAAAGGCGGAAAACCGGCTGTAGCCAACAGCGTCGACATAGACCGGTGGCGCAATGGCCGCGAACCTGTCGCTTGGCATCGACAAAGCCCTGCTGCCATCGGACAAACGCGTTTCGACAGCGACAGTGTGTACTTTTCCTGCCGCGCGGGTAATCGCATCGGCAAGAGCGTTGTCGTCGAAATATCCCAGTGATTTCTGCAGCCCGACGTCGAGAACGACAGTGCTTGCACCAGCGTCGATCAGATAGTCCAGCGCAACAGCGTATGACGACCGTGCGCGCGACTGGCTGCCCGCCTGTACCAGGGCAGCGGCATCTGTTTCCACAAACACGATATCGCCGCTGGCCGGGCGCGACGTTAAGGAGAATCGCAGATCACGGAGCGCGAAGTCGACTGCTGCAAACCAGCCCACTGCAACAGCGACGAGCACGACCACGCAGACAATCGCCGTAACAATGAGATGCCGAGCCCGCGCCACCTTGAACATAGCCCCCTGATTGCACCCCCAGTTCACTTCCGGGGGCGCTTACTTCCTTTATCTCCCAACCAATTGAACAACCGGTAAATGCAAGGACGCCGGGCTCTGCAAAAGCGGAGCCCGGCGTCAAAAACAAGCATCAATGCTTATCGATTTTTGCGGTTGGCAATCAGATCGTCGACCACCCCCGGATCCGCGAGCGTCGAGGTATCGCCAAGCGCGCCATAATCGTTCTCGGCCACCTTGCGCAGAATGCGGCGCATGATCTTACCAGACCGCGTCTTCGGAAGACCCGGCGCGAACTGGATATGGTCAGGGGAAGCAATGGGTCCGATTTCCTTGCGAACCCAATTGCGCAATTCGGTCGCGAGATCGTCAGAAGCCGCGTCGCCCGCCATAAGGGTCACGTAGCAATAAATGCCTTGGCCCTTGACGTCATGGGGAAACCCGACAACTGCGGCTTCGGAGACTTTGGGATGGGCGACCAGAGCGCTTTCCACTTCAGCGGTGCCCAGCCGGTGACCAGAAACGTTGAGCACATCGTCCACACGGCCAGTGATCCAGTAGTAGCCGTCTTCGTCCCGTCGGCAGCCATCCCCTGAGAAGTAATAGCCTTTGTACTGCTGGAAATAGGTTTCCTTGAACCGCTGATGGTCACCATAGACGGTCCGCATCTGGCCTGGCCAGCTATCGGCGATTGCCAGAACACCAGACGCCGCGGTATCCTCGATCACCTTGCCACTTTCCGGTTCAAGCACAACGGGCTTCACCCCGAAAAAGGGTTTGGTCGCCGAACCGGGCTTGGTCGGAATGGCGCCAGGCAGCGGGGTAATCATGAACCCGCCGGTTTCGGTCTGCCACCACGTATCGACAACGATGCAACGCTCCCGTCCCACTTGGCGATAATACCACATCCAGGCTTCGGGATTGATCGGCTCACCCACCGAGCCTAGCAGCCGCAGGCTCGACAGGTTCGCCCGTTCAACAAACTGGTTGCCCGCGCCCATCAAGGCGCGGATCGCTGTCGGTGCTGTATAAAAAATGTTGACCTTATGCTTGTCGACAACATCCCAGAACCGCCCGGCATCGGGATAGTTCGGCACACCTTCAAACATCAGCGTGGTCGCACCATTGGCCAACGGCCCATAGACGATATAGCTATGCCCGGTAACCCAACCCACGTCGGCAGTACACCAGAACACTTCGCCCTGCTTGTAGTCGAACGTCAATTCATGGGTCAGCGATGCATAAACGAGGTAGCCCCCAGTGGTATGCAACACGCCCTTTGGCTTGCCCGTCGAACCCGAAGTATACAGGATAAACAGCGGGTCTTCGGCGTTCATCGCTTCAGGTTCGCACACCGGTTCGACAGCGGCCGCCGCTTCATGGAGCCAGACGTCGCGACCGTCCTTCATTGCAATGTCGCCGCCGGTGTTTTTGGCGACCAAAACCTTTTCAACGCCCGGACACTCCTCGAGCGCCTTATCGACATTGACCTTGAGCGGCACCTTCTTGCCACCGCGACAGCCTTCATCGGCGGTGATGATGACGCGAGAGTCGCAGTCATTGACTCGACCAGCCAGTGCATCGGGAGAAAATCCCCCAAACACCACTGAATGGACAGCCCCGATCCGCGCACAGGCCAGCATCGCGTAGGACGCTTCGGGGATCATCGGCATATAGATGGTCACCCGCTCGCCCTTTTGAACGCCGAGATCTTTAAGCACATTGGCGAAACGGCAAACTTCTTCATGGAGCTCGCGATAGGTGATGCGGCGAGCGCCGGCGTTGGGGTCGTCGGGTTCAAAGATGATGGCGACAGTGTCACCGCGTTCGGCAAGGTGCCTGTCGATGCAATTGGCAGCAACGTTCAGCTGGCCGTCCTCGAACCATTTGATCGAAATCTCAGGCCATTCAAAGCTTGTGTTTTTGACCTTTGTGAAGGGCTTGATCCAGTCGATACGCTTCGCCTGTTCGCCCCAGAAGCCATCTGGGTCGGAAATCGAGCGTTTATACATCTGTTCGTACTGCTCGGCAGTGACCCTGGTCTTTGCAACCACATCTTCCGACGGCGCAAACACAACCTCCGAACTCATAGTCTTCCTCCACTTGAGTGCGGTCGGAAAAGTCTTGGGCTTTTCGGTCGGACCGCAGGATAAACAGGGCATTAGAGCACCGGTCCAATGCAAGCAGATCGGATTGAGCTCTAGTGGATTGTTGTCTCTGTCTTAACCCGCGGTTTCTGCAAACTGCAAGGCAGTCCAAGTGCCAATCCCCGCAAGTGTCGAAATAATCGATTTTACCGCATCGACCCACTCACGCTTTTTTAGCAGACCTCAAACTAGGCTTGCTCTGTAATGCAGGGGAAAAGACGATGATCGACGCAAAGATGACTTCGCGTGCGGCGTCCCACGCCGACATAGCAGATGTCCACCGCGAGCTGATGGATCTGATCGATTCAATGCCCTATTACGGCGAGCGTTTCAAAACATTCGAAAAGAGCCGCTTCAGCCGCACTTTCTTGCGCACCCTGCTTGAAATCGACCCCTGGCATGTCCTTTTGCTTGAAATGGACGGCAAAACCGGCGGCTTCCTGATCTCAGGTCCGGCCAACGGAACGATCTTTCAGTTCTGGTCGTCAATCTATCCCGATTTCCGCGGCACACCATTGGGAAGGTTCGGGATGGAGGCCTTCATTTCCCATTGGGACAATTCCCGCTTTCACAAAGCTTCAACCTACA
The DNA here is from genome assembly GCF_048264985.1 of Pelagibacterium sp. Classification (GTDB taxonomy): domain Bacteria; phylum Pseudomonadota; class Alphaproteobacteria; order Rhizobiales; family Devosiaceae; genus Pelagibacterium. The sequence continues at coordinate 215,573 of NZ_JBLXCL010000002.1, forward strand.
CGCGCCCGGACAACCGGCCCGCACTGGTTCTGCTCAAGCGCTTTGGATACAGCCAGGTCGCCCATCTCGAAGATCACATCTTCGGTGAGGACTATTTTGTCATGGAGCGCAAGTTCACCAAAGCTGTCGAAGGCTATGACAACGGCATCTCCCTGCCCCTGTCCAAGCGCCTCAAGCTCAAGGCAAAGGCCCTGTTCGATCGCTAGGCGGCAGCCGCCCTGAACCGCCCGAAGATCGAAACATCGATTTTAGCCCGATGAAGCGCAGTCGCCCAAAGCGACACGGACCAAAGCGAAATCGCGATAAAGGCCGACACTGCAGCGCCCATCAGCCCATAGGATGGCACGAGCGTCAGATTGCCCACAATGAGAGCCGAAAGTCCCAGTCCGACAGACGGCAGGCTGGCCCAGGGCCGATCATGCATCGAGAGCACAAGCGAGGCCGGCCCGAATGCAGCGCGCACGACAAGCCCGAGGCAAAGAACCGCGACAGGCAATGCTCCGTTGGCAAATTCATCGCCGAACAGCATCAGCGCATACCGCCCGACCAAAAGCACCCCGAAGAACAACACCAGCGCCAATCCCGTGGCCACGAGATTGGCTTCACCAACCCGTTTCCCGAACGCACCGCTATCGGCATCACGCTCCGCGTCGAACATATTGGGCAATGTGAGTGCATAAACAGCAACCACACCAAATGACGCCAATGCGAAAATGCGTGTGCTCACGCCGAAGATCGCAAGTTCGGTCCGATCGAGCAGACCAGCCAGCAAGAGCAGGTTGATATCGAAGAAATAGTCGGAAGCGAGCGTGATGAGCACCCAGGGCGTTGCAAAGCGCCACCAGCGCTTGCGTTCGCTTGCCCGCACCGTATCGGCTGCTGGCACAGCAATCACCGCTTGACGCACCCATAGTCCCTGAACCGCAAACAGCGCAAGAAGGGCGAAGGCAAGCAGCCACAACATCAGTCCGAGGTCGGCAACAGGACTTAACAATGCCACGACGCCGAACGCGGCCAAAGTTAGCGCCGGGCGAAAAATCATGTCGGGCAGATACCCAGCCATTGGCCGTTTCAGGCCCACCAGCGTCGTGGTTCCCATGTAAGTGACCGCCGTTGCAATGCCGATCAGCGCGGTCTGTGCCCAGAGTGGACGCAGATGCGCCCCCGCCTCGCCCAGAACAAAGGTCAACGGCCAGCCGAGCGCCAGAATTGCACACCCCATAATTGCCATCTGGACATAACCGAGGCCAACAAAACGCCGCAGATGATTGCCCTCACCGCGCGAGCCGTACTCGGCAGAAAAATAGGTCGCCACTGCCTGAAAGCCCAACGGCAGCATGACCGCAATCAGATTGGCGGCCGCGATCACCAGTAGGAAGTCGCCCAGCGACGCCGCGCCCCAAACCCGGGATATGGCCGCCTGAACAAGAAATATGAACCCCGCGCCAAAAATGCGCAGACCAAAAATCATCACCGATTTCGACGCGAGCCTTCCGGCTATGGACATTGCAGGAATCTCCCGGGCGTCAGCCCCTTGCACCCCGACATCACTATGACCGTCCCATTCGGGCCGGCCTGATCAGTTCGGGCATGCGATAAATCAATGCGTCACGATTACGATTTGGAATCAATCCGAACCAGAGTGCGCAGCCGTTTTTGCAATTCAAGTCGTCCCGCCAGAGCCGCATCGCGGCTGCGCGTCAACATCTCTCGCGCCTTGTAGGCAGCAGTGCCCGCAGCATAGGCGGGCCAATGGGACGCATAATTCATGGTCGGAGCCAACGGACTGATGTGGCCAGCCTCTCCCACCATCCCGCTCTTGAATTGGTGCAGGCCGGCAAACCCGTCCGTACCGCCCAGATCGTAGAGCTCGGCTCTTGTGTTATCGCGCAACCAGCGGATGATATGCCAGTGCAGCAGATAGCCTGCCCGTAAATCCAGCGCAGCATCGTCGGTGGCGCCATAAAGATAGCACGCTGTATTTCCGGCAGTGAAAATAGCCGCCCCAGCGACAGTTCGATCGCCTTGCGAGACGAAAAACAATTCAGGACGCGCCGTGCCGTCAGGCATGTTCATCAGCCCATTCAGCGTATCGATTCCCGAATAGTCAGGGAAAAGCTTGCGTACGCTCATGGCTCGGTAAAGCGTCATGAACCGCGCGATATCGTCAGGTCCGCCAACGGTAAACTCAAGCCCGGCCTTCATGGCCTTGCGCAGGTTGTAGCGCCATTTCTGATTGAACGCGGCAAGTCGTGTCTCGTCGTCGGGCGTGACATCAACAACATATCGCATTGGATGCTTCACACGGACGCCGGGCTTAAAGCCCCGCTCGCTGAGCATTTGAGCCACAGGATCAACAGCGCCAGCCGCAACGGGCGGCATGATCGACAGCATCATCTTGCGTTTACGGGCGTATTCTGCAACCAGCTTATCGGCCATGCGCGCCATGAGAGCGGCATTGTCGCCCCCGGCGTTCCGCGCCAGAAACGGTCCCCATTTGACCAGTGCGACTGTCGCCACGCCCAACGGCAGGCGCTGCAACATCACCAGCGCCCCACCCACCGGTTCTCCGCCATCGGAAAACAGCACAGGCTCAAGTGTTACGCCCGGCCAACGCCGGCGCGCATAGGCATAAAGCTGCTCCTGACAAACGCCATAGAAGCCCGAGACCAGCCTGTCCCAGCTCTCTCCCTCAAGCACGTCGAACGCAAGAAGCGGCGCTTTAGACCGCGAAACACCCGAAGTGGCGGCAGCAAGCGTTGTCAAAACTGGCGAATGGCTGGTCAAGGACATTGGCGTCACCCAGGATGTTCAATTTCAACCCACCCTAGCCGCTTCCCCCTATGGAATGCTTTCATCGCGACGAGAAATGCGACGAACTGCATCAATGGTAAACCAAGGCTTGCCACGGCAGTTCGGAGGGCACATTGCGGGCCGATGAAAACGCTCTTTACAATCTCAAGCGTCCGATCGGCCGTAATAGGCAATTGCGCGTGCATATTCGCGCTCATGGAAGTCTCGTGCGTCTTGGCCATCGGGGCTGCCGGAAAACAAACCTAACGCTTTGGCAGCAATGAAAAACCCGCGCGCAGGCGTCGTCATCGGCTGGCGTCTAACGCAAAGCGCTGCTAGCAACGGCCTTCCAGCCATGGCATCTTCGACCATAAGGTCTTCAAGGGCGCGAGCGACCCTTTGGATAGTGCGCGGCGGCACCAGTTCAAGTTGATCGGCAAGGGCCTTGTACGTGATCGGCGTGGACGCTTTGGCCAGATTAATAAGAACCTGACGTACTCGATCCTCAAGCATCCATTCTCGCCTTGTTTGCACCTACCATCGGCGACTGGCTCTTTACTCAATGGCCATGCGCACCGTCGCGGCCTTCGCCTATTGGCATAATGCCCTGCGAGTGCAATCAATTTCGCAAAGGCTGCATCGTTTCGCTTGGAATACGAAGGCATTTTCAATATTTGAGCCGGCAAGCGATAGGTGTGATCTGCCGACGATTTCAATCGACGTTCGAGCAGCGACAATATGTGAGTGTCTTTTTCGGCATCGACTGCGTGCCGAAAAAGAGTGTGTCGCCAGCCAAATAGGGGCGGGCTATGCCTGTCGCGATCACACTTCCACGATCTTCAACGAGCAGATGGTTGATCCGGTTTAGGGTGTCTGGACGCTCATTGCGCTGGTCAAGCGTGCGGATGAACTGCTTGCCCGGATTGGCGGCGAAAAACTCGCGCATGTATTTCCGGCTCTTGAGTGGAAAATCTTGTCCGGACAAATTGATGTAGTGCGTCCAGCTTCTATCCATTTCAAGCAACCGCTGCATGCCGCGCAGTTCTGCGTCAACGCGACTGTATCCGCCCCAAAGCGCATCCTGCGGCTCCATGAGTTCAACATCCTGATAGCAGCAAGCAGTCCACGCCAGCGGAGAAAAAGGCTTTTTGTTCGGTATCGAAGGGCCTCCCCTACCACACAGCACGCTGTCGGCTCGCCGGCATTTGATTGAAGCGCCTCCCCCGGAAACACATCGATATCCCCCGTCCACAAGAGAGGGCGGACATGGTGTAAAGAGTACTGCAAGCGTCCGGCCAGTGTTTAGGGGTAGAGGGACGTTGATGTCCGTCGGCCAAATGCCACCGTTCGTCAATGCCGCACAAGGTGGTATTTTCGAACTTGATGCGCGCGGGGACTGAAGCCCTGCGGGGATTACAAATTCACAGCGAGCCCGCACCTGACAGACCGAGCCGCTGAGTTCGGTTGGCACGACAGTCGTGATGAATTTGGGAATAGCGCACTACATCCATCGCAGCGGCAAAGAGTCGAAAATGCACAGCGTCGATAGCCACCTCATCAAGCCCCGAAGGGCTAAAGCTCTGCTTTACATTGAGGATTTTGGTGGGTGTACGAGGGCTCGAACCTCGGACCCGCTGATTAAGAGTCAGCTGCTCTACCAACTGAGCTATACACCCGAACCATCGGGCAGCGCGTCTCCGCACCGCCAGAGTGGCGTTTCTCTAGCAAACGCTATGAAGGCTGTCTACCCACAACAATGGATTTCCCGATCTTTAGGGAAAAGGATTTTCGCTGGTACCGAGAAAGGCCTGATCGCCCCACAAATCCCGTATCACCACATCCCGTCCACACCCGATCCGGTAGCGCTCATAGTGAGCCGGATTGGTCTTGTAAAAATCCTGATGTTCCGGCCCGGCGGGATAGAAATTCGCAGCCGGTTTGATCTCGGTGACGATGGTATATCCACTCGATTGAGCAATCGCTGCCTTGCTCGCTTCGGCAATGGCGGCCTGTTCTTCATTGAGCGCAAAGATCGCTGGCTTGTACATTGGCCCCTGGTCGCAGAACTGCCCGGCGGCATCTGTCGGATCGGTGGTGTGCCAATACACTGTCAATAGGTCTTCATAGCTGACTACGTTCGGGTCGAAGGTTATTTCCACCGTTTCGTAGTGCCCGGTGTCGCCGCCATAAGCGACCTCGTTATAGGTCGGGTTCTCGACGTGCCCGCCGGCAAAGCCCGACACGGCCTCCGAAACACCCTCGACCTTTTCGAAATTGGATTCAACGCTCCAAAAACACCCGCCGGCGAAAAGCGCGGTATCGGCAAATGCAGGCGTGGCGGCAAGCGCGCCAGTGGCGGTTGCCAAAGCAATCAATGTGCGATGCATGGTGCACCTCCTCGTTTGCGCCAGTTGGAACGCACCGGGCTTCAACAACAAGTCAAAGCTGCGTGAGTGGGCGCAGTTCTTCTGATTTTAGGAAGATACGGCAAATTGCCAACAATGGTTTCGGGCCAACACGACAATCTGCTTCGCCTGTGTCACGCCGGAAGTTTTCTTCCGACACCCACAAGACCCAACCGGATCTACTGCGCCACCAGTTGAAGTCGGGCAAAAAGACCAAGATGGTTCGACCCCATCGGATCGGCTAGTGCTTCGATGTCCTCGATAACGATTGGCGCACGCGAAAAGATATGATCGATGGGTACGCCCAGCGGACCAAATTCGGTCGGCCAGGTCGCGTTGTAGCGCGGCGGCGGCAACAAATCGGCCCTTTGAATAAGCATGTCGATGGCGTCTGACCAAGGCGCCGAGTTGAAATCGCCAGCCAGAACGAGCGGCCCATCGATTTCCGACAGATGTTCGGTCAGCCGCCAGACTTCATGCAGCCCTGCCCCATCGAAATAGGGTTTTGTCAGATGGGCCGCAACCAACGTCACCGGCTCCTCTGCAATCTCGGTCCGCGCGACGATCATCCTGTTGGGATATGTTGTGCCCAGCGAGCGGAGCTCCGTATCGGAGAGCGCCAGCTTTGATAGCATCATCAAATCGCATGTGGCGGCCGACACACACCCGGCACGATATGGGTAGACGGTTTCCAGCTTGGGCAAATGCTGCCGCATCCGCGCGGCTTCCATGATCACGACGATATCGGCCCCCGAACCCGCGATAAAGTCGGCGATTTCGGCGTGCCTGTCGTTGGATTCGAGAACGTTGAAGCTGAGCACTCTGAATTCTGCAAGGCGCTCGCTATCCTGCAATGCGCTGCGGCCTTCATATTGGTCGGCGACCCGCCACATGACATGTCCACCGGCAAAGACAGCCAGCGCCGCAATGAACCCAGCCCGCCATCGCGCGCCGGCCAGTGCAAGAAAAATCGCCAACCCGACGAGGCTCGCCGCGATATGGAGTTGCAAGGATTGCAAGATGACCTGCCCGGGCAAGCCGAGATCAACCTGCGTTAGCGCAACGATAACGCCTGCAATGAGGCCAAAGCCGGTGAGCACACCGCGAATTTCGGCCCGAATTGCCACGTCCTTGTCGTCCTTCAAAGCGAGCCCGGACCCATGGAGAACCACGGGTCCGGTCAATAACCGCCATCAAATAATCACCGAGGACCTATGTCGTCCAAAAAGAACGAACACCCTCAAGACCCGCCCGCTCCAGGGCCGCAAAAAATCAGCCCGCCAAGGCACCCTGCGCTGGCGCGCCGCGCTCGACCAACAAGCGATTGTAAGCGTTGAGATAGGCACGGGCGGAAGCGACCAACGTATCGGGTTCGGTAGCGTTGCCCGAGGCGATACGGCCATTCATTTCAAGACGCACATGAGCATTGGCCTGGGCGTCGGTGCCACCGGTTACCCCGTCAACTGCGTAGAGCACCAGATGTGGCTCGGCTTCCACGGCAGCCTTGATTGCCGAAAAGATCGCATCGACCGATCCGGTGCCATCGAAAGACACGTCCACCGGCGCGCCATCGACTGCAACTTTGAGCTCGCACCGATGCACGCCGCCTGTTTTCGACGTCACGCTCATATCGACCAGTTTTATGCGGTCAGCGCCCGAGCCCATTTCGTCGTCAACCAACGCGATGATGTCATCATCGTAGACGTGTTTCTTGCGGTCAGCCAGATCCTTGAAGCGCTGAAACGCTTCCTGAAACTGGTTGTCGGCCAAATCATACCCCAGATCCTTGAGCTTTTCCTTGAACGCGTGACGCCCCGAATGCTTACCCATGACCAACGAAGTCGATTTGATACCCACGCTTTCGGGCGTCATGATTTCATAGGTCGAGGCATTCTTGAGCATGCCGTCCTGGTGGATGCCGCTCTCATGGGCAAAGGCGTTCTTGCCTACGATGGCCTTGTTGTATTGAACGGGAAAATTGGCGGCGGCCGACACGACGCGCGAAGCGCGCGAGAGATGGGTCGATTCAATAGCGGTGTGATACGGCATCGCATCGGCGCGAGTGCGCAGCGCCATAACGATCTCTTCAAGCGCAGCGTTGCCCGCTCGTTCGCCGATACCATTGATCGTACATTCGACCTGCCGCGCACCGGCGCGAACACCAGCCAACGTATTGGCGACGGCCAGGCCCAGATCATTGTGGCAATGTGTCGAAAAAATCGCCTTGTCCGAATTGGGCACCATGGTGATCAGATCGTTGATCAGCTGGTAATAGTCCTCAGGCGTCGAATAGCCGACGGTGTCGGGAATGTTAATCGTGGTCGCCCCGGCCTTGATTGCAGCCTCGGTGCAGCGCGCCAGAAATTCGAGTGGCGTGCGGGTGGCATCCATGCCCGACCACTCAACATCATCGACAAGGTTGCGGGCCTGCGCCACAGTCTTGGTAACGATTTCGAGCACCTCATCCTCGGTCTTTCTCATCTGGTGAGCCAGATGGATGGGTGATGTCGAAACGAATGTATGAATTCGTCCGCGCTTGGCAAAACGCACAGCTTCTGCCGCCCTGTCGATATCAGCGGGAATAGCGCGGGCCAGTCCACAGATCACAGCATTCTTAGCCCGTTTTGCAATGGTCGCCACGGCCTCGAAATCGCCATTGGACGCAATGGGGAAGCCCGCCTCGATGATATCGACCCCCATCGTGTCGAGAATCTCGGCAACCTGGAGTTTTTCCTCCAGCGTCATTGTCGCGCCGGGACTCTGCTCGCCGTCACGCAGCGTGGTGTCAAAAATATAGACGCGGTCGGTGTTGGATTGGCTGGTCATCTTGGTCTTCCTTGATCGGCCCCTGCGCTTGGTCGCTTTGCGCATGCAGCAGGTTATGGCCGGACGTTAACGTTCGGCATTATGGCGATACCCCCTGACGACCCGTCCGCGCTTGAAGCGAACTGCCGGTTATCAGGGGCTGATAAGGAGGAGTAGAAGTGCAGTGGAAAGCAGAAGCGCCGAACCCACGAGGATTCGGGCCTGCAAGGCTTTCTGCCTGCTGGCGGCTATGGCTACGGCGGCGCTTTTTCTCAAAGGACGCATCAAACTAGCAATTGGCCTGTAAATTGTTTCCACCGGGAAGATGCGTCAGATGTCTGCCCAAGGCAACCCTTTCGGGCAAAAAAAGCGTCACAAAGCCGCTCGATCAGCCCGCGACGCGGCGCATGAGCGCTTCCAGTGGCCCGCGCTGGGCCACCCTTTGCCACAAAGCCGCATAAATACAGGCCGCCGCGCAGAAGACCAGGGCCGCAATCGCGGCGCTTGTTGCAGACTGCCCACCGAGCAACCCGAGGCCTTCGAGCACCCCCATGCCGATAATGATATGGGCCAGGTAGAGCGTTAAACTTTGGCGCCCCGCTGCAACCAGGACGCCAGCCACGCCGCGCGTCCCGATCCTGTCTATGGTCCAGAGTCCCAACCCGACCAGCACGCAAGCCGCACCAACCCCGACGATCGTGAAAAGAGGACCGGGCGGTATAGGCAGCGTTGCAATCAGCGGCGCGAGCTCGGGATCGACAAGTCCTGTCAACGAACTGCTTATGACGCTGGTCCCGACAAGCACCATCGCACCGATGCCAGCCAACGACATCTGTACCCTGCCCGCGCCCAGCTCCATACGGCTCAAAATGATCCCGAACAGGAAAAATCCCAACCACGGAACAACCGGATGCCAGCCGTTGAAGATCAAATTGCGCACGAACCCCGCAGGGGTCCAGAAATCGTCATAGGTATAGTCCTGCCAGTTCCATCCCGTATCGTAGTTGAGGGTAAAAACCAGGACCAAAAAGCAGACATTGAGCAGCACGATGAGCGCAATGAGCACCCTCGTGTTTTGCGAAAGCAGGACGACGCCGAAAAGGAAATAAACGGCGTAATAGTGCAGGATGTCGGCAGGGAAGATCAGCGTGTTCAAAAGTCCCAGGACAAGGAGAAACATCGCCCGCTTGGCCACGATCGCCAGCGTATCGAAAACGCCCTGCTCACCCTCGAACTGACCGCGGAAGCCTTTCGCAATCCTTCGATCGCCGACCTGTTCAAGAGCAATCGCGCCGGTCTCACCGCCGCCGTGGCCAAAACCTTGGGCGACGGCAAGTCAGCGCCATTGCGAGCCGAAATGATTCTTGATCTCGTCGAAGGCTTGGCGCTGCGCGCAACGGCTGAAGAGCGCCGCCCAACAACTGCAGAACGCACCGCCCTGCACGAGTTTGCTAGAGTTGCAATCGGCCAGGCATTCCCCAGCGCGGAAAACGGTCAGTCGTCGAAATCTAAAACGCCCTGAGCCACCACCACGGCAGCGCCACCGATGCCCGAATGCCTGAGCTGACCGCCTTCGATGTTGAACTGCAGGTCGATCAGGCTTGGCCGCCCGATTTCCCGTCCCTGCCGAATAGCTATGGCATGGTGGCCATCGCCATACCCGCCATGCTCGGCCAACATGCCGATCAGGGCCGCAGCCGCCGATCCAGTAGCAGCATCCTCACCGGCCCCGTGAGAAACCTGAAACATGCGCGCCGCATAGTCGTTGGCGCGTTCATTGGGCGTCTTGGTGAAAACATAAACTGAGTTCCGCTCGCCCTTAAAGGTATCGGCCCATCCGCGACGCTCCAAAGCGATAGCTTCAAGCGCCCGCGTATCGCGCACTGGCACCAAATAGAAGGGTAGTCCGGCCGAATACTGCGCAGGTATCATGCCATCGCATCCGATATCGCTGTCTTGGAGGCCCAAACGCTTGGCAACACTGGCAATTTCGACAGCTTTGCCGGTTGCCGCGGGAAGCTGTGGCAGCGCAAATTTGGCTTCGCCTGTGCGCTTGTCGATCCGCTCCATGATGGCCGTCACATTGCCCACACCCAGTTCCAGCCGCACTGCGCTTTGCTTGTGTTGAAGGCCCAGCAGCACAGCCGCGCCGATTGTTGGATGACCGGCAAAAGGCAGCTCGCTTGTCGGTGTGAAAATCCGCAGCGCGGCAGTATGGCGTTCGCCCTTCGCCGCATTGACAAAAACCGTCTCGGAAAGATTGAACTCACGCGCTATCGCCTGCATGCGCGTGCTTGAAAGCTCATCGGCCTTGAGCACCACGGCCAAAGGATTTCCGCTCAAACGGTCGCGCGTAAAAACATCGAGAACGAAATAGGTCAGCTTCATCTTTCGGCCAGTCCTTGCAGCGTGGTCGGCGAAATCCAGATATGTGCGCAACACGCGCTATGCCTATCGTCGCAATCGTTACCACACGCATAACCGGTGATCCGGACAGGGACCACGCCCGTAATTTCTCCAGCGACATGTCGTCCCAGTTTTGGCACAATGGCTGATTGGAGAGGTCGCATGAAACGCGCGATGTGCCTCATTGCCGGAGGGGGCCCTGCCGGCATAATGCTGGGCCTGCTGCTGGCACGCGGTGGGGTAGAAACGATTGTGTGCGAAAAGCACGCCGACTTCTTGCGCGATTTCCGTGGCGACACCGTGCATGCCTCGACAATCCGACTACTCGACGAGCTTGGGCTCGGCGCCGAATTTTCTGAACTGCCGCAAAGCAGGCTGCAAAGCTTACGGCTGCCGACGCCTGATGGCGAGAGCATCGATTTTAGCGATTTTTCCGCCCTGGCCCCACCCTACAATTACATCGCCATGATCCCGCAATGGGATTTTCTGGAGTTTCTTGCAGGCCACGCTCGCCGCGAACCGACCTTTACCCTGTCGATGCAGACCGAAGTCACACAACTGCTCTGGCGGGACGGCCGGGTTATGGGCGCCATGGTCCGATCCGAAGACGGCGAAGAGCCGATCGAAGCCGACCTCGTCGTTGCCTGCGATGGCCGTAGCTCGATGCTGCGCGCCGAGGCCGAACTTACGCCCAGGGCTTTTGATGTTCCCTTCGATGTCTGGTGGTTCCGTCTGCCACGACATGCAGACGAACAGGCCGAACCTGCCAATCTTGTCCCCAGTTTTGCGGGTAGTGAAATCATGCTTTCAATAGCGCGCGAGGGGTTTTTCCAGATCGCAGTTTTCATACCCAAAGGCACCGACGCCGCGCGCCGCGCGCAAGGGGTCGAGCCGTTGCGCACTATGATTTCCAGGCTGCGGCCGGATTTCGCCGATCGCGTTAATACCCTTGAATCGATGGATCAAATCAAGACCCTTGACGTCAAACTCGACAGGCTCACGCGTTGGCACCGTCCCGGCTTTTTGTGCATCGGCGATGCCGCCCACGCCATGTCGCCAGCCGGCGGCGTTGGCATCAATCTCGCCATCCAGGATGCAGTTGCCGCCGCCCGCATCCTTCGCAACCCTCTGCGCGCGGGCATCGTGTCTGAAAATGACCTCGCGGCAGTACAACGCCGCCGCATGATGCCCACCCGGATAATCCAGGCCATGCAGCGTGTTCTCCATCGGGTCATTTTTCAGAAGGGATTTCAATCGGGTCGTGCCGGGCCACCACGCTTTTTATTGTTTCTTGCCCGGCATGTTCCGGGGTTCCGAAAACTTCCCGCCCACTTCGTCGCGTTTGGCCCCCGTCCCGAACACGCACCGGATTTTGCTAGACGTCCCCGCTGACGTCCTCACTACAGACCGAAAATTGCCCAGCTGGGGGTTGAAAACACCGGCGCGTCGTTTGGCCGGCCATCTTCGGCTCATGGTTCGGGCACCTGAAAACAAATGAAGCCCGATAGATACCAAAAAAAGCGCCGACCCGCGGATAGCGGACCGGCGCAAACTTTGTCGCAGAGAGCTGATAGGCCCTAGTTGCGAGCCTTGTCGACCAGCGCACCAGCCTTGATCCACGGCATCATGTCACGGAGCTTGGTACCAACCTCCTCGATCTGATGCGCGTCGTTGTTGCGGCGAATGCCTTTGAAGCGAGCCCCACCGGACTTATGTTCCTGCATCCACTCGGACGTGAACTTGCCCGATTGAATGTCGGCGAGAACGCGCTTCATTTCAGCCTTCGTTTCCGAGGTGATGATGCGCGGGCCGGTCACGTATTCGCCCCACTCTGCAGTGTTGGAGATCGAATAGTTCATGTTGGCGATGCCGCCCTGGTAGATCAGGTCGACGATCAGCTTCACTTCGTGCAGGCACTCGAAATAGGCCATTTCCGGCGCATAACCGGCTTCGACCAGCGTTTCAAATCCAGCGCGGATCAACTCTACGACGCCACCGCACAAAACGGCCTGCTCACCAAACAGATCGGTTTCGCACTCTTCCTTGAAGGTGGTTTCGATGATGCCAGAACGGCCACCGCCGACACCCGAAGCATAGGCCAAGCCGAGATCATGGGCATTTCCGGTCGCATCGTGATGGATGGCGATCAGGCACGGAACCCCGCCACCCTGCTCATATTCGCCACGCACAGTGTGGCCCGGCCCCTTGGGCGCAATCATCAGAACGTCGACGGTATCTTTGGGCTCGATCAGGCCGAAATGCACATTGAGACCGTGTGCGAACGCCAGCGCGGCGCCATCACGGATATTGGGCGCAATATCGTCGCGATAGATGTCGGCCTGCAGTTCATCGGGCGTCGCCATCATCATCATGTCGGCCCAGGCCGCAGCCTCGGCGACGCTCATGACCTTTAGGCCGTCGGCCTCCACCTTCTTGGCGGTCGCAGAACCCGGCCGCAGACCCACAGCGATGTCGGTAACGCCCGAATCCTTGAGGTTCAGCGCGTGCGCGCGGCCTTGGCTGCCATAGCCGATGATGGCGACCTTCTTGGCCTTCAAAAGATTGATATCGGCATCCCGATCGTAATAAACGCGCATTGGTCTCTCCCCATGTCGCTGGTCGTTGTTGATGTTTTACGCCCCGTAGAGCGTAAAGAACTGTTCGCGGGCCCGGCGTGCCTGGCCCGCAATCTTCTCTTCACTCGGCCGCCTTTGTTCACCGAGCAGCATGCGGATCTGGGTGTCTCTGACCACCAGACCGAAATATGTGCGAAACGCCTGATCGGCATCGTCGAAATCGAGAAGCCCTGCTTCCTTGCCTGCTTCGAGCAGTGGTTTGCAGCGCCGTGCCATACCGATAGGACCGTTTTCCAGGACGATAGCGCCCAGATTGCGCTTTTCCTGACCCGCGTGGGAAACCGCAAGACGGTTGAGTGCAACGGAAATGTCGCCGGTCAGAACCGTCAGCCAGTCGCGCCCGAATTTTTCCAGCGCAATGCCCAGCGTTCGCTTGTCCAGCGTTTCTCGATCGACAGGCACAACGCGCACTTTCGACGCCTGCCACTGGACCGTGGCCGTCAAAAGCCCGTCCCGATCTCCAAACCACTTGTAAAGCGTTTCCTTCGAGCAGCTTGCCCGGCGGGCCACCCCGGTCATGGTCAGCCCATCGCCGCCATCCACCAGCAGTCCCAGCGCCGCGTCCAGAACATCTTTCTGGCGGCCGGTGAGCGCATCGTCGCTTATGGTCAAAGTTGGCGGGGTCAAGCGTGACTCATTATGTGATATCGATTATCATCGCCGCAAAGCAGCGCTCGATTGGAGAAAAATCGCCCCTTCGAGCGAGGCGTACCGTACGGTACGGTTCGGTTGTTTTCAAGAGAGATTTTCCCCTTTTTGCCAACCACAGTTTGGGCCAATCTGCCATACAGACTGATGCACGTCCCAAGGCAAGGATTCACCCAAATGCATCGCCAGGTTCTTTCAGCCCTCGCCCTCGCTATAGCGCTGCTGTCGGCAGCGCCCGCCCTATCCCAGGAGGCTGAAGGCATGACGTCGGCGCCGATGATCGGAGCGTCCCTCACTGAAAAATTCTGGGTCGAGGCCGAAGAGGACGCAGGACTGCCCGGCGCCATGGTTCTGTTTCTGTCCGAGGGCACAATGCTCCAAGTTTCGTGCTGGGAAACCTATCGCCTGTCCAGTTGGAAGATGACCGGTGACGAATCGCTGAGCTGGGAAGAAGACGCAATGACCATCGAAGCAGACATCGTTGAACTCAACGAGGCAGAACTCGTGCTCGCATTGCACCTTGTTGGCGATGAGGTGGTGGAAAAACGCTACACTGTCTCCCCGGTCCCCTATCTTTGCCCGGACATGCCGCGCTGAAGCAATCGAAACTAGTTTGAAAAGTCGCAGATGTACTGCTGTGCACCGCCAAAAGTGCCGTAGACTGCGCTGGCGCCTACAAGATTGTCAGGATCCGCCTTCATAATGGCGTCCGAATGCCCTGCCAGTGGTGCAAATCCGCTATCGAGCCCTTCCTGACCGGCAGCGAAGATCACGCCAATCGACGAATAGCCATTGTCGATGCCCGCGATAACCGAGATCGCAGCAACATCATGCCCCATCCAAACGCCCTGCACTGGCACGCGGAGCTCCCGGTGGTCCTCGCGCACTGCAATCTGGGCCGATGAGAAGTATTTACCGGCATCGGCGGGTACGATAAGCGCACCATCGGCAACGATCTGCTCCCAGAATACGCCAAGATCACTCGATATCTGACACCCTTGGGTCAGTCCGGCAAGAAATCCATCCATCTGATAGCGTGTGGGTTCGTCCGGTCCCAAGCCCACGACCGAGAGTGTGGAGATTGCGGTTCCCATCAAAAAGTCGCCGGCAGTTTCAAACCAGTCCAACATCCCGTTCCCCTGTGTCGGATCGCTGCCAGTAGGATCTAGGCACCCTCCATGGCCAAATGGCGGCACCGCGGCCATCGACAAAAAAAAAAGGGCCGCCCGTTCGGGCAGCCCTCTTGTCGATAGTGCAACAATATCTATTCGGCGGCGATGGCTTCAACCTTACCGTCGCGCGCTGCCTTGGTTGCGTTGGTCCACCAGGCAAGATTTTCGAACATGTCGTTCAGGCTCGGGCCAACTGCGGGCTCGATGGCATCCATTGGCTCGTTCTTGCCGCCGCCCCACACTGTGAAGAACTCCGAACCGCCGATGTGAACACCGTGCCGAACGGGTACCATCTGCAGTTCAACGTTGATCAGGCGAAGCTGCTCGATGGCACGGGCTGCACCGACCGAACCATAACCGACATAGGCTGCCGGCTTCTTGGTCCATTCGACATAGGCCTGATCGAGTGCGTTCTTGAGCGCTGCGGTGATCGAGCGATTATATTCTGCCACCAGGAAGATGTAGCCATCGAATTCGCCGACTTTCTTCTGCCACGCAATAGCTTTCGGATCTTCGCTGGGCGCCCACATGTTGGAAGCCACTTCGTCAAAGAAGGGCAGATCGAAGTCGCGCAGGTCGACGAGTTCAACGTCAAACTCAGTGCGCTCCTGAGCCTTGGCCAGCAGCCACTGGGCCGGCTTGTCTGCAAAACGGCTTTCACGGGTCGAAGAAATGATGATTGCGATTTTAGGCTTGGACATGATGATTCCCTACACTTAGTTACGAACAGTAAGTAGGGCTGCATATGTGCCTTTTAGGTCGACACTCAAGTAGGCACACGCGTGTTCGCAAGGCATATTCTTTTTCCTAGCGATCTAGTCGACAATGTCAAGCCACTGAAAAACATATGAAAATAGGGAGAAATTCCATAATACTTTGATTGTTCGACGTTACCGAACAAACAAACAACCAAGCTGAAACGACAAAATGGCTGACCTGTTGGATTTGGCTAACGCCCCAGAGCTCCGATATATTTTCGGACAGCCTCGGCAAATCCGATCAACAGCGCATCGGCGGTGATGCCATGGCCAATCGAAACTTCGTCGACGAAAGGTACGATGCTCTGGAATGTGGGCAAATTGGCCAATGTGAGATCATGGCCGGCATTGATACCCAGACCGAGCGCATGCGCGGCATGGGCGGTTTCGGCGAGATCGGTCAGTGCAGAAACCGCAGCTTCGGAGTTATCAAAGCACGCCCCATAGGGACCGGTATAGAGTTCGATACGGTCAGCTCCCGCAGCCTTGGCTGCTTCGAGCGCCTCAGAGCTTGCGTCGGGGTCGCAGAACATAGCAATCCGCCGCTTCGGTGCTGAAAGTTGGCTCACGGCATCGGCAAGCAAATTCTGATGAGCAACAAAATCCCATCCATGATCTGACGTTGCCTGATCGGGCGCATCGGGCACCAGCGTAACCTGATGAGGGTTTGCCGCAGCTACCAGTTCGAGAAATTCCGATGTCGGATAGCCTTCGATATTGAATTCAGCCTGCGGGTATTCGCAGCGCAGCAGGTTGACAAGATCGAATACGTCAGAGCGCCGGATATGGCGCTCGTCGGGACGGGGATGCACAGTGATCCCCACGGCGCCGGCATCGAGAACGACGCGCGCGACTCCCGTAACGCTCGGCCAGGGCAAATCCCGGCGATTGCGCAGTTGCGCCACTGCATTGAGGTTGACGGAGAGTTTTGTCATGGCGGCAGTCTGAAAAAATAAGGGCCGTACGAAATGTACGGCCCTCGTCTATCGCGAAATGATCTTCAGGCAAACCTCAACTTTCAACCGAGAGCATGCCCACACGCAGCCTACATGCCTTCGGGGCCACGCGTGATCGCCACCAGGCCCGTGCGCACCACCTCAACAAGCCCAAGCGGGGCCATGAGCGTGATGAACTGATCGATCTTGCCCGGTTTGCCGGTGATCTCGAACACGAAGCTCTCGGTCGAAGCGTCGACAACCTGTGCTCTGAACGCATCGGCCAGCCGCAAGGTCTCAACTCGGTTCTCGCCTTTGCCGGACACCTTGAGCAGTGCCAGTTCGCGTTCCAGCGACCCGCCCTCGGCGGTCAGATCATGCACCTTGTGAACCGGCACAAGCCGCTCGAGCTGCAACTTGATCTGGGAGAGCACTTTCGGCGTCGCCACTGTCACAATGGTAATGCGGGAGCGATGTCTGTCATGTTCGGTCTCGCTGACGGTTAGCGAGTCGATATTGTATCCACGCGCCGAAAAAAGTCCGACCACGCGCGCGAGTACGCCTGGCTCGTTGTCGACAAGAACAGTAAGTGTGTGCCGCTCGGTGGCCTGCGTTTCGGCCGCAAGAAAGTAGGCAGACCCTGTAGGCTTCAGATGTGCGTTCATGATCGTTCCCCGGCGCTCTAAACGAGCTGCCGTCCCTTCTCATCGATGATGGAGCCGATATTGGCGGTATCAGACAGAATAATCTCGTTGTGGGCCTTGCCCGAGGGGATCATCGGCAGGCAATTTTCGTCCTTCTCGACAAGCACGTCAAAGAGCACCGGCCCATCGTAATCGAGCATTTCGGCAATTGCCGCATCGAGGTCGGCCGGAGTATCGCAGCGCACGCCTTTGGCGCCGTAAGCTTCAGCCAGCTTGACGAAATCGGGCAGCGATTCTGAATAGGAATGGGCGTAGCGCGATCCGTGCAGCAGATCCTGCCACTGACGCACCATCCCCATGCGCTCATTGTTGAGGATGAAGATTTTGACAGGCAGGCGATACTGCACTGCGGTCGAAATCTCCTGCATGGTCATCTGCACACTCGCCTCACCAGCGATGTCGATGACCAGTGCATCGGGATGTGCAACCTGCACGCCAACGGCGGCCGGCAAGCCATACCCCATCGTGCCAAGCCCGCCCGATGTCATCCAGCGGTTGGGCTTGTCGAAATGAAAGTGTTGCGCCGCCCACATCTGATGCTGGCCGACTTCGGTCGTTATGAAAACGTCCTTATCCTGCGCTTTGGACGCCGCATAGAGGCGCTCGATGGCGTATTGCGGTTTGATTGTGGTTTCGGAATTCTTGTAGCCGAGTGAATTGACCTCACGCCACATCTTGATCTGCGCCCACCACGGCGCGATTGCCTCGCTGCGCGGCTGGTTGGTCTTGCTGCGATAGATTCGGATCATTTCCGAAAGCACCCGCGCGCAATCGCCGATGATCGGGATATCGACATTGACCACCTTGTTGATCGACGAAGGATCGATATCGACATGGATCTTGCGGCTGCCAGGTGAGAATGCATCGATACGGCCCGTGATCCGGTCATCGAACCGCGCTCCGATATTGATCATGACATCGCAATCATGCATGGCCAGATTGGCCTCATAGGTTCCGTGCATGCCCAGCATGCCCAGCCATTGCGGGTTGGATGCAGGAAACGCGCCAAGCCCCATGAGCGTCGATGTCACCGGAAACCCGGTCAGCTCGGCCAACTCGCGCAACAGCTCGGAGGCATCCGGCCCCGCATTGATCACACCGCCCCCGGTATAAAATACCGGACGTTCGGCGCGCAGCATGAGATCGACAGCCGCCTCGATTGCAGCCAGATCCCCATCCATCTGCGGTTTGTAGCTCTGCTGACGCAGGCTTTCGACGTCGGGAGTGTAATAGTCGCCCAAAGCAAATTGAACGTCCTTGGGAATGTCGATGACAACAGGGCCCGGTCGTCCTGTTGTCGCAATCAGGAACGCCTCGTGCAGGATGCGCGGCAAATCCTCAACACGTTTGACGAGGTAGTTGTGTTTGGTGCAGCTGCGCGTAATGCCGACAGTATCGCATTCCTGAAATCCGTCAGTACCGATCAGATTGGTCGGCACCTGGGCCGTGATGCAGACCAGCGGGATTGAATCCATCAAGGCATCGGTCAGCCCTGTCACTGCATTGGTCGCTCCCGGCCCCGAAGTCACCAGAACGACGCCGCATTTCCCGGTCGAGCGGGCATAGCCTTCAGCCATGTGCGTTGCACCCTGCTCATGGCGAACCAGAATATGCTGTACCTTGTCCTGCTGAAATATTGCGTCATAGATCGGCAAAGCAGCGCCGCCAGGATAGCCGAAAATGTGCTCCACCCCGTTGTCGGTCAACGCCTTGATCACCATTTCCGCGCCGGTCATCTGTTCGGCCATTTCAGCCACTCCCTTACGTCCACTCGCCATCAAGCGATTTTAGATAATAAAAAAGGCCCCCGGAGGGACCTGTGTTCGGCGCATCGCATTTCGCACGAGGGTTAAGCCCTCATGTTGCGATGCGCCTGCGTACTACAAGAATAAGTGCCGTATTCACGGTAGAATCTCCAAAATTCGGCGCTATTGGTACCGCCGGGTACGGCTCCGGTCAAGCCAAAAACGATAGGGCCGGAATCAAAAAGAGCCCGCGCTGGGAAAGCGCAGGCTCTCTTGTGGATGCTTTGAACAGCGAATTAGCTGCGCGGGCAAGCGTCCTTGTAAAGCGTTCCGTCCGAAGCGCGGTAGTAGCACTGGTTGGGTTCGCCAGCCACCTGGCCGACCAATGCACCGGCGACACCGCCGACAACACCGCCAACAACAGCGCCCTGCACACTACCGGTGGTCACGCCACCGATGATTGCACCGGCACCAGCGCCGATCGCTGCGGTTTCCTGCGTACGGGTACAGGCCGAAATCGCCATAAGAGAAGTAAGGGCAACGCCGATAATAAATGCTTTTTTCATTTTCCAAGCCTCCTGCGACTTAACTCTAGAGTTCCCTCGCCTTTAATGCGGTTATCCGCTTTTGGTTCCGCAAGCGGGGCCCTTGGCCATACAATTTTCGACATGAAGCGAAGCTGAACGCTGTCGATAATTTCTTAACTTTCTCCATTTTGTGATTTTTTTCAAGTGGTTTAGCACGCCCGAGCCCACCACTTGTCTCATGAGCGGCAAATGGTTCCCGATCAGGAGCACTGACAAACCAGCGATTCGCGTGTATCGGGTTCAGTGGACCCTGCGCCATTAAGTGCGGGGTACGGCTTGGGAAGGCCAACGACTATGAATACGACCGACACTATGCGCACAGCGCCCGGCTGGGCTGCCGAGCTGCGCGCCACATTTCTGCTCGCCTGGCCGTTAGTTGTGGCCCAGGTGGCCCAGAACGCCCTGTTCACGACCGATGTCATCATGATGGGCTGGCTGGGGCCGGAATATTTGGCGGCGGGAACGCTCGCCACGTCATTTTTCACGCCTTTCCTCTTGCTGGGCGGCGGTATTGTTTCCGCAGTCGCGCCGCTTGCCGCTCAGGCTCTGGGCGCACGGCAGATCAAAAATGTTCGCCGCACGGTGCGTCAGGGTTTCTGGGCCGGCATTGTCGTCGCGACCCTGCTTTTCCCGCTGATCTGGCAGATTGAGCATATTCTGCTCGCCGCTGGTCAGGATCCCGAACTTGCGCTCATGGCGGCGCAATACATGCACATTGCCGTACTTGTGCTGTTCCCGGGACTGGGCCTGTTTGCCATTCGCTCATTCTTGTCGGCCCTGGGTTCAACACAGATCATCTTGTACGTAACCCTGGCTGGCGTCTTCGTGAACGCTGCCATCAACTATTGCCTGATCTTTGGCAATCTCGGCTTTCCACGCCTTGAGTTGCAGGGCGCTGCAATCGCAACAGTGCTGACCAACCTGATCATGTTCGGGCTGTTGCTTGCCTTTACGCTCATGCACCGCAAATACCGCCGCTTCCACATCCTCGTGCGGTTCTGGAAACCCGACTGGTTGCGGTTCCGGGAAATCTTCAGGATCGGCACGCCGATCGGCCTGACATTGATGGCTGAAGTGGGAATGTTTGCCGTTGCTGCCATTTTCATGGGCTGGCACGGCACCGATGCCCTCGCAGCTCATGCCGTGGCTTTGCAATGCGCTTCTTTTGCATTCATGGTCCCGCTCGGGCTTTCCATGGCTGCCACGGTCCGCGTCGGACTAGCATTCGGTGCAGGCAGCGATCGGGGCATCGCGCAAGCTGGTTGGGTTGCCTTGGCCATCGGCACAGGATTCATGGCCATCACATGCATATTGTTCCTGACGATCCCGCAGGTCTTTACCCGGCTGTTTCTCGATCCCGCAGATCCCGGAAACCTCGCCGCCCTTGGCATGGCAACAACGTTCCTCGCGGTAGCCGGTCTGTTCCAGCTCGTTGATGGCGCACAAGTGGTGGCCGTCCACGTCCTGCGCGGACTTAACGATACAAAGGTGCCCATGTTCATAGCGCTATTCGGCTATTGGTGCGTGGGCATGCCCATAGCCTGGTATCTTGGATCGCCTGACCGGCTTGCCGGTATCGGAATCTGGCTCGGCCTTGCCGCCGGCCTTGCCTTCTGTGCCGTCATCCTCACCGCCCGCTTCGCAATGCGCGACAGACTGGGCCTCATCGACAAGCGGCGCATGGTGGCAGCGGCCTAAACCACAACGGTGTGCTCAGCCATCTCCGTGTCGCCAAACACCCGCAGGTAGCGGGCGATCTCGTCGGGATCGCCCACAGCCTTGGCCGGATTGTCCGAAAGCTTCACCGCGGGACGCCCATTGGCGCTCGACACCTTTATAACCAGCGAAATCGGCTTGAGCTGAGGGGTATGCATTGGCGCCGTGCCGGCAAAATCATTTGTCAGATTGGTGCCCCAGCCAAAACTCATTCGAACCTTGCCGTCGAAATGCCTGTAGGCGGCGTCGATCGTTTCAATATCGAGCCCGTCCGAGAAGATCAGCAGCTTGTCTTTGGGATCGCGCCCATGGGCTTTCCACCAGGCGATGATTTTTTCACCGCCCTCGATGGCCGGCGCACTGTCGGGACGGAACCCGGTCCAGTCGGCAACCCAATCGGGCGCCTGATCAAGAAATGATGCTGTGCCGAATGCATCGGGTAAAACTATGAGCAGATTGCCGCCGTAATAGCTCTGCCAGTCCTTGAGCACCTGATATGGCGCTGCCTTGAGCGCATTGTCGCCTTCCGCCAGCGCGGCAGCGACCATCGGCAATTCATGGGCATTGGTTCCCAACGCCTCAAGATCTGTGTCCATGGCCAAAAGCACGTTCGACGTCCCAGTCAGCGCCTCCCCAAGTCCTTCCTTGAGCGCTTCCACGCACCAGCGCTGCCACAAAAATGAGTGCCGCCGCCGTGTTCCGAAATCGGAAATCTTGAGGTCGGGCAATTTCTTGAGCCGCTCGACCTTCTCCCAGGTTTTGGCCTTGGCCCGCGCATAAAGCACGTCGAGCGCGAACCGCCCCATCCCACGCATGGCCCTGCGCGAGCGCAGCTCGTTGAGGATCGCCAGAGCCGGGATTTCCCACATGGCCGTTTCGACCCATTTTCCAGGAAAATGCAACTCGAACTGCCCGTCACGTTGGCTCAGTTCGTACTCGGGCAGTTGGAAATCCTGAAGCCAGGCCAGAAACTCCGGCGAAAAGATCTGCTTGGTGCCGTAAAAGCTGTTACCCGCCAGCCAGATCATTTCCTTTTTCGTAAAACGCAAACTCCGCGCATGATCGAGCTGCTCGCGCAATTCGTCGATGTCGACTTCGTCGGCGAGCCGCACGCTTGTCGTGCGGTTGGTCAATGAGAACGTCGCATCGACGTCCCTGTACAGCCCCCAGATCATCTGCAGCATCAACAGCTTGTAGAAGTCCGTATCGAGCAGGGACCGAATGATCGGATCGAGCTTGAACGTATGGTTGAATACGCGCCGCGCTATGTCGGTCTTGGACGACGAGCTCAAATTACATCCACCGCTTTGGCCTTCATTTCACCGATCATGGTCTCCAGCGACCCCATCAAGTCGATCCCCCGGCATGCGTCCAGCAGCACGCGGGCAGAAAATCCCTGCCCCACCGCATCTATTGCGGAATACGCAACGCAAAAATCCGTCGCCAACCCAACGAAGGTCAGATCGTCCAGTCCCCGCTCGCGCAGATAGCCCGTGAGGCCGGTGGGAGTCTTGTGGTCGTTCTCGAAAAAGGCCGAATAGGAATCGATGGGCGTCCGAAAACCCTTGCGAATGATCAGCTCGGCCGGTGCGACGTTCAGCTCAGGGTGAAAATCGGCACCATGACTGCCCTGAATGCAATGGTCGGGCCACAAGCGCTGGCTGCCATACGGCATTTCGATATCGTCGAACGGCACCTTTCCCTGGTGTTGGGAAGCGAAGCTCGAATGATCGGCAGTGTGCCAGTCCTGCGTCAGAATGACATGATTGAACTGGCCCATCAGCTTGTTGACAATTGGCACCACACCATCGCCGCCATCAACTGCCAGCGCCCCTCCGGGACAAAAATCGTTTTGAACATCGATAACGATCAGTGCTTTTCCGGCCATGGGCGCCTCCCCAAATCAAAGTTTCGCGCACTACTGCAAGCCAGAAGCGCCGCGTCAACTCCTCATGGGCCGATGTTCCTGCGAGAGCATGGTCATGATGACACCCGCGGCATCGCGCTCGAGCCCGGCGGCATAGAGCACTTCCAGGGCAAAGCTCGCTGGCGCGGGAGCCGGCGCCGTAATGATCCGCCCATCTCGCACAGCCTGCGGCTGATCGCGATAATTGACGCCGCCGGAATAATTCTTGGCTGCTTGCAGATAGTCAGCGCCATTCGAAGTGTGAGCAACATCGTTCAAGAGCCCTGCGCGCGCCAAAGCCAATGTCCCGCCGCAGATTCCTGCAATCACGCAACCATTGTCATGGGCCTGTTTCAGGCGGTCTTCGACTTCGGGAGGAGAATCGCTCTCGAAGGCTGGCCCTCCACACACAACCACGACTCCATCTTCAGGCGCCACGAACGGATCGAGTGCAGCAAGTTTCAGCCCCGAGAGCGCATTGACAGGACCGCCACCGGGCGCGACGAACCTTATATCCGCTCCGTAAAATGCTCTGCCCGTTCCGGCGAGCAGGCCGATTTCCCAATCCGAATAGCCTTCTGTCAGCACTATGGTGATTGCAAGCATGTCGTTGTCCTTTCAGGCGACAGTGTTTGCCCAATCGTTCGCACGGTGCGATGACAGAAGATGTCAGCAAGACCCTCTTGACGTTCATCAAACGATCAGGCTCCTCTCCTCCCATGATCGAACTCCGTCAATCCGAACTCCGCGTCGTCGCCGATCTTGCCAGCCATGATCTGCCCAATTCCATTGTCGTGCTCGACGAATTGGCAACGACAGCGCCAATGGCTGCGCAGGCCATCGGCATCGACGTCGGCCGTATCGTCAAATCCCTGATCTTTGTGGGCCAGGAGTCAGGGGCGCCGATCATGATCCTTGTTTCGGGCGCCAACCGGGTTCATGAAAAACGAGCCGGACACCAGATCGGGCAGAAACTGGGCCGCGCCGATGCTGATCTTGTGCGCGAAACCACAGGTTTTGCCATCGGCGGCGTTTCGCCACTTGGCCACCTCAAATCCATCCCCATTTATATGGACGAGGATTTGTTTGCGTTCGAAACCGTCTGGGCCGCTGCCGGCAATGCGCGCTCGGTATTTGAAATCACGCCCGACGATCTCGCACGCGTCACCGACGCAACCCGTATCACAGTCACCTGAATTTTTCTGGGAGCCTGCCACATGGTCTATCTCTTGCTCGTCGTGGGCCTGATCCTTTTGGTGGCTGGCGGCGAAGGGTTCGTACGCGGGTCGGTAGCCATTGCCGAAAAACTCGGCATGTCGCCGCTGCTGATCGGGCTGACCCTCGTTGGGTTCGGCACGTCGCTGCCGGAACTGGTGACCTCGGTTCAAGCTGCTCTGGACGGCGCGCCTGGTATCTCGGTTGGCAATGTAATGGGCTCCAACATCGCCAATATTCTGCTCATTTTGGGCATAACGGCGATGATCTACCCAATTGCAGTGGACAAGGCAGTTCTCCGGCGCGATGGCTCGGTTCTAGTATTCGCTTCGCTTGCAGCCCTGGCAATTGTCGTCATCGGTTCGCTGGGCCGCGTCGCTGGGCTGATCCTGGTCGCCCTGTTGATCACCTATCTGACCTATTCCTATTTCGCCGACCGCAAGGCTCAGGCGAGCGCCAATGTAAGGGCCGAGGTCGAAGCGACAGGCGGCAAGCAATCGGTCCTCGTCTCGACCCTATTTGTTATCGGCGGTCTTGCACTCACAGTTCTCGGTGCGCGCCTACTGGTTTCGAGCGCCGTCGAGATCGCCACGGCACTCGGCGTTTCGGAAACCATCATCGGCCTCACCGTCGTAGCCATCGGCACATCGCTGCCCGAATTGGTTACCTCGGTCATCGCCGCCGTTCGCCGCCATACCGATCTGGCGTTGGGCAATATCATCGGCTCCAACATCTTCAACATCTTCTCGATCCTGGGTATTACCGCCCTCATCCAGCCTATACCCGTGCCTGAAGAAATCATCCGCCTCGACATATGGGTTATGCTCGGCGCCACAGCATTGCTTCTCGCCTTCTCCTATACCCAACGCCAGATTGTCCGCTGGGAAGGCGGCGTCCTTCTGGCCCTGTACCTGGGCTATATCGGCTGGCTCGGTCTGGGCGCGCTGGGTTAGAGCGCCCCGCGCAGTTCCCCTGCTCCAGTCCAGTGGAGAGCCTTCCATCCCGCGTGCAGCGCCGCTTGAACATTCACTTCCGTGACATCGACAAGCGCAATTTCATCGGGTCGGAAGCCACTTTGCTCTGCTGCAGCGAGAAAAATGTGGCGTCAGGCTTTCTCGCCCCGATCCGAGCAGAGCAGACAACCCCGTCGACATCGGGCATTAGACAATGCGTCATTTGATCTGCCACTCACAAAGACCACCAGTCTAGTGTGCAAAAGGATCGATAAAGGTCCAGTCACTGAATCGGTTCCGGTACCAAGTCGACTGCCTCTTGGCATATTGGCGCGTGGCGTTCACCGACCTTTCGACTGCAGCTTCGGAGCTGATTTTCCCGTCAATCATGGCCGCAATATCGCCGACACCGATTGCCTTCATGGCCGGCAATGAGGGGTCCAGGTCGCGAGCAAGCAGCGCCTCGACTTCCTCGACAGCCCCCACCTGCATCATTGCTTCAAACCGCTTGGCAATCCGCGCCCGTATCACTGAACGCTCGGGCATCAGGACAATTCGCTCCAGCGTGTAACCACCGAGCAATCCGGGTCCGTTGTTGTCCTGAAACGCGCTTAAAGTCTTCCCTGTGGCCATCAGCACAGATATGGCCCTCACCACCCGTTGTGGATCAGCGACATTGAGCCGCCCTGCGGTTACAGGGTCTTTCTCAGCCAGCAATGCCTTGCGCCCGGCCGCGTCCAGATCTTGAATCAATGTCTCAGCTTGAGCCACAAAACTCGGATCGATAGCCGGAACTTCAGCGAATCCATTTATCAACGCATCGAAATAAAGCCCTGTTCCGCCAACGAAAATAAGTTCCTGATTCTCTGCCTCAGCATCTTGAATCTGTTTACGAGCATCTTCGAGCCACGCTCCGGTGGAGTAACGCACTGAGGGATCGATATGCCCGAACATTTCATGGGGCGCCTGGACAAGCTCCTCTGCATCGGGCCGCGCCGTCAGCCTGTCGAGCACACCATAAACCTGCATGGAATCGGTATTGACGATCCGCGCCCCGGTTTCGCGCGCCCGTGCGATAGCCAACGCCGTCTTGCCGCTGGCAGTCGGACCGGCTATCAAAACCGCACGCTTTCCCACCTCACTTGCCATGGTCGTCTATATGTCCGTCCTCGTTCTGCTCGCCAACCCCAATGAGCCGGTTCTGTCCAGCGCCCTGGTCGAGAGGGTCCAACGTGAAACCCATGGCGAAATCAACTGGCTCGCGCAAGGCATAGCCTGTGAGATCATTTCGCCCAAGGCGCCCGATCCCGTCGCGATTGCCCGTGACGTCATCGACAACCAGCCTATCGACGCGGCCCTTGTGGCACTCGCCAACCGCCGCAAGCAACTGCTGATCGCCGACATGGACTCCACCATGATCGAGCAGGAATGTATCGATGAACTTGCAGACGCTCTGGGGCTGAAGTCCCAAGTTGCCGAAATCACCGAGCGTGCCATGCGCGGCGAACTCGATTTCGAGGCAGCCCTCGATACACGCGTCGCACTGCTCAAGGGCCTCGAACGGAAATTGGTCGAAGATGTCCGCCGCGAGCGCATAACCCTTGCTCCTGGCGGCCGCGCCCTGATCCAGACGATGAACGCTTATGGTGCCTATACGGCACTCGTCTCGGGCGGTTTTACGCTGTTTGCTGATTATTTCGCCAAGCGCATCGGCTTTGACGAAGCTGTCGCCAACGTGCTCCATTTCGATGCCGAAGACCGCCTGACAGGTACTGTCGAAAAGCCCATCGTCGACAAGACCACAAAGCGCAATCGCCTCATGGCGCTGGCGGCGGAAAAGGGGCTGAGTCTCGCCCAGACAATGGCGGTCGGTGATGGCGCAAATGATCTCGACATGCTCCAGGCTGCCGGCCTCGGGGTCGCCATTCATGCCAAGCCCATAGTTTCCGAACAGGCATCGGTCCGCATCGACCATGCAGATCTGACAGCCCTTCTTTATCTCCAGGGCTATTCGGACGACGATGTCGTTCGATGATACTGGAGACCGAGCGCTTGATCCTGCGTCCCTGGCAGGACGCAGACCGTGCCCCCTTCGCGGCCATTGTGGGCGATCCGCATGTCATGCGGTTCTATCCCAATACGCGTGATCGAGCTGCTGCCGACCAATGGATCGACAAGATGATTGCCGGGCTCGATGCAGGCACATCGGCTTTTCTTGCTGCCGAGCACAAATCGGATGGGCAATTGGTTGGCATGATCGGCACCGCCCGGATCGATATGGAGTTGCGCGGCAATCCGCGCGAGGAAATCGGATGGGTGCTCGGCAGTCGATATTGGGGGCGGGGCTATGCGCCCGAAGGCGCCCGCGCCCACATTGATCGAGCCTGGCGCCGCGGGCTGCCCGAGCTTGTCGCTTTCACCTCCGTACTCAACACGCCCTCGCAGCGCGTCATGGAAAAAATCGGCATGTCGCGCGATCAAGAGGGCGACTTCCTCCACCCGCGTGTCGCCGAGGACCACCCTCTGCGCCCGCACGTTCTCTACCGGATTGCCAACCCGGCACGCTCCTGACACATCCTGACTTTGCGCCTCGATAGTGTGTTTCCATCGTCAAACGAGGAGATCGCTAATGACTATTTCGGCAAGCTGCCACTGTGGCGCCACACGGTTCGAGATCGACTTCACCCCCGAAACGGCAACGCGCTGCAATTGCAGCTTTTGCATGAAGAAGGGTGCGCTATGGGCCTATTGTAATCCCGACAAGTTTCGCCTGAACACGCCCATTCGAAATGCCGCGCAATACTCTCCGAGCACGCCCGAAAACAGGCATTATTTCTGTCCCACCTGTGGCTGTGCGACGTTTTCAGATAATCCCGACTATTCGGTCTTTGCCCAAGGCGTCTCTGATGCGGCTCAGGCGGCATTCGATCCTTCAAAACGTCAGATATCGATCAATCTCTGGGTTCTTGACGATTTCGATGTTGAGGCTATGCCCATCGAGCATGTCGACGGTCGCACTCAGTGGTAGCGGGCCGAGCGCTCGCTTAAAGTCGCACCACCGCCAACAGCACCAACCCCACCCCCGCCATACCCAGAGCTGCCAGCCGTAAATGCTGGCTGGGCAGCGCCAGAAGCTGCACAATCATGCGTTTCATCTGATCTGGAAACGCCGCGTAGAGCAGCCCTTCGATGACAATGGCCAATCCAAGCGCGGCAAAAAGGTCGTTCATCAAAAAGCCTCCCCAAAGCAAAAGAGGCGCACCCTTGGGCGCGCCTCGATCCGTTTACAACCAAACCCTTACTGGGCCGGGGCTGTCTCTTCCAGCGCAGGCTCGGCATCTGCGGCCGGAGCAGGATCAACCGGAGCTGCGTCCTGCTCGGCATTGTCGCTGCCCAGGTTCTCGGTCTCAAGCAATTGCTCAAGATCGTTGATCTCCTGCTCCAGATCGACACCTTCACCGGAAACCAGCGAGTCCGTTGCCAGAAGATCGTCGATCTCCGTGGAGTCGATGGGCTCCTCTGTCGGTCCTTCAACCCCGATATCGATCGGTGTCGCTGTCGGCGCCGGGAAGTCGGGCAATGTGCCCCCCGAACCGAAATAGTTGAAGAATGCAGAATCCGGCGAGAGAACCATCGTGGTGTTCCCGTCGTTCAGCGCCGTGCGGTAGGCCTCCATCGAGCGATAGAACTCGAAGAAGGACTGATCTTGGGAATAGGCCTCGGCGAACAGACGGTTCTGTTCGGCGTCACCCTCGCCTCGAATAATCTCCGAGTCACGGTTGGCTGCCGAAACCACCTCGACCGCCTGACGGTCGGCGATGGCGCGCAGGATCTGAGCCTGTTCCTGACCACGCGCGCGGATCAGCGCGGCTTCAGCATTACGCTCGGCCTGCATCCGCTCATAGGTCTGCTGGGACACTTCAGGCGTCAGGTCGGTGACCAAAACGCGCACATCCACAACTTCGATACCCAGTTCGGTCATGTCGGTTGCCACCAGATCACTGGCTTCGCGCATCATTTCCGAACGCTGTTCGGACAGAGCGGCATCGAACTCACGCAGACCGTACACGGCTCGCAGAGCCGATTCCAGACGGGTCGCGATACGCTGTTCGGCAAGCTGAAGGCTGCCAAGCACCGTCTGGCGGAACCGGATGGGATCAACGATACGATAGGTGATGAAGGCATCGACGATGTAGAACTGACCACCCGAAACCTGCAGGCGGATACGTTCGAGATCGTAACGCAGCAGGCGCTTGTCGATGTACTGAACAGTTTCCACGAAATCGGTCGGGACCTTGAAGTAGATACCCGGTTCCTGGATTTCGCGTGTGATTTCACCGAAGCGCATCACGATGGCCTGTTCACGCTCATTGACGATGAACAGGGACGAGAACAGCACGTAGGCGGCGATGACCAGTGCGACGATTGCTATAACGAGTCGGTTCATTACTGGTTACCTCCGTTCTGGAGGGTGGGTCCGGTGCTTCGCAGCTCGGGCAGCGGCAGATAAGGAATGACTCCCGAACCCTGCCCGCCTTCCAGCAGCACCTTCTCGGTTCCGCCCAGTACGTCTTCCATGGTTTCAAGGAAGATGCGCTGACGGGTCACCTCTGGCGCGTTGCGGTATTCGTTGTAAACGGCAACGAAACGCGCGGCCTGACCTTCAGCTTCATTCACAACCCGATCGCGATAGGCGGCGGCGTCTTCGCGGATTGCCGCAGCTTGACCGCGCGCACTACCAAGAAGGGTGTTGGCATATTGCCGGGCTTCTTCCTGGAAGCGGTCTTCGTCCTGCAACGCGCGCTGCACTTCGTCGAACGCATCGGCCACTTCAGCTGGCGGTGCCACGTTTTCGATCGAGATATTGGAGATCGTCACGCCGACGCCATAACTGTCGAGGATCGTCTGGGTGATCTGCTGCACTTCGAGCGCGATGCCGGTACGGTCATCACGGAACACGTCCTGCGCTGTGCGACGGCCAACGACTTCACGCATGGCGCTTTCAGCGGCTTGGCGCACCATTTCGTCTGGATCGCGCACTTCAAACAGGTAGAGCCGCGGATCGGCAATGCGCCACAGAATCGAAAAACTCATGTTGACGATGTTCTGATCGCCCGAAAGCATCAGGCCGTCGTCGCGCGCGTTGGCGCCACCAGATCCCACGCGGGTCTGGTTTTCCGTTGTCGACGCGCGTTCGACGCGCTCGACCGGCCACCAATGGAAGTGAAGCCCCGGATTGGAAAACTCGTCCTTGGGCTGGCCGAACAAGAGTTCGACGCCGACCTCGTTGGGCGCGACGGTATAGATTGCCTGGCTGCCCCAGAAAACCAGAGCAGCAGCGACGACGCCAACCACCAGCCAGCGACCGCCACCCGGAATATTGGCACCACCCCCACCGAACTGCTGCCGGCCGCGTGCCAGAATGTCCTCGAGGTTGGGTGTGTTGTTGCCCCCGCTGGGACGCCGTGGTCCATTACCACCGCCTCCTCCGCCCGGCGCCTGGCCCCATGGACCACCGCTGCGGCTTCGGCGACCGCCCCTATTGTCTTCCCACGGCATTTCGTCCCTTTCGGTTTGTCGTGAAAGTGCTTTTGCTTATTGCTGTTTTATATAGGGAAGGCTGGCCGCCCGATCAATGGAAACCGGGTGCGGCACTAAGCACTTGGGCCAATGGTAAACGCGATTTTGACCGCGCCGTGATCCCCAGCCGGTGCCAAGCGCGTTTCAGCGCCTCTCATAAACCTTCACTGTAAACCCGACACTGTCTTTTTCACCTGGCTCAATATCGGGCAATTCCGCCCCGCTCCAAATCGCCGGATCGATCTCGGGAAAAAACGTATCGCCACGCGGCGCAGCGTCGACATGGGTAATATAGAGCTTTTGCGCCATATCCATTGCGGCAGCATAGATCTGCCCTCCGCCATTGATGAAAATCTCGTCCACCCCATCGCGCTCGGCAATCTCGCGTCCCCGCGCAACCGCCGCGCCAAGATCGGCGAACACTTCAACGCCGTCGTGTGCGAAATTGGCGTTACGCGTAACAACGATATTGGTACGCCCCGGCAGTGGCCTGCCGATGCTCTCGAACGTTTTGCGCCCCATGATCAAAGGCTTGCCCATAGTCGTGCGCTTGTAAAACGCGAAATCTGTCGGCAGCCGCCAGGGCAGGTCGCCTTCAGCCCCGATCGCTCCATTGCGTCCAACAGCAGCGATCATTGCAATCACCACGCTCATGCCTTGCCAGCCAATTCTGTCAGTTCAACACCACTCACCCGGCACACCGTCCACTCATCCTGCATGACTGCGCCCTGAGATTTGTAGAACGCAATCGAAGGCTCGTTCCAGTCGAGCACCCACCATTCGAACCGCCCCAGCCCTTCGTCGACGCAACGGCGGGCCAAAGCGGCCAGCAGCGCCTTGCCGATCCCCATGCCGCGGGCCTCTGGCTCGACAAACAGATCTTCGAGCCAGATACCGTGCTTTCCCTGAAATGTTGAAAACGTATAGAACCACAACGCAAAGCCCAATGGTTTGCCGTCCACCTCGGCGATATCACAAAACACCTTGGGATTATCCCCGAACAGGCTCGCAGCCAGCTGCTCCGGCGTCGTTTCGACTTCATGGCTCAGCTTTTCGTAGGCAGCGAGCTTGGTCACGAATCCATGGATCAACTCTGCGTCCGCCACTGCGGCCTTGCGAATATTTAGTCCCATGAGCCTATTCTCAATTATCGAGACGCTCACTTGCCGCGATTCCAGACCGCCCGGCAACCTGAGCCCCTCGCTCCATGCTTGACATAGTTTGGGCTGCAGGAACTCCGCCCTGCCAAATGCGTTCAGCATCAAACCTCAAGAAAAAGCGACATGACAGCACCTCATACTGGCCTGAACGCTGTGCACCGACCCCGAACCTTACCATCTGCGTCGTCGGGATCATTGCCGTTTTGTGGCTGCTCTATGTTGGATTTCTGGTGTTTTTCGCCTTCGGCGAAGGCGTTGCCGTTCCCGACGCTGGCCAACTCACCAGTGAGCCGGCCCTGGCTGCCCCGATGTCTCCAGCGCGCACGCTTGAAAGCGTGGAAACCAACGGCGCCGCTGAACAATTACATAAGGCGGCAAGCCCCTTTTAACATCTCGTGTCGCACACCAGATAGTCAGTGCGGCCGGCACTTGGACCACCCCAAGGAGTTCACGAAATTGAGCGTCGCTTTTACCAAAGAAGAAAGTGCGGAAACGGCATCAGAAACCCTGCTGCCCGATCTACCGATTTCGACCGAACCCAATCTGGTCACCGAGGCGGGTCTCAAAGCGCTTCATGACAATCTTGAGACCGCGCGAAAGGCCTATGACGCGGCAAGCCTGATCGAAGACGTCAACGACCGGCGCCGCGAGGCCGCCAGCCCCTTGCGTGACCTGCGCTATTACAGCCAGCGCGTACGCACAGCCCAGCTCATGCAACCGCCTGCGCAGAAAAACACTGTTGCTTTCGGCAGCACTGTCACTTTCAGCCGCGACGACGGACGATCCCAGACATATCGCATTGTTGGCGAGGATGAAGCCGATCCCAAATCGGGTTCGATTTCCTACGTCTCGCCTCTTGCGCGCGCACTCATGGGCAAGTCTGTCGATGACATCGCGGTCCTTGGCGAAAAGGAAATCGAAATCACCGACATCGCCTGATCGAAGTGCAAACCAATCTGATCAGCGCAGATAGCGAAACCACTTACGCTCAAGGGCGGCTGCCAGATCGATGCCGTTCTGGTCGGCGAAGATCAAAAGCATCGCCATAACATCGGCAGCTTCGTCTTCAAGCCCCTGCCGCAATTCGTCCTCGGCAACGCCCTCACGCCGACCCCGTCCCGTCGTCTTGAGATAAGCTGCAACCAGTTCTCCGGTTTCCTCACTGAGCTTGAGCGCCGCCCAGTCGCGGTCCCGATCGATATCGCACCGCACTGCATAGGTTTCCGACACCTGCCCTACCGCCTGCGTCAGCGCCGCAATCTGCGCCCGCGCGGCATCACTGTCCGGCCTCAAAACGCTTCCTGCCTCACAACGAAGAGCACCTCGATATCCTGCCAGGGATAAAAGTCTTCCTGCACCATCTCAAATGTCGTCGGCCCTGTCTTTTTTACGCCTTCTCCGCAAAACGAGACGAAATTGTCTTCGCTGCCCTTATCGACGGTCAGCCTGAATGTGCCGATCGAATGCGCCCAATTGGCACCTGAAGAAAGAATGTATGTCAGCCAGCTTTCGGTGAATGGCGCAGACCACGGCTCGTCGGGGCTGGTCAATGTGCGCGCGACCGCATTCACAAGATCGTCTTCAAGACAGTACTTTTCTTCATAGACAGGGCGCTGACCATATTCGGGATCGATGAAGGTCGCAGCAACGGTGCCGCCCAGGCCCGGCGTATAACGATGCTCCACGTCAACGATTTCTCCCGCCGGGAAAACCGCCTCCCAAAGATAGGCCGACCTCAGGGTCCAGGCTGGTGAATAAGAACCGCTTTCATCGTCAAACGGATGCGCGCCGAGCGCACCGATATCGACAAGTGCCTGCCGGTCGCCGGCCGGCAAGGCGTTGATAGCATCCTCGGTGGACAGCAGATGCGGTGCAAGCGGCACACCCAGCTTTTGAAGCTCCTCGGTCCGATCGATCCCCATGGCAAACGCAGATTGATGGAGCTCTGCTTCAACTGGCTCGCCGTTAAAGACAGTCGAAAATCCAAAGACATTTTCTGGGTCATCGGTTGGGAAGCCGGACATCTCGTAGGGCGAACTATCGATGTCGGGCATAGGAAAGGCGATCAGCACATGCTGATCGGCATCTGTCAAATTCTCGAACTCATAGGTAACGCGAACCTCATCCATCGAAAGATAAAGGTCTTCACTGAGCATACGAACACTGTCGTTCTGGGCAAACTGCAGGCCGCCCACGCCGACGGTCACCATCGTGTCATTGCCCTGGGCCGGCAGCGCGAGCCCACCGATAACTGCCCCGATCACCCATGATTTCATACTGACACCTGTGCCTTGATATCCCGATCGGGGCTAACCCCCAAAATTGCGATGTCCTCGATGGCGCAACGCAATCGAATGACCTCGACCATCATGTGCATCTGCAGCACATGGGAGGCAACACACAATCCATTTTCTTTGCGGCAATTGCCGCGCAAAGCGACATCGCAATCCGAAACATACGGGCTGCGAAGCGTACAAAATGCGCCATGCTTGCGCGTGCAAAGCCGCTGGCCAGTCCAGCCGGGCGGGCAACGAAAAGACTGTCAAGATTTCGCCCGCTGGTATCGCGCGTTGCGCCTGAGCGAAGCCGAAAGCATGCTTGATCGATATCCCCGTCAGCTCTCGGGCGGCATGCGCCAACGGGTGGTGATCGCGATCGCGCTGGCCTGCCGCCCCAAGGTTTTGATTGCCGACGAAACGACCACTGCGCTCGACGTAACGATCCAGGCTCAGATTCTGGCTAGTCTCGCTGACATGCAGCGCGAAATGGGCATGGCGATTGTGTTTATCACCCACGATATGGGCGTCGTCGCTGAAATAGCCGACAATGTCGCCGTCATGTAGCGTGGACGCAAGGTTGAGCAAGGTAGCGTAGAGGAAATCTTCTCAGCGCCGAACCACCTGCTGTCACGGCGTGACGAGCCGATGCTTATTCCTCGGTGATTATTGGCGTGGTCGCGCCGGTTTGTCCCGACCATCTGTGATCTTATACCGAGACCTTTGCCTTGATATGCGGCTCGGGATCATACCCCTCGATTGCAAAATCCTCGAACTCAAAGTCGAAAATCGAGCTGCGCTGCTTGACGATCTCCAGCTTCGGCAGCGGCTTTGGCGTGCGCGCCAGTTGCGTCTGCGTCTGCTCGAAATGGTTGTGGTAGATGTGGGCGTCCCCGAAGGTATGGACAAAATCACCAACCCTCAGTCCGGTCACCGCGGCCATCATATGCGTCAGCAGCGCGTAGGAGGCTATGTTGAATGGCACGCCCAGAAATATGTCGGCCGAGCGCTGATAGAGCTGGCATGACAGCTTGCCATCAGCGACATAGAACTGGAACAGGCAATGGCATGGCGGCAGCGCCATATTGTCCACTTCGGCCGGGTTCCAGGCAGAAACGATATGGCGTCGGGAATCGGGCTTGGTGCGGATCTGTTCGACAAGGTTGGTGATCTGGTCGATATGGCGCCCGTCAGGCGCCGGCCAGCTCCGCCACTGGCTGCCATAAACCGGCCCTAGATCGCCGTTCTCGTCAGCCCATTCATCCCAGATCTTGACTCCGCGCTCCTGCAGCCAGCGCACATTGGTATCTCCACGCAGGAACCAGAGCAGCTCATAAACAATAGATCGGATGTGGAGTTTCTTTGTGGTCAGCAGCGGAAACCCGTCTTCAAGGTTAAACCGCATCTGGTAGCCGAAAACCGAGCGCGTGCCTGTCCCGGTCCTGTCGGCCCGGTCCACCCCGTTTTCCATCACATGGCGCAAAAGATCGAGATACTGCTTCATCGTATTGCGATGTCTAGCCCGATTCGCACGTTCACAGCGCACACAACGTCGATGGTGCAAGTTTTTGCACCCATTGTTTATGCCCCCTTTTCATCACGCGCCATGGCCCCTATATTGAACGTGCCGGCAACGGCTATGGCGATAAATTGCCATCGTAATAAACCCATCGGACCCGGGGGCAGTACCCGGCGCCTCCACCAAAACCCTCTTTTCTAAAGTGGCTTATGGGGGCGAAATAGGATCGACGAGGGCGTAAAGGGTGTGTTTTCGCTCGGCATGGTACCACCGTCATCGGACTAAAACTTATAGTTGCAAATGACAACAATAAGGCTCCAGTCGCAATCGCTGCGTAAGCAGTGCTAGCATTGGGAAATTAAGCCCTTCACTCCTAGCCGGGTGAAGGCGGGGTTCGCAGGCACCTGGCAACAGAAGCCTGCATCTTCTCTGGAACGCTTTTTCAAAACAGGCTTTGAAGCGTGCCATGAAATAACCGGCACGGAAATCCGTTTCCATGAAACGTCCAATGTGCCAGCTTGAAACCCGGCGCAAATTCAGGCTGTTATGGGCCGAATGAGAATCGCTTAGGGAGCCGCCATCAATGGCACAAGACCACATCCGCTACGACATTCTAGCTCAGGAAGCCCTGCGCGGCGTCGTACGGAAAGTCCTGAGCGAAGTTGCACGCACCGGGCTGCCCGGTGACCATCACTTCTTTATATCCTTTGTCACCCAAGCACCCGGCGTGCGCGTGAGTCAGAAGCTGATCTCTCAGTACGACAAGGAAATGACGATAGTGCTGCAGAACCAGTATTGGGACTTGAAAGTCTCCGAAACCGGTTTCGAAGTTGGCCTCTCATTCGATGGTGTCAACGAAATGCTTCTTATTCCGTTCTCCGCCATCAAGGGCTTTTTCGACCCCTCGGTCCAGTTCGGCTTGCAGTTCGAAGTTGCAGAAGCTCAGCCCGGACCGCGCATTGTTGCCGATCCCGATGACGTCGATGGCGACGAAAGTTCAGATGTCGTTGAAACCGACGAAACCGTTGCCGAAGATTCCGGCGAAAAGGTCGTTAGCCTCGATTCCTTCCGCAAGAAATAACACGCCTGATGCAAGAGAGTGGGAACCGCTGTTTTGCGCATAAGCCCTCAAAAGCAGGGAGCAGTCGCCGGTGCGCAAACGTTCGCTGACCATTGCCGGCCACCGCACATCCATAGCGCTTGAACCCGCCTTCTGGGATGCGCTCGAAGCCATTGCAGAGAGCCAGGCGGTATCGCTTCCAAATCTCATCGCCGAAATCGATGAAACGCGCGAAGACCCGAACCTCTCGTCCGCAATCCGAGTCTACGTGCTCGATTGGTTTCGCTCACCGCTCCGGGTTTAGCGACTGTAGCTCCAGAGCACCTGGTGGCAGTGTGATGATCGATGGGTTGGGATTGAACGGGGCGGGCTCATCTGGCACCGCCGCTTCAGCGGGCGCCGAAGGCGGCGCGGAGAGCTGATTTTCAAGATCTTGAAGCTGCCGCTGCTGCTCTTCTATCTGCAGCCGATCGGCTTCTTCCTGCTGCTGTTGCAGCAACAATTCGGTCTGGCGCCGTGCCTCTTCTTCCATCATCCGCGCCTGTTCTTCGGCAGCGGCGCGCTGGCGTGCTTCCTGCTCTGCGCGCAGCGCCTCGAGCTCATCAAGTTCGATTTCATATGCCCGCATCTGGATGGCATCCACCATCGGTCCAAGATCGAGACTGCGTACGGGCGCGAACAAACTCCCCCCGATCTCCACGCCGATCCGTCCGGTGGTTTCGGTTATCAGCCCATTGCCTGCCAGGGCGCGCGTCAGCGCCAATGTCCAGTCAGCATCGAGTGCCGCGGTTTCCACATCGAGACTGCCTCCCCCCACGAGACGGGCATCGCCGCCATCAATTGCGATATTGGCAATTCGCGCCACGCCGCCGATCACCCGCACTAGCCCCCCGGCATCGTCCCCTTCGAATGGCCCCGATTGCAGCGCCGTCGCCACAAGGATTTCGAGCGCTTCAGGCTCGATCTCCACGAGATTATCCACATTGGCAGCCGCCTGAAACGCGTCAGCTGACAAGCCCTCGATACGCAAATCCTCAATTGAAAAGCTGCCCTCGCCGTTCAGCGAACCGGCAAAGGCCCGATAGCTGTCCCCGCTTCCCTGAAACTGCAGGCCAAGCGTCAGCGTTCCGCCAAGCACATCGGCAGGCGTCTCGGGCAGAGCCGCATCGATCTCTACCCCATTGAGCGTAAACCGCCCGCTCAGGCTCTTGTCGGCGAGCGCCGAAGCACAACATGCCGTTGCGTCGAGCTGAATTGTGCCGCCGCCGAATTCACCGAAAAGACCGCGCAGCCCAACATCTTCCTCGCCCCAGGCATAATCGAAGGCCAAAGCCTCGATCAGCCGCTGATCGCCCGCCAGCAGCACCGGGGCCGTGATCGCGATCCGCCCCCGTGTGGTTCTCTGGCGCGCACCCAGATCCACCGGGCCGTCCGGCCAGATACCCGCCGATAGGTTGAGCACGCCCGCCGGCCCGGCCAGCATCGCCGCAACTGTCTCTATATCCAGGGCGTCAAATCCCAGAGAGCCCGCCACCAATGCGGTATCCCGCTGCGCCGCATAATTGAGCGTCCCGCTGATCGCGCGTTCGGCGGCAAAAGCTGAAATATTCGATAGCGTCACGCTTTGATCGCCAACGAAACTGATTTCGGCCTGCCCTTCCAGCCCCGGAAACCATGCGCCCTCCGCCCCGGCCAATTCGGCCAGCGCCACACCGTCTGCGAACAGAAATGCACTCTGGCCCTCACCCCGGATCGAGCCGAGATCGCCAAGCTGAAGGCTGCCGGAAAAATCGATCCGCTCCCCGCCGCCTTCGAGCGACAATTCGGCGTCCATATTGCCGCGCGGATTGCCCTCCAGCCGCGCACTGGCGATGGCACCATCCTCACCTGCAATCAACGGCGCCAGCCCGAGTTGGCCGAGCAAGCCACGCCCGCTCTCTGCGGCAGCCTCTAGCGAAACCAGCAGGTTTTCAGTACCCAACCCGACGATTCCGCCGGTCATCTCAAGCCGGCCCGATACCTCACTCACGCCGGCCCGTCCGTCCAGCGTCAGGGTTTGAACGCCATCGCGTCCGGGCATTTCAAGCGCCATATCCAGCTGCGCAGGAAGACTTCCGTAAAGGCTTTGGCGCAACGGATTGCCCTCGCCGGCCAACAGTCCGATAGCCGGCGCACCCGGCACGATATCGATCTGTCCCTGGCCCGAGACCACCGGCGCCGCCAACGTCCCCGACAGCCGCCCGCTCCCCTCGAACCCAACGCCGCCATATGAGGCAAGATCGATGGACTCGAGATCAAGACCTTCCGCGCCCCACGCCGAACG
Source organism: Pelagibacterium sp. (assembly GCF_048264985.1). GTDB lineage: Bacteria > Pseudomonadota > Alphaproteobacteria > Rhizobiales > Devosiaceae > Pelagibacterium. The sequence goes on from NZ_JBLXCL010000002.1 coordinate 254,875, forward strand.
CAGCGATAGCGCTTCAAGCGCCATTCCATCAATCCGTGCCGCTTCGACGCTCAGATCGAGCCGCCCCTGCGGAAAACTCAGCCCAAACGCACCACCTGGTTCGATGGGCGGCAAAAGTGCAATCAGAGCGGTGCTCTGGCGAGCGTTGAGGGCTGAAAGCCCCGCCTCGATCTCCAGCGATGGGGCCTCCCCGAACCGCATGGCCCCCGAAATCGTATGTACAGTCTCGTCGAGCACCAAAAGCCCGTCGCTCAGGCGGAGCCGGTCATTGACCAATTGCACCTGCCCGTTGAGTGAGCCGGCCATGCCAAACAACGGATTGCCTTCTCCGGCCCGCTTCCATAACAGCGAAAGCGCATCAAGACGCGGCGACGACATGGCCAGGGTGCCATCGAAGGCCGGCCAGCCCGCCGCCCTGCCCAATTGTCCAGTCAGTTTGAGCGTCGTATCGCCCGACAACCGACCCGAAAACTCGCCCACATCCCAAATCTCGCCATTGGTCATGGCATCCAGCCGCACGTCGCGAACAGCAACCCCTCGCACCGAGAGCTCGTTGATCGACATGGCAATGCGGCCAGGCAGCGGTGGCGTCCACGGTTCGGGCATCCCGCGCAACAGGCGCACGATTTCAAAGGGCTGCGCTTGGTCTTCGCTCACCGCGCGGGGCTGGAGCGTCACCACCCCGCCCGACACACTGGCGTTGAAGGCCGGATCGGCTCCAAGGCTGAGCGAAGCTTGCCCTGTCAGCCGGGTCGCCGTCTGGTTTTCATCTGGAAGCAGCACAAACTCGGTCAGTTCGATAGCCTGGCTATCGGCAACCAGCGGGCTTTGAAGCACCATGCCCCCGATCACCGCCTCGCCCTGTTCGGCGGGCGGCGCCTGCCGATACGTCAAGGCACCAGTCAGGCTCGGCGCACCTCCGGTTTCCAACAATCCCTCGGCAGCCACCGAAAAGGCGCCGTTCGTCGGACGCACAAAGGCGCTGACCTGCATCTGCCCCGCGCTGTTCATCGCCGACGTCGACATTCGCACGCCAAATGCAGTTCCCGCATGCATGGCCTGCCCCTCAATGGCAAACGGCCCCCGCACGCCAGTCAGCTGCATGTCACCATCGAAACCTTCAGCCAGCCAGCTTTCCCCGCTGCGCAGGTCGGTGATCCGCACCGAGCCGTCGGTCAGGCGCGCATTGGCGATCGACACATTTGTTACAGTCGCAGATTGGGCAAGGGTAATCGGGGTCTGCCACTGTCCGTCTTCGTCAATCACCAGATTGAGTTCAGGTTCAGTCAACCGCAACTGGGTGACGGTAAATCGGTCTCGCAGGAAATCCATAAGCGAGAGATCGGCTTCGACCTGCCGCGCCGATCCGACAGGCGCGTTCGGTGGCCCCAGTCGCGCATTTTCAAAATGCAGTCGGGGTTGGGGCAGCAGGGTGAAGTCCATATCCCCGGCAATCTCGACTTCGACACCGAGCGCTTCGGCAGCCATCTGCTCCATGCGTGGCTTGTAGGCGTTCCAGTCTATGAACCAGGGAGCGACGAATGCACCTCCCATAACCAGGATCGCGATCAGTCCGATGGCGATGTAGATACGATTGGCCAAAGCCGAGGCGTCCTTTTTTCAGTTCGGCGAACATTAGGCATATCATCCCCGCGCGTCACCCGGCTTTAAGGGGTTTTCAGCAAAAACCACCTCGACAACCGCAACAGCTTTAACCGGCGCGGCCTTTGTAATTGCAAGATTTTCACAACCTGTATGGGGCACACTGGCCTTGCGGACCCCGAACTGTCATCCTAAGACGCCCGATGCAGCGCCAGTGCGGGAAACACCATGGTCACGCCGGTAAGAACGGCCAAACAGATCTATTTCGTCACCCAACGCTGGGTGCGCCCGCATCTTGCGAGCTTTTTCGCGTTGCAACAGCCCCGCCTTTGGCTTCTGGCCATCCTTTTGGGCCTCATCGGTGGCACATTGGGCATCGCCTTTCGCCTCGCCATCGGCTTTGTCCAATGGGTCTGGCTCGGCACAACCAGCGAAAAAGTCCTGACGACACTCTCTGCGCTCCCCTGGTGGTGGCCAATGGTCGGTCCGGTCGGCGGCGGCATCATTGTTGGTATCATATTGTATTTCTGGCGCCCGCTCGGCCGCGCTGGCGGCGTTGCCGACGTCATTGAAGCCCGCGTGCGCGAATCATCGGCCTTGACCTTTCGCGGCGCGACGATCGCCACCCTGATTACCGCCATCACACTTGGCTCTGGTGGCAGCGGCGGACGCGAGGGCCCGATCGTCTATTTCGCCGCCGCCGCCTCCAAACTTGGCTTTGCCATCTTCCGCCTGCCGGCTGCCGCGCGCCGGGTCGCGCTCGCCTGCGGCGTGGCCGCCGCAATTTCATCCTCGTTCAACGCTCCGATCGCCGGCGTGCTGTTCGCGCACGAAGTCATTCTCGGCCATTTTGCCATGAGCGCTTTCGTGCCGCTGGTGATTGCCTCGGTCGTTGCCGCCATCATTTCGCGGCTCTGGTTCGGGGAGGCGCCCGCCTTTGTCATCGACCCTGGCGCAATCACAATTTCGTCCTATCTCGAAATCCCGGCCTTTGCCCTGCTCGGCCTGGTTTGCGCGGCTGTAGCGATCCTGTTCCAGACAGCATTGATCGGCGGCGACTGGCTCTCCAAGCGTAGCGGCACCCCTGTATGGATCCGCCCGGCCATCGGTGGGTTAATGGTCGGCCTGATCGCGTTGGTCTTTCCCCATGTTCTTGGCGTTGGATACGAAGCCACCGACATGGCGCTGGCTGGCGGCCTCGATCTCTGGCTTATGCTCGCCCTGATCGTCGCCAAGACCGTCGCCACAACGATAACCTTATCCTCCCGCGCCGGCGGCGGTGTCTTTTCGCCTTCGCTCTATCTTGGCGCGATGACTGGCGGCGCCTTCGGTATCATAGCAACTTCGATCTTCCCCGAAATCGCCTCATCGGTCGGTCTATACGCCCTGATAGGCATGGGCGCCGTCGCCGCAGCCGTTCTCGGCGCGCCGATCTCCACTGCTGTCATGATTTTCGAATTGACCGGAGGTTTTGCCTTTTCCATTGCCCTGCTGCTCGCCGTGGCCATCGCAACCGGACTGTCGCAGGCCGTCATGGGCCGCTCTTATTTCCATTGGCAGCTCTATACGCGCGGCATCATGCTTGAAGAGGGTCCGCACAAGCACGCCGCCCAGTTCATCCGGGTTCGTGATTTCCTCCGTCCGCTCCCCGAAGGGGGAAACGACAGCTTCGACATGGCCTCGGGCGCCCCATGGCTGCGCCCCAGCGAAACCCTCGAATCCGCCCTCAAAGCCTTCGACGCCAGCGAAGCCGCCCGCCTGCCTGTCATCGAAACCAAAACCAACGCCATTATCGGCCACGCCCACCACGTCGACGCCCTCTCCAGCTTCAACAAGGCCCTGGTTGCGCACTCAAGGGAAGAGCACAGCTAGGCAGGAATCAGTATTTATACCGCTCGGGGTTGGTTTGACGGGTGATCAGCGACGGTAGCTGACGGATCGGAATGTGCCGTCGGGGTCCACAACGTTTGTCTCCATGTGAGGGACGATGTCGGTGTTCTGCGCCGACGCGCAGCTCCATTCATCTGCGACCCGGTGAACAACGAATGACAGGATCGTGCGCCGTGTCGCAGGCGGCTCCACCCCGCCCGCGGCGGTCTGGCCCTCAAGACGGAGCTTGGCGTGCACGACCGCGATGTCGTCGGTCAATGACTTGACCTGCACCCGCACCAGATACAGCGTGGAGGCGTTGAAAATACGCTCGAAACCGTACGCGTGAGCCTTCCGGATGGCGTCGCGATCGTGCCACCAAAGCCCGGTGACATTCACGAATTCGGCGTCCTCGTCAAAAAGCGAGGCAAGTTTTCCAGCATCTCGGCGGGTCCACGCCTCGACGAAAACGCGGGCGATGCTCTCAGGCGAGTCGAGTGGGCTGTAGTTCATCGGCATTCCTGTCCAGGGCCAAAGCCACAGTCTATCCGACCGAAAACCTCAAGCAAATCAACCCCACCACAGCCTCGCCGACCAATCCGGTCACCGCTACCCTTTCAAGTGTGCCTCGATGACACGATCGCCCGCGGAATGACCGATTTGGTGTGGAAACCGGACGGGCCGGTTTCGGGCCAAGCGAGCTTAAAAGATGACCTTCGGCGAGGGATTGCCGAACGCCGTTGCTGCCAACGAAAACGCTTACCGATTGGCCTGACGCGAGGCACTGGACTTCCCTACACGCACAGGAATACAGTCATCCCGTTGCAGGTTTGTCGTTCATCCACATTTCTTTCGGCAAACCCGACGCGCCAATCCGACGGCAAAATTCCCGATCTGCCGCCCGCCTTAGCGCAAAGACTTTTGGCATCAATAGAGCACGCGAGGAGGTTATCGATGCGAATGCAACTTATGGCCGCTGCGACGCTGTTGCTGGCAATTCCGGGACTGGCCATCGCCGACGAGCAGGCTGCGATCGATGGGTGTATCGATCAGATTCGAACAGTCGGCGGTCCGGACGGTGCCGGTGGCGAAGTGATCAGCACCGAAGGGTCGGAAGCGGGCTACCTCATCATGCTGCGCGATGGCGGGGGAACGCTCTGGCGGTGCATTGCTTACAATGACGGTTCGGTCGGCGAACTGAGCGTCGAAGAGGCGATGGACGACGGTGAAGGCGCCATGGACGGCGCCGCGGATATGCCCGTGATGGCCGACGAGAGACCGGCTTCGGAGACTGCTGCGCAGGTGCAGTTCGAGCGCGGCACATCGAGCATCACCCTTGAAGGGGCCATTCGCGGCCATGAAAATTTCGACTATAGCCTGGGAGCCTCCGCGGGCCAGACCATGGACGTCGACCTGGTGGTCGACGGCACCAATGGTTACGGCATTATTTACTTCAATATACTGCCGCCCCGGAGCACAGGCAAAGCCATCCATGTGGGTTCGTTGGAAGGCAATTCGGCCAGCGTGCGTTTACCCGAGACGGGCGACTACGTCATCCGGCTCTATTTGATGGGCAATGATCGCGATACAGACAAGACAGTTGGTTACGATTTGAACGTCACCATCCGCTGAAGCCAAACCCCGCGAGTCTTGGCTCCTCCATATGATCCCCGACGAGACGATTGCCGGGGATCGATTGTCAGAACGCTGCAAGCGGTGATTTCAGCAATCGCCAGCCGGTAACATGGTCACGGACGAATACCGACCGTCCGAGGTGACAATTTCCGCACAGGACCCGTTGCTCGTATTGAACCAGTAGGCCGTCAGGCCCTGCGTGCGAACCACCTGATAGCCCATGTCCTGCAGGCCCAATTCTGCCTGGCCAGCGCGAGCCCCGACAAAAGACGACAGATCGCCCACAGGCGCCATCGAAGTTGCCGAGGCTGTTGGTCCGGATGACGCTGTCGGCGAACAGGCAGGGATAGAAAGAACAACTACAGCCAGCAATACCATTTTCATTTTCATTTTCATTTTGGCACCTCGCTTTTTAGAACCTTCATTGATCGACACTCGGAATTTTGGATCGTTTTCCAAGTGTTAATTCTGGCACAATACTCCGGTCCAAATGCTTTGAAAAGCTTGAATGCAGACCGGCATGAAGCATTACTTTTCATTAAAATTTGCTTATATTTATGGCTCTATGAGCCACATCTGCAAAACTTGTTTAAACTGAAATAGATTTCCGAAAATTGCTCTTCTGGATACGAGATTTGTATTCGCGATTGAACTACACGGCCAGCCGAAAAGAGAGGTTTGCCAACGGCTGCGGCGAAAACCGAAATGCCAATGGTTCTTTCGCGGATTTAGGAGTTAGACGACGCGCCCATTGCTTTCAGCCACTTCCGTAGCCGCCCGCGCGCATTGGCGTAGGGCGATGAGGAGTTAAACTGAATCATCCGTCCCATCGTCCATTTGCCATACCACGGGCGGCCATATAAATCGTGATCGCTACGCGCCTCGATTAGCGAGACAATCCGTGCCTTTGCCCTCGCCAGACGCTCGATAAGTTGCGGAAAAGGGACGTCTTCATAGTCGCGATAGAACTTCTGAGCGAGGCGGCCGAGTTCATTCCACTTATAACCGGTTTCCGGTAGATCGAATGGCTCCCCCGCCGCGTCTCGATCGAGCCATTTCAGGACCAGCTCATTCCACCCCACCAGATAGGCGACGAGATTGGCAGCGCTAATTTGGGTCCCTTTCACATGGCCCTCCAAACTGCATTGATCGACCGCCGATAGCGGCACGTCGTGCAGCCCTTTGTTGAGCTTATCGAAGCTTGAATTTATCGCTTCGAGCAGTTCGTCTTTGTTCGTCGGAACAGCCATGCTTTCCTGCCTTGTCGCGGGCAAAGCTGCAGCCCGCTTTGCCAAAGTTCTATGTCAGGTTGGAGATATCGCGATCAAGCGTACGAAGGGGCGAAATGGGGGTCGAATTCCGAACGTCGGCTATCGGTTGATCTTGATCTGAGCCCCGTGGATCGGCAATTGGTTCGCATGTCGCCGGTGTGACGAAGATGAAATCCTTGGGAAGTCGACCAGAGGGGGATGGGAATCGGAATATTGCCAGCCATGCCTGACGTCTTTCGGCCCACCCGCCAAGTTGAACGCCTAGCCAGGCAGCCCTTCGATCCTTTCGAGCGACGCCAAGTCGTCATCCCAATCTGCGCGGCTGGAAAAGCAAATGTGCGCGCTGGGCCGAATGCCGATCTCACCGTCAAGCGACCCAGCCGGTACGACAGTTACGCCGTCGCTCGCTTGAGAAAACGGAAGCGCGGAGCCGCATTCCGTACAAAAGCACTTTACGTGACGTGTTCCGGAAAGCCGGAAGCACTTGATATTGTTCTCACCCGACAACCATGTGATTTGCGCCGCCGACGAAAACAGATTTGCCGAATGAGCCGAACCGCTATCTCTACGGCAGCGCGAGCAGTGGCAAAGAAAGAAGCTTTCAAACGCTCCAGATATGCGGAACTTCACAGCGCCGCAAAGGCACCGACCGGTCGTTGGACTATCCATGCGCATACACCTCGATACTCGACCACACCCTCTTCTAGCGGCCATCCATTTCCGTATGGGCGAACAGAGCTATGGTCAACTCAAGCTCAAGGTGACCATTCTTTGCTCCACAAAAAAGCCGAGCCTCGCGCCGACATGGCCGCGCTGGACAGCAATCCCCTAGCAAATGCCACAAGCTAAGTCGATTTCTGCATTGGCTTCTCCCTGATGCGTAAAGCGATCATGCACCGGTCTTAGGCCCGCACCGCTACACTTGCCTGACAGCCGCATTCCGGCCCGCGCATGTACTTTTGCCACCATCGCCACTATATACTTGCCACCAGAACAAAATGAGATTCGTCAACACCTGATGACCGCTGTCCCGCCCCATCGCCCGCAAGGCCCGATCACCTCCCAGTTCGCCGCGCGCGCGCCGGTGTATCTTGATGGGCTCAATGCCGAACAGCGCGAGGCTGTCGAAACCACAGAGGGACCGCTTCTCGTCCTGGCGGGCGCTGGCACCGGCAAGACCCGCGTTCTGACCACCCGCATCGCCCATATTCTCGCCACGCGAAAAGCCCGCGGCAACCAGATCCTCGCGGTGACCTTCACAAACAAGGCCGCCCGCGAGATGAAGGAGCGGATTGGAAAACTCGTTGGCGCCTCAGTCGAAGGCATGCCGTGGCTGGGAACGTTTCACTCTATCGGCGCGCGCCTGATCCGCCGCCACGCCGAACTCGTCGGCCTGCGCCCCGATTTCACGATCCTCGACACCGACGACCAGATCCGCCTCATCAAGCAATTGCTCGCTGCCGAAAACATCGACGAAAAACGCTGGCCCGCCCGCCAGTTCGCCTCAATGATGGATGGCTGGAAAAACCGCGGCCTGCTTCCCAAGGACATCTCCCCTGCCGATGCCGGGTTCTTCGCCAATGGCAAGGGCCAGAAGATCTACAAGGACTATCAGGCCCGGCTCAAAACCCTCAATGCCGCCGATTTCGGCGACCTCCTGCTCGAAGGCATCCGCCTCCTGCGCGAAAACCCTGAAGTTCTCGCTCAGTATCATGACCGCTTCCGCTACATGCTGGTCGATGAGTACCAGGATTCCAATACCGCCCAATATATGTGGCTGCGCCTGCTCGCCCAGTCGCGCGATGGCGTCAACAGCGCGAACATCTGCGTTGTCGGTGATGACGACCAGTCGATCTATGGCTGGCGCGGCGCCGAGGTCGATAACATCTTGCGCTTTGCCAAGGATTTTCCCGGCGCAAAGACAATAAAGCTCGAGCGCAATTACCGCTCGACCTCCAATATCCTGGCCGCCGCCTCCCATCTGATCGCCAATAACGAATCCCGCCTCGGCAAGACGCTCCAGACCGACGTTGGCGACGAGGGCGAAAAGCTCTCGGTGACCAAGGTATGGAGCGGTGCTGAAGAAGCGCGTGAGATCGGCGAAGAGATCGAGCAATATCAGCGCCAGGGCGATCAGCTCAACGATATGGCCATCCTCGTGCGCGCCTCGTTCCAGATGCGCGAATTCGAAGAGCGATTCATTACGCTCGGCCTCAATTATCGCGTTGTAGGCGGCCTTCGCTTTTATGAGCGTAAGGAGGTCCGTGATGCGCTCGCTTACCTGCGTGTTATCGCCAACCCTAACGACGATCTTGCTTTCGAGCGTATGGTCAACGTACCTAAACGCGGCTTCGGCCCCGCTACAATGCAGATTGTTCATGACATTGCGCGTGCCGCAGATATTCCCCTAACTTCTGCCATTCGCGAACTGGTTGAAACCGAAGAGTTAAAACCAAAGCCGCGCAGCACCTTCCGCGAATTGATCCGTCAAATTGACGACTGGGCCAGCCGCCTCCATACAATTCCTCACTATGAGGTCGCCGAGCAGATGCTCGATGAATCCGGCTATACTGAGATGCTTAAGGCCGATAAATCCGCCGACGCCCCCGGTCGGTTAGAAAACCTCAAGGAACTCACTCGCTCGATGGGGGAATTCGATAATCTAGGCGGCTTTCTGGAGCACATTTCGCTAGTCATGGATCGCGACACCGGCGAGGCCGACGACGCCGTCTCGATAATGACACTGCATTCAGCCAAGGGTCTCGAATTCAACACCGTCTTTCTTCCCGGCTGGGAAGAGGGCATCTTTCCACATCAGCGATCACTAGACGAATCCGGCCTTGCCGGTCTCGAGGAAGAACGGCGCTTGGCCTATGTCGGCATAACCCGCGCCCGAAAGCGCTGCCGTATTTCATTCGCTTCTAATCGTATCATCTACGGTCGTGTTCAAGACGCTTTGCCGTCCCGCTTTCTCGATGAGCTTCCACCGGAAGCGATAGAAGTCACCGACACCGGCTCCTCATACGGCGGCTACACCTATGGCGGCCGCGCCACCACACGGTTCGACGATCGCGACCCGTTCGAAAGCGTTTATGAAACCCCCGGCTGGCAACGCGCCCAGCGCCAGCAATCGGCTCGCAAAGGCCCCGGCCCGGTCACCATTGACGGCGATCTGGTCGCCCGCTCCTCCGGCCCTTCGGCTGCTTATGCAGTGGGCGAACGCGTCTTCCACCTCAAGTTCGGTTACGGAACCGTCACCGCCGCCGAAGGCAACAAGCTCTCCATCGATTTCGAAAAGGCCGGACCTAAAAAGGTCCTCGATAGTTTTGTGAAACGGGGATAAGCAGCGCTCTTGATGGCAGGGCCGCGTCCAGGAAGCGTTCCCAGCGGTAATCAGGATGCGTCCCTCCCCAACGTCATTCAAGATTCAAGGACCATCGCCATGCTCATCACCACAACATCTCTCGTCGAAGGCCGCCCCGTCCGTGAGTATCTCGGCCTCGTCGTCGGCGAAGTCATCATCGGCGCCAATATCTTCCGCGATCTTTTTGCCGGCATTCGCGACATCGTCGGCGGCCGCGCCGGTTCGTATGAAAACGCCATGCGCGGCGCCGGCAAGGAGGCCCTGGCCGAACTCGAAGAGGAAGCTCGCGCGCTCGGCGCAGATGCCGTGGTCGGCGTCGATCTCGATTACGAAGTGGTCGGCGAACGCGGCGGCATGCTTATGGTTTCGATCTCGGGAACGGCCGTAAAGCTGGGCTGAAATCCCACCAATTGCGGCAGCAACAAGATTTCTGTTTGACATCGATCAACAGGGGGAACCGCCCCGGTACGCAAAGTGTTTATCTGCATACACTTTAGCTCAGCGGAGTTCCCCCAATGACCGACATTCATCCCGGTATCGCAACAGCAAACCCAGACGCCTTCCGCATCAACGACCACGAGGATTATCAATCCGGTGAAGGTCCGATGTCCGCCTCCCAGGCTGCCGAACTGCTCTGCCTGTCTCAGCGCGCCGAAGAGCCGGATGCCTATGACGACGACCTGACCAGCCTCGAAGCGACGAACCGTATAAAACTCCTGAAACGCAAGCTCGACGGATAAATCCCTTCTGACGATCGTTGAGCGGAACGGTGGCCCTGCCGGTAGCGCTAAGCCAGCTTATACAGTACCGGCATCGGCGCTGTGTGATTGGCATCGAAATTGGCCAGCACATAACTGCGGAATGAGGGCTTGAACAAAAGGCTGGGCAACACATCGGCCAGCCTGTCCCAACGGCAATGGTTGATCAGCGTAAGCCCGCCCGAATGATCGGCGTCCGGCAGCAACAGCGTCGAATTGTCGAGTCCGGTCTGGTCGGCAAACCATCCGGCGGTATATTCCCACACGGCCAAATTCTGCTCCCGGCCTTCAGCCAGGAAATAATTGAACAGAAACACGCCGTCGCGTCCGTGGTCGACCGGCCCGATGCGGCGGGCGTTCTGGCCAACAATCACTTCGGCGCGTTTTGCGCCCGCCCGTCCCTGGTCTTCCAGCGCGGCAAATTGGGGCGTCGCAAGCAAGGTCCTCGCGCGCTCGGGCGTTCCGGTTTCAATCAGAACGACAACATCGAACCGGGCCTGCGCCACGTCCGGACGCGCCTGTTTGTAGCGCCCTTCGCCGGGCGGCACGACCAGCGCCTTGAACACCACCACCTTATGAACCCCGACAAGCCCTCTTAGCTCGTCCGCCAGCCTTTTGAGGTCCTCCAATAGCCGCGTCTTGCTGGCACTCTGGACAAGAAAGAATGGCAGGCGGCTGTGATCGACTTCAAGCGCTAAGACGATATAACCGTACCCATTGGGTTCGATCAGCTCGATCTTGGGAAACCGACCGGCTTCACCGACGATCGTGAGAGCGCCCGTTTTGACAATCGTATTCATGAGTGCACCTTTGCGTGCTGTCTACATATGGTGTAATATACACACAAATGTTCGACTATCAAGCTGCCACGCCCCATTGGGTCAATCGCCTGTCGTTTCTCATCCGCGCCGAAGTGCAGCAGCGCTTTAAGGCGGCCGGCCACGCCATAACGGCCGAGGAATGGGCAATGCTCATGATGCTATGGGCCCAAGCCCCACAATCAATGGGCCAGCTAGCCGCCACGTCCTTGCGCGATCGCACTACGGTCACCCGGCTCATCGATTCCATGGTTGCCAAGGACCTGCTCCAACGCACCGCCGACCCCAAGGACCGCCGCACGGTCCTGGTCGATCTCGGGCCGAGGGGCCGGGCCCTTCAAGCCCCGCTCACCGCTATCGTCAGCGATTTCATAGCCCAGTCAACAAAAGGGCTTTCGCCCGATGAAATCGCCGTTGCTAACACCGTGCTCAAGAAGATGACGGCAAACATTCTCGGTGAAGACAACGCGCTCGATTAAACGCAACATTTACTCACCGATGCCAAGGTGCAGACTTCGCCGCCCTCAGTTGGGGCCGGTTGTGTCCGGGACCGGAGCCTATGAAGAACATACACTTGCAAGAGACGTTCAGGCCCGCTCCAAGCACCAACGATATCGGCAAACCTGATGCTGCACTGAACCTTTACGATCAGGCCGCATCAATAGTTCCCATGGGTGCCTTCTCATGCGATCTCGCCAGCGAACGGTTAAGCTGGACCGGCGGAGTTCTCGATATTTTTGGCCTGTCGAGCGAACACACGCCCGAACGTCAGGCAACCGTCGAGATGTACACCGAGGCATCGCGCGAAGCGCTCTCACGCAAACGCTCGCACGCCATAGCGTCCCGGTCTGGCTTTTCGCTCGATGCCAGCATCATTCGCCCCGACGGCGCCGAACGCTGGATACGGATCAACGCCGCTGTACGCAGTGTCAATGGCAGGGCGACGACGCTTTATGGCATGAAGCAGGACATAACTGAGGATCGCGCACGTTGGGAAACCCTGCGCGCCCAAGCCGAATGCGATCCACTGACCGGCGTTGCCAATCGTCTGCGCTTCCAGCGTTTCCTGGAGCGCCCCAATGACGAGCCGGTTCTCGAGCGTATTGGCGCACTGATCCTTTTCGATCTCGATGGGTTCAAGCAGATCAATGACCGTTGGGGTCACGCCGCTGGCGATGCGTGCCTGGTTGCCTTTGGAGATCGTCTCAAAACAGCCTTTCCCCAGGCTCGTCTCGTCTCGCGCATCGGCGGCGACGAGTTTGCAGTTCTTCTTCCTCCGCTCGGCGCCCAAGGCAAAGCCGAGCGTGCCGTCCGCTGGATTACCCGCAGCCTGCTCGGCCCTGTCAAATGGAATGGGGAACGCCTGCCAATCAGCGCATCGCTAGGCATGGCATTCGCATCCGAGCACACCGAGTTCAACCCTCAGGCATTGTTCGTCACTGCAGACAGAGCGCTCTACGAAGCCAAAAAAGGCAGATCGACTATCTCCGACTGCGCCTGATTTCAGCATCTGCTCGGAATCACCCTCGCGCCATCAACGCCCTTCTCGCTTCATCCACTCTTTCCCGGTCAGTCAGATCGTGGCACATAGCCCCCATGAGCGCACTGACAACCATCGGCTTTGACGCCGACGACACCCTTTGGGAAAACGAGCATTTTTTCCGGCTCACCGAAGCCCATTTCACCGAATTGCTCTCCGATTATGCCGAGCCTGAACATCTCGCTTCGCGTCTGCTCGATGCAGAAAAGCGCAACCTCGCCCATTACGGTTTCGGGATAAAGGGGTTCACCCTGTCAATGATTGAAACGGCAATCGAGATCACAAATGGCAAGGTGCCTGGCGATATCATTGGTCGCATCGTCTCCGCGGGCCGCGAAATGCTCAGCCACCCCGTCGATACCCTGCCTCACGTTCACGATACGCTCGAAGCGTTGACGGCGGGTCATACGCTCGTCCTCATCACAAAGGGCGATCTCTTTGATCAAGAGCGCAAGCTGGCCCAATCTGGTCTCGGCGATTTCTTCAACGCCGTCGAGATTGTCTCAGACAAATCGGCTGCCACCTATTCGACCGCCTTCGCCCGGCACGGCGATGGCCCTGAACACGCCATGATGGTAGGAAACTCCCTCCGCTCGGACGTCCTCCCCGCCCTTGAGGCGGGCGGATGGGGCACTTACGTCCCCCACGCGCTCACTTGGGACTATGAACGTGCCGAAGAACCCGACAACGCCCCCCGTTTCACCAAAATCGAAACGTTGGCCGAACTGCCGCCCTTGATCGACAGTCTCAAGCGCTAGAGCCAGCCCGCTTTGGCGCGATCTGCCTCCTTTCTCAACCCCTCGCCTTCTGTCATCCCGGACCCGGCCAATCCATTCCAATCACCGGCAGCAGTTGAAGACCTGCGTCTTAGTCCTTGATCGGAATCCAGATTTCCAACCCGCCATGTCCGGTTCTAGGGTCGAACTTTTCGTCATAAAGCTCAAACATCGGCGCATCGCCTTCGGGCGTTTCGGGACTTGCCGGCATATACTGGCTCCAGATGGCATTCATGGTGTGCCGCAAATCCGAGATATGCCCCTTGTGCGAAAAGACGAGATAGGGTCGGGCAGACAGCTTGATGACCTCTAGTTCGCCCGGCACGTCATGCGGCTGCGCCACCGCAACCCCGCAGGTATAGCGAAAGGTCCCCTCGGTCTCGTTGAACCCGTCGCACACCCCATACCAGAGGCCCTTTTGCTCGCCCAGACTGCCCTCGAAGGGCTGAAAATCCACCCATTGCGCAGGGATGCCCCCGACCTCTTGATATTTGTACCGTCGGCTGAGCCCGACGATAGTTAGCGGCCCGCTCTTCACGCGCCGCGGTTCTGCCAGTTCAATTGTCGTCACGTTTGCTCTGTCCATTCTGATGGGCTCCACAAGCAGGGTTTGATCCACCGCGCCTCCATCCCGCACCGTCTCGGGCGTTACACCGAACCGGTCGCGAAAAGCGCGCGTAAAGGCTTCATGGGACCCGTATCCGGCTTCGAGCGCCACATCGAGTATGCTTGGCGCGCCCGCTGCAAGCTGCCGGGCCGCTTCGGTCAGCCGCCGGCCCCGCAGATAGTCGATGACCGGGAATCCTGTTGCAGCCGCAAAGCCGCGGCACATGTGGAATCGCGACACCCCGCAGGTCACCGCGATGTCATCGAGCCCAACCCCTTTGCGGAAATTGCTCTCGATATACCAGATCACCTTGCCCACGAACCGCACGACAGTATCCCTTGATGCCTTTACAGCCCCGACAGTGCGCCAGCGGTCACGCCCCGGCTTGACCGCGCTTGCGCATTTTGCTCGCGGCTGTCGAGACAGCTGTGGTGCCCGACCTCCCCGAGCTTTCCCGGCGAAAGCCGGGGTCCAAGGGGCCGCCAGAGACACCGGTCTTTCGGCTTATGCTGCCGCAACCCACAGGATAGACGGCAACAGCTTCGGCCAGCGCTCAGACTAGTCTACAGCCCGAGCCCACCCACGGGCTCTGTCTCGAACCGGTTGTCGAACCCTGCAATCAACGGTCGCGCCTGGGCAATCGCATCCTGCACCGCCGTCAGGTCCAACGACGCCTTGTGACTTTCAGAATCATCCCAGACCTCGGTCACCCAGATCCCGTCAGGATGTTCCTTGCATCGCGCAACGATATAGCTATGGCACCCTGGCATCCGCCCACCGGCGCTTTCTTTCAGTATAGCCATTAACTCCTCGCGCCGCCCCTCCGTCGCGATCATTCGCCCGATCAATCCGTACATCTTTCCTCCAAACTCCCGGTTGGCGAGATCATGCCCATCATTTCGCCGGGCATACAACACTCGCGCGTCCCGCCCTTGATGGCAATTTTGAACCGGTTTCGAACATTCGCCAATTTAGAACAGAAATGGAACACAACTTCACTCAAGTCCATAGCTTTTACCGCCATTGTTGACTTATTGGCGTGCGCGTTTCACAACCCGCGCCAGTCCAGCGAAAGTGACAGAAATGCCTCAGGATCAGATCTCCACCCCACTCACCAAGGACCAGGCCTACGCTCTGGTTGACGCTGTGATGGATCGCGACGAACTGGCCCTGACAGCGTCGGCTCATGAAAATGAAGACACCGGCGAATGGGTTTTCCAGGCCACCTGTGATAGCCCGCCTGACATGGTGGCTTTTGAAGCGCTCGCCCGCGAGATACTGGGTGGGGAAGTCGGTTTCGCCGTTGATCCAATTGATGAAAATGCCGATTGGGTCGCGCACTCACTGGAGGGCTTAAAGCCGGTGACCGCCGGGGGTTTCTACGTTTATGGGAGCCATGAAACAGGCACACTGCCCCGCGGCGTCATCCCGATCCGCATCGATGCCGCTCAGGCATTTGGCACCGGTCACCATGAAACGACAACGGGTTGTCTTGAAGCGATCGAGCGTGTTCTTAAACGCAAGAAGCCTATCCGCCCGATCGACGTGGGCACCGGCACCGGCATTCTGGCCATAGCCGTCGCCAAGCGCCGCAAACTGCCGGTGATAGCCTCCGACATCGACCCGCTCGCAGTCCGCATTACCAACGAAAACGCCCGCGCCAACGGCGTTTCCCACATGATCGTCGCTGTTGATGCCGCTGGCGTTGATCATACGACCATAAGGGGCAACGCGCCATACGACCTCATCATCGCCAATATCCTGGCCGGGCCGTTGGTAGAACTCTCGCCCGACATCGGCCGCATCGCCGAACGCGGCGCAGCCATTATCCTCTCGGGCCTGCTCAACACACAGGCCCAGCGCGTCATCGCCGCCTACAACAGGCAGGGCATGGTCTTGAAAGACCGTGTTGTTCGCAAGGACTGGACGACGCTAATTCTGGAAAAAGCATAACAAAAAGCCCCGGCGGCAGGGATGCCGTAGGGGCTCATGTCACGGTAATGTCTGGGACAATTCAGCCCCAGGCGACCCTATTCGGCCGAGCCTTTTTTGGACGTGCCGAAGTCACACCCGTAAATCCGCGTATAACGATCAACCTGACGCGCCGCTTCACGGCTGCGGGCTTCGATCATGGCATCGAGTGCCTTGCGGAAGAAGCTCTTGTCTTCAACCATTTCGTCTCTCCTTGATTGGCAGTTTCGGGTAACCTTGCCCTCGAGACAATAGATAGAGCCATTCGCTTCTGTTAGTTAGACCTCAAAATGAGACCCAGCCATGCCGGAAGCGCATGGACGGTTAACGAGAAAGTCCATCATGCCCGAATACGCTGCAATTCCCGACGCCCTATTCCAGTCATTTGACGAGAAATCCGATCCCGCTCAAGTTGCGCCTCGACTGGATGCCTTGCGCACCAGCTTTACCCCACTCGGTATCGACGGATTCCTCATCCCACGCACAGATGTGCATCAGGGAGAGTATGTGCCTGAATGTGAAGCCCGGCTGGCCTATATGACCGGGTTTACAGGCTCGGCGGGCATGGCGCTGGTCACAAAGGACACCGCTGCTCTCTTCGTCGATGGTCGCTACACGCTCCAGGCTCCCGCCCAGACCGACACGAATTTGGTTTCGGTACACGACACCACAACGACGAACCCCGGAGAGTGGATGGCCAGCCATTTGCCCGAAGGCAGCCGTATAGGGTTCGATCCCTGGCTCCACACACCTGGTCGTATCGCAGCACTGCGCGAGGCGCTGAAAGTCAAGATTGAGCTCGTCGCGGTCACAAACCCGATCGATGGCATATGGGAAGATCGCCCCGGCGCACCAACCGGTCCACTTGAAGTGCTGGGAGATAACCGTACTGGAAAGTCGGCTCAGGATAAGCTCGCCGACCTTCGCACTGCCATGACCGTCGAGGGCGCGGATACCGTTATCCTCACCCTCCCGGAATCTATCTGCTGGTTGTTCAACATCCGCGGCCGCGACGTCCCTCACAACCCCTTCGTACTCAGCTTCGCCCTCGTTCCGGCAAAAGGAAAACCGACGCTTTTCCTGGCCGATAACAAGCTTACCGACGAAAATCGAGCCGCGCTGTCCCATGTTGCCGAACTCGCTTCGAAAGACACATTTGAAGGCGCATTGGCCCAGTGCGCGGCTGATAAAAGCAACGTATGGTTCGACCCTGAGACAGCGCCCTTTCAGGTCAAGGCAGTGCTCACGCAAGGCGCCAAGCTGATTGAAAAGCGCGACCCCATTCTTTTGCCAAAAGCCAAGAAGAATGAAGTCGAGTTGGCTGGCATGCGCGAAGCGCAAACGCTCGATGGCATAGCCCTTGCCAAATTTCTGGCGTGGTTCGATGAAGCTGCTCCGCGTGGTGGGCTGACCGAGATCGACATCGTAAAGATGCTGGAAGCCTTCAGACGTGAAGAAAGCACGGCAGTCGATGTGAGTTTTGAGACAATTTCCGGCTCCGGCCCCAACGGCGCCATCGTTCATTATCGGGTGTCAGAAAAGACCAATCGCACACTTGAGCCAGGCGATCTCATGCTTGTGGATTCTGGTGCCCAATATCTCTCTGGCACAACCGATATTACGCGCACAATGGCCACGGGACCGGTTAGCGCGCAGCAGAAAGACCACTTTACACGCGTGCTGAAAGGCATGATTGCCATCACCCGCACACGCTTCCCAAAGGGCGCAAACGGCGCCCATATCGACGCGTTCGCCAGGCAGTTTCTCTGGCAAGCGGGGCTGGACTATAAGCATGGCACCGGCCACGGCGTTGGTGCTTTTCTGTCAGTGCATGAGGGCCCTGCAAACATTTCGCCAAAGGGTAATGTGCCTTTCGAGCCTGGCATGATCCTCTCCAACGAGCCAGGTTTCTACCTCACCGGGCACTACGGCATCCGCATCGAGAACCTGATTGCCGTGCATGAGAGTGAGGTCGCCCCAGGCTTCTACGAATTTGAAACGCTTACGCTCACGCCAATCGATCGACGTCTGATCGATATAGGCTTGCTCGATGCGACCGAACTTGACTGGCTCAATGCCTACCACGCGCGCACCGCTCGCGAGATAGGTCCGCACCTCGACGAGAACACGCGTAACTGGCTCGAGCAGGCCACAGCGCCATTGTGAACAAACCGAGCCGGACCTATCGTGGCTTAATGACTTTTGATGCCAAGACAGCCAGGAACTGGTCCTCGCTCAACCATCAGATGGCGCTTGCTGAGCGGCATTTTGGTCCGGCGGGCGAAGCAATGATTGCCCGCTGGCTATGTAAAGAGATCGAACGGTGTAATGATCCGGAATTTAGTCGGCTGTTTTCCGACTACATAGTATTGGATGGCATTGTGCAGGCCGACTACAATCACCGCTTGGTCAGGTCGCGGCACGGCGAAATGCTGGCGGGAATACGTTTTTACCGGCGCAATGTCGCTCACCCGTTCATCGAAGTCATCGCTCACAGCTTTTCAGATCTTAACGCGCTCAAGGGCGCAGTTGCATCTGAATGGAGTAGCTTCACCCCCGCCCATCTGCGTTTGACTGCTCCTGCACAGAGCCTTCCGACACGTGATGCCCTTTTAGACATATCGATCCATTTTGCCAGCTACGCCGAAATGGCAGAGACAGGTCTAGCGCCAGTTGACCTCGCGCGTTGGGACCAAGTTGAAGCAGCAGCTACAAAGGCAAGGGATGTCTATGATGAGCTTTTCCAAGATAACCCGGAGCTTGACCAAGCAATTGATGCTGCTCAATTTTCCGACCTAGAAAGCTGCCGCCAAGCGGGCGGTCTATACGCAATCTGCCCGGGGCTCGGCGATCTCTTTGCAGGCATACTAGCTGTGCGACCGGCCAGTATCGACTGGATCGAAGGCGACGAGATTGTGGAAGAATTTATTCTGCCCCAATTGCGGGGCAAGGGGCTTGCCGCAAGAGCGCAGCACACGCTCGCTCTGGAACGCCAGGCGCGCAAGACAGCTCTGATAGGTACAATCGATAGGCGTAATGGCGCTTCGAGGCAAACAGCGATCCACGCCGGCAGGCCAGAGCGTTTAAGAAAAGTATTTTTGCCGCTGGATCAACCATGACCTCAGCGAAGCACTTTGACCGGAATTCACTCTTCCGGTCCAGGAGGCATCTGATGCCGACCATCAAAACGAGATATCTCCAGTCTAAATACATCGACACCAATAAGGCAGCGGGCATTGACCGATATCCGGTCTCGGTAACCGGTGCGCACCAACGCTGTACCGCAGGTGGGACAGAAATGATGGCCGCCATCCAAGTCGCGCCATAAATACACAGTCAATCGACGCTTCTGAGTTACCAACCGGACAGACTCCACTGGCACCTTCCAATGGATAAACCCAGACCGCGCGCACGTCGAACAATTGCATTCCAACAGTGTGCCGATCTCGTGATCGACCTCGAGTTCAACGTCACCGCAATGGCAGGAAAGCCTGTGTAGATCCGCCATCTGCCGACTCCCTGTCTCGTGCTAGTTAAACCACGCAGCATAATTCCAGATAGAACCACCAAATACCGTATTTGCAGCATCGAAAGTTTGAGCGTCCGCAATCTCGCCCGACTTCAGATAGGGCAGCGCGTCGCTTCCTGTGAGCAGCAGTACCGCATCGGTCCGCTCCGCAGTCTCAAACCATGCGAGAAGATCGAAACCAAGGTTTTCATAACGCCAATGCGGCAAGAGCAATTCGCCGTTCAAAATGGCTTCGGAAACATCCAATGTTTCACGCCAGGCTTCAACCATTGCTTTGGTCACTGTCATTTGCGGTGCAAGAGGGGTTTGGTAGGGCGAGGGAACGAATTCGAGATGGTCATCGGTTTCCGCAAGGATCGCGTTCCAGTTTTGCCGCGATAGCTCAATTATGCTGACCATGCGATCTTTGACCCCCATCAACCGCTCACGGTCGATAACGGGCCAGTTCAACGTATGGACAATTGCAATGGCATCCGCCAACAACGCATCGCTGTCGCGGTCCATAAAGAGCTGGCCGCCATCGGGATAGGTCTCCATAGGCAACTCAGCACCCGGAAACAGCCGGTGCATCCCAGCGTTGAAGAAATCCTCAAAATCATGAGCCAGGAAAAAATCTGATGGGATCGCAAGGATGTGCGCATACCCGGCCAGCCAGATTGCATCCGAATTATCGAGCGCAAACGTCGTTGCAGGAAGCCCAAGGTCGGGCGCAACGCCCGAGTCCAAGTCCAACCTCTGCCCGGCACTCGATGCCATGGCTAGGAACGCGCCCACCGTTTCTTCGTCATCCGCCTCACCATCCCCATTGATGTCGATGCGTATGCGCGTCACGTCGATCTCTATGGCAAACTCGCCTTCGCTCGCCGTCAACAATGCAGACACCGCCGCATCCATTTGGTTCGAGAACTGGGCCAGATAGCCGCGCAATTGAGCGTAAGTAAGCGGCTCAGGAACTCTCTCCTGATCAGTGTCGTCCCATGCCAATCCGAATAAAGGACCAACCGCGATACCGCGTTCCGGGTTAAACCCATGAGCATAAAGCGGCTGAACCAAACTTTCGATGGCCGAGAAAAAGGTAAGGATGCCGACGCCAAATGCAGCACTGGCGTCATTATCGGCTCTTGCTTCCAGAACGGCCAGCCCTTCGGCCAATCGTCCACTGTAAAGGTGATCGCGCAACATTTCGGCGGAGCCTTCCTGGGCATTGGCGCCTGCGATAGCACCAAAAAACACGAGGCCCGCAAGCCAGACTTTAGCCATCATGCCTGCCCTGTCCTTTCGAACCACTCGTCTTCAGAAATCACCTCAACGCCCAAACTTTCGGCCTGCTTTAGCTTGCTTCCGGCTCCCGGCCCCGCCACGACCAGATCGGTCTTGGCAGACACGGATCCTGACACTTTTGCGCCCATTCGCTCGGCCATGGCCTTGGCCTCCGTGCGTGACATGCGCTCTAGACTACCAGTAAACACCACGACCTTTCCTGCCACCACGCTGTCCTGCGAAACGCTAACCCGATATTCTTTCGGGTTGACCTCCGCCAGCAAGGCTTCGATGGCCTTTTCATTGCGCTCATTTGCAAAAAAGCCGGTCACCGACTGTACAACAGTGTCCCCGATCCCATCGATCCCAAGCAAGGTGTCATAAGCCTCCTCATCGCCCTTTCCAGCACGAAAGGCCATTTCCTGAAAGACCTCAAAACGGGCAAACGTTTTCGCGAAAAGCGTAGCAGTGGTTTCCCCGACATGACGAATACCCAATGCAAAAATAAATCGATCAAGGTCCGGCTCGCGTCTCGCATCGATGGCGGCAAAGAGTTTCTTTGCCGATGTTTCGCCCCAGCCCTCCTGGTCTTTGAGCCTCTTGAGGCTTTGGACATCTCTCGCGGACAGCGTAAAAATATCAGCAGGCTCTTTTATCCTGCCCTCGGCATGGAACGCAGCAATCTGCTTGTCGCCAAGACCATCGATATCAAGCGCATTGCGAGAAACGAAATGCTTTAAGTTTTCCACGGCCTGTGCCGGACAGATCAATTCCCCGGTGCACCGCCGTCGCGCATCGAGCTTGCCGGTTTTTGGATTGACCTCCCGCACCGCCTCGGAGCCGCACTCAGGGCAGACATGGGGAAATTCAAATGGTTTGGAGTCCGCCGGTCGCTTATCGGGCGCCACGGCCACGATCTGCGGTATCACGTCGCCAGCCCGTTGCACGATCACCGTGTCTCCCGCGCGGATGTCGTACCCATCACGTATGGTTGCACCAAAGCTGTCGCGTCCCGCTATATAGTCCTCATTGTGAAGTGTTGCGTTTTCCACAACCACACCGCCCACGGTAACTGGCTGCAATCTTGCGACCGGTGTCAGGGTTCCAGTGCGCCCAACTTGGATATCGATCTTGTGCAGAATGGTTGTTGCCTGTTCGGCTGGAAATTTATGCGCGATCGCCCAGCGTGGCGCCC
The DNA here is from genome assembly GCF_048264985.1 of Pelagibacterium sp. Classification (GTDB taxonomy): domain Bacteria; phylum Pseudomonadota; class Alphaproteobacteria; order Rhizobiales; family Devosiaceae; genus Pelagibacterium. Next base: position 277,070 of record NZ_JBLXCL010000002.1, read on the forward strand.
GTGCGACAAAGCCCCAGCGCTGCTGCAGATCAAGCCTGTCGAGCTTGTACACAACGCCGTCGATGTCATAGCCCAACGTCGACCGTTGCTCCTCTATCGACCTGTAGTGACTGAGCAATTCCTCAATTTCCGTAGCGCGGATCATGAGCGGGTTGATGGCGAAACCCCACTCGCCCAGTCTTTGAACAGCCTCATACTGCGTGTTTGCAATCGGCGCGCTCACCTGCCCCCAGGCATAGGCAAAGAATTTCAGATTACGCTTGGCCGTAACCGAAGCGTCTTTCTGACGTAACGAACCCGCAGCGGTATTGCGCGGATTGACGTAATCCTGACCGCCCTCCTCCGCCGAGCGCCTCTTGAGCGCCGCGAAATCGGCGTGGGTCATATAGACCTCGCCGCGTACCTCGAGCACATCGGGCCAGCCTGAACCGATAAGCTTTTTCGGAATATCGCCAATCGTTTTGAGGTTTTCGGTAATGTCCTCGCCTTCCGAGCCATCGCCCCGCGTTGCACCGCGAACAAACGCGCCATTTTCATAGCGCAGCGAAGCGGAAAGTCCGTCGATTTTCGGCTCCGCCGTAAAAGCCAGCTCAAGATCTTTATCACGCTCGAAGAATTTGCGTCCGCGCTGCACGAAATCTTCAACATCCGCATCATCAAAAGCGTTGCCAAGCGAAAGCATGGGCACAGCGTGCCTTACTTTGGCAAAGCCCTCGACCGGCGCCGCGCCTACACGCTCGGATAACGAATCGGCGCGTCGCAACTCGGGAAATTCTGTTTCGATTTCTACGTAGCGGAGCCGCGCCGCATCATACTCGGCATCGGTCAGCTCCGGGGCATCTTCCTGGTAGTAGGCCCTATCCGCCTTTTCAATCAGCCCATGCAGACGGTCGAGTTCAACCTTGGCAACTTCAAGCGATAAATCTGCAACCGCCACATCGATACTCACTGCATTTGCTCCTAGACGCCGACTTCGCGCATCAATCGCTGCGCCGCCGCGCGCGCTTCTTCGGTGATCGTTGCCCCGGCTAACATCCGCGCGACCTCTTCTCCGCGCGTTGCAATATCGAGCGGTCGCACATGTGTGCGCATGAACGCCCCCTCTTCTATCGCCTGTTTCTCAATCAGCAAATGTGTCTGCGCCCGTGCTGCGACCTGGGGCGCGTGAGTAACTGTCAACACCTGGACTGATTGTGCCAGCCGAGCCAAACGCTTACCGATGGCATCGGCAACGGCGCCGCCCACGCCCGTATCGATTTCGTCGAAGATGAGCACCGGCACCGAGCCCTTATCGGCAAGAACAACCTTGAGTGCCAAAAGAAACCGGGACAGCTCGCCCCCAGAGGCCACCTTCATCATCGGCCCCGGCGTCGTACCTGGATTGGTCTGCACATGAAAGGCTATCTGGTCGATGCCATGCGGCGATACCCTGTCGGAATCCACCTGCCTGTCGACTATGAATTTGGCAGCCCCCAACTTGAGATCGGGCAATTCGGCTTCCACAGCCTCACTCAAAGCACCAGCCGCCTTTTCGCGCATGCGAGAGAGCTTATCCGCATATTTTCGGTAATCGGCATCAGCTGTCCTGAATTCAGCCTCAAGCGCCAACAAGGTCTCAGCGCCCGACTCCAGCGCTTCGATATCGCCTTCATATTTGGCCAAGACCTCGGCCAGTGCATCGGGCTCGACTTGATGCTTACGGGCAGCAGCGCGCAGAGCAAAAAGCCGTTCCTCGACCTGCTCAAGCTCGCGCGGGTCGAACGCCATCTCCCGCCGGATCGATTCCAAAGCCTCACTTGCGGTGTCCAACGCAACAAGCGCCTGATCGACAGCATCGGCCATCGGCGCGAACAATGCAGCCTCGGCGTCAGATTTACGAGTCAGCCGACGCAACAGCATGGCAAGCGTCGGTCCGGGCGCATTGGTGCCGTTGAGTATCTCATCGGCGTCATTGACCTCACTGGCTGCCTTTTCAAGTCCCATCAGCCATTGCCTGCGATCCGAAAGCGTGACTTCCTCTCCAGCCTCTGGTCTAAGAGACGATAACTCTTCAATCACGTGCCGCGCATAGTCTTCTTCGCGTGCTGCCTGCTCAACACGCGCCTGCTGTACGTCGACTGCCTTCTTGGCTGCCATCAGCCGCCCGTGAGCCGCCGCCACCGCGCCAATTTCGGCTTCATAACCTCCGAAGCTATCGAGCAAAACGCGGTGGGTCGCAGCATCGACAAGCGCACGATCGTCATGCTGACCGTGGATCTCGACCAACAGGGCGCCAATAGACTTTAGAAGGCCAGCAGATACCGGTTGATCGTTGATGAAGGCCCGAGTACGCCCGTCAGCATGCTGAACGCGTCGCAGGATGATCTCAGCATCATCCTCAATCTCATTTTCACGCAACAAGACACGCGCCGGGTGGCTCTGCGGCAGTGCGAGAACCGCTACCACCTGCCCGCTCTCGGCACCCTTGCGCACCAGCGCGGCATCGCCCCGCCCCCCGAGCGCAAGTGTGAGAGCATCGAGCAAAATCGATTTGCCGGCGCCAGTCTCGCCGGTCAATACCGTCATTCCCGCCTCGAACGCGAGATCGAGTTGATCGATCAGAACGATGTTGCGGACCGAAAGCGTATTCAGCATCGCTCTCGTCTCTCCCATCCGATTGGTGGTCCTGACTGTTTACCCCGCGAGGTATCCATGCTGCAAACCTTGAACGCGAGTTTCGCACCATAGACAATGCGAACAATACCGGAACAAACGACGACCGACAAGTGGATAAGAAAATGCCCTGGCCTCTGGCCAGGGCATCATTATGAAATAAATTCAGATCGCGCCTTAGCGATTGGCAAGCCAGTTGCCTGTCATCATCTGCGGCTGCAGCCCTTGGTTCTGCAGCAAAGCAAAGCCCCGCTGGTACCAATCCGAGTTCGGGTAGTTTGTTCCCAACACGGCGGTCGCCGTCTGAGCTTCTCCGACAAGGCCGAGCTTGAGGTATGCTTCAGTCAACCGGAACAGAGCCTCTTCGACATGCGTCGAGGTCTGATGGTCCTCGACCACCACCCGGAAACGATTGATCGCCGCAGTAAACTGGCCATTACCAAGATAATAGCGCCCAACGCTCATTTCCTTGCCGGCGACCTGATCACGCGCAATCAGAAGCATCTGACGTGATTCCCGTGCGTAGCGAGAATCAGGATAGCTGGCCTGAAGCTGAGTGAAGGTCTCTATCGTATCCTGGGCGAGTTCCTGATCGCGCGTAATATCGGTGATCTGCTCGTAATAAGCGCTGCCCTTGAGGAACAAGATATACGGCACTTCCGAGGAGCGCGGGTAAAGCGCCAGAAACTGGTCGGCCTGACGCACAGCTTCGGGGAAACGTGCAAGACGGAAATTGGCGAAGACCTGCATGACCTTGGCGCGTTCGTTCACATCAGAAAACGGGTTCTGACGCTCCAGCGTTTCCAGATTTTCAATAGCCGCAATGTAGCGGTTGTTTTCCATGTTCGCGACGGCGCTTGCATAAAGCTCGTTGGCTGGTACCAGTGGCTCTTCGTCCGCGGTCCGCGAAAAAATCGACATGGGTGAACAGGCAGCTAGGATCCCGACCAGGGCTAATGCCGCCGTCATCTTCCAAATCCTGGACGCTTTGCTTGGTCTGGCTATGATATTCACGAAAAACTCCGTCCTCATGGCCCGGGACATGAACCGTGACCCGCGCGTGCCCACAATCCGCTAGCGGGCAATCTGTTCAAAACTGTGACGGGGGTTATCGCCCATTCAACCGATAGAACGCAAGTAGGGCTCGACAGACAGCCTCTCGGGCAGGTCGCCAAGCGCCTCCATTTCGAGCGGCAACGCGTCGGCTTCGACAATTTCATAATTGGCTCCGCTGGCGAACAGCGACTTAAGCACCAATGCGTTCAGCCCATGCCCGCCCTTGTAGGACTTGAAGCGTCCATAAATGGGCAGTCCCGCCAGGGCAAGATCTCCGACAGCGTCGAGCAATTTGTGACGGACGAATTCGTCATCGAACCGAAGCCCGTCCGGATTGACGATTTTTTCTTCTTCAATCGCGATGGAGTTTTCAAGGCTCGATCCAAGAGCATATCCAGCCTGCCGCAATACCTTGGCCTGCGCCACAAAGCCAAATGTGCGCGCCGGCGCAACTTCGAGGGCAAACTTGCGTGGCGACCAATCAAAGATCATACGCTCACGGCCAATCACCTTGCTGTTGAAATCAATCTCAACGTCAAAAGCGCGTCCGTTATAGGCTTCAAGCATCGCGAAGGCGTCATTGTCGCGTACTGTCACAGAGCGCAGTATACGAATAAATTTTTTGCGCTGGGGCTGGACGGAAATACCCGCATCAAGCACAGCATCAACGAACGGTTCGGCGCTTCCATCAATTATTGGGCATTCCTCGCCCCAAACAACGATATCCGCATTGTCGATGCCAAGCCCATTGAGCGCAGCAAGGACATGCTCGACTGTCGCAACGCTGATTGAATTGCCAAGATCGATCACCGTACACAATGAGGTCCGGCTGACCCGAGAGTGGTCAATCCTCACGCTGGCGGTCTGACTGCCATCATCGAGAATGCGGCTCAGTGTGTAGCCAGAATCGGCCGGAGCCGGATTGATAACAAGGCGCGACGGCTTGCCATTATGCACGCCGATGCCGGCAAATTCAGCCGGCCGAGTCAGCGTGCACTGGCGCACGGTGTTATTTTTCATTGGCACTCCGGGCCCTATTGTTAATGAGTGGCCCAATCGCCCTAATAACGAAGTTCGGCCTGACACGGAACCCGTGCCAGACCGATTTAGCATCTAATCTGCAAATTTGATTTAACCGTGGCGTTTTAGAAACGCTGGTATTTCAAGCTGTTCTTTTTGCGGCGCACGCGCCGGAGCACGCCCATGCGCGTCAAGTTGCCCCGCCGCACCTTCAGCCTGCGGACGTGGCGCCGCCGGACGAGATGGCGCTGCTTCAATGGCACTGCGGGCAGCAGCATCGTCGAACTGGGGCTGAACACGCTCGCCAGCCACCTGCGGCTCGGCTTCCCCTCCAAGGCTCAACCCAACATTTGAAGCCAAACGACGGAACAACGCGCGTGCATTGCGAGGCTCTTCGCTTCTCGGCTGCTCCATCTGCTGACGGGCAACAGCGGGCATGTCTTCGGCGCGCGGAATACGACGCTGAAGCTGCGGACGTTCGGCACCTGACGGCACATAGGGCTTGGGCATAGCGGCTTCGGGAGCACGCTGAGCCTCTTCAACCGGCTGACGGACCGTTGCAGCCGGCGTGTAAGGCTCAATGGTTACGCCGCTATCCTCAGCCTGCCGGGCAGCGGTCGCGGCCGCTGCGGCTGCCGAATTGCCGTCCTTTATGGCCTGAGCAACTGCCGCCTCAAACTGGTCATCGCTCATATTGGCGCTAGCCTGCGTTGGCGCTGTCTGCTGAGAAGCGGGCTGCTCTGCGCGAGGCGCCTGGGCTGCGGCAGGTGCGGCAACGGCTTCAGGCACACGCTTAGCCTGCAAGGGCTGACGATTGGCGTTCGGCTTAACCGGATCGAGTGCCTGCACCATAAGCGCATCGGTTCCGGTCGCAACGACCGAGACACGCACTTTACCCTGCAGCGAGTCGTCAAACGTCGCACCAAGAATGATGTTGGCGTCGGAATCAACTTCCTCGCGGATACGCGAAGCAGCCTCATCAACCTCATACAGCGTCATGTCCTTGCCGCCAGTGATCGAAATCAGCAGCCCGCGGGCACCCTGCATCGAAACATCGTCGAGCAGCGGATTAGCGATAGCCGCTTCAGCAGCGTGACGCGCACGATCCTCACCCTCGGCCTCGCCAGTCCCCATCATCGCCTTGCCCATACCGCGCATCACGGCACGCACGTCGGCGAAATCGAGGTTAATGAGCCCCTCTTTGACCATCAAGTCCGTAATACAGGCAACGCCCGAGAACAGGACCTCGTCAGCCATGGCAAAAGCATCAGCAAACGTCGTCTTCTCGTTGGCAACCCGGAAGAGATTCTGGTTTGGAATCACGATCAGCGTATCGACGTGGCGATGCAGCTCATCGATACCTTCGTCCGCAAGCTTCATGCGGCGATTGCCTTCAAACTGAAAAGGCTTGGTTACCACCCCAACGGTCAGAATACCCTGCTCACGGGCGGCACGGGCCACAACTGGAGCAGCGCCTGTACCCGTACCACCGCCCATTCCGGCAGTGATAAAGACCATATGCGAACCCGAAAGGTGGTCATTGAGTTCGTCAAAACTCTCTTCGGCAGCGGCACGTCCGACCTCGGGGTGCGACCCAGCACCCAGACCTTCGGTTACACCGACGCCCAATTGAATAACACGCTGCGCGCGGGACAATGCCAGCGCCTGCGCATCTGTGTTTGCCACAACGAACTCGACGCCTTCAAGGCCCGAGTTTATCATGTTGTTGACCGCGTTTCCGCCTGCACCACCGACGCCAAAGACGGTGATTCTCGGCTTAAGCTCTTGGATTCCCGGAATCTGTAGGTTGATTGTCATCTCTGGCCTCATAGTGGCTGTATGGGAAAGATGTAGCGCTCAAATCGTTAACCGGACCCTAACAAAGCCATCGATTTCGTTAACCAAACTGCAAAATGCGAGACTTGACAGCCACAAAGTCACCGCATGTTAAGCATGATTTGGCCGCTTCGCCGTCAGTTTGACTTCACGGTCGATTGCCTCATAATCGGTCGCTGCGCATAGCTGGCTCTTTGGAGGAGGCTTGCATGTCTCGCATCACCCCAAGCCTATGGTTCGACGACAATCTCGAACAGGCGATGGAATTTTACGCTTCTATTTTCCCCGATGCCAAGGTTCACGGCACGACCCGTTATGGCGAAGGCGGCATGGGCAAGCCGGGAAAAGTCATGACCGGTGACTTCGAAATCCTTGGCCAGCGCTTCAACGCCATCAATGGCGGGCCACATTTCAAATTTTCTGAAGCGACTTCATTCATTATCGATTGTGTCGATCAGTCGGAAGTGGATTACTATTGGGACAAGCTCACCGAGGGTGAGGGCACCGAAAGCCAGTGCGGCTGGGTCAAAGACAAGTTCGGCCTTTCCTGGCAAATCGTCCCAAGAGCGCTCTATCGAACTGTCACGGGCAGTGACCCGTCTGGCGCTCAACGCGCCACCCAGGCCATGCTCAAGATGAATAAACTGATCGTCGCCGATCTCGAAGCCGCCTACCGCGGGGACTGAGCAAAAGCTTCTGTTCGCGCATAACACTTTGCGCGACAGCGGCGTAAGCGATCCGGTTTCCGGCATCGCCTGAGCGCTGACTTAAGCAATTGCAGGCACCACTGATCATTAGTGTTGTTCTGCGTTCTAAAGGAGCGGTTCAGGTGAACACTTCCTTTCAAACGAACCCGGACTTCAGCCAGCTTCCGACTTTGGCAAAGTAGCCGTCGGAGCCCGTCAACTTCCGCGTCGGTCGCGGTTGAACGTATTCGGCTCCGCATACTTGCGGATAGACGAGCATGCCAGCCACGGTGGCAAAAGCTGCCCCTTTAGCGCGATCAGGCAGACCGGACACCCCCAGCGGACGCCCGTTGCGCACGTTTCGTGCCAACATGCGACGCGCAAGTTCAGGCAACCCCGTCAGATCTGAAGCCCCACCGGTCAAAACAAAGCGCCGACCCGAAACGTCCATCATACCAGTTGCCTGCATGCGATCTCGAATTGCATCGAGAATTTCCTCGACGCGCGGCCGGATCACCCGCGTCAGCATCTCGCGCGAGATCGAGTTGGGCGATTCATGGGAATTGGCTCCGATGGGCATCACCGTGATGACGTCGGTTTCGTCCGTTTGGCCCTGCAGGCACGACCCGTAAAGCGTTTTCAGACGCTCGGCATCGGCCACGCTCACCGAAAGCTGCCGGGCGATATCGAGCGTGATGTGATGTCCGCCGATGGCCAACGCGTCGGCATAGACAAGATGGCCCTCGTTGAAGACCGAAACCGTCGTCGTCGCTCCGCCCATGTCGATGCAGGCAACACCAAGATCGGCTTCGTCGTCGACAAGCGTTGCAAGCCCCGACGCATAGGGCGTCGCCATCAGCGCTTCGACTTCAAGGTGGCATTTGTTCAATGCCAGCTCGATATTGCGCATGGCTAACGTTTCCGCCGAGACCACAGCAACGTCCACGCCCAATGTTTCACCAACCATGCCGCGTGGATCGCGCACACCCTTTTGCCCGTCCAGCGCATAGCCGATCGGGAGCGCATGGATAATTGAGCGTTCGTCGCGCACACTGCGATCATTGACCGCAATCAGCACACGCGAAATATCGCTTGGCTCGACCTCATGACCATCGAGCGAGACACTTGCCGAGAAAGTTTCTGACCCGAGCCGGCCGGCGGTGACGTTCACCACCACCGATTGAACTGTGATCCCCGCGGCCCGTTCCGCCATGCCCACGACCGAGCGGATCGCCTGTTCGGCCTTGTCGAGATCGGTCACGACCCCGCTCTTGACCCCGCCTGAAGGCCCGTAACCGAAGCCGATAATCTCGGCCATATGCGTACGACCACGCAGGGCCCTGCCCTCCCGTGGCACCAACCGTGCAATGACGCAGCAGATCTTTGTCGAGCCAATATCGAGCACTGTAACGAGCGAAGACCGTCCAGGCTGGACTGGCTTCAGGCGCGCTGTCATCGCAGAGGTCATCATTGATCGTCTTCTTCACGAACTGTCGGTCGAACGGCCACATATTGGGCAACACGCATGTCGATAAGATCGAGATCGCGTTGCAAGACCTGGTGATCGAGCTGGTAACCATTGAGCCGCCCCAACGCGTCGACAACGCCAGTTTCGGGCAATTGCACGCGCAATCCTGAATAGAAAATCAAATCCCAGCGGCGATCTGCCACGCGGTTCAGAGCCGCGAGGTCGAAGGTCAGATCTGGGTAGCGGTTGACCAAATTGATCATCGCCATGGCGTTATCTCCAGCACCCTCGCCGATAACGAGCGGCAGGTCGCCATTTTCGATGCTGGCCGGCGCAATGGGTGCGCCCGAAGCATCGATCAGCATCGTCGCGCCATCGATCCGCCACCGCGCCATCGGGGCTTTTTCGGTAATGGAAACCATAAGGGTATCGGGATAGACCTTGCGAATTGTCGCGGATGCGATTGAGGGGATTTCCTCTACTCGCAGGCGCGCTTCTGCAATATCAAATCCCAGGCTGGTTGAACCGATTTCAATTCCCAGCGCATGCGCAACATCGGCCTCCCGAGTCAGCGATAACCCATTGATCTCGATTTTCTCGATTCCGAACCCGACATCTGCCATATGGCCGGTCAGCACACTACCGACCACGTTCAGCCCTTCGGACACATCTTCGCGCATGACGTAGCAGCCCGCAGCCACACATAGCGCAACGAGCAGCGCGATAGCCCGCAGGGCCAGCCGCTTGTGCAACACCCACCAATTGCCAAGTGTAACCAGCATCCCACCGCGCCGCCGCACCGGCACAAGCATGCCGCGGCTCCCAGCCAGCGCCGGTGAGCGATCTCGGGTCAAAGGTGAAAGGCTCGGGACCACCCGCAGGGCAGGACGCTCGATGCGTGGCGCGGGCGGCGCGAGAGGGCTGGAAGCGGGCACGGCCCCTATTGCTTCCTTACGCCTCATCTGTTGCAACTTGCGTCCTCCACCATCCAACTTACCAACTCTTCGAAAGAATGGCCGGCATGGGCCGCCAATTCGGGCACCAAAGATGTTTTGGTCATCCCCGGCTGGGTATTGATCTCAAGACACACAAGCTCGCCATCATCGCCACCGCGCGCGTCGTAGCGGAAGTCGCTTCGAGTCACCCCGCGGCAGCCCAAAGCGGCATGGGCCATCAGCGACATCTTCTGAACTTTTTGGTAAATTTTCGGTGAAACTTGTGCCGGCAACTCGTGCCGCGAGCCACCATTTACGTATTTCGCCTCATAATTATAGAAAGCGAGGTCAGTGGCGATCTCGATCACCCCAAGAGCGACGTCTCCCATCACAGCGCAAGTTAGCTCACGTCCCGGTATGAACCGCTCCACCATCAACTCTTCATCGCCGTCCCAATCGCTGCGCAATATTTCCTGTGGCGGGTGCTCCTGTCCCTCCTTGACGATGAACACGTTGACGCTCGACCCGTCATTGTATGGCTTGACCACATAGGGCGGGCTCATCACATGGCTTTGCGCAATTGCATCCCTCGTCGCAATGACGTGATCGGTCACAGGTACACCGGCAGATTTGAACATCACCTTGGCCTGATGCTTATCCATAGCCACCGAAGAGGCCAGAACGCCTGAGTGAGTATAAGGAATACCCAGGATTTCCAGCATACCCTGAATGGTTCCGTCTTCGCCGAACCGTCCATGCAGCGCGTTAAACACAACATCCGGTTTGAGAGCACTTAGAACCTCACCTATGTCGCGCTGCACATCAATTTCGGTGACCGTATATCCAGCGTTACGTAATGCCTGAGCGCATTCCCCGCCCGAACTGAGGGACACCTCACGCTCATGAGACCATCCGCCTTTCAGCACTGCAACATGTTTGGCCATAGGTTCGCCCACTCCGCCTAGAGGATCGGCTCAATCAAGAGCCGCAGTTTCATTTCACGCCAGCAAACACATCGCCGTCGAGAAACTCTTTGACTTCTTGCCCTGGCAAAAAATGGCCCATCCGTCGGATTTCCCAGACAAGATCAAGCCCATGGGTTTTACGAACTTTTGCCCGCACGGTCTCGCCAAGCGTTTCAATGTCGTAAGCGGTCGCCGCATCGAGATTGACCAGAAAATTGGTATGCATTTTCGACACTTGCGCATCCCCGATCCGCAATCCACGGCAGCCGGCCTCATCGACAAGTTTCCAGGCCGAATGGCCGTCTGGGTTTTTAAACGTCGACCCGCCGGTGCGCGTATTGGTCGGCTGCGTGCTCTCGCGCCGCTCGGTAATATCGCGCATCTTTGCCAGTATTTCCTCGCTGTCCCCTGATAGCCCCTCAAACACCGCGGAGGTGAACACCACCCCTTCGGGCCCGTTGGACTTGCGATATTGATAGCCCATATCGGCATTGCGCAATTCGATGACGTCGCCCTGCCGCGTAACGCCGCGCAGGCTTACCACCCGCTCCTTGGCTTCGGTGCCATAGCACCCCGCATTCATGTACAGGGCGCCCCCGACCGCCCCGGGGATGCCCCGGAAGAATTCCAACCCGTCGATCCCCGCCTTGGCCGCCGCCGTGGCGATCTTGACGTCGGGAAGCCCGGCTCCGGCCCGAACCCGATTGCCCTCGAACACCTCGACCCCGCCGAACGTCTTGGCCGGCAGTTTGATAACCACCCCATCGATCCCGCCATCGCGGATCAGAAGGTTCGATCCCAGCCCGATTACGGTCACCCGGATGTCTTGAGGCAAATTTCTCAAAAACAGCGCAAGGTCGGCCTCATCAGCAGGCTCGAAATAGAGCTGCGCCGGCCCGCCCACGCGGAACCACACGGCTTTGGCCAGCGGATGATTGGGGATCAGCTTGCCCCGCACATCACCAATCCAGTCCGAAAACTGCGGCACGAGATCGGGAAAGCTCATGCGCTTGCCTTGGCCTTCCCAGCCAGTTCGGCTTCCAGCTCGCCGGGCAGCAATGCGGCCCAAAGCGTAATGTTCCCCGCGCCAAGGCACACGACGTAATCACCCTCGCCGGCCCGATTGGCGATTAGACCTGCAAGTTCTTCCGGCCCGGCAATCGCGCGGGCGTCGCGGTGCCCGCGCGCCCTGATCCGGTCGACAAGTTCGATATGGCTTACGCCCTCAATCGGCGCTTCACCCGCTGCATAAACCGGCGCTACCAGCACAGTGTCAGCCTCGTTGAAACAAGCCGAGAAGTCGTCGAACAAATCCTTGAGCCGCGAATAGCGGTGCGGCTGCACGACGGCGATCACGTCACGCTTGGTCGACTGCCGTGCAGCACGCAACACCGAGGATATCTCCACGGGGTGGTGACCATAATCGTCGATGATCGTAATTCCGTTGACTTCGCCAGTCCTCGTAAAGCGGCGTTTGACCCCGCCAAAGCCTTTTAAGCCTGCGCGAATCTGCGCGTCAGAGATCTTCAGCTCCTGCGCTACTGCAATCGCCGCAGTCGCATTGAGAACGTTATGCATCCCAGGCATCGGCAGTTCGAGCGCATCGATCAGCCGCGTCTGGCCGCTAATTCGATCCCGGACCACCACCGAGAATTTTGAAATCCCATGATCGTTGACGACATCGATCAGACGCACATCGGCTTGCGGATTGCATCCATAGGTAATCATCCTGCGATCTTCGATCTCACCGACCAGCGCCTGCACCGTGGGATGATCAAGACACATCACTGCAAAACCGTAGAACGGAACGTTCTCAACGAAATTGCGGAAGGCTTTCTTGACACCATCAAAGTCATGATAATGGTCAAGATGCTCGGGATCGATATTGGTCACCACAGCGACATCCGCGGGCAGCTTTACGAAAGTCCCGTCGCTTTCATCGGCCTCAACGACCATCCAGTCGCCCTGCCCTAACCGCGCATTGGTCCCATAGGCGTTGATAATACCGCCATTGATGACCGTCGGATCGAACTGGCCCGCATCGAGCAGCGCGGCAACCATCGAGGTTGTCGTCGTCTTGCCGTGTGTTCCCCCGATGGCGATTGCGTTTTTGAAGCGCATGATCTCGGCCAGCATCTCGGCCCGCCGCACGATCGGCAGCCCCTTGGCTCGCGCTTCCATCAGCTCGGGATTATCTTTCTTGATCGCAGAAGACACCACCACAGCCGCCGCATCACGAATGTTTCCAGCCTTTTGCCCCACCATTACTTCGATACCCATCGACTGCAGGCGCTGGACATTGGCGTTCATCGAAGCATCCGAACCACGAACTGTGTAGTTTTGGGTATGGAGCACTTCGGCAATACCGCTCATTCCGATCCCGCCAATGCCGATGAAATGCACAGGCCCGATATCGCGTGGCATCTTGGTGTTCATGAGTGTCCTTTGGCGGTTTGCTCAACGAGATCAGCGAGCCGTTCAACGGCATCGGGCATCCCCACCGACAAAGCGGCGGCGGCTGCTGCCCTAAGGCGATCCGGAGCGTTCAAGAGATCGTGAAGCTGGGTGGCAAGAGATTGCGGTGAAAGCGTGGCCTGATCGAAGACCCAGGCACCCCCGGCATCCTGCATGACCAGAGCATTCGATCTCTGATCCTGGTCAAGCGAGCCGGGCAATGGCACGAGAACCGAAGGGCGCCCCAAGGCTCCCAACTCGGCGATGGTTGATGCCCCCGCACGTCCAATCACCAGATGACTCGAAACTATGCGCTCGGGCAAATCGGCAAAAAACCCCGCAAGCTCCACGTTCACCCGCGCCGCCCGATACGCTTCGGCGACACGATCGAGATCTTCATCACGGCATTGCTGCGTGATGTTCAGCCGACGCCTGAGTGTCTCGTCCAATTCGGCGATCGCTGCAGGCACGATGTCGGAAAACGCCCGCGCCCCCTGACTTCCACCGAATACCAGAAGGTTTATCGGTCCATCCTCGGCGAGCGTCGGATAGCTCATTCCCGCGATAGCTCTAACTCTGTCACGGACCGGGTTACCCACAAGCACCTTTTCAGTTTTGAAAGCATCTGCGTGCGCGGTCTGGGCAAAACTCATCGCCAGAACTTTTGCAAATCGCGCCAGAGCACGATTGGCGCGCCCCATCACTGCGTTCTGCTCATGCAAAATGCCCGGGATGCGCAAAATCGACGCCGCGAGGAACGGTGGGAAGCATGGGTACCCGCCGAAGCCCACTACCGCAGCGGGCTTCATATTGCGCAGGATGCCAAATGCTGTCGCTGTGCCGCCGAGAATTGTAACTCCGGCTTTTGCGAATTTGACCGGATTGCGGATCGAGGGCGTTGCCGCGGCCACGACATGAACGGCGGTTGCCGGAAACTCCGCACCATAATGGCTGACCCGCTCATCGGTGACCAGATGAATGTCATGTCCCCGCCGGCGCAGTTCCTGCGCCAGTGCCATCGCTGGAAATAGATGTCCGCCCGTCCCCCCGGCCATCAATGCAAATGTACTCATAACTACCTGTTGTTCGTGCGCTGGAGGGCACTGCGGTTCAGCGTTTGCCTTGCACGCCCGATTGATCCAGGGCGCTGCGGATCGGCAGGCCGGTGGCAAAAGTTTCTTCGGGCTTGCGGCGTGTCAGCGCCAGCAATAACCCCATGGACAATCCAATCGCAATCATCGAAGTGCCGCCGTATGAAACGAACGGCAATGTCATCCCCTTCGGTGGCATCAGATTGAGGTTAACCGTCAGATTGATCGCCGACTGAACGCCAAATTGAATGGCCAGTGCGCTCGCCGCCAACCGGTTGAACAAATTGTGCTGGCACAGCGCGAGATTAAGCGCCCGGATGACGATGAAGGCAATTAAGCCCACCAGCATCAGGCAAAACAGAATGCCAAACTCGCTGGCGCCGGCAGCAAATACAAAGTCGGCATGAGCGTCGGGCAAATATCGCCGAGCGATCCCTTCTCCTGGCCCCATACCGAACCACCCTCCTTCAAGCAGCGATTCGAGCGCCCGCTCGGCCTGATAATTGTCACCGTTTTCGGGATTGATAAACGCATTTATGCGCCGGGCAACGTGGGGGAAAAACAGGTAGGCCAAGCCAACCATTCCAGCGGCCGCCCCACTGAAGGCAGCAATCAACCACCAGGAAATACCCGATAAAAACAACAAGCCACCATAGGTCGCGACCATCAGCGCCGTCTGACCAACATCAGGCTGCAAAAGCAGCAGCCCAACGATCAGCGCTGTTAGCCCCCCAGCCAACACGTGACCGGGAACATCCTTGCGCTTCATTTGCTCGGAGATCAGCCAGGCCGAAATAATTGCATAGGACGGTTTGACGAACTCGGAAGGCTGTAGCGACTGCCCCATAAACGATATCCAGCGTCGCGCACCTTTTACCTCTACGCCAAAGCGTAAAGTTAACGCCAATAGGACAACCCCGCTCACAAGTGTCCCCAGCGCAATGACGCGTGCCCAGCGCGCATTAACCAGTGACGCCAGCAGCATAGCCCCGAGCGCAGGAACGCAGAACAACACATGCCTTTGTGTAAAATGCCACGGCCCTAGTCCGATGCGCTCTGCCACCGGTGGGCTCGCGGCAAAGCTCAAAAGCACCCCGAAACCCATCAGCGCAAGCAATGCAAACATCAGTTCCCGGTCCACAGTCCACCACCATTCGGCGATGGGCGTCTTTCGCTCACGGGAAAACCAGGCTGAAATGGCGGTCACGGGTCACTCCGGTACGCAGGGCATAAATTGCAGATTGCAACACTTACCACTCCAGTGGTTACCATTTCGCAACCATGACTTTGTCGCGCCGCTCCATTCCACAATTGCGCTCGATAACGCCGGCATCGTCGCACAGATTCAGATCATCGAATTGAGACACTCATGAAAACTGTCCTCGCCGCGCTCGCTTTGGCTTCGCTAATGCTCCAATCCCAAATTGCCGCCGCCCAACGCGGCGAATTTGACAGCGTCCGCATCCTGGCGTCACAGCTCGAAGAAAACTTTGGCGCTCGTGTGGGCATTGCCGTGATGAATACAGCTACGGGCCAGATATGGAGCTGGAGGGGCAACGAACGCTTTCCCATGAACAGCACATTCAAGGCTTTTGCCTGCGCAGCGCTGCTGTCCGAACATGATGCTGGTGACGCTAGCTTGGAGGCACGTATAACTATTGCCCCAGAACATATTGTAAGCCATTCACCGGTTCTTGAGGGTCGGATCGATGCCTCCCTGAGCTACAGGCAATTGTGCGAAGCGGCGCTTTCGCAGAGCGATAACGCTGCCGCAAACCTCGTCGTCGATTATCTCGGCGGTCCGATGGCAATAACCGGCTTCATGCGATCGATTGGCGATACCCAGTTCAGCCTCGATAGGCTTGAACCGGAAATGAACCTTTCCGATCCAGAACGAACGATCGATGCCAGCACGCCGCTGGCAATGATTGCCAGTCTCCAATTGCTGCTCGAAGGCAACGGTTTGAGTGAGGCGGGTCGTACAACATTGACTGGCTGGCTGAAAAACAATCAAGTTTCCGACGAGTTGCTGCGCGCCTCGCTGCCTTACGGCTGGACGATCGCTGATCGCAGCGGAGCTGGCCGAACTCACACGCGCTCAATAATCGCCATGATTTCTCCGCCTGGCCGACCGTCATACTTCGTCGCGATATATCTCGACAACGCCAACAGCGACCTTGCCGCGCGAAGCGCTGTTGTCGCTGAGATTGGCGCCAGCGTGCTGGCTGTACTAACGCAACTTGAGTGAGGACAGGCCAATCAGCGCCAAGACCATCGCGATAATCCAGAAGCGGATCACGATCTGGCTCTCGGTCCATCCAAGATGTTCAAAATGGTGGTGGATGGGTGCCATCTTGAATACGCGCTTGCCTGTCAGGCGAAACGAAACAACCTGAACGATCACCGACACAGCTTCAAGAACGAACAAGCCACCAACAATGGCCATGACGATTTCATGCTTGGTGGCCACTGCTATTGTGCCGAGCGCACCGCCAAGCGACAGCGAACCGGTATCACCCATGATGATCTGGGCAGGCGGCGCATTGAACCAGAGAAACCCTAGCCCAGCGCCGATCAAAGCGCCGCAGACAATGGAAAGTTCGCCCGTGCCCGGCACGAAATTGAGAAACAGATAGTCTGAATAGACCTGGTTACCCACGAGATAGGCGATCAATCCAAAAGCCGACGCCGCGATCATAACCGGCACAATCGCCAGCCCATCCAGCCCATCTGTCAAATTGACGGCGTTGCCTGCCCCGACGATGACAAATGCCCCAAAAATAAAGAAGAAAAGTCCAAGATTAAGCGCCAGATCCTTGACGAATGGCAACAGCAGCGCATTCTCGTAGCCTTCAGGCGCCTGGGTCGCGATGATGATGCATGCAGCAATCGCTATTACCGATTCAATGGCCAGACGCGCTTTTCCGCCAAACCCTTTGTGGTTCTGGTGCTTGACCTTGAGATAGTCATCGTAAAAGCCGACAAGCCCAAATCCTGTCGTCACGAGCAACACGGCCCAGACATACATATTGGACAGATCTGCCCACAAGAGGATCGAAACCAGTCCCCCCGAAAGAATCATCAGCCCCCCCATAGTGGGCTTGCCCTTCTTGGTCAGTAGGTGGCTTTGAGGTCCATCTTCGCGAATGGGCTGCCCCTTGCCCTGTCGCACGCGCAATGAATTGACCATGCCGGGCCCGAACAAGAACACAAAGAACAGTGCTGTAATGATCGCACCACCTGTTCGGAATGAAAGATACCGGAACACGTTGAAGACTGGAAAGGCGTCAGCAAACTGCTGCAGGAAATAGAGCATGGGGTACCGTCTGTGCCTTTAATCTATTGAGCCGAACCGGTCTCGTATGCGAACCACCAAAGTGCCCAACCTCACTCCGTTCGATCCCTTGAGCATAACTGAGTCGCCCGGTGCAAGCGTTTCCAAAACACTTCCGGCAATGTCGTCCACAGCCTGTGTCCGAGCCGCAACAAGCTCTGCAGGCAGTTTTTCAGCCAAAGCGGCCATGTGCTCGCCCACCAGAAACACCAGATCCGGCTTTGCCGTAATCACGTCGCCTGCAAGGTCAGCATGATAATCGGCTGACGCTGCACCCAACTCACGCATATCGCCTAGCACCAATATCCGACGGCCCCGGGTTGGCACCTGGGCAAACACTTCGAGCGCCGCGCGCATCGAGGTGGGATTGGCATTGTAACTTTCATCGATCAGTCGAATCGGGTCGGCGACATTTCCAAGCAGGATCGCTGCGCCACGTCCTTCGGGCGCTCCGTGGGCTGACAGCGCCTCCAAGGTCGTCTGCTCATTGGCGCCAACCTGGCGGGCAGCCAATAGAGCCGCCACGGCGTTCGCCAGCATGTGCCGCCCCGCGGTGGCAATGGAGACCTCAAGACTAATCCCGACACCATCGACATGCCCTTTAGCGCCCTTTGGGGTCGATTGGTAATCGGAGATCCCAACATCTGCACGCATGTATCCATAGGTGGTGGTTGTTAGCCCTGCCGCCTGGGCCGCTTCAACGAGCCGGTCAACATGTGCATGATCGCTTCCAATGATTGCATGGCCGCCCGGTTCAACACCGACAAATATCTCCGCTTTTGCATCGGCAATTGCCGCCTCGGAAGCAAAGAACTCGATATGGGCTGGAGCCACAGTGGTCACGATTGCCACATGGGGGCGAACTAGCTTTGAGAGTGGCGTAATTTCTCCGGGCGCGCTCATGCCGATCTCGAATACTCCGAACTCTGCATCCGCTGGCATGCGCGCCAGCATAAGTGGCACGCCCCAATGATTGTTAAAGCTCTTGATCGAGGCATGGGTCGTTCCGTTCGCCTCAAGGGCCACCCGGGTCGCCTCCTTTGTGGACGTTTTGCCGACACTGCCGGTCACCGCGATGACGCGGGCCTTCGATCGCGCGCGTGAGAATGCTGCAAGGCCACACAACCCCTCCAGCGCATCCTCCACAACAATCAGCGGCAGCCCAGATAGGGCATCGGCCTGATCGCAGTTGACCATAGCTGCAACGGCTCCTGCCTGAATGGCCCTGGCCACAAAATCATGCCCGTCGAAATTGGCACCTCTGATGGCCACGAACAGCGCGCCGGCTGCAATTTCCCGCGAGTCTATGGAAATTGACGAGACACCGTCAGCTGCGACATCGCGGGCAGCTCCACCGCATGCAGTGAGAATGTCATCAATTCCATAGAGCATTGGCAAACTCAGCCCCCGAAGGCCGCGCGCGCGACCACATGGTCAGAGAATTGATGTTTGGTATTACCCACGATCTGATAATCTTCATGGCCCTTGCCAGCGATCAGCACGACGTCCTCTGCCCCCATTTGGGCGATTGCATGACTGATTGCTTCGGCGCGGTCGCCGATTTCCAGAGCGCCTGGTGCTGTCGCAAGGATTTGGGACCTTATGGCCGCAGCGTCTTCGGTTCTGGGATTGTCGTCGGTCACGATGACAAAGTCTGCCAACCTTTGAGCAACCTCACCAATTTGCGGGCGCTTGCCGGGATCTCTGTCGCCGCCACAGCCGAAAACCACAATCAGTCGTCCCTTTGCAAAGGGACGCAGCGCTGCAAGTGCGTTCTCGAGTGCATCAGGTGTGTGCGCATAATCGACAAAAACTGCAGCGCCACCACGCTGGGCAACCATTTCTAGCCGACCCTTTGCGCCTTGAAGCGTTTCAAGCGCTGCAATTGTGTCGCCGTTGGAAACGCCTGTAGCCATGGCAAGACCGGCTGCAACCACCGCGTTGTCCACCTGAAATCGCCCTACCAAAGGCAGGAAGAATTCGATGGGCTCGCCCACGAGCTTACCTTTGACCCGCTGGCCGAAACCCTCGCTCTCCACACTATCGACATCGATATGCGCCCCGCCAGCGCCGACTGTGAACACGGTTGCTCCCGTGTCCAGCGCGGCAAACATGAAGGGCAAGCCCTCCTCATTTTCAGCGTCCACGACGGCCGTCGCGTTGGCGTCGATCAATTCACGAAACAGCCGCAGTTTCGCATCGCGATAAGCTTCAATCGTCTCATGGTAGTCGAGGTGATCGCGGCTAAGATTGGTAAATGCGACCGCAGAAAATTTCACCCCATCCAGGCGTCGCTGATGGATGCCATGACTCGAAGCTTCTATTGCAACGTGGTCGACGCCTTCAGCTTTCAGCTTCGCAAGGGTTTTGTGCAACGACAGCGTGTCAGGAGTAGTCAACTCTCCCGGTACGTGCTCGTCACCCACCATAAGGCCCAACGTGCCCAGGCTCGCCCCGCGAATACCCGCATAAGCCCAGATTTGACGCAGGAAAGACACAACCGATGTTTTGCCATTCGTCCCTGTTACTGCGGCGCAAACGGCCGGTTGTGGCCCGCTGATGCTGGCGGCGGCAACGGCGTAGGCCGCCCGAACATCCTGGGCAATGACCACGGGAATACCCGGATCGATTTTGAGTGCCTCATCGGTAACAATCGCCACAGCGCCGCGCCCGGCGGCGTCCTGAGCGTATAGGTTTCCATGCCCGCGCGTGCCGGGCAAAGCAAAGAACACATCACCTTCGCCGATCAACCGACTATCAGCGTTGATACCTTTAATCTCGATGTCCGGCACAGACGTCATCACGCCGTCCCGTTGCAGAATGTCGGTCATCTTATGCGGCAATCTCACGTCCCCCGTTTTCCGCCACGTACATCAGAACCCGGTAAACTCGGCCCCGGTGCGCAACTGCATCGGAACAAGCTGCGCGTCAATTTCCGGTCCCAGGATCGGCTGGACACCAAGCATCGGCGCGATACGCTTTACAATACGGCCGGACATCTGACCGGCGTTCCAGCCCGCGGTTCGGCCCGACTGCTCATTTTCCGGCTTGGGTTCGTCTACGAAAATAATGAGGGCATACTTCGGATCATCAAGTGGAAACGCCGAAGAAAAGAAAGCGGTTACGAGGCTGCTCGAATAGCGCCCATCAACGACTTTCTCTGCTGTTCCCGTCTTGCCACCCCAGCGATAGCCCTCAGCAATCCTGTTGCCTGTGCTGCCTGAACCGACTGCGCCGTTCATACGCATCAAGTAGCGGATGTAGTCGCTTGTCTGCTCGGATACGACCTGCGTGGAGGCGGCCATAGCCTCCTGATGAGTCCGCGGAAACAATGTCGCATCCATCAGGTGTCCGCCGTTAACCAGCGCTGCCGTTGCCGTCAACACTTGCAGCGGCGTCACACTCAACCCGTGCCCAAACGAAGCTGTCGCTGCTCCAACCTCTGAAAAGCTCGCCGGAATAGCTGAACGCGTCACTTCGGGTAATTCGATCTGTGGAGAACCATCCAGACCGATACGAGTCAGAAAAGCCCGGAAGTTGTCCTTCCCCATAGCCTGCATGATTCTGATCGTCCCGATATTGGACGAATAACGGAAGACTTCCGGCACAGATAGCATGCGGTACTTGCCGTGAAAATCTTCAATCGTATAGCGCCCGAAACGAACCCCAAACCGTGCATCAATGCTGTCGGTGAGCTGTATCGCGCCAGCATCGAGAGCCGCAGCGAACGTGATCGGCTTGAAAATCGAACCCACTTCAAACTTGGCAGCGGTCAGACGATTAAAGCGGCCCTCCTCAAGCATGCTTGCTGGCGCATTGGGGTCGAAATCAGGAAGCGAAGCCATCGCGATAATCTCGCCGGTTCGCACATCCATGATTGCGCCCCCCGCGGCGACAGCCTGATAGCGATCCATGGACCCGACGAGCTCTTCGTGCAGAATGCTCTGGACACGCAGATCGATGGCAAGATTGACCGGTGTCAACGCACTGTCGCGTGCCAGTCCGAGATTCTGCAACAAAGCCAGATTGTCGTCATCGAGATGCTTTTCAACACCGGCAATTCCCACATTGTCGATGTTGACGGCGCCCATAAGATGGGCGGCAACCGTGCCACCGGGGTAGAACCGCTTGCTCTCTTCGAGAAAGTCGAGCCCCGGAATCCCGAGTCTCATGATCCGATCGCGTTGGGCTGGAGTCAATTCGCGCGCAACCCACACAAAGCCCTGGTCACCAGTCAACCTGTCGCGCAGCCATGCGCTGTCGAGATTGGGGAGGACAGTCAGGATCGCATCGGCGGCCTCATCGACATCAAGAATGCGCCTTGGCTCGGCAAATAAAGATGGGACCCGGATGTCGACGGCCATCTCAAGGCCATTGCGATCAAGAATTGCCGGTCGAGACGCCATAATGGCGTCACGTGTCTGACCCTCGATGGTTGTATCGATCTCGACATTTCCCAGCCAGATCAACCGCCCAAACATCACCGCGAATACGATAAGGACGAACGCCATCGCCCAGCGAATACGGGCGCCTGTAAGATTGCCACGCGTCTTGCGCGTACCATCAAGAGAAATAGTGTCCGGAGTGATCGCGCTCATAGCAACCCCTCCAAAAGGGATCCGATCGGATCTTCGCCCGCCTCTATCGTTTCGAACAAGGCGTCAAGGGACTCGGTATCCAGACGCTGTTGAGGGCGCATGGGCAAATCGGCAAAACTGCCGAACTGCTGTGCCTGCGCAACCTGGAGATTCAGAACATCGTTGTGACGGTCAACGATTGGTTGCACATGCGTTGGCTGGTTGAGATAGGCCCAGTCGGCCTTGAGAATCGACAGGTCCGCCTGTTGCTGGGCGATGGTCCGCTCGACCCTGCCAATTTCCTCGGCAGTGAGTTCAGCCATATGCTTTTGCGAGTATACGGCAACAACGGCGATCACAGCGATGACCCCCAGCACGATATTGAGACTATGCAGAAACCGGCTCACGCTGCGCCTCTCCGAAAACCTGGAACACCCAGACCCGCCGACTGCTGAGGTCGTGCTGCAGCTGCGGTGCGAATACCACTACGCAGCGTTGCTGAACGGGAACGTGGGTTGCGAGCCAATTCTTCGGCGCTGGCCCTGACGGCTTTCCGAACCGGCGCCCAACACGCCTCGATAGGTTCGGAGTATGGCAAGTGGCGCGATTGCGGCGCAGCCGTCTTGGTCTGATCAAAGAAGCGTTTGACGATACGGTCTTCAAGGGAATGGAAGGTAACGACAGCCAGCCGCCCGCCTTCGGGGAGCATGCGCTCTGCTGCGAAAAGGCCCGAAACCAGCTGATCGAACTCGCCGTTAACGGCGATCCGCAAGCCTTGGAACGTCCGCGTCGCGGGATGGGGAGAGCCGGGTTTGCGCCCGACTGTCTTTTCGATGAGTTGGGCCAGCGCGAGCGTATCGCTAATCGGCGCCAGTTTGCGCGCCTGGACGATCGCCTTTGCGATCCGTCGGGCAGCCCGCTCCTCACCGAACGCAAAGATCAGATTGCCAAGATCTGTTTCACTCAGCGTATTTACAAGATCGGCGGCTGTTTCGCCTTGCTGCCCCATGCGCATGTCCAAGGGACCGGATCGCATGAAGGAAAAGCCGCGTTCTGCTTGGTCTAGTTGCATAGAGCTGACCCCGATATCAAGCACGACCCCATCGACGACCGGCTCACCCACCAGAGTATCAATTTCGGAAAATGCTCCGGCAACAAATACGAAAGTGTCAGGAAATTCAGTACCAAGGGCATCCACGAATGGTGCAACTGTTGGATCGCGATCAATTCCGGTCACCAATGCGCCGGCAGTCAGAAGCGCCCGCGAATAGCCGCCCGCCCCGAACGTACCGTCGACAATGCGCGCGCCATCAAGCGGCGCAAGCGCTGTAAGCACTTCGCTCAACAACACCGATTCATGAGAGGATTGTGGCTCGCCCATCTGGTCAGATACTCGCGCCCGGCGCTCCTTGGGCCAGCCGAAATTCGGCTGGAACTCAAACAAAAAAACGTGGCATGAATCCACATTAAGCAGATTGCATCTCAGTCTTTAAGATTTTGTTTCCCAAACTGATTTGAAAGCAAAATGAACGGAAATACGGTCACCAGTTGACCTATAAGCCGGGTTCTGTAGGGCCCGCGCCGAAACGCAGACGTGGCGACCATTCATCTGGGAACCGCATTGCTGCAGTCCTCATGCAACCAACCCGGACGACAAGCCGAGAAAACACGGCCGAGGCAAGCCTCCATCGTCCCTATTCGGTTTTGCTCCCGGTGGGGTTTACCGTGCGATCCCTGTTGCCAGGCACCCGGTGCGCTCTTACCGCACCCTTTCACCCTTACCCCGGACAAGTCCGTGGCGGTTTGCTTTCTGTGGCACTTTCCCTGGGGTCGCCCCCGCCGGGCGTTACCCGGCACCGTGTTCTCATGGAGCCCGGACTTTCCTCCAGACGTAAAACGTCCAGCGGCCGCCCGGTCAACTGGTGACCGGGTGACATAGGGTGCTGACGGCAATACGGTCAAGTCGATTAAGTTGTCACCAATGCCGGCCGCGTGCCGCGAGCCTGGGTAACGTCACGATAGGCCGTGTTGATGGCCGCCATTTTTGCAGAGGCCAACCCCATCAGTTCGTCAGGAACACCCTTGGCGATCATCCGGTCGGGATGATGCTCTGCGACTAGCCTGCGGTAAGCGCGGCGTAGTTCGTCGTCAGTCACGTCTGGCGCCAAGCCCAGCACCGCATATGGGTCGCGATGCCCAGACGGAAGCAGGACATGTTGCGATGCGATCTGTTCGAACCGCACGGAGTCGAAGCCGAAAATTTCGCTCACTGCCTGCAAATAGGCCATCTCGTCGCCATGAACGAAGCCATCGGCAGTGGCAATTTCAAAGAGAGCATCAAGAACATGTTCGAGAGTGGCCGGACTGTCAGCGAACAGCTTGCGCACTTTGCGGGCATAGCTGTCGAACCCGGTGACGTCCTGTTGAGCAAGCGCAAAAAACCGGTCCACATGTGCGTCGGCCCCTTCGGGTATATCGACCAGTTTGTGAAAAGTGATGACCTCGCGCCGACTCACAACGCCATCTGCGACCGCCATTTTGGCCGAAAGCGCTATGATCGACATGGTAAAGGCTGTCTCGCGCCCGCCCGGCATCCAGTTATCGGGGTCCAGGACGCTGGCAATACCACCAGCCAAACCTGTCCCTTGCGAGAAAGATCCGAGGAGCGCTGCAATTTGCTGCCAGATCGACATGACCGTATTCCGTGCGAACCTTTGCCGGGACGTTCTTTATCGTCAGCAGCAATGGGGCACAAGCAAGACGGTTCGTCGGCCCTGCGTCAATGCGCGCCACTGTGTTAGTCTATTCGTAAACGAAGCCAAACGGGTTGGTCTGCGGCACCTGTTGCCTGCGCTCGATCGTGACTCGGCTGTTCAGGGTCGGCACCTGTTCCTCATAAACCCAGAGAACTTCACCGTTAGGCCCCACAACGCCAATCAGTTCGTCCTGCTCGGGCCGACCGCCGAGATTTCGTTCGTAGTCGGCGTTGGTTTCGGTCAAGGGTGCAAGCAACTGCGTATCGGGCGGCGTCAGAAAGTTGGTGACACTATTCTCATAATTCTCAATCGGGCCACGTGCAGCATTGGCAATTGCATCATAGTCGATGCCGTCAGCGTTCTGTCGCTGCGGTTTCTCGAGTCCCGCTGGCCGCGGCAAAGGGCGCGGCGGCTCAATCGCGGCCGTTTCAGCACTTCCGGTTACGGGAGCTGTCTCCGCCCCAACCGGCTGTACCGGCGCCTGCGGCGGTGTAGGATTGTATAATGCCGAATCTTCACCCAATGGCCGGCCATTGACAGTCACCACGGGACCATGGGTTGCCTCGCCTGCCCGATCGCGTTCCGCCTGAGGTACAACCGGAAAGCCTGCACTTTCCACCACGCGATCAGCAGCCGTCGCCTCCCGATCGAGAGCGGCGCTTTGTTGAGGCGCAACCGGTACATCGACAAAGCCAGCACCTGGTTCCTGCTGCAAGGCAGCAGCAGCAACGGCACCCATCATCACAACCAGCATTGCACCCGACGCAACGGGCTTAGACAGCATCATGTCTTTGATCCATTCGGCCTGTGGCCAGTGTGCCCCCGCACCACCAATCTCTTCGCCTTTGAAAATGGCAGCAGTTTGGTGAACGGAACATGAAGGCACCCTCAAAGCCTAAACTTATCAGGGCCGAATACCAAGCAATCGCGCCAGCGCAAGAACCAGATTGGAGCGATTGAGTGTATAGAAATGGAACTCGGTAACCCCTGAATCCAGAAGTTCAGTAACTTGCTCTGCCGCCACGGCCGCAGCAACCAGCGCATGGGTTTCGGGATCCTCATCGAGCCCACCGAACCGGTCCGCCAGCCATTGTGGAATTGAAGCTCCGCAGCGACCGGCAAAGCCAGCGATTTGCCGAAAGCTGTGAATCGGCTGGATGCCAGGCACGATAGGCGCCGAAATACCAGCCTTGCGGGCCCTCTCGACGAACCGCCAGTAGTCGCCATTTTCAAAGAACATCTGCGTAATCGCCCTGTCAGCCCCGGCGTCGAGTTTACGCTTGAGATTGTCGATATCGGCGTCCCAATCAGCGCTCTGTGGATGCTTTTCGGGATAGGCTGCAACTGAGATATCGAAATCACCGAGCTTTCGGATGCCCGCTACAAGATCCGCTGCGCTGTTATAGCCGTCCGGATGCGGTGTAAAGGCGTGCCCGACACCTTCTGGAGGGTCTCCGCGCAAAGCAACAATCCGGGCAATGCCCGCCTCTGCGTAGCCGCGCACAACGTCATCGACTTCGCCGCGCGTGGCTCCCACACATGTCAGATGGGCTGCCGCCGGCACACCGGTTTCATTGGTAATGCGCGATACCATGCGCAATGTTCGCTCTCGGGTCGAGCCACCCGCACCATATGTTACAGAAACAAACCGCGGGCCGAGCGGCGCCAGCCGGGAGAGGCTCGCCCAGAACCTGTCCTCCATTGCGTCAGTCTTTGGTGGGAAGAACTCAAAGCTCACGGCAATGTCGGGACGCCCTTCTTCGGGCTGACGGCTCAGCCGGCTCTCGCCTGTCGCAGACACCACGATCAGACTCCTTTTGTATTGTTCGAATTCAAATTCTCTAGCGCCCACAAGCACACGGTTAGCCCATCAGCGCGCGATGGTGGAAATGTTCGGCAGGTAACCACCGACAGGCCCGCGGCGTTCGCCCAAAGGGCCATCTGTTCCTCTGACAGCCCAAGGCGACGATGGGCCTGCTCACTACGCAGAAACTCAAGGTCGTGGGGCGCAAAATCGACTACGAGCATCCGGCCGTCGGGTTTCAGACATGACGCAGCGTGAACGATGGGAATTGACGGATCATCGAAATAATGAAGCACCTGGTGCAGCATCACAAGGTCAGCAGTGTCTCGATAATCGTCGAGCTCGATGATATTGCCCAGCCGCACCTGCGCTGTTTCGATCCCCTCGGCATCGAGTTTAGCGCGAGCCACCGAGAGCATCTCTCGGCTTGAATCCAACCCGATGCCCTGGACGTAGCGGTCAGCAAGCAGTTCAAGCATCCGGCCAGTGCCCGTACCAAGATCAAGGAATATGTCGATGAGTCCCTGGCCGGCTTCAGCGACAATAGCATCCTCAAGTGCGGACTCCGCGATGTGTAGACTACGCAGCTTGTCCCAGCTTTGAGCAATTGTGGCAAAAAAGGCCGCAGCACGCTCCTGCTGAGCACCGCGCAAGCTCGACAACTTATCCAGATCCCGCCGTATCTCTGGCGCATCGGTATCGAGATGCTCCATCAACCACGCAGAGAGAGCGCCACTGGTCTGGTCGCGATTGAGCCGATAATAGGCCCAGGCGCCCTCTGCATGCCGTGTGACCAGTCCCGCATCGGCAAGTAATTTTAGATGACGCGATATCCGCGGTTGGCTCTGCCCCAGAATCTCGGTGAAATCCTTGACCGAAAGCTCACCTTGAGCCAAAAGCGCAAGCAGGCGCAGGCGGGTAACTTCACCCGCCGCTTTCAATAGCAAGACGATGTCCTGCGGTTGCCGCATTGCTGTCCCAATCTGTCAAAACAGTTGGGGACATAAAGATATCTTTATATCTATCCTGTCAAGCCTGACGGCCGATCATGCTACAGCTTCTTCCTGGCGGCGCCGGAAAGAATGAGATCTCCACAGATCGAAAATACCTGAAGCCTCGTCTTCGCTCAGCGCTTCATAGCGTTTACGCACATTGACGATGTCGACTCGGCTCGGCATGTCGCGCCACGGCAGCACACTAACTATGGATTCAAACAGTGCTGCATCAAGTCCGATTGCACGGGCCGCAACCGTAAATGCCACGTAGTCTTGCATGGCCAGCCATTTAACGACAATTTCGGGTCTAACCTCGAGCAGCATTGTCAGACCGGCGGCCGTATGGTGTCCATAGCCGAAGCGTGTAAAGCGGTGCAACGCCTTGAGATCAAAGCGACGACGGTCGGCAAGCGCTTTCACCTGGTTCCAGGCAAGCTTCCACTCTTGTGATGAAAAGCCGGCCTGGTTCTTGATACGGTTGTAGACAACCGCCTGAACCCGGGAGGCAGTCTTGGCATTGTCCATTCGCGAGAAAATGCCGATTTTCTCCAACGCCGCCAGGCCCACAGTCGAAATTTCAGCTCTGGCCCCGGCCCAATCGATGTCTTTGCGGCCACGCAACAACGGTGCGAACGCCTCGTTTTCGAGTGCTCGCTGAGCAATCTTGTCAACGGCAAGATAGGTAATTTCAGCTTTGACATTGCCCAGCAACCCCATGATGGAAGGCTGCTCACCGGAGGTGGCGATAGCTTCGCCGACACGGCCCGCGAGGCCCTTTCGGTTGGCAATGGCCGACCGATGCGCCTCTGAACGATGCTCAACGATCTCGATGAGATCGTCATCGGAAAGCACCTGAGAGAATTCAAGAAGAGGCGCCGCAACTTCGATTTCGTCATTGGCAAGCTTGAGAACGACCGACCCTGGCGCCCTGTCGAGCGGAGCCAGCAACTTGGCCACATGCGCTCTTGCCTCTACCTCAACGATATCGGCAAGTTGACACAATACTTCATCATACTGCGCAACTTGTTCGTCATCGCATCTGTCCGATACGTAAGAGAACAATTGCGCCAAATTGCGGATCAGGTGATCGCGCTCGCCCGCATCAGCTTCGCCATTCAGAACCCTGAAATTTGCGAAGGCCCGTACGCTGTCACTTGCTTCGGTCATTATGTTCTCCCCGGCTGGTTGCCGCATGTTCGGTCTAGCTAACCGTTGCGCCTTTTCAGCCGGCTGAATTCGTCGCGTGACATTTAATTAAAAGGCTACGTACTTCTACTCTTGGCATAAAAAAGGGACCCGGCCCGAACCGGGTCCCACATTTGAGCGACATAATCGGGCTTATTCGGCTGCCGAGATTGCTGCCGGGCGTTCGGTCTTGCCGGCGGCAACCGCTGCGCGCACTCCGGCGCCGTACTCAGGATGAACTTCGTCGAACAACTTGCACTGACGCTCGATTATCGCATCCGGAGCATCGCCCATTGCTGCAGCAATATTGGCGAACAGACGCTTTTTCTGATCGTCGTCAAACAGATTGAACAAAGCGCGGGGCTGACTAAAATCGTCATTGCCATCGCGATGATTATACCGGTCCGCGTCACCCGATATTTTGAGCGGAGGCTCCTGAACCGACTT
Organism: Pelagibacterium sp.; assembly: GCF_048264985.1. Taxonomy (GTDB): domain Bacteria; phylum Pseudomonadota; class Alphaproteobacteria; order Rhizobiales; family Devosiaceae; genus Pelagibacterium. The sequence continues at coordinate 306,331 of NZ_JBLXCL010000002.1, forward strand.
GTCTTCCGCCGGACCGTCAAAGCTGTTGGGCTCATAATACGCGTCAGGATTGCCGGTTTTAATACCGCCATAGAAATTCATTTGCCCATCGCGATGGTAGTGATGAACCGGGCATTTTGGCGCATTGACGGGCAATGCTTCGTAATGGGTTCCCAGTCGATAGCGATGAGCGTCGGCGTAAGAGAACACGCGAGCCTGCAGCATCTTGTCGGGCGAATGGCCAATGCCAGGCACGATGTTCGACGGTGAGAACGCAACCTGCTCGATTTCCGAGAAATAGTTTTCGGCGTTGCGGTTCAGTTCGAGTACGCCGATCTCAATTGGCGGATACTCGGCATGCGGCCATACTTTAGTGAGATCGAACGGGTTGTAGCTGGTCTTTTCAGCGTCCGCCTCAGGCATGATCTGAACCTGAACAGTCCAACGCGGAAACTTGCCGTTCTCGATCGCGCCGAAAAGCTCTTCCTGATAGCTCTCACGCGTAGAACCGATAACTTTCTCGGCCTCTTCATTAGTATAGTGCTTGTGGCCCTGCTGGGTCTTGAAGTGAAACTTCACCCAGAACCTCTCACCATTGTCATTCCAGAACGAATAAGTATGCGATCCGTACCCGTTCATGAACATTGGCGCGACAGGAAGTCCGCGATCGCTCATCAGGATGGTGACCTGGTGAAGGCTTTCCGGTGACAGTGACCAGAAATCCCACATCGCCGTTGCCGAGCGCAGATTGGTCTTGGGATGACGCTTTTGCGTGTGGATAAAGTCCGGGAACTTGAGCGGATCACGGACGAAAAAAACCGGTGTGTTGTTGCCAACCAGATCCCAGTTGCCTTCTTCGGTGTAGAATTTGATAGCAAAGCCGCGAACATCGCGCTCAGCGTCAGCAGCACCGAGCTCTCCGGCTACTGTTGAAAACCGCAGGATCAAGGGCGTCTCCGAGCCGGGCTGCAGGGCCTTGGCACGCGTGTATTTTGAGATATCGCCAGTGATCTTCAGAGTACCATGCGCACCCCAGCCCTTCGCGTGCACAACCCGCTCCGGGATACGCTCACGGTTCTGATGGGCAAGCTTTTCGATGAGCTGATAATCCTGCATCAGCACCGGGCCGCGCGGGCCAGCAGTAATCGAATTCTGGTTGTCGGGAACCGGCGCCCCAGCGCTGGTCGTCATCGTCGGCTTGTCGGACATGAGGCCTCCTAGTTTGTATCGATTCTAAAGAGCTGCCCTTTAGTAGCGCCACCATAACAATCATGCAAATTGATAAAACTGACAATTCTGATAACAATTACTTATCAAAATGAACGAGCCGCCATGCACACGATTACGTTGCGACAACTGCATTATGCGCAAGCCATCGCCGAAGAAGGTCATTTCGGTCGGGCTGCAATACGATGTCATGTCACCCAGCCAGCGCTGTCTCAGCAGATCAGGCTGCTCGAAAACCGGTGCCAGACGGCACTTTTCGACAGGCTCGGAAAAACAGTTACGCTGACCCCTTTCGGCAAGGAGTTTCTCGCCCATGCTGGCCGGGTACTAAGTGCAGCCGTCGACCTTGAGACATTTGCGGATATGTCCACAGGTCAACCTGCCCGAGCTTTGCGCTTTGGGCTGATACCCACAGTCGCACCCTATCTGTTACCCGATATACTGCCCTCGCTTGGAACCGACCTCGCCGATATCCGGTTCTCGGTGAGCGAAGGCAAGACAGAACGTTTGCTTGCAGCTTTAAATGATGGCGACCTCGATCTGGCGCTGATCGCCACGGACGCTGAACGCTCGAACCTGACATCAATGGCCCTGTTTGCCGATCCGTTCGTTCTGGCTACCCGCAATGGCACCGAATTGTCCAATCCGGTCAGCCTCGAAAATCTGCCGCGCGACAAATTTTTGCTGCTCGAAGAAGGCCATTGTCTGCGCGATCAAATGGTCGACGCCTGCGCTTTGAAGCCCGACCTGCAGGGCCGCACGTTCGCGGCGACCTCACTGACAACAATTTTAGAACTGGTTGCGAATGGATATGGCGTCACGCTCTTGCCCAGCATCAGTTTGCGACGCGAGAAGCACAACAGGCGCATAGAATTTCATACACTTGGCGCTCCGGGCGCATCGCGGGTACTTCGACTGGTCTGGCGTGCCAACTCCCCCTACGAGGCGCTGTATCGCAAAATCGGTGACATCGTTACTAGAGTGGGGCAATCCAGCCTGCGAACAGATCTGCAAAAAGATGTGAACGACCCCTCTAGTCTTCATCCAGATCGTCGTCTTCGGACTGTCCCGTCACCATCCTCAAGAACTCAAGCATGAGCGGATTGAAAAGTTCGGGCCGCTCGAGACTCGGCAAATGCGCTGTGTCCTCAATGACAACAGCAAAGGCGTTTTCCATCTCATCGGACAGATCGTCGTGGCGATTGACGATATGAGGAAAATCGAGTTCACCCGCAACAAGCAGCGCCGGCGTGTCGATCTCTGCAATGCGGTCGAGTGCAGCCTCAGGGCGCTCTTCCCGGGTCATTTCGCTCTTGCGCAGTATGTTGGCGTTCATTGCCTGAAACAGCGCCCGCACTTCACCCTTTACCCGACCACTCTCAGACAGTGGCCCGTCGAGCCAGGCGTGCGTATCAACCGCATTTATCGCGTCGACATCTCCGCTCTCTTCCACAGCTTCCATGGCATTGGCGATCTGCATGATTTCCGGTGGCAAATGCGGCACCCTGGCGCCGCTGATGGACGTGCCGACCAGTACCAACCCAGCAGTGCGCTCAGGATTGACGAGTGCAAAATCCAACGCCAATGCGCCCCCCATTGAGCAACCGACAAACACCGCCGCATGGACATCGAGGGCATCGAGAACCGCTTCTAGATCCTCCAGATGGGAGAAACCCTCATCCGGAGACGTCGTATCACCAAATCCACGCCGATCGTACGCAATGCCCCAAAACCCTGCGGCCGCAACTGCCTCAATCTGATTTTGCCACATGCGACGATCGCAGACCCCAGCATGCAAAAAAACAACCGGAATCCCTTCTCCTGCCTCAAAGCCAGCAAACAACGCATCGTCAATCTGGAGAGAAAACGGTTCAGCCATAATCAAGAGCCTATCGCAAAATGAACGGGCCGGGAAAAATCCCCGACCCTCATTCACAACCTTGTTACGTGCGCGAAATCGCGGCTTATCGCGTCAACGGTTTGTAACTCACCCGCTTGGGATTGACAGAGTCCGGTCCCAGGCGACGGACTTTATCCGCCTCATAATCCTGGAAGTTTCCTTCAAACCATTCCACATGACTGTCGCCTTCAAACGCCAGGATATGGGTGGCCAAACGATCGAGGAACATACGATCGTGCGAGATGATGACAGCGCAACCGGCAAATTCCTCAAGCGCTTCTTCGAGCGCCGCCAGCGTTTCAGTGTCCAGATCGTTTGTCGGTTCGTCGAGCAGCAGCACGTTGGCGCCGGATTTGAGCATCTTGGCAAGATGCACACGGTTGCGCTGTCCGCCGGAAAGTGTGCCGACGGGTTGCTGCTGGTCGCCACCCTTGAAGTTGAAAGATGATGTATAGGCGCGCGAATTGACCTCACGTTTGCCCAGCTTGATGATGTCGTTGCCGCCCGAAATTTCCTCCCAGACGCTCTTTTTTGCATCAAGGCTGTCGCGGCTTTGATCCACATATCCCATGTGGACGCTCTCGCCGACAGTAACAGACCCTTCATCGGGTTGTTCCTGACCGGTCAGCATCTTGAACAATGTTGTCTTACCCGCACCGTTTGGGCCGATAACCCCGACTATGCCCCCTGGCGGCAGCTTGAAGCTCAACCCGTCGATCAGCAAACGATCCCCGAAGCCTTTCTTGACGCCTTCGATATCGATAACATTCTGACCCAGTCTTTCGCCAGGCGGAATGATGATCTGGGCAGTGTTGGACTGCGTCCGTGCTTCGTTGATCTTGACCAGTTCATCATAGGCTCGGATACGTGCCTTAGATTTCGTCTGACGCGCTTGCGGCGACTGGCCCAACCATTCCTTTTCACGTTCCAGCACCTTAGAGCGCGCCTGATCTTCGCTCTTTTCCTGCTGCATGCGTTTGGCCTTGGCCGTCAGGTACGCTGTGTAATTGCCCTCATAGGGAATGCCACGACCACGGTCGAGTTCAAGAATCCAGCCAGTGACATTGTCAAGGAAGTAGCGATCGTGGGTGATGATAAGTACTGCGCCGGGATAGTCACGGAGATGTTTTTCAAGCCACGCAGTCGTTTCGGCGTCCAGATGGTTGGTCGGTTCATCGAGCAGTAGAAGATCGGGCTGGCTGAGAAGCAACTGGCAAAGAGCTACCCGGCGCTTTTCACCGCCTGACAAATTGGCAACGCTCTCGCTACCCGGCGGGCAGCGCAGTGCATCCATCGCCATCTCGACCTTGGAATCGAGATCCCAGAGATCGTCGGCATCGATCTGGTCCTGAAGCTTCGCAGCCTCATCTGCAGTCTCATCGGAATAGTCCATCATCAGCTCGTTGTACCGATCGAGAATGGCCTGCTTTTCCTTGACTCCGATCATGACGTTGCCCTTAACGTCGAGCTGTTCGTCAAGATGCGGCTCCTGCGGCAGATAGCCCACGGTGGCGCCGTCGGCCGCCCAGGCTTCACCGGTAAATTCGGTATCGATCCCTGCCATGATCTTGAGAAGAGTCGACTTACCAGCCCCGTTCGGCCCCAAAATACCGATCTTGGCATCGGGATAGAATGAGAGGTTCATGTTATCGATGACCTTCTTCCCGCCGGAATAAGCCTTCGACATGCCGTGCATGTGATAGATGAATTGACGCGCCATAAAGCGAGAGCCTCTTGGAAATTCGGATGTTTGAAACTTTGGGCCGTATGTAGGACAAGCTGGGTAGAGGTGCAATGGTCGTCCAGCGTTCGTGGCGGCGCGAGGAGGACAGCATGAACGGATCCGCAATCAGACTATCGAACCATTTCAACGCAAGTGATAGCGCTCTTTCCGTCGGGCATTACGCCGAATTGCGCACAATCGAATTCGATGGCAGCGACGAAAAGACCATCCTGATCGCCGACCAGGTCATCGAAGCCCCAAATTGGACGCCCGATGGGCAATGGCTCATTTTCAATGCAGGCGGAGAACTCTGGCGCATACACGCCGAAGGCGGCTACGAACCTGCGCTGATCGACACCGGTACCATTCGTGAGATCAACAACGACCATGTGGTCTCGCCGGACGGGCGAACCATTTACTTGAGCAATGGTGACGGTCACCTCTATGCAGCGCCTATTGCCGGCGGTGAACCACGCAAAGTCTCAAACGAGCACGGCGGCTTTTTTCGCTACTATTTGCACGGGATTTCGCCGGATGGAGAAACCCTTTCGTACATCGCCATCGAGGGTGACGAGCCGCGCCGCGTCAACATTTTCACGATTCCAGCCGCAGGGGGACCGGACAGGCGGCTGTCAGATATCGACAGGCCCAATGATGGCCCTGAATATTCGGCTGACGGCGAATGGATCTATTTTAACTCAGAGCGCGCTGCCGAAACGCCGGGACACGCTCAGATTTTCCGCATGCGCACAGATGGCTCGGGCATCGAGCAACTGACCGATGACGAGCGGGTGAACTGGTTTCCGCACCCCTCGCCGGACGGACAATGGGTGGTTTATCTCAGCTATCCCCCTGAAACGCTTGGACATCCACCGGACAAACATGTGATCTTGCGCCGTATGCGACCGGACGGCTCTGACATGGCCGACATCACCGAAATGTTCGGCGGCCAGGGGACGATCAATGTCAACTCCTGGGCTCCCGACAGCCGCCGCTTCGCATTTGTTGCCTATCCGATCACCGCTCGATCCAAATCGGAACCGACTTGAAGGCAGGTGTTTTCGAACGCGGGTCGATGACCGTGCCCACCAGAACATTGGCTTCGGGATAGTAGGCAAGAGCCGACCCGCGCGGAATATCGAAACTCAACGCCTTGAGTTTGCTCATTCTTCCTTGCTCGGAAGCTATATCTATGAGGTCACCTTCCGCGATCCCCATCTCCTCCATGTCCTTGCCGTTCAACAGGACTGACCAACGCGGGGCCTTGTTGCGATAGCTGTCGGTCTCTTCATAAACAATTGTGTTGAACTGCCCCTCGGAGCGGATTGTCGCAAGCGTAAGGGCCCTTCGTCCCTCTGGTGCGGCCGGGGTTTCAGGAATGGGGAGAACCTGGAAGTGGCCCTTGCCATCATCTGTCGAAAATCTCGGCTCGTGCATGACACGATTGGCGATATGGAACTCACGCTTTGCCACGTCAATCTCAGCTAAGTCCTTGAGCCCCGGAACAATTTCAGAGATTGCCCGTCGCACTTCAGTGTGTTTCTTGAAGGCCTGAAAGTTTATTGGGCTGTCGGGCAACAGACGGGTGGCGAGGTCGGTGAGGATGACGCTCTCTGGACGAACATTGGCCAGCCTCTCAATACCGCCATCCGATAAACGTATGAAATTAAACATCGATTCCTGTGTTGTCGGCTCCCACTCCTCGTCACGCGCTGTGACAGGGAGGATCAAACTCTCAGAGTCATCGTGCCCGTGGACGTGCCCAAGATTAAGTGTTGTTGTCAAAAAAAGCTTGAATCCTATGGAGTTAAGAGCTCTCTCCGCCCAGGCTGTGTCGGGCGCAGCGCCGTAGAGGTTGCCGCCCATGATGACTGCAGCGTCCATCTTGCCGCCATGGGCAGCATGAAGGCAGGCCATCGTGTCCAAGCCATTGGAACGACTAAGAGAAATCGAGAACTGGCGCTCCATTTCGGCCATGACGTCTTCGGCCAGCAGCGGTTTGACACCGATTGTGCCTATGCCTTGAACATTGGAGTGTCCGCGCAGTGGCAAAAGCCCGGCATGGGGGCGGCCAATCATCCCGCGCAGCAGCGCCAGATTAGCGATTGATTCAACGTTTTCAACACCGTGAACGTGATGGGTCATCCCCATCCCCCAGGCAAAGACCACATTCCTGGCGCGTCCATAGCGGTGCGCCACGCGCTCGATGTCGGCCCGCGTCACGCCCGTTGAATCTTCAATGTTTGCCCATGAAATTGCATGGACTTGAGCTCTATAGGCCCCCACATTGCCGGTAAATTTCTCAATAAAGTCGGCATCTTCCATGCCCGCCTCCATCACCGCTTTGGCGATGCCGAGCATCAAGGCAATGTCGGAGCCGATCCGAGGCTGGAGATAATCGGAAGCGATCTCATCTCCGCCCTTGAGCATGGATGATGGTGATTTGGGCACAGCGAATTTGACCAGCCCAGGCTCGCGTGCCGGATTGATGACCACGACCTGACCACCCCGGTCGCGGCAATTTTTTAGCATATGGATAAAGCGCGGATGGTTCGATGACGGATTGGCTCCGATCACAAAGATCATGTCGGCGCCAGTAAGGTCCGCAAGTTCAACGGTCGCTGTTCCCTTACCGATCGTGGTCGCCAATCCCTCACTGGTCGCCTGGTGGCAGAAGTACGAGCAATTATTGACATTGTTCGTGCCCAGAGCCCGCGCCAGAAGCTGAAAGATGAACCCGGCCTCATTGGACGACCGGCCGGAGGAATAAAAGAAAGTCCGATCCGGCACAGTCGCCAGCAACCTGCTGGCGGCATGGTCCAGCGCCCAATCCCAGTCGACCACGCGGTACTTCTGTGAATTGGCCGGCTTATAAACAGGATCGCCAAGGCGTCCCAGATGCTCCATTTCCTTGCCGGTCAGCTCTTTGAGATCGGCAAGGTCGTGGGAAAAAACCGCATGCGGTATTGCTGGCTGGATGTCTGTCGATTGCGCCTGCACCGACTTGTTGCAAACCGAGGGAAACTCGCCCAACTCGTTGGTCATGCCACCCTGTTGACCGCCCATGCCATAGGCGCAAGCCTTGCACGTATTCTTTGCGGTCAATGCCTTTGCAGCCTTGCCAACGCCCATGCGCGCAACTGTTTGCAGCGTATACAGTACCTTTTTGGGTCCCCCTCCAACGGTCTGGTACGGTTGCGACATGAAAATTCTCCTCGACCTAGTATGGACAGGCCCGGGCCTGCTTACCAGTGGCGATAAACAAGATCATCTGGATGGGGGCGGGCAGCATCGGCGTCGAGAACGGCGCCAAGCCGCTCCGCAAGGCTTCGGGATCGATAATTATCCCGATCGACATAGCTAACAAGCGTTCTTAAGCCCAGCGTATCCCGTGCCCAGCACTTGAGACATAACGCAGCTTCTTGAGCATAGCCCTTGCCCTCCGCCCCTTCATAGACCAACCAACCCAGTTCATGTTCGGGAAACAACGGACCTGCGTTCACAGCGACTTGCCCGACGGCCCGCCCCTCAGCCTCGATCATCAAGGCACCATGGCCAAGCAAAAGCCATTGGGCAGCATCATGGCAGAAGGCATGCCAGGCGCCCTCGATATCGAAGGGGCCGCCCATATGAACGGCGCGATCGGACTGCATGAGCGCTGAATAGGCTTCAAAATCAGCCATCACAGGCGCGCGCAGCACGAGACGGTCAGTATTGAGAAGAGGCGGCGTTGCTGTCATGTCCGGACTTTGCCTTTGGCGGCTGAACGAATGCGCTTATAGCCATTGTACTGCCCACTGGACGATTCGCCATGCCATCCTCGTCGCCATCAGTATACCGCCCCGCGCCATTGCACCTGCTTTTGGCCTTTGCAAGCGGTGGCCTGCTGACTCTGATGGTTGATTTCAACGGCCTGGTTGGCCTCCACGGCGGCGCCTTGTATTCGTCATGGGTCGCGCACGGTACCGGAACAATAGCGGCAATCCTCTTTCTGGCACTGCTGCGCCTTCGCGCCCGGCCGGCGGCCAATATCGATAAGCCCCACGCTCCGCTGTGGGCCTATCTCGGGGGCGTTTCCGGTGCGCTGACCGTCATGCTGACATCAACGACCGTCAATACCCCACTCGCGCTTTCAGGCACACTCGCGCTCGGCCTTGCCGGGCAAGTGCTGTTTTCGCTTGCCGCCGACCGCTGGGGGCTTTTCGGATTGCCCAAACGTATTCCAAGGCTCAAGGATTTTGCAGCGCTGGCTCTGATATTTGGTGGCTCGATGATCATTATTTTCGGCCAGGGGTAAACCAAATGACGACAGCTATTGTCTTTGCACTGCTTGCCGGCATTCTGGTTTCGCTCTCTCGTCAGCTGAACGGCCGGCTGGCGCTGTCGACGACCGCCTTGATCGCTTCCTATTGGAACCATTTTGTCGGCTTTGCCGTGCTGACCGTGCTGGGCCTTATCATTGGTGGGTTGTGGCCGGAGGGTGCTCTACGTGCACCCTGGTATGCCTATCTCGGCGGCATGATCGGCGTGATCTTTGTTGCGTCGGGAAGCTGGCTGATCGCCCGGATCGGCGCCATCAATACCGCCATGCTGGTCATTGGCGGGCAAATGATTTCCGGGGTACTGCTCGACCTTGCGCGCGGCAACACCGAGAACCTGTTGGCCAGCGGTATCGGTGTGGCCATGATTATCGCCGGCATGGCGTTGACGCAGCAGCGAAACTAGGCTGCCGACTACAAATTGCGACATCACGGGCTCTGGCTTATCAGCATAAATGGGCGTATATCGCGCCCATCAAATTGGAAATTGCCCGCAATGCTCCAGACCATGCTTGTCCCTGTCGCCGGCCTGATGATCCTTGTTGCTGCCATCAAAGGATTGATGCCCAAGGCAAAATGGCGCGAACGCCTTTATTCGATGTTTGCAGGTAGCTGGTCAGGTTTCGGCGTCGCGATCTATCACCCCATCTGGCTTGGCCGTTTCGCTCCGATGGGCTGGATACACAATCCCAACATCGTCATGGTGTTTGGCTTTGGCCTTGTGGCTCTTGGCGTTTTCGGAGCGTCAATTATGATTGGCGACCGCTAACTGCGCACTATAGGCTCGCTTGTATGCGGGTCGTGCCTCGCCGCGGGCAACATAAGCGCACAAATTCGGAAAATTCTCCAAAATCCCCTCGCCTTCGATCCGGCGCAGTACAAGCACCATAAGCAGATCGGCAGCGCTGAATGTACCGTCCAGCCAATCATTGTTGCCCAAACTGTCGGACAGCTGGCTAAGGCGAGTGCGGGCGTTTTCATTCATCACATCCAGCAACTGTGGAAACCACGGCATGTTACCGACGGTGAAATGGGCCTGTTCCCGCTCGACAATTGGCGGTTCCACAGTGTTGAGCGCAGCAAACATCCAGGTGATCGCTCGCGCACGCGCATACGCGTCGTCAGGCAAAAGACCGGAATTGTGCTGAGCGATGTGAAACACGATAGCGCCTGTCTCGAACAACGCCAACCCGCCCTCCTCATAGGTGGGAATCTGCCCGAACGGGTGAATGGCCATATGCGCGGGCTGCTTCATCGCCTTGAACGATACCAGTCGCACCCCATAGGGCCGGCCGACTTCCTCAAGCGCCCAGCGCACCCGCATATCGCGCGCCAGCCCTTTGCCACCGTCGGGCGACGTTTCAAAAGCCGTAATCGTAATCGTCATCACAGTTCTCCCAGACTGCCATGAAGACGGCCAATGGCGACCACTTCCGACACTCGGTCAAACAATTACGAAGATCGGTCCACCTCAGCCCGCCATTGTGGTCGAGCGGTGCGCCCATCCGGTCGTGCGTTTCTCGATCCATGCCATCAGCGCATACATGATGATGCCCTCAACAGCCAACATCACGAGGCCGGCAAAGACCAGCGGCACGTTGAATTGGGACTGCGCCGAACTCATCATGAACCCCAGGCCGGAATTGGCGGCAACGGTTTCCGAGATCACCGACCCCACGAACGCCAAGGTGATTGCCACTTTGAGCGATCCAAAGAAATAGGGCATCGAGCGCGGAATACCGACCTTGAGCATGATGTCCATTTTTTTGGCCCCGAGGGCGCGCAGGACGTCCTCGGTTTCCGGTTCGATGGTGGCAAGGCCAGTGGCAACGTTCACCACGATGGGGAAAAATGCGATAAGGAATGCCGTTAGCACCGCTGGAACCGTGCCGATACCGAACCAGATCACAAGAATGGGGACCAGAGCCACTTTCGGAATGGCATTAAAGCCCACCATGATCGGATAGAGCCCGGCATAGATTGTACGCGACCAGCCGATCAAGAGCCCCAGCGCCAGTCCGCCGACCACGGCAAGAATGAAGCCCAGCGTCGTCGTATAGAGCGTCTGGATCGAATGGCGCTGGATGGCCGGCCAGTATTGGACGATCGCCTCGAATATCCGGGACGGCGCAGGGAAAACCGTATGCGGCAGCCCCGAAAGTCGCACCCCGATTTCCCAAATGGCGAACAGGGCAACCGTATAGATCCACGGCATCCATGGCAGCCAGTTGAACGGCTTTTTGGCAATGGGGCGACTGACGGCGATTGCAGGTGCGGGATTGTCGGTCATGCCACGGCCCTCGCTTCGGCGATTTCTGCACGCAAGGCGTGCACCATGTCATTGAATGCCGGCTCGTACATCACGTCGAGCTCACGCGGGCGCGCGAAAGGCACTTTGTGGACGTTCACCACCCGTCCCGGTCGCGCACTCATGACATGGATTGTATCGGCAAGAAATGCAGCTTCGCGCAGATCATGGGTGACAAGAACAATGGTTACCCCCTGCGCTGCGTGCAGATCACGAATGACCTGCCAGAGCTCTTCACGTGTGAAGGCGTCCAGCGCACCAAACGGTTCGTCGAGCATCAGGAGTTCAGGCTCATGGATCAAGGCGCGGCACAGATTGGCGCGTTGCTGCATACCGCCCGACAATTGCCAGGGATATTTCGACCCGAACCCCTTTAGCCCCACGGTCTCCAGAAGCGCTTCGGCCTTTTCGACATACTCGGCCTTGTGCCGACGCAAACGATGGCGATGTCTTTCAACGATTTCGAGCGGGAGCAGTATGTTGTCCAACGTCGTGCGCCAAGGCAGCATTGTCGGGTTCTGAAACGCCATGCCCACTATCGACACAGGCTTGGTGACGTAGGTTCCCGCCACGGTCACCGCCCCGGTCTGGGGGATATGAAGGCCGGTGACAAGTTTCATCAAAGTGGATTTTCCACACCCGGATGGGCCGACCACCGCGGCAAACTCGCCCTTGGCAACAGCCATATCGAGGCCGGATACGGCCAGCGTGCCTTCAGCGCCACCATAGCGCATGTCGACGTTTTCGATTTCAACGAGCGGATTGCTCATGGTGTGCCCCTGCCCCAGATCGTTCCGGCCGAGCCGATGGTGTGGCCCGGCCAGGGTTGCGTCAATCGCTAGTCGAACATGCGTTCTTGAGCTGGCGAGAGGAAGCTGTCGTCAAAAACATCTGCAGCAGCAATGTCGGACGAGATGCCGATCGAAGTACCAAGTTGGGCGATGGCCCGATCGAGACGATCATAGTCGATACCGCCAAAGCCGTTCTCCTGAACGTATGGGGTATTGATATTCATCTCGTTGGCCATGGTCAGCCGCTCGGTCTCGATGTCGATATCGAGAATGTCGTTGGCAGCAACCACCGCTGCTGCACCGGCAGCGGGGTCGGCCACAGCATCGGCGAAGCCCTTGGCCAGTGCACGCAGCACGCCTTCGACAACGTCCGGATTTTCATCGGCAAAGTTGGTGTTGACCATGATGGCGTTGCCATAGAGCTCAAGTCCATAGTCGGCCATCATGATCGGCACGATATCCTCGTCGGACACCCCTTGCGCCTTGAGGTTGAGGATCACCGAAAAGGCAAAACCGAAAACCGCATCTACATCACCCTGAGCCAGCATCGGCTCGCGCACGGGAAAGCCGATGGATTCGATAGTGATATCGGACGTATCGATACCCGATGCCTCAACGAAAGCCGGCCATTGGGCAAAGGCACCATCGGGCGGCGGCGCGCCCAGCGTCTTGCCTTCAAGCGATGCGGGATCTTCGGTGATGCCCAGCGAAGAGCGCCCCACGACCGAGAAGGTCGGGGTTTCATAGACCATCATCACCGCCTTGATCGGCTGGCTGGCATCTTCGTCGAGAAATTTGATCAGCGAGTTGATATCGCCAAACCCCATGGCGTAAGCGCCGGTGGCGACACGCGGAATGACTTCGACTGAGCCGTTGCCGACATCGAATGTGACATCGAGCCCCTCTTCTTCGAAATAGCCATTGTCACGGGCCAGCATGAAGCCGGCCGCCGGACCCTCGATACGCCAATCAAGCGTGAAGCGAACCGGCGTCAAATCCTGGCTCATGGCCGGAACGGCAAAGCTTGCACCCAGAACCAGCGTCCCGGCAGCAAGCGTGAACACTCTGCGGTTGAACATGATGAAATTACCCCTTGGTTTTGCCCAAGGTTGATACAAGCGCGGCGATTTTTGACTGTAAAGTAAAAAATGCCAATTCCTGTGCAAGCCCACTCAATTGCCTAAGGCTTGAGCAGACTGTACAGGGGTTTTGGTTTTGCAATGAGCACTTGCGCCAGCCGGACCCTCCCCGACTAGCGCACGTCATCACCAAGTCAAGCGGCGACCCTGACCTTGGACACCCCGCCCTCGACATTGCCGTCGGCAACGCGGAAGATCTCGACAATGTCGTCGAGCTGACGCGCCTGAACTTCTGTCTGTTCGATGGCGGCGTTGGTCTCTTCGACAAGCGCAGCGTTGTGCTGGGTCATTTCGTCAAGCTGGCTCACGGCCCTGTTCACGTCCGAGATGGACTCGGCCTGCTCGCGATTGGCGCTGGCGACTTCGCCCATCAGGCGGGCGTTGACCAGAATCGCGTCGCGCATCTGTTCGAGCATGCCTGCTGCGTCCTGCACCAGTTTGGAGCCGCCATCGACTTCGTTGGCACTCTGCTCGATCAGCGCCTTGACGTCGGAAGAAGCCTGCGCCGCTGATTGAGCCAACCGGCGCACCTCAATTGCGACGACAGCAAAACCCTTTCCAGCTTCACCAGCCCGCGCGGCTTCCACCGAAGCATTAAGGGCGAGAAGGTTCGTCTGGAAGGCGATGTCGTCGATCATGCCGATGATATTTGAGATTTTACCCGAAGACGTCGTGATCCTCTCCATAGCGTGTGTGGCGCTGGCCATCACCTCTCCACCGCTTCCTGCAAGTTCGGAGACGTCGTTGACCGTATCGAGAGCCTGCTGCGCCCGCTGAGCATTCGACGCGATGGCCGCGGCGACGACTTCCATTGCCGCCGAAGTCTCTTCGATGGTTGCTGCCTGGCGCGTTGTGCGATTTGCCAGATCGGTAGCTCCAGACAGGATCTCGCCAGTTGCGGTGCGCACCGAACGCGAGGTCTGGCGCAAACGCCCGACGATTTCGGCCAGCCTGTCGGCGACCGCGTTGGTATCGGATTTGAGCTTGTCGAACGCGCCGCTATAGTCACCGGTGACACGCCGTGTCAGATCGGTCTGTGCCAATGCCGCGAGCACGCCCCCAGTTTCCTCTAGACCGTTGGCAACAGTGGAGACCAAGCCGTTGACGCTGCGTGCCAGCGCATTGAGCTGCTCGTCAGGGAAGGCTTCGTCGACCCTGTGAGAAAAATCACCCTCGACAGCGGCATCAACGACAGCTCCGAACGCGTCACGCAACTGTTCCATCATTGCAGCACGCTCGGCGCGGCGTTTTTCGACGGTCTCGCGCTCACTTTCGGTCATCTCGGCAATCTGCACACCGTTCTGCCGGAACACCTCAACCGAACGTGCCATATTGCCGATTTCGTTGCCGAAGTCGGCGTAGGGCACCTTTGCGCTGACCGGATCCGCCGCGACTTCGTCCATGCTCGCGGCCAGACGCACAAGGGGGCGCATCAACCGGCGCGACGCCACGAACACAATAAGGCCGGCAAGCAAGAACACGGCAATCGAAAGGCCACCGAGTTGCAACAATACCTCATCCTGATGTGCGACGATCTTGGCCCTTTCCACGCCGACATAAAGAATGCCCACAATCTCGCCACTGGGCGTCATGATCGGCTGGTAGGCTGTAAAATAGGGCTTACCCAGGATCACAGCCTCGCCCAGATACGTCTCGCCGGCCATGACCACTGGGTACACGGCGCCGGACTGGCCAAGCTCGGTGCCAATGGCACGTGTTCCGTCGGGCTTGATGATGTTTGTCGTACGGCGCCAGAAATCCTGGGTTTCATCATCCCAGACAAAGATTGTCGCCGTTTCACCGGTGATTTGGGTGATCTCGTCGATCAGGCTGTTGTCGGTAAATTCGGGAATAGCCGGCAGCGTTACTCCGGTGACTTCATTTTCCGCGTTCCAGGAAACTTGGCCACCCTCAACTGCACCAGCGAGCATCGTCGCGGCGATGCGAAGATTCATCTGCTGATTTTCGTGCGCGGTAGACGCTGTTTCAGAGCGAAACTGACTATCGATGAGCCAGTATATACTCCCGACAGACACGGCAAGCGCTACAAGAAACAGTAGAACGACCGAAGTCGATATCTTGATATTTTTTAGAGTAACCCGAGGAATTTTCATTGTGCACCTGCCGTGTTCGATGCCCAAAGAAATAGATAGTTCGATTAAATTTCGATAAACCAACTTAAGAAAGTGAGAGCAATAGCAACCGAAAAAAGCTATAGCGGGAAATGACTCAACTGTTTGACTTCACGAATACTCAAGTTTGAATGTATTCGTGCGACACCTGGCAGGCGGGCAACGAGGTCACGGTGAAGGCGTTCGAATGCGGCAGCGTCCTCGCAAACGACACGCAAAATGTAGTCTGACTGCCCGGCCATCAGGTGGCATTCAAGAATTTCCGGTATGGCCCGCACCGCTTTCTCGAATGCCTCAAAAGTCGTTTCTGACTGGCTGGTCAGCGACAGCTCAATAAAGAACTGCATCGACAGGCCAAGTTTCTCGCGGTTCAGCACAGCGCGATAGCCGGATATATAGCCGCGTTCTTCGAGCGCTTTGAGACGACGGTGACAGGCTGATGCGGAAAGCCCGATCTGATCGCCCAACTCGCTCATCGAGCGCGCTGAATCTTTCTGGATAGCGCGCAGGATCTTGCGATCTATCTCGTCGATTGGCAATTTCATCATCCATATCCCCCATATTGCACGATGCTATCCCGCCATAGCGGGAAATGGCAATGCAATCTGCAACAGGACTGTGCGGTTGAGGCGTTACACTGATTTCTTCACAAGGAGAGGAGATCGTCATGCGTATCGGCGTGCCGAGAGAAATCAAGAACCATGAATATCGGGTCGGCCTGACCCCTGAAAGCGCTGCCGAACTGAGCGCTGCAGGCCATGAAATTCTGATCGAGACCGGCGCCGGTGCCGGGATCGGGGCATCCGATGAGGCGTATCAGTCTGCAGGTGCAAAAATTGCCCCCGATGCGGGTGCTGTCTTTTCGACAAGTGACATGATCGTAAAGGTCAAAGAACCTCAGGCCGCCGAACGCGCAATGCTGTCTGACGGGCAGATCCTGTTCACCTATCTCCATCTCGCTCCGGACCCCGACCAGACCAAAGATCTTGTCAAGTCAGGCGCTGTCTGCATTGCATATGAAACCGTGACCGATCAATCCGGAGGCCTGCCGCTCCTCAAACCGATGAGCCAGGTGGCTGGGCGCATGTCCATACAGGCCGGTGCAACAGCGTTGGAAAAATCCCACGGCGGCCGTGGTGTTCTGCTCGGCGGTGTGCCGGGCGTACATCCAGCCAAAGTGACGGTACTGGGTGGGGGTGTTGTAGGCTTTCACGCAGCACAAATGGCCGTCGGGTTGCAGGCCGATGTATCAATCCTGGACAAGAGCCCGGCTGCACTCGAGCGGCTTTCAAACCATTTCGGCGCATCAGCCCGGGTACTCTACTCCAACCGCGCCGCTGTCGCCGCAGCCGTTGCAGAGGCCGATCTGGTGATCGGCGCTGTACTGGTTCCCGGCGCCGCAGCGCCCAAACTGGTGAGTCGCGAAATGCTGACGATGATGCAACCGGGCGCTGTGCTGGTCGACGTCGCTATCGATCAGGGTGGCTGTTTTGAAACATCAAAGCCCACCACACACGCCAACCCGACCTATGTCATCGATGACATCGTCCACTACTGCGTAGCAAACATGCCGGGCGGAGTGGCCCGCACATCGACCTACGCGCTCAACAACGTCACCCTGCCCTTTGCCCTGGCGCTCGCCAACAAAGGATGGAGAAAAGCTCTGGCCGACGATCCACATTTGCGGAACGGGCTCAACGTCGCCCGTGGCGCCGTCACCTGTGCGCCAGTAGCTCAAGTTCTGGGCTATAATCATATCCCTGCCGAACAGGTAATCGGGGCATAGATCCGGCGCAGCTTTCGCGGGTCCGATGGCCCGCCGCGCGACAATGGATCATTATCACCGCTCGTCCTGATCCACCAATTTGGATCATTCGGAGGATTTGACTGTGAAAATCGCTATATTGACGCCCGCTGCGCTCCTGGCAGCCAGCATTGCGTTGCCAGCAACGGCCACTGATTTCGACTATTCGAGCCTGATAGGTGCATGGACGGTCGAAGGAGTTGCCGTACCTGACGATGGTGTCCAGGCTTTGATTGAAGACGACCCCCAATATATGGGCGACGTAATCGAATTTGGCCCAGACATGATCGAATGGACAGCGGGTACAGATACCCGGCCCATTGATCCCTCAATCGACAATTGTCCGTCAGGTCCAAGCCTGGCGCCACATGCCGAAATGCCCGATGAAACGCCCATCGAAAATGGCTTCGACATAATGTGCGACAATGAGGAGTGGGGCACTATCGTACCTGTCGATGACCAAGGCATCCAATTGCACTGGTATGACAATGGTGTCCTCACGCTGACGCGGGAGTGATCGAGACGATGCGTTCTCCATCCTATCAGACTACGCGCAACGTGCCGAAGTCAGCATAAATCGATGCTCAGCAACTGTGACCGGGGCGATGGATGAGCCATCCTTCCGGTCACGGGTTTCCATTGGTGTGTGCAAGGATCACCACGCTGCGCGGTGGCAATGTCAACCGGGCATCCTCGATGGTGATTTCGGCATCGACTGCCGAGACCAGAGCCACTTCGAAATTCAAACCCTGCTCGCCGGGTAGATTGACCTCGACATCTTCACGCAACCTGTTGAACCAGACAAGCAGCACCTCGCCGGCCTCGTGCAAGAACATGCCCAAGACCCCCGCATCGGGACGGTTCCAGTCCTCTTCGAGCATCTCCACGCCATCAGGGCGCAGCCACATTACATCCTTAAAGCCGTCGGCTTTTTCGCCCGTGAGAAACGTGTCGCTCCTGAAGGCTGGATGATTGCTGCGCATTTCCGACAGGCCGGCAACGAAATTGACGAGATCGCCGTCGGCATTCTCCCAATCGAGCCAGGTGATTTCATTGTCCTGCGCATAAGCGTTGTTGTTGCCGCCCTGGGTGCGTCCGAACTCGTCGCCCGCAGTGATCATCAGCGAACCGTGGGAAACGAAAAGCGTAGCCAAAAGGGCTCGTGCATCATTGCGCCGAGCCGTAACGATGGCCGGGTCGTCAGTCTCGCCCTCTACTCCGTTGTTCCAAGAGTAATTGGCGTTGTGACCGTCGCGATTGTCTTCGCCATTGGCGTCGTTGTGCTTGCCCTCGTAAGAAACCAGGTCGGCAAGCGTGAACCCGTCATGGGCCGCCAAGAAATTCACCCCGGCCGAGGGCTTGCGTCCATCATGATTGAACTGATCGGCGGATCCGGCAACCTTTCCGGCCAGAGGGCCGATCATGTGATCCTCGCCACGCCAGAATTTTCGAATTGTATCGCGGTACTGGTCGTTCCATTCGATGAACGGTTCACCGAACTGGCCGACGTGATAGCCGCCCGGACCGGGATCCCAGGGCTCGGCAATCAACAGGCAGTCCTTTAGAATATCGTCATTGCGGATGCGCTCGAGCAATTCTGCTTCGCGCGAAAAGCCGTCAAGCGACCGCCCGAGGACTGTTGCGAGATCGAAACGAAACCCGGCGATGCCAAATTCCGTCACCCAATAGCGCAAGCTGTCGATGACAAGATCCTGCACCGCTGGATGATCGCAACGCAGCGTGTTGCCGGTGCCGGCGTCATTGACCAGATGCATTTCCCCATCAGCCTCGACATGGCGATAATAGGTCAACGCATCCAGGCCCTTCATAGAGATGACCGGGCCCTGGGAATCACCTTCTCCAGTGTGATTGTAAACGACATCGAGGATCACCCGGATGCCGGCCTCGCGATAGGTTTCGACCATATGGCGAAGCGATTGCGGACCGCGCGGGATGATGCGGGGATCGGTGGCGAAATATGTTATGGGGTTGTAACCCCACACATTGGTGAGCCCAAGCGACGGCAAATGCCCATCATCAATCCAGCCTGCAATCGGCATCAGCTCAACGACATCGACGCCCAAGTGTTGCAGATGCTCAATGACATAGCCAGTGGTCATTCCCGCCAGCGTTCCGCGTAATGGCCCCTGAACCGATGGGTGGCGCATGGTGAACGGGCGAACATTGAGCTCGTAGATGAAATTGGGACGGGTGGGATCGGGCTCAAGACCAGCTTCTGTCACGGGCCCCTGGACCAGAGCCTTGGGGACCAAGGGTGCTGTATCGACAGATTCGTCACGCGCCAGGCGCAGTTTGGGACTGCGCACGAACGTCCGGTCGATGCGGCGCGCATAGGGATCGACGAGAAGCTTGTTGGGATCGAAATAATAGCCTTGCGCCGGATCGTAGCGTCCATCGGCACGCAAGCCGTAGACGGCATTGGCGCCGATGCCTTCGATATGGGCGGACCAGCGATGGTCATCGTCCCGACTCATCTCTACCCTGTCGGTCTCTTCGTCCCGATCGTCGAACAGGCAAACCCAGATCTTTTCAGCAGTTTCGGAGTAAACTCCAAACGCCACACCGGTATCGGTCACCGTCGCGCCCAGGGGTGCGGGTGAGGCAGACTTGTTCTGTGATGACATTGAGTGACTTTCCGTCAGGTAATGACACTTGGCCCATCGCGGCCGGTTCGCGCCTTGATGTCGGCGACAGCATCGGCCAGAGAAATCAGGTCGGCAAGTGCTTCCTGGGTATCCCTGTCATGCATACCGTCGCTCGGTTCGAACCGTTCGATGTAAACGCGTAAAGTCGCGCCGACCGTTCCGGTTCCCGAAAGACGAAACACAACGCGCGATCCATCGTCAAAACCGATGCGCAACCCCTGCCCGGTGGCTGTCGAGCCATCCACGGGATCATGATAGGAAAAATCATCGGCCAGGATCACCTTGCGTCCATTCAGTCCATTGGCCAGAAAGCCCGGCAGCTTGGTGCGCAGATCGGTCATCAGCGCCTTGGCGTTATCGGCATCGACCTCTTCATAATCGTGCCGTGAATAGTAATTGCGGCCGTAGGTCGCCCAATGATCGAGCACGATCTCATCAATGCTCTGCTTGCGCGCGGCGAGTATGTTGAGCCACAGCAAAACGGCCCACAACCCATCCTTCTCGCGCACATGGTCCGAGCCGGTTCCGGCACTTTCCTCGCCGCAGATGGTCACCAGCCCGGAATCGAGAAGATTGCCGAAGAATTTCCAGCCCGTCGGTGTTTCATAAAGGGCAATGCCGAGCCGGTGGGCCACCCGGTCTGCCGCCGCGCTTGTGGGCATGGACCGCGCGATACCGGCAAGGCCTTTTGCGTATCCCGGCGCCAGATGCGCGTTCGCTGCCAGCAATGCCAGCGAATCCGAGGGGGTCACGAAACGGTTTTTCCCAATGATCAGATTGCGATCCCCATCGCCGTCTGAAGCGGCGCCGAAATCGGGGGCATCGGGGCCCATCATCAGATCGTAAAGGTCCTTGGCGTGGACGAGGTTGGGATCGGGGTGACCGCCGCCGAAATCTGGAAGCGGTGTGCCGTTGACGACGGTGCCGGGCTCCGCGCCGAGCCGACCTTCAATAATCGCCGCGGCATACGGTCCGGTCACAGCGTGCATAGCATCGAACCGCATGGTGAAACCAGCGGCGAACATCGACGCAATCGCGTCGAAATCGAACAGCGTCTCCATCAGTGCGGCATAATCGGCGACCGGATCAATCACTTCGACGTTCATGCCGGCAATCTCGTGAACGCCGATAGTTTCGAGATCGATATCGGCGGTGTCTACGCTCTTGTACTGGGTGATTTCCATCGAACGCGCATAGACAGCATCAGTGATCTTTTCCGAGGCTGGGCCGCCATTGGAAGCATTGTATTTGATGCCGAAATCCCCGTCCGGGCCGCCCGGATTATGGCTGGCCGACAGCACCAGCCCGCCAAACGCATTGTGGTGCCGGATGATGTGCGAAGCGGCCGGAGTCGACAAGATTCCGCCCTGCCCCACGATTACCTTGCCAAACCCATTGGCCGCAGCCATTCGGATCGCGATCTGAATGACAGTGTCATTGAAGTATCGTCCATCCCCGCCGATCACCAGTGTCTTGCCTTCACGACCGGACAGACTGTCGAACAATGACTGAATGAAGTTTTCGACGTAATTGGGCTGCTGGAAATGGCTGACCCGTTTGCGCAGTCCCGATGTCCCCGGCTTCTGATCTGAAAAAGGTGTAGTGGCGACAGTGCGGATGCTCACTGGGCTTCCCCCAAGATTTTTTGATAAAGGCCGGCATATTTGCCGGCGCTGTTGGTCCACGAAACGTCTGTCTTCATGCCCTTGCGCTGCATGCGCGTCCAGACGTCCGGGCGCTGATAGAGCGAAACTGTACGCGAAATCGCCTCGCCCAGCGCAAGTCCATCGACCGGGGAGAACTGTACGCCGGTCGCAACGCCGGCCTCCACCGCCGCTTCATTGGCATCGATCACCGTATCGGCCAGACCTCCAACGCGGCTGACCAGAGGCACCGCGCCATAGCGCAAGCCATAAAGCTGGGTTAGCCCGCACGGCTCGAACCGCGAGGACACCATGAGCACATCGGCGCCACCCTGCATCAGATGCGACAGCGCCTCATCATAGCCACGTATGAAACCCACGCGGCCCGGATGGCGCTCCGCAGCGTCGCTCATCGCCGCTTCAAGATGGCTATCGCCCGAGCCCAGGATCGCAATTGAGCCACCCAGCGAGATGAGCCAATCGACATTTTCGGCAATGATATCGATGCCTTTTTGCCATGTTAGCCGCGACACCAGCCCAAACAGGGGACCACTACCGGGCTCAATACCAAACCGCTCTGAAAGTGCGGCGCGATTGGTCGCACGCGCCCTTGTGTTGGCCGCAGTGTAATGCGCGGGCAGTTCAGGGTCCGTCTGCGGGTTCCATGCAGAAGAATCGATCCCGTTGAGAATACCATAGAGGTCATGTCCGCGCTCATTGAGCAGCCCCTCAAGACCCATGCCATATTCAGGCGTGCGGATTTCGCGCGCATAGGTTGGACTGACGGTTGTAATTGCGTGCGCGCAGCGCAGCCCGCCTTTGAGGAACCCGACCCCGCCATAATATTCCACCCCGGACATATCGAAGGCCTGCGTGGGCAGGCGAAGGTGGGGAAAAATGTCGGCACCGAACTGGCCCTGGAAGGCAATGTTGTGAATGGTAACGATCACCCGCGTTCGCGTATCGCCGCCAAACGCCACGTAAGCCGCAGCCATCGCAGCCTGCCAGTCGTGTGCATGAATGATAGCAGGCCGGTAACCCGCGACGAGACCATTGGCCAACTCGGCCGCAACCCACGATAGCGCGGCATAGCGCTGCCAATTGTCCGTCCAGTCCATCCCTGTCTGATCAACATAAATACCACCCGGACGATCATAAAGATGGCCAGCATCGATAACGATCAGATCAAGCCCGGCCACCCGCGCAGCAATCAGTTCGGCCGGCCCGCCGAACAGGTCATCGAAGGCTGCGACGGTCCGCCCCCGCTTTATTGCCGCCTTGACCTGTGGATAGCCCGGCACCAGCGTTCGCATAGCGATCTCGTGCTCGACAAGTGCAGCGGGCAGCGCTCCAGCCACATCGGCCAGTCCGCCTGTCTTGACCAGCGGGTAGATTTCGGAAGTGACCGAAAGAACGTCCATCATCGGGAAGCAACGAGTCTGTTGATCATGGGTTGGGTAATGAGTGTGACGCCACTCTCGGTGCGCCGGAACCATTTGGCATCGAATTCAGGGTCTTCTCCGACAACGAGACCCTCGGGAATTTCAACCCGCGCATCGACGACGACCTTGTTGAGCCGCACGCCACGACCGATTGTGCATTGGGGCAGAACCACGGCTTCGTTAAGTTCGGAATAGGAATTGACCCTCGCGCCCGTCGCCAGCAGCGTGCGCCGCAACTGCGCACCCGAGACGATGCAGTCGCCCGATACGAGCGAGGAAATCGCCTGGCCACGTCTCCCGTCGATATCGTGGACGAATTTTGCGGGGGGAGTGATTTCAGCGTGTGTCCAGATCGGCCATTCGCGGTCATAGAGATCGAGCTGGGGGGTAATGTCGGTCAAATCGGTATTGGCTTCCCAATAGGCGTCGATCGTTCCTACGTCCTTCCAATAGGACACCTGCTCATACTCCGAACGCACACAGGAGCGCGGGAACCTGTGGGCCCAGGCGGTGCCATTGGCGACGATATGGGGGATGATGTCCTTGCCGAAATCGCGGCTGGACCCCTCGGTCGCTGCATCGCGGCGCAATTGGTCCATAAGGAATTTAGTCTCGAATACATAGATGCCCATGGACGCCAGTGAGATGCCGGGCTTATCCGGGATCGAAGGCGGGTCCTTGGGCTTTTCCATGAACTCGACGATACGGTCCCGTCCGTCCACATGCATCACTCCGAACGCCGAGGCTTCGCTGGAGGGGACTTCGAGACAACCCACAGTGACATCGGCACCGGTATCGACATGCTGGCGCAGCATGATTTCGTAGTCCATCTTGTAGACGTGGTCACCTGCCAGAATGACGATGTACTTGGTGTTGTAGTCATCGATGATATCGATGTTTTGATACACCGCGTCCGCGGTGCCCGCATACCACATGTCTTCGG
This sequence comes from Pelagibacterium sp., assembly GCF_048264985.1. Lineage (GTDB taxonomy): Bacteria > Pseudomonadota > Alphaproteobacteria > Rhizobiales > Devosiaceae > Pelagibacterium. Next base: position 330,347 of record NZ_JBLXCL010000002.1, read on the forward strand.
CAACGCGCTGACTAGCGGGGAGAATATCAAAACTCTCGTTACGCTCGGTGCGCAGAAAGTTCCAGCCGCGCTGCAGATGCCGGATCAGGCTGTGCGCTTGGTATTGCGTTGCAACGGAAATGCGGCGGATGCCTGAATTGATGGCGTTGGACAGCGCAAAATCGATAATTCGCGATTTGCCGCCGAAATAGACGGCCGGCTTGGCACGCCTGTCGGTCAGTTCCATAAGCCTCGTACCGCGCCCTCCCGCCAGGACATAGGCCATGGCATCACGAGCCAGCGGTGCCGGGTTGTTCTTATCGACCATCATCCTCTCCTTCGTTTCGCCCCCGATCGGTCTCTCTGACGGGGGCGTTTGCAGTCTTTTTTCAGAACGCTTCCGACGGAAAAGCCAATGTCCCGGTTGGATGCGCAGTCATCAAAAGCACCTATCCCGGTTCAAATTGCAGGATGAGGGTCGAGAGCGGAGGCAAAACAACCTCCGCAGTTGCCGGATAACCGAATTCATTGCCTTTGGTTGCAGTGACCACACCTTGATTGCCGGTATTGGACCCGGCATACCAACCTGCATCAGTGTTGATGCGCTCTATCCATCGCCCGGCGGCGGGCATTGGCAGACGATACTGCTCGCGCGGCACCGGGGTCAGATTGGTTATGACCACAACGGGCGCGGCGTCAGGAGCCTTTCGCACCCAGGCCAGAACCGAATTGGCATGATCATTGGCGATGATCCATTCAAACCCTTCAGGCTCGCAATCGCGCTCGTGCAGAGCGGGCAATTCGCGATAGACAGTGTTGAGGTCGGACACCAGCCGCCTGATCCCCTCATGAGCTTGCGCGTCGAGCAGCCACCAGTCGAGCGCCTGCGCCTCATTCCACTCTTCGCGCTGCGCAAATTCCTGCCCCATGAACAGAAGTTTCTTGCCCGGATAGCCCCACATGAACGCGTAATAGGCTCGCAGGTTTGCAAATTTCTGCCAGTCGTCGCCAGGCATCTTGTTGAGCAGCGATCCCTTGCCATGAACGACCTCGTCATGGCTGAGCGGCAGGGTGAAGTTCTCCGAGAACGCGTAGAGCAAACCGAAACTAAGATCGCTATGATGGAAGCGGCGGTGGATCGGTTCGCGCTGCATATAGCGCAGCGTATCGTTCATAAAGCCCATGTTCCACTTGAACCCGAACCCCAGTCCATCTGCGTAAGTCGGTGCCGTAACGCCCGGCCAGCTTGTGGATTCTTCGGCGACAGTAAACGTGCCAGGATGATTTCCGTACGTTTCGGCGTTCACACGCTTGAGGAAGGCAATGGCCTCAATATTTTCATTACCGCCATGCTGGTTGGGCACCCACTGGCCGGGCTGGCGCGAATAATCGAGATAAAGCATCGAGGCAACCGCATCCACGCGCAGGCCGTCGATGTGGAACTTCTCGAGCCAATACAGGGCGTTATTTGTCAGAAAGCTCGAAACTTCCTTGCGCCCAAAATTGTAGATCGCTGTATTCCAGTCAGGGTGGTAGCCCTGCCGCGGGTCGGCGTGCTCATAGAGCGCCGTGCCATCGAACTTGGCCAAACCATGCTCATCGGTTGGAAAATGCGCCGGCACCCAATCAAGAATGACCCCCAACCCGGCAGCATGGGCCGCGTCGACGAAGCGGGCGAAACCTTGAGGATCCCCGAACCGTGCAGTCGGCGCATAAAGCCCAGTCGGCTGATAGCCCCAGCTCGGATCATAGGGATGCTCGGTAATGGGCAGCAATTCGATATGGGTAAACCCCATATCGGCGGCATAGGGGATAAGTTGTTCAGCGAGTTGATCGTACGACAGAAACCCGCCATCCGGGCGTTTGCGCCAGGAGCCAAGATGGACCTCGTAGACGCTCATCGGCTCGTGGCGATAGTCGCGCGCCTTGCGCGTTTCCATATAGCCTGCATCTGTCCAGGCGAAAGGCGCGGGATCGGCGACCACCGAGGCGGTCTTGGGACGCAGCTCGGACTGCTGCGCGTAGGGGTCGGCCTTGAGCGGCAGCAATTTGCCCTCTTTGCCGATAATTTCATATTTGTACTGAGCACCCGGTCTTACGCCAGGCAGGAAGATCTCCCAGATACCGATCTGGTTCCGGCGCCGCATGGCGTGACGGCGGCCATCCCAATCGTTGAACGAGCCCACCACCGAAACCCGCTTCGCATTGGGCGCCCAGACAGCAAAATGGGTACCTTCGACGCCCTCAAATGTCATGAAATGAGCGCCCATTTTATCGAAAAGGCGCAGATGGGAACCTTCGCCGATAAAGTAGTCATCCATCGGGCCGAGCACCGGTCCAAAAGAGTAAGGATCGACCACGTCCCATTCGCCACCGTCATTGCCGGCGTGATAGACTACAGGCTGGAAGGCATCGATTTTGACCGCGCCTTCGAAAAACCCGGCATCATCTCTTTTCTCCAGTTTACCCAGAACCTTGCCATCAAGCGTACGCGCTTCGGCCCATTGAGCGTGCGGCACGAACGCGCGAGCTGTCCATTTTCCATCATGGGCGTGCAACCCCAAAATCGCGAACGGATCGTCGTGCTGGCCGCCGACGACGCGTGCGATCTGCTTGGGATCAGCTTGCCATTCTGACTGCTTTTTTGCCAAGTGCTCTACTCCCCCTCTGATGATTGTACATCAGCGTCTTGTTATTGAACCCGCCGGGGACCCCCAAGTTCCGGCGTCCCGCAGTCATATCTTTCAGATGTGTGGCGCTCCCCAGATATCATCGGCATATTCGCGGATCGTCCGATCCGAAGAGAACCAGGCCATACGGGCAGTGTTGCGGATCGCCATGGCGTTCCAGACCTTGCGGTCCGCCCAGTGGGCATCCACCTTGCGCTGACCTGCGCAATAGGCATCGAAATCGCGCGCCACCATGAACCAGTCGTGATCGTAAAGACCGTCCATCAGGCCGCGATAGCGCGCGCGGTCGTCCGGGGAGAACACGCCAGAGCCGATCGCTTCGATAACCTCGCGCAACGCATGGCTCGCTTCGATAATTTCGCGCGGGGACCGGTTTTGCGCCCGCATATCGTCGACCTGTTCAGCGCTCATGCCGAAAATTACGATGTTTTCGGGGCCTAGACGCTCGCGCATCTCCACATTGGCGCCATCCATAGTGCCAATGGTCAAGGCGCCATTGAGCGCAAATTTCATGTTGCCTGTGCCCGAGGCTTCCATGCCTGCTGTCGAAATCTGTTCGGAAAGATCGGCAGCGGGAATGATGGTCTCGGCCAGCGACACGTTGTAATTTGGCAGGAACACCACTTTCAACAGCCCACGTACTGCCGGGTCGTTGTTGATGACCTTGGCCACATCATTGATCAGCTTGATGATCAGTTTTGCATTCCAATAGCTCGGCGCTGCCTTGCCGGCGAACACTTTGACCCGTGGCACCCAGCGCTTTTCAGGGTGGGCGCGGATCATGTTGTATTGAGCAACAGCTTCCATGATGTTGAGCAGCTGGCGCTTGTATTCGTGGATACGCTTGATCTGGATGTCGAACAGCGCATCGGGCGACACCGAAATGCCGGTGCGCTCCTTGATGAGCGCTGCAAGCCGGTCTTTGTTTCCGCGTTTGACGGCTGCGAACTGATCCTGGAACGACTTGTCCTCGGCGTGTGCGTCGAGCTTGATGAGCTGCTCAATGTCGTCGCAAAAATCGGGACCGATCCGCTCGGATATAAGCCGCGTCAGTGACGGATTGCACTGCATCAGCCAGCGACGGGGGGTTACGCCATTGGTCTTGTTGTTGATGCGGTCGGGATAGAGGTTGTGCAAGTCCGCAAAGACAGTCTTCTTCATCAACTCGGTGTGCAGCGCCGATACGCCATTGATCGAATGCGATCCGACGAAGGCCAACTGGCCCATGCGCAGGCGGCGGCTGCCATTTTCGTCGATCAGGGAAATCGCTGCGATGCGCGAGTCTTCAAGACCCTTCTCGCGCGCCTCTTCCAGCACCATGGCGTTGATGGCATAGGCGATCTGCATCTGGCGCGGCAGCAACCGCTCAAGCAGGGCGACAGGCCATGTTTCAAGCGCTTCGGGCAATAACGTATGATTGGTGTAGGAGAATGTACGCTGGGTGAGCTTCCACGCTTCGTTCCAGGCGAGACCCTGGACGTCCATGAGGATCCGCATCATCTCGGCAATCGAGATCGCCGGGTGCGTATCGTTGAGCTGGATGGCAACCTTGTCCGGCAGCGATCCCAGATCGCCATATTGCTGCAAGTGACGCCTTACAATGTCTTGCAGCGACGCTGAAGAAAAGAAGAACTCTTGCCGCAACCGCAATTCCTGACCAGCGGGGGTAGAATCGGCGGGATAGAGCACGCGGGTGATCGAAACGGCGCGGGCGCTTTCCTCAAGCGCTCCGATGTGGTCGCCGGCATTGAACCTGTCGAGCAGGATGGGATCTATCGGCTGGGCGCTCCACAGGCGCAGTGTATTCACACGCGCACCGCGCCAGCCGACGACGGGGGTATCGAAGGCCACCGCACACACATGTTCGGCAGGGTGCCAGACCTGGCGCACACTTCCATCGGGCTGGGTAACGGGTTCTACCGAGCCGCCAAAACCGACTTCATAGGCGCTCTCTCGGCGCTCGAATTCCCACGGATTGCCGTGAGCCAACCAGTCTTCGGGCAGTTCGACCTGCCAGCCATCACTCATTTCCTGCCGGAAAAGTCCATGGACGTAACGGATGCCATAGCCATAGGCAGGCACCTTGATCGTCGACATCGATTCCAGAAAACAGGCGGCCAAGCGCCCCAAGCCGCCATTGCCCAGCGCAGCGTCGGGTTCACGCTCGATCAACTCGTCAAGATCGACATTGAAAGACGCCAGCGCTTCGCGCACCGGCTCCATCATGCCCAGATTGGATACGGCATCGCGCATCAGGCGCCCGATGAGAAACTCGAGACTGAGGTAATAAACGCGCTTTTGGGACGTCCGCCACGTGTCGCGTGTGGATTCCATCCACTGATCAATGATCCTGTCACGGATGGTCAGAATTGTCGCTGTCAGCCAGTCCGACCGGCGCGCAACAATTGGATCCTTGCCAACGGCATATGTCAGCTTTTCCAGGATTTCATTGCGAAGCGTTTCAGCGTCGCTAGCCCGGGGCTGAGGCGTGGGAGCATCGTAAACGATCGGCTTTTGCGGCATGTCGCAACCCATGGTTCATGTCTGTTCCTCCCCTCAGAGACCAAGAGTGTTGCACGAGTTCTGCCCGCTTTCCAGCACCTTTAGCACAGGCTCCACTTTCGCGTTTCTGGACAGAGGGATGTTGGCCGAAGGATGAGGGTGCGCGAAAGCGGTCGCGCCATTCCGGATGGAGCTCTCAGGCCGAGCGGGCGCCGATAGCGCAATGAAGATTTTCCGTGATGGTCAAGCCTGGCACTCAAACGCGTGGGGCTCGGTATGGCCGACTGGTGTCATGCGGTGATTCTCACCCAAACATGATTGAAGAAAAAAAGTTGGCGGTACGGAACCGGCAGCAGCCGTCGGCGTTTTATCAACAGCCGATGGAGGCGCCCCTACCTCCATCGTGCCAAGCCCTGACCCTAAAGAGGATTGCTGCCCGGCGATCCTCTTTTTTTATGCCAAGCAGGAACCATTTCCGGCTGATTGCATTTAGGGAGGACGCGAAGGCGTTTCCCCCAAACGCAGTCGCGCAAAAGAGAGACCGGGTGCCCCAAAAGGCGTCCCGGTCTTTCCTCGTTTTAGGCATGATTTCCAGTCCGAGCGAATTACTCAGGTGATGTGATTGCCGTCTATGCGCAATGCATAATCAACGCGGCTGCCCGCGACGGCCAACTCTCCCATGCCGTCGACGGCAAGCGGAACAACACTTTCAAGGAACTTGCGCGTCAGCGGTTCGATATCCTGCGCAGTTGATCCTGCCCTCAGGCGTTCAGTCCATTTTACCACCAGATTACGACCGCCATCCGAGCGCGACTCGACACTGAAGGCAACCTCAATTGCACCATCGCCCGGAGATAGCTGACCATTGCGGACGGCATTGGAGGCAAGCTCGTGGATGGCCAGCCCGACATAAAGCGCAGCGTTTGGGGATACCACGAGATCGTCGCCCCTCAGTTCTACGGGCAGCGCATTGTCACGATGGAACAGAGCAATCTGGCGCGATATCAAATCGCTGAGCAGCGCACCTTGCCAGTCCCGGTCGGTAACCAGATCCTGCGCCCGGGCAATTGCTTGCAGGCGCCCGGAAAAGGCTGTGACAAAGGCCGGCACGCTGGTCGCGCTGCGCGCCGTCTGGGACGCGAGCGAAAGAACTATGGCCAGCAGATTGCGGGAACGGTGGCTGACTTCGCGCAGAAGGTTCTTGAGCTGGACCTCGCGGCGCTTCTGGGCACTGATGTCGATGATGGTCGAATAAACGCCCATCGCGGATCCCGCCGGTTCAAGATCAGGATCGATCCAAATGTCGAACCACCTCACCTCGCCGGAGATATTGACGGGCAATTCGAACCGCTGGGGTTCACGCGTCTCAATGACATGGAGCTTGGTGACCCGTAGTCGTTCAGCCGCGAGGCGAGGAAAAAAGTTGGCGTCAGTATGCCCCAGGACATCATTGATCTCGACACCACTCGGGAGGTTCTCCGCCCACTCATAGATCAAGTCCCGGTTCTGGTAGCTCAATGACACCGGCGTCCGACTAAGGGCTCGCATCGCAAAGGCGAAGCGGCGAGAGCTGTCACGATCGCCCCCACCCGACTTTCCGTTGTCCTGCCCCTTCATAGTCGGCGCGTATTTGTCGGAATGTTCCACAAGCCCCACTTGGGCCCCGTTTGCGGGAGGCCCGGTTTTCGTCCCCAGATGGAGAGGCCCTTAACGCGCACGCCGAGCTAACCCCAGAATGAGACCAATAACCATTGCGACGAGAAATACAAAGAAGAGAATCTGTGCAATCGAAGACGCCGCTCCGGCGATCCCTCCAAAACCGAGAACGCCTGCTATTACCGCGATGATGAGAAATGCAAGTGCCCAGCCGAGCATGGAACGAACTCCCTAAATACTGAACTGCGGAGAGAACGAACCGGGGCGCCGGGTGGTTCCGGCGCCTCGCCGATTTATGCTGCCTGTTCCATCTGTTCGGAAAAGAACAGAACCTGGCTGACCAATGCCTTGACCATGTCGGGCTGGAACGGCTTGGTAACCAGGAAGGCGGGTTCAGGGCGTTCACCCGTCAACAGACGCTCCGGGAAAGCGGTGATGAAGATGACCGGCACACTGGCAGAACGCAGCATGTCGTTGACAGCATCAATACCCGAGCTGCCATCGGCAAGCTGAATATCGGCAAGCACAAGGCCGGGACGACGCTGATTAAACAGCTCCATGGCTTCCTTGTGGGTCCGCGCCACACCGGTCACCGTATGACCGAGTGCCTCAACCATCTGTTCGATGTCCATGGCAATCAATGGTTCATCTTCGATGATCAGCACGCTGGTCGCCACCTGACGCGCCATCTCGGTTGAAGCCGTGTCGATGAGATCTGCGAACTCAACGTCGCTGACGCCAAGAATTTCGGCACCTTCTTCATTTGAAAAACGCTCGACGGCCACCAGCAAAAAGGCCTGACGGGGCAATGGCGCTATGGCACGCAGGCTGCGACGTGCCTGCTCTTCCCACGCATGGGCAGCCGGAGGAAGTTCGGCGAGATTGATATCGACCGATTTCCAGAGCTGAGAAAAAACTTTGTAAAGCGCGACTTTGGAGTCGAGATCCGTCGGAAAGATCGACCTGTCGGCAACGAGCGCCTCAAGTGTAGCCGAGACATAAGCGTCGCCGCTGGACTGACTACCGGTCAACGACCGCGCAAAACGTCTAAGATAGGGTATGTGCGGCGCAATCAACTCAGCAAGATTCATAAATATAACTCCCTCGCATAGTCACGTCGCCCGACGCGCAGGCGATGACAATGCACCGGTAACGACACTTTTGAGAAATAGTTCCCCGGCCATTGGAACTTTTTTTGACTCGTCGCGTTTCCGAGGCCAATAAACAAGACGCAATGTGGGGTAATCGTGACGCAACTCAGCAGCAGAAATATGGCCAAGGACGAGCAGGACAGCAAAGAGCCCCAGGGCGAGACCAAGCCCAATTTGGGCGCGGATTCTCAAGCTTTTATCGGCCTTAAGCTCCGAGAATTCTACGACGATGTCGTCGCAGAGCCGGTACCTGATCGTCTTTTGGAGCTGCTAGGCAAGCTCGGAGACGACGACAAACCCAAGTCCGAGTAGGTGGTGCCCATGTCAGACACATACGATTTTCGCGCCGAACTTCTTGCTGTCATCCCAAACCTTCGCGCCTTTGCGATGTCGCTGGTCGGCGCCGCTGACAAGGCAGACGATCTGGTGCAGGAAACTCTGGTCCGCGCTTGGGACAAACGCTCATCGTTCACACCCGGCACCAACCTGAAGGGCTGGCTTTTCACGATTTTGCGCAACGAGTTTTATAGCCAGATGCGCAAGCGCAAACGCGAGGTTTCAGACCCTGAAGGGGCAATGGCTGAACGTTTGTCGAGCCACCCCGAACAGGTCGGTCGCCTCGACATGGAAGATTTCAAAAAGGCGGTCAACCAGCTACCCGAGGATCAACGCGAAGCGCTTATCCTGGTCGGCGCATCGGGCTTTTCCTACGAAGAGGCCGCCGACATCTGCGATTGCGCAGTCGGAACGATCAAGAGCAGGGTCAGCCGCGCACGCACGCAGCTTGCAACGATTCTCAAGCTCGAAGGGGACGGCGAGTTCGGTCCCGATGCGGTTGCCGTCGGCGTGATGAACCTCACTTCGTCAAGCGCAGCCTGAAAACAGCACAAACGCCCATATTTCAGGGGTTTCGGGCATTTCGCCCGGAACCTCTTTTTTGTTTCGACGTTTAAGCTGCGGGTATAACTCCAACATGGGAGGCCATCATGGCCCGAGCCGCAACGACTGCCCGTACAACAGCAAAATCAGACGGTGACGATCCCGCAAAGGATCTGGACGCCGAGATTGCAGCGCTGCGCGAAGACGTCGCCGCGATTACAGCCACGCTTGGCGATGTCGTGAAACATCGCACCACCGAAGCCAAAACCGAAGCCCGCCGACTCCGCAAGAATGTCGAACGCAAAGGCGAAGAAACGCTGGAGCAGGTCCAGGACAGTTTCGAGGCCGCGGAAGGCGAACTGAAAACGATGATCCGCGACAAGCCGATCTCATCAGTGCTTATCGCGGCCGGAATTGGCTACGTACTTTCCAAAATACTTTAAGGAGCGGCGCTATGGCGCTGACAGCTCCTTTTTCCGCGGTAACCAGCCGCGCAACGTCGGCCGTCCGCTCCGCCGGAATGTCCGCCGCCTTTTATGTAGTGATCGGGCTTTTGGGCCTGGTCGGTGCAGGGTTTCTTATCGCCGCGCTCTTTATCTGGCTGGCCCAGGAAACAAGCCCGCTGGGCGCAGCACTTCTTATGGGGGCCGGGTTTCTGGCAATTTCCGGCATTTCTCTTGCTATTGCGATCGCACGCAACAATCGCAAGAAGGAAGAACGCCGCCGCAACGCAGCCAGCTCGGCAACGATGGCGTCGACGATGTCATTGGCATCCGCGGGGATACGTCTCGCATCGCGTGCAAAAAAGGGCCCGCTGTTCTGGTCAGCCGTCGCAGCACTTGCTGCAGGCTGGTATTTCGGCACCTCAGGGGGCGACGACGATTGATTGAAATTCCCAGAGACTTTGAAAAAGGGCCGGTCCTTGCGACCGGCCCTTTTTTGTACCGCACGCTCCACCCGCCGGGACGCCATGCCCAAGACGGGCGCCAACAAAGCAAGCCGTACGATAGCTCGGCGGTTGTCCCAGGTCGCAAAGATTGATGAGAGTCAGAGACATGACGGGCGACTGAAATTCCAGTCGGAGAGAGCTTGAGGGCTCAAATGGCTTTGCGAGCCGGGCAGTGCGAGCGGCTGGAAAGCATAGTCTTTTCAAAGCGTAGGCACCAGCTCTCATGCCTTACTGGCGTTGGACATGAGCAGGGCTCAAGCAAGAGCTCATCTCATTTGTTGGGAGATCTGCACTTCGGTGGGCGGACTAGCTTGAGCTGCATGGACGTTAGCGCGGTGTTCGTGCGCCCATGGAGCTCTCCCCCGCGGTCGAATGGCAATTACCCACAGCAAAAGGGCCGGCTTTTCAGCCGGCCCTTAGAGATCGAACGTTAGAGACGATTACTGAACGATCAGCGAATTGTCTTCAGGAGCCGTGAGATAAGCATCCTCTTCATACTCCGGAGCAGCTTCCAGTTCCTCTGCAGTCAGCGGAGTGCGCAGGATCAGGCCACCATTTTCGTCGCGAACGAAGGTCAGGTTATCGAAGGCGACGGCAACAGGCTTGGTGCCGATACCGAGGAATCCGCCAAAGTCGATGATGACAGCATCAACGGCGCCATCTTCTGACAGAAGGATATCACCGATATCGCCAATTTCTTCATCACCCGCACCATAAACGGCGGTACCTGTCAGCTCTTCAGCTGAAATATCGGCAGTGGCAACAGCCTCAAGGCTGTCGAAGTCCATGGCGTTTGCATCTGATGCCATGGCATCATTGGCCGGAGCTTCATCGGCAGCCATAGAGTCTTCTTCAACGGCCATTGCGTCAGCAGCCGGCGCATCTTCTGTCACCACTGCATCTTCTTCGACGGCCATGGAGTCATCAGCAGGCGCCATTGCATCACCAGCCGGTGCCGCAGGGGCCATAGCGTCGCCAGCAGGAGCAGGAGCCATGGCATCGCCAGCGCCCATTGCGTCCATCTCAGCAGCGGCAGCCGATTCACTTGCCAACCATTCCTGACGATCGAACTCAGCTGCATTTTCGAGCTGTTCGCGGGTCATGGAAGCGACAAGGCGGTTGTTACCGTCCATATCCTGAGAGAGCTCAAGGTCCGACCAATTGATGGCAACGCTTTTCTGGCCAATACCAAGGAAACCGCCAACACCAACGACGACTGCGCCGATCTCACCGTTCTGATCGAGAACGAAGTCGTTTACATCGCCGATCTCTTCAGCATCGTCGCCTGTCGAATTGTAGATTGTCTCTCCGATGATTTCTGTCGCGAGCCAGCCATCGGCGTTAATGCCGGTTTCGGACGCATTGACGAGGGGCTCCTGCGGGGTTTCCGCCGGGGCTTCCATTGTGGGTTCTGCAGGGGCCATGGCGGGCTCAGCCGGAGCCGTTTCCTGAGCAAAGGCGCCGCCGGTAACAACCAGGGCCAGAGCGGTCGAGGCAAGTAGCTTGCGATACATTAGTTTTCTCCTGAAATCGCTTGTTTCAAGTTCTCAGGCTGGGGCCGCGAGGCTCAAACTTTTGCCTCGGTCGGCGATCCAACCGTCATGGCAAAAGAACGCCCCCTACCTCTCTTGGTTCCGCAACGGAACGAGAATCTCCAACAAATCGGGTGCTTGGAACCCAAGCGATTGGTAGGCCGTTTCCTAAGACTCACCTCAAACAGAGACAGGCGAAAATGTGTCGCGAATGCCCTTGTGTGGGCATGTTTGGGCCATCGGCCCGGCACATTCACCAAGGATAACCCGGTAGATCATCAACCCCTCCCGGATTTGTGATTTATGAGTTTACCAGGCTTTGCACGTAACCCAGCACACTCCACCACGTCGGCGCCAATAAGGGGCTGTAATCGACGCGGTTTCGTCATTGGGTGGTTGGCTATTATGTTGATTGCCGTTGCAGGCTACGTTTTTGCTTCGAGCCAGCTCTCACCATCGAGCGCACATTTGCAGCTCGCCAATATTGCCGGAACTGTCCACACGGTGCTTAGCCCAGGCTAGGCTGCAAGGCCGGCGGCCCGACCTGACGCCCAGGCCCATTGGAAATTGTACCCGCCAAGCCAGCCGGTAACATCGACGGCTTCGCCGATAAAATACAGACCAGGCACCGACTTGACCTGCATATCGGTGGAACTTAGCGCCGCCGTGTCAATGCCTCCAAGCGTTACCTCGGCAGTGCGATACCCTTCCGAACCGACGGGTTTCACCTGCCAGGCTGAAAGGCCAGCAATTATCGCGTCCATCGCCTTGCGCCCAAGATCGGCGAGATTGCCGGAAACGCCCGCTTCTCCCATGACGATTTCCGCCACACGGCGTGGCACAAGCTCAGCCACAGCGTTCAATGCCGACTGCTTGCCGTTCCGGGCACGCGCTTGCGCGAGCCATCCAGTGACATCAGTTTCCGGCGCCAAGTCGATGGCAACGGCGTCACCTTCACGCCAATAGGATGAAATTTGCAGGATCGAGGGGCCGCTCAACCCGCGATGGGTGAACAACAAGCCCTCGCGGAACACAGTCTTGCCGTGACTGACCCGCGCATCAACGGACACGCCGGCCAGTGGACGAAGACGCTCGAGCATGCCCGCTTCAAAGGTCAGCGGCACCAGGCCCGGGCGCGGGTCGACCACCGGCACGTCAAACTGGGCGGCTACCTGATAGGCAAATCCGGTTGCCCCCATCTTAGGAATGGATTTGCCGCCGGTGGCGATCACCAGCGATGTGCAGGTCACAGGTCCATCCGAAAGACGGACTGTGTACCCATCGCCCGTACGCTCAATGGCGTCTACGCTGGTCTCAAGCTTCAGATTCACCCCTCCCGACTGCATTTCATCAATCAGCATGTCGATAATCTGCTGGGCCGAGCCATCGCAAAACAACTGACCTAGCGTTTTTTCGTGATGCGCGATGCCGTAACGATCGACCAGAGCGATGAAATCGGCCGGGCGATAGCGTTTTAACGCCGAAATGGCAAATTTGGGGTTTTGTGAAAGGAAGGATTTTGGCGTCGTGTGGATGTTGGTGAAATTGCACCGCCCCCCGCCTGAAATCCGGATCTTTTTGCCCGGCGCATCCGCATGATCGACGATAAGCACTGATCGTCCGCGCTGACCAGCCTTGGCCGCGCACATCATGCCGGCGGCCCCGGCTCCTATCACAACGACATCGAAAGCGGCCATGACACCCTGCTGAAAAAAACGACCCGCCCGGTCGGTACCGGACGGGCGAGACTGGCGCAAACGCTCAAACCATCAGGCGACGATTAATGTGTTGCCTGTCGATACGCGCGAATAGAGATCCATGATGTCCTGGTTCATCAAGCGAACGCAGCCAGAGGACACGTTGGTTCCGATAGTCCAAGGCTCAGGCGTGCCGTGAATACGATAAAGGGTATCGCGGCCATTCTGGAAGATATAGAGGGCGCGCGCGCCGAGCGGGTTTTCGAGACCGCCAGGCTGGCCATTACGCCATTCCTCGAGTTCAGGCTGGCGCTCGATCATCGCGGCAGGTGGTGTCCAGGTCGGCCACGAGCGTTTGAACTGGATGGTGCCGCGGCCCGACCAGCCAAACCCCTCACGGCCAAGTCCTACGCCATAGCGCATCGCCTGACCATCTTCCTGAACCAGATAGAGATAATAGCTTGTGGTATCCACATAGATCGTACCGGGACGCTCGCCAGTGGGATCGGGAACGACCCGACGATAAAATGCGGGATCGACAAAGCGCAGATCAACTGCAGGAACGTAGAATTCGCCATCCTGCACTGCGCCATACATGTTCACATAGAACGGATCGAGTTGCGGGAGCGCTGGTTCCTGCGGAGCGGGCGTGCCCATGCTCGAACAGCCGGCCAGCGCAAGCGCCGAAATGCTGGCAGCTCCAGCTAGGAAACGGCGGCGGGGGAGTTTCGTGGTCAATGAGGTCATCTTGTCTGCTTTTTGTTATGCGGATGGCATGCACGGCGCGATAAGAAATATGGCAGAGGCGACATTGTTCCGCCTCGCTTGACGCAGCAAAGCCCTGTGTTGCCTTTCGGCACCACGGCCCGGTTGCATCCGGATGGTCCCCCGCGGATCACCGCACATCCTGAAAAGCGGCCCAATCGGCCCGGAAGCCGGCAATTTCCATGCGCGGTTATCTCAAACACGATCTAACCCGATATTGGTTTACAATCGGGAAAGGATAAATGTGATCGCAGATTTGTGAGAACCCCCGATCAGCCCTCGATCTCCTCACGCATCATTTCGAGCTCCAGCCAGCGATCTTCCATTTCAGCCAGTTTGACCTGCGCTGCGGCCAGATCGGCTGTGGCTTTCTCGAACTTACCGGGATCCTGATTGTAAAGGTTAGGATCGTCGAGCGTCTTTTGCAGGGCCGTCATCTTTGTACGTACGCCATCCATTTCCTTGGGCAAGGTTTCAAGCGCATGCTTGTCCTTGAACGTCAGCTTGCGTTTCTGCTGTGGCGGAGGCGCAGTGGGAGCGGACTTGGACTTTGGCTGAGTTTCGGCCTTTTCAAACTTGCGGGCAGACACCCCTGCCCCGCGCTGAACAACCATATCGGCATATCCGCCGGCATATTCGTTCCAGGTGCCATCGCCTTCGGCGACAATGACCGATGTCGCGACCTTGTCGAGAAAGTCCCGATCATGGCTGACCACAATGACCGTTCCCTGATAATCGGCAATCATCTCTTCGAGCAGGTCGAGTGTTTCGAGATCAAGATCGTTGGTGGGTTCGTCCAGCACCAGGACGTTGGACGGTAATGCCAGCGCCCGCGCGAGCGTGACCCGATTACGCTCCCCGCCCGACAGCTTACCCACAACTGTGCGCGCCTGCTCGGGTGTGAACAGAAATTCTTTCATGTACCCAATGACGTGCTTTGGCTCGCCATTGATCACTATGGTATCGCTGCCCCCGCCTGTCAGGACGTCCTTGAGCGTGGCGTCCGGATCCAATGATGCGCGCCGTTGATCGAGAACTGCGAGTTCGAGCCGCGTACCGAGACGCACGGTTCCGCTGTCCGGTTCGAGATCACCGGTCAACATACGGATCAGCGTGGTCTTGCCCGCTCCGTTTGGCCCAACGATGCCCACCCGTGCATTGCGCATGACGCGGGTGGAAAAATCCTGCACGACGACCCGTTCTCCAAACGCTTTGCGGATGTTTTCGGCTTCCACGACCATAGCGCCGGAACTGCGGCCCTCGGCCACCGTCATTTTTACAGTGCCCTGCGGGCCGCGATAGTCCTTGACCTGCTGACGCAGTCCGCCAAGCAGATCCATACGTCGCACATTGCGCTTGCGGCGAGCGGTAACGCCATAGCGCACCCAATGCTCTTCGGCAGCGATTTTGCGCGCCAGCTTGTGCTGTTCTTTTTCTTCCTGCTCGAGGAAATCGTCTCGCCAGGCTTCGAATGCCCCAAACCCCTGATCGATACGGCGTGTCTGGCCGCGATCGATCCACACTGTGGAGCGGGTCAAGTCGGATAGGAAACGGCGATCGTGGCTGATGAGGACGAGCGCGGATCGTAGAGATTTCAATTCGTCTTCCAGCCACTCGATGACCGGCAGATCGAGATGGTTTGTCGGTTCGTCCAGAAGCAAGATATCGGGTTCGGGTGCCAAAACGCGGGCCAGAGCCGCGCGACGCGCTTCTCCGCCTGAAAGGGACGAAGGGTTTTCGGTTCCCGTAAGACCGAGCTGCTCAAGCAGGTATTGCGCACGATAATTGTCATCGGCGCCTTCCAGTCCGTCCTCGACATAGGCAAGGGTTGTCTCGAACCCAGTAAGGTCAGGCTCCTGGGGAAGATATCGCACTGTTGCGCCAGGTTGAAAGAACCGTTTGCCGCCATCCGGTTCGATCGTCCCTGCAGCGATTTTCAGCAAAGTCGACTTGCCCGAGCCGTTGCGGCCGACGAGCGCGATCTTGTCTCCGGGAGACACCGATAGCTCGGCGCCCTCGAGCAAGGGCGTCGACCCCATGACGAGACCTATAGATTGCAGGGAGAGGAGTGGCGCGGCCATAAAAAACTCTGGTCATTTCGGGGAAATCTGTCGTGGGCGACAGATGGCCAATATCGGCGGCCAATGCAAGGGTCGCAGTCAGGCAGACTGCGCGATATCGCGTGTCTCGGCGTTGATTTTTATGCGCGCCCAGACAGGAAGGTGATCGGATCCCTTGCGTGACAGTTCGGACATATGCACGCCCGAGGCTGCGACATCGATATCCAGTGTGGTGATGATGCGATCGAAATAAAGCACCGGGCGCGACGAATGAAAACTTGGCCCCGGCGCAATGACCTGGTGGTTTTCAGCGAAATGAGCCAGACACCCGCCCTCAGTCGTCCATTGGTTGAGATCGCCCATGATGACCGTCGGCAGGCTTTCATCGAGAATATCGAGCTGGTTGAGCACCGATTGCGCCTGTCGGCGCCGCCAAAGATCGACAAGACCCAAATGCAGCCCGATAACACGCAAGCGCTCGTTGCCAACTTGAAAATCACCAAGCACGGCGCCCCGAGGCTCGAGAGCCGGCAGCGTTAGGGTCTTGGTATCGTGTACCTCAATGCCCTGGCGATAAAGAATCGTGTTGCCGTGCCAACCAAGGCTCTGTTCGCGCACACCGAAGCTTATGGCTCGATACTCGCTACGCTCGGACACCATCTCGGGCGACAGCGAGGCCGCACGACTCCCAAACCGCCTGTCGACTTCCTGCAGCGCGATTATATCTGCGCCGATTTCGGTAATAATATCAAGAATACGGGCTGGGTCGCGCCGCCAGTCAGTGCCCACACTTTTGCGGATATTATAGGAAGCGACAGTAATCATGGGGCCATCATTGCCGAGCGGATACGGCAGATCAATGAAGCCGGCCGCACTTGGTTGCTAAAAAATACTGTTCGCATGCTTCTCAATAATATCAACGGCACCTGCAAGCTTTTCATCGATGACCGCAAGGTCGCGCGTCCAATCGTTTATCCCGTTCAACGGTCCCACACCATCGGAAATGCCCCGAACGACAACGAGCGGCACCTCAAACGACTGGCAGGCGCGCATGATGGCAAAAGATTCCATATCAACCATATCGGCGTCGATAGCCGCGTAGGCCGAGCCCGATACCACATTGGCACCTGTCGATAACCGCGCCTGTACCAGACCCGGAATCTGAGGTTTGAGTGGCAGAAGGGCCGGCAGGTCCAGGAAAGGCGTTTCCCCGGGCGCAAAACCGAGCGCTGTTGCGTCCATATCGCGATAAGCGACCGAACTTGCCTGATACACTCCGGTATGATCGAGCGTTGACGATCCTGCGGAGCCGAGCGAGACAACGAGATCGGGCAATCGATTGGCAGCTTTGCGTTCTGACAAGGCGCGCGTTAGTGCAATCGCGGCTTCAACCGGACCGACCCCGCACATCAAAGGCGTAATCCGGGATTTCAGATGCGATCCATATTCAGGATCGGCAGCCATGACATAAAGAATTGAGACCATATATCTGCCTATGGCCCAGCCCAAATGCCCGCAAGAGAAATCACTCTAGGGCGTATCGGGGACGAAGACCTCGACAACCGACGAGCGGTCTCCACCAGCGGTCGGCGCCCCCATAAGCGTGAGGATCTGCCCATCGTGAACCACAGCGCCAAACCCATGTCGTGGCGTGGGCAATGGCGCCAGCGGAACCCAGGTGTCGGAGCTGGGGTCATAGGCCTCGGCGGCGTCAAAGGTGACCTCCCGCGTTTCGCCACCGAACACGAATGCCTTTCCATCGACCTCTGTGACTGCGACGCCGCTGCGGGCGGTGGGCATCGGCGCACGCTCACCCCAGGTATCGATCGTGGGATCGTAGATTTCCACTGTGTCGAGATTAAAGGCCGGATCACCGTCTATGCGCCCTCCCATGGCCACAAGTTTATCATCGATGACAACAACACCCAGATGATCGCGCTGTGTGGGCATGGGCGTAGCGGCGTCCCAAGCATCAGTCCGAGGATCATAGATCATGTGCACATCGGCATTGACTGCGCCCGACAAAGACCCGCCAACCAAATGGATTTTGCCATCGATGATGCCAGCGCCGCCAGCAGCGAGTCGGCTGGGCATAGGCGAAGCCTGGCGCCAATCAAGCGTTGCGCCATCGAGCACCCAGACCGCATCGCTTGCCTCCCACCCATTTACATAGCCACCGAACACAAAAACGTCTCCGTCCAGCGCTGCGGCCATCGGGTGATGGATCGGATACGGAAAGTCTGGCCCAACGGTCCAGGTCCGAGCTTCAAGATCGTAAATGAGCACCGCTGTGGCGCCAACAAAATCGCCGATGAGATAGGCACGCGATCCGTCCTGCGCCACCGCCATTTCCGATCGCGGCTGCGGCCCTTCAACACCGGTCTGCCAATGGCCCCGTTCGTGGGCACTAGAGGCAAACTGAACAGAGAAAACCAATACAAGAGCCAGACCAAATTGACGCAACATCGGTTAGTTCCTCCTCTCTAGCCGCCCAACTTTTCGGCAATGCGCCCGGCAACATCGCGCATTCGTGGCGCGAGGTCCTCAACACCCTCCCCTTCGCTGATCACACGGCGCAAAACCATGAGGCCCAGTGAGCCGTACAGTTCTTTTTCACCACGCACCGGAACGCTGATGCCCCAGATATCAGTGCCAAATGTGTGGGCAAGATAATTTGCATCGGCAACAGCATAGCCCTTCTGGCGCACGCCGGCGATCAATTCACTCACTTTCGCCGGCTCGGCTGCCATTACATTCCAGCCAGTCGGTTCGCGGCGAAGCACGTCCAGCAGGTCTTCACGCTTGTCGTCATCCATGAACGCCAGATAAGCACGCCCCAACGACGTCGTGAGCATGGGCGGCCGATGATGAGGCTGCCGCGTAACCATCATGCCGCGCCAGTCGCGTGTTGTGTCGGCGATGATCATGGCGTCGCGGTCGAAAATGCCAAAACTCGCCGGCCACTTGAGAACATCTTGACTGTCCCGCAGTACGGGACCGACCAGCCGCCCCATATCGTAAACGGCAGAGTAGCCGGCAGAGAGCGATATTGTTTTGCCGGCGGCCCGCCAATGGGCGCCTTCCGAGCGCACCACATAGCCATCCTGCTCCAGCGTTTCGAGCATGCGAACGATCGTTGCCTTGTCCAGCCCTTACTTCGCGTGAAGGCTGCCCACTGTCGCCTGGGTCTCCTCGTTAACGTATCGCAATATCGCCAGGCCGCGACTGAGCGCTTCCACTTTCTTGTACGAAACCATGCTTCCCCTCGCCTCGCTCCCACCGCAGATCAGTACAGCCGGTATAATGCATGTAACTAGACTTTCGTCTAACCCAACCTCATTCCCGCCAAGATTCGTATGATTACGGACGCATCAAAAACGATTTCGCACCATTTTTTGTGCAATTGACGCCCAAACAGGACGTTCGTTTCGCAGTCACCCCAAAATCCGGAATAACTTTGCGCAGCATTACTGACATATCAGCTTGACTTGGACCCGAACTAAGGCGCAATTTTGTGAAATGGCGTTTCACAATGCGACGCCTCGTCACCCCGGCCATAGGCCGCAACAGGTGATGTCAGCCGATTGAACCGGGAACAGGTGATCGGTGGAGGGAGAGGACATTCGGTTCTGAAAATGAAGGATTTGAGTATGTGGACATCCATCGATGTGGGCCGCGCTGGCCGGACGGCCATCGTTGCCGCCGGATTGGTCGCAGCGGTCGCAACGTCGGCTTTCGCGTTCGACAACATGACGGCCGAGCAACGCGAAGCGCTTGAGGCCAACGCGGCGGCAGCAGAACCAGGGCAAGCCTCCGGGAGTGGTGATGCCGGAGGGCGCACCATTTTTGATGGCGTCTACACCGAGGAGCAGGCTGATCGCGGCATGGAGTTCTTCGGAACTGACTGCGCGACTTGCCACTCCAATACTGCACGCGGCTCTTCCGCAGCCCCAGGACTGATCGGGTACACGCTTGACAGCAAGTATGCAGACCAGCCGCTCTACAACTATTTCGACTACATGCGCGCCAATATGCCCCCGGGCAATGCCGGCTGGTTCACCGACGAGGAATATGCCGACATCACTGCCTATCTGCTCGAACTGCATGGCGCACCCGCCGGCGATACCGAGCTAGCGGGTACCGAAGAAGCGCTGTCCTCCATAACAATCGTGCCCACGCCATAGGCAAGCGCGCGCGACAGCACACCAATTTGGAATGCCGAAACCGGCATATCCGTTTGGTTGAAAACAAGACTTCAAAAAGGGAAAGGGAGTGAGGCAATTGTCTTCCAAACTACTGAAAATGGTCCTTGTAGGGACCACGGCGCTCGGGCTGACCGCAGTACCGACGTTCGCCCAGACCGCAATCAACGATCTGGCGCCAGTGACAGATGACATGCTGGCGAGCCCGGCTGACGGTGACTGGCTGGCCTATGGCCGTGCCGTTGACAATTACCGGTTCAGCCCACTCGACCAGATCAACGACGACAATGTGAGCCAGCTTCAAATGGTCTGGTCTCGCGGCCTTGAAACCGGCCCGATGCAGACATCGCCGATCGTTTATGATGGCATCATGTTCATCGCCAACCCCGGCGACACAATCCAGGCACTGGACGCGGTGACAGGCGATCTGATCTGGCAATATCGCCGCCGCCTGCCCGATACGAACACGCTGCACTCGCTCGGCGACCGCAAGCGCGGAATCTCGATCTATGGCGATCACCTCTACTTCATGAGCTGGGATAATTATCTTGTCGCCCTGGACATGAAGACCGGCCAACTGGCCTGGGAAGTTGACCGCGGCCAAGGCACCGATTTGGTGTCAAACACCTCCGGCCCGGTCGTGGCCAACGGCGTTATCGTCGCGGGTTCGACATGCCAGTACTCAGCCTTCGGCTGCTTCATCTCCGGCCATGACGCTGAAACCGGCGAAGAGCTTTGGCGCAACACGTTCATTCCCGAGCCCGGCGAAGAAGGCGATGAAACCTGGGGCAACGACTATGAATCGCGCTGGATGACCGGCGTTTGGGGTCAGATCACCTATGATCCCGAACTCGACCTGGTCTTTTACGGTTCAAGCGCCGTTGGTCCGGCTTCGGAAACTCAGCGCGGCACCCCCGGTGGCACGCTTTACGGCACGAACACCCGCTTTGCGGTCAATCCGCAGACCGGTGAAATTGCATGGCGTCACCAGACCCTGCCCCGCGACAACTGGGACCAGGAATGCACTTTTGAAATGATCGTCGCCGATACCGACGTCAATCCCAGTGACTCCATGGATGGCCTGCAGGCAATCGGCGCCAACGCATCGGGCGAAGGCCGCCGCGTTCTGACCGGGGTGCCGTGCAAGACCGGAACGATGTGGCAGTTCGATGCCGAAACCGGTGAGTTTCTCTGGGCACGTGACACCAATTACCAGAACATGATCGAAAGCATCGACGAGACCGGACTGGTGACCGTCAATGAAGATGTGGTTCTGACCGAAATCGGCGTACCGGTTGAACATTGCCCCGCCTATCTCGGTGGTCGCGATTGGCCGCCCTCGGCCTTCAACCCGAACACGGGCATCTACTACATCCCGCTCAACAACACGTGTCAGATCTCCACGCCACGTGACAACGAGCCGACGGCACTCGATGTCTACAACACAGATTCCGAGTACGTTCTGCCGCCCGAGGAGACCAGTGTTGGCCGTATCGACGCCATCAACATCTCGACCGGCGAAACCCTCTGGAGCTGGGAACAGCCCGCCGCTCAGTATTCGCCAGTCATGACCACTGCGGGTAATCTGCTCTTTACTGGCGGTGGCGACCGTTACCTCAAGGCGTTTGACGCCGAGACCGGTGATATGCTGTGGCGTTCGCGCCTTGCTTCGGACGCTTCGGGCCACGCAATAACCTATGAAGTCGATGGACGTCAGTACGTTGCGATCCCCGCAGGTCCAGCAGGCTTCTCTTCGGCCCTGATGGGGATGATCGATGACAATGTCGATCAGGGTGGCAGCAGTTCTGCCGTCTATGTCTTCGCATTGCCCGAAGAATAAGGTCCGGCCACAAATCAGGGGTTCAGCGGCTTGCCGCTGGACCCTTTCTTGCCTCCAATGGGCAATTCACCAGAATGACCTGCGCTGATTTGGATGTGATTTTATCTGCGTTTCAGAACGATCAGAGTGGTATTCAACACTGTACGAAACGCCCTAAATGCCGATCATCCGGCGCCCGCGGACCTTCAGGGAGGATGGATGCCGCTTTCAAGCAAAATTGCAGTCCGCATCGCAATGCTCGGGACGACTCTGACGCTGTTCATTGGCTCGGCGCTGGGCCAGTCCTTCGACATCGTGCCCCGCGACCTCTACACCGAACGCATGCGTCAGGAAGGCAGCAAGCTGGTGTTCTGCATCAACCCCGAGGGGGTTCTCGCCCAATTCGAACGCGATCTCGCCCATAACATCGGACAGAGCCTGCTGGCTGAAGTCGAATTCTACGAAGTTGGCGCAGGCGACTGGCCAACACGGCCGCTGCCGCTCGATTATCGTATAGTGCTCACCGAACAGCAGATGTTCATCATGCTGGCGCAGGAGTGCGACGGCTTCATGGGGTTCCTGTTGTCTGCGAGCAATCCGAGCTGGATGACCATCAGCCAGCCCTATATCAGCGCCCGCACGGTGCTTGTGACCAGGTCCGATACCGCAAGCCTCGCCGAAGTGCCCTATGGTGAAAAGATCGGCGTGCGCATGATGGCTTCAGGCGACAACCGGCTAATCCAGTATCTTGCCGCTCAGCCCGATGATGCCAACTGGCGGCGCACGCCCTATCCGGACAATGCATTGATGCTCGAACGCCTCACCGACGGCACCATTGGAGCGGGCATGATCTGGGAATACGGGCTATTCGGCGCGACCGAAGGCGAACCGGCGGCCGCTGGCTTGAGCTATTCCTACGAGCTGCCGTTTCCCGTCGACCCCATCGAAATCGGCATCGCCACCCGCTCCGAAGACAGCTATCTCAATAATGTACTGTCCGAAGCGATAGCAGCGCTCAGAGCCGATGGCACCATCGACATGCTGCTTGCCGAGAACGGGCTGACAGCCGCAAGCGGCAATTAGACGATGATGGTCGCAGCGTTTGGAAGAAATCTGGACCTGGAGGCTCGCCGATGTTCGACCTGAGCTTCGTACAGATTCTGACCCGCGCCATAGCAGCCGCGCTTGTGTTGGCGCTAATGGGATTTTCTCTTGCCGGTTTCGCCAGGCTTCTTGGCGACAAGGGCGCTGTCCATGACGGCAAGCTGACGATCAATCCCCTCGTTCACGTCGACGCATTTGGCCTGTTGGCAGCAATCGCCGGACGGGTCGGATGGGTACGCCCGATCGCCATTTCTCCAAACGCCGGACGATTGGGCAAGGCAACGCCGGTCGTGGTTGCAGTGCTGACCATGGCCGCGATCCTTGTGTTTGGGCGTCTTATATTGCTGGCCCTGCCCTGGGTCGCAGCCTCATGGCCAACCAGCAGCGCTGCATTTGTCGATGCAACGATCAGGATGACAGCCGATGTTGCTGCCTGGACTGTGGCCATCAACATCATTCCAGTGCCACCGCTGCTGGGGGGGTATTTGCTGCTCACCATAGCCCCAGACATCCATGGATGGCTTGTGAAACGCCACCTCTACATATCGATTGGTCTGGCGGTTCTGATCGTGCTTACCTATCGGAGTTTTCCAGCGACACCATTTGGCGATTTGGCCCGCTTTCTTGGAGCGCGGTAATCCATGGACAATGTTGCGCTCTCAGACCCTATCCTTTCGCCACTTTACAAGGTTATCGCCCGGCGTCGGACCCGCACGCTGGCGCGCATTGCTCTGGCCTGCGCACTGACCGCACTGATTGCGCTTTTTGCCGTACTCGTCTTGAATCGATTTGCACGCCTTGCCCTTGATGCGATCACAATCGTAAGCGCAGTTGCATTGGCCACAATGCTAAGCGGAGCGATCATTGCATGGCTGCGCCGCCGATCCCCGGTGCAGGAAGCGTTCTTCATCGATCACGCCACCGGGTTCGGCGACGCCTATGGTACTGCTGTCGATCTTGTGCAGGGGTCAGTGTCGCATGACAACCCCGTCCCCCGTGAACTTCTCAATTCGGTGCGACGCCGCATCCACACCGTCGCGCCCAAGCGTCTGCTGAACATTGTAACGCCAGGTTTTGCAGTTGCATTTTGTGTTGCCACGCTCTTGGCTATTGCAATCGCATGGCTATTGCAGATGCCACCGCAACCGGTTGAAAATCTGCCTGACCCCGGGCAAGCAAGTCAGCCAGCAGCCCCTGAGACGATCACGACACTCTCGCAAATGCTGGCCGAAGACGCCGAGGCCCGCGATGATGTGCTGCTCGGCGCAATTGCCAGGACGCTTGCCGAAAGCGCTCAGACCGCCGGCGCAGATGGCATAACGGACGCGCTGGCTCGCGAAATCAACGATCTACTCGACCAGGCCGCGGCAACCTATGGCGACAACCCTCCCGATTGGCTCGGGGATGCTGATGGAACGCGGCTCGATACTGTCGAAGCCGGTCTCCAGGATATGCACGAGGACGTCACGGAAATACCATCGAGCGCGCCGCTGGCGCCAGTCCAGGGTCGCGGAGATGCAATCCAGGCAACGCCAGAGGCGCCAGGCATCTACGATACCAGGCCCGAGCTTGCAGAGCAGTATGGGGAACGGACAGATGATGAGCGCCTGGGCAACGCTGAGATTGTGTCCAACGGCGAACCACCGACTGATCTCGGCGGCAGTTCATCAGGCGAGGGCCCGCAATTGATGGAGCCGCAACAGCTTCAGTCCATCGGTAGCATACCCGTTGGTGCAGCCCTCGAATCCGGCCGCGGACTGTCCAATGCGGCTGGCCTGGGCGAACAGGACATGCAGGCAGACGACAGCTTCACCCAGCTCGGCGCCACCCCAGGCGAAGACATGATCGTCAGCGCAGAACCCAATGCCGGTGGCAGCCGCATCCGCATCGAGATTGCGCCACAGGCGGGTAATGTTACCGATGCCGGAGCTGCCAACGCAATCGGAGGCCAGATCGAGGCAGGCTCATCCGAGCCCGTAGCGCGCGACTTCATTCCGTTTTCGGCACGCGATATCACCGCGCGCTATTTCGAGCGGCAGCCGCAATGAACGTGTGGCCCACCCCATGATCGGATTTGCCGCGCCATTTTTCGCGATCCTGCTCGTCGCGGCCGGATTTGTCTGGTTCCTGCACAGCCGTAGGGAATACAGGCAAGTGGTGCCCAGTCTTACGCTTTGGCGGCAACTGCAGACCCATGCGGGGCTAAAGCCGAAAGCGCGGTTGATCCCCCCGATCACGCTCCCTCTGATATTCCAAATTCTAGCCGTCGCGCTACTGTCTCTGGCGCTGGCTCAGCCCTTCTGGGGCGGCCGCACCGTACCAGATCACTTGATCGTCATAATCGATACCGGCGCCGGGATGGGGACGGACGCCGAGGGTACGACGGCATTCGAAACGGCGAGAGATTCAATCGTCGAGAAATTTTCTCGTGATCTGCAACCGACGCCTGAGCGTGTCTCGGTGATTGCTGCGGGACCGCAGCCTTCCTACATCGCGGCACGATGGGCGTGGTCGGGCGATGCATTGGCCAGCGCTCTGGCCCAAGTATCCCAAACCGATGGCGCCCCCGATTGGCAGGAGACGGCCCGGCTCATTCCCGGCATTGTCCGCGCCGACGACGCCACCGAAGTGCTGTTTGTCTCCACGGCCCCGCCGCCCACCGGATTTTCCGACGGCCTCGACGATGTGGTCATATCTCAACATATCATCGCGACGCAGGGCGATAACGCCGGCATCAGTGGTTCACTGACGTTGACCGATGCTGCACGAAACGCCTGGACGTTGAGCGGCATCGGCCAAATGGGGGAAAACGACACGCTGCCCATTACCGTGCAATACGCAGCGGACAGCAGCAGAACGCCCCTCGACTGGACGACGATCACGTTGGAGCGATCAGGTACAGACTCCGTAGCGTTTTCGGAAGAGATCGAGCTTCCCGGTCCGGGCTTTGTAACTGCCTATATTCCCGCCGACACCACCCCCCACGACAACAAGCTGCGCTTTATCGCCGAACCGAATGCCAACACCCTCGACATTCTCTATGTCGGCGATGGCGAACAGCCCCTGCTTCGGGCGCTAAACGCTGTGCCAGGCGTTCAGATTTTTCAGGATTCGGGGCTCAACGAAGTCGCAGACGAGTTCGATCTGGTAATCGTGGAAGCAGACGGGCCTGTGGCTGCGCCAAAGACCAATATGATCAGTATTGAGACAGGGAGCACTCCGCTTGCCGATGCCGACCCCGACGATTGGGCGGTTGCTCACCCCCTCTCGCAAGACATCGACTGGCCAGCTCTTACCATAGAAGCGGCATCAGGGCTGACGATTGCGCCCGGTGAAACGACACTGCTGTCAGCTGATGGCGTGGCGCTGATATCAGCGGCCGCGAACGAAACCGGACGGCAAGTCCGCATCGGCTTTGACCCGCGACAATCGAACTGGCCTGAAACCACTAGCATGCCGATCTTTATCGCCAACTTCATAGATTGGATCGGCCAAACGCCAGGCGCTGAGCCACCCACGAGCTGCACAGTGGGGCTGCCCTGCCGGCTCGATGCGCGCCTGTTGGACCAGCCGCTCCTCAATCTCGAAAGGCCTGGCGCGCCGGTAGCGCGCGTGCCCGATGGAGATTTTATCCCCGATTCCGTTGGACTCTTTCGCGTGGGTCAGGGCGCCCTGACCCATCTTTTTGCCGTCAACCCCGCAGCGCAAGACCCCAAGGCTGGGAGCCTGGAGGACAATGTTGCTGCCGGTTGGCCGCAGGGCCTGGCGCTTTGGGCGCTCGGGGCCGGATTGGTTGTCCTGATCATCGAAGGTGCTATCACCGCGCGCAAGCAGGGCTGGATGCCACGCTTTTCGATGCTTCGTCTCGTCACACTGGGCCTGCTGGTGGCCGGGATCGCCAATCTTGCGTGGCCGTGGCCGGGTTCAGGCACGAGCGTCGTGGTCGTGAGTGCCCAGAACGCTGACATCCCACCCGCGAGCTCCAATGCTGTGGGCACGGCCCAGATCGGCAGCCTTGTCTCTGGCCCTGCAGCCCGGATCGAGGCTGACATCGGTGCAAGAGGGACAGCTATAGCCAATGTCTTGCGCGTGACGCACACAGCGCGAGCTGTCGAGCTTGCAGCCGCGATGATCCCACCCCTAGGGGAGCGACATCTGGTTCTGGCCGGCGACACGGCGGTCGAGCCTGAACTCGGACGGATTCTGGCCGCCCGCGGCATAATTGTCGATTATCTCGAAACCCCGCCTCTCGATGACCGGGAAATTTTGGCGGGACATCTCGACGTGCCCCAACAGGTACTCACAGGCGAAGCGGTGCCGTTCACTGCGCTCATCCATAGTGCCGGTGCACAGACGGTGAGCATGGACGTCTTTGCGAACGGCGAGTCTGTCGCAACCCAGAACGTGGACCTCGTGCCCGGCCAAAACCGCATAGAGGCCGTTCTGCCCGAAATCGAAAGCGGCGAAAACCTTGTCGAAGTCCGACTTGCCGCGACCGACCCCCATCCGCAAAATGACGCGATGGGACAAGTGTTGTCCACGGCCCCGGTCCGCCCCGTCGCCATCATTTCAGCCGACCCTGCCCATGGCGAAGCCTTTCAAAGACTACTGGAAAGTCAAGGGCTTGAGGCCGTCGTACTCGAGCCGCGTCGCGCGCCCTATTATATTAAAGACTGGCTGGAGTTCGGCGATATCGTGCTTTTGAACACGCCTGCCCTCTCGCTTACGACGCTGCAGCAATCCCTGATCGAAACTGCGGTCAAAGACTATGGCATGGGGCTATTGATCCTTGGCGGGCCGAACAGCTTTGGTCCCGGCGGATATTTCGGCACACCGCTCGAAGCCGTATCGCCGCTGTCCAGCCGTGTGCCACAGGATGCGCCCGAAGTCGTTATGGTTTTTGTCCTCGACCGCTCGGGATCGATGCAACAACCCGTGGGTGAAGGCAATCGGCTTGACGTTGCCAAGAGCGCGACACTGGCGGCCACCGAGCTGCTTAATCCCCAGAGCCGGGTCGGCATCGTCGCCTTCGATGCCGAGGCACAGACATTGCTGCCGCTGACCCGGCTTGCCGATGCGCCTGACGCGGCACAGGCATCGCTTGAGGGCTTCGACCCAGGTGGAGGTACCGCCATTTACCCCGGCCTGGTTGAAGCACTCGCACTACTCGAGGGCGTCGATGCACCGGCAAAACATGTTGTGATGATGACCGATGGGCTGAGCCAACCAGGAGATTTTGCCGGCATCGTCGGTCGGCTGCGCGCGGAAAATGTAACGGTTTCGGCAGTTGCCATCGGACAGGGTGCCGATACCAACATCGCCCGCACCATCGCCGATCTTGGCGGCGGTGCAGCCCATGTCACCTCAGACTTTGAAGCGCTCCCATCAATTTTGTCCCAGGAAGCGATGCTGTTCGCTTCACCGGTCAAGGAAGGTGTGACCCAACCTGTTTGGCAGGACCGCAGTGCTAATTTTCTACAGGCACTTCCCCCGCAACTGCCGCCGTTGACCGGCTTTGTCAGCACGACTGCAAAACCCGATGCGGAACTGGTGGCGACAACCACCGATGATGAAGGACGCGATATGCCCGTGCTTGCCTATTGGCGATATGGCAACGGCATGTCCATGGCGCTGACGACCGATGCGACAGGGCCTTGGTCGGAAGCGTGGCAGCGCCTGCCCCAATACGGTGCGCTTTGGAACGATATTTTACTCCAGTTCCAGCCGACAACGCCCCGGCCCGGCCTGACGTTGACCACGCAGAGCGATGGCGATTATCTAGATGTGCGCGTCAGTGCCCTCGACGAAGAGGGGCTGCCACTGACCGGTCGCACACTGTCGGCCACGATCACACCACCGAATGACCAAGCAGCCCAGATCACACTTTTGAGCGAAGTGCGGCCCGGGCTTTATCAAGGTCGGCGCGTCCTCGATGCCGTTGGTCGTTATGGCCTGAGTATCGAACAGGGCGATGAAACCGAGCCGGTCCAAGCAGCCTATTACCATGCCTATGATACGCGCTATGATTTCACGCGTCGTGGCGGCGCAGACGCTCTGGCACGCGCGACTGGCGGAAGGGCAATAGCCCCCGCCGAGATTTCCACGCTCGGGGCGGGTCTGACCCTCACCTGGCTGCGCAACTGGCCCGCATGGGCACTCTTGGCCTTTGCGGTTTTTCTTATCGATCTCGCTCTGCGCTATCGCAGATTTTCAACCCGGCGCCGTTCCGGAACATCAACTGACCACACTCGGACCTCGCGCCAAGGAGCATCAATCTCATGACTGCGATCTCGCCACACACATCACTCGAGGACGGCGCGCCCCAACTGGCCGCGCTGCGCGAAGCGCTGGTCCGCACACGCGAATCCGTTGCGACGACGGTGATCGGGCAGCATGGGGTTGTCGATCTCATGCTGATCGCGCTCATGGCAGGCGGTCACGTTCTACTTGAAGGACCGCCGGGTGTCGGCAAGACCTTGATGGTACGTTCGCTCGCCAAAGCTGCCGGGCTGAGTTTTTCTCGGGTGCAATTCACTCCGGACCTCATGCCGGCCGATATCACCGGGGCCTCGGTGCTGGTGCCGGGTGTCGACGGTCGCACACAGCTCGAATTTCGCAAGGGCCCCATCTTTGCGCAACTGCTCTTGGCTGACGAAATCAACCGCGCCACACCGCGCACGCAGTCCGCCCTCCTCGAAGCCATGCAGGAAGGCACTGTGTCGGCTGGTGGCACCACAATGGACTTGCCCAAGCCCTTCTTTGTTCTGGCAACGCAGAACCCCATCGAAATGGAAGGCACATACACGCTGCCCGAAGCCCAGATCGACAGGTTCCTGTTTCGCATCGACGTGCCATATCCCGACCAGGAGGTCCTGACGGGCATTCTGACGGCAACAACAGGAATCACTCGGGACACGCTGACCCAGGCGATGACCGCCGAGGATATATTGGCTTTGCAGACCCATGTGCGCTCTGTGCCCATCGCCACGGCAATTCAGCAGGCGATTGCAAAATTCTGTCTGGCCACCCAGCCCGGCGGCGCAACGGCAGACAAAGATGTTTCGAAATATGTCCGGTTTGGAGTCAGCCCGCGCGGTGCGCAGTCCCTTGTTGTCTCGGCCAAGGCACATGCATTCATGGCTGATCGCAACCACGTCTCGATTGACGATTTGCGCGCGGTTCTGTTGCCGGTCATGCGCCATCGCGTCCAAGTCAATTTCGAAGGTCGCGCAGCCGATATCGACATCGACAAAGTGTTGTTGCGCCTCTTCGATCAAACCATGGGTAAGCTCTGATGCGTCCCCCATCCGCTCTTCTTGAACGCATGACCACCAGCCGTTTGCTGCCAGCCTTCGCGCAGCCATCGGTGGGCACGGGCGAGCGCCCTTCGCGCCGCAAGGGAGCGGGTATGGAATTTGTCGACCATCGCCCCTATCAGACAGGCGACGACACAAGGCACCTCGATCCGCATCTTTATGCACGCACAGGCGAGTTCGTTGTGCGTGAGTATTCTCTCAACCAACAATTACCAGTCACCATAGTTCTTGACCTGTCAGGATCGATGAGCGCGGGCACCGGTGAAAAACGCGACCACGCCAAGCTCATTGCCCAATTGCTTGGGTTTGCTGCGCTTACCGGCGGCGACCGCGTGCAAATTGTGGTGCCCGGCGAAAAGACGAATATCTTTTCCCCGCGCTGGCACGGTGGCGCCCGCGCAGACTTGATGTTTGATTGGGTTGCCAGAGCCCCCGACGCGGGCCGGGCCGATCTTGAGGATACCTTGCGGGCGCTGCGCCGCGACCTGCCTTCACACGGGTTGGTCATCGTCGTGAGCGACTGGTGGGATGGCGATGTCGGCCCGGCGCTCGATATCTTGTTTTCCGCTGGGCACGAACTTCTTGCCATCCAGATCCTCTCGCCGCAGGAAATCGATCCGGCGACGATTGAAACAGGCGTTGTCACTATGGAAGACGCGGAAACCGGTGCCGAGCTCGAACTGTCCATAGATGCCGGGCTCTTGAGCCGCTACCGCAAGCTGTTTGCCGCCCGACAGGAAGAAATACGCGGACTTTTCAATTCAAAACACTGGCATTTCGTGACCGTATCGACTGACGATGATATCAGCCAGTTATTCACCCGCACGCTGCGGGCACAGGGAGTTCTTTCATGAGCGATGATGCCGCGGTCGCACCAGCAATTCTGGTAGAGGGCGTATCCAAGCGTTTTGGCCGCGTGCTGGCGCTCGATGACGTCTCCCTCTCGGTGCCGCAGGGCGAAACATTTGCTTTGCTCGGTCCGAACGGTGCGGGCAAATCGAGCCTGATCGATATCCTGTGCACCATTAGCCAGCCTGACGGCGGCCGCGCCGAGATCGCCGGGATCGATGTTGTCAAACAGCCCCTGCGTGCGCGCAAGCAACTGGGCGTGGTGTTTCAGGAAGCGACCCTCGATACTCGTTTGTCGGTTTACGAAAACCTCGATTTTCACGGTATGGTCTATCAGATGAGCCGGGCAGACCGGCGGCGGCGCATCGATGAAATGCTGAGCCTTGTCGAACTGACCGACTGGCGCGATGCCGTAGCAAGAACGCTTTCGGCCGGTATGCGGCGGCGGCTGGAAATCGCACGTGGCCTCATGCACCAGCCCAAAATCCTGTTTCTCGACGAACCGACTGTTGGCCTCGATGCCCAGTCGCGAGCCAAGATCTGGTCCTATCTCGAGCAGCTTAGAAAAAGTCAGAACCTGACCATAATCGTGACCACTCACTACATTGAGGAGGTCGACACCTGCGACGCGATCTGCATCATCGATCACGGCAAGATCCTGGCCAGCGGCACACCGGAGTCGCTCAAGGCGGCGCATGGCACGAGCCTTTTCCGCGTCACTCCGCGTACCCCCCAAGCCCACGCTGCACTCTTGGCGCGCTATCCCGAGACGGTTGAAGGGGCCGAAGGGCAATTGCTCATCAAGGCCGAGAACGCAGGCAGTGCGGATGCCTTGCTGGCCGAGTTCGGCACCCAGTTGCGCCAGGTATCCGTGGATCAGCCCAGTCTCGAAAGCGTCTTTCTCTCGCTCACCGGGCGCGATCTGCGCGAAGCGCCCCCGACCACAAGCAAGAAACGGGGGCGTCGATGAACCAGTCCACGCCCAACGCGATAGCTATTCAACCGGGCGGCGAGCCGGGCCCTTGGCTCGTTGCTGCAACCCGGATCGGGTTTCTGGGGCTCTTGATCATCCTGTGGTGGATCGCCTCGATCAATGTCGCGCGCAATATCATCCCCTCGCCCTGGGCAACGCTCCAGGCGGCAAGCGGGCTGTTGCAGGAAGGTCGTTTGCAAGCCGCCTTTATAGATTCGGTTTCAATCTATCTCTCGGGCTATGGCCTGGCCATCCTGTGCGCCATCCCCCTCGGTGTAGCGATGGGGGCGTTCAATCTGTTCGGCCGCACACTCGAGATATACGTTTACGCACTATCGGCAACGCCGCGCGTGGCATTTATCCCGCTGATCATCGTTTTGCTCGGCCTGGGCAGCGAGGCAAAGGTCTTCATTGTCTTTCTAGGCGCCGTGATGCCCATTCTGATCAACACCTATGCCGGTGTGCGACAGTCCGACCCCGAACTTATCGAGATGGCGCGTTCGGTCGGCGCGGGCCGCCTGCGGATATTTACAAAGATCGTCCTGCCCGGAGCTGTGCCTTACGTCATAGTGGGCCTGCGGCTGGGGGCCACAATCGGGCTTATCAATACAGTTGTTGCCGAGCTTTATACGGCAGTCCGCGGCCTGGGCGGGCTACTGGCTATATACGGCAACACATTCAGGATGGCGGAGTATTTCGTCATCGTCCTTTCGCTGGCAGTCATCGGAGTCATCGTGACCGAAGGACTGCGTTTCGTCGAACTGCGCCTCGCCAAATGGCGGCGCTAAAAACCCCTAAGGGAGAGAGTAGATGACCAGAAAAACCATGATGCTGGCCCTCGCCGGATCGGTCGCGAGCCTGGCCCTGACGACCGGTGCAGGCCTTGCTCAATCAAGTGAACCATTCCGTCTGATCGTGACCCATCTCGAAGCGCCACTTGTACCAAACTCGGTAATGGATCTGGCGCTCCAGCTTGGTTATTTCGAGGCCGAGGGTGTCGATGTCGAGCTGGTGCGGGTACAGCAGACCCCTTCGGCCATCGCCGCACTGCAATCGGGTGACGGCGAGATGGCCAATATTGGTGTCGATGCGCTCTTGCAGGTAATTCACAACGGCGCAACCGATTTCCGCGCCGTCACATCGCCCAACAAATCGCTGCCCTTCCTCATCGCCTCCAAGCAAGACATCGTGGCTCCCGCCGATCTGGCGGGCCGCAGTTTTGGTGTCGGTCGGGTGGGCAGTCTCGATCATTCGCTGTCGACGCTGGTTCTGTCGAGCCAGGGTGTTTCGATCGACGATTCCGAAGTCGTCGCACTCGGTCAGCCCAGCGTTCGTGCCCAGGCGCTTCTAGCGGGTCAGGTCGATGCAACGACAATGTCGATTGGCGTATGGAGCGAGTTGCCCGACACCGAAGGGCTGCATGTCTTGATCGATCAGGATGCCTATTATGAAGGTGCTCCGGTGGTCAACAAGGTCAATGCCGTGTCTGGCGACGTACTTGCCGAACGTGCTGACGATGTTGAAGCCGTGATCCGGGCGCTGACCAAGCTGTCACGTGACTTCGCTGAAAGCCCCCAGATGTGGGTTGATGCAATGACAGACGCTCGCCCGGACGTCAGCCCCGACGTACTCGAAATGCTCGCCGACTCCTTTGTCGGAAGCTGGAGCGTCAATGGCGGCATGAGCGTCCAGGAGCTGACCTTCACAAGCGAGTGGCTCTATGAAACCGAGGACTTCGCCGATATCGAGCCTCTGGCGCTTGAAGAGTGGGTCGATTTCGCGCCCGTCGACGCCGTCCTCGCCGATCTGGGCACCGACGACACCATGGACCCCGCCGATCGATGAGCGTGGTCCGTTTCCCGGGAGGTGATCACGTGGCACCAAAGCCGCAGGCGTCAAAGACCCTGCTCACATTCGCCGATGTGCAAAAACGCTTCGTCCAGTCTGACGGCACCGTCAACACGGCTGTCGATGGCGTTTCGCTCGACATCGTAGAACGCGAATTTGTTGCCCTTATCGGCCCTTCTGGATGCGGAAAGACAACTGTACTAAGGCTGGCCAACGGCCTGATCGTTCCCGATACGGGATCTGTCAGGATCGACGGCCAGCCGCCTCGGCCCGGCCCAGACATGGGATTTGTATTTCAGGCCTTCCGGCTCATCCCCTGGGCCAACGTACAGGCAAATATCGAGTTCGCCTTGGAAAGCCTGGAGCTTTCAAAAGCCGAGCGTGCCGAAAGGGCCAGGCATTATCTCGATCTCGTGGGGCTCTCGCGTTCGGCAAAAGCCTATCCGGCCCAGCTTTCAGGCGGCATGAAACAGCGTGTCGCTCTGGCGCGCGCATTGGCCGGCGAACCGCGCGTCCTGTTAATGGACGAGCCGTTTGCAAGCCTTGATGCCCAGACCCGCGAGTTGATGCAGGGTGAGCTGCTCTCGATCTGGCGGCGTCTGACCCCCACTGTGATGTTTGTCACCCATAGCGTGGACGAGGCGCTGGTGCTTGCCGATACAATCGTCGTGATGGGAGCTGGCAAAGTGCTCGAAACCATCACGATAGACCTGCCCCGCCCACGGCTGACAGTGGAAATGCGTGCCGATCCCCGATTTCTCGAACTGCGGTCCTACCTCTGGAACCGCATTCGCGACCTTGTTCTCACCGACCCGGCCTCTGAGTTTTACGGCCGAAATCTCAATGAATAGGAGCTCCCGATGACCGCCATATGGGGACAACTGGTCGGCGTTTATGCGATCTGGCTTCGCGAGGTCAAACGCTCGCTGCGCGACAAGGGACAACTGATCGGCGGCATCAGCCGTCCCTTGCTATGGGTTCTTATTCTGGGCATCGGGCTCAATCCGTATTTCCGGGGCGAAGTTTATGGAGAAGTGCGGTTTGTCGTGCCCTATACCTATCTTCAGTTCATCTTCCCCGCCGTCATCGTTCTCAACATTCTCTATACCTCGATCCAGTCGGCGGTTTCGCTGATCTGGGACCGCGAGTTCGGCTTCCTGCGCGAAGTGCTGGTCTCTCCGATGTCGCGCAACATGATTCTTCTGGGCAAAGTGCTGGGTGGCGCGACCACCGCGGTGATCCATGGCTGCATGGTGCTGGTGGTAGCGCGTTTTGTTGGCGTCGCTCTGACGCTCGAAACAGTCCTTGCAGCGCTGGGTTTGATGTTTGTCCTTGCTTTCGGTCTGACCGCATTCGGCATCGTCATCGCCAATTACGTGCGCGGTTTCGAAAGCTTCGGGGTGTTCTCGAACGCCGTGATCCTGCCGCTGTATTTTACCGCAAGTTCTGTGTTCCCGCTCGATCCCGCACTCACGCGCGCGCAGACATTGGTGACCTACCCTGAATGGCTGGTGATCATCGTCGAGCACAATCCGCTGACATACGCAGTCGACGCCATGCGCGGCATACTTATCAAGTTCAACCAGTTCGACCCCGCTCTTGGCTTCCAAGTTGTGGGAGGCATGGCCGTCGGTCTCTTCCTGCTGGCCATGTGGGAGTTCAGGAAAGTCTGATGTCTACTCCTGCTTCCAATCGACCGCGCAAACGGCACTGGCTGTTCGACATGATACCGCTCGGCCTGTGTTTTGCGCTGCTGTTCGGCGTTAGTTTTCTGCCCCCAGACAATGCGCGCTACGAGGTCGACAGGCTCGGCCGGCTGAGCGTTTGCATGCCGAGCCTTTATCCACCTCTCGTCACAGGCAATTCTGAAACGCCCGGCTTCGAGGTCGAGCTGATGCAGGAAGTCACCGAGCGGCTCGGCTGGCGGCTTAATATAGTGTCCAATGCTTCGATGGGGCGCGACTTTAACCCCCGCAACTGGCGCATAAATCGCGCCCAGTGCCAGATGCTGGCGGGAGGAATTGCGATCAATTCAACGACGAGTTCGTTTCTCGACACCACGGCGCCGCATCTACTAACGGGATGGGCTTTGATCGCACCGCCAGGCGCGACAATCGACACTATCGACAGTCCCGTCGGGTTCATGGCGGGCTTGACCGGCCTCGACCGGATTGGACTGGGCCAGTTCCTGCGCCAGCAGGACATTACGGCCACGATCGTCAATGACGCGAGCACCCTGCGCTCGCGTATGGAGGCTGGCGACTATGATGCAGCGATCACCGAAGCGTTGCTGGCCAGCACAACCTTCTCGGACGCAGATGTACAGATCACTGTTCTTGGCGCCCCTCTCGAACGCATTCCATTGGGTATGGGATTTTGGAAAGGGGATTTGACGCTGAAGCGCGCCGTCGAGACTACCCTTGCCGAGATCCGCGCCGATGGGACGCTTGCCGCCATTGCCGAACGGTATGACCTGGACGTTGATATCCTGTGTCCGTCCGGGGCCGGCATTTGTTGAAATGCGCACCCTCAGGCTGCGACGTCCATCTGCCAACCGATTTTGACGAGCTGATCGATTAACACTTGCGCGTCGTGATCTGAAAGCGCGATCAAAGGCGGGCGCAGCGTTTTGAGGCGCTGATCGTTCAATTTTCGGGACAACACAGCCTTGGCCGCTGCAATCAGCGGATAGCCAGCAAAAACTTGTCTTATGGCGGCTGCACGTGCCTGCAGTGCACTCTCTTGTTCGCTTCCCAACGCCTCGAGCAATGCGCGTATGCCCGAGGGATTGATGTTACCTGAAGCGCTGATGCAACCAACTCCGCCAAGGGCTGCCGCGCGCACGATGACGCCTTCTGAACTCGGAAAGACCCTGAAGCCGGGAAAGGTCTTGAGCAACGCTTCGGTGTTATCCCAATCGCCCGAACTGTCCTTGATCCCAAGGACAGTTCGCGGGTGGGCATCGATCAGCCGGGCGACGAGATCATGCGGGACCCCCACCCCTGTCATCTGGGGAATATGATATAGCCAAAGCCCGAGATCTGACGATCCGACGGCCTGGATGATCGTATCGTACGCCGCAAACAAACCATCGGACGTTACCGGCTTGTAGTAGAATGGTGGCAGTGCCAGTACCCCACCGCAACCCAGCGATACAGCATGGCGGGTCAGCGCTATCGTATCGGTTATCGAACACGTCCCGACGCCGGGCATAAGCACTGAAGGGTCCACCCCCGCCCCGACAAGACCCTCAAGTAAGTCCATCCGTTCAGTGGTCGAAAGCGAATTGGCCTCGCTTGTCGTACCCATCACCGCCAAACCGTGCGCACCATTGGCCAACAGCCATTTGCATGTATCGACAAACGCGTCCCGGTCCGGTGTCAGGTCTGGTTTGAACGGGGTAATGGCAGGCACGAGCAAGCCGCCAAACATTGTCTTGGGCATAGCGAAAATTCCTCATTTGCGCGATGCGAAAGCTGGCACGCGCCTTCGACCGAGGCAACGCTTCATGCCACCTTGTCGAAATCGATCCGACCGGCTGCGAGGAACCGGGGTATATCGATGGCGCGGATGGGCGGCGAGAACAGAAAGCCCTGGACCTCATCGACGCCTGGCAGCTCCCGGAGCAACGCAAGTTGGCGCGGCGTCTCGACACCTTCAACCACAACGGACATCCCCAACTCCGAGCTCAGGCTCGCCACACCGGCCAGCAGGCGACGCGAACGGCTGCTCACCTCGACATCCTGCAGGAAAGACCTGTCGATCTTCACCTTGTCGAGAGGGAAGTGATGAAGATAGCTCAGGCTGGCATAACCGGTCCCGAAATCATCAAGGGAAATGCGCACGCCAAGGCTGCGCAGCTTGTCGAGCGTTCCACGGGTCGCTGCGGTGTTTTCGAGGAGCAGGGATTCAGTGATCTCGATTTCGAGTCGATGGGCCGGCAGACCCGATTTTTCCAGCGCCGACATGACCGAAGAAATCACATCGCCGCGCCGGAACTGGACCGGCGAAATATTGACGGCGACATTGACGGTTGCCGGCCAGTTCATGCACTGCCGGCAGGCCTCGTGCAAAATGAACTCACCCAACTCGATGATCAGATTTGTTTCTTCGGCCACCGGAATAAACTCGCTTGGCGAGATCAGACCGCGCTGAGGATGCCGCCAGCGGGCCAGCGCTTCGCACACCGAACTCTTGCCCGAGCGCATATTGACGATGGGCTGAAAGAAGACCTCGAAATTCCCGTTATCGATAGCATTACGGATATCAATCTCAAGGGCGCGTCGCGCCTGGACCCTGGCGTCCATGTCCGGCTCGAAAAAGCGCCAAACACCACGACCGTCGGACTTGGCGCTGTATAGCGCCAGATCGGCACACTTGAGCATTTGTTCAAAGCTGGTCCCATCGCGGGGCGCCATGGCGATGCCAATGCTTGCGCCGATAACAAACTGATGGTCCTGAACGGTAAAGACCTCGGCCAAAGTCCGCACTATGCGTTGCGCGACTTGGCTGGCTTCATCGACCTGCCCGTTGAGTTCACGCAGAACGACAAACTCGTCCCCCCCGAGCCGGGCAATGATGTCGGTCGGCTTCATGACCTTGCGCAAACGGTCTGCAACAAGGCACAAAAGCGTATCGCCGCATGGGTGACCGAGCGTATCGTTGACCACCTTGAACTGATCGAGATCGATGAACAGCAATGCACAAGGTTGGCCACGCGAGACCAGTGCCTCGAACTGCTCCTGGAAGTGAGACCTGTTCGGCAGCCCAGTCAAAGCATCGTAGCGGGCAAGGTGCTCGATCCGTGCCTCTGCCTTGCGCTTCTCGGTGATATCTTCGATCAAGAGCACAAAGCCACCAGCCTCAATAGGCTGAAAGGTCAACTGAAGGATTCTGTGACCGGAAGCGTCGACCACAAGCGCATCGCCACCCTCCGATCCAAGCCAGCGCCGGAAAGCGGAAAGCACCACATCGCTGCCTGGGCTTGTTACCCCATTGGCGCTGAGCGCCGTGGTGAGAACTGAAGTAGCCTCCTGGCCCTTCCAGGTGGCACGACCATCGAGATTGAGCAGGCTGGTAAACCTGTCGTTGAAGACCACGAGCCTTTGGTCTGCGTCGAACATGCACAGCCCATGGGGCATGTTGTTTACAGCTGTATCGAAGTGGGTAGCGAGCGCACGCAGATCGTGTGAAGCCACAACGGCGTCAAAAAGGGTAAAGCGCAGCCGCGTAGCTATGGTCCGCACACTGAGAAAAAAAGGTATGAGCAAGACGGCCAGGAACACGTAAGCCGTTTCCATACGGAGCAGAAGCCCCATGATCATCGGTATTGCAGCGCTTGCCGTTGTGAACGTAACAAGCTGGTCGGACGAGTAGTTTCGTCCGGTAATGCCGATCATATAGGCCAGGCATACGGCAAAGCTGACAAGATGGACGGCCGCATCCTTCGAGAGCGCAAATGCCAGAAAACACCAGAGGCTCAGCAATACTGCGAAAGTCGATGAGCCCACGATATAGCGCCGTTCCCATCCGCGCGCCTCGTCAACTGTTTGCGCGCTGGACGTCTTGCGCTGATAGGCGTTCATGTCCATCCAACGCAGCAGGCCGGTTAGCGCAAGTGGCAGGGAGCACAGTGCCAGCCAGACAATGCCGCTGATCCATCCCGTCACGAGCGAAGCGGCCACCGCGCTGGCGGTGCCTGAAAAGAGTGAACGCCGGTCCCTGTAAAGTGCGCTCACCGAGGAAATATAGACCTCGGCGGGGAGGTTGGGCGCGTTTTCGGGAGAGCCTATACCCATGGTTAATTCGCCATACCCCTACAGAACCAATACGATATAAATTGAATACTTTTAAAATTCACTCACATCATCCCGACAATTTTAAATATTAACTCAAATCAGGAAAGTGAATGAAGACATTTTCCTACTAATAGAGCGCAATTTTGGCGCCATTCTCTTAAATTTCAAAAAACATGCAGAAGCCCGACCTGACGTCAGGCCGCATAGATTACATGTATTAGTTGGTTAATACTTAGTTAACGCTTAATTTTGGCATATGGATATGGAGCATAAATGCCAAAAAAGGCCATTGCGCGACCCGTGGCATGACAGGCCGTCAATTGACCGTAGTTAAAATTTAGTTAAAAGTGTCCCTAGTACGGTTAAGGGGGCAGTTCATGAGTTCACTAGCATCAGCAGGGACAGTTTCATTTTCCCAGCGCCTGATCGATTTCCTCAAGCGTATCGAATACCGCAGGCTCGAAGGCCCGGGAGATCGCGAGCATGCGTTCCATTTACGCTATGAAGCTTACGTGCGCGAAGGCATGATTCCGATTGGGTTTGAAAAACGCCTGACCGATGACTACGATCACTCTGAAAACGTGCATGTATTTGGCGTTTACATGGATGGCGACATGGCCAGCACCATTCGTGTACATTACGCCAGCCCTAAAAATCCCCACTCCCCTACTGTCGACGCGTTCCCAGAAACGTTGCGTCCCGAGATCGACAAGGGACATATCGTTGTGGATCCGACGCGCTTTGCCGTCAGCCCCTCAGTAAGCGGAAGACATCCGGAATTGCCCTATATCACGGCCAGACTTGGCTTTCTCGCCTCTGAATATTATAGCGCAAGTCTGGGCCTTGCATCCGTACGCGTTGAGCATCAGGCGTTTTATCGCCGCCTGTTCGGCATGAGGCCATTGTGCCCACCCCGCCAATATCATGGCTTGAAAAAACAGTTAAGCCTTATGGGCATTGACTATTGCGCTGTACGGGAGAGCGTTATTGCGCGCTACCCTTTCATGAACACTACAGCGGCAGAGATGGATTATTTGTTCGGGCCTGTTCATTCTTCACTCGAAACTATGGCCACAGCAGTGTTCTCGGGACGAGTGGAGCCCGCCAACCTCCACTAAATGCAAATCAGCCGTGGCGCCGGTGCAATCCCGACGCCTGGCTATTCGCCGCATAGGCCGCAGCATCGTTGATGAACCGGCCAAGCAATGCGTTGAACTGTTCAGGCGCCTCAAGAAACGGGGCATGTCCGGCCGCGTCAATAACATGACACTGCCCATCCCAAAGATTGGCATAATCTAGGCCCGCCAGATAATCGAGGCGGGCAAATGGCTCCCGCTTGCCATTGACCACCGCGAAAGGGACTGGGCTGTGCTCGACGACTTTTTTCTGATCGACGCCGGCGCCCATCATCAGGCCATGTCCCATGACTTTTCTCATCCGCCAGTCGGCACGCGCGATCGCGTCATGCAAGTTCTGAGGCGCTGCATCGCCAAAACACAACCGCGCCAGCCTCGCCATTTCCCTGCGGGTCAACCGACCCTTCGTCGTCAATGTGAGATCGAACTGCTTGTGAAAGCCACGGAGCAAACCGAGCACGCCACCGGATACCGGCGGTGTTCCAACAGCCATAAGCCCGGCTATGCGCGGATCTTTGTCAAGCAGCTCGATACCGACATGACCGCCAAGAGACCATCCGACAACCGCTATGGCTTCGACACCAAGCGCATCGATCAGCTCAACAACGGTGTCGGCAAATCCAGGAATTGTGTAGCCAGCCTTGGGGTCGGCGGCATTGTCCGACGCACCGTG
The DNA here is from genome assembly GCF_048264985.1 of Pelagibacterium sp. Classification (GTDB taxonomy): domain Bacteria; phylum Pseudomonadota; class Alphaproteobacteria; order Rhizobiales; family Devosiaceae; genus Pelagibacterium. Next base: position 371,925 of record NZ_JBLXCL010000002.1, read on the forward strand.
GCCGGGCAAATCGATAGCGATGAAGCGATATCGATCTGCCAAAGGCGATTCAAATTGTTTGTAGAAAGCTGCGCTGGAACTCGAATTGCCGTGCAAAAACAACACCGGAAAGCCTTCTCCCCGGGTTTCAAGCAACGCGATGCTGGCTTGTCTCGTCTTTATGCGGCTGTACAACATCTCAGGTTCCACTCAGGATACCAGTTGAGCCAAACTACCGGACCGGACGTGTAAGCCACGTTAACGGCACCATCGAGAGCTTTCCGCGCACAAAATCCCAGTGCAACAGCCGACACCTTATCTTCAGAGGACCCCATGAGCGCCCAGCAGACCCAAGCAAAAGAGCACGATTATATCCTGGGCCATTCCCAGCGCGAGCTGGTTCGGCTTGAGCGTCAGGCTGCCCTGTTCGCAGAGCTGACGCGCGACATTCTGCTGCGCTCGGGGCTGAAAGAGGGTATGCGCGTCCTCGATGTTGGGTGCGGAGTTGGCGACGTTTCACTGATTGCAGCCGAAATCGTCGGGCCCCAAGGCAAGATTATAGGACTTGATCCCTCCGAAGCTGCACTTTCGGTGGCCAGGGCACGTGCGCAGGCCAAGGGCCTTGATGTGAAATTTGTTTCCGGCACGCTCGAGGACGCAACACTCCCCGCTGACATCGATGCAGTGACCGGCCGCTTTCTCTTGCTGCACATGGCCGATCCAGGCGCCGCAATGGCCGGTCTGGCCCAGCGCCTGAAGCAAGGAACGCTTGTCACGTTTATCGAGTTCGATATCTCAACGTCTTATGCTCAGCCGGCCCTGCCGCTCTTGCACAAATGCATCGATCAAATCAGTGAAGTGTATCGCCGTTCAGGCCGCACTGCCGATATGGGCGCAGCACTCTATCCAGCATACCGCACGGCGGGACTATCACCGGCCATGATCGGGCTGACGCGGATCAGCAACGATCAAGATGTGGACGGCTTCGAGTTCATCGTCGAATCCACGCGGAGCCTCATGCCGGCCATGGAAGCCCTTGGCATCGCAAGTCCAGACAATATCGATATCGGGACATTGCACGAGCGGCTCATCGCCGAAGCTCAGGCCGGAAACGATCCCTGCATCTACTATCCGCGTCTCGTTGGCGCATGGGCGCGCGTTGGCTGAAATCGGCCCGGCGCCGAGGGCACGGCGGCCGGATCATCCAGCCGTCACCCAACCTGCACGCGCGCTCGCAAAATCTTTCAGGCCCGCTGTGCAATCAGTAAAGCGAGCTTTGCCGGGATTGAGATTTCGCGTTTGATCGCCTCGACCCGCTCCGGAGCGTAGTGATGTTCAACGTCGAGCATGTTGACGGTGCCGACAAGCTCACCGGCGAGTACAACCGGTAGATTGACCACCGACTGACACCCAAGGGAATCGATAAGCTCGTAGTCGGGGAACACAGTCGATATGTCCTCGATGGTGTTTGCCACGAACAGCTGACGCTCTTTGTGGACGATATCGAACCAGCGATCATAGCGGATGGGTTTGGTGCCCGAGGCTGGGTAGCTCTCGGGGTCGGACGTATAGGACCGACGCGCGACCTCGGCCTCCATATCCACTTCCATTACAGTGAACAGCTTCGCCCCGACAATCTGGCGCGCCAATTCCTGGAGCGCCCCAAATGCCGCTTCAGCCGTTGTGGCGGCGGCGATGGCGGCATCAAACTGCAGGCGTGCGGAAACGGTATCGGAACTTGTCATGTCAAAATCCTTGAATCAGGCGGGGACACCGCCACTTGCGGCAAAAAGTTCGCGCGAATAGGGGTCGGCAAACGTGCCGGCGCGCAATTGGGAAGCCGTGGCGACTTCGACGATCCGACCGTGGCGCATCACGGCCAGACGATCGCAAAGGAAGGCAACAACGGGCAGATTGTGGGTCACGATAAGGTAGGTCAAGTTCTGCTCGCGCTGCAGGCGCTTGAGAAGATTGAGGATTTCTGCCTGCACCGAGACGTCGAGCGCCGAGGTGGGTTCGTCCAGGAGCAAGACTTTGGGTTCGAGCATCAACGCCCGAGCAATGGCGACGCGCTGACGCTGGCCGCCCGATAGCTGGTGCGGGTAGCGAAATCTGAACCGCCGATCGAGCCCGACAGCTTTGAGCATCTCTTCAACACGCTCTCCGCGATTGCCGTGGCCATGAATGGCCAGCGGTTCGGACAAAACCGAGTCGATGGTCTTGCGAGGATGCAGCGAACCGTAGGGGTCCTGAAACACCATCTGCGACGCGCGAACCGAAGCGGTCTCGATACCATGAGTGCGCGGCTCGCCCAACAGAGCGATCTCGCCGGTCCACTGCGGCGCAAGCCCGGCTATGGCGCGCAGAACCGTGGTCTTGCCTGACCCCGACTCGCCCACCAGCGCAAAGCTCTCCCCTTCCATTATGTCGAGGGAGATATCGTGAGTGATCGCCGTCTCGCCATAGGAGATCGAAAGATCCTTGAGTGTAATGGCGCTCGTCATGTCCCGCCCCAGCTTGCCCGATCGAGAACCGGCAGTTGTTCACGCGTCTCATCGAGCCGCGGCATAGCCGCAAGAAGGCCGCGTGTATAAGGATGTGTTGCATTGGCCAGATCCTTAGCCGCGCAACTTTCAACGATCTGACCGGCGTTCATCACCAATATCCTGTCGCAATAGCGCGAGACCAGATTGAGGTCATGGCTGATCAGGATAAGCCCCATGCCCTTGGTGCGAATGAGATCGTCGATGATATCGAGCACCTGAGCCTGCACCGAAACGTCCAGCGCAGAGGTCGGCTCATCGGCAATGAGCAGGTCGGGCTCGGGAATGAGCATCATGGCAATCATGATCCGCTGTCCCATGCCGCCTGAAACCTCATGCGGATAGAGTTTGGCAACGCGCGCCGGTTCGTTGATACGCACTGCCTCGAGCATCGATATAACGCGATCGCGTGCCTCCCGACCAGAAACCTTGTCATGCACCCTGAGCGCTTCGGCGATCTGTTCGCCAACGGTCATCACTGGATTGAGCGAAAACTTCGGGTCTTGCATGACCATCGAAATGCGCGCGCCGCGTATCGAACGCATCTGCTTTTCGCTTTGCGATAGAAGATCGATGCCATCGAAATTGAGCCTGTCGGCGCGCACGCGCCCTGGAGACCGGATGAGGCGCAGGATTGAGCGCCCAGTCATCGATTTCCCGGAGCCGCTTTCTCCGACAATCGCCAAACGCTCGCGCCCAAGGGAGAAGGAAATCCCTTTGACCACCTCGACGGGCCCGCGATGGGTCGAAAAAGAAACGCTCAGATTTTGGACGTCCAGCAGCGGGGTACTCAATGTTTTTCTCCCTGCTTGGGGTCGAGAACATCGCGCAGTCCATCGCCAAGGAAGCAAAAGCCAAGACTGACAACAACGATAGCGAGGCCGGGCATTGTTGCGACCCACCATTGGTTGAGAATGAAATCCCGTCCGGTTGCAATCATTGCGCCCCATTCAGGCAAGGGCGGTTGCGCACCAAGCCCGAGAAAGCCAAGTCCGGCAGCAGTCAGGATGATGCCAGCCATATCGAGTGTTACGCGGATAATCATCGACGAGGTACACAATGGCAGAATGTGCATGACGATGATGCGCAGGGGTGATGCACCCTGCAACTGCACTGCCGAGATGAACTCCGAATTGCGAAATGTAAGAGTCTCGGCACGCGCGATACGCGCATAGGCAGGCCATGTCGTCACAGCGATTGCGATGATGGCATTATTGATGCCCGGCCCGAGTGCGGCAACGAAAGCCAGCGCCAGTATAAGCTTGGGCATCGAAAGGAAGATATCGGTGATCCCCATGAGCACCCGATCGACCCAACCGCCGAAATAGCCCGACACAGCACCAATGACCAAGCCAAGCGGTGCAGCGATGACTGCCACAAGGCCGACGATCGTGAGCGTGATCTGCGAGCCATAGACGACGCGCGAGAAAATATCCCGACCAAGGGCGTCAGTGCCCATCAAATGATCCCAGCCTGGCGCCATCAGGCGATTGGAAAGATCCTGCCGGATGGCCGAATACGGCGCTATCCAATCGGCAGCCAGGGCGGTCACGATCAGGACGGTGATGATGATCAACCCCACGACCGTCAGCGGGTTGCTCAGCAGGCCCAGCGTAAGTCTGTAGAAGCGCCCGGCGAAAGCCTGCAATCGCGTGGTTGGAGAATCGGCAAGAAGCCAGTCACGTGTGGAGGCCATCAGCGCGCCCTCGGATCGAGGACGCGATAGAGCACGTCCGACAGTTTATTGATGAGGATGAACACGGCACCGATGACAAGTGTGGCACCCAGCACGGCATTCATGTCGGCATTGAACAGCCCCGTCGTCAGATAATTGCCGATACCGGGCCATGAAAAGACGGTCTCGATCATCACCGAACCTTCAAGAAGCCCCGCATAGGAAAGACTGATGACCGTGATCAGCTGAATTCGGATTGGGTAAAATCCATGCCGCCAGATCACCTGCCATTCTGGCACACCTTTGACGCGAGCCGTGGTCACGAACTCCTGGCTGAGCTGATCGAGCATGAATGAGCGGGTCATACGCGCGATATAGGCGAGCGAGAAGAAACCGAGGATTGAAGATGGCAGAACAATGTGGCTCACAGCGTCCCAGAACACCTCGACCTGACCGGTCAAAAGACTATCGACAAGCATAAGCCCGGTGATATGGGGCACCAGCCCATCGTAAAAAATGCCGACACGGCCCGGACCGCCAACCCAGCGAAGCTGCGCATAAAATAGCGCCAGCCCGACCAGACCGACCCAAAACGCCGGGATCGAATAGCCCAAAAGGCCAACGACGCGGATGACCTGATCGACCAGACTGCCCTGACGCGACGCCGCAAGAACGCCCATCGGCACACCCAGAAAAACACCGATCAGTATGCCGATAGTGGCCATTTCGAGCGTTGCGGGGAAGACGCGGGCCAGATCGTCGAGCACCGGACGCCCGGTGGAAACTGACGTGCCGAAATCACCGGTCAGAATATCGCCGACATAAGAAAAGAATTGCTGGTAAAGCGGCCGATCGAGGCCCATGGCAACGCGCGCCGCTTCATAGGTACTGGCCGAAGCCCTGTCACCGACAATAGCAAGGACAGGATCGATTGGCACGACGCGTCCGATGAAGAACGTAATCGCCAACAACCCCAGACAGGTCAGCGCCACAGTAACGACGAACCAGCCAACTTCCTTGAGCAGCGCATTGATGCGCCGGCGACTCCACTGCCGCACCGGCTGGTCTATCGGCTTGCTATCTGGCTGTCCGTCTAATGACACCGTGCCGCTACTCCTTTTGCGAACCCTATCAAACGATGGCGATTGGACCCTCGAGAACAAAAGAGATGTCACAATTCGCTTGGATCATACAAAATTTTTTGCTTAGATCAAAAAAATTTTGGTGGAGGCGCAATGACAGGGTTGGATGAAAGGGCGGCGACCGGCGACGGATCACCCAGAATCGGCGCCCTTGTTCGTGACCGCCGCAAGCAGCGACAGATGACGCTGCAAATGCTCGGCGACGCCGCCCAAACCTCAGTTGGCTATTTGAGCCAGATCGAGCGCGATCAAGCAACACCCTCCTTGGGCACCCTGGCCCAGATCGCCCGAGCGCTTGGCGTAAGGGTCGACTATTTCATTGCCGCTCCGACCGCCAAAGATGCGCTGAGCCAGGCCGACACTCGCCGCAAATTTTCCATCGATGGCACATCCATCGTCTATGAACGCCTTTCGACCGAATTCCCAGGCAACAGGCTTTCGTCTTTCATCATGACAGTGCCAGTAGGCTATCAATCGGAAACCGTAAGTCACGAGGGCGAAGAGCTGCTCTATGTTCTTTCGGGCACGATCACCCAGAGCCTGGCCAATGAGACGATGGTGTTGGGCGCCGGTGATGCGCTTCATTTTCGTGGCAACCAGCCGCACGCTTGGGCAAACCACGGCACCGAGCCAGCCAAGCTACTCTGGGCGGGCACGCTTGCGCTCTTTCAATCCATAACGGCGTCGAAGATTCTCCCAGACGCTCACAAGAAGCCGGACATCCAGCCGGTCACCCCAACATCAACGCAAAAGGAAGACCAATCATGAAGATTTTCCGCGCCGCATTGCTGGCAACGGCAATCGCCCTGCCGCTAACTCCCGTCGCCGCTCTTGCGGAGACACCTGCCGGCATCCTGGTCGTGGCCCAGAACATCGACGACATTGTCGCTATCGATCCGGCCCAAGCCTATGAATTCAGTTCGGGCGAACTTGTAACCAACGTCTATGACCGTCTCGTGCAGTACGATGCTGAAGACACAGCGGTTCTCGCCGCCGGTTTGGCCAGCGAATGGGAAGCCGACGACGAAAACAAGACCATCACCTTCACTATGCGCGAAGGCGCGACTTTCCATTCCGGCAACCCTGTCCGCCCGGAAGACGCCCTATTCTCGTTCAAGCGCGTCGTTGAGCTTGATCTGACACCGGCGTTTATTCTGACCCAGCTCGGCTGGACCCCTGAAAACATCGACGAAATGGTCACCGTCGACGGCAACACCGTTGTTGTTCGCTACGAGGGTGATTTCTCATCAGCGTTCGTCCTCAACGTGCTTGCGGCACGCCCTGCTTCGATCGTTGATGAAGTAACGGTCATGGCCAATGAAACCGATGGCGATATGGGCAATGGCTGGCTCAATGCCAATTCGGCAGGCTCGGGACCGTTCTCGCTTTCAGCCTATCGTCCTGCTGAAATCGTCCGCCTCGAATCCAACCCGGACTACTTCAACGGGGCACCAGCAATCGAAGGCGTCATCATCCGTCACGTCGCAGAAGCAGCCACTCAGCAATTGCTTCTCGAAACCGGCGATGTCGACCTTGCCCGCAATCTGACACCCGACCAGATTGCAGCGCTCGACGGCAGCGCCAAGGTGGAGACCTTCCCCCAGGCTGCAGTCCATTTCCTGTCCTTCAACCAGAAGTCCGAACAGTTGGCAGACGAAGCCGTTTGGGAAGCCGCGCGGTATCTGGTGGATTATGACGGCATGGCCGACAGCTTCCTTGCCGGTCAGATGGAAGTACATCAGGCATTCTGGCCCGATGGGTTCCCGGGCGCGCTCAACGACACGCCCTACAGCTACGACCCAGATCGCGCGATGGAAATCCTGGAAGAGGCAGGCATCGAAACCCCGATCACCGTCTCGCTCGACGTGATCAACGCTGCCCCCTTCACCGACATGGCTCAGTCACTGCAGGCAACATTTGGCGAAGCCGGGATCGACTTCGAGATCATTCCCGGCACCGCTGCTCAGGTCATCACGAAGTACCGCGAACGCAGCCACGAAGCGATGTTGCTTTATTGGGGCCCCGACTTCATGGATCCGCACTCCAACGCCAAGGCGTTCGCATACAACTCGGATAATTCCGACGAGGCGTATGCGGCAACGACAACCTGGCGCAATGCCTGGGCCGTTCCCGACGAAATGAACCAGGAAACAATGGCTGCCCTGGCGGAAGCTGATCCCGATGCACGCAACGAGCTCTACCTCGACCTGCAGCGCAAAGTTCAGGAAAATTCGCCGATCGTCATCATGTTCCAGGCCGCCTATGAGGTTGCCATGGCAGACAATGTCGATGGCTATGTGAACGGCGCCACATCCGACTTCGTATTCTATCGCCTTGTGACCAAGGACTAACAAACATCATATCGCACTTGGGAGCCGCCCACGGGCGGCTCCCTTTTCTGTTATATCCCGGAGACGATAATGACCGCACCTTCCCGCATCGATAGCCTTCGCCGGCGCATGGCCGAAACGGGCACAGACCTCGTCGCCATCGGGCCATCGAGCCACATGGTCTATTTGACCGGCGTCGATCCGCATGGAGACGAACGTCCGGTGATGTTGCTCGTTTCCGCAACCTATGCCGGCTTTCTGATGCCTGCGCTCAATCTGGACGCGGCGCGCAAATCTTCCAATTTGCCGATGGTGGCCTGGAGTGACAGTGACGGCCCCAACGCCGCACTCGCCAAGCTGCTAGACGATACCGGCATCGACCGTTCGGCACCTTCGATCGTCATCGACGAAACCATGCGCGCCGATTTCGCGCTGCTGCTGCTCGATGCTCTGCCGGGCGCCAAGCGCCGCTTTACAGGCGATACGGTTTCGTTCCTGCGCGCCCGCAAGGATGAGGATGAATGCCGCCGTCTCAAGGCAAGCCAATTGCTCAACGACAAGGCGATGCAGGCGGGCTTCGCCGCGCTCAAACCGGGCGTTACCGAGAGCGACGTCGCCTCGGTGATCCGCTCGGTCTATCTCGACAATGGCGCGCGCCCGCAGTTCGATCTCGTTTGTTTCGGCGAGAATGGCGCATTTCCGCACCATCATACTGGCGACACCGTCCTCAAGGACAATGACGCCGTATTGCTCGACATCGGCGGACGACTCGACGGGTATCCCAGCGACATGACACGTGTTGCCCATATGGGAGAGCCGAGCGAAGCCTTTAGCAGTGTCCACGCTATCGTCGACGCCGCAGTACAGGCAGCATTGGCAACGGCACGACCGGGCGTCAAAGCCAATGCGATCGACGCTGCAGCGCGCACAGTCATCGCGGAAGCAGGCTATGGGGAATTCTTCTTGCACCGCACCGGCCACGGCCTGGGCCTTGACGTTCACGAGCCTCCCTATATCGCCGCCAACAGCGACGCCGTGCTCGATGAAGGCATGGTGTTCTCCATCGAACCCGGCATCTACCTGCCCGGCCGTTTCGGAATCCGCCTTGAAGAAGTTGTCATCATGCGCGCCGACGGCCCTGAAGTTCTATCGGAACTGCCAAGAACAGCCGCGATCATTTAGAGACGAACCGATCACAGCATGCATGCTCGGCCTGGCTGCATTGCCGTCAGGCCGAGGAGCGTGCTCGGTCAAAAACTAGCCTTCTAGTAATTCGATCAGCCGTGTATGGCGCTCGCTAACTGTCCCGATCCGATGAATGTCGAGCCCTTCGGCGATCGATGCCCCAATGTTCTGCCGCGGGTTGAGCGAAGCGCCCGAATCCTGAAACACCGCCTGCACATTGCGTCGAAATGCGCCCAATGAAGAGCCACGCAAACCATAAAGATTTTTGCCCCCGACCGAGACCGCACCTGCATCAGGTGGCAACATGCGCAAGAGCACGCGCCCTAAAGTCGATTTACCCGACCCACTCTCGCCCACAATGCCCATGGTCGAACCGGCGGGAATGGAAAGCGTGATTTGATCGAGCGCCTTGACCGGCGCGCTACGCGAGAAAAGCCCCGAGCCATAGCTTACCGAGAGATTTTCGATTTCGATGTTCATGCGGCGACCCTCCAGCATCTGATCTGGCGGTCCATGTCGTCGCGGAGCGGCGGTGCCTGAATACATTCGCCGCGAGCGAGCGGACAACGGGGGCGAAACGCGCAGCCCTCATGTCATTCTCCCGGTGTTGAATACAAAAAAGCCGCCCTAAATGGGCGGCTTCACATGTCACTTTCATGCGAGACTGATGGGATGGACTAGGCAGGTTTCGCTGCCCGGACCGTTGCCAGTCTCTCCAAAGAACTTAGTTTATTGTGCGTGTCCCAGAGTTGAACTTCGCCCAGGAGATTGTTTTCCCTTCGTCACCAGCTTGCACGGTCAAACGGTAGTCGGAGTCCAGACGTCCGTCCGTGGTGTTGCACGGCGGCAAGAACGAATAGTTGACAACCGTTGTGCCGGATGCGTCCGATGAAACACGGGTGCTGCGATGGTTGAAGGTGCTTCCGTCGCTGAGGCGATCCGTTAGCGCAAGTCGAATGGGAACACCGGCCACAGCGGTATGGGTCACAGTCACTGTAGGCGCAGCGCCCTGGCCTCCCAGGTCACGACATAGATTCGCAGTTGTCATGCTGCTGATCGAAACGTCGTTGATTTCAAAAGCCTGCGATGCTTCGGCCATTTCAGGGGAGCTGCCAGAAGTAGAACACGCAGCGATTGCAGTTAAGGCAACTGCGGATAGCGCCAAGCGCGTCAAAGATGAAAAATTCATAAAAAGCCCTCTCATGATGTATACTGACTTCAATATCAGTGGCCACTGTCGAAGGCACTCCAGCTGTAAAAAAGCCCGTCTGGAGTTAAACAACGAGAAGCAGCGCTAGAACCTTATTGCAAGAAAGTGCGCACCGCAAAAGCCCCAAATTAGCCTTTCACAGCCGGACATAAAGCAACGCAGTGCGGCATGCTTCTACTTTTGTTGTACAGTCACGACCAAACCACTCTTTGCGAGTCAGCTAGCGCGGGAGCAAGGACCTCAGTCCTCGCCGAGATGCCTGCGTGTGCCGGACAGCGGATCACCATGCTTCGGGTTCCTGAAGTCGTGCTGGTTGCTTCGCAGTGGTTTGGTGATCGTTTCACCCAACTGAACAGGTTTCCCGCTTCGCCGGGTCTGTCCGTACCGATGGCTACGGGCTTTCCGTTGACCGAACCGGGATCGGGATAGGCGTTGGCACGGAATCCTTCCCTACGTTTGATATGCTCAATCACCTCGGGTTGGAGCGGTCTGGCCATAATGGCCTCCTATCGATGTCGATGTATCGGAAAAGAAAGAGGCGGTCCGGTGGGAACGCCTTGTTGGCATTGCAGTTTGAAATAAAATGCCGCCAATACTAGATTCTTTAGCTATAGACCGTTATTCCCACCAAACATTTGCGGATTGGGACGCGCGCCATGAATATTACTGAGCAGACCAGCATGGAATCGAGTTGGCGAGTTTGCCTAGCCGTACTGCTCTTAATATTTGCTGCGTTGCCGGTGCAAATTTTTGCCGTTCCTGGATTTGAGGTTACTCCGGCGTTGTTATTGGCGCCCGCAGCATTTCTACTCTTTCGGCCTGATGAGAAAGCCCATTGGGCAGTGGTTGCCTTCATGGTTTTGTGCGGCTTTCTAGCCCTGATTGGCAGCGTGGGTAGCGATGGACGGCTACGCAATCTATTGGGCGCGGCCAGCTATTCTAGTGGTGCCCCCTATCTCTTAGTAGGGATTACGCTCGCACGCCGCTTCGGAGACCTCGCCAGCATATTGAGGTGGATTGCACCAGTGTCTGTAGTTGTTGCAACCATCTTTGCGATTGATCTATTCATTACGAACGGCCACCTCGTCCCCTCGATGGCATACGAGTCCACCTCGTACAGTTCTGATGAAACTACATTCATCCAGTCATTCTTTCCGTTTTATGGAAAGTACGCGGTGATCACGTTGGCTACCATTTCTATGTTCATCGGAGCTCTGGGGCTTGGATCTGTCGAAGCGATAGAGAGGAAGTTTCTGGCACACCTTGTCCTCGCCTCATCGAGCTTACTAATCGCCATTTCCTTCACTATGTGGTCGCGCCAGGTAATGCTCGGAGCGATAATCTTTTTCCTTGCACTTCTGGCGCTCGCTCCTCGGCAGAAGAAGGCATGGCTGGCGTTCGCAATCTTCATTGTCGTCATCGGTATTTGGACCATTGGGCCGCAAGAATCGGGCTTGGGGGCCACTAAGTTTGATCGAGCGCTGACGAACATTGAAACCGGCAACGTTGACGACCTATCGACTGGCCGGCTGGAGATTTATCGCCAATCCCTCGAACGCTTAACGCCGAATATTGTGTTGAAGGGATGCGGATTCTGCAACCTGATTGACGTGATGGAGTTCGAGTTCTCCAGTCTGCACAACGTTCTGCTTACCGCAGTGTACAAGGGAGGGGCTATATATGCGTTCCTATACCTTGGGTCAGCTTTTTTCGGCCTTGCGTTGATTTGGATTGAACGAAACAGTTTCGCTCGAAATGTCACAATAGCGGCTGTTCTTTCGATAGGCGCTCAGTCCATTGTAAATGACGTCATTTACTTTCAGGTAATTCCTGCACTGATGTTTGTGATTTCAGGATACACTTTCGCCCAGATGATGAACCGAAGAAGACAAGGGCGCTCAGCAGTGAACAGAGTGCCCACCGCAGGTGCATAGCCACAAGGATGTGATCGTTACCAATCCACCCGCGCCATTAAGCGCACCGTTGATGCTGAAGTCGTGATCAGCAGCGCGATAGACACGATCCTTGGGGCCAGCCCCCTGGAAATTGAAGCTGGCCGTGCAATTATCGTTGAACCAGTCAGGGCCGATGTCCACGAAGGTTCCGGCGATACCAGGGATGATCCAGCCAGCGCCGTCGGCACTCCTGTCGGCTCATTGGCTAGGCCATCCCCAGTTTAGCGCTTGAAGTTGCGATAGACGCGGTTGACTGTTTGAGTAGATGTCTCGGGCATAGGAAACCTCAAATAGAAAAAGCACGCTCACTGGCCGGCGATAAAGGCGTTAGGGACAGGTACGGTTATTCGGGTACGGGCAGCGTTATCTCTGCCAATGGCGCTGACCAGCTACCCACGGTTGATTGCGGGCCGCGCCAACGGAACCGGGCTTAATAATCCCCGTCCTCGCTGGTCTGGAACACGGCTTCGGTCTGGCTGTTGATCTGCATTGCCTGCCAAAGCCCACCAGCACCAAGCCGGTTTTCAGCCTCAAGTTCGATATTGTCACGGTCTGGTGTGTCCACGGTACCGATAGTCAGCCCAGCGGTTTCCTCGGCTTCCTCAAGGACTGTGTTTTCAGGGACAGGGAACTCCAGATCGGGCGATGTCTCTTGCGGCAAGGCAGAGTTTCCCCTTCCTCGGCAGTTGACCACGTGTAAGCCGCCTCGTTGATGGTCACGACTTCAAGATCAACCGCGCTCAGGTCCGGTGAAAGCTCAATCCGGGACACAAAGAACGCCTCGGCAATCTCAAGCTCAGGGATAACCAACCGAACGGTACGTTCGCCCCATGAAGGAAGAATCGGCAATTCTGGACTTCACCGCTGCGGTGCGTAAGGTTCAATGAACCGGAGAGCACACCGTTGATTAGCGACAAAAGTACCGGAAAGACGTGGTGGGCCCGGAGGGACTCGAACCCCCAACCAGACCGTTATGAGCGGTCTTCTAATGGTTGAGAGATGGCCGAAACGCCCGGCTTTCCACCACTTTTGATGGGGCTTCATGCGCCCCGGTTCTCTTTGCGTTCTTAGCAACTGGACCCCGTACGGACCCCGTTACCGGGTCTGTTCTCAAGTTAGAGGACATTGGTCCTCTAGATAGCAGTTGCGCTTCGCAACAGCCACCATCCGCCTCCGATGAAACTAAGAAGGCCGCACCCCATCAACAGGGCCGTCGCCGATTGTCGGTAGTTGGGTTTCGAGTGAGGATGACCCGTCTCAGGAGTGTTGGGATGGTCGGCGAACTCTGTCCAAATCATTGCCAAGACTGCCATTGCGCCAGCAGTACCAAGTGTGACAGTAGGGCCCGTCAGACCCCGGACGTATTCAACATTTGCTGATGACACACCGGCTCCAATCAGACCCAACGCACCAAGGAGAAGCGCTCCCGATGCGCTCAGAAGTCCTATCGACAAGCGACGCAGTGACGCGACGTCCAGATCATTCGGCATAAGTGCCCCCAATCGGTAAAATGGGTGCAGAGGGCTCGATCATCGACCCCTTCTCCCAAGATTTTCAACCGCAGTTCGCTGGTGATCGGGATGATGGTGACCATACACCCGCTCTAGGGTCGCGACCGACATCCCTAAGAAGCCCGCGCTGTCCCATAAATCGGCGCCGCTCTGCATTAACCAGGTTGCCGCGGTGTGACGCAGAGTATGTGGCGTCACCTCAGGCCCCAGGCCGGCGGCTTTGACCAAGCTGGCAAACCCTTTATTTACCTCGCCGATCCTTTCACCGTCGTATTCAATCAGCCACGACTTCGAGATCGTGTCACCGCCCCTGTCTGCAGCCCAACGGCGAAAATGGCTCAAGGCGCGGACCGGTATCCGGATAGATGGCCGACGCTTCGTCCTGTCATCCTCACCCCTTGGACGCCGGTAAAAGACACCCCGCTCCATGTCGACGAACCCTGCCCCTTCGCGGACCGTCAGCGCCGCCCCGGTAATGACCCCTTGCCGGGATCCAGTATAAAGAGCAGCCACGATGAAACGTGCCAAGTGCTTCCAGGGACGGCGTTTCGTCGGCTTGCCGTGCTGGCGCTCGCGGTGCGTCCATGCCGTCCTGAGCAGCTTGGCAACCTCCTCACGGGTCAACCATCGCTCCTCTGGCTGCGCCCTGGGCGGCAGGGTCACTTCCACGACTTCGCGGCACAGGCCTTCTTTACGATGCCAGTTGATGGCTGCCCGCATGTCTTCGAGCTCACGGCGTGCGCCAGGTGCCGTTACCATCCTCGGCTTCTCACCATCCTTGGGTTTGGAGGACTTCCAAGGCATGGAGCAACGCCATTCGACGTATTGACGACAGGTGCGACCGGTAACATCTGCAAGGGTTTTGCCCTGCCACCATTCGCCGAGCTGGATCAGACGTAGTGCCGTCTTCTCCGGTCTGCGGTGGCTAGGGGCAACTTCTTCGCCATACAGGCGCAGAACGTCGGTCACTAGCCAAGCGGAAGCCGGCTGCTCCACCGTTGGCGTCGACGTGTGCTTCTCAGCCAGGTAGTCGCTTAACGCCTTTTCAGCTTGCTCGCGCTCATGCGCAGCGCATCCAGTGACGCGTCGGAGGGATCCATCTTTGATGATCCATGTGGCACGCTTCCGGAGCTTGCCGTCCTTGCCGTATTCGGCCGGCTTGAGGTAGAGCCGCGCTCCCAGGTTTTTTGACATTGAATTCTCCAGGCACGAAGGGATCGAGGGGTGACGACGATGCGGCGTCCGAGCCGCTCGCTCGATAGCTCTCCCCTTGATATCGCCCCGCGGATCATGCCGACTGTGATTGCGCCGCTGAATTCCGGCAAATGGATGATGTCAGCGATGCGCAAAGGGGCATTGTCGTGCACCTGCTCGCCAGCTGCGGGCATGGATGTAGGCTCATTCTGAAGCTCATGCTCCAGATGCGCCATTTGCGATATCATTTCGAATAAGGGAACGAATCCCTCGCGCACGTCTATCTTCATGATTCGACGTTGACGGATACAATCATCACCGGTCAAGCTCGGTTGCCGGGAAGATGAAGAAAAGGTTAACGGGGATATGAGTTGGACCGTCCGTATCCTCATCGCGTGCGGCATCCTGGGCATCATCATGTCCGTCATCGGCGCCCTTCAGCTCATCGCCACCGTGCTCTAAACCAAGCGAACTCGAGTTTACTTGGCTTTCCTTTCATCGACGATCCGCTTGCCCGTGTTCTGGTTTCGTTCTAATTTCGGGGCATGAAATCGAAGCCCGTCGTCATCGTCGATTATCCGTGGGTCGTGGTCAGGGTGCAGTGCAACCTGTGCCGCCGATCGGGCCAATATCGCCTTGCGCGGCTGGCAGAAAAATACGGCGCCGACACTAGCTTGGCACACATGCTCAGCCTTTTGTCAGCCGATTGTCCTTGGACGACAGATCGCCGAAAACCGCAGAAGTACAGAAAGCCTTGCGGCATCCATTTGCCTGACATCGAGCGCGATCCGACACCGCCCGACCTGCCGCCGGCATTGGGTGGTCTCCAGCTCATCGACGGCGGGAAAAAGAGGGCTGCCGGATGACGGACAAAAACGCACACAAAATCGCAATCTGTGTGTAATTTTGACCACCGAAACCAATACATCGAAAGCAAAGTGAACTCGAGTTCACTTGATTTAGAACCCTGGCGGCGGCGGCGTGTAGGCGTCGATTTCGACCACGTATCCGGGATCGAAAGCGTGATTATGGCCCCGCCCCAGGCCGTTTGTGACCACGCGGGTTTGGCCGACAGCGTACTCGCGCGTGACGTGGGTGTGCCCATGCAGCCAGAGGGCTGGCTGCCGGTCGATGATAAAATCTTCGAGGTCGGTGTAATAGCCCGATGACAACATCATTTTTTGGATGTTGTGCTGCATTGCCGTCGCCAACCCTTCGAACGACGGCGCATGGTGGGTCACGACGACATCGCCTGGCTCGAGGACTTCTTCCAGCCATGCGCGATCTCGCCGATGCTCAGCGCGCCAGGTGTCCGGCGTCAGATCTGGCACTGCAGCGAAATCGCCTTTGTCGCCCCAGTGTTCGTCGAGACGCGGCGAGAAATCAGACCACAAGGGGCAGCCGACGAATCGTTGATTGCCGATTTCGACCACGGACCGGTGAAGGATCGTGATGCCGGTCCGGTCGGTGAGACGGGTCAGATAGTCGGGGACGAGGTCCAAGCCTTGGCCATACGCTTCGTGATTTCCGGCGACAAAAAGAAGCTTGGCTCGCTCGTCGTCCGAAAACTCATTCAGGAGCCACGGCGCGGGGTCATGATACCCGCCATCACAAACGTCTCCGGCGACGATGATGACGTCGCAATCGGGATGCGGACCGAGGTCGAGATCGTCGGCGTGATTGACGTCGATGTGTAGGTCGCTGAGTGTCCAGATTTTCATCGCAATACCTTTTACCCACCCAAGCCGCTCGCAGCAGTCAACTGGGTAAACCTTTATGTTTCAACGACCTGCAGTTTGAAGCGTCATGGATGGCTCTTCATCAGTCCCGTCCAAAAAAACGAGCTGAGGAAGCTCAGCCAACCTGGCGCGAATGGTTTCGACCCCAACGGGCGCGTACGACATATTATCGACGCCCACGTCGATGCATTGGCTGGTCCCCGGAAGCCGCTTGTGTGAATGCCCGAAAAGGTGGATGGCGCCCCTCCGCATGTTGCGCCACGTGCGGAGGCCGTAGTGACACAGTACGAAGACCTGGTCGTCGACGGTGACCTCGGTCAGATCGTTGATTGAGGCCCACGGCAGGCGAAGGGTTTCACCCTTGTGGTCGTGGTTGCCACGGATCAGATGCTTGGTGCCGTTGAGCTGCTCGAAGATCCGGCGCGTCTGCTGAGGGCCACACCGATAAGCGAAATCGCCAAGGTGCCATACGGTATCCTCGGGGGCGACGACAGCATTCCAAGCGTCGATCAGGGCGCGGTCGTGGGAATCGATGTCGTCGAAGGGCCGGCTGCACATGCCGAGGATGCCGCGGTGGCCAAAATGAGTGTCGGCGGTGAAGAATACGCGCATCAATCCATCCCCTCTCAGTTGAAGCTGACAACGCAGTCAGGGTCTTCGAGACGATCGAATCGCGCGATCATCGACTTCGCAAAGCTGTCGGTATTGAAGTAGGCTTCCGAGAGCGGGACATCATAGCGATCGGAAATGTAGACCAACAGCGCGCTACCCCAGCTGACCTCTTCCTCGACCCAGAAGTCGAGCAGCTCGACCCACTTCTCGTCTTCGCCAATAACGCCTGTGGGCTCGAGTTCGGTGGGGGGCGCAACGTAGCCGATTTCTTCAGCCCGCAGTCCAGTCTCAATTTTCTCAGCAGCAGTTCGGGGCATGGTTCTCTCCAGATGTCAGCAATGAGGGTAGGATGCCCCGAAGGTATGAAAGTCACACGCGACGATTACGACGTCAGACCTTTATCGGCCGCATAGTCGAGCCACGCGACAATCGTCGTGTGCGCGAGCTCGGCATCGCTCGAGTCGACGTAATCATCGCGCCGGTAGCCCTCGACGCGCCCGATCTCGAAAAGGCAGTACGCCCGCTGCCGCTCGGTCATCGGCGGGACGCTGTTGTCGTCTCGCATCCATGCTCGAAGGGCGCGCTCTTTCAGCGGGCAGATGCAGCCGAAGGGGTAATTGGGGGCGCAGCAAGGTGCGTCAGGCCACTCGGTTTTCGACATCATGCTGCTCCCAGCTTTGCGTTGAAGCGTTCGAAAATCCGGCATCCTCTCTCGAGCGCTTCAGTGTAGGCGCACTCAATTTCGTATGAAGGAATGGTGAACTCGAATTCAATGTTGGGACCCTGATAATAACCCCTGTCCAACTTGGCCGTTTCAATTGTCACGCTCACGGAACACACTCCGTCGACCATGACTATGCGGTTCACTGTGGTGCTTATGTGTGTGAACATCACAGACCCTCCCCTTCTTCGGCATCGAAGAACGTGAAGTGCGGCTTCAAAAATGAAGTCCTGGGGCGCTCATACAAATCGTCGTCTGCACCACCATCGTCATTGAGTTGCTCGACATCTCCCTCGAGCGGCGCCAGCCCCTGCATCTTTCGATGGCACGAACGCAGCCGCCGGATATCGTCATCGCAATACATGCACACTTCATACAACCGACCATCCACGATCGCGTCCCACACCTTCGAGCCGTCGATGCCGTCCCCTTTCCCGGGGATGCCGAGGGATTTGCACAGGCGATCGAGGCTGATGCGGTTGCCGTGTCCGGCCCACATCGTCATGGTGTCGACGACTTGGTCATCTCGATATTTATTGTAGTTGATGGGCCACCAGCGCGGGATCGGGAAGCCGATCGCGATGGCTCGTTGCCAGATAAAACGGATGTCGAAATCGGCAAAGTGGGCGACGATGATCGGGTCTCGATTGAGGTGGTATCCCCCTTCCAAATGGATGCGGGCATCCTCTTGATCGAGCACCTCATCAAGCATCGAAAAGAAGTCGGCGAGCATCCCCATCTCGCCCGCGCGTACGGCGTCGAAATCGAGTTCAAATTCATCGAGGTTATCGAGACAAACGTTGCGGACGTTGTGGATTTTGCCATCACCGGCGGCAAAGCTAATGCACGCGAGATGGCCGTGGGTGCCGCTTTTCGACGTATTGCGCCATTCGATCTCGGCAGCGTCATCAGCCTTCTTAAGAGCGCCTTCGTAATCGGAAATGGCTTTCGCGCGGCGCTTCTCGAGATCGGCGCTGATCTTGCGCTCATCAACAAGATTGGCAGCGGCTTCGATCGAATCGAGGTCAGGGAATGTTGGGCGGTTGTTCGACTTGATCTGCTCGATCAGATCCGGGTCTTGTGAAGGAATTGTCTCAATGTCGAGACGGAGGAAGAGCTTGCGGGAGCGCCTACTGTCAGAGTCTCCATCACCATCGTCGTCGCCGGCATCTTCTTTAGCAGCACTACGGGCGGCAGGGGCAGCGGGTGTGGATGGTGCGGCGCCGGAACCACGTGCGTCGGGTGCCGAGCGGGTGGGCTTCATCTGGATGTTGGCGACGGTGAGCTGATACGTCATCGGTTTCTCCTTGTGGGGGTGGCGAAATTGCCGGATGCGGGCGCCACGTGGACGCCCTGATCGAGCGATTTTAGGGTGCGTAGAAGTCTCCGTCGAAGAAATTGGTCTCGAGATCGGGGACGTCTTCATCCACGGGCTCGAAGCCGAGAGCGCTGATCAGCGTGACGTACTCATCGCGGGTGATTTCGCGGCGAACGCGCCGGCCGGTGATGTCATCCCAGAGCAAGAGGACCGCGTTGATCTGTGCCGGTGTCATGTGCGCACCCCCTCGACAGCCATCCGTGCCTGCTCGTCATCGTCGTGGAGCAACGAGGCGAGAATTTCGCGCGCTATCGGCGAGCGCATTTCGTCAGCGAATGTACGCTCCGGCGGCAGGAGATCACGACAGCGACGAGCCCAAGGATCTTTAGGAAGGTTGGGGGTCGGGAAGCTCATATGGGGGTCACTCCTGACGTCCAGTTTTCACCGGCGTGGATCTGCTTACAGGGCTTGCAGACAACATTGCCGGCGCCTGTCGACGAAAACTCACTCTCGCAAACGACACACATGCGGCGACGACCTTTAGGTCTGCCAGCGCGGTGGTAACCGAGGACTTGGCGTGCAGAGACGCCGAGCCTGCGGCAGCGCTGCGTAACGGCGCCCTCGCTCGAACCATAACGGTGAGCGATAGCAGCGTAGGTTTCGCCATCGATGATGTGCTGGCGAAGAGCGGCGGCTGATACAGTCAACATTGGCCTATCTCCAGACATCGGGGACGGCAGCGGTGGTGAAACCACCTCCCACGATCTCGGTGGTTCCGGAGCGTGCCCAGACGGCGGCAATGCCTCCCCTGCGCCGTTTGCGCTGGATGCTGTCACCGACGGACGGCATGTCGCCGCGGCAATGCAGAACCATTCGCCGGGACTGGCCGGCGCGCTTGGCATGAATGTCGAGAAGGACGCAATCGCGGATGCCGCTTTCGCGCTGCTCGACGGACACGATTGTAAAGGCGCGATCGGGATGCGGAAGCACGTGAGCGCGCCGTTCGACGATGGGCTCGGACTGCATTAGCGCTTTCCTCCAAAAGTTTCGACAAAGAGAAAAGCCGGCAGCTCGTCATCGCCGACCTCGACGGTGGCCGGAGGTGATGTATCGACGAGACGTGCGCCATAGGGGTCGTCCCAGCCATCGTCTGCGGGGACTATCGGCTCGGCAGCCGTGGGGCCTTCGCCGACCAGCACATCGCCTTCCTCGTTCAGGTGATCGACGAGCGCGTCGACAAACAGCGAGGGACGCTCGACTGGGATTGGCACTCGGGTGGGGAAAGGTGGTCGACGCATAAAAATCCTCGCAGCTGATGAGCTGTAAGGATTGCGGAAACGAATCAGGATTGCAAGAAAAAATCCTGACAAACATCAATTAAATCGTGAGGGCCTCGATGTCAACATTGAATTCATGCGCTACAGGCCCCAATTTCTGGGCATCGTGGGATTTCCCAGAAGAATTCGGGCATCAATTCATTCGTTCGAAATTTGAATGATCCGTCTGCGTTATTGTGCCTTTCGCAAAACGAATCGATCATTTGGATTATCGATTGTTGAAAGGAGATGACCAGATGCGATTTCTTGCGATGATAAGAGCGGCTTTTGCGGCCCTGGCTACGGTGATGGTGACGTTCGTCCGCGAGGGCGGGAGGCTCGTTCGGAGGGTTGTGTCGATCGGATCGCCACCGGCTCCCCAGATGCCATTTGAGATTGCCGAGGCTGCGCTTCGCGACGCCGATCGGGAAGAAACAAAGGCCGGGAACGAGTGGGAGGCAATTCGGCAACTGGCTGCATCACTGGCGGCTGGGTCGGTTCGACCCGAGCAAGTGGAGGCAGTGTCGCCCGAGGTGGTTGAGTGGCTGCGAGCGATGCCCAGGTTGATGCTGTGCCGTGTGGCATGCGCATCCGACACGGCCATCGAGCTGCACCTTCACGGCATAAGCAGCATGAAGGGCGTGCTGGCATATGACCGCGAGGCCATCGCCGACTACGGTCGCGCCGACCCGGCACCCCGCCGTCGCTATCTGCGCGATG
This sequence comes from Pelagibacterium sp., assembly GCF_048264985.1. Classification (GTDB taxonomy): domain Bacteria; phylum Pseudomonadota; class Alphaproteobacteria; order Rhizobiales; family Devosiaceae; genus Pelagibacterium. The sequence continues at coordinate 393,075 of NZ_JBLXCL010000002.1, forward strand.
TGGTCAACGAGTTGGGTCAGATGCAGACCGCTTGAGCGCGGTGGCTCGAAGTGAGGAATGGCCGGCGGCATCCCACCGCCGGCTTTTTTATGCGCGGCTGCGGCGCTCGAGGTTCATCTCGGCGGCGATGCGGGCGCTGCGCTCGCGCTTGAGTAGCGCTTCCAAATCCGCGATGCGGCTGAGAGCGGCGCGGTGGGCCTGAGCGAGCCGCTCGACACTGTGGCGTGTGCGGGCATCGCTATTCGCGCGAGCGCGACGTTCGTTGCCAAGGACATTAGCGGCGTGAAGTGCGAGGACAAAGTCGTCGCTGTTATTGCTGGGTCCAAACATGGTTGATCTCCTTGATAGTCTGCATAGCATGGACCCCTTACGATCCAGCGGATCCGTTCGACGGCATTTGATTAGAATTCAACCTCATCACCCCACGGATCCGGATCCGTAGGTAGCGGGACGACCTGGGCCGACGCGCGCGGCGTCGAGACTGGCGCATCCGAAACTTGCTTGGCCGCGATTTTGTCGATCTGGATATCAATCCATCTCACACGACCGCCGCCCTTCCTCATGGACGGCGCTTTGACGGCCATGGCTTCCAACGACAGGTCGGTGACCGTGGTGATCTCTCGGATCGCCGGCTCCAGTTCCCGGCGCATCAAATCAACGGGTGGCGTCTTCGGATCCGCGCCTATTTCCGCACGCATCTCTTCTACAGGCAATCGCAGTATCAAAACGTCGTCACCGTCACGGTTGCGGCGCACCCACCTCTTGTCGTACTCCCCTGCGCCCCACGCCAATGCCCTAAGCGCCATCGGCAGCGTGTAACGCGACCGAGCACTGCGCAGAATCTCCAGCGGCAGCTCGATGACGGGTTCTCTCGGCGTGACGGCGAACGCAGTGCGTATCCGATTATCGACGGACCACTGGTAAGCGCCGCGGACGAGGCGACGTCGCATGCCGCGAGGCACGACCGGAGCGTCTACACCCTCCTCGAGGTCGGGCACGCGCTCGTCCGTTCGGATGCGACCCTTCTCAAGTCGATCGTACCGTGAAACCTCGCGACCCTCGTCGAGGCGGCGCAGGTCACCGAGAGCGCGGCGAAGTGGCAGATCCGGGATCGAGACAAGCTCATCCTGATATTCCTCCCTCGCTGCCAAATAGCTTACGGCGAGCAGAAGGCTCCGATCCCGAGCGGTCAGGTCCGGGTCGAATTGGATCGTGGCGGCAAGGGTAATCGGGATTTCGAGCGTTTCGGGCAGCATGCGGCACCTCCATGCTCAAAAGAATGGTGTCGCCGGTCGAATACGTCAACCCTGCCGTAACATAAATCATAAAAAGTCAGATAGATCAAAGCGTAACGGGATAAACTCGGCGAGTGCGGCGCTCCCTCTTAAGAATCAGGGAATCGTATTCAGTGACTCGATATCGTTCGGGTTCCGATTCAGGGAGTCGCAAAGGGGATGGTCGGAGAAGAGCTTTTAATGAGTCCCGGTCTCATTTTCTTACCGAGCCTCGGAAGCGTACCCCTGTTATTTTGGGGAGGAGCGCTCCTGCGGTCGGGCCCGCTGCGCGGACCGCTCCCTTCGGAGCTTATCCCGCTTCCATTATTTAACGGCTGGACTCCGAACACGCGTCCAAATGCAGGACGGTCAGAATTGGCCCTGGAGGTGGGTCGCGGCTGCTCGGCGAGAAGTTTCGGCGGGAGGGTCGCGGTTGCCCTCCAGCCTCTCCGCAGCGCCTTTCAAGGGCAAACCAATTCTTTACGCGTCATTCAAGCGGAGGTCATCGCCTGTGCCGACCGATGACTACCCCTGTGTCCTACACGGACGTGGTCCTCGACCACCCTCAAACCTTCTGAAAACGTCTTGTGTAGCGTCCCTCTCCAGATTGTCAGAGAAGCCCCCCTGATGCCGTCGAGTGCCTGCCGTGTGTCCTACACGGGAGTGAATAGCGTGACGGCAATCGGCGTGACGGGCGTGATTGTGCCTTGCTGCCGCCTCCACGATCATACCGACAATGGAGGTACCGATGCCCGAAGAGACACGATCCCAACGAGCGGCCCGCCAGCGTCGTAATGCAGCTGAGCGCGCACGACGCTACCGAGAGCGAAAGAAGAAAGAAGGGTCACCCGAGCCACGTGTCGTCGACGCCGCGCTGAGCGAAGCCATGAGTTTCTGGCTGGCGAAAACAGGCGCCCTTCGGCGAGAACTGGATGGGCTCGACGGCGGCCTATCGATCGTTGCGCTGATGAAGACTGCTCGCGTGATCTTGGAGCGTGAGGGTTACGCTGTGCAACCATCTGCCCAGGCCGTCGCAGACCGCCTTGTTCATCGCCCTGAGCACGAAGACCCTTACTGGATACCGAGCCTACGCCCTCGAGATCGGGCTGAACACGGGCGCCCGACGAAAGGCGGTGGCGAATGGTCGACATCTTTCGACGATATTCTCGATCTCATGGACGATGTGTGACGCGTCACCACTCAAATACGCCAACACCCCCGTTACTCCCTCAAACGCCATCACGCGGCCAAGAAAGCGTAAGGAATTCTTGTCTTTAGCCCATGCGTTTGTTGTGACTGTCGCCTGGAGGCACTATATATAGCGCAGTCATCCATCATCCGATGGCGAACCAGGAATTGTGACTTGAAAGGGCAGCCACCGCGCTGCCCTTCTTTTTCACAAGACCACCGGCGCATCCTCGCGCCATGGCAAACTTTGGTCTCCACATCAGTATCGACCCGCGGATCATCCGCACATGGGAGCAGCGCTTTGAGCGTGAGATCCCCGATACGTTTGCACGCGCCAACAAGTTTGTGTTGGATGAGGTGGCCAAGACCGCTGTCAACGCATTCCGTCGTGACGCACATAAGGTCATCGATCGGCCCAAGGCCTGGACGCTGCGTGGCATCAGATACAAGCGCGCGACATACTCTTCCGGTGACTGGAGCAATAGCTTCTCCGAGATATACATGCTCCCCGACCAGAGCGCCGTGCTTAAGTACCTCATGGGCGAGCGCACCCGCCGCCCTGGTGATGTTGGCCCGTCTACAGACTACATCGCCGTGCCGCGGTGGAAGAGCTTGGGCGAGATCGGGATCCGTCCGGATAAGTATGGCAACATGCCCTCCAGCACGATGGGGCGCCTGCGCCGTGAGGCTGGCGTGGTCTCGGGACGCGAGCATGCCAACACCCCCTCCCGGAAGCGAGCAACAACACAGCGCAAGCGAACCCGCAAGAAAGCGAACTACGGGGGGGTGTTCTTTGGCGAGCCGGTGATCAACGGCAACAAAGGGCTGCCGGGGTTCTGGATGCGTCCGAAGCGGGTGAAGCGTGCGGGGCGCTGGGTCAACGAGAGCGCACCGCGTCTCCTTATCTATGCCGCACGCGAGACCACGCACCAGCCTATCCTGCGGGAGTTCTGGGAGAAGAACGCTGCACGCGCTGGCGACGACTACTCGACGCTCATGAGCCTGGAGCTGCAGAGCAAGCTCAAGTGGCTGCGGGATCGGGGGCGCTGATGGGCATCCTAAGGTGTTGCGAAACCACCACATTCGCCGACAGGGGTCCCCTGGGGTACCCCCTATATATGCGGGTGTGGCTTGGCCACATACGTTTTCTACCTCCAAAATTTGAATCTCACCGCAACAACAACAATGGCGTTGGCTGCCTTCCCCATAGGGGAAGGCAAACTCGCGGATTATTGCGGATGCTGCGGAGTTCGATCGCATGAGCAACGTGACCGAGTTTCCCGGCGGCAAGAAGCGCGGCAACGGCAAAGGTGGTGGTGGACCTGGTCGTCCACCAACCGGCAATAATGGCGATCGCCTCGTCTCGATGCATGCCCTCGGCCAGCTTCTCGGAGTGGATCGATCGGCAATCACGCGCTGGGTGAAGACGCCGGACAATCCTTGCCCGTCCGTCCACGACCCTAAGGATGGCGCCGGAAAAGGATGGGTCTTCGACGTGAAGGCCGTCGTCGAATGGCGCATCGAAACCACGCGCCGGGCCGCCGTAGCTGCAGCGCTGTCGAATACTGGCGTCGACGGCGAGATGCTCGACTTCGACGAACGGTATAAGCGCGGTCGCGCGGTCGAGAAGGAGCTCAACGTCGGCGTCCTCCAGGACAGCCTTGTGTTCGCCGTCGATGTCGCAAAGGCCCGCGACGAGGAGATTGGTCGCTTCGCTCAGGAGATTCGCGCCATCCCAGCCAAGGCCGCGCGCGACATCAACCCGAAGGATCAGGTGCGTATCCAGGGGTTGCTTGATCGCTACATCGATGCGGCCCTGGATCGCCTCGCCGACGGTGGTGACGATGACGACGACGAATAGCGGTATTCCTCTCGACGAGCTGCGAAAGCTGTTGCCGTATTCCCGGCAGCGGCTCCGCGCGATGATGCGCGAGACCCGCAAGGCGATCCTCAAGCCGGTCCCGATCGTGCCGGCAGATGAATGGATCGAGGCCAACTGCGAGCTCTCGTCAGAGCTTTCCGATCAGGGCGGCTTCATTCGCCTTTACGGATATCAGCGTGAACTCGTCACCGCGCCGTTCGAGCCCGGCGTTCGCCAGGTGGTTGTGCCAAAGTCGGCGCGTGTCGGGTTCTCGTTGCTCGCGGCATGTCTGTTGGCCTACGTCGCCGCACATCGCAAGTACGACACGTTCCTATCGCAGCCGGTGCGCGCCGACGCTCAGGAATTCCATGATGACTTTCTCGCGCCTTTGCTTTCAGCGTCGCGCAGCCTTGCGTCCCTGAAACGGATCCCGACCAAGGGCGGGATCATGGATCGCTGGAACAAGATGCGCCTGATCACCGGCGCGGCGATCCGTCTGATCGGCGCCAAGAAGGACGACAGCTTTCGTCGCTTCAAGGCCTTCCTGGGCATCATGGATGAGCTCGATGCCGATGGATATGCGCCCGCCGCGAAGGGTGGTCAGGGTGACAAGGCGACCCAGGCCGAGCGCCGCCTCGATTCGTATCCCAATTCCGTCCTCATCATGGGCGGCACGCCGACCGAGTTGAAGACATCGCGTCTCTGGAAGATTTGGGACCAGGCTGAGCAGCGCCGCTATTTCTGGCCGTGCCTGGATTGCTGCGCCGATGGTCACCCCGATCGTGGCATGCAGTACCTCGAATGGGGATCGAAGGATGCCCAGCACGGCTTCAAGTGGGAGACCAACGAGCTCGGCGAGGTCGTCGACGTCTATTACCAGTGCCGACACAACCCCAAGCACCGCATGCGTGAGGACGACAAAGCGGTGATGGATGATCAGGGCGAGTGGCGCGTGACCCGGGCCGGTCGCCGCAAGGGCGTGCGCGGGTATCACATTTGGGAAGCATACGGGTTTAACCCGAAGTCGACCTGGCCGGTGATTGTCGATCGCTTCCTGCAGGCGAAACGCAGTGGCGATCTGCAGCCCTTCGTAAACCTGTCGCTCGGTGAACCACATGAGGATCGCCACAGTGTCATCCTGGAGCCGCACGTTCTCGCCTCGCACTGTCGCCCGTACGAAGCCGAACTCCCTGACGAGGCCATCGATTGGACCTTTGGTGTGGATGTTCAGAAGGGCAGCAACAAAGAGAACAGCGACGGCAGCCTGGAGGCCCCGCAGCGCTACGAAGCAACGGCTTGGGGCTGGGGCGTGGGCAACAAGCCCATCATGTTGTTCCACCGTGTGGTGCCGTTTGAGGGCGAACCGTTCGTGGGCGAATCGGCTGCGAAACTCGATGAGTTGTTGTGTGGGTTCACACTCCGACGCCGTGACGGATCCGAAGTCCCCTATGCCACCGCATTCATTGACGGTGGCCACGCTCAGGATGCCGCGATCGCGTATGTGAAATCGCGGGTCGAGCTGGGATGGAATGATATTCACGTCGTGCGTGGATCGAAATCTAACGATCCAAACGCGCCGATTATCATGTCGCGCAAAGGCAAGAGCTCCCGCACGGGTGACGAGTTCACCTGGCTCAACCTGCGTCCCGCTAAGGACCACCTGGATCGCTTGCTCCGCGTCCAGACGCCGGGCCCGAGATACGTCGAGTTTCCCGAAAGTATCCGGGAGAACCAGAGTTATTTCGCTGGGCTGCTCAACGAGGAGCTGCGACCCGAGCGCAAGGGTGGGCCGCTGCGCTGGCTGAAGAAGGGCGGGGCAACAGGCGAGCCTTGGGACTGCTTTGTGTACGCGTACGCCGCACAGATCCGAGCGCAGCAGGAATACCCTGCAATCGACCGCCTCATCGCCGGCGTGACCGACTCGCCCTTCAAAAGCGCAAGGGGTTCTGACGAGGATGTGGCCGAATATCCAGGACCGGACCGGAGCTTCATGTCAGACAAATCGGAAGAACGCGGGCTTGTACCCGCACGGAAATCGAAGCCTCCCCAGACGACCGATCGTGCCCAGCCGCGTGGGCAGACGACTGCTGCCGTTATTCATCAGCAGTCCGTTCCGGAATACGGCAGCCTTCAGCGCAAGGGATCGCGTCGGTCGAAGAGGAGTTCGATGTTCTGATGTTTCGGCTTTGGACAGACGACGAACTTAAGGACGCGATCCGGGCTATCGAAGAGGATCTGGCCGGCGGTATCGCGACGACCTCCTACGCCGGCGGCGGCATGGTTCAGATGACGCAGCCAGGGGAGCAGCGGATTACGCTGCAGTCGCTCTATGACGAACTCGGCACGCGTCTTGGATATCGGCACCTTGCGCGCAATCGCGGGCGCTTGGTCTATTACAAGATGAGGGACTGATGGCTGGGAAACAATCACGCGCTGTCGCGACACGCGAGGCTGCCATCGACAAACAGGTCGGCACGCATGTGCGGCGCATCACCGGTGCCATGACGACCTACTCGCGAAGCATGCTCCAGGGCGCACACGGCACCCCGTTCGATGCCCTGAAGCCCAATGCCGGCGTTCCCCAGGTCGGCACCCTCGGCCCCGAGTCGACTGGTTATTACCAGCCGCCGCTAACGCGCCTGGCGCGGCACCTTGATCGCAACGACGGCTTTATCCGTCGCGGCCTGGATATCCGTGCCGACGCGACTGTGGGCACTGGGCCCTGGCCCGAGTTTCAATTCAAAGCGCTCAATGATCTCTGGGAAGAGTGGATCGAAGACTGCGACAAACGCAAGAAGATGAGCTTCGGCAGTATCGCCCGCCAACTCCGTCGCAACGTCTGGAGCTCCGGTGAATCGTTCTTGCAGATCTATGATGAGCCGATGCACGACGATCGTGTCGTGCCGCTCTCGATTAAGGGGCTCGAGCTCGATCACGTCGATGCTTTTGATAATCGCTTCAATGCCACGAACGGCAATCGTATTATTTCCGGCATCGAGATCGATGAGCACGATGCTCCCGTGGCAGTGTGGGTTCTCCCCTATCACCCGCACAATATGCATATGACATCGCGGTGGGCACCGAGCGTGCGCACTCCGATAACTGACGTTTGCCACCTTCTCGATGAATCGGAATTTTCATCCTTGCGCGGCATCCCGATTATCGCGCCATCGATTGTCCGGCAGATCCAGTCGATGAAGTTCGAGAACGCGACCGTGGCCCGCATGATCTCATCCACTCTATTTACCGGATGGGCGAAGCAGACCGATCGCGCCGCCGGTGGAGCGCGCATGCCTGGGGAGCAAGAGCTCGATGATTGGGTCAGCGAGATCCTGGTCGAGCCCGGCGCGTTCAACGTCTTGCCATATGGTGTCGAGGTCGATTTCACCTCGCCGCCGGAGACCGGAAACACGTACGAAGCTTTCATGAAGATGAGCCAGCGCACGGCTGCTGCAGTCATGGGCGTGCTCTACCAGGAGGTCTCCAGCGATTGGGAAAACGCATCCGATCGCACCCATCGTGCGGCGACCCTCTCGATCAGCCGGCGTATCGATGTCGACCGGGAAACCGATGAGCACAAAGTTTGGCGGCGGCTGGCACGTCGCTTCGTCGATCGCGCATATCTGTCTGGAGCCTGGGAGCCACCCGAGGGCGTGCCGCAGCGCGAATGGTACAAGCATGATTGGCATTGGCCGGCGAAGAGGTATCAAAACCTCTTCCAAGAGTTCAACGCTTACGCGCTCGCGATCGAGAAGCGCTTGATGGATCGGGACAATGCGGTTGGCGAGCTGTTCGGCCTCGATGCGCGCAAAGTCGATCGTGCGCAGGCGAAGGCCGATGCACGCGTGGCCGCGCTCAATGAGGGTGACGCTGGCGATATCATCAAGACAGAAGTCGCCAAGGATGAGCTGTTAGAAGCCGAGCTGTTTGCGAAATCGGATGACGATGCGGCACAGCGGTCCCGACCGACGAACGAGAAAACGATGCAGAAATAACGATTTGCCTCCACTGGGAAAAACGTTGATCTTGACGATCTGACGCCGAGGGGGAACAGATCATCAATGGCAGAGACTGACGAACAACTAGAGGATCTTTCATATAGGCACGCGTTCAAAGATGCCTACGCGATCAACCTGGATCTCTTACATTTCGTAGCGGAGCAGGTGCAGCCTTTTGCGGAAAAACCACTCGCATTTGAGGTTCGGCTTAGTGGTGGGTTCTCCTTCAAAAAGGCGGATGTCGCATCCTTGGAGAAAATACCTCTTATCGAAACCAGCTTGATCGAATCGGTTTCAGTGTCTTCGGACAGCATGAGCTTGCCAATCTTCTCCCTCTCGATCAGTTCTAAATATGGGCCTGGAGAAATGTCTATGGCAGGTTCGCTTAGTCCTCTTAAGCTTGAGACACTGGCGTCCCGCATCAAAGGGCGCGTGCAGTCACTACGTCCTTGGTACTGGCCGATCTACAGGGGCTGGTTCGAATTCGCATTGATGGTCGCCGTTCTCACCGTCGGACCCTTCTTAGCTCAGGCACTATTTCCGAACACCGATCCAAATGTCAGAGTGATTGTGGTCAGCGTTCCTATGCTAGCGATCCCGTTGGCTTTGCGTTGGCTGCTATTCAGACGGGTCGAGTTCTTGGTTGGCCTCAGTGGGCGCCGGGCTAAAGCGCGGAGTTTCTGGCGCAAGATAGTGGGAACGGTGATCCTCATCCCTAGCGTGCTCGCGATCTTTTGGAGCTATCTCCTTCAATAGCAATTTGCCAGCCAGGTGAACTGCATTCAGCTGTCTTTTGGAACGCCACGGCGCCATTGCCAAATCCGGGCATCGTTCTCCTGCACCCAATCGGCCAATTTTTCGACTTCTTCGATCGCTTCCATCAGCCGTTCCCGGCTGATTTCGATCTTGAGGCGTCGCCACGGGAGAGTATTGTTGGGGTCGTAGTTCGCGTCATCTGAGATGAAGAACGGGTTCGGGTGCTTCTCGAGCGTTCGGGTGTTGTGGCTACCGTGAAACGAGTGGATATCGTCGTTGTGCGCGATGTCGTTGCGCGCCAAAACAACCTGCTCGATCAGATCAAAGCGGACTGTGCATGTCTGGTAAGCGTCGCCCATGACGTGCTCGATGATCTGACGATATCCCTCGACAAAACCTTGCTTGAAATGGGTCTTTCGATCCTTGTCGCGTGGAAACTCGATCCCAATCTCCTGCTCCAGCTCATTGAAATAGATCTTCAACGAGTCGGACAGGAGCGAGATGGAGAGCATTCCGACGAGTTCTCGGGCGTGCTCAGTATCAATCCATTCTTCGAGATAGGCAGGCTCGGGGCTGTCATAGTCTGGATCGAATGGAGGCGGCTCCCATTGTCCCTCGCCCTTTTCGATATCCTGCTTTCGCTGTTCGAACGGAAGCTGCCCCAGATCATAGAAGAGCCGTATGATGCGCGTCCGCTCCCGAAGGAAATACGCAAGGTTCATTGTAGCGCCTTCCTCGCGAGATCGCGCTCAAACAATTCCACTTTCGGTATCACCACCTGCAGCGCCCCAAAGGCGTCTTCCCAACCATCCCTTTTGCCATTCTGGTGGATAGCCACCAACGCGGCCTTGAGCTCCATGGCGGCAACGTCGAGGTCGGAGGAAATAGACGCGTCGTTCACAAGTTTGGTTGTTGCCAAGGCGTCTTGCGCTTGCTCAAGCATGTGGAGATCGCTCTGCATATCTCTCCCAGCAGATGCGGGTCGTGATGCTGTTCGTCGGCGGCCAAGAGCCGCAGACTTCGCTTGGCCCAGGATCTTGGACAATTCGCGTGCCTTGTCGCGATCGCGCTGCTCATCGCCTTTGAGGATCACTCTGTCCACAGCCTTCTTGGCATAGTCAGCCTGCCAGAGCGCCCAAGCCGATATTCCCACACCGATGATAGAAATTATGAATCCGGCGATTTCCATCACCGGTTCTCCGGATGGACCGCCGCAGCGAGGACCTGCTGTAGTTGTTCAGCGGTCATGTCAGACCGTTGCTCTGCCGGGATTTGCTTCCACGCCTCGAGCATCCGACCATAGATGTCGCGCATGGGCATGTGGGAGTTCCAGTACCCTGGCTTGAGCATGGGCAGGTATTCGAACCGACGGAGGCGCTCGACGGTGAACTGGGCAAAGCCCATGAACTTGCCTTCGTTGTTGCCATCGTAGCCAGCGAACTTTGTGAAGGAGGAGTCGGGGTTGACGAACTCATCCGACGTTGCGCGATTGATGGCGTCGAACATGTCCATGGTGTCCCAGACCTCCCGAGACTCCTCGGCCGTCATCACATCATCGCCGTCATAGACGTAGTCGGTGTCCCAAGCGTAGAGGATTTCGTAGCCTCGCTCGAAGGCTTCACGTTGACGACTGAGTTCTGGAGCTTCATCAGGATAGAGTGCCTCTAGTATCCGGAGCTGGTTGATCAGCATCATCCGCTCAAGCTTCGTAAGCCTCATCTCTTCTGCCATGTCTTCCCCCTTTGCTGTGGCGTCAGCAATAAAACAAAACGCGCGGTCCGGCCATATTTCCTGCCGCTACCGCCCTTCTTTCTCGCAAGCCTTGATCTGATCCTCCCATGAACACTGGGCGCACGCCCTTCTACGTGAGGATCGCATGGCCAAGGCCAAACCACGCACCGTCCGCAGCAACCGGCACCCCTCGGGTGACGACACTGTGCGCCGATTCGTTGAAGGTCCGGTTCGCACAACGCTGCCAGTGCAGCGCACCGTTCAAGCTGGCTCGGTCGATGTTGATGCGCGCACGCTGACAGCTGTGGTTGCCACCGGCGCCGGGCGCATCATGGAAGTGTGGGACGACGATCTCGACGCGTACATCGTCGTCGAGGAAGTGCTCGACATCGCCGGCATGGGTTTCGATCGTGTCGCGTCGGGCATGCAGTTCCTCGACAATCACAATTCCTGGGACCGCGATGCCAACCTCGGCGTCGTGCTTGAGGCCCGCGTCGAGGACCTGGGCGATGACGTCGGTAATGCCGTCGTCGTCGATGTGAAGATGTCGTCCCGCTCCGAGCTCGACAGCTTGGTTCAGGACCTGGCTGACGGCATCGTCGGCTGCATCTCATGCCAATACCGGCCAATCGAGTCGACGCTTGAGCTGCGCGACGGTCAGCATCCTTTGCTGACACACACGAAATCGGAATTGCTCGAGGTTTCCCTCGTCAGCGTTCCCGCCGACCCGCACGCCTTGGTGCGATCCGAAACTTCCTTGAAAGGACAGAACATGGCTCCGAAGCCAAAGACCGTGCAGCGCTCCGCTGCGGCGGCAAAACCCGCTGGCACCCAGCAGCGCAGTGACGACACCACGCTCGATGAAGCGACCATCGAAGAGATCGTCGCAGCCGCGATCGCGGAAGCGACTCCACAGATCGTGGAAGAGACCCTGACAGCCGCACGGGCCGAGGGCGAAATCGTGGAGATGACGGACGAGGAAAAGGCCGCTGCCGAAAAGGCCGAGGCTGAAGCCAAGAAGAAGGAAGATGAAGAGGCGGCTGCCGGTGGCGGCGATACCTCTGTCCGCTCTCTTGTTCGCTCGGCTGTCGCAAAGGCGCTTGGGCGCTCGAGCCCTCCTGAAAAGAAAGCCGGCGCAGAGCTCACTCAGCTCCGCAGCGTGGCCGCGAAATACGGCTTGGGCGGCGAGTTCGACGACATGAAGACGACTGGCGCAAGCCATGCCGAGCTTCGCAGCTTCGTGCTCAACGCCACTGCATCGCGCTCCGGCACCGGCCAGACCTTCGATGGTCGCAATCGTGGCGACACGGGCAACGAACTCACCTGGGCCAATTCGAATCGCGGTCGTCGTGCCGCCGAGCGGGCTGCCCGCCGGTAATCATTGTGGGGGCGATCTCGCCCCCACGCCAACGCAACGCGCCCCTGGCGCAACATAGAAGGTAGACAAACATGTTCACCGAACCCAAGCGCGCCGGGCAGTACCTCATGCAGGACAGCGGCGAGATGTCCTACGACGGTGGTCGTGCAGACGCCACTGTCGATCTCGCGGCCTGCACCATCGTCGCCGAGCGCACCGCCGACAACCTGATCGTCGCGTGGGATCCGACCAACGATGATGGCTCCGAAGTCGCGATTGGAGTCTTCGATGGCCCAAACATAAAGGGGACAGCGGGTGCTTCGCCTAAGCGCGTCAGCGTCTGCAAGCGCTGGGCTGCAATCACTTTCCACGAACTGGTCGTGCCGGAGGACATCGATATCGATGACGTTCGTGGGGCCCTTCCCAACCTCGTCGTCCGGGACTGATCCCGGACGACTCCCTTTAATCGTTCGCCGCTGAACGGCTGAACCTGGAGAAACAAAATGGACCAGCTTCTCGATATCTTCTCGGGCGAAGCCTTCAGCCTGACTGCGATGACCAAAGCCGTCATCAGCATGGACTACTCTGAAGGTGCGCTCGCTGACATCCTCGAATTCGAGGACGATCAGTCGCCCACCCCTGACTTCACGCTCGACAAAGAGCACGGCGAGATCTACGTCCTGCCGGCTCTCGGCGAGAACGAGCCGGCGCCTGAAGGCAAGCGCAACAAGCGTACCGCGCACAAGATGCCGATCCCGCGCTACGCCGAAGCCGCAACCATGCCGAACCGCGAGTTCATGGCCGTTCGTCAGACTGGAAACGGCAACCCGCAGATCGTCGAGATGGAGCGCGACAAGCGCCTCATGATGGCACTGCGCCGCCTCGCCAAGACCGAGGAATGGATTCGGTTTGGTGCCATGACTGGTGTTATCTATGACGCCAACCGCACCGACGTGCTCGTCAATCTTCGCACCGAGCTCGGTGTCGATCAGCAGGCCACTGCCACGTGGAACCTGTCTGCGGCATCGTTCAACACGAACGAAGCTCTGACCGAGCTCAAGGAACAGTCTGAGGACAGCCAGGGCGATTTCAACCCTGATGACTACGTACTCGTTTGCGGACGCAACGCCTTCAAGAACATCCGCAAGCACAAGTCCACTGTGGCTGCCTTCAGTGAGCTGACCAACCTCGCGTTCCTCAAGGCAGACGATCGCAAGAAGGGCTTTGTCCTCTCGTCCTCGGATGAGACTGACGTTCGCCTTGTCTCCTACGGCAAGGAACGCGGCAATGACGGCAACCCCTTCCTTGCAGCGAACAAGGCATACTTCTGCCCGAAGGCGCCAGGTCTCTGGAACTTCGTCTCCGGCCCGACCGATATCGGCGAGTTCCTGGGCGCGATCCTTCCGTTCTACACGGCCAAGGAACCGATGGAATACAACAAGGGCCTGAAGGCTCTCGTTGAGATGTACCGCATTGCGTACTGCGCACGCCCTGGTTCGGTGATCGAGGTCACCATCAACCCATAACCCCCGCAAGCAAGCGCTCGAGGGGCCGGCGATCCGGTCGGCCCCTTTATCTTCTCCGATCCCGAGGATCACGACATGCCCGCAAAGAACACCAAGACCATAAAGACCATGCAGTCGCAGAGCGGCCACGCAGTCGGTGTGTTTTTTCCTGACCTGTCGAGCATTCAGCGTCTCGAGCTCGAGGCCGGTGTTAACTCCCAGTTCCCGCCGACGACCGAGGGCGGCGTCTGGTACCTCTATGTCCCTGCAGGCAAGACCGCGCTGCTGATCGACGGACCGATGTCGGTCGCCGAAGAGCAGGACATCAACCTCGTCCTGGCGCGCGCGATGCCGATCGTCGGACCCGTGTATTTTCCGGTCGCCTTCGATGAGGGCAATTACGGCTACCTCGTTCCGGACGGTGCAGCGTTTGAAGTGCATTGCGCTCGGGTCGCGAACAACGGAGGCGCATGATGCTGGGACCTATTTCTCCAGGCGGCAGCGGATCCGGCACCAATCCCGAGCTCGAGGGTCGCGTCGAGACCGTCGAATACAAAGTCGACGTGCTCGAGAACGATCGCCAGACCGGGAACCCGGGCCAAGTTTGGACACAGACCGCTGAGGGTCCGACTTGGCAGAATTCAGCCTCCGCGCCAACTGGTGAGCGGCGCCTTGTCAGCGCGACGCGTATCGAGACATCCGGTTCGTGGGATCGCGATGCGAAGTGGGCAGAAGCCCTAGCGGAAGCTCAGACGATATTCGGCGAGGATATCACTGAAGATGACCTCGTCATGGACGTTGAGATTATCGGTGGCGGCTCGTCTGGTGCGTCAGCACGTACCGCGACCGCAGTCGGCCCAGGGCAAGGCGGCAACGCCGGATCGGTGCGCCGCGTCACGAATCTCCGCAAAGCCGATCTGACCTCAAGCGTCGCGATTGTCATCGGCGCTGGCGGTGTCGGGCAGCCAGCATATACGTGGGGATCTCACATCGGTGCTGGCGGCTATTCGCTTTTCGGTGACTATCGCGCGCCAGGTGGGCCTGGGCAGACTCTCGAATCCTCGGTGCTTTATCACCTTTACCCTTCTCCGTCTGACGTCCCTGTTGGCCTGCCAGGCTTGCCGGCGCGTGCAGGAAACCAATCCGGCATTCGCGCCACGGAGTCCTTTGGACCAGGCTGCGGGGGTGGTGGTGGCTACTATCAAAGTGGCGGTGGCTGGGGCCATGGCGGCAACGGCGGTAATGGCGGCGCAGGTACTGACGCAAATCTCACGCTCGGCGGCCTTGGGGGCCGCATGAATGACACCAGTGGCGATCCTACGCGCAATGCTCAGGACGGCGCCGATGCGTTCGACGCATTCTCCTACGGAGCCGGCGGTGGCGGCGGTGCCGGTTCCGGTTCATTCGCCCATGGCGGTGACGGTGGCGCGCCCGGCGGTGGCGGTGGCGGTGCTGCGCTTGTCAGCAGTTCATCTGGTGGAACTTCTGGAGCTGGGGGCCGCGGCGAGGTCCGCGTGTTCTTCTACTACGTTGGAGGTGCGTGATGGGTGATCGCTACGCAGTCGTGTCGCATGGTGTCGTCATCAATTTAGTGATTGGCGAAAAGCCCTCGGGCTACGCTGACGAAAATCACGCATGGGTCGAATGCACGGGAGCAAATGCCGCTGTCGAGATCGGATGGCGCCTACAGGGCGATGGCAGCTATGCGCCGCCCGCAATATCGCCGCCTCCCGAGCCTGAGGAGCCAGCAGCCTAATGCGCTCCCCTACCCCGCCTTACCTCGACCGCTACCGCCGCACGATGAAGCGCGGCCCACTCTTCATGCCCGCGAGCTTTGAGGGTAAAAGCCTTCGCGCACAGAAGATCACCGGCGAGGTCGAGGAAGAGATCGGCGGTCAAATCGTCATCACGATGCGCACCCGCGCACTGGTCGACTGGACCGATCTCGACGACGAGCCTGCCGAGGGTGACACAATTGCTTTTCCGGACCTCGCAGAGAGCTATTACGTGCGCAGCTGGATGCTGAAGGGTGACGGATTCGTCGAGCTGCATCTCATCAAGAACTGACGCTTAAGCGGCTTCCTTACTCGCCTCCCAGATATCTTCGAGGTCGATCTCCTGAAGCCTTATCTTCAGATATGCAAGCGCCTTCGGGCTGTAGCGTTTGTGCTCCTGCCTTCCGACCTTGATCAGCTTGAAGTAGTCGGGATTGTCCTGCATGCCGTCGTGACGGATCAGGCAAAGCAGTTTTGGCGGCGTGCATTGAAGCTTCTGCGCGAGGTCGTGCAGCCCGATATTGTAGAAATCGAGTTCATTGACCTTCCGCACAGCAATCACGCTGGCGTTCGGATCGCCTTCATTGACGAGATGAATCGCCTCGCCCTGATTTCGGGTGATCCTGAGTAGCAGGCCAGGACCGTCCGCTTCGGGGTCAATGGTCAAGGTCGAAACCCCAGGAAAGATGTCTCGCCAATCGGCGCCGTCGTTGATCCGTGCGACGATCTGATCGAGTTCCCGATCGCTGGCTTGGGATTTTCGCCCATCGAGCGACGCCTGCAGAACCGCCAATGACCGCAGCTTCGCCTTCGCATCCAAGCGCTTTCTCGATCCCGGCGCCACCATGGCCTTGATGTGTTCGAATTCGGCATCGAACAGCTGGCCCAAATCCTTGGGTGGCCGCGCACACACAGGCAGCACCCGCTCTGGTATCTCGTTCCTCATCGGCAGCCCGAGCTCGTCTGCGCAGAGGCGTGCGAACAGGGTCACTGCCGACTGGGCGTAGACGTAAAGATGCTCTTCCGAGAGCTCGATCATGTAATGCTGGGCGGCGTCTCGGAGCGCGTTCAAGGACTGCAGGGAGACCGCATCGTCCTCGGTCAGGCATTTCAGCTTGGCATCAGATACGCACCTCCGGAGGCAGACATCGAACCCGATCGTCATCTCCTGCTTCCGGGCCTCGCGGATCCGACCGCCTTTATGGATGATGATCGCCTTGAGCAGTAGCTCGAATGCCCGATCGAGCATGATGAGCACGGCTTCGTGGCGCCCGCGGTCCCAGGCACGGTTGAAGTGATCGACGCCCAATATGAGAGAGTCGAGCGCTTTACTGTGCAGCGTCTTGGCTTCCTTGCGCATGAGGCAGTCTAGCTATCGCCCTTCTTTCTCGCAAGCGTGCCAACGATCCTCGCGTCTGTAACGTGAGGACCGCATGGACCACATCGCCAAACAGATCCGCGACGGCATCAAAGCCCGGCTCGAGGCACCGCTCTCAGCTGAAGGCGTATCCACGTATTCGGGGCGCATCACCCGCTTCCGTGACGCCGAGCTCGACGCGGTCAATATCATCCCGCCCGAGAGTGCCGTCACTGACGCGAGCAGGCAGCAGCCACCGCGTCTCGACCGCGAGTTCGATATCGCAGTCGCGATCCTGATCTCCGGTCGCCAGCACGAAACCCTCGACCGCGCCGACGAAATCGCCGTGCACGTCGAGCGGCTGATGTGCCTTTCACCTGAGTGGTCTTTGCCCGTCCGCAAGCTGCAGTTCATCGGCGATGACCTGTCGCGGGCCGAGGGCGCCGATGGCGAGCTTCTCACGAAAACCCTTCGTTATGTCGCGACCGCTGCGCATCCCGCCGGCGCACCCGATCAGCCGATGATTTCGGCGCAACCTGTGAGGTAATCCAATGGACGCTGTATGGCAGTTTCTCGACAGCGATTGGTATTCGACCAGCCGCTCACTCGCCGCTCTCATTCTGGAAGATGGTACTGCCGTCGACCTGGGCGACAGCGACGACATCTCGGTGCAGTTCAACACCTCGTCGATCGAGCGTTACCGGAAGAATGCCGGTAAGAGAATTCTTGGCCGCAAGGATCCGAACCAGATTGGCGTGACCGTCAACCTGACGCTGCTTCAGCTTCCTCCCATCATGCGCGCCGCGCAGTGGGTGGGTACCGCAGATCAGTATTTCGAGCAGGACGCAGCACCGACGCCGGATCCGGTAACCGTCGCCGACTACAGGCTGGGTCGCATCGTTATCCTGCCGAACAACGTCATGAACGCCACGATCTCGAGCGTTATGCTCGATGCCGTGGAGCTTGAGGTCGATCAGTACCGGTTCGACAAGATGTCCGGAACGCTTCAGGTACCGCGCTCGGAAGGCCTTGCAGACGGCGAGCTTGAGATCACCTACACCGTCCCCGAGATTACCGCGACCACAAAGCGGGTCATGACAGGTATCGGCCAGGGTGGCGGCGTTCGCGCCGGTCTCCTTGTCCGTCAGGTCAACGACATCGGCCCCCGCCAGCTCGTCAAGATGAACCGTGGGCTCATCATGCCGCAGTCGGTCGCCCTGGTCGGTGGCGATGAGTACGACACCCACCAGTTCACGATGGAGCTTGAAGCCGACGAGACCCAGCCCGCCGGGTTCGAACTCGGCTGGATGCGCGACATCTCCAACACCGTCCTCGCGATCTAAGGAGAGCCGCCTTGCTTCATCCAGATTTCAAGGCCGCGATGGCGGTCATCCCCGACAGCTCCAAGATGGTGAAGCTGCGGGGTTTCGACGTCGAGCACTTCCCAATCGAGGTCCGCGATTTCGTTGTCCTTTGTCTCACCGATCCCCAGACGGCCATTGCTGCTTTTGGGGCTGATCTGGAAACCGGCAAGGCAGCGACGGCTGATCAGATTGGTAAGGCTCGCGAGACGCTGTCGGACCAGGTTGCGGCAAAGCTCATCGCGCTTTCGACGCGGGATCCCGAAATGGAAGCGCTGGTCCCCAATATGACCAGCGCCGAGAAGAGCCGTTCTCTCGCCGCCGCCTTTCAGGTGACCACGGGGGGCGATGTCACCGGTTTTTTCGGCGACGTGAGGAATCAGCTGGACATGCTGCTCGCGCTCGCCACTTCGCAGCAGTCAAAGCCAACAAAGCCAGGCGTGAAGGTAAGGCCCTCTGGGACGGTCACCCGATCCTCGAGTTCATCAAAGTCGTCAAAAGGCTCGAGAAAGAAGTAGGTCGCGAGGCCGCGTGGCGCATGTCGCCGGCCGAGGTGCTCTTCCACTCGAACCTTGATGCCGATGACCGGGCTGACGGCATCCACGACGCTGCTGTAGCCGCGCGCGCAGGCCAAGCAAACAAGGACGAATGGAAGGCGTTCCGCGCCGAGTTGGGATTGGGCAATGCAGCGTAGACCCGAGGAATTCAAAGTCAGGTTCGGTGCCACTGGCACCCGCGACCTGAAGGCTGACCTCGAGGGCATCTCGAAGTCGATCGGCAAGCTGCGTGACGTTTCCTTCAATGCCATCTCGTCCGTCGGCAAAATCGGCGCGGGGATTGGAGCTGCCGCCACCGCTTGGGTCGGCGGCATCTCCGCGATTGCCGTCTCGAACGACCAGTATGTCGATCAGGTCAACAGGATCTCCAACGCCACCGGAATGCAGCTCGAGACGATGAGCCGCATCGCTGGTGTCGCGCGCCAATATGGCATCGATATCGATGATCTGCGCGGCGCGTTCATCCAATTCTACGGACAGGTGAACGAAGGCGCCAAAGGGTCCAGCGTTGCTGAGGACTTTGAGGCGATGGGCATCAGCGCCCAGTACCTCGCGGATAACCTGAACAATCCGCTCGATGTTCTCATGCGCGTAGCCGAGGCGCAGCGCAGCCTTTCTGGCGCACAGCGCACCTCTATCCTTGCCGCAATGTTCGGCGAGGACGACTCGGCAAAGCTTGTTACATTCCTCGATGATCTCGGAACGGGTTCCGAGGCGCTTCAAGACAGCATCGAAAATATCGACCTGTCTGGCGCCGTCATCACCGAAGAAGACGTTCGTATCGGTCGCGAATTCAACGCAGCCGTCGCTGAGATCGGGGACGTCTTCCGCGGCATGCGCCTTGAGCTGGCGCGCACAGTGCTGCCAACGATCGGAGACCTTTCCGAGGCCTTCGCTGGCTGGATGCGCGAGAACCGCGAAATGCTCAGCGGTGGGCTCGAGACGAGCTGGCGCCGGGTTGGCTACGTCATCGACGACGTCGTCAAATATCTGCAAAGCGGACGTGATGCGGTTCAGGGTTCATGGCTCGAGCCGATCGTCAGGTGGGCTGAGAACCTTGGCAACGCCGCCGCGACGACCAGCCGCGCCCTCGGCGAACTTTTTGACGAGCTTTTCGGGCAGCGCCAGACCGACGAATTCGTCTGGGTCGAGGATGTTGCGCGCGGCATCCGGGGTCTCGGGACGCTGCTCGTCGCTGCCCTGGACGGCATTGGTAACATCACCGGCGCGTTCATCACTGAGATCGTCGGCTATTTAAATAGGCTGCCCGATGCCGTGGACGCCGTTGAGAGTGCCTGGGCTGAACTGCAGGAGGGGTTCCAGACGGGCGACGGCAATACGGTTCTCGGACAGACCGGGGCGTTACTGCGCGATCTTTGGGACTACGCAGTCGGCTTGAAGGATGCCCTTGCAGCCATCGCTGCAGGTGAAAGTGTCGATGGGCAGTTCGCTTGGGTCAAGGACCTTGCCGACAACATGCCCGGGCTGATCGAGGCGATCCGCTCTGCCGGCAATCTCGACGACATCCTGCTCGGCATCGTCTCCGGATTCGGCTCCATGCTCGACCTCGGTGCGCCCTTCGTTGCCGTTGTTGCAGGGCTGACCGTTGCATTCGGCGGCGTCGGCCTAGCGATCGGGGTGGCTGCTTTGGCGCTCGGCACGTTCCTCGCCAAACTGGCCGAGGGCAACGAATTGGTGAACGCGCCATTCAAGTGGCTCGATGGAATGATCCGCGAAATCAACGGCGCGGCCGACGCCGAACGCGAACTCCTCGACCAGATGCGTCAGGACGGCGATGACTGGTACGACCAGCGGAGGCGTCAGGGTTACGTCGACGATAGTGCTCGGAGTTCTGCGGGAGGCGCAACACAGCAAATCCAGACGGAGAACGTCCAAGCCATTGGCGCGGTCACGGTCGACATGGACATGGACCAGCTCCGTGGCTTGGTCGATCAAGCGGTCTCCATGGTCTCGGGCGCGCAGCAGACGGCAGCTTTCGCACCTCAGATCATGCAGCTCAGCGAGACCCGCGCTCCCGGCAGCCGGTCTGTCGAAAGCACACAACAGCAGCCGCAGGGGACGCCCGTCGTGATCGAGCTCTGGCCCACAGGCGAGCAGGTCACGGTCTACGCGCAGGACGACGACGTCGCGGAGCAACTGCTCGACCTGGTTTCTCGCGCCAAGCGGTCGTCGGCGACGCAGGGCGGGCTGCCGTTCGCAGGAGATGACTGATGGAGAAATGGTCCGCACTCGAACTCGACGGAATCGCCATCACGGATGCTGCTGCGCGCGGCATTCGCGAGACACTGATCTGGGACCACGCCGCGCAATTTGAGCGTGACGTGAATGGCGTCTTCATGACCGGATCTGCGATGCAGTCGCCGTGGGGAAGAAAAGCCCGCTACCGCTGGGAAGCGCGCGGTGCGGGCGTTCTCGATCTGCCAGCACTCGATCACCTCGAGCCACTTTCAATCCTGACGATCACCCCCATCGATCCATGGCGCGAGACCATTGCTGCCGGTGCGACGTCACACGTGTTGAAGCGCACGCCGCTTGCCGGATCCGTTCGCCTATTTCACCCCGTCACGGGTGACGCCATCACGCACAACCGCAACGGAAAGACCATCACGCTGGCTGGTCAGCCGCGCACCGTCCAAGTCGAATATCGCCCACCGCTGACAGTCACCCTGATCCAAGCCGACAAGTCCGTCGAGGAAGACGAGCAGCGCTATTCCTGGACCGTAGAAGTGGCAGAGGTCTGAGATGGCAAAGATATTTTTCGCATGGGTCGACACCCTGGATGTCGTTTTCAATCCATCAGTCCACGGACGCGTCGATGAGTCCTTTCGCCTGATCCAGACGCATCAAGAAGAAAACCACGCTGCGCGGGGACGAATCACGTTCCCCAATCCCGGCGTGGGTCTGCTGTCGGCATCGCGTCGGCGGTTCGCACTCATTTCCGAGTCCGAGAGCGGTGACCCTGAGGATGCCGTCCTCACGTTCCGGGCGCGCACCCTTGGTATGCCGACGGATCTGCAGGCGGTCATGATCACGACGGAATTGATCGCGGCGCCGGAAGACCTCGACGCGCGGCTGAAGGCAAAGGCCGCCGAGATGTACGGGCTGCCGTTCACCGATCCTCTGTTTGGTGACGACCTGGAGGACACCTCGGCAGCCCTGTCTGCTCGGGGCGCATCGTGGTTCATCGATCCCCGTACGCATGAGATCACGATCACGGACGTTCTCGAGAGCGACACAGTCGTCGACATCGGGACCGATCATGCGATGTCGGACTATGCGATCGCCGCCGGCGATCCACCGGTCAGGGCTGCGCGCATGAAGGTCGCCGTCGAGTATGAACAGCGCGCTATTGGCTACGTGGACATCAAGAATCGAATCGGCGCGACCAGCACAATGTCGACGGCGGGAGGGGACGGCGAATTCGTGCCACCGCCGATCGACGTTCAGGCCGGCGTCGGCTGGGAGATGGGGCAAAACGCATACCGCGTGACCGACTCCAGCCACCTCGCGCTCGACTTTGGGTGGCGCAAATCGCGGACATATCGAGGCTTCCAGTACAGCCATTCTGTCTACGCCTATCATCAGCAAAATAACGATCCCTTCGGTACAGGCCGGTCGGCAGGGCATTACTGGCGGCACTATTTCGACGATCTCGGCACGGCGCAGCAGATCTGGAAGGGGGTCGATGAGACCCGCGTTTGGACGTACGACTGGGAACAGCTCCTGATGACGTACGACTATCGCCAGATGCGTCGCGAGGAAGTCGAGATCAGGATGTCGGTGCCGACGCAAGACGTGCTTGGAGCGGTCGCCGAGCTGGACTTGGGCGAAATCACCTTGCGCGACCCCACCGATGACCCCGATACGCCGGCGTGGTATCCTGGACGTCCGGGCGAAGCTGGCGACCACGTGCTCTATGACGGCCGCAGATGGCAGTACAAGAACGCGCACGCGCTCGATTATTTCTATTTCAATTCTGTCCTCGACGGTAAATTGGTGGCGATCTCGACCCCAGGCTTTGAGCCTGCCGACAGCATCGCACCGCTTCCCGATGCGAGGTCGCCCACCTATCTCGACACGCCCCGCGGCGTGCAGTCGATCGAGCACGCGCTCCTCCTGATACGCGCCCGGCTGCGATATCGCCTGAGGTGTTTGAAGGTCCAGGTGCGGCCCAACAATTGGGAGATTGTGCGTGACATCCGTCTCGACCAGGACCTGGCTTGCGACCATCCCAGATTCGGCCCGGTCCGGGGCAAGGTCATCAGATGGGAGCGGTCCTGGGACGGAAGCGGTGGACGCCGGGGAACGGTCACTGTCGGCGCTTGCCTCGGCACGGGGGCGACGGGAGCAGGTCAGATTGAAGACGTGCAGTATGCGACTAGCTCTGATGCCATCGCGGTACCGGTAAATGCATTTTCCCTGGGCAATCCGGCATATGCCGTGACGGACGTCGACAAGGCGATGGAAGCGGAGGACCAGGCCGATCTGGCGAACACAGAGCTCGCCGCGGGGCGGGATCCCAGCTCTGCTCTTACGGCGAACAAGACTGCGGTGACCGTTTCCATGCGGCCATTGGCATCCATCGGCCTGATCACGCGGGGGCTGCGGATCGATGCATCACTTCAGGAGAGCCCCATGGGCTATGACGCAGGAGCTTCATGATGACGGATATCCTTAGCCTTCTTCGCAGCGGCACCCGCAAAACCGGCGGTGCGTCGCCACGATCGACGAACGCTATAATCACGCTGCCGCCGGAGACCGAGGGCGTCGATCGAGATAACTATCGGCCCCAAAGAACAGGGACGCGCGACTATGAAGTCGACATCGCGGCTCCCACGCCGAACGGAGAGATTTCAGGCTTCGCGAGCGAGAAACATCTGACATTTAGAGATGTCACGGATGCCAACAATATGGACTTGAAGATGTATAAGCCTGGGGCCCCGAACCAGGGAGACGAAGGCCCAGCTGACGCAACTGGAAAGTACTTTACGATTGAAAAGGGACTCGAGCTGTCCGGTCAAAGCGTGCTACCGACCACGTATTGGGGACATCACATTTCCGATCAAGATGCGGTCACGCAGCCTGACCTTGAATTACCTCCGATGGTTGAAGCCATTCGCCGCATGTTCGAGCGTGGGACGCGGTAGGTCAGATCGCGATATCCATCACATCGATCTCGTTGCTGATCGTGGCATCACTCGCCTTTGGTTCGGCCTCAATGTTTTCATCGCGGTGGATCATGGCGAGCCCCGTCAGCGTGAGCTTGATCTTGCTCAGGTCTTCGCCAGCGCCAACAGGATAGCGTCCCTTCCCGGGGTAGTAAGGCGGCTGCGACGTGTCGGCAGCGTGGGCTGCAACCATTCGCTCGATGACGCGATGACGGTCGGTCCACTCATGCTCCATGCGCTGCTCCAGCGACCCGATTTCGGTCTCGATGGCATCAATGGGCCGATCGGCCGCGGGTGCCACGGGTTCGTTTGAAGCAGCCCGCGTGACACGGATAGACTGAGTTTGATGCCCGGTCTGGGCAACAAGGCTTTCAACAAACTCGCAAGCATTCGCGCGCCAATGCACAGGTACGCCAGCGTGGTAGCGGTCACCCCGATCGCGGACGTAGCCCACCGCGTCAAAGCCAGCCTTCAGCTCGGCGGGGAGAAGCGAGAACTGCCGGCGAAATTCTTCGAGGGTCGCGAGGTCCGAGCGGTGCTGATACGCGAGATGGTAGTCCAGCACGCCGTACATAGACCGCGATGCATCCAGCAACTCAGCATACTCGGGGATCATGTCGGCAGCGGAAACCAGCTCGTCGACGATCAAGCCCTCTGGGATGCACTGGCTCATGATGTATGCCACCGGCGTGTCTTCCCGATAGACGGGACGCAGCCGCCCAACGGATTGGCGAATGGGTTCCTCGCGGAATTGCTCTTGCACGATCCGCAGCCAGCCGGCTGGGTTGAGGGCGGTCTCGAGGGAGATGTCGCTGCCGTCGCGCATTGCCAGCCGCACATCGCCCACGCGGGGACGAATGGGCTTGTCGTCGGCGTCGAGGCCATTGCCGCGTGGATCGAGGAGCTCGAAGGGTTGGTCGTCGCCATATGCCAGTGCGGCGGCGATGCCATCGTAAACGTGCGGGGGCAGCTCCATGCGGCCTGTGACCAGCGCCGCTAGATGGCGCTCGGCGAAGTTCAGCCCGCGCTCCGCACCGTAATGCAGATAGTCGACGTTCCCGGGGGTGGCGTAGCCCCAGCAGTATTCCCTGCGCAGGGCTTTTGGCATTGCGTGCGCCACGCGACCATTCGCGTGGATCGCCGACACGTGGTTCTCCACTGCGCGAATGGTTTCGATGTTTTGAGCGCATAGGGCGCGCTTCTCGAGCCTCGCCTTCTCGCCGGCGACGAGGCCGTTGTTTGCCATCCGCTTGTCTGCGATCGCAACGATTCTCAGGTTGAGGTCGGCATCGATGTCGTGAACGACGATGTCCCGATCGGGAAACACCTTATTCGTGATCTGCTCATTTGCCGACGCGTCGAGCAACAGCAAGGGCGCAGCGGGCCAGTTCGGGTGTGTCATCCACGAAATGCGAATGTAAGAGACAGGGCGATCCTTCTCGTCTTCCTCCATGCGCTCTTGGACCACCTTGTCGCTTTGCGGCTTATCGGTGCCATCGTCGATCGCGGCGATCTGCTGCTCGATGATCTTCCAGAAACGATACTCAGCCTTCACGTCTCGACCCGTCGCACGGGTGACAATGTCCGCAAAAGCGGCATCTGGCATGCCTGGATAAACGGCTACGTTTGACGATGACGCGGAGCCGCACACCCTTGCGGCGCTGTGCACCAGATCGGCTCCCGTGACCGTCTTTTTGCCATTCGCTTCGCTATGCAGGTGAAGCAATTCGGCGGGACGCATACCCCGCGAAAAGGCTTGCTTCACAAGGTCGACAGCCGCGTCGCGCTCTTGCAGCAGCTCGATCGGGTGCAGCCCGAGCTCGCGCTCCTTATTCGTCAGGCGCGGTTCATCGCGGGGCAAATCCAAAGACTTGGTGGGGAACTGTGCCGTGTGAACGCTCATCGTGAAAATGCGCTCGTCCGCGATAACCGCACGCACGGTCTTGAGCTCTTCGGGGATGGTCAAGTTCAGGAACGCGTGGGGCATGAAGACGATGTGGCTCTCCGCGATTCGTGCGCGCTGCTGGATCGCAGGGCAAGTCGCGTAGTGCGGGCAGTACCGGTCTTCCATTTCGCCTGTCGCAGTAGGCATGCGCGCATGGCACAAGCCCGAGGTTGCCACGCCGGCGTCCATCAACGCCTGCACCTTCTCCTCGAACTGGCAACCAGCTGCGATCTTGCCCTGGTAGGTCATCGTCTTCAGGCCGGCAGCCTCGGCATTGAGCCGGAGGTCCGCGATTTCCTCGAGCGCCCTGTCGTGGGCATAGATGCCCAACTCTGTAGCCTGTGCTGCCAGATCTTCGTCATCCAGAAGGGGATCGAGATTCATGGTTTCGGCGCGGCGCCGCAACTCGTCGATGTTGTTGTAAGTGGGAAGCAGGAACAGAATCGGCCCCGGACCTTCGCCCTGGTCGTCGATGTCAAAGCCGGAGAAGGTCCGGGGGTCGTGCGCGATGTAGCTGATCGCACGCGTCGTCTTCCCTGCGCCCGTGGGTGCCTTCAGCACGTGGGCCACTGGGCGTTCGATCTCGATTGAATAGACGGCGTCGAAGAATTGCCCCAGCGCACCATGCACCTGCCGCTCGACCTTTTCTGCCGTCGCACTGCGGTCAGTCTTGAGGGCCCGTGCTTTCGCAATCTCGGCGTCGGGCGCCGTCATGCCCGAATAGTTGAGGGGCTTGCGCTTGTCGGCAGGCGGCAAGAACCATGGATTCCATGTCGAGCTCTGCAACACGCCTTTGCGCGACTGACGAAGAGTGCCATCACCCTCGCGCCGTGGCTTTGGCAGATGCGTGATTTCGCCAGCGTGCAGCATTGCAACCGCGCGCTGAATGCGATCGACGACGGCTGTCCGAATATCCGTGCCGCCAACCTGCTTGCCACTCAGATCGAGGCGTTCCTTTGCGACCCGCAGTGCGACGTCGACGGCGGATGCCACGCCCTGCGCCGTGTCCAGACGCTCATGATTGAACCTGACGAGATCGAACGTGAAGGATTTGAGCCACCCTTCGCGACCGTCGGCGATCATTCCATCCTTAGCGACTGTGCCCTCGCGGTCGCGGGGAATGATCCAGCCGGATGTGTCGACCTCCAGAGATCCGTCGCCGACCTCCATGAAGCCCGTGCGCTTGCCACCGCTATGAAATGCGCGCAGTTCCTGCACTGCAGCCAAGAACTCGGTCACCTGCTCGCCGGTAACGAGCGGCGCGACATCCGGAGCTGCGTGCGTTGGCTGCGCGTCTGCCCATTTGAAGTAGCCGCCGGTTTTGTGATGGTTGCCATAAAGGGTGATGGTCTTGCCACGCCCGAGAATTTCGAGCCCGTGCTCGGATAGCCCTCCGTCCTCGTCGCAAAAGCGAAACGATTCGTTCGCCGGCAGCTCACTGGCATCTGCAACACGATAGAACAGCGCCATCTTCGGTGCCTGACCCTGACGCCGCAGACGGCTGCGTCCCAGGATCGTTGCCGCCAGTTCCTGAACGTCGAGGCTGAGTTCGGGATCCAGTACGTCGATATCGAGGACAAAAGAGTTGCCCGACACTGGACCCAGAATGACGGCTAGATTTGAAGCGTACGCCTGATGCGCCCAGCGGGCGATGTCGGACGCCTTTGGGCGTTCCTCAATGTATTTGCCCCACTTGAGTGTAGCGCCGTCGACACGCGACGGCAGGCGGCGTCCGTCCCGTTCCTGCGGGAAGCAGCACCAGCCATTGGCGAAGATCTCATTCGCCACGCCACCGAAGATGGCTTCCCCAGGATTGTGCATCAGCGAGGTCGCCTTGCGCGAGTCCGGCAGATCAACTTCATCCGCGCCACCGAAGATCTCCGCAGTGATGCTGAGAAACGGGTCGCGAGGGGGATGTGTGGCTTTGTGGGTGTCCATCATCGTCATCTGTTTGCGTACCAGGGATGCCCTCTTTGGGGCTTGACTGAAGAATGGGGTCTGATTCGGAATACCGCAAGTCCCAGAAATTGCTACGAAAATCGAAGGAACGGCTCCGACCCCCCAGTTATGGGGGTCGGAGGCAAATTTCTTACTGAAAATAAATTTTCGCGGAGAGTTTTTCTCGTCCCTTGCTGGGTCCCGGACGAGGATTTTCACACGAATCCTCGAAGACCGAGAAACGAATCCATGACGACCAGCACTTCGTACGAAGAAAGAACTTTCCATCAACTCAAGGACACCTTGGCAACTGCCATCCAGGAAGTCCTCGAGAGTGACCGCCACGCCGGCAGGGTCGCTCACCAGCTATATCCGCACCTGCGGGCGAAGGAGCTCAACAAGATCAAGAACGGCGACATCAGCGGGGTCGGCTACCGCCGGTTGAGCCAGATCGCCGATGCATTGCGGATCAAGGTGAAGATCGAAGTCGAGACGCCGAAGCGCACCACCAACTGACCTTCTTTCTCGCAAGCCTCGACCTGACCATCGCGGGCATGAGCGAGACCGTGACCACATTGCAGCTGCCGTTTCCACCGTCCGTGAACAACCTGTTCCGGAACGCGGGCAAGCGCCGTATCGACACCGAGCGATACGCTGCCTGGAAGAAAGAAGCGGCTTGGTCAATCCGCGCACAGCGCCCACGACCGGTGGCCGGACGCGTGGCCGTCACCATCGAGGTCGTCGCTCCCGATAACCGCCGGCGCGATGCCGACAACTGCAACAAGGCCTGCCTCGACGCCATCGTCGCCGCTGGTGTGATCCAGGCCGACGACTTCCGCGTCGTGCGCGAGGTCACGACGCGATGGGTCGAAGACGGCAGCCCGTGCACGGTCACCGTGAGGAGCCTGCCATGACCTACCACCTTTCGTCCGTCTCCCTTGGCAACCTCGAGGGGGTCCATCCCGACCTGGTCCGCGTCATCAAGCGCGCGATCACCATCACGCCGATCGATTTTCGCGTGATCGAAGGCACGCGCTCCGTCGATCGGCAGCGCGAGCTTGTGCGATCGGGTGCATCCCAGACAATGAATTCGCGGCACATTCCTGCTGCGAATGGCCACGCCCATGCCGTCGACGTCGTTCCCTATGTGGACACTGATGGCAATGGATCCAAAGAAGTGAGCTGGAGCTGGCCGCACTATTACCCGCTCGCCAAAGCCATCAAAGACGCCGCCAAGCTCGAGGGCGTCGTGATCGAATGGGGCGGCGACTGGAAGAGCTTCAAGGACGGCCCTCATTGGCAGTTGCCCTGGAAGCAATACCCGGGCAGCGCGCCTGCAGTCGCATACGATCAGCCGATCACCAACCGCACCGATCGCCAAGTCGCGACCCGCGATGCCGCCGTGATCGGTACCACCGGTGCCACGGCGGCTGCAGCGTCTGTCGGCGACAGCATCGGCCCCGTGGTGTCGACGCTGACCATGCAGCAGCATGAACTGTCCTCGGGTGACTGGATTCGTATCGCCGTCGCCGGCGTCATCGTCGCGCTCACCATCATCGGGATCGCCTCCAAGACAGGCATCCTGCCGTGGGGGAAGCGTAAGTGACCGAGGCCCTGCTCAAGATCGGTGCGATCCTTGCCGTCTTCCTCATAATTGGGGGTGGCGGCATGTATGTGCGCGATCTTCAGCACGACCTGCAGGAAACTCGCCAGGCGCTCGACGACGCCCATGACGCGATCGATGCCCTGGCCGCCGAGCGTGCCGCTGCCGATGCCCGGGCCCAGCGGCTGGCGAATGCACGTGAAGAGATTCTAACCGCACCTGCTGACGAAGACGGCCCGGTATCACCCGTGCTCGAGCGCGCGCTCAGAGCCGCCGATAAGATCGGAGGTATCAATCCATGATCCGCGCTCTTGTCGCCTTCCTTTACATTATGTGGCAGCCGGTCCTCATGGTCTTCGCGTGCCTTATCCTCGCTGCCCTGCTGTCCGCTTGTGCGACGACGAGCACGATACCGCCGCAGCTGCTTTCATGCGCTGCACAGCCCCCTGCACCAGTTTCCGGCACTCAAAGGGATGTCGGGCTCTACATCGTCGATCTTGCCGCAGCCGGTGATGATTGTCGCACGAAAATCAACACCATCCGTGGACTACAAGAATGATCGATATTGACCCTACAATTACGCTCGGCCAAATCCTGACCATCTGCGTCCCGATGGTCGGCTTCATCGTTGGCACCTACACCACTTACTTGGTCTTTCGGACGAAAACTCGGAAGGAGGTCAGCCACCTCACAACCCGGGTCGTCGACCTGGGCAAGGATGTCGTCAAGCTCGACACCAAAGTCGACAAGCACAAGAACGAAGCCGAAGCCACGTATGTGAAGAACGGCGATTTCCAGCGCTTCGAAGCCCAGATCAAGGTCGCAATGTCATCCCTCTCTGATGACGTCCGCACGGTCATCGGTACCACGTCCGACGTACGGGACACCGTGCTGCGCATGGAAGCCAGGTCGTCGAAGGATTCCCCAAAGCTTCCGCCCGCCAGGCGCAAAGCCACTTCCCGATCGAGCAACTCAGCAACGGACTGATGCCAGTGTCACGTGACTCAGAGAAAGCGACGCGAGATTCGCGGACATCAAATCGGAACGCAAAAAATGCATCACCGAAAAAATGATTGAAAAAATGTAGGTCGATAATCGGAGGGAACAAAACGAGTGCGAAAAATGCACAAACCGTTCTGAAAGCTAGAAATTCTGAATTTCAGGCGGGGCGGCTATAATGCGATTGCGTCAATTTGTAAATTGGAAAAAATCCAACCGCTAATTGACAAAGGATCGGTGCTACACACAAATGGGCCCAGGTGCTGCAAACACCTGGGCCCGGTCTCAGCTAGCTACGGAGGGGGCATTTCGCGTCACCTCCTTTCGGGTCATAAAAGCGCTAGTCGGTAGCCGCCGACTGGCGCTTTTCTATTGTGCCAAATAGCACGGCTCCATTTGTACAGGGGTGTTTGATTGACGCCAAGCGCGTTTTGGCAGTAAGTCAGCCAGTTTTCTCGCCGGGATCTAGCGGCTTGTTTAAAATCAATGACTTAACACCGCTCAAATCACCAAAAACCTGCGGAAAGTGGAGTCGAAACCTGTGCATACAGAGTGATTTTTTCCCCGACTTGTCTTGAGTTGACGCCGATTCCGTAGGTCACACCGAATCTGCTATCGCCTTTTGGCGCTGTAACCAGACCAGAATCGCAAACACTGCAGCGCAGATAAGCGGTACGTGTTCCTGGCCTCCACCATATCTGTAGAACGTAGGCGAAACGGCGAACGCAGCAGCGCCGTAAAGGCCGACGCATGCGATCAAAATCGGCATTCTCCGCTCGACAAGGACTAACAATCGAGCGAGCCATACAGGTGACGCGACCGCGATAACCGCGAAGGCATGCTCGAAAAAGCTAGCGCCAAGCCAGAAAGTCAGTTGACTGCCGAGATATAGCGAGGCCACAAGCCACAAAACTTCGATCAAATTGACCCAAGAAATCTTCTTCACCTGAGCAGCCCCCCCTTTTGCTCTGACCTACACAATATCAGCGCGGGATGTATTCATCCACCTCCGCCTCGGCCAGCTCCGTCACACACCCCCCGTCCTTCTTCACGCCAGATCCATTCACGGATCGTCTCCTAAGTCGTTGTTTTCGTCATCGAGCGATGAATTGAGACCGCGCTTCTTCATGTTGTCGACGTGCCGCTGATCGAGCTCGGACGAATGCGGATGCGCCGTTACGTCGGATTTTTGATACCTCTCAATCGCCGTTTCGATGGCGTCCCGATCCCGATAATCCAGCGCATCCATTGCGACGCCGACATCCACAATTTCGCTTTCGAGCCGATCAATTTTCGCAGACAGGGTAGCGATCCGATTCCGCATGACTTCCCGTGCGACGTGATATGCAGAGTCGCGCTCCAGATCGAAATCAACTTCCTCCGAACCGGCTTCCCGCCGCGGCAATCCTTCGAGCACCATCTGCTGTCCGAGCACATTCCGCGTCTCCGCTGCCAGCTTTTCATACTCGTCGACCTTCCGCTCAAGGGTCTCGCGCACCCTTCCATTATCGACCCCGACCTGATCAACGATGACAATCTCGGGTCGATCATCGCGCAGGATCAGAGCGCCCCGCGAGTCGCATTCCCACCCGGCGTGGGCGATGTCGAATGTGGTGACGATCTCGATATGCTCGCCGGGATAGCGTTCCTGGAGGTCCTCAAGTGCGCGCTTGAGCTCGGCTTCATTTGCCCATGTCATGACGCCACCTCCAGAATGAATCGGGGATCAAATCCACCATGCTCGCGCCTATACCCCCGCGGATTGCAGACCACCCTGGTGTCGCCGACGACATAATCTCGCCTCCAATGCAGATGCCCGTGCACCCATAAATCCGGTCGATATCGATCCATGACGTCACCCAGGTCGCTGGCGAAAGATCCATCTGACGGGTCCGGAAAGGCCGGGTCATCGAGGGAAAGGCGATGCGGCGCGTGATGTGTGATGACGACCGTAGGTCCTGAGAAAGGCTCCCATTTCAAGGTCTGCTCGATTGCGGAACGATGCATCCGATGCCAGTTGAGCGTGTCGTTTGGAGCCAAGGGCCGGTCGGCAATCTCGATATTTCGGTAATCGGGGATCGCGTGTTTGGCCCACACCTGCGCCGTTGCCACGTCGATGGGATCAGGAGACACGGCAGCGAAATCGGTCCACAGCGTCGCGCCGATGAAGCGCACACCTTTGCCGACGACGGACTCACCCCGACCAAGCACGGTGACGCCAAGCTCACGACAATCCCGCGTAATTGCATCGAGTGCGGCCTCTGGTTCGATACATCTGTAGAAATCGTGATTTCCCGGCACCCAAATGATGGGGGTCTTGATGCCGGCTTCGCGCTGGTGAATTAGCCACGCATACCCTTGCGAAAAGCCATCGCCGATATCACCCGCGATGACGAGCAGGTCGGCCTCCGGCGGCGGCGCAGGCAGGTCGAAATCACGGTCTTGGGCGTCGACGTGGAGGTCACTCATAATCCAAATTCTCATTGCTTACCTCCTATTCCATGCTGCCCAGATCGTGCGACGGACATCGTCTTCGAACCTGGTAAACCTTGCCGCTTCCAGCAGCTCCGACAGCGCCTCGGTCGTCGCGTCCGCAAGGACACCCTCCGCCGCCAGGCGAAGCCGATTCGTCTCCGCTTCCCGCTGCAGGCGACGGCAAAGGGCGTAGACATCAGACAGTTGCTCATGCTCCGTCATAGCTACGCCCTCCCCATAACGAGGTCGCGGGCGTCCAATGTCCCACGGATGGCGCCACGCAGAACACGGAGGGAACCGCCGTTCCAGGCGCTGCGAATGACCTCCATCTCGTCCTGGGCCAGCGGCTGATGCCACCGGGGATCGACCCCACGTTCCTTCGCGATATCGTCCAGGATCTGTCGGCTCAACGGGCCGATATGCTTCCATTCCGGGTTCGGCATCTGGATCACACGCATTCGATCCTTGAGCGGCGCTGGCACCTCATCGAGCGAGTTGGCTGTGGCAATGTGCGAGACCATGGACAAGTCGACTTCCACCTCGAGGGCGAGGTCGCGAATGCACCGCGACTGCGATGGCTCCAGCATCGGCAACAGAGCATCAAGCATCGAGCCATTATTCCGAGACGTGCCGACCTTTTCGATCTCGTCCCAGATCACGCACGGGTTCGCCGTCTTCGACCGACCAATAAGCTGCAAAGGCGCCGATGCCCGGGCGCTTGCCCACTGCGAGCTCGTTCCCATGCCGGACGCGTCGTGCACCCCCGCAAGCGAATACAGCTCCACCGGCAGCCCGATCTGCTCTGCGATCGCTCTGGCAAGACTCGACTTCCCGCTGCCCGGATCGCCGACAAGGATCGTCGGACGAATCCTCACCGGCTCCTGTGCCGCCAGGTCGCCCAGGATGGCTTCGATGACATGCTGGGCGTGGGGCCACCGACCCGTCAGAATTGTCGCGTGGCGCCATGGGTCACCCCGCGTTACCAGCGGCAGCGGTACACCTTCGACCTCCGAGAATTCCTTGCGGATTTCCTTTCGCGCACCCGACACCACCTTCGGCAAGGCTGGCACGACCAGATGCGTCGGCGGTGCCTTCTTGGGCTGGCGCTCGACCTCGGCACGGTCTTCATCGACATCGGCAAGGAGGTCGAGGACATCGCCTTCCCCGCGCTCTACGATGAGCTTCTTGAATAAGTCGATCTTCGAATCTTCGCGACCTTCACCCGATTCGAATGCTTCACATGCGGCATCGTAATCAGCCGCGATTTCGCCCAGGCGCTTGAGATCAGCGATGCCGAAATCCTGCGCGGCTTCGAGCGAGACGTCGCCACCCAAGGCGCGGTGGATCAGCCCATGAATTGTCGCCGAGCGCAGCATGCGCCCAAAAGCACCATCGCGATAATGGTGCCAATTATAGTCAAGAAGCCGATGGGCGGCAGCGTCGTCGTCAATGCAAGCGAGATAGATGTCGAGGCGCCGGACTGAGATCGGCATTGCGAGCTTGTCCATTGCATCGCGTGCGGTCTGAAGCGCAGCCAGTGATCCGTCGTCGACCGCGTGTCGAATCGCGGCTCCCAGCGCTGGATCGTTGACATCTGAATCGACATCGCTTTCCAGAAGAAAACCCTCCAGAAAGACGCGCCGGTCATGCGCAATCGAATCCCGCAAAAACGTTGCGTGGATCAAAACTTCTTCGCTGGTAGGGAGGTCGCCAGCCACGATTTCTTCGCGGCGGCGGTGCAGTTCAAAAATAGTGCGCGCGTTTGCTGCGGCTGCGCGTGCCGCCTTGTCGTCGTCCTTCATGTGTTTGGATGTTTTCAGAGCCGTGTGGGCGTCCGCGACATTGCGGTGTCGCCCCACGGTGCGCCGCCGACAGCATGAAGCCTCGACGTCCCAGGACGGCGCATAGAGCAAATTTGGCGCGAGCGGTCTAGAGGATGGATTTAGTAAAGTTAATCCGCGGTCGAGGGAAAAGGTCGCATTCGATGCAGGTCGGTATCGGATAAATTAGCTGGGGTCATTTACGCGGTATCGAGTCACAACGCCCTCACCCGCCGAGCGCGGGCGCCACCTTTGATCCAAGTCTGGCCTCGAATTCGGGGAGCGTCGTGGGTTCACCAGCTGTCAGACCGGTCACCGCGGCCTCGAGGGTGGTGAAGATGGTATCGTGGATGACGAGCCTCACCTCACCTGGTGCGGTGGTCTCATCATAGTCGACCACCACCCACACGATGTCGCAGTTTGAAATATGGTCGATCCGTTCCATATCATCCATTGCATCAAGGAAGGGCTTGTCGATCACGACGACCATCTTCTTTCCCCAGCGCCGAAGCGTGGGGACCTTGATTTGAAGCTGGGGCATCAAACGCTTCGGACCACTGCTTCGAAAGTCCGGTCGACGACCGCCCCCCGGCATAGGGACGCCGTTCCCGCTGTAGCCCCTGATGTTCGCATGATCCGCCGTCATCGTGGCGCCGCTGAAATAAACGGCCTGCATCTCGACGGCGCACCAGTTCTGCTTATTTTCCGGATCGACAAAAACCAGGTCGATCCTGCCGACATCTTCGCGGGCCTGGTCAGCGGGCGACTCGTCTTCCGAAGTCGCATCATCATCCTCGACGGACTCCTCGACCGCGGCGCGCGCTGCCTTGGATTTTGGTCGCCGAAGGAATGTGATCTCCTTGCCGAAATGGGGAGCAGACGTGCCAAGGATCGCCCGCCCAATGTGCTCGACGATGACACCGTTCTCGAGGAACCGATTAGGACAAGTCGCCGTGACGGGCCCGAAGGTCAGATCTTCCTCGGTATGTCGAGGCTCCTGAAAGTTTCGGATCGAGCAGACGCCGCCGGCCTTGTTGCAATTCAGCCGACCGCTCTTGGGGCCAAGAGCTGGCACCTGGTGAAAGAAGGGACAAGGTTGCTGGGTGTTGCGGGTCTCGAGATAAGCAACGCGCTCTGCATTGCTCAGAGAGCTGAATTTGCGCCCATACCATTCGGCGGTGCCGTACTGCTGCTTGTGCTTCTCGGGCCGTCTCGCCATGCCTTATGCCACGGCCAGCGCCTTGTCGCGCACACCGGACGCGCCGTTGGCTTCGAGCAGTGCAAGGGCAACAGCCCGCCCCATGAGCGGAGGGACAGCGTTGCCGACCTGGACATACTGCTCAGTTCGGCTGCCGTGAAATTCAAAGACGTCCGGAAAGGATTGAAGCCGCGCAGCCTCGCGCACCGAGATTGCCCGGTCCTGTTCAGGATGGATGTACGCGCCCCAATGAACGTCGCACTTCGTGAGGATGGTGCATGACAGATCGGTCTTACGGGGCCGCCCATAGCGTTTGGTATGGTCGCTCCGCTTGGCGCGCTTCATACCTTCGGGCAGTAGGTCGAATGGAATGTCACGCCACGACCCTCCGGCAGGGATGTGTTTCATCCGCTCGAGGTTCGTGGCCGAGAGCTTTGAAGCGCTATGGTTTGCCAGTCGGTTGGCTCCACGGCGCAGCTCACGCTGGAAGCCATTCGCTGGTGGAGTGCCATACAGGTCAATGCCTCGACCGTCGCCGTTCTCGAGCTTGGGGAGATCGGAGATTGCGTCCCAAATCGTGACGTATGGTTGAAGCCCAGGACCGTGTGTCGGCTCCGGGAAAACAATAGGCGCGCCGATGCGGTTGGCGATGAACACGATGCGACGGCGCTCTTGAGGCACGCCGTACTGTTCCGACTTCAGGATCTTCCAGTCGACGCTATAGCCGAGGGCGTCCATACCCTCTTTGATCTCTTGGATGATGGCGCCGTTGGCAATGGAAGTCAGGCCGCTCACATTTTCCATGACGAGCCACCGAGGCATCAGCCCTGCGACGATGCGCAAGTATTCCTTGAACAGTCCTGCGCGAGGATCGTGGACGCCGCGTTGGTGATTGTAGACCGAGTAGCCTTGGCACGGCGGTCCACCGACCAGCACGTCCAGCTCACCTTTCCGCAAACCGGTCGTGCGCAGCAGTTCTTTCACGTCGACGTTCTGAATAGGCCCGCCGATGAATTTCGCCTCGGGATGCGTGGCTGCAAACGTCTTGCCAGCAGTCTCGTCGATGTCGGAACCAGCCAGGACGTGGAAGCCAGCCTGACGAAATCCCTCGCTCAGGCCACCCGCGCCGCAGAACAGATCGATTACCGTGCCGGTGTGCGCCATTGTCATCCCTCTTCGCCCCGTCGGACCTTACATGCCGACGGTTTACGACCCGTTTACTAGGTCCTGTTTTGTTCTCGTTAGCAGATTCTCCTGGTTCTCACCAGAGTCTGTACAATCTCACCTTCTGCCCCATCGCGGGCGCGCATAGCCGAGTATAATAGCTCTAGGTCTCACGCGAACGATCGAGAACTCCACCACTAGCGAGGCCCACTGGACCCCGCACCGGACCCCCTAAAGAAAACGGGCGCCTCCGATCTATCGGAAACGCCCGGATTTCTTGGTGGGCCCGGAGGGACTCGAACCCCCAACCAGACCGTTATGAGCGGTCGGCTCTAACCAGTTGAGCTACAGGCCCACGCTTGGTTTACCTAGCGGGTCGGAGCGGCCAGGTCCATGGGGTTTTGCGTCAGTTTACCGTTTTTTCCGACATGCAGGTTAACTGCCGCAAAACGGTCTCAATGCCCCCAGAGAACTTGGGCGTTATGCGTGGGGCACAAACATTTTCAAATTACCAAAAATTGCAGGAGACACTTCATGCGCCTACCCCTGATGCTTGCACCGATTGCCACGGCTGCTTTGCTCGCGAGCCCGGCGCTTGCCGAAACGATGACACTGAATGGCACAGGAACCGTGCGCGCTGCACCGGACATGGCCACCGTCAACACGGGTGTAACCACCCACGCTGAGACCGCACGCGAAGCGCTCGATGCCAATACGGCAGCGATGGCGGAACTGGTCGCTGCCTTGCGCGAGGCCGGCCTTGAAAGCCGCGACATCCAGACGTCCGACTTCAACGTCAGCCCGCAATATGTCTATTCGGATCGCCGTGACGACAATGGCTATAATCTGCCACCTGAAATTCAGGGCTATCAGGTATCCAATACGGTCACCATTGTCGTGCGCGATCTCGAAGCGTTGGGCTCGGTGCTTGACCAGGCTGTGACCGTCGGCGCCAATACCATCAACGGCATCGTTTTCGCTGTCGATGACGTTTCAAAACTTGAAGAGGAAGCCCGCAAGCTGGCCTTTGCCGACGCCCGGGCCAAGGCCGAGACCTATGCCGATGCCGCCGGCCTGCGCCTTGGATCGATCGAATCGATCCGTGAAGGCGACATGCAGCAGCCACCGATGCCCATGTATCGTGCCCAGGCCATGGAGATGGTCGGTGACGCTGCGGTACCCGTGGAAGCTGGCGAGATGTCCTATTCAATCTCGGCAACGATTGCCTGGGAAATCGAGAACGAGAGCAACTGATTTTCAATTGCGACAAATAAGAAAAGCCGGGTTGTTCGACCCGGCTTTTTTTTTCGTTCAAATGCCCAGCGCCTGCAAGATCATGCGGCCGCCCACAACGACGAGAAAGGCAGCAAATACGATTTTTAGCAACTTTGCATCAAGCCTGTGAGCAAGCGCCACCCCGATCGGCGCCGTCAGCGTCGCAAGTCCGCCGATCAGGATGAGTGAGGGGATGTTGATAAAGCCGATGCTAAGCGGCGGTGCGCCGACAGCGCTCCAGCCAGAGATCACAAAGCCGATAACGGCCGGTACCGCCAGAATAACACCCAGCATGGAACTTGTGCCAACGGCTGTGTGAATCGGCGTTCCAAACGCCGTTAGGGTCGGTACCGTTAGCGAGCCGCCGCCAATGCCCATCAGAGCCGAGACATAGCCGATCACTGCTGCGGAAATACGGTTGACCATCGGCACACCTGCCAGCTTTTCCATGAGCCGGCGCTGCACCGGCAGGGCCATATTGAGTGCGATGAACAATGCCATGACACCGAAAATGACTTTGAGTGCCGCAGCGCTGTAGAGCCCAGCCATAAGCCCGCCGAGCAGAGACGCAGCAACAATCCAGGGCGCCCATAACTTCACGATCGTGCGGTCAACTGCCCCTCGCTTATCGTGCGAGCGCGCGCTGCGCATGCCAGTGGGTATGATGACAGCCAGCGAAGTGCCGACAGCCACATGCATGATAATATCGGGATTGTAGCCCAGCAATTGATAGGCGAACACCATGGCCGGGACCATGATGATTCCACCGCCTATACCGAGCAAACCGGCCATGATGCCCGATACGGCGCCGGTAAATGCAAGACCCAATGCGAAGGGAAGATATTGAGTAATGAGATCGGACACTAAAGACTATTCCTGAACGCTAGGACAATACGCGCAATCGGCAGGGCAGCAGATCCATTGCGACTCTTCGTGCAATCGGCGCGCGCCGCGGGACTATTGAGCACTTGGCAGGACCTGTCGAGGCCCGGTGCAGCAATAGGGCAGCACGGTCTAGGATCCTCCGAGCGCGTGGAAGACGATCTGGCGGCGGTGAGGCGCATCGCGGTGCTCGAACAGGTATACGCCCTGCCAGGTGCCGAGCATGGGCCGGCCATTGATCACCGGTATGGACACCGAAGTCTGGGTCAATGCAGCCTTGATGTGGGCGGGCATATCGTCTGGCCCTTCGGTCGTGTGAACCACCCAATCCATATTGGGCGGCACAAGCCTTGAAAAGAATGTCCTGAGGTCGGTCTGCACATCTGGATCAGCGTTTTCCTGAATGAGCAACGAGCACGACGTATGGCGGCAATACACCGTCAAAAGCCCCTCATCCACGCCACTCGATGCCATGAAACGGCCGAGCTGAGGGGTGAATTCGTACAGCCCCTGCCCGCGGGTCGTTATCTCCAGAACTTCATTCGATTGCACCATTTCACACCTCGTCTTTCCAGCACGCCGGCACCCTATCTGAAACCTGTCGGGGAACCCAAACGGGTTGATCGCGTTTTTGTGACATCTCGAGCGCCTACAGTCTTCGGTGCAGCATCGCAGAGCCCCTAGACGGATGCTGAAGTCGAATGCGCTTGAAACCTGACACCGACCGGCGGGGAACCCGCCCGCCGATGTGCAACTGAATGGAGACTGAAAATGGCTGATATTGATCGCGACTACACGGATGGCAATCGCACCGAGCGCGAGCGCATCTATGCAGTCAATTCCGGTGGAAGCGCCGGCTGGTGGATCGGTGGCGTGCTTGTTCTCGCTGTGCTGATTATTGGATTTATTGCGCTGAGCGGCGGTGAGCCTGCCCCAGTAGAAACCGCACCAGCAGCGGTTGAAACCACTGCACCAGTGACCGAGCCTGTCCCGATGACAGAAGCAGCGCCGGCCACTGAAACCGCTCCAGCGGTTGAAGCTGCTCCCGAAGCGGCTGCACCGGTCGAGGCGGCTCCTGCTGAAGCCGCTCCGGTTGAACCGGCTCCGGCCCAGTAAATTACTCTATGCGGAGCGTATCGTCCGGTACGCTCCGTTTTCGTTCAGCTTGGCGTCATTTTGACAATGTTAACGAAC
This sequence comes from Pelagibacterium sp., assembly GCF_048264985.1. Classification (GTDB taxonomy): domain Bacteria; phylum Pseudomonadota; class Alphaproteobacteria; order Rhizobiales; family Devosiaceae; genus Pelagibacterium. The sequence continues at coordinate 433,477 of NZ_JBLXCL010000002.1, forward strand.
TCATTCGTGCGGCCGCCATTTAGCGAGCGCATCATTTGCCGGGGGGCAGAGGAGAAAATCTCATGAAGCTCAAACAACTGCTCTTGACCAGTACCGCTATGCTCATGCTCGGCACCCCTGTGGCGCCGCTTTTTGCGCAAAGCGGCAATACATCGCTCACTGTCGCCCAAGCCGCCCCGCCGGCGCTGGCTGGCGCCATTCAGACCTATCGCGAAGCCCAGGCCGCTCTGGAAGCCGCCCAAGCCGCTGGTGGCGACACCGCAGCTGCTCAGGACGCGGCAACTGCGGCGCGCGACGAACTTGGCGCGCTGTGCTCAGCGATGGGGCAGAGCGATATCGATGCTTGCATTGCCATGTTCGAAAGCGGCGAAATGACGCCAGCCGCGCCGGCGCCCGAAGCCGAGATGGCAGTCGAGGCTGAAGCCAAAGCAGCTGTAGAACCGGAAGCGCCTGCCGAGCCCGAGGCTCCAGCTGAAGAACCTGCCCCGATGGAGGCAGAAGCTGCACCAGCCGAGCCTGCTCCCGCCGAAGCTGAACCCGCACCCGCCGAGGCTGAGCCTGCCCCCGCGCCTGAAGCAACGCCCGAACCTGCTCCGGAGGTTGCCGAAGAGCCCGTTCCGGCAGAAGAGCAGGCACCAGTGCCCGCCGAAGAGTCAGCACCTGCCGAAGCGCCCGCTGCCGCTCCTGAAACTATGGACGAGGCAGAACCTGCAACACCCGAAGCGCCTGAGGCTCAACCTGAAGCCCCGGCAGAACAGCCCGTCGCCGACCCGGCATCGGCTGCACCGGCTGCGCTGGTTGAGGCCGCTGCCGTCTATGAAACAGCAATTGCCGACTTCCAGGCTTCTCTTGATGCGGGTGGAGACACCACTGCGACAGCCCAAGCCGTGAACGATGCCGAAGCCGAATTGCGCGGCATCTGTGAAGCGCTGGGACAAGCCGATCTGGACGCCTGCCTAACCGGTTTTGACATCGAACTCGACATTATCGATGTGCAGGCCGCTCTTGATGGCACCGCTGACGCACCTGTCGCTCCAGAAGGGGAAGCTGTTGTTGAGGACGAGGCGCCCCAGGAAATGGATGACGGCATCGTTCTAGACGGCGATGTTCAGGGCGAGATCGTGCCTGAAGGCACAAGTGCCGATGAAGTCGCCCCGCTTCTCGACAGCGACAAGGATGCTGCTTCGGGCGTCATGGATGACGAACAGAATGAATCCGATGTCCAGGCAGAAGGCGACGTTGACGCTGATGCTCAGTCCGAAGCTGCAGACGATCCCGCTGCCGCCCCGCAGCAGGTTGACGTAACCCAGATTCCTTCGATCGATACCGAAGAAGGCCAGGACCGTCAGGAAATTTCCATTCAGCAGATTGAGGACGCCGCAGCGGCATCTTCATCCGCAACGCTTCAGCAGGGTTCGGGCCAGCAACAGGCCGAGCAGCAGGGCGGTGTGCTCGTTGGACCGGTCCGTGAAGGTCCATCCAATGCCGAGATCATCGCCACCATCGGTCTGGCCACGGTTTTTGCGATCGGCGCCAACCAGTTCATCAACACACCTGACACCCCCCGGATCGTCTATCCCGACGATCAGCAGTATTATGTCGAGAACCTCTCGGAAGGCCGCACGCGCGAGACGATTCTGCGTGCAGATGGTAGCCGCGTCGTGACCATTCGCGATCGGTATGGCGATGTCATCCGCCGCTCGCGCATCGAACCCGATGGACGTGAAATTCTGCTCGTCTATGTTGACCCCAGCTATCGCCGTTATGACGAACAGGGCCGCTGGATCGATCCTGGCCGTCAGTTGCCGCCATTGCAGCTCAACATTCCAACCAGAGAGTATGTGCTGAATGCTTCGGCCGCAAATGAACAGCAGGTGGCGACATTCCTCAATCAGCCGCCAGTTGAAACCATCCAGCGCTACTACACGATCGATGAAGTGAAGCGGTCGTCGCGTCTGCGCGACATGGTACGCCGTCTCGAAATCGCCGATCTGACCTTTGAGACCGGTAGCGCCAACATTTCGCAAAGCGAAATCGGCACACTTTCGGCAACTGCCAACGCCATGCTGGCGTTGATCCGGCAGAACCCGGCAGAAACTTTCCTCATCGAAGGCCACACCGACGCGGTGGGTTCGGACGTTTCCAATTTGGCTCTGTCCGACCGTCGTGCCGAGGCCATAGCCTACGCGCTGACCCGTGTTTATGGCGTCCCAGCCGAAAACCTAGCAACGCAGGGTTATGGTGAGCGCTATCTCAAGGTCAATACGCAGGCCGCCGAGCGTACCAACCGTCGTGTTACGATCCGGCGTATCACGCCGCTCATCACTCCGATGAATGGCACGGCCGGGTAGACCGGCAAGTCTTTTGGAGACAACGACAAGGGCCGGGGCTAACGCTCCGGCCTTTCCCTTACCGGCTGACGCAACACTGTCCTGAGTTTTTCCGGAGCAGTTTTTCGCGGGTCGCCGAGATAGATTTCATGATGCCGGCCTACGGGAACCAATCCCAACTCGGGGATGAAGCTGTTGTGCATGCGCGCAATCACGGGGCCTTCATCGTCATACGCGCCGATATGCAATACTTGCACCGCCTTGCCCTCCGCCAGCGCTTCGACCCGCAGTCGATCAAGTGCTACTGGCCGTTTTTTAGTCCGAGCCGTTTCTATGGCGGCCACGATCATCGCCGGACCAATCCAGTCCGGTACCATGATCATCATCGTCCACTTCCATTTGTGCTTGTCGCGAGCCGCAAAGCTCTTGACGTCTCTTGCCCACCAGAGCCCTTCAAGCGGCGGAACGACATAATCTCTTTCCAACTGCGTCTTGGAGGCAGATTTGAGCGCATAGGCCACTGCGTAGAGCGTTTCGACGGCATCACGGTAACCGGACTCGATATTGGGATCGCCGCGCCCGTCTATCATCAGAAATCGCATGGTCGGCACATCGACCAGATAAAGCCCCCGGGACTTGGTCGGGCCATAGAGCGTCTTGAGCTGTTTTTTGAAATCGACCTTTTCCATCGGCGCCTCTCCCAACAACGAATACGCTACGATACGTTACGAGCTACCCTTAAAGTTTGGAAAGAATTCTTGCGCTGTTTGCCCGCAATCCCCATCTGTAAATCTCGGCAAACATCGGAGATTCTTTTTACGCAATGTTCGACATCGACAAGATCGTGACTGCTCTAAAAACGGACCCCAATATGCAACGTACGGCCGGCGCCGGCGCTGCCGGCCTTGCCGCGGGCATGCTCTTGGGAGGCGGCGGCATCAAGAAGATTGCCAAATACGGCGCACTCGCAGCAATCGGCGGCCTTGCCTATAACGCCTGGCAAAAGAGCCGGCAGGACAACACAACTGCCGAAGTGGATACGCCCCCTGAAGGTCCGTTCATGCCCGCACCGTCCGACCATATTGGTCAGGAAGAGCTGGGCAAAGCGCTCGTTCGCGCCATGATCTCAGCTGCGAAGGCCGACGGGCGGATCGACGCAGACGAGAAAGAGCTGATTTTCCAGCGGCTCGAGGACATGAACCTATCGTCTCAGGAAAAGGCATTCGTATTCGACGAACTCTCTACCCCGCTCGATATTGAGGCTGTGGTACGCAGTGCGGATACGCCTGAGCACGCTGCAGAAATCTATGCGGCGTCGCTGGTTGCCATTGATGCTGATACGGCGACTGAGCGCGCTTATCTTGACACGCTTGCCAACCGCCTCAACCTCCCCCAGGCACTGGTCAGCGAGATCCACAAGGCTGCTGCACGCTAGCGTATCGGGGAACGATTCCCCCATTGCGCACTTATTCATAGTCAATCGGAAGCGGGAGGTTGCCGTGACCTATCTCGACCCTGAACAGACCCGCCATGGCGGCGTGGGGCATGTCGTGCTGCGTGTGCTGGCAATCATTGTCGTCATTGCGTTTGGATGGTTTGCGCTCACTGTTGGCAGTCAAGATTCGACGGGACGCCCTGAAATCGTGCCCGAACCCATGGTCAATACGTCCTGACCCGTTCGTTACTTTTTGCCGCTGCGCTTGATTGAAACGATCTTGAGCGGCGGCACACCAGACTTTTCTGAAATTGCACGGTCTTGATCCATGATTGCGGTGAGCGCCGGCTCATCGCCATCAAGGCCGCCCAGCAAGCCAGCATCAACCTTGCGGTTGGACCGTTGGCTGCCATCTTCATAGACGATGTCGAAAAGCACGAACTCGGTGCGCATTGTCGGCTTTTTAGCCATGGGTATTTCCAATCTTGCAACTGAACAGGGCTGCCGCCAAGGCGACAGCCCATCATTGATGTCGGGAGTAAACCGGGATTAGTCGAACAGGAAGCGGCCCTGCTCATTGATGATCTGTCGGCCCTTGGCGAGGGTCGTCGCGATGCAATCATCTTTGTTGGCGAATTTGTCGGCCCGAATGAAGGAGTAGGTCTTGGTCTCACCCTCAACCTGCTTTTCGATAATGCCTGCGATCTGGAACTCGCCGCCGACCTTCATGAGCGTCGCCTTGATGGTGTGCCCTTCAAACTCTTCCTGACCATCCACCGCTGGCGCTGCAGTCTCTTGAGAAGTCTCACCACCGAACAGCTTCTTGAACCAGGACATTTGAACGCCTCCACATGGGTGAGGCGGCCACCGGCCGCCCCAAAAATCACTTTCTCCAACCTAGCGCGAAGTGCTTCGTTTGTCCAAGCTTGCTGACACCGCATGCGCTGGGGCCAGCAAAAACCTCTGACTGTTGATCAAGACTTAAGGTCGCCGCCACGCCAATTGCAGAGAGTGTTTCCAGACCGGTCAGGCCACCACAAAGCAGCAACGCACATGGTGCTCTGCATGCAATGACCATTCTATTATACGGCGCTTACCAGCGCTTATGCCGCAGCGGCAGCCAGCCAACGCTTCCAGTCGAAGACCATCGTCATCAAAGCCCAGTTTCCGGCAATCTCTATCCTGTTATGGTCATCGGGCAAACAGCCACGATGGCTGCTATTCACCGTCATGGTGCTGACAAGCCTTCCAGACTTTGCAAAACCACAAGTCAGTGACGCCCCTGGCGGGCAGGAAAAAGGCGGCCACTCGGGCCGCCTTTTTTTTAGTTATCCAGGAAACTGCGCAGCTTGCGGCTGCGGCTGGGGTGTTTGAGCTTGCGAAGCGCCTTGGCTTCGATCTGGCGAATACGTTCGCGGGTAACCGAGAACTGCTGGCCCACCTCTTCAAGCGTATGATCGGTGTTCATGCCAATACCGAACCGCATGCGCAGCACACGCTCTTCACGCGGGGTCAGTGAAGCCAGAACGCGAGTCGTTGTCTCACGCAAATTCGACTGAATCGCAGCGTCGATGGGCTGGATGGCGTTGGTATCGGGAATGAAATCGCCAAGGTTCGAATCTTCCTCATCACCGATCGGCGTCTCAAGCGAGATCGGTTCCTTTGCGATTTTCAGAACCTTTCGCACCTTGTCGAGCGGCATCTGCAGCTTTTCGCTGAGCTCTTCCGGAGTCGGCTCGCGGCCGATTTCATGGAGCATCTGGCGCGAGGTCCGTACAATCTTGTTGATCGTTTCGATCATGTGCACTGGAATACGGATAGTGCGCGCCTGATCGGCGATCGAACGTGTGATCGCCTGCCGGATCCACCACGTCGCATAGGTCGAGAATTTGTAGCCGCGCCGATATTCGAACTTATCGACGGCCTTCATAAGCCCGATATTGCCTTCCTGGATCAGATCGAGGAATTGCAAACCACGGTTCGTGTACTTCTTGGCGATCGAAATCACGAGACGCAGATTGGCCTCAACCATCTCCTTCTTGGCGATGGCGGCTTCACGTTCGCCCTTCTGCACCTTGGAAACGATCCGACGATATTCAGCAATATCGAGACCGGTCTCTGTAGCGAGCGTCTGGATTTCGCTGCGCAGTTCGTCGATCGTGGCGCGTTCGCGCGTAACGAAGTCGGTCCAGCCCTTTTCCGGACGATCAAAGATCTTGTCGATCCAGTCGGGATCGAGCTCAGATCCATAATATGCGTTCAGGAAGTCGTCGCGCTTGACCTTGTAGCTCTCGGCCAGACGCAACAGCCGACCCTCGTTGCGAACGAGGCGCTTGTTGATATCGTACAGCTGTTCGACAAGGCTCTCGATACGGCTTGCGTTGAGCGAGAGCGACTTGACGTCAAGGATGACCTGGTTACGCCACGCATCGAGTTCCTGAACTTCACCGGCATCCAAAGACTTGGCAGCGAGCTGATCTTCGACGTGCTGGTCCTGAACCTTACGCATGCGACCGTAAGTTTCAGCGATCCGATCGAAGGTTTCGACGACCTGGGGCTTGAGTTCAGCTTCCATAGCCGAGAGCGAGAGATTGTTCTCGTACTCGTCATCATCGTCGTCGTCGTCGGTCTGGCCGCCTTCCGATGCACCTTCCTGCGCGCCATTCTCGGACTTTTCCGAGCGATCGGAGCGTGCAGCGGGGGCCGCGGGCGCACCGCCGGCTGCAGAAGCCGGTGCGTCGTCTTCATCCTCGTCCTCGTCGTTCCCAGCGGTCGCGTCGGCCATTTTGGCGTCGGGGCCGGCATAGGTGGCTTCAAGATCGATAATGTCGCGCAGCAGAATTTCGCCTTCAGCGAGCTGATCACGCCAGATAATGATGGCCTGGAAGGTCAGCGGGCTTTCGCACAACCCGGCAATCATGGTTTCGCGACCGGCTTCGATGCGCTTTGCGATAGCGATTTCGCCTTCGCGCGACAGCAGTTCGACCGAGCCCATTTCGCGGAGATACATCCGCACCGGATCGTCGGTCCGGTCGGACCCCGACTTGGCGTTGGACGTATTGGCGACCGCTGTGGTCCCCGTCGTCGCGATCTCGCCGCCTTCTTCTTCGGTGTTGTTGTCGGCCTCGGCCTCTTCGACCTCGTCCTCATCGACAACATTGATGCCCATGTCCGAGAACATGGCCATGATGTCTTCGATCTGCTCGGACGTCACTTCTTCCGAAGGCAGAACCGCATTGATCTCTTCATAGGTCACATAGCCGCGTTTCTTGGCGGTTTTTATGAGCTTCTTGACGGCGGCATCGGAAAGATCGAGAAGCGGCCCGTCGGGGGCATCTGTCTGCGATTCCGGCTTGCTGTCGGTCTCGGTCTTGGTCTGGTTGGCTGCCTTGGTGGCCATATAGTTCGCTCTCCTGAGCCGCACCATGGTTTGCGGCACTGGTGTCATCACCCGATGATCGCACTGGAACTGGGATTGAAAGACATCTCAGGGTTAACAAATCGCTTCTTTAGTGCGAAATAACTCTGATTCTGGCTCGAATCCGCTTGATGTATGAGCGCTCCATACACGCAAAAGCGCACAGACACGAATCATCTTTTTTCAAAGACTCCGTGTCGCACGCCCGGATAGCGAACCAAATCCCTCAATCAATGCCTCAGTACCGTCGACACTGGAAATCTGATTCTGGATGTCGCGCAGCCGCTCGAATGCGTTTTCGCTCAGGTCTTCGCCTAGCGCCAGTTCAGCTGCTTTGAGTTCCCTATTTAGTTGAACGGATTTGTAATGCAAGGCCAGCGAGTGTTTTAATCCTGTTTCAGCGTCCGATTGTGCGGTTTCGGCATCGGCTTGCCATATGCCCTGACGCGCCAATTGGCTGCGCATCTTGTCGAGCACGGGACCATGTCCTCGGGCGATCAGCGCTTCGATGGTGCCGTGCGGCCCCAAGTCGGGATGGACTGTGACCAGATCGAGCAGTGCTGCAAGAACCTGTCGCGCAGGCAGCGATTGAAATTCGATTTCCGCCAGTGCCTCGAGCCGGGCCTGCGCGAGTTCGGGATGATTGACCAGGCTCATCAAAATGACGGCCTCGCGGGGAATGACGCCCGGCGTCGATGCGCCCTTGAGCAGTCGGGAATTGCGCAGCGTGTCTGAGACCAGCATTTTGGGGTTGCCGCGCTGGCCGCTGCGCCGCTGCTCATATCCGTTGTTTCGCCCCCCACCCCGGTACTGCCCTCGCGTCGAAACGAACAGCGAGGAGATCTTCTCATCGAAAGCCTGGCTGTAATGGCGCCGAACCGACACATCGGCAATGCGCGTCGCGCGCTCACGCAGACGCGCCTCCAGTGCTGCGCGCTGCTCGGGCGCTTCGGGTATGCCTCCAGCGGTTTCCATGGCCCAAACGGCGTCGGCAAGCGACCGCCCCCCGGCAACGAGGTCAGCAAAGGCCTGCCTCCCCTGCTGCTTGATGAGATCGTCAGGATCGAGCCCGCCTGGAAGCGTAACAATCTTCACGCTCTTGCCCGGCTTGAGAAGCGGCAAGGCAATATCGAGCGAGCGCTCGGCAGCGCGCATCCCTGCGCTGTCGCCGTCAAAACACAGAACCGGAATATCGGTCATACGCCAGAGCAGATTGAGGTGATCTTCAGTCAACGCCGTACCCAGTGGCGCAACAGCACCCTCAAAGCCAGCCGCCACAGCAGCGATCACATCGAGATAGCCCTCGACAACGATCAGCGGCTTGCCATCATAGCCTGCCTGGCGCGCCGCCTGGCCATTATAGAGCGTCTGGCGTTTGTGGAAGAGTTCGGTTTCCGGCGAATTGAGATATTTTGCCGCAACATCGGCGCTGAGCGCGCGCCCGCCAAAAGCAATCACCCGCCCCCGAAAGTCGGTGATTGGAAACATCAGCCGGTTGCGAAACCGGTCATAGGGCACGGAAATGTCTTCGCCGTGAACCACAAGTCCGGTGTCGGCCATCTCCCGTGCCGAGACGCCATTTGCGGCGAGAAATTCTTTAAGGCCATTGCGGCTATCAGGTGCAAACCCGATCTTGAATCGCTGCTGCATGGCGCCCGAGACGCCCCGCTCATGAAGATAACCCCGCGCCCGTGCGCCGACGTTGTGGGCCAGTGCTTCACCGAAATAGGCTGTCGCAATATCCATGACGTCATAGAGCGAACGCCGCGCCTCGGCGCGCTTTTCCTCGCGCTCGTCGCGGGCGGGCATCGGCACACCCGCGCGCCCCGCCAGCATTTCAACGGCCTCGGGGAAACTCACACCGGTCTTTTCAGTGAGAAATCGGAAATGGTCGCCACTGGCCCCGCACCCGAAGCAATGATAGCGGCCGCGCCGGTCATCGGCGTGAAAACTTGGACTCTTTTCGCCATGGAACGGGCAGCATGCCCACATGTCACCCTTGCCAGGCTGGGATTTGCGCTTATCCCAAACCACATGCTCCCCGACCACCTGTGTGATAGACAGGCGGTTTCTGATTTCGTCCAGAAAGTGATCGGAAAAGCGCATGAATGTTAGGTAAGCACTGGCTCGAACTTTGTCACCTGCCCATGCGCTTTCCCCCGCTATTCACAGGCTCAGTGCCCGGCTTTCCAGAGACGCCACGCAAGCCCCATCAGCCCGAAGGCAAACACCATCATCAAGATGCCGCCGACCATGACAAGCGCCGAAGCGGCAGCCATCGGCCAGAAGATCAGCAGGAGGCCGAACAGGACATAGAGCACACCACTCAATAGCACCGGCCATATTTTTGCATAGAGCTGGCGCTCGCGCACGATGACCACGATTTCCATTACACCCACGAATATGGCCTGAAACGCCACAAGATAGACAAGGAATGTCGCCGTGATCAGCGTTCCGAGAAGCGGGGAAATGAGAATCAGTATGCCAACGATGATCGACAGGGCATTGCGCACCACGTCGAACCAGAAATTGCCCGTTTTGCCACCACCAAATGTAATGGCCCACAATCCCAGTACACCATCGATGACGAACAGCGCCGCAGCAAAGGTGGTCAATACCAGAAGCGCCGCTGCGGGAAACAGGACGGCGTAAATCCCCGCGAGGAGCATCAGCACCCCGCGAATGCCTGTCAGTATGGACGGAAAACGAGATGACTTCTTTGTTTCAGACATTGTAATTCCCCAAGCCTAGAACTGCTGGAGAACCATACGCCCGATTATCTTTTGCGCAAAGGACAACCACCCGGCCCCAACGGGGCCTGGCGGCTGAACGACCCCGAAGATCTAGGCGCCGAGCTGGGCTTTGACTTGCTTGGATGCCTGTCCGAAATCGATCTGGCCCGGGTATTTTTGCTTGAGCACGCCCACAACCTTGCCCATGTCGCGCAAACCCTCTGCACCGGTCTCGGCAATAGCGGCCTTGATAGCTGCATCCACTTCGGCGTCGGTCAACGGCTTGGGAAGGAACTCCTTGATGATCTCAATTTCCTCGCGCTCCTGCGATTCAAGCTCGGGGCGCCCGTTCTGGCCATAAAGAACTGCGGACTCTTCGCGTTGCTTGACCATCTTTTGAAGGATGGCGAGGATATCTTCATCGCCGATGCCGTCCTTACCTTCGCCGCGGGCCGCAATTTCGCGGTCCTTGATTGCAGCGTTGATGAGTCGCAGCGTGGTCGTCCGCCGGCCGTCGCGCGCCTTCATGGCGTCCTTCATGGCAGCACTGATCTGGTCGCGCATGATCGGTTTTCCTTGAGTTTTGTTGTCCTGTTTGGTGCCGTTCCTATAGCTCAAGCGCCTGCTCAAAGCCAACAGCTTGGCCCAATCCGGCTAAGTCATTGATTTATAATACATTCAATTCCAAAGGACTCGGTTGACCGCGCCGTGCCCTTCAAATAGGTTCGCGCAAATTCAATATAGGGCGGAGCAGAACCACCAAACGGCGACCATGGCCGGAGGTTCCGCGCGCCTGAACTGATGCAGAAATGGAGAAGCCCCGTGTCCGGTTGGAAAGAATCCGTCCCCACCGCAGTTCTTATCCTGCGCGATGGAACGCGCCTTGAGGGCCAAGGTATCGGCGCAACGGGCACCGCTGCCGGCGAAGTGTGTTTCAACACGGCCATGACGGGCTATCAGGAGATCCTGACCGACCCATCCTACGCGGGGCAGATCATCACCTTTACATTCCCTCATATCGGCAATGTCGGCGCCAATGACGAAGACATTGAGACCGTCAACATGGCAGCCGCCTCCGGCGTCCGCGGCGCCGTGATCAAGGCCGATGTGACGAACCCATCGAACTACCGTGCCGTCGAACGGCTCGATGCCTGGCTCAAAAAGCGCGGCATCATCGGCATCGCCGGCCTCGATACTCGCGCGCTGACGGCTCTGATCCGCGAAAAAGGCATGGCCGACGCTGTCATCGCCCATGCACCCGATGGCAAGTTCGATGACGCGGCGCTCAAGGTCGAGCTCGATCAGTTTCCCGGCCTGGAAGGCCTCGATCTCGCCAAGGAAGTTTCAACGACCCAGACCTATAAATGGGATGAAACCCGCTGGCGGCTGGGCGAAGGCTATGGCCGCGTCGAAAACCCGCAGTTCCATATTGTTGCCATCGATTACGGCGCCAAGCGCAACATTTTGCGTTGCATTGCAGAACAGGGCGCGCGCGTGACCGTGGTGCCTGCTTCGGCAACGCTCGAAGACATCATGGCGCACAATCCCGATGGCGTGTTCCTGTCCAACGGCCCCGGCGATCCAGCCGCGACCGGCGAATACGCTGTACCGACCATAAAAAAGATCATCGAGACCGGCAAACCGCTGTTCGGCATTTGCCTTGGCCACCAGCTTTTGGGCCGCGCCCTCGGCGCTAGAACCGAAAAGATGCACCAGGGCCACCACGGCGCAAACCACCCGGTCAAAGACCTCACTACCGGCAAGGTAGAGATCACCTCGATGAATCATGGTTTTGCCGTCGACCGCGAAAGCCTGCCTGCCGGTGTAGTTGAAACACACGTTTCGCTCTTTGATGGGTCGAACGCGGGCCTTGCAGTCGAAGGCAAACCGATTTTTTCGGTCCAGTACCACCCGGAGGCCTCCCCCGGGCCCCACGACGCCCACTACCTCTTCAAGCGCTTCATCAATCTGGTGCGCGAGCAGAAGGGCATGGAAGTGGTTGCCGAGTAATCCTTAAAGGTGCCGGGTTTCGCTCGGCACCTCCCACCAATTATCATTCAGCCCGACATAATAGGTGACTGGCGCCGCGATCAGGTCCTCAGCCGTCGCATCGTCAAGACACGGGACGTTGACCCAAACGCGCTCGCCCTCGTTCCATTCCGCCGCCGCTGCGCGCCCAAATGGAGCAATCCCGCATCCCGGGCAGAACAGGGCATTCCCCGCGCTACCGGGAACCATCAAGACTTCGCCCTCCAGCGCCCGGAACGCGCGTGACACTCGCACGCCACCACTGCCGTTTCCGGCAGCTTGTTCAATTGCATTTCCCCGTGTCCTCAGACGGGTCGATTTCCGCCTCGAACAGCACGGCGGCGTGACACCTGATGTCAGCAGTGACGAGCGCACTCGGAGCCAAGGACGAGCCTCGGCCTGACAATCGGATGAACTGTCAACTTGCCGGGAAACCGTTTCGTCGTTCAGCGTGACGAGCTGGGGTCTGCATCTATAGCCACTGTCCTGTCTGACTCTCCTCGGTCCTGGAAACCGATTTCCACAGATCGCACTGTCATAATTTGACCAAACGATAAAAAAGGAAGACCTTATTCACGCGCGCGTCATCGGGCCGTCAGAAAACTGCGGCATTGGGGGAGACGCGCTCAGCTACGCATTTTGATTAATCATGCAAAAACCCCAGCGTCCTTTCGGAGGGACATCATGCACCACAAGCTTTCAATCAGCCGCCGCGCCTTTCTAGCAGGCACGGCTTCAGTCGGCGCAGTCGCCGTTGTCATGCATCCCTTTGCGGTGATGGCCCGGGCCAATCAGGCTCATCTGCGTATCCTTGAAACGACCGATATTCACGTCAACCTGCTGCCATACGATTACTACGCCGACCGTGAAGACAATACGCTGGGCATGGCCCGGACAGCATCCATTATCGAGACCATCCGCGCGGAGGCAGGCAACGCCATCCTGCTCGACAATGGCGACATGCTGCAGGGCAGCCCTATGGGAGACTATGTCGCATATGAACGTGGCGTCGACGATCAGGACATCCACCCCACTATCGCGGCAATGAACGCGCTGGGCTATGATGCCGGCACGATTGGCAACCACGAATTCAACTACGGCCTCGAGTTCCTCGAAGCGGCAATGGCCGGCGCAAACTTCCCCGTCGTTCTGGCCAATGTCGTGCGTGGAGAATCATTGTCCGAAAACCCGGCCGACGATGACACCCTGTTTGAACCGTTTGTCATCGTGGAAAAAGAACTGACCGATGGCGCGGGGGAAACCAAGACCATCCGCATCGGCCTTATCGGCTTCGTGCCACCCCAGATCATGACCTGGGATGCGGCGCACCTGACGGGCAAAGTTGCCCCGCGCGACATCATCGAAACCGCCCAATACTACGTACCGATGATGCGCGAACAGGGCGCTGACATTGTCGTCGCCATGAACCATGGCGGCATCGAGGGCGGCGAAGCGACCCCGATGATGGAAAACGTTTCGCTCCAGCTTGGCGCTATCGAGGGCATCGATGTCGTCCTGGCTGGCCATCAGCACCTGGTATTCCCCGGTCCCGACTATGAAGGCATTGAGGGCGTAGATATCGAGGCGGGAACGCTCAACGGAACACCCGCCGTCATGGCCGGCTTCTGGGGCAGTCACATGGGCCTTGTCGATCTCCTGCTCGAAGTCGACGATGCAGGTGCTTGGTCGGTGCTGTCGCACACATCCGAGGCACGCCCGATCTACGAACGCGTGGATGGCACTGTTACGCCAATTGTCGAGTCGGAAACTGCGGTGACCGAGGCTGTCGACGAAGAGCATCAGGCAACACTCGATTACGTCCGCCGCGCTGTGGGCGAAACTGCGGCTCCGCTTCATTCCTACTTTGCGCTCGTGGCTGACGACCCTTCCGTACAGATCGTCAATATTGCACAGAAGGCCTATCTCGAGCAGATGATGTCGGGCACCGAATGGGAAGGCATCCCGATCATCTCGGCCGCTGCTCCTTTCAAGGCCGGTGGCCGTGGCGGCCCTGAATACTACACCGACGTGCCCGTCGGTCCTGTCGCCATCCGCAACGTTGCCGACCTCTACCTCTACCCCAACACGATACAGGCTGTGCTGCTCACCGGTGCCGACGTCAAAGAATGGCTCGAACGCTCGGCCGGTATCTTCAATCAGGTGGAGCCCGGCGCGACCGATGCCGCCCTCATCAACCCTGCTTTCCCGTCCTACAATTTCGATGTAATCGACGGCGTGAGCTACAAGATCGACGTCTCCCAACCCTCGAAATACGCGGCCGATGGCGGCGCCCTGGAAAATCCCGACGCAGAGCGTATTGTCGATCTGATGTATGATGGTGAACCCATCGATCCAGATGCCCAGTTCATCGTTGCCACCAACAATTATCGTGCTGGCGGCGGCGGCGGCTTCCCCGGAATTTCGGCGGACAAGATCGTCTTCATGGGCCCCGACACAAACCGCGACCTGATCGTGCGTTACATCGTCGAACAGGGCACCATCGATCCCGCTGCCGACAGCAATTGGTCACTGGCGGAATTGGGCGACACGACTGTCCTTTTCGAAACTGGCCCCGCCGCAGAACAGCATCTTGCCGATGTCACGGCCGTCACCATTGAACCGACTGGTGAAACCAACGAAGCCGGCTTCGGCGTCTATCGCATCACGCTCTGACCATAGCGTACATACACAGAGGGGAGGCATGCGCCTCCCCTCTAAACGTCTCTCGATACGCCACGAACGCGTTCAACTTGGGACCAAATGCCCAGACGGCACCAAACCGATCCTGAATCGTGTCAGCGACAACGGCCCTCGCCACCATCCGGCTGCATGCAGATCAGATCGTGCCCGAAAACGTATCGCAGGTGCCGACATTGCCCGAACTATAGCCACGTTCAAACCAATCCTGCCGCTGCGCCGAAGTGCCATGGGTGAAGGTTTTGGGTATAACCACGCCTTGTGTCCGGCGCTGGATGGCATCGTCACCGATTTGCTCGGCGGCATTGATCGCCTCGGCGATGTCGCCGTCCTCGAGTAGATTTTCCTCGCCCACATAGCTCGCCCAAATCCCTGCATAGCAATCGGCCTGCAATTCGATCCGCACCGAATAGGCGTTGGCGTCAGCTTCGCTCATCGATTGAATGGCTTGTGAATATTCAGGTAGCACGCCCACCAGGTTCTGCACGTGGTGTCCGATTTCATGGGCGATGACATAGGCCTGGGCAAAATCGCCAGGAGCGCCAAACTGGCTGCGCAACGTCTCGTAGAACGAAAGGTCGATATAGACGTTCTGATCACCCGGACAATAAAAGGGGCCGGTCCGCGCATCGGCAAGCCCACATGCCGACCGGTCCGTGCCGGTGAACAAGACGACGGCAGCCGGCTCATAGGTCATGCCGTTCTCGACAAAAACCTCGGTCCACAGATCTTCGGTGTCCTGAACCACCACGGCCACGAAATCGGCGAGATCGTCTTCGCCCGCGTCCGGCAAAGGTCGCGAGACCGATCCCTGACCGCTCGTTCCTGTGCCGAGGCTACCATCGAGCAGTGACATGGGATTGATGCCAAGCACGGCACCGACGATCAGAACGATCACAATCATTCCGATTCCCATGCCGCCACCGGCCCGACCGCCCGTCGGTATGCGAAACCCAGACCCGCCCGTGCCCGAGGAACGCCGAAACATGCCTCCGCCGGAACCACGGCGATCCTGGATATTGGAAGATCGCTTACGCCCTTGCCATTTCATGGACTATTCCTCGCTCCATGCCTGATGAAGTGTGCCGGCCACGCCCTGCACCGGGTCGGTATCGGGCACCGCAACACTTGCAATATTGGCAAGCGCTGCTTCACGCTCACCGTCCTCACCGTTGAGGATATCCCATTCCTGACCTGGCGGGTACGCACCGACAACGGCAAAATCGGCGCTCGCGCTTACACGCTTGTGGGCTACCCCTGCCGGGATCACAACAGCGTCGCCAGCCTCGAGCGTAACAACGCGCCCCTTTGGGCCACCAAGCGCAACTTGCGCGCTTCCGCTCGCGACGCCCAGCACCTCATGCGCCGTGGAGTGGAAATGATGATAGTTATAGATCGAACCAACCCAACGGGCTGGCCAGCCATTTCGCGAAAACAGCGTTTCAAAACCTTCGGCCGAGACGTCGCCGTCTATTGCACCACGATAGATAAGCGCGGAAAGCCTGGAGTTCGGAAAACGACCGAAATCCTCAAACTCCAGCCGTTCCACAGCAGCTGGCCCGGACACTATTCCGAAACATCCACCGCTGGCACATCGACGGATATTGTTCCGCCCTCACCGCCAGTGTTGGCATTGACGAAATAAATAACGCCGACAACCACAACCAGAGCGATAATGATTGCAAAAATTAATCCACCGCCCCTGCCACCGCCGCCATCCGTGACAACAACAGTCTCGCGTTCACGATCGACCATCTTTAAATCCTCTACAACAATGATTTGCTCGAATACGGTCGGAAAACGGCAGGTGGGGGCCAAAGGTTCCTGATGGCGAACAAGGAGACGCAGCCTACGCCTTGTCTCCGGCCAACAGCACTTCGAGATTGCCGATCACCGATTTCAATCGCGCGCGATGCCGCTCACGTTCATTCGCATCAAGCCCATCAGTGGCAATGCTGTTGATCCGGGAAAGAGCTGCTTTCATATCGGCCACTTTCTCACGCCCGGAATCGCTTAATCCGATCAGCTGCTTACGCCCATCATTGGGATCGGCGCGCCGAGTCAGAAGCCCATCGCGATCCATGCGATTGAGCGTGGCTGCCATGGTCGGCTGCTCGATCCCGACAAAAGCCGTCAGTTCCGCCTGCGTCATCTCGGGCATCTCGCTAAGGGCATAGAATACCGGCACATATGCGCTCGCCAGGCCGAGTGGGCGCATGGCCTGCGTCATTGCCTGCACGAACAGTTTTGCCGCACGGTTGGTCAAGTAGCCCTCGGAGTCGGTACGTTGCATCTTCATCCATAGCATGCTATCCAATTCCCATAGCATGCTATATACCTCGACACGCGATAACAAGGTGCGATCATGGCCCTCAAGAGCACATCAGGCCGCTACGGCACAGTGGCGATCACGATTCACTGGACCACAGCGCTGTTGATCCTTGCGCTCATCATTTTGGGCCTCAACGCAGCAGGTGCTGACACCGACGCGACGAAGCGCGCCCTGCTGATCCCCCATATCGTGCTTGGCCTGCTAACACTTGCCTTGACTCTGTTTCGGATCATCTGGTGGTTCTTTGCCGACAAGCGCCCTGCCGAACTTGCGGGCATCCCTCAACTTCAGTCGCGCATCGCCGCCACTGTGCATCTACTGGCCTATGGTTTCATCATAGTTTTGGCATCGAGTGGGATAGCGACAAATCTTATCGGTGGTGTTATCCCCGCACTCGCGTCGGGCGCGCCCCTCCCCGATCTCGACGACATTGCCGTTCGCGATGTTCACGCTCTCTTGGCACGGCTGTTCATGGCCCTCCTGGCCATCCACATTGGCGCTGCCCTCTACCACCACTTCATTCGCCGCGATGGCCTGCTGGCCCGCATGGGGATCGGCAAGCTACCCCACTGATCCGAATCGTGGAACATGAGCGCCTTTCAAGGAGACGCTCATGCCGGTTCTCTCAATTCGCGATGCAACGCGCAGTGATTTGTGCTTCATTATCGGTCTCATAGCCCACGATACTGTACTCGACCTGATCGATGACCCAGCTCAGGCGGATGGCGACGACTATGCTGCAGCTTTCCAGGCCATCGATTCCGATCCTAATCAGCATCTGCTGGTTGCCGAGATCGATTGCACCCCGGTTGGCACGTTCCAGCTCACGTTTACGCTGGGCATTTTTCGCCGCGGGGCCTGGCGTTGTACAATCGAGGGTGTTCATGTTTCCTCCGAACACCGCAACAAACGTATCGGGGAAGCAATGATGGTCTGGGCAATCGAACGTGCCCGCGAACGGCGCTGCTCCATGGTGCAGCTCACCTCAAACAAAAAAAGAACCGACGCGCATCGCTTTTACGAGCGCCTCGGTTTCTCAAGAAGCCACGAAGGCTTCAAACTCTACATCTAAAGATCAGACTTGCAGGAATTCTGCATTGTCAGGGTTTGCGCCGGTTCGCCCCTCGGGGCTGTCGAGCGCCTCGATCCTGGCCATGTCATCGGCATCGAGTTCAAAGTCAAAAACGGCAAAATTTTCGGCGATCCGCTTGGGATTTGCTGATTTGGGGATGACAATGAGGCCGTTCTGGATGTGCCAGCGAATAGTGATCTGGCCCGGTGTCCTTCCGTGCTTGTCAGCAATCTGCTTGATCGCGTCCCCCGTCAGCACATCACCCTGCCCCAACGGGCTCCAGCTTTCAGTGCGGATATCGTGCTTGTCGTTAAAAGTACGAAGTTCTTTTTGCTGAAACACTGGCGACAGCTCGATCTGGTTGACGGCAGGTTTGACCCCCGTCTCGGCGATCAGCTTTTCCAGGTGCGCCTGATGAAAGTTTGACACACCGATAGATTTGATCCGCCCTTCATCCTTGAGCTTGATGAACGCCTTGAACGTATCGACAAAATTGCCGGTCTCGGGCATCGGCCAATGGATGAGGTAAAGGTCGAGAACATCGAGCTCGAGATTGGCCATCGTCTCGTCGAAGGTCTTGAGCGTCGAATCGTACCCGTGCCGCCCACTGGGCAATTTGCTGGTTACGAACAGTTCGTCAGCGCCCACGCCAGATGCTTT
Source organism: Pelagibacterium sp. (assembly GCF_048264985.1). Classification (GTDB taxonomy): domain Bacteria; phylum Pseudomonadota; class Alphaproteobacteria; order Rhizobiales; family Devosiaceae; genus Pelagibacterium. The sequence goes on from NZ_JBLXCL010000002.1 coordinate 452,181, forward strand.
GAGCGCCGCGCCCAACGCGGCTTCGTTGCGATAGGCATACGCTGTGTCGAAATGTCGGTATCCTGCAGCAATCGCTGCCTCGACAACGCCTTGCATACTCTCCCCGTCGAGCTTCCATGTCCCGAGTCCAACTTGCGGAATCGTGTTGCCATCCGAAAGTTCGATAAAGCTCTGCTGCGTCATGGCTGCGCTCCTTGGTTTAATTTGAATGTGATGCGCCGCTGATAAGTGGGCGGCGTCGGAGGGTATTACCAGTGTAGCGCCTAAGCCGATTTGCGCCACCCTGACACGCCGCGAAATGGCCCCGCGACAATTAGGGGTAAAAGAATCCACTCCTTAACGCTGGAAATCAGCACAAGGTTGCTCTAAGGAGACCGCTTAGCCAACAGAATCCAAGATCCGTCCGACGCGCGACAGCTTTCCTGCCGCGCGCTTGCCGTACGAGAAGTATCACATGCCCAAACGCACAGACATCAAATCCATCCTCATCATCGGGGCTGGACCGATCATTATCGGCCAGGCCTGCGAGTTCGACTACTCGGGAACTCAAGCTTGCAAGGCACTGCGCGAAGAAGGCTATCGCATCATATTGGTGAACTCCAATCCGGCGACGATCATGACCGATCCCGACGTTGCCGACGCCACTTACATGGAGCCCATCACCCCTGAAGTGGTCGCCAAGATCATTGAAAAAGAGCGCCCCGATGCGCTGCTCCCGACTATGGGTGGTCAGACCGCACTCAATTGCGCCCTGTCGCTTAACAAGATGGGCGTCCTGGAAAAATTCGGCGTCGAAATGATCGGCGCGAATGCCGAGGCCATCGACAAGGCCGAAGATCGTGAACTGTTCCGCGACGCGATGACCAAGATCGGGCTCGATACGCCCCGCTCGCGCCTTGCCCACAACACCATCGAGTCTCTTCAGGCCCTTGAAGACATTGGCCTGCCTGCCATCATCCGTCCCAGCTTCACGCTTGGCGGCACCGGCGGCGGCATTGCCTACAACCGCGAAGAATATCTCGCCATCTGCGAAAGCGGCATCGACGCTTCGCCCACCAATGAAGTCCTGATCGAGGAATCCGTCCTCGGCTGGAAAGAATACGAGATGGAAGTTGTCCGCGACAAAAAGGACAACTGCATCATCGTGTGCTCGATTGAAAACATCGATCCCATGGGCGTCCATACCGGCGATTCGATCACGGTCGCCCCGGCCCTGACGCTGACCGACAAGGAATACCAGATCATGCGCGACGCCTCATTGGCGGTGCTGCGCGAGATCGGTGTGGAAACCGGCGGCTCCAACGTCCAGTTCGCCATCAACCCTGCCGATGGCCGTATGATCGTCATCGAGATGAACCCGCGCGTCTCGCGCTCCTCCGCACTGGCGTCGAAAGCCACGGGCTTTCCCATCGCCAAGGTCGCCGCGCGCCTCGCCGTCGGCTATACGCTCGACGAGCTTGAAAATGACATCACCGGCGGCGCGACCCCGGCCTCGTTCGAGCCGACCATCGATTACGTCGTCACCAAGATCCCGCGTTTCGCCTTTGAGAAATTCCCCGGCGCAGACAACCGCCTGACGACCTCGATGAAATCGGTCGGCGAAGCCATGGCCATTGGGCGGACATTCCCGGAATCGCTGCAAAAAGCGCTGCGCTCGCTCGAAACCGGTTTGACTGGCCTCAATGAAATCGGCATCCCTGGCCTCGGGGAAGGCGACGACAAGAACGCGGTCAAGGCTGCGCTTGGCACGCCCACGCCCGACCGCCTGCTCTGGGTCGCCGAGGCCATGAGGCGCGGCTATGATCACAAGATGATCTTCGAGGCCTGCCACATCGATCCCTGGTTCCTCGAACAGCTTCAAGCTATCGTCGACACCGAAGCCAAGGTTCGCGAGCATGGTTTGCCCGAAACCGAGGGCCAGATGCGCAGCCTTAAAGCTATGGGCTTTTCCGATGCTCGGCTCGCCGAACTCTCGGGAAAGACCTCCAAGGATGTGCGCACGCATCGCCACGATCTTGGTGTGCGCCCAGTCTATAAGCGCATCGACACATCGGCTGCCGAATTCGCCTCACCGACCGCCTATATGTATTCGACCTATGAGACTCCTTTTGCTGGTGCGGTTGCCGATGAGGCAAATCCCTCTGACAAGAAAAAAGTCGTTATTCTCGGTGGCGGCCCCAACCGGATCGGACAGGGTATCGAGTTCGACTATTGCTGCTGCCACGCGGCCTTTGCGCTCTCGGATGCCGGCTACGAAACCATCATGGTCAACTGCAACCCCGAAACGGTCTCGACCGATTACGACACCTCAGACCGTCTCTATTTCGAGCCGCTGACCGAGGAAGACGTTCTCGAAATTCTGAAGACCGAACAGCAGAACGGCACGCTGCATGGGGTCATTGTCCAGTTTGGCGGTCAAACGCCGCTCAAGCTTGCCAATGCCATCGAACGCGCTGGCATCCCAATTCTTGGTACCCAGCCCGACAAGATCGACCTGGCCGAAGACCGCGACCAGTTCATGAAGCTTTTGAACCGGCTCGATCTGACCCAGCCGCGTAACGGCATCGCTTATTCGCTCGAGCAGTCGCGCATCGTCGCCGAAGGTCTCGGCTTCCCGCTGGTCATTCGCCCGTCCAACGTGCTGGGCGGCCGCGCCATGATGATCTGCCATTCGGCCGAGGATTTCGAGCGCTACGTTCAGTCGACGCTGACCGAGCTCGTACCGCCCGAGATCAGGCACAAATACCCCAACGACAAGACCGGCCAGATCAACTCGGTCCTTGCTGCCAACCCCTTGCTGTTCGATAGCTACCTTCAGGGTGCGACCGAAATCGACGTCGATTGCCTGTGCGATGGCACCGATGTGTTCGTTGCAGGCATTATGGAGCACATTGAAGAGGCAGGAATCCATTCGGGTGACAGCGCCTGCTCGCTTCCGCCGCATTCGCTCAGCCCTGAAATTATCGCCGAACTCAAGCGTCAGGCCGCCGAAATGGCCCGCGCCCTGAACGTCGGCGGGCTGATGAACGTGCAGTTTGCACTCAAGGACGGCACACTCTACGTCCTTGAAGTCAATCCGCGCGCCTCGCGTACAGTCCCGTTCGTGGCCAAGGTTATCGGCTATCCCATCGCCAAGATCGCCGCACGCATCATGGCGGGCGAAAAACTCGCAACCTTCAATCTCGAAGAACGCGAGATCAAGCACATCGCGATCAAGGAAGCCGTCTTCCCCTTTGCGCGCTTCCCTGGTGTCGACACGGTCCTCGGGCCGGAAATGAAGTCGACTGGCGAAGTGATCGGCCTCGACACAGACTACGCCACCGCCTTTGCAAAATCCCAACTCGGCGGCGGCACGAAGGTGCCCCGTGAAGGCACAGTGTTTGTGTCGGTACGCGATGAGGATAAGGCAGCGCTTGTCAATTCGGTCCGTGACCTTGCCAATGCAGGTTTCAAGATCATTGCCACTGGCGGTACCCAGCGGTTCCTTGCCGAACAGGGTATCGAATGCACCAAGATCAACAAGGTGCTCGAAGGCCGCCCGCATATCGTGGATGCGATCAAGAACGGCGAAGTGCAGTTGGTCATAAACACGACCGACGGCGTCAAGGCGGTCTCTGACAGCCGCGATATCCGTCGCGCGGCACTAATGAGCAAAGTGCCCTATTATACGACAATTCCCGGCGCTGTGGCCGCTGCCGAGGGCATACTTGCCTACCGCAGTGGCAATCTCACGGTTCGGGCGCTACAAGACTATTTCGCAGCGTAACGACACACACGAAAGGGCGCTATGGCGCCCTTTTCTTTTCTCGTCTTGATTGCTAGAAGCCACCCATGAAATCAGCAGACCGAACCACCTTCATGGCGCTTTGCCAGGCCTGAGTGCCTGAGCCAGAGCGCGGTTCGCCGGGCGGGGCGCCGCCATGATTTTCGTGCGCCCTGCCAAATCGCAATGCGGCATTTTCGGCCGCATGATTTCAGGTTTCAAGCATGACCAATTTTTTCGAGAGCCCCTTCAAGGGCAAACTGCTCAGTGAGCAAGTCACCAACCCCAACATTTCCGTCGGCCGCTATAGCTATTACTCGGGCTATTATCACGGCCATGGATTTGATGATTGCGCCCGTTACCTGCTGCCCGACCCCGACGTGGACAAGCTCATCATTGGCAGCTTTTGTTCGATCGGTTCTGGCGCAGCGTTCATCATGGCCGGCAATCAGGGCCACCGCAGCGACTGGGTCTCGACTTTCCCCTTCCACTTCATGTCCGAAGTTCCGGCCTTTGCAGGTGCAAAAAGCGGATACGGCCCGGCAGGCGATACAATCATCGGATCCGATGTCTGGATCGGATCGGAAGCCATCATTATGCCCGGCATCACCATCGGCCACGGTGCGATAATCGGCACCCGCGCCTTGGTCACCAAACACGTTGCGCCCTATGCAATTGTCGGGGGAAATCCGGCCAAGCCTATCCGCAATCGCTTCTCCGATGATCACATCGACAAGCTATTGGAAATAGCTTGGTGGGACTGGCCAGAGCCGTTGCTTGAGGGCGCAATCCCGGTCCTGACAACGGGCGACATTGATGCGCTTTTTGCCTATTGGCAGGCCAATCGATAAGCCATCTCTGCCCGCGCGTTCACCCGCGCGGGCCATCCGAACCCGGCAATGGGTTGACCCTTGACCCCGTGGGCGACTGGCTGAATAGTCGACCGGAGTTTTCATGCAAAGGGACGCTTCATGAAACCCGTTTCGGCAATTGCTTTTCTTTTTCTCGCCCTCCCCACCCTTGCCAGTGCAAACGACGTCGATGACGCCATCACCAAGTTTATCGGGGCACCCGGCTATCAGCGCCTCGAGGCCATGGATCTCGAACGCGAACTCGACACCCTCTGGCTCGACAGCGAATTGGTTTCACCGGGCGGGGCAGTCGGGCCACTTGAAAAAGCTGTGCTTTTGGCCGCCGGCGCCATCCCCTCATCGCGCACCCGCACGGCAATTGCCTATGGCGAGATGATCGATGAACAGGCTGGACCCGTCAGTTTTGTCGACCTGCGCCATTACAATCTCGGTCCGCAGATCCGCCTTGAAGCCATCGCGTCCTATGGGGACGACAACGTTGCACCGGCCGACGAATTTGGACTGGGCGACCACATTGCCTGGCGCTTTGTCTTCACGCCAATGATGAACAATGCTGCAATCTTGCGCGACGTCTCCCGCCGCATTATTTCCGAAGACGACGCTGCCGATGACGATTGCTCGGGCCGGCCCTGCCTCGACCCCTACGCTTCGTTTGAAGACATAGCGGAATGGCAGGCGGTCGACAGCGCTTTGCCCGACTGGCCCGCACAGTACCCAAATAGCTCAGATCAACAGGCAACCCCGGCTTACGCAATAGCTCAACTCGCGGTCCTCGGTTTCTGGGCCAACGCTGAATCCGGCTCCTACCAATGGACTGGCGGCGAACATCCTGAGGCCGCTCGCAATTATCAGCCCTACCGGTTCATCGACATCGATCGCGACCTCGGCCAGGACCTCATGATCGATACGGTCTGGCGCGAAACGCTTCTCAATGACGACGCTTTGTCAGAGGTCCTGTTCCGCCGTTTCCAGGCCGGTGAGGTCTACCTGATGCAAGCGAGCGTTCCACGTTGACGTTGCAGACGGTTCAGCTACCGCTGAACCCATGATGATGTCCAAAATATTCGCAGTTTTCCTAAGCGCCTGGTGGGCGCTTCCCTTGGGAAGCATATGAGCTGGGCCGGCAAGCGGCCCGCGTGCTGTCGTGCGAAAACATGGACTTCCAAATGGCTGATATTGCAAACGCGCTGACATCGGCGCTGGTCGAAACCCTCATCACGGCGCTGCCGCCCTCGCCGATCCAGATTGCCATTCGCAAGGCCTGTAATCTTGAATTCCAGGATAACGCCGGGATGTAAGAGCCCCGGCCATTGGCTCAATTGACGCTTAGGGTTGGCAGTTCGGCTCCAATAGCGAGATCGGAAACCTCCATAGCATCATTGTCATGCGGCCGACGAGCGATATAGAGCAGGCCCCAGACGGGCATGCCGCGATCGGTACGGATCGTCTCCGTCATGACACGCAGCACCTCAAACCCGGCTTCGGCCAGCCCCCGGGCTATCGCATCGCCATTATGGGCAAAACGTAGCGATGCCTGAAGCCATTGCGCTTCCTCGCCATCGTGCCGCTCCACAGAAAATGCAAAAAGACCGCCCGGACGCAGCGCCGTGCGAACGAGAGCGAAAATTGGGGGCAAAGCCGGGCAGTACATGAACACATCGGCCGCAGTAACGATGTCGGCAGCATGCACACCTTCACCGAGAAAATCCGCAAGATCAGCCCGCTCGACACCATCATAGATACCCTTCTCGCGAGTTTCGGTCACCATGGCAGCGGAAATATCGACGCCTGTCAGATGGGACACCAGATGCCGCAACCGCTCGCCCATCAATCCGGTGCCGCAGCCCAAATCCAGCCCACGCGCGAACCCATCGGTACCAAGTTCAGCCATCGTCTCGCAAATGAGCGCGGCCAACAGTTCTGGCACAACATAGTCGAGCTTTTGCAGCAACGCCTGCTCGAATTGACCAGCATATTGATCGAAGAGCGCCTCGACATAGGCGGCCTGCGCTTCCGCTTCGACGTTGCCGATCCCGTGCGCGGCCAATTGCATCTGCGCGCCTAGCACACCCGAGGGATCGTGCTGCGCTGCACGCTCCCAGGCGGCAATAGCGGCACCAAGGGTTGCGGCCCTGAGATGGAAATCTCCCGCCATCATCCACCCAGCAGCCCAATCGGGCGCGTCATGCAGCGCCTGTTCCATAAGATCGGCGGCCGATGAGAAATCGCCGGCCTCGGCCAGCATTTGGGCATAAAGGGCCCGACGATCGACGATGAGGTCGCCCGAAGACAGAAAGGTCTTTGTCAATTTGCGCGGTAATCCAAATAACCGGCGAATACCGGCGCGCGGCAAATGCGCCCATGCGCGGCAAAAAGCAAGCGATCATTCAGAAACCGATCACGAATACTTCACATTGCCGCAGATCGGGCTTGCAACAAATGTCCTACGCCACAGCGCCGGCGGGTAATCGCTCCTAACTGGCCCTGAAAAACCCTTCGACGGCATCCAGCGCAGCGTCGATGGCATCGTCGGAGATATCCTTATGCGTGACCCAGCGTTGCTCACCATAACGCCCGGACACCGCGATACCGGCTGCCGCCAGATGCTCGGAAAACCCCTGTGCCGCGGACGGATCGACATTGAGAAAAATGATATTGGTCTGCGGCATCTCGACATCGATGGCTCCATGGCGCGCCAGCCCTTCTGCCAGGCGCCGCGCCCTTGCATGATCATCTGCCAGCCGGGAGACGTTATGATCGAGTGCATGTAAGCCCGCCGCGCCGACAATGCCCGCTTGCCGCATGCCGCCACCGAGCATTTTACGAAGTCGTCTGGCCGTACCGATCAGGATCTCATCGCCCACCAGAACCGAACCGACCGGTGCGCCCAATCCCTTTGAAAGGCAAACCGATACGCTGTCGAAACCTTCGGCCAGTGCAGCAACGCTACAATTGGACGCCACCGCGGCATTGAAGATACGCGCCCCGTCAAGATGGGTCGCAAGCCCGTACCGCCGCGCCAGTGCAATGGCATCGGCGACATAGCTCTGGTTCAGAACTTTGCCACCAATCGTGTTTTCCAGCGCCAGCAAGCGCGTACGTGCGAAATGGATGTCATCTGGCTTAATTGCCGCCTCGATCTTGTCGAGCGGTAATGAGCCATCGGGATCATTTTCGATCGGCTGAGGCTGTATGGATCCCAGAACGGCAGCGCCTCCGCCCTCGTATTTGTAGGCATGAGCATCCTGCCCTGCAATAAATTCGTCCCCTCTGCCGCAATGGCTCATCAGCGCAATCAGGTTCGATTGCGTGCCTGATGGCATATAGACACCGCACGCCTTGCCGGTCATTTCTGCCACACGGGCTTCAAGCGCGCTGACAGTGACATCCTCGCCGTAGACATCGTCACCCACTATCGCCTCAGCCATCGCCGCGCGCATATCAGCGTCGGGCCGGGTTACTGTGTCGGAACGGAAATCATAGCGGATGGTCGTCATCTGTTTGCCTTCGAGCCCGTGGGAGGAAGCTTTCCGGCCGATGCATATCGCGTCCCTGCCGAGCCGCCAACCGTGTGAGTAGCAACATGAATCCGCTCTTTCAGCCTGCCTATACTTTGCGATCAAGCAGAATTCCCTACCAAAATGGTATGCAATACTGACATGTCAGCTCCATGACGTCTGATTTCGAGCTTAACAACAGTGTTACTGACCTCGAAAATTTTTTTCTAAATGAATTTCTTGCAAGTGCTTGAATATTTCGGCCATTTCTTCTAAAAAATGGGATCGAAATTGCGGCCGACTGATCTAGCCGTGCGTCTTTCACGCCTGCTGACGTCCTGAACCAAGACTTCGATTTACCCGGGGGCGGCAAACCCCCTTTAGACAGCACGACGTGAAAGGACAAAGCCATGGCAACAGGCACTGTCAAATGGTTCAACACCCAAAAGGGGTACGGGTTCATTCAGCCCGATGAGGGTGGAGCGGATGTTTTCGTTCATATCTCGGCCGTCCAGAACTCCGGCATGACCGGTCTCGATGAAGGTCAAAAGATTTCCTACGAAATCGTCAAGGACAAGCGCACCGGCAAATCGGCCGCCGGCAACCTCGTCGCTGCCGACTAGTTCGGCACTCGCCAAATGAGCTTAGCCCGGCTCATTGGCCGGGCAGCAGGAACAGGGCGTAGACCAATTCGGTTTACGCTCTTTTCTTTTGGGCAAGAACAATCCCAGGGACACTTGCAGCCGCCGTTGGAAGCCCCATATGTGCCGGTGAACCGCGGAAGGCGCGGGGGGAATGCTCGCCGATTGGCCTTGACCATCATGGCCGGGACGGGCAACCTCTCGCAGGTAAGTTTCCCGAAAGCGTAGGTCGAGTCCGCTGACGTGAAGTCAGTGCGGATTTCGATATGCGCTTCAACGTATTTGTTAATTGATAGGAGGGATTGGCCGTTATGGACAAAGTCCCCATGACCGTGGCGGGACACGCCGCACTGCAAGCTGAACTTGAACGCCGCGCCGGTGTCGAACGTCGCGCGATCATCGACGCGATTTCCGAAGCGCGCGCCCATGGCGACCTTTCCGAAAACGCCGAATATCATGCGGCCAAAGAACAGCAGAGCCATAACGAAGGCCGCATCATGGAAATCGAATCCATGCTGGCCATGGCTGAGGTTGTCGATGTGTCCAAGCTGTCGGGTTCAACTGTTAAATTCGGCGCCACCGTAACCATGGTCGACGAAGACACTGACGAGGAAAAAACCTACCAGATCGTTGGCGACGCAGAGGCAGACGCCTCAGCGGGCCGCATATCGATATCCTCGCCGATTGCCCGCGCGCTGATCGGAAAGTCGGTTGGCGATTCGATAGAAGTGACGGCACCGGGCGGCGCCCGTGGCTATGAAATCCTCAAGATTGCCTTCATTTGATCGGACCGGGCGGGTCTGTTTGCAGGTCCGCCCATCCCCTTGATGTAATTTCGCCTCAGCAAACCAGGTTTTCCCCTGCCAAGTGGCACGCGCGCTTGTAACCTCGGGGCACCGTGCCATATTTGTTTCCAACACAAATTGATCGGCACGATACAATGCACGCCAAGACCATTATCATCGGCTCGGGCCCGGCCGGCTATACAGCCGCCATCTATGCCGCCCGCGCCATGCTCGAACCGCTCATGATCGCCGGCATGCAGCCGGGTGGCCAGCTTACAATCACAACAGACGTCGAGAACTATCCCGGCTTCGCCGATCCCATCCAGGGCCCCTGGCTTGTTGAGCAGATGCGCGCCCAGGCTGAACACATGGGTACAAAGATCGAGAATGATCTGATTGTCGACGTGGATTTCAACATCCGCCCCTTCCGGCTGACCGGCGATAGCGGCAAGATCTACACGGCCGACAGCGTCGTCATTGCCACCGGCGCACAGGCCAAGTGGCTCGGCCTGGAAACCGAAGAGAAATTTAAAGGCTTTGGTGTTTCCGCCTGCGCGACCTGCGATGGCTTTTTCTACCGCGACAAGACTGTTCTTGTAGTCGGTGGCGGCAATACAGCTGTCGAAGAAGCGCTGTTTCTGACCAATTTCGCTTCCAAGGTGATCATCGCGCACCGCCGTGATCAGTTCAGTGCGGAAAAGGTTATGCAGCAGCGCCTGTTCAAGCATCCCAAGATCGAGGTGCGCTGGAATACTGTTCTGGACGAAGTGCGCGGCGATAACATGCCCCCTTCGGTGCGCGGCGCCGTTCTGCGCGACGTCACCACCGATCAGACCCATGAACTTGAAGTCGATGGCATTTTCGTCGCAATCGGCCACGCTCCTGCCACTGAGATCTTTAATAGTAAGCTCGAAATGAAGCATGGTGGATATATCGTCACCGCGCCCGACAGCACAGCCACGTCGGTACCCGGCGTCTTTGCCGCAGGCGATGTGACTGACGATATCTATCGCCAGGCCGTTACCGCAGCCGGCATGGGCTGCATGGCAGCGCTTGAAGCCGAGCGCTATCTCGCGGCCCACGAAATGGCCGAAGCGGCCGAATAACGGCCAAAACAACGATTGATCGCCGCGCGCGGATCCCCCGCGAACGGCGCCACACAGAGGGGACATGGGGGATGCTCGACTGGGACAAGCTGCGCATATTCCATGTCGCCGCCGAATCGGGAAGCTTTACCCATTCGGCCGAAAAGCTCGGTATGTCCCAGTCAGCGGTATCGCGACAGATTTCGGCGCTTGAGGAAGACCTTGGCCTGAAACTGTTCATCCGCCATGCCCGTGGACTCGTGCTCACTGAAGTTGGCGAACAGCTCTTCCGGACTGCGCATCGCATGTCTTGGGAGTTGCAATCGGTGCAGGCCCAGATGACCGAGAGCCAGGATGTACCCACCGGCCCGCTTCTGGTCACCACCACTGTGGGCTTCGGTTCGACATGGCTGACAAAGCGCATCCACGAGTTCGTGACGCTGTACCCGACCATTCAGCTCGAAATCAAACTCAATGACGCCGAGCTTGACCTGGCCATGCGCGAGGCGGACGTCGCCATCCGCCTGCATCGGCCAAATCAGTCGGAAATGATTCAGCGCAAGCTCTTTACCGTTCACTTCCATATCTATGCCGCCGAGAGCTATCTCGCCGAGTACGGAACCCCCACCTCGATCGAAGAACTCGATTCTCACAAGATCGTCACGTTCGGCGAACCCTCGCCATCCTATCTCGGTGACGTGAATTTTCTTGAACGCATCGGGCGCCCGGACAACTCCCCACGCCGCACCACGCTCAAGGTCAACGCCATCTACGGGATGATGCAGGCGTGCCGTCAGGGAATCGGCATCGCCATGCTTCCCGACTACATCACCGAAGAAGAACCCAGCCTCAAGCGGGTCTTGACCGATGTCGATTTACCCGAGTTCGAGACTTACTTCGTCTACCCCCCAGCCCTCAAAAGCTCAAAGCGAGTCGGCGTTTTCCGCGACTTCCTGGTCGAAAAAGCCCGCGACTGGCAATACTAGGCCGCGCAGCCTCCCTCTAAATCTCGCTCAAATGGATTCGGCACACGCCTGATCGTAAGCAAGTCATGCCAACGCATGCTGCTGCGCTGGGTGCGTGGGTATGATCATGCCAAGGCACCGCCCCAATATCGCCCTCGCATTTGGGAAAGTAAAATTTTTTTACTCGCTCCGCGACCGCACTGCATACAAAAAAGTGTAAGGAAAACAGGCACATTGCCCGCCAATTAGGCACAGGCATGCATCGGATGCATGGCTGGCATAACCGGAACGGGCTTGTTGAGCCTGCATCTAATCTCTACCTATCCGCCAGACATTGCGCGTCTTTCCTCCTCCCTTTGGGCGCGTTTGATGTTCCCTCCTAACGAGAAGCTTGCTTCTCGTCCTGGCCCCGCTCTCCCCTCGAGCGGGGCTTCTTTTTTTTCTTCCTCCCCTTAATTGCCCACACATTGCGCATGCCTGTTCTGTGGCTTTGCACAAAATGCATGGCTGCCATGCCATTAGACGACTTCACAAGTCGTGATTACGATGGCATATACGCACTGTCACTGACGCGGCGCGCTTTTCCTCCTCCTCCCTAAAGCCCCCTGTGTCGTGACGCTAAGAGCGGGATGGGTTCCTCCTCCTCCCTCCCTGAACGCTCCTAAGGCCGTAATTCGAACTCCTCCTCCCTCGAATGCGGCCGACAGTTCAGAGGCCTCACCGACCCTCCTCGGTGAGGCCTCTTTTCATTTCCCCGCCCTATTTATGCTCAAAATTTAATCACAGAATGACGCATGCCTAATGCATAGCAGGTATGCGCTTTTGCTTGTTGTTGCAGCCCGCTGCAGCGCGCATATTCGCCTTGTCGATGAGCGACGCGCCCTCTCCTCCTCCCTGGGCCCCTCGCTCCCGGCAACCGAGTGAATGATGTATCCTCCTCCCACATCCTTCGCTCAACCGACCTGCGCCGTCTCCTCCTCCCTCGGCAGGGTCGTAAACTGAGAGATTTGGGCTTCGCCCGATCAAGGCTCCGTCTTCGGACGGAGCCTCTTTTTTTGCTTTCATCGCACGCATGCCAGCGATACTTCTCGAAGATCGGTTGAGGAGAATTGTCATGAAGGCCCTGGTGCTCGAGAAAACCCGCAGCCTTTCGCTGCGCGATATAGACCTGCCGGACACGCTCGGGCCACGCGATGTCAGAATTGCAATCGACACTGTGGGCATCTGCGGCAGCGATGTGCATTACTACACGCACGGTCGCATCGGTCCCTTCGTCGTCGAAAGTCCCATGGTGCTTGGCCACGAAGCGTCGGGCACTGTCAGCGAAATCGGAGCCGAGGTCACCACACTCAAGCCAGGCGATCGCGTCTGCATGGAGCCTGGCATCCCAAACCCGGACAACCGGGCGACGCGCTTGGGCCTCTACAATGTCGATCCTGATGTGACGTTCTGGGCAACTCCTCCGATCCATGGATGCCTCGCACCCAGCGTCGTCCACCCAGAAGCGTTTACCTACAAATTGCCTGATACAGTCTCATTTGCACAAGGCGCCATGATAGAGCCTCTGGCTGTCGGCATGCAGGCAGCCGCCAAGGCGAAAATAGCGCCCGGCGATACTGCATTGGTCATCGGCGCTGGTCCCATCGGCATCCTGACCGCTCTGGCCGCCCTCGCTGGTGGCTGCGCGCGCGTGTTCATTTCCGACCTTGAGCAGATCAAGCTCGACATCGCCGGTCAGTATTCCGGCGTCCATCCGATCAACATCGCTTCGCAAAACCTTAAGGACCGTATCCGCACCGAAACCGACGGCTGGGGCCTCGACGTCATCTTTGAGGCGAGTGGCAACCCACGCGCCTATGAGGGCATTTTCGACATGCTGCGCCCCTCGGGCGCCGTGGTGCTGGTCGGCATGCCCATTGCACCGGTGCCGCTCGATATCGTTGCCGCACAAGCTCGCGAAGCCCGGATCGAAACTGTGTTCCGCTACGCCCATGTTTACGATCGCGCCATCGCGCTGGTGGCCTCGGGCAAGATCGATCTTGATCCGCTCGTAACGAAGACATTTGCATTCGATGACGCGATTACAGCGTTCGAACGCGCCGCCGAGGGGCGCCCCGGCGACGTAAAGCTGCAAATCAAGCTTTAGCCGCCTCAAGGGGCCTAGCGAACCCCCGCGCAGAACGCCTCGATCCGATCCATGGCTTGTTCGAGCGTACGCTCCGATGCTGCGTATGAAACGCGGAAGTGTCCGCCCAGCCCGAACGCCGAGCCGTGGACAAGTGCGACACCATTCTCTTCAAGCAGAGCCATAACCAGGTCCTCGTCGCTTGCAAGGAGGCGCCCGCCGGCGCTTGTCTTGCCCAACAGCGCGGCACATGACGGAAACGCATAAAATGCGCCTTCGGGCACCAGGCACTCTAGCCCCACGCACTCTCTGAGCCGGGCAACCACCATATCCCGGCGCGCCTGGAAGGTCTCACGCCATTCCAGGAGAAATCCCTGCGGCCCATTGAGCGCCTCGACAGCAGCCCATTGAGAGATCGAAGGGGGATTGGTTGTCGACTGGCTCTGAAGCTTGAGCATGGCCTTCAATATGTCTTTAGGCCCCGTGCAGTACCCGATGCGCCAACCCGTCATCGCATGAGATTTTGAAACCCCGTTCATGGTCACTGTTCGCGCCATCAATTTTGGCTCCACCTCAGCTATGGTCGCAAAGCTGCGTGCGTCATAGACCAGCACCTCATAGATATCGTCGGTCAGGACATAGACATGGGGATGTCTCATCAGAACCGCTGCCAGCCCTGCCAGCTCATCGCGGGTATATGCAGCACCTGAAGGGTTGGACGGCGTGTTGAGAATGAGCCACTTGGTTCTCGGCGAGATCGCCGCATCCAGCGCTTGTGGTGTCAACTTGAAGCCAGTCTCCTGGCTGGCTTGGGCGAACACGGGTTCAGCTCCAGCCAACCTGACGATCTCGGGGTAGCTCACCCAATAGGGTACCGGCACCACCACCTCGTCACCGGGATTGAGAGTAGCCATCAGCGCGTTAAAAATGATCTGCTTGCCACCAGCGGAAACGAAACAATCCTCAGCGCTGACATCGAGCCCGTTGTCGCGGCGAAACTTGGCCGCAACTGCGTCTTTAAGTTCTGCAATGCCCTCGACATTGGTGTAGCGCGTCTCGCCCCGCTCGATTGCCGCGATGGCCGCTTTACGAACATGTTCGGGTGTATCGAAATCAGGTTCGCCTGCCGAAAGCGCTATGACATCCTTGCCGGCCTGCGCCATCTGACGGGCAAGCTGGGTGATACCCACGGTTGCTGACGGCTGCACACGCGACAATGCGTCTGAAATTAGTCCCATGACATGTCTCTACCTTTAGGTGGCATTTCCACCCGTTCTATAGCGGGTGATCGCACATCCAGCCATGTCTTTACCGGTGTCAATCGCCAATTTGTCGACCATGACATGCACTTGCGCGTTTGCATTGCACGAGGCAAGCTGACCATCAGCGAAGAGGAGGTAGAGGCCATGTTTGTTGAATCGATCCTGACCGTCAAAGGCAGCGACGTCATAACGGTTGCGTCGGACGCAACCATTGGCGACTTGATCGCCACCTTGGCCCGCCACAATATCGGCGCCGTCGTCGTCGTTGACCATGGCAAGGTAGAGGGTATCGTCTCCGAGCGCGATATCGTCCGCCATCTGGCCGGTAGCGCAGAAGGTTTCCGCGCCAAGCCCGTTGCTACGCTCATGACCCGGGCACCGAAGACCTGCACCAAGTCCGACACTGTCGATCAAGCAATGGGCATCATGTCCCAGGGGCGTTTCCGTCACCTGCCGGTTGTCGAGAACGGCCAATTGATCGGCATTATCTCGATAGGCGATGTGGTTAAGCGCAAGATTGAGGAGGCTGAGCAGGAAGCCGGAGCACTTCGCGATTATATCGCCAGTTGACCGGCTTGCCCGCGCCTGCGCGACCGGCTACCAGTGATTGTCTTTACATCTACTGGTAAAATTTCATGTCCGCTGCTCTGCCGTTAGCTCCCGATGCCGTTCGCGCGCATTTCCCTGCTTTTGCGGAACCTTCGCTAAGCGATTGGGCGTTCTTCGAGAACGCTGGCGGCTCCTACACGGCGCGGCAGGTCATTAATCGGCTTGCAGATTTTTACGCCAAGACCAAAGTCCAGCCCTATGGTGCCTATCCCGCTTCGATTTCGGGCGGAGAGGCAATGGATCTGGCCTATGAGCGCATGGCCACCGCACTCAATGTCGCTGTGGAGGCCGTTCAATTCGGCCCCTCCACAACGGCCAACACTTACGTCTTGGCGCAGGCCATTGGCCAGTGGCTCGAACCGGGCCAGACAATTGTCGTCACAGATCAGGATCATGAGGCAAATTCGGGCGCCTTGAGGCGCCTTGCCGAAAAGGGCATCACAATTCGCGAGTGGCGTTCCGATCCGGAGACCGGCCATCTCGATCCAGCTTCCCTTGATGCCCTGCTCGATGAAACGGTGCGCGTCGTCGCCTTCCCACACGCATCCAATATCGTTGGCGAGATCAATCCGGTTGCCAACATTTGCCGCAAGCTCAAATCGGTCGGCGTCATCTCGATGGTCGACGGGGTCTCTTACGCCCCACATGGATTGCCCGATGTCACAGCACTCGGCGCCGATATCTACCTGTTTTCCGCCTACAAGACTTTTGGTCCCCATCAGGGCATCATGGTCGTGCGTCCCGACCTCAACCAGGAGCTGCCCAATCAGGGCCATTTCTTCAACGCGGACCTCCCACGCAAGCGGCTGACCCCTGCAGGTCCCGACCATGCCCAGATTGCAGCCAGTGCCGGGATCTGCGATTACCTCGAAGCCATTGCAGCACTTTCAGGGGGCAGCGAAGGCGATCCTTTTCGCCGCGCCGAAACACTGATCCATGCCCAGGAACAAGCACTCCTGGAACCCCTCATGGAATATCTGCGGTCGCGCAGCGATCTGCGGCTCATTGGGCCGTCCGCTGCACACTTGCGCGCACCAACCATCGCGCTCGAACTGGGCGAGCCCGGTATTGCTGCGGCTAAACGGCTGGCCAATCACAAGATCATGGCTGGCGGTTCGCACTTTTACGCCTATCGACTCTTGCAGCGCCTGGGGATCGATCCCGAGAAAGGCGTGCTGCGCCTGAGCTTTGTTCACTACACAAGCCCCGAGGAAATCGACCGCCTCATCACTGCGCTCGACGCTGAGCTCTGAGCCGGCCGTGCCCCGTTCGCTTGCGCTGACGTGCCTGCTTTTGGCAACGGCTATCTGGGGCTTTGCCTTTATCGCCCAGAAGTCGGCGATGGATGCCATGGGTCCGCTCACCTTCACGGGCGCACGGTTTCTACTCGGCGGCTTGTTGATACTGCCGCTCGCCTTACGCGAAAATAACCGCCAGCCAGTTGCGCTGACAGCGCGGCAATGGGCGTTAATTGCGTTCCTGAGCTTCAATTTCTTTGCGGGCGCTATCCTCCAGCAATATGGGTTGCTGTTCACCACGGTCACGAATTCAGGCTTTCTTACCGGGCTTTATATTCTTCTGGTCCCGATGATCCTGCTGTTCGTTTTCCGACAGCCGCCTCATAAGGTCATATGGCTCGGCGTACCCGTCGCACTAATCGGCCTGTTTCTGCTCAACGGCGCGCGTCTCGATCGGCTCAACACCGGCGATGGGCTGGTCATCTTCAGCGCGGTTTTCTGGGCACTTCACGTGCTTTTGCTCGGCTATCTGGCACGGGAAACTGCGCGGCCCATCTTCATATCATCGATGAGCTTTCTCATTGCCGGAGCCCTTGGCACAATAGGCGCCTTCGCAGTTGAAGTCCCAACCATCTCAGCCCTATCCGCCGGCTGGATGGAAATCCTCTATGCCGGCGCCCTTTCAACGGCTGTCGGCTTCACCCTTCAGGCCATCGGGCAACAACACGTTCCACCTGCCAATGCCGCCATAATCCTGTCGGCAGAGAGCCTTTTCGCCGCAATTGGCGGGGCGCTCATTCTTGGCGAGCGGCTGCAATCGATTGGCTATTTTGGCGTTGCGCTGATCTTCGCGGCGGTGCTGCTTGTCGAGTTGCTGCCAAATCTCAAGCCAAAGCCTGTCACTGAATCCGGTTGAGCTGAATATCCTCGCAGAACACGAATAGCGCGCAGGCTTGGAGCCGCATCGCGTCGTTGCTGGTCTGGGTAACCGTGCCTCCGATGTTGAACCCTTCGAGCGTCACAGTGCCGTTCCATTCGTTCATACGAACATGGCGCGCGTTCTTGAACATGTATGTGTTGAGATATTTGGTATTGCGCGCATCTTTCTTGTCTTCCTGAATCCAGATCAGTTCCGCGCACAGACGGTCGCCGTTTTCCCCGCAATAGGTAAACTCATAGCGCGACTCCTTATTGTCGGGTTCCCATAGGCCAATGGGGTTGAATTGCTCCTGCGCCAAAGCGGGCGTTGCAACAAGCATTGCGACAAGCAACGGCATCGAGCGAAAAAGGGAACCAAAGCAATGCGCCATCGGGAAAAACTCCGCAGAGATAGAATGTACTGAGCCTGACTTTTTTGCCCTATGGCAACTGAACGTCGCATGAACCATGCAGACCAAGATCAATGTGTCATAGCAGCGTCATGAGTCGACATTACGTTCGTCAAGGCAGCCGGCACCCCCGCCGGTCAGCTCGACGCCGATACCCCATTCGGCACCACCTTCCGGTCGCCCGCCTCGGCGACCGTTTTCTTTTCCTGTGGAAGAGCATGCCGACACCCCCGCCACAAGGGCACACTCGGGTTACAAACATGGGTCACTCACATTTTCCGGGATGGCCCCGTGGCCAAGCTCTACTTTTCCTATGCCGCAATGAATGCGGGCAAATCCACCCTGCTGCTGCAGGCCGCCCACAATTACCGCGAACGCGGCATGCGCCCCCTCCTCTACACCTCGGCGCTCTATGTCGAGGACGGCATGGGCCTGATCCGCTCGCGGATCGGCATCGCTGAGCCTGCGCTCCTCTATAATCCGCATGACGACCTCTATCAGTCGGTTCGCGACAATGAGGAAGAGTCCAAGATCGATTGCGTGCTTGTCGATGAGGCGCAGTTTCTCTCCCGCGATCAGGTCTGGCAGTTGGCCCGGGTCGCCGACCGGTTGTCCATTCCGGTCATGTGTTACGGATTACGCACCGATTTTCAGGGTAAGCTCTTCCCTGGATCAATGGAATTGCTCGCCACCGCGGACACGCTGCGCGAAATCCGCACGGTTTGCACCTGCGGGGCAAAAGCGACAATGGTCGTGCGTCAGGATATGAATGGACGCGCGCTGACCGATGGCGATCAAGTCTCGATCGAAAAGTCGGTCTATCTCTCGCTTTGCCGCAAGCACTGGGAAGAAGCTGTCGGCCGCTGGCCGGTGAAAGGACCATAACCATGCAAGACAACGCAATCGAACCGCGCGGTGCGATGACCATCCGAACTATGGCCATGCCCGCCGATACAAACGCCGCTGGCGACATCTTCGGCGGCTGGGTTATGAGCCAGATGGACATTGCAGGCGCCATTTGCGCTGTCGAGACCATTGGAGGGCGGGTCGCAACGGTCGCTGTTGAAGCCATGAGTTTCATCGCACCGGTCAGGGTGGGCGATGTGCTTTGCGTCTATACGTGGATCGACAGGATTGGAAACACGTCCATCAAGGTCGGGATGGAGGCCTGGACAAAATCCCGCGACGTCCCCCGCCGCACCAAGGTCACCGAGGGCCATTTCATCTATGTCGCCCTCACCGATGACGGCAAGAAACGTTCGATTGGCAAGGACTAGACCGGCGAGACTAGAGCGCTGCGAGACGTTCCAAATTATCGGCCCGGTCGCGTTCGGCCAGGGGCAGCGCCAACAGCCGGGTTATCATCTCGCGCGAGAGTGGGTTTTTGTTGGCGGCAAACGCCAACGCAAAATGCTCTCCAAGTGTAATCCTGTCCCCATCAAAAGCAATTAATTCCAGGGTTTGCCCGGCCTCGATGTAACCTTCCGAAATCACCCTTAAATAAGCTCCGGGACGGCCTGCATCCCGGAACTTTTTAACGAACGCCGGGTCGCCCATCCGCTTGGCAAGCGTCGCACAGGGGATCCGCGATGACGTGACTTCAAGCAACACCTCGCCAACAGCCAGGCGGTCGCCAATACAAAGATTGGCGCTTTCGATTCCCGATACCGTCAGGTTTTCCCCGAACATTCCGGCCGCGCTCGTTACCTCGTGCGCCCTCCAGAACGCATAATCTTCCGACGAATAGAGATAGAGCGCCTGGCCCGGTCCACCGTGATGTCTGGTATCGAGCACAACGTCACCCTCGGCACCCAGCCGATGCACTCGCACTGCGCCTTGAACAGGCTGCTTGCAGATTCCCGTCAGTTTTTCCGGGCGTTCCGGATCAAGCGCGACAGGCTGGGCAATATTGACACTTTTGAGGACAATTTCGGACATATCGCTTTTAAGACAACCCTGTTCATTCACGGTTCAAGCAGCGTTTGCAATCTCTGTAGCCGAGAACCATTACTGCGGTAAACCGCGCATCGCGACTCGCGATGGAACCAAAGGGCCGGCTTGCAAATTTTTGCCACAAAGCCCCAATTCTCTCGAAGGGAGAGCGACATGAACTTCAGGACATTTGCGACCGCGGCAATTCTTGCGGTCACTGGCATTCTGGCGACTGTAACCGGTGCTCAAGCCTATCAGGCCTTTGCCACTGCGGCGCTTAACGTGCGGACCGGTCCCAGCACCAGCTATCCCGTCGTTGCCGCGCTTTCCACCAATCAGGTGGTCGAGGTTACAGGCTGCAACAATACCAACACCTGGTGCCAGGTTTCGGCAGCCAATATTCGCGGCTGGGCATCGGCCCGCTATTTGCGCCCCATCAACGATGGTCGCCCGACCCCGGCACCGGCTCCGGCCCCTGCTCCCAACCAGCCCGATATCGGATTTTCAATCAACACGCCCAATTTCAACGTGACAATCGGCAACAACCGTCCGGGTACACCTGCCCCGTCAGGCCGCGTCTGCTTTTATGAAGAATATGACTACGCCGGTCGCAGCTTCTGCGGCACCGGTGACGATAACGAGCGCTTCCTGGGCAATTTCTGGAACGATCGCATCCGCTCAGCCCGCGTCGAGGGCAATGTGAGCGCCACGGTCTGCACGAGCCCGAACTTCAACGGCCGTTGCGCCGTAATCGACCGCTCGGTGCGCAACCTGGGTATGCTTTCCGACGACATTTCATCGTATTATCTGGGTCGCCGTTGATCCGGATCAAACGCTGGATCGACCAACCCGCCCGGCACGTCCGGGCGGGATTTTTACGTTTCGCATCAGCAAATCCTGGGCGTTGCCGAAAAAGCACGGTTCCGCGCCAATTCGCCAATTTGGCTGATTGCCCATTTTTTGACCGATTCGTTCCTAGTTCTGGTCACAACTTCGTGTAGAAACCTGTTCCGTCGCCAAACAGAAACGGGTCAGGACCCTCATGAAATTCATCAAGCCTGCAGTGCTGATCACAGCACTCACTCTTGGAGCTTTCCCCCTCGCCACTTCAGCCATCAACGCGCAGGACACGATCGGTATCGTTCAAACCCTGTCAGGCACCGCATCATGGTATGGCGGCAAGTTCCACGGCAGAAAAACCGCCAACGGCGAAACCTACAATCAGCACGCCCTCACAGCAGCGCACCGCTACCTGCCCTTCGGCACCGAGGTTGTGGTCACCAACAGCAACAATGGTGAGAGCGTCGTGGTTCGCATCAATGATCGCGGTCCCTTCACGGGCGGACGCATCATCGACCTTTCGCACGAAGCTGCCAGCCAGATCGGCATGATCAATTCCGGCACTGCAAAGGTCGTTGTCGAAGTTATCGGCTGATTTCCTGCCATTACCGCATCGTCCACAGGGCGCTCCGAAGTACCGGAGCGCCCTGTTTTATGGAAAATTCAGGCGAGCGCTGCCGGTTCTCCACAGCCTGAAACCAGACGAAACCAAAAATTTACCTTCAATTTTAGTTTCCCGCACAACCAGCCGTTAACCGCGCATAGTTCGGGTGTCGCAAGGACGTACTTCCTGAGGTGCCCTGGCGATCGCGGCAGAAATGCCGCCGGCGTTGTGCGCACTGTTTGGCGACATGCGCACACGCCGGTTTGGGGGCTAGTTTGAGTATGAAGCCGACGGCGAAACCTTGCCGTTTGCACAGTTCCAAGTCCTTGGCCGGGTCGCCAACCCTGCCGTATCGAGGGTTGCTCATGTCCTACAAAATGACGACACAAAAACTGGTATCGATGTCCGTCGCTGCTCTGACGGGCGCAAGCCTTTGCGCTTTGTTCACAATGGTCCTTTTCGTGACCGGCGCTCTGGCTGCATAAAGAAAAGGGGCCCGCTGGGCCCCTTTTGCAAGCGATCTTTCCGCTTTGCCTTCTGCCGCGGCCAATTGCTCCACATAGTCCTCAAGCCCCCAGCGTAATGAAAACGCTGATTGAGGCGACACGGCAGCGACCGCTCTACACCCACGATCGTTTCACATGCCCCGCCTCGGTCTGAGGCAGACGCCCGATATAGGTTGGCCAGAAGAACGCGTCGGAATCCTCCTGGTTTTCGCAGCATGAAACCAGAATGGCCACAGGCTTGACGCCCCGTCTCCCTTCGCGCCGACATCCAATTTCGTGCACGAGAGCGTTTAGCAACGAAAAAGCCCGCGCAGCATGCTGCGCGGGCTCATTCAAATAGACTGCATGGAGGGATTAGAATTCCGCCCAGTCGTCCTCCTTGAGGGCGGCATTGCCGTCAACCAGGTAGGAACGTGCTGCCTTGGCGACGTCGCGCTTATGTGGCTGCGCCACCACAGGATCGTTCGAGATGGTCGTCGTTTTGTCGATGGTAAAGATTGCCACCACACGGTCGAGCTCTGAAGCCTGGGCCTCTGTCTGCTCGATTGCCGCATTGGTTTCCTCGACCAGCGCCGCATTGTGCTGGGTCATCTCGTCCATCTGCTGAACAGCTGTCCGCACTTCACCGATCGCCGTTGTCTGCTCGCGGTT
>NZ_JBLXCL010000003.1:0-259464 GCF_048264985.1 Pelagibacterium sp.
ATGAACTTGAAGGTCAGCCGAACTGGCGAGATCGACTGCCCAATGGGCGCATGCCCGCTCCACCCCATGACGAAACCGGACATACCTGGCACCATAGCGATGACCAACTCTTCCGCATCACGCGCGACGGCGTTGCAGCGATCGTCGGTGGGAATTACGAAAGCGACATGCCAGGCTTTGGAGCTGCACTTACGGACGACGAGATCTGGGCCATCCTGGATTTCATCAAAAGCACTTGGCCGGCACGTGAGCGAGAATTTCAGGCACAGCGATCAGAACAAGATCGGTGATTTGCGCAGAATGATCCCATCAGATGCAGAATGATCCCATCAGATCATGAGACCGGCCGGCTCTTGTTGCAGCCTGTCTACCGAAAAATGTAGCGCAGGGCCTACCATGCGTTCCGGCACCTCACCTCGACGTCTTCGTGAGCGCTGCCGTGCGGTTCGCTCAGAGTCCGCTTCCGGTGTGCCGACAGAATGCATGTAACGTCCGATTTTGGGGCGCAAAGCCGCCGTTCATGTCGCTGCAGGAACCGAAATCTCCCAATGTTTACAGTGCCCATCTATATCGCTTCGGGCGCGCCATTTTAGCCCTGTTTATACAGGGACTTAGAGCTGCTACATGTCTCCCTTGAATACGTCTTTCGTGCACCGGTCACAAACTGGTCACACCGAAAGGCTTTTGCCACATGGCATCCCTACGTAAACGAAACGACAAGTGGCAGGCACAGGTCCGCCGCACTGGTCACTCCCCACGCACAAAGAGCTTCCAGAACCGTGCTGACGCACAACGCTGGGTTCGACAGACCGAGCTTGAGCTGGACAGGCTGGCACTCGCCTATGATCCATCCCGACTTGAGCGCATCACCGTTGGTGAGCTGCTAGTCCGCTACAGCACCGAAGTGACCCCACACAAGCGGGGCCATGACAGTGAAGCCAAGCGCATTGAAGTGTTTCTTCGACAGGAGTGGGCCGGACTAACGTTAGCCCGATTAAGCCCCCAGTCTTTTACACAGCACAGGGATGCAAGACTTCGCCAAGTCAAAGCGGGCACGGTGATTCGAGAGCTGGGCCTGTTGCATGCGGTGTTCGAAGTTGCCCGGCGCGAATGGGGCATACCGTTACATGAAAATCCTATCGCCAACGTGCGCAAACCCAAGGCTGCGCAGGGGCGTGAGCGGCGACTTCAAGCCAACGAGTTAGACGCACTCTTGAGCGCAAGCACGGCAGGTCGCAGGGATTGGCTAGAGGTGGGCATTGTCTTTGCTATAGAGAGCGGCATGCGACGAGGCGAAATCCTCAATGTGCGAACACGTGACATAGACTTTGAACGTGGCCTTCTGCACGTACCCGAAACAAAGACCGCCACCCCTCGCATTATACCACTTACGGATACGGCCAAGCTGTTGCTTAAACAAATGGCCGGCAAAAGCAGTGACCCAGACGGGCGACTTTTTGCAACAACTGCAAATGCGTTCAGATTGGCGTGGGAACGGTGTAGACGACGGGCAGCCAAGGAGCTGCCTAGCCTAGCCGATCTACGGTTCCACGACCTGCGACATGAAGCAGTTAGCCGGTTCTTTGAGCTCGGTCTGAATGTACCTGAAGTGGCTGCCATTAGCGGCCACAAAGACCCGCGTATGCTCTTCCGCTATACCCACCTAAAGCCGGAGGACATCGGAGCCAAAATCAGGCGAATGCAAGCAGGGGTCGCGTCATGAGGTGCCGCCGGATGACAATGCCGAACAGTACGGCCCGTCTGATCTGGAGTTCGCTTGAGCGTCTAGAGCTACGGCCACGAAGGCTTGATGGCGAAACGATCGTTTTCGCAACGCGCTATCAGGACGGTACCGAGGTTGCGTTGATGATCCGATCCATTGTGCAGACAAGTCTATTCCGCAGGTCGCCAGCGATAGCAGTCGTTGCGGCGTCTGCAAACCAAGACTGGTCCATGCGAGAGGTCTACCTAAAGACGTGCATCTCAGCCCCTAGGAATCCAGACGATCTTCTTTTTACTGCTAAGCTGGCAATCGAAATCAAATCGACTGCCTGGGCGATTGCTGCAACCGGAGACATGGGTGACTGTCTCCAATTTCCAGGCAGTCCCAACCCCCAAGTGACTTAGCTCCCATGTCCCAAGGGGGTGAAGATAGTTGCCCCTCCATATATGGAATAAAGCAAGAAACCATAAGATCTGCTCGGTTGGACCTTCTGGCCTTCATATATGGAATATCAAACCTAGCGAACCCGCTGGCGGTGACCTGAGCCCTCAAACTTCCTCCATTTTTTGGTAGAGTCCGCCCACGTTTGGAGACGGACAATGAAGCGCAGCAGGTTCACCGAGGAACAGATTATCGCGATGATCAAGGAGCAGGAGGCGGGGATGGCGACTGCGGAGGTCTGTCGCAAGCACGGCGTCAGCAGTGCCAGCTTTTACAAATACAAGGCGAAGTATGGCGGCATGGACGTCTCTGATGCTCGGAAGCTGAAGGCTCTGGAGGACGAGAATGCCAAACTCAAGAAGCTGTTGGCCGAGCAGATGCTGGATAATGCCATCTTGAAAGATGTCGCCGCAAAAAAATGGTAACGCTCGACGCGAAGCGGGATGCTGTGGCTCATGCCTGCAAAGCGCATGGTGTGAGCCAGCGGCGGGCGTGTGATGTGCTTGGGGTGGATCGGACGAGTGTCCGCTACCGAAGCATACGACCTGAATGATCAACCTCTGAGGGACGCGATGAAGGCGGTAGCGGCTGAACGGCGTCGTTTTGGCTATCGGCGCATCCACGTCATGCTGCGGCGTCAGGGTATTGCGATGAATCTGAAGAAGCTCAGGCGGCTCTATCGTGAGGAGAAGCTTCAGGTCCGCAAGCGTGGCGGACGTAAGCGGGCTTTGGGCACCAGACGCCCCATAGGCGTGCCCAATGGTGCCAATGAACGTTGGAGCCTGGACTTTGTCAGCGATGCCTTCACCGATGGTCGCCGGTTCCGCGTTCTGGCCGTGGTCGACGACTACACGCGGGAATGCCTGGTCCTTGTGGCTGACACGTCGCTTTCAGGCCTGCGGGTTGCGCGAGAACTCGATGCTTTGATCGTGAGGCGCGGGAGGCCGATGACAATCGTCTCCGACAACGGCACCGAATTGACCTCGATGGCAATCCTGAAGTGGTGCCAGGACACCCGCGTCGACTGGCATTACATCGCCCCGGGAAAGCCTATGCAAAACGGCTTCGTGGAAAGCTTCAATGGCAGCTTCAGGGACGAGTGCCTCAACGAGACGTTGTTCTCATCACTGGCAGAAGCCAGAACCTCGATCACGCTTTGGAAGGAGGACTACAACCGGCAAAGACCACATTTATCGCTTGGCAATAGCTCTCCCGAAGAATTTGCCATGAAAATGGCACTGGTAAAACAGGCCGCATGAGGCCACAAATCAGCCCCGCGACTCTCCAATAGACCGGAGGAAACACGGGGCTCAGGTCAGACTCGAAGACGAGCACAGAAAGAATCTATCACACCTGTGCACCGGTGGTTGCCAGACAAGTCCGAGGAGATCGGCGATATTCCGTCCCCTGTGGTGTTAAGGCGAATGGACAACTTTGCTATTTGTTGGACGTGTGCTGTCGTATCGCGTAAGCGCCTCATGACTTTTCGAATCCTCATAATATGGTATCAGATTGAGCGGTTTTTTTGGGCCGAAGTTTACGGCGATCCTTATCAGTATCACCATCTTGGCATTCACGTTCGGAGTAAGGCATGTGACGAGAAGTTGGACCAACCCTGCGGTCCTCTACGGGTTGTTCTGGTTCTCGATGACGTTTTTGCCGCTTGTTGCCCTTATTGATGTTCCCATTTATCCGGGAGGCGTCGCATTTATAGCATTGACGGTTATTGCCTTTTCAGTTCCCGCTTTGCTGATGGCGCGGCTTTGGCCCGCTAGTGTCGCGCTGTCTCAGGCTCGCCGCGATAGCTCCAGCTTGTCAGGTTCGCGTAGTCTGGCGGTTGCCTTCATTGTGATGCAGGCCTTAACCTTGTGCTTCGTGGTCATAAATCTTCAGTTGCAAGGGTTCACCATAGCTGAATTTGCCGCCAACCCAATTGCGGCCGCCAATCGCTACTTGATGGCGCGATATGATGGACTTGTCTCGCCGAATATTTTCAGTCAGGCTAGCGTGGTTCTGAACTACATTGCTGTAGCTGTTGGCGGCATTCTGATCGTGCGAGTGCGGGGTCTTGTAGCTCAAGCCGCCATTCTGGTGGCCGCCTTCTTGCCGTCGTTGGTCTACATGCAGGTCTACGCCGATAAGGGTACGCTGTTCTTGGCTGCTGCCTACTTTTTTGGGGCGCTGGTAGCGTCGCGAGTGGCGGCTGGGGACCTCCGCCTTATGACGCGCGGCACACTAATTTCAATCTTCACGTGCTTGGTGATCTTGGTGCCAGCGCTTGTTCTGACGATGGCTGCACGGAACGGAAGCCCCAATGGTCCAACTGATGCCATTGGGAAGATAATGTTCTACCTACGGTCCTATGCATTTGGCCACATTTATGCGTTTTCGGACTGGTTCAATCACTATCTAGTTGGTTCATCGGTTATGGAATACACGGATCCGGCAGGGAATACGTGGGGATACTGGTCTGTTATGGCCGTCGGTGAAATACTGTGGCCCGAATATGAGTTGCCCGATGGATACTTTACAGAATATTTCTTTGTTTCCGGAGTTATCCAGACCAATGTCTATACTATGTTTCGTGGCGCCATTTATGATTTTGGGGTATCTGGTATATTGATTGTGATGAGTTTGATAGGCTGGGCTGGCGCAGCGTCCTACCAGCGTATGTTAGCGACACGTCATCCGGTCATCAGCCAATCCTTCTTTATCTTTTTGATCGGTTTTCTCTATACGAGCTTTATTTTCAGCCTGCTGACTTGGACGAGCATCTATGCTGCGGCCATTGGTGTAACAGTTGTGCTCTTCGCAGATCGTGCTCTTTCAGAGGGCAACAGCTAAACAATGATGCAAAAAAATTCACTGTCGAGAACTGCGGCATCAGCCGCAATCCACACGCTTTCTGACGGAAACTGGCGTGCAAAGCTGGCACTAATTCTGATCTTTGCCGCCGCTCTGCCGGTTCAGGTGTTCGCGGTTCCTGGCTTTGAAGTGACGCCGTCCCTGATCCTCGCTCCGGTGGCTCTGATCCTTTTTCGCCTAAAGGAGCCAATTCACCTGGCGGTGGTCGCGTTCATGGCTTTCTGCCTCGCACTGGCGATGATTGGCCCTGTTGGGGGCGAGGGCAGAATTAGAAACATACTCGGGTCTGCGAGTTATTCAAGCGGCGCTCCCTATATTATAGTTGGGATGGAGCTTGCGCGGCGTGGGTATAGTATTTCAAAGGTATTTTTTCCTGTATTGATTGTTTCATTTATTACAGTTGCAATTTTTTCGGTAGACTTGTTAATTACTGGTGGGAACATAGTTGATTCATCGAACTATGAATCTATCGCATATCAAGCTGTTGAGACGACTTTTGTTCAGTCGATATTTCCGTTCTATGGGAAATATGCTGTAATCACGCTATCCACTGTGGTCGCGGTAATAGCTGGTTTTTCTCTCGCTACTTTCTCGCCGGAAGGAAGGAAGTCGACGCAGATATTCACATTGGTGATTTCTGGCGCGCTTCTGTTTTTTGCGTTTTCGATGTTGTCTCGACAGGTAATGGTAGGAGTTGTCGTATTCTTTGGAACTTTGCTTGTGTTGTCGTTCCGCCGAAAAGAAGCTTGGATTACTCTTGCCGTCTTCCTCGGACTGCTGGTGCCTTGGGCGGCCTTTGTCGGTGGCTCTTCCGGACAGAACGTTACTGGCGAAATTGGTATCAGTAAGATTGTTCGTGGCGTTGAGAATGCCGAGAACGGAAATTTCGACGACCTGTCAACTGGCAGGCTGCCCTTGTACCGAGACGCTGTTGCACGCCTAAGTCCCTCAATCTTGTTGGGAGGCTGCGGGTTTTGCAATTTGGTTGATGTAATGGACTTCCCATTTTCCAGCTTGCATAACGTACTTCTGACTGCGGTCTACAAAGGCGGGGTGTTGTATGCCGCGACTTATATCGGAGCGGCGTTTCTGGGGTTAATCCTTATTCGGTCTTGCAAAGCATCATTCTCGCGAGATGTTCTGACTAGCGTTCTTGTTTCAATTGCAGTGCAATCACTTATCAATGACGTTTTGTATTTTCAGGTGGTTCCAGCATTGATGTTTGTATTGGCAGGATATGTTGTGTCCAGGAACACTTTTTTCCAAACGAATATGTCTTGGACCAGATGACAAGCACCATGTGCAAATTTTTCTAATATCGACTGAGGTTCTTCTGTTTTCCCCAAATAGCCAAGATTTTGGTGCGGGTTGTCGTGCCCATGCAGCTGAACACTGTCGAAGCTGAGATGTGTTTTCGCTCAGCCTCTGGTGCCAAGTTCTTGCGCCGCACACAATCCATGCTGCAATTGCCTATATTCTGACATTGAGCCGCATTCAAAGGATTATCGCATGACTTCACTTCGGTCCGGGGGCGGCGTCATGCGTCGATTAGCGGTTATCGGTGCTGGTGGCCATGGTCGTGTCGTCGCAGAGGCGGCTGACATGGCGGGTTGGACCGTCCTGTTCTTTGATGACCATGCCGCAGGTCATCGTTTTGGATGGCCGGTGTGCGGGCCGGTGGCGGCTTTGCTAGCCGACCCGGAAGTGGTCGATGGTGCGATCGTAGCGATCGGCAACAACCGACTTCGCCTCGAACTGACGCACCGGCTGATGGCCGCCGGAATGCCGATGCCCGCTATTGTTCATCCGGCCACCTGCGCAAGTTTGCGCGCGAACTTGGGCGCGGGCACCTTCCTTGCTGCTGGCGCTGTAGTCAGTATTGGCGCCACCCTAGGCATTGCCACCATCATAAATACCGGAGCCAGCGTTGATCACGACTGCACGATTGCCGATGGAGTGCATTTGTCTCCGGGTGTCCGGCTCTCCGGCTTAGTCACGATCGGGGAATGCACTTGGCTCGGCACTGGCAGTAACGTGCGCAATGACATAGTCATCGGCCGCGACAGCATCATAGGTGTCGGTGCTGCCGTTGTTGCAGACATTGGCGATGGCGTCGTGGCGCAGGGCGTGCCGGCGCGTGTGGTGCGCGCAAACCCAGCCGCATCCTGATTAGGGTTTGCGGCCGCTACCTTCGAACTTGGACACGGTGGCTTCGCCCGCGGCGCTAATTCCTTCGCGCGCGACGACCTTCTGCACGGTGAGGAACAGGATCCTGAGGTCGAGCCAGAAGGAGCGGTTGTCGACATACCAGGTGTCGAGGCGAAACTTTTCTTCCCAACTGACGGCGTTGCGGCCATTCACCTGCGCCCAACCGGTAACGCCGGGGCGCACGTGGTGGCGGCGGGCCTGCTCTGGGGAATAGAGCGGCAGATATTCCATCAGCAGGGGGCGCGGCCCGACAAGGCTCATGTCGCCGACGAGGACGTTCCACAGTTCAGGCAGTTCATCCAGGCTCAGGGCGCGCAGGCGTCGGCCGAAGGGGGTGAGGCGCTCGGAATCAGGCAGAGGCTGGCCTTGTGCATCCGTGGCATCGCGCATGGTACGAAACTTGACCATCTCGAATGGCTTGCCGTCGAGGCCCGGCCGCTGCTGCCGGAAAAGTACCGGACTGCCCAGTTTGCGGCGGATCTGCCAGGCGAGCACGGCGATCACCGGTGAAAGCAGCAAGAGGGCTAAGCCGCCCACCAGGATGTCGAAGGTGCGCTTGATCATTTGAGGGTGCCTTCGAGCCAATCCACCCAGAGGCCGGCCAGCGCCTGCCGGTCGAAACGGGTACGGGCGAGTTCCAGGGCCCTCTCACCCATGGCCTTCAGAGCCGGACGGTCCGCAGCGGCCGTTTCGAGGGCGTCGGCAAAGGCCATGGGGTCGCGGGGCGCTACGGCAAAGCCGCAGCGGGCGTCGGTGATCATCTCGGCCAGCCAGCCCGGGTAATTGTTGAGGACCGGCTTGCCGGCGGCAATGTAGTCGAAGAACTTGTTGGGTGAGGTTCCATAGTAGAAGGCCGGCACATCGGCGAGAACCTGCAACCCCAGATCGCCCCGCGCCATCAACTGCGCCAGCCGCGCCTTGTCCACTGGATCGAGGAACAGCACATTGTCCAGCCCCTCGCGTTCGGCGCGGGCGACTAGGCTCGGCTTGAGCTTGCCATTGCCGATCAGGACGAAGCGGATATCGTTGCGTCCGCGTGTCTTGATTTCGGCAGCGGCATCCAGCACGGCATCGAGGCCGTTGGCCTGGCCGTGAGTGCCGGCAAACAGCGCGACGAGGTCGCCGGGCGCGATACCCTCGGGCGCCCATGGCTCAACCCCGGAGGCAAAAATATCGAGATCGCAGCCATTGGGCACCATGGTGATGCGCTCATGCGGGATGCCGCGATGGGCAATGCCTTCGACGATGCCGGGCGAGAGACCGATCAGGCGATGGGCGGAATGATAGCTCATCCATTCGAGCGCACCGAGCGCCCATAGCGCCAGGGGATTGCGGATGACGCCCATGGCTTTGGGCAATTCGGGCCACAGGTCGCGCACCTCGAAGGTAAAGGGCTTGCCACGTAGCCAGCGGGCGAAAATGCCAGGAATGCCGGCGGTGAGCGGCGTCGTCGTCGCGAAGATCAGATCATATTTTTCGGACAGCGCGATGCAGATACTGCGCAGAGCGAACCTGGCAAAGGTTCCGGTTCGCTTGAGGAGGCCGTCGCTATTGGCATAGCTGAGATCGAGCTCGATGACATCGATACCATCCACGGTGCCGCGGCGCATGCCGCGGACAAAGGGGTCGGCCAGGCCGGTCTTGCCGGCGCTGTAGGAGCCGCAAACCATGGTCACCTGATGGCCGCGCGCCGTCAGATGCCGCGCCATCTCGTAGGAACGGATGCCGGCGCTGCCGGCAGGCGTTGAAAAATGCTGGTGGAAATAGAGAACCTTCACAGCGTCCAACTCACCTCTGTCACGACTGTGCCGGCCCGGGAGAAGCGGGCTTCCAGCACCGGTAGCGGGCTATGGGCAAGGTAGTGGCGGGATTCCGTACCGGCGGCGAGGCTCAGCGTCACTGGCATGTCGCCGGCGATGTGGATCGTGCCTAATGCCGAGCTCGCGCCGTCGGCGGTCAACTCCCAGGCGCCCGGTGCCAGGCGCCAGCGTAGGCAGCCAGCAGAGAACGGGCCTGAAACGCTGTCAGTGACGGCGAGTCGGTTGGCTTTGGCCAAGTCGACGCGCCGGGCATGGCGGGCCCCGTGCGCGTCGCGATAAGCGGCCGTCATGCTCTGGGCGGGCGCATCAAACGCCACGTCTTCGGCCGAGAGCCAGTCTGCGAAGAGGAAGCGGCCGATACGGGGCATTTGATTGCGACCATCGAACTGGATCGTGTTGTGGCCTTGGGTGCCGGAATAGCGGTCGAGCACGTCGTTGGGGGCGTTGTAAGTATAGGTGCCGCCGTCGCGCAAAAGGTTCAGCCCACCGATCCAGAAATCGAGGTGCAGCGCATCGGCATGGCCGGGACGATAGCGAAAGCGCGGATAGCGCAGGATCGCCTTTGCCGTGCCGGCAACCAGCACGCCATAGCCTCCCTTGTCAAGCAATTGGCTGGCAACGGGGACGGCCAGGGCTGCCGAAGGGGGTATGCCCAGCCAATCGGCGTATTGGTTGGCTTCGCCGGAACCGGCATAGGCCTGCTGGTCGGCGAACAGGATATGGGCCAGTTGCACCGAGGGGCGGAAATCGCGGTAGGGCGTGGTGCCAAGCGGCAGCAGGCGCGCGCCGTCATTGGCACCGATATTGGCCGCATCGCCATTCTCGGCGGAGACCATCAGGCGCAGCCAGGCTGCGGCGGCCGCGGCCCGCTCGCAGAAAGCCGAAGTGAATTCGGTTAAATCGAGCCGCCGTCGCCAGACTTCGGCAAATGACAGCGTGTCGAGCAACAGCCGATGATAATTGGTGGAATACTGGCTGAACGAGCCGTCCGTCTCGACGAGCGCGAGCACGCGTTCCTCGAGCATGCGGCGGCCGGTCCTGGCGTAACCGGCACCGGCGCCATCGCCTAGACGTGTGATCCAGGTGCCGCCGATAAGGAGGGCGGCAGCTTCCGAGGTGCCGTGATTGTTATCCTGGGCCCTGGCATAGCCCGTGGTTGGCGCGATGCGCTCGAGATGCAGCCTGAGCAGCGGCGCCAGGCTCGGCCCAACAGACTTGGGCCCGCCCAGCAGCAATGCGGTCAAAGCAAGGTGAATGACCCGGATCGACGCTTCCTGGCCGCATTTCCAGTTGGGACCGGTATAGGGGCGATTGGACGCGATCCAATCGGCAAGCCAGGCTTCGAGCCGCGCGAGCGCCGTGGCATCGCCGGCGCGGGCACGCTGCGCGAAGATCGGCGCCCAATCCAGGCGTGACGCCTCCCAGACGGCCTTGATGTCACCCAGCCTGCCGTCAAAATCGGAAATGGTCCACCACGGGCGCTGCGGCTCGGCGACGCGCGCACCGTTGAAGGGATTGGTGAACCAATCTGGCGGGCTGGCGCCGAGGTCGACCTGTTGGTGCCCGAAATAAGTGGCCTTGTCGTGCCAGTCGGTCGAAGCGGGCGCGGGTGCGCCCGCCGGTGCCGAGGGGGCGAAGAACGGCCCCTGCGGCACGGGCGCGACAAGGCGCCGGATCGCGCTTCCTGGATTGCGCAGGGCCAGCCGGTATAGGACGACCGCGAGCACATTGGTCGGCCCCAGCGCCAGAACCGTCCTTATCTTGCTCAGGCGGCTCGTCACTTCTGCTGGCGCAACTGCTGGGCGGCTTCGATGGTGACTCGGGCCACCTCGAAGATTTCGTCGGCCGGGATGGGCGCGGCGCCGCCTTCGGTCACTGCCCGCAGGAAACCTGCGGCGCAACCGTTCTGGCCCTTGTCCTGCGTCCAGCCGCCGAGCTTGGAAAAGCCTGGAACGCCATAGCCCTTGAGCGAGCGGAAATTGTCCAGCGCCAGGATGCGCCCACCGGCAAAGGCCTCGATACGCTCCTTGGGGAAGCTGGCAGCGCCATTGGCGAGATAGTGCACGGTGCCAAAGGAGCCGTCGGCAAAGCCGAGCGTGATCGCCGCCTTGTCCTCAATCTGGGGGGCGCCAGATGGGCTGCCCATGCCGCGCGCCGATACCGAGATGATCGGGGAGCCCGCCAGGAAGCGCATGAGATCGATGTGGTGGCACGCTTCGCCGATGATGCGACCGCCGCCGACCTGCAGGTCCTGTGTCCAGTGGGTCGCGGGAATGGCGCCGGCATTCATGGTGAAGATGAAGGATTTCGGCTCCTGTACGCCGGCAAGCAGCTGCTTCATCTTGACCACGTGTGGGGCGAAGCGGCGGTTGAAACCCACCATGAGAAGGCAATCGGGGGCCTGGTCATAGGCGGCCCTGACTGCCTCGAGCTCGTCCAGCGTCAGGGCCAGCGGCTTTTCGACGAAGACATGCTTCCCCGCCGCCAGCGCCTGCTGCACCAGGCCGGCGTGCGAATCGTGTCGGGTGACGATCGCCACGGCGCCAGTCGCGGCATCGTCGAGTACGGCGTTGACATCGGTCGAGGCCTTGTCAAACCCGGCCGGACGGCCGTGGATGACGCTGCTGGTGCCCGAATTGGTGACGACAGTCGACAATTGGGCACCGGCCTTGCGGAAGGCCGGGATCAGCATGCGCGAGGCGTAATTGCCCGCGCCGATAAAGCCGATCTGCGTCTTGCCGGCAGCCGTCAACCGCTGGTGCGGAGAGAGTGCCAGGGTGCGTTCGAACGAGGCCTTCTGGCCCGTGCTATAGGTCAGTAGCAAGCCGAGGGCACCCTTGTCGCTGGCCAGCGTGTCATAAGCGGATGGCGCTTCCTCGAAGGCGACGCGATGGCTGATCAGCGGCTGCACGTCGAGCGAGCCTTGGCTCATCATGTCAAGTACGGCCTCGAAATTGCGCTGTGCCGTCCAACGCACGAAGCCGATGGGATAGTCGTTGCCGCCCTGTTCGTAAGACGGGTCATAGCGTCCCGGGCCGTAGGAACAGGACACGGAGAACGACAGTTCCTTTTCGTAGAAGTCGGCGCGGCTGAGCTCGAGCCCGGTCGCCCCGACGAGGACGATGCGGCCGCGCTTGCGGCTCATCTTGGCCGCCTGCGTCACCGGGTCGCTCGAGGAGGTCGAGGCGGTGATGATTACCGCATCGGCGCCATGGCCACGGCTGAAGGTGATGCCGGCGACGATCGGATCCTGACCCTGGGCCGGATTGCAGATCTCGGCGCCAAAGCTTCTGGCGAGGTCCAGTTTGGCCTGGTCGAAATCCACCGCCAGCACGCGGCAGCCTTGGGCGCGCAACAATTGCACGGTCAGCAGACCGATGAGGCCCGCACCGATGACGACGACGGTTTCACCCAGCGTCGGGGCGGCGAGCCGTGTGCCTTGCAGGCCAATCGAGGCAACCACGGTAAAGGCAGCGGCCTCGTCGGCAACATTGTCGGGGATGCGGGCGCAGAGGTTTTCCGGCACATTGACGATATCGGCATGGGGGCCATTGGAGACGACGCGATCGCCGGGTTCGAATTCGACCACGCGCGGTCCCACGGTGCGCACCACGCCAACATTGCAGTAGCCCAGCGCGATGGGCTGGGCGAGCTTGGAGCGTACGGCGTCGATAGTGTTGAGGACACCGTCGGTGCGCGCCTTGTCGAGCATCTGCTTGACGCGTTCGGGCTGCTTGCGGGCCTTTTGCAGCAGCGACGAGCGGCCGAAATCGACCAGCATGCGTTCTGTGCCGGCGGAGATCAGGGTCGTCGTGGTCTCGATCAGCACCCCACCCGAGCTGGCCACTGGTGCCGGCGCATCGGCGATATAGGTCGTTCCCGAGCCCATGTCCTGCATGATCTGACGCATGACTACCTCTTCAGCCAGAACGCGAAATTACTGCCGCACGACAGTGTGCCGGGCGGCGCCGCCCGGCTCAAGGAGCGGTTATCAGATTATAGTGCCAAGCGCCATCCTCGGGCGCGACAAAGTCGGGGAGGCTGTTGCCGCCCGAAATGGTCACGAGGCGCAGGTCGGGATCGATAGTGACCTCGATCGGCCCGTTGGGACTGGCGAGCACTGCCGAAATAGGGAGGTCGAGGCCGGCGGCAGGCTCGAGGGTCCAGCGGCTCCAGCCAGGCTCAAGGATTTTGAGACCCACCATCTTGCGGAACATCACGTTGAAGAAGGCGGTGCCCCAGGCGTGGTTCCAGTCGAGATTATCTTTGTACTCGAGGTCCCAGGTCTCGTGCGTGATGGTGGCGTCATAGCCATCGAGCATATGCATCCAGCCGCGGTCGGTGCGGTTGAGCATCAGCTCCAGGGCAATGTCGCCGGCACCGGCATCGAAGAGGCCATCGAGCAGGAACTGGGCGTCGTAAACCGATGCCGGCATGCCGCCGTCATAGGCGGCGATGCGACCGCGCAGCGCCGCGATCGTCGCCGGCACGCGATCCTGCGGCACGAGCCCGAAAGCCAGCGGTACGAAAAGGGCATGGGCTGCGGTATGGGTCGAACCCTTGCCATCGACATAGAGCCCCGTGGCGGGGTCAGTCAGTTGCGCGAGCATGGCGGCGGCGAGGCCATCCGCCCGTGCCCGGTAACGCTCGGCATCGCCTTCCTTGCCGAGAACCTCAGCCATGTCCGCCAGGCGGGCAAAGGCGGCATGAGCGAAGGCGTTGACCACGGTATTGTGTGTTACCATCTCGTAGCCATCGCGTTCGACCGGAGGCCAGTCGACGATATCCTCGAGGTAATCGGCATTTGTGGCGGTGACGAACCGGGTGGCTTTTTCCTCGTCATAAGTATTGACGAGGCCGGTATCGTCAATGAATTCGGCGAGGGCGAAGATGTCCAGCCGGTCATAGATGCTGGCGAGATATTGGGTATCGCCATCGGCCTCGTACATGTCCCAGGCGAGCAGGATGGTCTGGCTCATCCATTCGCTCGGCCAGGTCGGCTCACGGAAGAGCTCCGCCAGCGTGCGGCGTGCCAGCTGCGTGTCGCCGGTGATGGCGTACCAGCCGCGCTGGTTGATGAGGGCATCCGCCTGGTAGGCGAGGCGCTCGCGATCACCATCCACGAACAGGTCCATGAAGCTGGTGGCGACCATGGTGTGGCGGCCCAGCTCGAACAACCGGTTGAGATCGGCGCTCCGCTGGTCGGCGCCTTCGAAGCGGATGGAGCCGACCGGGGCATAGTGTTCGGAGATATAGGCGGTGGTCTGGACGGCAGCGGGATCGAGCCCCGCCGGCCAGCCCGCGATCTCGATATAGCGCACCGGCATCACCGACACGCCTTCGGGCATACCGCGGGCATCGAGTTCGCGCAGGGGAACAGGGGTCGCATCGTCGCCGAGCGTCACCGGCGTTTCGTGGAAGCGCACCGAGCCGTAGGGGACTGGGTCGAGCAGGCCATCGGCGCCGAGGCGCTCGCCCATGCGCACGTTCAAGGTCGTGCCAGCGGTCTCGGCCGTGCCGGCAATGTTCACCACCGCGAACCACGTCTTGCCCAGGTCGATCTGGAGGGTATCCCCCTCCATCCGGCTCGACGCTGCCAGCACGGCAATTGTGCTGACATCAGGTCCACTGGCAGCGGGACGGCTCAGCCAGATGGCGGCGCCGCTGGCGGCAAGGACGAGAACAACAACCGTCGCGACGGCAGCGAGCCACCAGCGCGCGCGGATCAATGGGCGGCTCCGAAGAGGTTGGCGGGTTTCTGGTAGTTGATCAGCACGGCGCGGTACTGCCCCTTAAAGACAAACATGCTGCCGGCAGCAGCACCGACAACGCCGACGGCATCGATGAGGGCCTGCATATGGTCCACAGTGCCGGCACCCCCGACGAAGGAGAGCGGACACTCGACGAGGCGGCGCACCTGCCGGGCGAGGTCGAGGTCATAGCCCGTCATCATGCCATCGCGATCGATATTGTTGATGACAATCTCGCCAGCACCCAGTTCGGCCGCCTGCTGGCATAAATCGGCCAGCGATTGCTTCTGCTTGGTCTTCCCATTGTTTGTGTGCAGGCCGTAGCCGAACAGCATCTTCCTGACATCGAGAGTCACCACGACGCTTTGCCGGCCTACCGCATCTGCCATCTCGCGGATCAGTTGCGGTCGCGCAAGGGCGGCCGAACTCACGGAGACCTTCTCGAAGCCAAGCCCGATCAGTCGTGTGGCCTGGGCGGCGCTGGTGACTCCACCACCATAACAGAGGGGCATGCGCGATTCGACGGCGATGCTCCGCAGGCGCGCGAAGTCGGGCTCGCGGCCCTGCGCGCTGGCGTCAATATCGAGGAAGGTCAGCTCGTCGACCTGCTTCTCGTTGAAGATCTTGACCGCATTCAACGGGTCGCCGACATATTTGGCGTCCTTGAACTTCTGGGTCTTGACGAGACCGCCATCGCTCATGAGCAGAACGGGAGTGATACGTGACCGCAGCATTCAGGCCTCGGCGAAGTTGCGGAACAGGTTGATCCCGTTGCCATGGCTTTTCTCGGGATGGAACTGCATGCCGAAGACATTGTCCCGATTTACGGCGCAGGCCATGTCGCGGCCATAGTTCACGGTGGCGAGTATGTGCTCGGGATGCAGGGCGTCGAAATAGTAGCTGTGGAGGAAATAAAATCCGCGTTCGATGTCGACGTCGGCAAAGATCGGCGCAGGTTTCCGGAGGGACAGCGAGTTCCAGCCCATATGGGGCAGCTTGGGCAACGCGTTGATCGCGGCCGCATCGATGCGGCGGACGCGGCCCGGAATCCAGCCCAGTCCCGGCAGTTCGCCTTCCTCACTCGATTCGGCGAGGATCTGCATGCCCACACAGATGCCCATGGCTTTCTTGCCCTTGCCCAGCACCTGCTCGTTAAGCACGTCGCGGAGGCCAAGCCTGATGAGATCGCTCATGACCTGGTCGAAGGCACCGACACCCGGCAGGATATAGCGATCGGCGGCGGCCAACTCTTCATGGTCGCCAGTCACTAAATGCGGCACCTTGAGCTGCTTGAATATGGTGGCGATGGCCGAGACGTTCCCCGAGCCATAGTCGACGATGCCGATCACCGTTTGATTGCCCTTTCGATGCCGAGTGTCTTCATCACCTGCGCTCCGGCCTCGAACATCCATTGCTGGTTGGCATAGTCCTCGTAGGTCTTGAGCGGCATCTGGTGATAGTGGCGCAGTTCATCGACGGTGATGCCAAGCTTGGTGGCGATATATTCGAACTCCTCGTCGATCGTCTCGGGGTCGTAGGCAGGCTTTTCAAGCCTCGCCATGGCGTCTGCCCGGGTCATCTGCCCGGTGAGGATAAGGCTCGAATACTGCACGCGCCGCGTGTCATAGCCAAAGCGCGTCGGTAGCCAATAGGCCTCGTAAAAGCGCGTGAAGCGTGATTCGAAGTGCTTTTGCGGATAGGGGCGCCAGCCATAGGTCTCCGACAGCACTTTGCTTGCATGCTCCTTGGTATAGGGCAGGTAGTTGAGCGGCTTGACCACGCGCACGCCGCGCAGATAGCGCAGGTAGACTTTGTGGAACAGGACGCTCGAGAACGGGTAGGTCCCGAGTGGGCGCGTGCCGAAGCGGCGATGGATATCGCGCAGCTGCGCCATGTCGGTGCCGTAATACAGCCATTCTTTAGGATTGCGCACGCATTCAGTGGCGTAATTGCCGCCGTTGAGGATGTACTTGATATTGTTCTTGTTGGCGAAGTGATAGAGCGTGGCGATGAAGGCATGGTCCTGGGGAATGTCCAGGTGCGGCACTCCAGCCTTGAAAAAGGCCAGCTGGAAGTCGCGCATCTCTTCCCAGTTGATCACTTCGGTATAAAGATCGAGCCCCAGCCCCTCGACGAGAACCTGTATATTGTTGACCGCCAGGTCGGTGTTCCAGCCGCCATCGACGTGGAACACCAGCGGGCGCAGGTTGAACTCGGAGACAGCCAGGTGCAGCAGGTACGAGCTGTCGAGCCCGCCGCTCATACCCATGATGCAGTCGAACGCATGGCCCTTGCCGGCTTCCTTGATCTTTTCGACCTGAGCGCGGAACATGGCTTTGCCATCGTCGTTGGGATGCCAGTTGGGCAAGACGTCGCCCTTGAACCCCCGGCAATGGTCGCACACGCCATGCTCATCGAACTCGATCTTGGAATCGCTGGTGTCCATGACGCAATTGGTACAGATCTGATAGGGTCTCATCCTGCCTCTCGAGCTTGCCGGCCATGCGGTCGCGGCGGCGTCCAGCTGGGTCGTTCAGCCGAACACTTTGACGTATTTCCGATATTCGAGATGGGCGTCGCGCGCAAGTTCCCATCGCCGCCTGCTCGGCAGCGTGGCGAGTGAGGCATGCCAGTGGTGGATAACCTGCACGGCCGGGTCATAGTAGACCTGCTCGCCGACATCATTAAGCTGCTTGGCCAGAAAATACTCTTCCGACATCATGAAGGTCGGCGCCCACAGACGCTCGAACTGGGCAAAAAAGCGTGGGCCGAGCAGGTAGCACGAGCCATGGCCCTGATAGATTGGCTGCGCCGTCTGCCACTGTGTCTCATCGTCCCGGTCGCTGAACCGGCGAAAGCGCATGGCCAGCTTCTGGATTAGCATGCCCAGCTCGTAATTGGCATAATAAAGGTCATAAAAGATTTCGCGCACCCTGCTGATGCCCGAAATCACATGCGGGTTCTGGTGCTCGCCATCCACCGTCACGACATCGGGCGAAATCACCGAATGGCCGACCCAGCGCGGTGCGCCGGCCGCCAGCCGATCGATGAAATCGGAAGCGAATTCGAGGTCGTTATTGCCCACGACCATCCATTCGATGTCGGGGCGGGTCTGCCGTAAACGGTCGATGCCCAGGTTGAGGCCGCTGAAATAGCCCACATTGTCGGGGCTGAAGATGACCTGGACCTGGGCGAGGCACTGTTCGAGATCGGCGAGAATCTGCCGTTCGGCCGGCGCTGAGGCATTGTCGACCACCACGATCGCCACGTCGTGCCCGCCATTGGCCACCAGCGAGCGGGCGGCGGTCACGGTGAAATGGCTGTTGTTGTAATTGGTGCATACATAGCCGAGTTTCATACTGACGGGGCCTCCTGGGGCTGGCGCTTCAGATAGCCCGCCAGCAGCAGGCCGAGCAAGATCGCTTCTCCTAGCACGAAACTGATCGCCGCGCCGATATCGGCCCAGAGCGCGATCAGCAGCGAGCCGCAGAGCAGGCTGGCGAGGCTGGTGGCGACCAGCGCCACCAGCACGTAGCGCTTGCGTCCCATGGCATTGAGCCCGGCGGTTCCGAGCATGAAATTGGCGACCCCGAACAGGGTGGCGATGCTCATGAGGAAGAACAGGCCGATGGCCGGAGCGAAAGCACTTCCACCGATCGCGGCGAGGATCTTTCCGCCAAACAGCATATAGGCTACGCCCGCTGCCACAATCATGGCCGCCAGCACGGACTGCTGGATGACCGATAGTCGGATCATGCCGGCAAGGATGGCGCGCGGCGGCTGATGCGTGCCGGCTAGCCTGATGGCCTGGGGAAAGTAGTGCTGGTTGAGCGGACGGATCGCCGCCTGCAGCGCCTTGGAAAGTTTTTCGGCCATCGAGTAGGTGGCAATTGCCCCGCTCGATGCGCCGAGCATGCCCAGAAGCAAGGTGTTGATGTCCTTGTAAATAAGGGTGCTGAGATTGCCGAGGAAGACGTGGCCCCCGGCCTTATATTGCCCGATCAGTGTGCCAGGCTGAGGCCAGGCCAGGTGCAACCCATGCTTGTTCATGGCAACCGCGAGCGACGCCAGCGCCCCGGCGAGGTAGCACCCGCCGATAATGACCGGCACCAGGATGACGGTATCTGGGCCCTGAACGATTGCCAGCACCAGCGCCATGGCGAGTCCCCGGCTGGTGACGTTGCTAATGGCTAGCGCACCATTGTCTTGAAGGCCCTGAAATAGCCAATTCGGGGAGAGCGCGAAACTCAACGGCACCAGACACCAGGCTGCCGCGATTGGCACGAGGGCTGGATTGATGG
The DNA here is from genome assembly GCF_048264985.1 of Pelagibacterium sp. Taxonomy (GTDB): domain Bacteria; phylum Pseudomonadota; class Alphaproteobacteria; order Rhizobiales; family Devosiaceae; genus Pelagibacterium. The sequence goes on from NZ_JBLXCL010000003.1 coordinate 19,109, forward strand.
CAAGGGCTGCAAGACATAGCAGGGGCATGCCGATGCACAGCAGCACGAGGCGGGCAATCAGCACCTGGCTGAGCAGCGCCGACAGGCGGCCCCGGTCCTTGTCGCCATCGAGCTTGACGACGGCGGCGACGCCGGTGACCTCGAAGCTGTAAAGGACCAGGGTCAAAACGAACAGCGACAGCGCCTCGGCCTGCACCAGTAGGCCATAGGCATCGGCACCGATCCGCGCCAGTGTGATCGGATAGATCACCAACGGCAGCAGCGCATTGGCGCCCTGCACGGCCGCCAATGACCCGATATTGCTGATTGCCTTGCGCATCTGTGCTCCGCTGCCGGGGGCCTAACGCGCGAGCATGCCGCGCGTGTCGATCACAAGCGGATGTCTGGTCAGGGGAACCTTAAGGTCATTGAATTGGGCATGGTCGACCAGCAGCACGATCACATTGGCGCGCTTCAGCGCTTCGTCGGCGCTCACAAGGCTGGCATTGGCATGGTCATCGAACGTGCCCGGCAGGTGTTCGATAAAGGGCTCAACCAATAGCACTTCGCTCCAATTCTTGCCGCAGACAGCAAGGGCAATCTCCAGCGCCGGGCTTTCGCGCAGGTCATCGATGTTGGGCTTGAAACTGAGGCCGAGGCAGGCGACCACCGGCTCTTCGACCGAGGCAACGGCATCTCTGATTTTGTGAATGACCCAGTCGGTTTTGCCGTCATTAACCTCACGGGCAGTGCGGATGAGACGCGCTTGTTCGGGGCTCTTACTCACAATGAACCAAGGGTCGACAGCGATACAGTGGCCGCCTACGCCCGGGCCGGGCTGCAGTATGTTAACGCGTGGATGGCGGTTCGCGAGCCGGATCAGTTCCCAAACGTCGATGTCCAGGTTGTCGCAAATGATCGAAAGCTCGTTGGCAAAAGCAATGTTGACGTCGCGGAAGCTGTTCTCGGTCAGCTTGCACATTTCCGCGGTACGCGCGTTGGTCAAAACACACTCCCCTTCGACGAAGGATTTGTAAAGCTCGGCCGCCTCTTTCGAACAGCGTGCAGAAAGGCCCCCGATCACACGATCGTTCTGCACTAGTTCGCGAACAACGTGGCCGGGCAATACGCGTTCCGGGCAGTATGCGATGCGTACGTCGGAGGCATCGCCATGTGTCTGCGGGAAGGTTAGATCGGTGCGCGCTGCGGCTAGCCAGTTGGCCAGTTGTTCGGTGGTGCCCACCGGCGAGGTCGATTCAAGGATCACGAGGTCGCCCGATTTCAACACCGGGGCCAAACTTTGACTTACCTCCTCAATGTATCTCAAATCAGGTTCGTGGTCGCCCTTAAACGGTGTGGGTACGGCAATTAGAAATGCGTCCGCTGGCTCGGGTGCAGTTACCGCCTTGAGATGACCAGCCGCCACGGCGGCCTGCACCAGCATGTCGAGGTCGGGCTCTATGATATGCACCTTGCCCTGATTAATGGTATCAACGGCACCTTTGTTTACGTCTACGCCGATGACCTTGAACCGGCGCGACGCGAAGATTGCTGCCGTGGGAAGCCCAATATATCCGAGACCAACGACCGAAATCGTTTTAATCATTATCGATGTCCTGAACTTGAGAGAATATCTGCAATCCGTTCACAGGCACGGCCGTCGCCATAGGGATTGGTGGCGCGCTTCATTTTGTCATAGGCAGCTGCGTCGGTCAAAAGCTTGTGCGCCTCAGCATAGATGACGTCTTCGCTGGTGCCGACAAGACGTACCGTGCCAGCCTCTACGGCTTCCGGGCGCTCGGTGGTGTCGCGCATTACCAGAACTGGCCGTCCGAGCGATGGTGCCTCTTCCTGTATGCCACCAGAATCCGTGAGAATCAGGTGCGAACGCGTCATCAAATAGACGAATGGCAGGTAGTCCAGGGGCTCGATCAGATTGATGTTGCCGACGTTGCCCAGTATCCGCCCCACCGGCTCTCTTACATTAGGATTGAGGTGGACTGGATAGACGATGTCGAGGTCTGGGATATCGGCGGCAAGTCGAGCCAGCGCACGGCAGATGCGCTCGAAGCCGTCGCCGAAATTTTCGCGTCGATGGCCGGTGACCAAGACCATACGCCGAGTGGGCGAAAGAAAAGAAAATTGCGATTCAAATTGTTGGCGCAACTCAAAATCCAGTTTGAGCTTTTCCTTCACTTGCAGCAATGCGTCGATGACCGTGTTTCCCGTAACATGTACAAGGGCGGGGGCAACTCCCTCGCGCAGGAGGTTATCGCGCGCCGAGTTGGTTGGTGAGAAGTTCCAGCGGGTTAAGGCGCCGGTGAGCCTGCGATTGCCCTCTTCAGGCCATGGCGAATAAAGATTGCCGGTACGCAGCCCTGCTTCCACATGGCCGATGGATATACGTTCGTAGTAAGCAGCAAGAGCAGTTGCGAAAGTTGTGGAAGTGTCGCCGTGCACCAAAACTACATCGGGTTTCCATTGGGCAAACACGTCGCGCATGCCGGAGAGGATGCGTGCTGTGAGGTCGGTCAAATCTTGAGCCGCCCGCATGACGTCGAGATCCCAATCTGGTACTATCTGGAACAGGGAGAGGACTTGGTCCAGCATTTGGCGATGTTGGGCCGTAACGCATACCTTAACGTCAAGCTTTGATTTGCTCTTCAGCGCGGCGACCAGCGGCGCCATCTTGATGGCCTCCGGACGGGTGCCAAAAACCACCATAACTTTCATAGAATCCACTTCTCAACGTCAATGCGCCTTAGCGTCGCCTGATTAACCGCCCAGCCAGATCTGCACAAGCTGATGTCCGTAATGGCTATCGGCTCGCCTCCCGTAGTACTTGGCTGACCACCGCACGGGTTTTGTCGACCTCAGAATCGGTCAGTGTAGGGTGGACCAGAAGGGCAACGCTGGTCTCCCCTAGTTCTCTGGCGACAGGCAATCGCTCCTGCGGCCGCCAGCCAGTGCCTTCAAAGGCCTTCTCGAGATAGACCTCTGCGGCTGAACCGTGCAAACACGGGACGCCAGCAGTATTGATCTCAGCGACTATCCGGTCCCTCGTCCAGCCTTCGGCAAGGTTTTCAGGTCTTACGAAACCATAGAAACGATACCATGCGTGAGTGGCCCACTCGGGTACTTTTGGCACTCGGATGACTGAATGATTGGCGCAAGCTTCGGCAAAGCTGCTGGCGATCTCGCTGCGCCTCTGCGTCCATCCTGGCATGCGCTCTATCTGGATGAGGCCGATGGCTGCCTGCATCTCGAGCATGCGCCAATTAGTCCCGAAGCTCTCGTGCAGGAAACGGTAACCAGGAGGATGTTCGCGTTCATACACCGCCTCCCAGCTCTTGCCATGGTCCTTATAGGACCACATGGTCGACCAAAGTGCACGATCATCGGTCGTAACCATGCCGCCTTCACCGCCGGTGGTCATAATTTTATCTTGGCAAAAAGACCACGCGCCGACATGACCGATTGTGCCGACGCTGCGACCTTTATAAAGCGCACCGTGGGCCTGCGCACAGTCTTCGATTACCTTGAGGCCGTGTTTTCGGGCTAGGTCCATTATAGGATCCATGTCGCAAGGCATGCCGCCCAAGTGTACGCAGATAATAGCCCTGGTACGTTCAGTCATTACGGCCGCAATGGTTTCTGCGGTAATGTTCTGAGTTTCCGTATCGACATCGGCAAACACTGGAACGGCGCCGGCAGTCACGATGGTTGAGGCCGAGGCCAGAAATGTACGAGGCGTCGTTATCACCTCGTCATTGGCGCCGACGCCAAGCGCCTTGAGCGCCACATCTAAAGCCAATGTGCCGTTTGCCAGCGCGACGGCGTGCTCTGCTCCGGTCCAATCGGCGAAGGCTTCTTCAAAATTTCGAGTGATGTTACCGGTCCAGTAGTTCACGCGATTGGAACGCAGAACGTCAGAAACCGCTTGAATCTCTGCTTCAGAATAGTTTGGCCAAGGCGAAAAGCCAGTTCCCAACATTGATTACCTCGATATCGGCGTTACTTTCTGGTCGCCCCGTTGCAACCAGAAAGTTCAAGAACTCTTATCGACAATCTCGAATAGAAATCGGCGAGATTGCTGTTCATTTCTTGCTTGCAGCAGGCTGCGTATTTCGTCAACGGCTTCTGCTATGCCGTCATTATGGCCCTGCGTCGCCGCTCTCATGATCTTGGCATGAGAGGTGCGTTCAGCCGATCCTGCATCATAGAATAGCTCCTCGTAGAGCTTCTCACCCGGACGTTTTCCAGTGACGACGATCTCAATATCTCCATCTGGATTGGACGTGTCACGAACGGTCAGGCCCGCAAGTCGGATCATGTTTTCGGCCAGGTCCGAAATCAGGATTGGGCTCCCCATGTCTAGGAGAAAAACATCCCCGCCCTCGGATAAGGCGCCAGCTTGCACGATCAGCTCAGCTGCCTCCTCGATGGACATAAAATAGCGTGTCATGGCCATATCCGTCAGAGTGACAGGTCCGCCATGCTCAATCTGTTTCCTGAACAACGGAACCACCGATCCATTCGAACCCAAGACATTGCCAAAACGTACGGCGCAAAACCGTTGACGGCTGCCTTCCGCTTTGGCACGCGCCGCAGCTCGGCCGACGATCAGCTCGGCCCAGCGCTTGGTGGCCCCCATAACATTGGTCGGCCGCACGGCCTTGTCAGTGGATATTAGGACGAAATGCTCGACACCATGGTCATACGCTGCGTCGACCAGTGTGGAGGTGCCGATCACATTGTTTCTCATCCCTTCTAGAGCGTTTGCTTCGACCAGTGGCACATGTTTGTGCGCTGCCGCATGAAAAACGACGTTGATGTCATGTTCTGTTAAGGTTTCACGTACCCGCACCTCATCCGTAACCGAAGCGAGAACAGGAACGATCACCAACTCCGAATTCCGACCCAGTTCTTGTTCGATCTGATAAAGGGCAAACTCATTCGCCTCAAATAGCACGAGCCTTCTTGGAGCCCACTGCGCGATCTTCCGGCAAAGTTCCGACCCGATTGATCCTCCGGCACCGGTCACCAGAATTGAACGCCCGACGATCATCTCTCCAATCAGGGATGAGTCAGGGGGGATGGACGATCTGCCCAAAAGGTCAACAATATCGATTTCTTTGATCTGACTTACGAGATACTTTCCAGTCACTAGATCGGCTATAGGGGGCAGTGACATAATCTTGACGCCACGGGCGTTGATAGATGCAACGATTTCTCGTCGCCTTTGCGCTGGGAGCGACGGAATTGAGAGGATCACATCTAAGACGTCGTATTCATCCACCAGCGTATTCAGTTGATCAGGATTGTAGATTTTTATCCCGGCCAGCTCTCGGCGGTGCAGTGCTGGGTTGTCGTCAAGGAAGCCTACTATATGATGTGTGTTCCGAAGCGCTTGCGATAGCTGACCGCCAGCTTCTCCGGCGCCGTAAATTACTACTGATCTTCTGTCGGCCTGCAGTCGGCCCGGTTTCGTAAGGAAAATCTTTTTCGCGGTAAAGCGGCTTCCCGCAATAATAAAGGTACCCAAAGCGAAATAGATAACCGGTACCGACCGTGGTATCGCACCGCGCCCTACGAGCTCGGTTAGATACATTGCCAACACCCATAGCATCGTGGCAACGAGCACTGCCCTTAGTATAGCCCAAAGAGCCCTCTCAGGCATATACCTCACAATTGCCCTGTACAGTCCCATGCGTATGAAGACTGGAATGGCCACCAACGGCGCGGATACGATGGCAATTAACTGATCTGTGTTTACAGGTATAAGCCAGCTATCGTAACGAAGGCAAAGACTGACCCACAACGCGAACGACAAAGCAAGAAAGTCGAAAGCGACAATTACTGCTTGCTTGGTCCGCCGCGGGAAAGCCAGCACGCTAGTTCTAATTCTGGCAATCATTCTCTCTCCGAGTAATTGCAAAGCGATAAGTCATTTGTCGTCGTGGAGACTTTCTTGCGACTCGAAGGGCGCTGGGGCCACTTATCATGGCCCAAACGTTGGTGTCACCGAAAAAGCCCCGTTGGTTGCGAAAGGTTCATCACAAGCAACGAGGCGGTTTCGCGAATCGGTGGAATCGGACATTGAACTTAGAAGTGGTTATTGACTCAGTGGGCGTGACATTATGAAAGTGGCAGCTACGGACCTTGATAAGGTGGTTGGTATTACACCAGCCAAGCACGCCGACCCCCGTGGCTATTTTTCCGAGACCTTTCGCGATGATTGGTTCAAGGCCAACGTTGCCGATGTCACTTTCGTGCAGGAGAATCAGTCGCTGAGCCGGAATATCGGCGTAGTGCGCGGCTTGCATTTCCAGGCCCAGCCCTATGCCCAGGGCAAGCTGGTACGGTGCTTGGCCGGCGCAATCTTTGACGTCGCCGTGGATATCCGCAAGGGTTCGCCGAGCTTTGGTCAATGGGCGGCCGTGACGCTGACCGCTGAAGAAGGCAATCAGCTCTGGGTGCCGCCAGGGTTCCTCCATGGCTTCTGCACGCTCTTGCCCGATTGTCTCGTCAGCTACAAGGTCACAGCCTATTACAATAAGGAGGCCGACAAGGGCGTGCGCTGGGACGATCCGGCGATAGGTATCACCTGGCCCGATGTCGCCGACGCCACGCTGCTCTCACCCAAGGATACGACCCAGCCTTTGCTCAGCGAATTGCCCGACTATTTCCACTTCGGCGTGGGGGCCTGAGATGCGGGTTCTGGTTACTGGCGGCGCAGGCTTTATCGGTTCGGCTCTGGTGCGCCATCTCGTGCTCGACAAAGGCTATGAAGTTCTGACGCTCGACAAGCTGACCTATGCCGGCAATCTGGCTTCACTGCGCGCTGTTGAAGGCAGGAACAATCACAGCTTCCTAAAGGCGGACATTTGCGACGCGCGGGCCATCCACGAGGCTTTTGCGACCTTCCGTCCGGCTCGTGTGATGCATCTGGCGGCCGAGAGCCATGTCGATCGCTCGATCACCGGCGCGGCCGACTTCGTCCAGACTAATGTTATCGGCAGCTTTACCATGCTGGAGGCCGCCCGTACCTATTATGCGGGCCTCTCCGGCGAGGAGAAGCAGCGCTTCCGTTTCCTCCACGTCTCGACCGACGAGGTCTATGGTTCGCTGGGTGATGCCGGTCTCTTTACCGAAAAGTCGCCCTACGATCCGAGCTCGCCTTATTCGGCCTCGAAAGCCGCCTCCGATCATTTGGCCAAGGCCTGGGCGCGGACCTATGGAATGCCGGTGGTGGTCTCCAATTGCTCCAACAATTACGGCCCTTATCACTTCCCCGAAAAGCTGATTCCGCTGACCATCCTCAATGCTATGGACGGAAAGGCGCTGCCGGTCTATGGTCGGGGCACCAATATCCGCGACTGGCTCTATGTCGAAGATCACGCGCGGGCGCTTGATCTAATCATCGAGCGGGGCAGGGTGGGCGAGACCTATAATGTCGGCGGCCGCAACGAGGTTAAAAACATCGACGTTGTGCGCCGCATATGCAGTCTGCTCGATCAGCGCCTGCCCACTGGCACCCCCCGTGAAGAGTTGATCCAGTTCGTGACGGACCGTCCCGGCCACGATGCGCGCTATGCCATCGACGCGACCCGGCTCGAAACCGAACTGGGCTGGAAGGCGCAGGAGAATTTCGAAACCGGCATTGCCCGCACGGTCGACTGGTATATGGACAATGAGTGGTGGTGGCAGCCGATGCGCAAGAACTATGCCGGCGAGCGGCTCGGCCTGACGTCCGGCAATAAGGGCACGGGATGAAACTGCTCGTAACGGGAAAGGCCGGGCAGGTGGTCACCGCTCTGATAGAGCGCGGTGCGACTCAGGGCGTGGAGATCGTGGCCATGGGTCGGCCGGAGCTGGACCTCGCCAATCCGCAGGAGGGCCTGTTTCGCATTGCCGTGGTAAAGCCGGATGCAATTGTGTCTGCTGCAGCTTACACCTCCGTCGACAAGGCCGAGGCGGAAGCAGATCTGGCAGAGCGGATCAATGCACATGGTCCGGCAGCATTGGCCCAGCTGGCCGGCGAACTCGACATTCCCATCATCCATCTCTCCACCGACTATGTCTTCGACGGGAGCAAGCTTTCGCCCTATGTCGAGACTGATCAGACCAATCCGCTCGGTGTCTACGGCGCGACCAAACTGGCCGGCGAGAGAGCCGTTGCCTCTGCCACCGATAACCATGCCATTCTGCGTACGGCCTGGGTCTATTCGCCCTTCGGCAACAATTTCCTCAAGACCATGCTTAAGCTCGCAAGCACGCGGCCGGAACTGCGTGTGGTCGATGACCAGCACGGCAATCCGACCTCGGCGCTCGATATCGCCGATGCGGTGATCAAGGTGGCCGGCAATCTACTCGCCCGCCCCGATCACCAGAGCCTGCGCGGGACCTTCCACTTAACCGGCACGGGCGAAGTTAGCTGGGCAGATTTCGCCCTTGAGATTTTCGCCCAGTCCGCGCGCCTCGGCGGCCCTTCGGCCAATGTCAGACGCATTAGCACGGTTGACTATCCGACGCCGGCGAAGCGCCCGGCCAATTCGCAGCTCGACACGACAAAACTGCACAGCGTCCATGGCATCACCATGCCGGACTGGCAGTCCTCCACCCACAACACAATCGCCCGCCTGCTGGCAGGCGCAGAAGACCAAAAGATGGAGGAGTGTCACGCATGAAGGGCATTATTCTGGCCGGCGGCGCCGGCACGCGGTTGCATCCGATGACCTTGGCCGTGTCCAAGCAGCTGGTGCCGGTCTATGACAAGCCGATGATCTATTATCCACTGACGACGCTGATGCTGGCGGGGATCAGGGAAATCCTCATCATCACCACGCCCCACGAGGCAGATGGGTTCAAGCGCCTATTGGGTGACGGGTCGCAATGGGGCCTGTCGCTGACTTATGCCGTTCAGCCGCAGCCCAATGGTCTGGCTGAGGCCTTCATTATTGGCGCCGACTTTGTCGCTGGTGGGTCCTCGGCGCTCGTGCTGGGGGACAATATCTTCTATGGCCACGGTCTGCCCGAAATAATGCGGCGCGGCGTCGAGCGCAAGAGTGGCGGGACAGTCTTCGCCTATCACGTCGCCGATCCCGAACGCTACGGCGTGGTCGATTTTGATGACCAAATGCGTGCGCTCAGCATCGAGGAAAAGCCCGAAAAGCCGCGCTCTAACTGGGCCGTCACCGGGCTCTATTTTTACGACGAACAGGTTGTAGACATTGCCGCCAACCTGAAACCCTCACGACGTGGCGAGCTGGAAATCACCGACGTCAACCGCGCCTATCTCGACCGCGGCCAGCTTTCGGTTGAACTGATGGGGCGCGGCTATGCCTGGCTCGATACCGGCACGCCCGACAGCCTGCTCGACGCGGCGCAGTTCGTCGCGACGCTGGAAAAGCGCCAAGGCTTCAAGATCGCCTGCCCGGAAGAAATCGCCTTCCGAATGGGCTATATAGATAGTGCCCAGCTTGAAAAACTGGGGGAGACCATGAAGAAAAATGCTTACGGTAAATATCTGACGGCGATCCAATTCGATTCTAGCCAGAAGATTAGTTGAGCGATAGTGATCTTTGGGAATTACGTAGCGCTGAATAATGATGTTTCGGTGTTAGCGTTGTCTTGGTTCTAAGTTTGAATTGAAGTAATTGGGGCGTCGAAGTGCGCATTCCAAAGTTCATATCCCGGACATTGGTGAGCAGGTCTGGAACCGGGCTGAAAACCAACATCACAATCAACGAGATAATCACCGACAGACGACGTACACTGGATTCATCTTCCAATAGCGAAATATAGCCGCTCTCGACCAAGCAGCCAGAAGAGCTTGACGGTGCATGTTCAACCATATTCCTGACATTGGCGATGCTCTCGTCGGCAAGCTTGATACCATAAGTATCGCGCAACTCCTTGAGCTCAACGGGCAGCGCGCCTAAAACGATGACGACGCCCCCCATGGCAAGCGGGTGGGACAGGGGGTGCGAGTACGGTGAGCGATGCAAATGGCCGCGAAGGCCGAATATCGATCGAACGCCGACCCCAGGGCGAAAGTTCCGTTGGCTACCATTCATTGCAGCAGTAATCAAAATCGGCAAAACTGATGGAGAAGGGCAAAGCGGCATTGTCCAGCCACATGTCGCGCCCATTGGCCGAGGTGAAGTGGTTTACATTAGCTCCGGCTGGATCTTGGAACTCCACACGCACCGAAATGATCTTGCATAGTGGTAAGCCTCGCCGACGAATAGACTTAGTCTCTTCGTTGGGCGGCGGCTATCGGCGCGTCCACGTCATGCTGCGGCGTCAGGGTATTGAGATGAACCTGAAAAAGCCCTGGCGGTTCTATCGTGAGGAGAAGCTTCGGGTCCGCAAGCGTGGCGGGCGGAAGCGGGCTTTGGGCACCAGGCGCCCCATAGGTGTGCCAATGGCGCCAATGAACGTTGGAGCCTGAACTTTGTCAGCGATGCCTTCATCGAGGGTCGCCGGTTCCGCGTCCTGGCCGTGGTCGACGACTACACGCGGGAATGCCTGGTCCTTGTGGCTGACACGTCGCTTTCAGGCCTTCGGGTCGCGCGAGAACTCGATGCTTTGATCGTGAGGCGCGGCAGGCCGATGACAATCGTCTCCGACAACGGCACCGAATTGACCTCGATGGCAATCCTGAAATGGTGCCAGGACACTGGCCTCGACTGGAACTACATCGCGCCGGGAAAGCCCATGTAAAACGGCTTTATTGAAAGCTTCAATGGCAGCTTCAGAGACGAGTGTCTCAACGAGACGTTGTTCTCATCACTGGCAGAAGCCAGAACCTCGATCACGCTTTGGAAGGAGGACTACAACCTGCAAAGACCACATTTATCGCTTGGCAATATCTCGCCCGAAGAATTTGCCATGAAAATGGCACTGGCAAAACAGGCCGCATGAGGCCACAAATTAACCCCCGGATTCTCCAATAAGCCGGAGGAACAAAGGGCTCAGGGCACAGGTGAAGGATCATCAGATGATCCCGGAGGTTTTTGCTGTGAAACAGTGCCGACTAGGCGCTGTAGCGGTCGATGAAGTCCTCTCCCTTGGCCAGCCCCATGATCCAGCCTTGCTCGGGATATGCGTGCCAGACATTGGTGGCGGGCGCGCCAGCAAAACCTGCTGCATAAAAGCCGGGCTTCTTGAACAGGGACATCAGTGTCATCAGCCCGCCATAGCTAGATCCCCAAAGACCGACGCGCTTGCGGTGTGCATAGCCGAGGTCGACGAGTGTGGTGACGCAATCTGCAATGTCTTCGATGTCCTGGCTGCCGTAGCTATTGAGCATAGGCCGGTTCCAATCCCGCCCGCGCCCGAAGCTCCCTCTGATTTCCGGGCTGACAACCACGAAACCGCGCGAGGCGAGATACTGGTCGATGCCCCAACTCGGATGGGCAGCCCGTCCGCCCCATTGGTTAAGAAGTCCGTCGGAATAGATCGATCCGACCACCATTGGGTAGCTGCCATTGAGTTTGAATCCGGGGGGCAGCATGACGCGGGCCGTCAGTTCGGCGCCATCGACATGGCTGACGAACGGAACATAGCGCACATGGGCCCAATCACGCTGGGAAAATTCGGGGCGGGGCGAATGGGTGATCCGTGTCGCCTCGGCGGAATCCGGCAGGGGCTGCACGAAAAGTTCGGGCGGCGTCATGTCATCGCTGAACAGATCGGCAAGGGCCTGAAAATCGGGGGCGTAGACCGGAACGTGAATGCCAGCGGCATGCGTCAGTCGCCTAACTTCTCCGCCGGCCGGTGGCACGCAATAAACGTGGCGCTCGGCGGGGTGTGCAGCATTTGAGACGAAATAGACGGTGCCATTTGCAGGATCGACAGCAAATTCGGCTATTTCCCAAGCACCTGAGGTCAGCGGCTCCAGGGCAGCGCTCGCGGCGGCGAGCCTGTGGAGATGGTTGAAGCCGTCGCGGTCGGTCATAACGATCAGGCTCTGGCCGTCGGGCGCGAATTCGACCTGCCAGTCGGGTCGGATCTTGAGGGGGTCATGAGCCGTGTACTGCACGGTGCGTGCGCCTGAGCGCGTGTCGAACATGAAGATCGTATGGGTCTTGATCGAAAGATCGCTGCTGCTGATGAACAGGGTGCTGCCGTCCGGCGAGAGACCGTAACCCCAGACGGCGTCCTCGGCGTCGGGGCGATCGAACCATGCCGGTCCGCCACCCGATAGCGCAATGCAGCCGATCCTGCGGCGCGTCAACAAATCTCCGGGAAAGGCGCGGGTGAACCGGTCCTTGCGGGCTTCCCCCCGCGCGTCATAAGCGATTTCGATCTTGCGGGTGTTGGTGTCGTCGGCTTCCACTAAGACGATCGACTTGCCGTCTGACGACCATTTGAAGGATACGATGCCGGCAAAACCGTTTCCGGCCACGAGCGATGGCTTCACCGATCAGCACGCCGCCATGCTGGCAGCGATCAAAACTGGAGAATGGGAAGCTCTCGGTGTTGCCTGCGAAGCAGATATCCGGGCATCTCGTGATCTTCTTTTCGATATCCTGAAAACCGAAGAGCAGGAAGCGCCGCAGACAGAAAGCTGATCGTGCAATCTAGACGCCGGAGCGCCACCCGGATGTTCCCTCCGTTCGCCTTAAGGGGCAAGTGGCTGACGTGTTTTCTTTATTATCCATGAGCATGGATGCAAATTAATAAGGGTGTGCAATGACTTCTAACCGATGGGCAATCTCATCAGGCTCAAAATTAGAGAAGCTCGCAGGATATTCGCGCGCCGTTGTGGACGGTGAATGGGTTTTCGTGTCGGGTACGGCGGGACACAATCCCGACGGCACCATCTCGCCTGATCCCGAAGAGCAAACCCGGCAGTCTCTGCGGACCATCGGAGAGGCACTGAGCAAGGCTGCCGCCGACTTGTCCGACATCGTCAAACTCAATGTCTATGTGGCTGACCGTAAGGATGTAATGACTGTCTCAAAAGTATTGGGGGAGCATTTTTCCGACCCGCGCCCCACCAATACGACAATCATCTGTGGGTTTCCTGTCGAGGAAATCAAAGTAGAGATCGAGGCGACAGCATTGTGCCGCACCAAGTCAGCACGCTGAGGCAACTTTAGGTGTTGGCCGCGGCGTGACGTCGTTTGGGTTGGCTGGAATCTGTTCATATGGCCAACGGCGATAGTCGGCTATTAGCTCAGCCAAGATTGTTGTATGGGGTATTGGGGCATCAGCAATTCGGCTTGTTTGAGCCAAAAAAGTTACGCACCCTGGAAGCATATAGCTGCAATGGAGTAGTGCTGCTGGCTCTTGAGGATTTAAACTGCGCCTGTTTATCTGGCAGTTGCAACGCAGCGGTTGCTTAATTCTCCCAATCCTTTTGCAACAACCCGGATATGATCTCCTGCAGCCAGAAATCGTGGCGGTGTCATTGCCATTCCGATCCCGCTCGGCGTTCCGGTCAGGATTACATCGCCTGGGTATAGTGTCATGCCGAAAGAGAGCTCGGCAATCAGTTCGGGCAACGCAAAAGCCATTTGTCGAGTCGATGCGGACTGGCGTTGCTCGTCATTAACGAAGGTCTGGATTTCGATGTCGTCGAACGTGATTTCGTCGGCTGTAACGATATAGGGTCCGGTGGGGCTTGACCTGTCGATACTCTTTCCTTTTAGCCATTGCCCCCCATGTCGTCGTTGCAAGTCGCGTTGGGAAACATCGTTGGCCAACATGTAGCCGAAGATGTGTTCGTGCGCGCATTCTGGTGATATCGAGCGGCCCTGACGTCCGATAACTACCGCGATTTCCCCCTCGTAATCCCATTTCTTGGAAATGGTGTCGTCAATCGGGATGTCATCAAAAGGGCCCGTGATCGCGTTGGGCGCTTTGGTGAAAAATGTCGGTGCAACCGGGCGCTCGACCTCTTGCCCGTCCCGCTTGCCGACTCCCTCGTCAAAATGATCCCAGTAGTTCCAGCCCGTGCAGAGGACGTCGCGGCCAAACCGCCCTATCGGTGCGAGCAACACGGCCTCCGAGGCGCGAACACGCTCGACCGATGCTGCGGCAAGCGCCTCGATGTCTTCAAGGCTCAAGGTCACGAAATCGACCATGTCCTTGAATTGGGAATTGTCCAAAAGCACATAATCGTCGCCAATGAGAATGCCGACGCGCGCGCGCGCCTGATGCTGCAGCGTGGAAAGCTTCACTTTATATCGCCTGTCGTAATTGGATGAGCCCTCTGGGCTATCGAAGGGGAGAGAAGGGCAGTGGAGAAAGAAACCGGTTGCTCATCTTCAGGATCAGCGGCGTGCAGGATTGAATATAGGTCTGCCATTCGGGCGCGGCCGCCAATTGAGCCCGTCGTCGTGAGCGGTCCTCGAGCGAATCGTAGGCCCAAAGATGTACCAGGTTATTGAGATCGCCAGATTCGGTGGTGAAATAGCCGACAAGGTGCCCCAGAATCGATTGTTGCAATGTGCGCGGTCCATCGTCATAGAGCGCCAGATATGCGTCCAGCTGGCCGGGCTTGATACGGTATGTTCGTTCTTCGATGATCATGACTTTATCTTCTGCTTATCGAAGAGTCCCGATTCCTCGGATACGCGCCGATAGGCAGCCCCGGCGGTAAAGCCGCCATCAATCACAAAGTCCTCGCCGGTGATGAACGCGGATTCATCACTGGCCAGGAAGGCCACAAGATTTGCGATTTCGTCCACGCTGGCGGCCCGCTTAAGTGGGGTCATCTCGATCATCGGTCGCAGGTGGGGCGCGTCTACATTGAGGTCGGTAAGCACCAATCCCGGGCAGACAGCGTTCACACGAATGCCCTTGCTGGCGAATTCCATGGCAGCGGCCCGTGTCAGTCCGCGCAGCGCCCATTTCGATGATGTGTAACCGGGATCGTAGTGTGCTGAAAAACCGCTGTTGGACGATATGTTGATTACCGATCCACCTTTGACTGCGAGCAATTCGGCCAATGTCTTGATGCCTATAAAGGCGCCGGTAACGTTGACGGAAATTAGCCGGTTCCAGGCCGCGACCGTCGTGTCTTCGATGGACTGGCGATTGATGATGCCGGCATTGTTGACCAGGATCTGCAGAGAGCCGAAGCGTTCCTTGACCAGAGCCGCGATGCGATCCCAGTCGCGCCCGTCGGTGACATCTAGCTTTGCGAAGTCAACATCCAACCCGTCGGACTTGAGCGCTGCAGCTACAGTCGCCCCTTCCTGTTCGAGCACGTCGCAGATGATGACAGATGCGCCCCGTTTTGCCATAAGTCTGGCTTCTGCGAGACCCTGCCCGCGCGCTGCTCCGGTGACGAGCGCTGCTTTTCCGTTCAGATTGGTCAAGACTGTATTCTCCTAATATGTGGCCCGGCCGCCGGACAGATCGTGTACGGCGCCGGTCGAAAACGTGCAGCCGGGCGAGACCAGCCAGGCCGTCAATTCGGCAACTTCATCGGGCGTACCTGTCCGGCCCATCGGAATTTTTGCGCGGTTTGCTTGGATCGTCCCGGCGTCCATCTGGTCGAGCAAGCGGGTCTGGATCAGGGCCGGTGCAATGGCATGTGCCCGGATCTGGGTATGTGCCAACTCCCGTCCGATGGATTTGGTCATGGCAATGAGACCGGCCTTGGCCGCCGAGTAGGCAGCCATGCGCGGGTTGCCATCCTTGCCGGCGATTGAAGCAAGCACAACGATATGGGCAGGTTGGTCGGGATCAAAATGGGCCAGCGCCGCGCGCGCGCAATAAAACGCGCCGTTGAGATTGACGTCGAGCGTGCGGTGCCATGCATCGAGCTGGTAGTTCTGGGTCATCTCGGTCGGGCCAGTGATGCCTGCGGCATAGACCAGCATGTCGACGCCGCCCATTTTCTGCGTGGCGTTGGCCATCGCCGAACTGACCGCTATGGGGTCTGTAACGTCCACGATTTGTCCTGATTTCTGCCATTCTGCAGGGAGCGCCAGATCCCAAATCTCAACTATTGCCCCGCACGAGGCCAATCGGCGTGCGATAGCCTGACCGATTTCTCCGGCGCCACCGGGAACAATAGCTCTGCGGCCGCCTAGGTCGTAACCGTTGCGTTGTGGTGTCGTCATGCCTCTTCCCTAGCCGCTCCTCGCCAGCGCCCTTTGACCTAGCCTTGTCATGGGGCCTTGGTCAACTATTATCATATAGTGACTTTCTCAAGTTTCTCTCTGTTTTCGATATGAACGGCAATCGCTGAGAAAATCCGAAAAGTCCTTGATAAACAGCCTGCATGCTACTCAAACTTATGTACAGTTTGCGAGTCTTTTCGCTCGTTGGATTTGACAAGTCTTACAATATGAGACATTAGTTTGCGCGAGTGGCGAGCAAACGCCGCCACAAATCTCTTGGAGGAGAATGAACATGTTGGGAGTTTCCCTGCGGTGCGCATGCGCTACCGCCATCCTGACTGCAGCCGCGCTGCCTGCAAGCGCTCAGACGATCAAGTTCAGCTATCCGGTGTCCAGCGAGAGCACCATGGGGCAGACCGTTAGCCATTTTGGCGAGCTGGTCGAAGAAAAATCCGGCGGCAGCATTACGGTCCGCCCTTTTCCCGATGCGCAGTTGGGCAATGAAATTCAGTCCATTTCGTCGGCTCAGGGTGGCATTGTCGAAATGGCTGTGACGACCACAGCCGGTCTTGCTTCGCTGGTTCCCGATTTTGATCTGTTCCAGTTGCCTTTCACGTTCTCGAGCTATGAGCAGCTCGATACTGTAACGCGCGGTCCTGTGGGTGTCGCCGTTCTCGACAAGATGGAGGCATCTGGCCTTAAGGGGCTGTGCTATTGGGATTATGGCTTCCGCAACATCACCAATAATCAGCGCCCCGTCGAGACGCTGGCCGATGTGTCGGGCTTGCGGATCCGTACAATCCAGAACAAGGTTTACATCGACTCCCTTGGAGCCTTGGGCATCAATCCCACGCCGTTGCCGTTCCCCGAGACGTTTACGGCGCTGGAAACCGGCGCCATCGATGGCAATGAAATCGCCAATGACGTGACCCGTGCTTCCTCATTCTATGAGGTGCAGGATCATCTAACCGAAACACGCCATTTCACGACGATTTCGGTTGTCTACGCCAGCAAGACATTCTGGGACGGATTGAGTGCCGACCAGCAGACGGCGGTGCAGGACGCCTGCGCGGAGTCTTCGGTCTACAATCGCGACATTATCAACGCGTCGAGTGAAGAAACACTTCAGTTCCTGGAAGAGCAGGGCATGCAGATCAGCGAGATTTCCAACGAGAATCTGCAGGAATTCCGTGATGCTGTCGCGCCGGTCGTGGAGCAGGTGTCGTCCGGTCTCGATCAGCAACTCGTCGAAGAGTTCAATGCAGCGGTCGCTGCTGCCGCGCAATAGCGCAAATAAGGCCTTTCTGGGAAGCCAGGAAGGCCGACTTGATTCCTCGCCGTGTATCGGGGGCGTCAATCAGCAACAGATCGAGGACGACATGCTTTTAAGCGGCAAGACTGCTGTGCTCAGTGGCGCTGGAAATGTTGAAGGTATCGGGTTTGCGACGGCCAAAGCGTTTGTCGAGGCTGGTGCCCGTGTGCTGCTCGTGGACATTAACGAGGCGGAGTTGGCCGGTGCCGCTGAACGACTGGGTGACGCTGCGGTCTATGTCTGCGCCGATGTCCGTTCCGAGGATAGCGTGCGCACGGTCTTTGACCGCGTTCGCTCCGAGTTCGGGCGCCTTGATATCCTGCTTAATAATGCCGGCATCACGCAGCCTCGCAAGACTGTCGACATCACCCGTGATGATTATGATGCCATCATGGATGTAAACCTGCGTGGAACGCTGATCATGACCCAGCAGGCGCTTCCGTTGATGGCGGCGGGCGCATCGATCATCTGCATAGCATCGATCGCTGCGCAGCGCGGCGGCGGGCTCATGGGCGGGCCGCATTACGCAGCGTCCAAGGGCGGCGTTGCCAGTCTGGTCAAAGCAATCGCGCGCGATGTCTCTCCCGCCGGCATCCGCATTAATTCGGTCAATCCCGGCGTGATCATGTCGAAGATGACCAGAGATTTCTACACCGACGAAATCACCGCGAAGGTTTTACCCACCATCCCGATGGGACGGTTCGGCGAGCCTTCCGATGTTGCATCTGCCTGCGTCTTTCTTGCCTCGGACCTATCGTCCTACATCACTGGCTCGGCAATCGACGTGAATGGCGGAATGCATATGAACTGACCAAAATCCAACCCAGGACTAACTGAGATGACCGAAGACGTCGTTCCTGTCGTCACGCGCGCCAATGCGCTAGACACCAACACCGGGCAATCTGGAGACGCGGTGCGCAGATCCGGTGTGAGCCCACAGCACACCCCGGCCACAAAACTTTGGTTTGGCCGCGTCTCCAACGAACCCGGCTTCCGGTCTCCTCCCCATCATCATGGGGAAGCCGAAACAGGTGGGTACGTCCTTGAGGGCCATGGGCGCATCTACTTTGGCCGGGACTACAAGAGTTATGTCGACATGGCGCCGGGCGATTTTGTATTTGTGCCTCCCCACATGCCCCATGTCGAAGTTAACATGAGCATCTCCGATCCCTTGGTTTGGCTGACCTGCCGCACGCCCGACAACATCGTTGTGAATTTGCCGGACGTCGAAGACAGTGACCTGGAAGGGTATCGGCGCGCTTAGCCGAAGTTGAAGCGAGCACACGCCATTGCCTGAGGAGGGGTGGATGTCCAAAATTGTAGAGTTCTACTTTACGTGTCTAAAGTGGTTTGTCGTCCTGTGTCTTGCCGGGATGGTGGTGCTCGTGTTCGGCAACGTTATACTCCGGTATTTCTTTAATTCCGGGATTACCCAGTCTGAAGAGTTTTCACGTTGGCTTTTTGTTTGGACCGTGTTCGTGGGTTCCATTCTCGTGCTGCGTGAGAATGGGCATCTTGGGGTCGACTTCGTCGTAAACAGCCTGCCGCGTCCGTTGCGCGTAGTCGCATTGGCGGTCTCCCACATCCTGATGCTGTATGCGACCTGGCTGATCATTGCAGGAAGCTGGGTTCAGGTCCGCGTCAATCTCAATACGTTTGCCCCAGCGACAGGGCTTTCCCAGTCTCTCTTTTTTGGTGTCGGCCTGGTTTTTGGTGTCTCTGCGGCGGCCATTCTAAGTTACCGGCTGATGTTGATCCTGACCGGTCGGATGCACCGCTTGACGACGGTCGACGAAGAGCGGATCGCGCTCGAGCGCGCTGGGGTTAAATAACATGACTGTTCTGATATTTGTCGGAGCGCTGCTGGGCAGCATGGCGCTGGGCATGCCGATCGCCTATGCCCTGATCATGACTGGTATTGCTTTCATGGTGCATCTGAACATGTTCGATGCGCAAATCATCGCGCAGAACATGCTCAATGGTGCCGACAGCTTTCCCCTGATGGCAGTACCCTTCTTCATGCTTGCAGGCGAAGTGATGAATGCGGGCGGTTTGTCCAAACGTATCGTCAATCTGGCTGTGGCTGCGGTGGGCCATATACGCGGTGGTCTCGGCTATGTGGCTATCGTTGCAGCCCTTATCCTTGCGAGCCTTTCCGGGTCGGCCGCCGCCGATGCTGCCGCCCTTTCGGCAATTTTGATCCCGATGATGATAAAGGCTGGCCATGACGGCGGGCGATCGGCTGGCTTGATCGCTGCTGCCGGAACGTCCGCGCTGATCATTCCGCCCTCCATTGGCTTCATCCTGATTGGTGTGGTTGGGCAGATATCGATCACCGACATCTTCGTCGCGGGAATTTTTCCTGGCCTTGTAATGGGCCTCGCGTTGACAGCGGCATGGTTTCTTGTGTCGAGGACCGAAGAGAGTACATCGACCCAAAAGGTGCCACTCTCGACAGTGCTCAGGGAGGCTTGGGCGGGCATATGGGCATTGCTCCTCCCCGTCATCATTCTCGTGGGCCTTCGTTTCGGCGTTTTTACGCCAACCGAAGCAGGTGTGATTGCCGCAGTATACGCACTGTTTGTGTCGATGGTCATCTATCGCGAACTCAAGGTGTCGCAGCTTTTCGATGTGTTGCTCGGTGCGGCAAAAACCACGGCAATGGTGATGTTTCTCGTTGCTGCCGCTCTGGTCTCGAGTTGGATGATTACGGTTGCGGGCCTTACCGGCCAGGTCACTGCGATGATTGCACCGTTTGCCGAGAACCCTGTACTGTTGATGGCCGCTATCGTACTGCTTGTTCTGGTGATCGGCTGCGCCATGGACATGGTGCCCATCATCTTGATCCTTGTGCCGGTCTTGCTGCCCAGTGTACGTGCCGCAGGCATCGATCCGGTCTATTTCGCCGTGGTCTTCATGATGGCCGCTGCCGTTGGGCTGCTGACGCCGCCGGTCGGTTCGGTGCTCAATGTGGTGGCCGGGGTGTCGAGGATTTCACTGCCACGGGTCATATTTGGTGTATGGCCATTTCTACTGGCCCAGTTTGCCGTCCTTGTCGTGTTGATCTTGTTTCCCCAAGTGGTGACAGGGCCCGCTGCATTGCTGCTTGGAAAATAGAAGGGGTAGGCCGCGCTATCAGGAGGGATATGTAACGATGAACAGTCTGGACAAGATGCTGGCCATCTTGGACGAATTCAACGAGCAAACATTGTCCATCGATGTGGCACGCGCAGCGGAATGCTGTGGTTCCTCTCGCGCCAGCACGTACCGCTATCTTCAGGCCCTCACACGTTCGGGATTACTTACACCCGCCAGTGGTGGGACATATACAATCGGATCGAGGGTCATAGAACTTGAAATGCTCAAGCGTGAAAACGACCCTCTTTTGCGTGCCGGCCTACCGTTCATTCGCTTTTCGTCGGAAGAACTTGACCTCAACATCATGCTTTGCAGCTATTATGGCGACAAAGTGCTTTGTGCAGACCTTGCATGGCCCGATCATAGTATTCCTGAGATCTACAAGCCCGGGCGCCCTATGCCGATTTTCAGAGGCGCAATGGCCAAGGTTATTCTCGCCAGCCTGTCGGTTTCCCAGCTCAAGAGTATCTACGCCCACAACAAGGAACTGATTGGCGAGAATGGCCTGGGGCAGAACCTGACCGCCTTTCTCTCCAGCATGGCCGAGATCAAGAACGCTGGGTATTGCATCACGCATGCCGAGGTTTTCGAGGGGCTTGTGGGCATCGCTGCACCTGTAAGCGACTCCGAGGACCGTGTTTTGGGCAGTGTGGTTTTTGTTGTTGCCGCCGAGCGCTTTGAATCCGGTGAACATCTGTTCTTTATCAATCAGATCAAACACATTGCGTCAGAAATCGAGCGCCGCATTCAAAAACGCTTGGCAAGAGACGACGCAACGCCGGTTATCGCGGCCCGGCCCGGACGTAGCCCAATATATAAGGCTTAGCGGGCCGGAAAGTGAGGCCATAGGTGCATCACAGGTCTTTTGATTGGCTCTGGATTGTGATTGTGCCCCTGATATTGGGGGGGCAGCACTATCTATCTCTCAATTGATGAAACACGGTATCGTGCCAGCATGGTTCTGCCCGTCCCATCCGCTGCCTGTTGAAAATGGGGCTGCAACGCGACTGTCTCGCTGCGTTATCGCATGCGCCCGGGACAGATCTCAAACGCGCGCCATCGGATGGCTTCAAGAGCAGGTGGGCTTCACCCAACGTTTTCGGCAGCGGGAGGTCGTTGATCTCGCGGCTTCTCCTTTGGTGACGTGACTACCATTTAACCACTTCTAAGGAGAGCGCGCTGATCGGATGGCCAGGCCGCAAAGCGCGAGCATTAGGAAAATTGGGGATCCGGCGCACCTGGGTCACTTGCTGTCTGGTCAGCGCGCAGAAACGTGATTGAGCGTAATAACCCAGCCGATTTCCGGCCGCTTGTGCAGGATGCGCGTATTGATTCCTGTCTGGCTCCGGACGCTTCGGCTCAATGAGTACGTGCCGACCAGCTGGGCAATGCAGGGTGCCAAAATCGTTATCGCCATATCTGAAAAGGTCAGCCTGCCCTGTTGCCCCGGGGCGCCGCCATAGTCGCGCTCATAGTGCTCGAGCGTGGCCTGCCAGTCATCTTGTATGTGTCCGCGAGAAACAAAAATGACGTCGGGATTGGCAAATCCCTCCATATAACCAGCGAAATCTCCAGAATTCCAAGCGTCCTGCATGCGCCGCATGAGTGCTAAAATTGCGTCAATCTCAATGCTATCCATCGGTAGGCTGCCCATTGCGGCGCATTAGAAACTCTTGTGCGGCGGAGACCAGATGGCGACGCAGCGCGGTGCCGGCCCGCTGCGCATCCTGGTCGAGCAATGCGTCAACGATATCCTGGTGCTCTTGGCAGGAGCGTTTTAGACGCCCTTGGTCCTGCAACTGATATCTGCGAAACGGCCGAAGTTTCAGGCGCATACTGTCAGCCAGCGCCACAAGGTCAATATTGTGGCTACCCGCCATGATCAGCGAATGGAACTCGGAATTGACAGCTTCATAAGCGGCGAAATCTCCCCGCTCGGCGAGAACGTTCATGTTGCGATGCATCGCTTCAAGCTTCGCCCGCTCGCTCATTGTCATGCGCTGAGATGCAAGCCGCCCGCATGTCGCCTCCATTTCGGCCATCGCCTCAAACATCTGGTCAATTCGTTCCGGGGACAATGAGGCGACCAGGACGCCCTTGTACGGAACGCGTTCAGCAAGCGCACGACCGCACAATGCGTGGAGAGCTTCGCGGACAGGGGTGCGGGACAAGCCAAAGCGCTGTGCGAGTGAGTTCTCGTCCAGCCTGGTGCCGGGTTCGATCCTGCCGGAGATGATTTCGGCCTCAAGCTGTTCGACCACTGTATCGCTCTGAACGCGGCGGCCTTCCGTCAAATCATCGAGCATGGTCCTGCTCCCTCCCATCTATCGCTTTTCGCCCAAAATAAGCAAAAATCAGCTTGTGTCGGCATTGCGTATACAATGTGGTTGCATTCTGCAATTAGAGTATACAGAATGTCGAACTAAGGAGCAAAGTGCATAAGGCTCACCCCACCCACGCGCGTCGGCGCAAGCTTTGTGTGCAATTTGGCTCTTTTACTCTTTTTTGTCGACTGAACTAGCAGGTGCAACAGATGAGCCAGTTTACAACCCGTCCGGAGTTGCGTGGAACACTCGGCGCTGTATCGGCAACACACTGGCTGGCCTCCACTGCAGGGATGTCGTTGCTTGAAAACGGGCACACAGCATTCGATGCTGCGGTTGCTGCCGGCTTTGTCTTGCAGATCGTGGAGCCTCACCTCAACGGTCCAGGTGGCGAAGTGCCGATCATTGTAACACCTGCCGGACAGAGGCCGATCGTCATATCGGGACAAGGCCCATCGCCAGCAAAGGCGACGCTGGCCCACTTTGCCGCGCTTGGCTTGGATCTTGTGCCCGGGACTGGCCTGCTGCCCGCATGCGTGCCTGGAGCATTCGGCGCATGGCTGACCTTGTTGCGCGATTACGGCACGGCGGAACTCGAAGATGTTCTCATGCCTGCCATTCACTACGCAGAGCAGGGCCATCCCATCGTTGAGCGCATATCAAACACAATTGCTACAATGCGGGAGCTGTTCGATACTCACTGGAATTCGTCCGCCGCACTGTACCTTCCCGATGGTTGTGTTCCTGGCGCGGGAAAACTGTTCCGCAATCCCGAAGTCGCCAAGCTCTATCGCGATATTCTTGAGCAAGCACGCGGCGCCAAGACCCGCGAAGCGCGCATAGAGGCCGCACTTGCCTACTGGTACGAAGGGCCGGTCGCTGAGCGGATCGGCCAGTATTGCGAGACGGAGTCGGTTTGGGACGTGTCTGGGCGCCACCACTCGGGGTTGTTGCGTGCTGACGATATGTCGGGTTGGCGGCCAAAACTCGAAGTGCCGCTTTCTGTCGACTATGGCGAATATGAAGTGTTCAAATGCGGGCCATGGTCCCAAGGACCGGTATTGCTCCAAGCACTGAACCTGTTGTCGGGTACGGCGATTGCGGAAGTCGATCCACTTGGTCCCGAATTTGTCCATCTGGTCACTGAGGCGACAAAGCTGGCAATGGCAGATCGTGATGCCTGGTATGGCGACGACGGCGACGTGCCGATGGAAGCGCTCCTTTCTGATCAATACACAACCCAACGTCGGTCGCTGATCAAGGATACCGCTTCGCAAGTCATCGAGCCCGGCGCGCCGGGGGGGCGAAATGCCAATTTCCCGCCACAACGCGCATTCGGTACCATCAAGCAGCCCGGCATGGGCGGAGGCGAGCCGACGGTTGCAAAAGACGTTCCCCCGCCCACTGACAGAGCTGGCGAACCTGCACTGGATAATGCCGGCGCTCAGCGCGGCGACACTGTTCAGGTCAGCGCTGTCGATCGATGGGGAAACATGGTTTCGGCTACCCCTTCGGGAGGCTGGTTCCAATCAAGTCCGGTTATTTCAGGACTCGGGTTTTCACTGACCACGCGCGGCCAGATGTTCTGGCTGACGGATGGCTTGGCCTCCTCGATGCGACCGGGTGTTCGCCCGCGTACGACGTTGACGCCGACAACTGTGTTCAAGGACGGTGCGCCATATCTGGCTCTGGGCACGCCGGGCGGGGACCAGCAAGACCAGTGGCAACTTCAGTTTCTGCTGCGCCACTTCCATGCCGGATACAAAATCCAGCGCGCTATCGATGCGCCGGCCTTTCACACTGATCATTTGCCCAGCTCGTTCTGGCCGCGAGAGGTAGGCCTTGCCTCTCTAACGCTCGAAGAGCGGTTCAGCCAGGAAACTATCGAGAATTTACGGGCTCGCGGTCACGTCGTGAAGACGGCCGACCCTTGGGCGGAAGGGCGCCTGAGTGTTGTCGGTCGAGAAATGGATGGAGACAGCCAGATCGTTTTGGCCGGATCCAATCCCAGAGGGATGCAGGGCTACGCTGTAGCTCGCTAATTACCACCAAAGAGAGGAAATTTTGTATGAAAAGACCCCTATATCTCGCACTCATGGCGTCGATTGCCATGACTGGCGTCACGGCGACGCCTGCGACAGCACAAGACGCCGGCACTGTTCTCAATATCGGATTGCAGGACGACCCGGATACGCTTGATCCAGCAACCAATTGGAGCTTTGTTGGCCGCCACGTGCTGCAACAGATGTGCGACAAGATCGTGGACATCAATGGAAGCAATGAAATCGTGCCGATGCTGGCTACCGACTGGAGCTGGAACGAGGAAAGCACGCAGCTCACGCTCAACATTCGTGAGGACGCGACCTTCCACGATGGTACGCCCGTCAATGCCGAGGCAATCAAGTACAATCTCGAACGTGCGCTTACATTGGAAATTTCGCGCCGGGCTTCTGAGATCAGCGCGATTGACACGATTGAAGTGCTCGATGAATTCACTGTGCAGATCAATCTCTCCGAACCTTCGGTTCCGCTCTTGGCTGCACTCACCGACCGGGCCGGTATGATCATCAGCCCGGCGGCGGGGGAAGAGCTGGGTGAAGACTTCACCAACGCCCCGGTGTGTTCGGGTCCGTACCAGTTCGTCGAGCGCGTTGCGCAGGATTTCATCGAGCTTGAAAAGTTCGAGGACTACTACGCAGCAGACAACTACTCGTTTGACCGCCTGGTTTTCCGTGGAATGCCGGACAGCAATACGCGCTTGCTGAACCTGCGCTCCGGTCAGTTTGACCTTATCGAGCGGCTTGCTGCGACCGATGTGTCAGCCGTAAACGATGATCCTGGGCTTGATACCGCTCCCGTGGTTGGACTGGGCTATTATGGCGTCACCGTTAACATCGGTGGTGACGGTGCCGATATGGATTTCAGCGAGAAGCAGGCCGTACGTGAAGCGTTCAGCCTGGCAATCGATCGAGAAGCCATCAACAACGTCGTGTTCGAAGGCCAGTTTGCTGTCGGCAATCAGCCTTTCCCACCCACCAGCCCATACTACAATCAGGACCTGCCGGTGCAGGGCCGCGACGTTGAAGCTGCAAAAGCGCTGATGGCAGAAGCTGGCGTCGACCAGATTGATCTCGAGCTTCTCGTACCTACTGACGCTGAGCGTCAACAGGTTGCAA
This sequence comes from Pelagibacterium sp., assembly GCF_048264985.1. Lineage (GTDB taxonomy): Bacteria > Pseudomonadota > Alphaproteobacteria > Rhizobiales > Devosiaceae > Pelagibacterium. The sequence goes on from NZ_JBLXCL010000003.1 coordinate 45,126, forward strand.
CACTTATTCAATCGATGGTTGCAGAAATCGGGATCAATGTGGAAATCCGTCCCACCGAGCTGATGACGCTTCTCGATACAGCCCGCGAAGGTAATTTCGAAGCGCATCTTGTTGGCTGGTCGGGTCGGGTTGATCCCGATCTTAATATCACGCCAATGCTGAGCTGTGGCGCCGCTGGCAACGACGCTCACTATTGCAGCGAAGCCCTCGATTCCATTCTCACCGAAGCGCGTGCTGTTGGAGATTTGGACACACGCAAGGCGCAGTATGCCGACGCTGTTGAACTGCTCTTGACCGATCTGCCGATTGTCTATCTCTACCATTCGCAGTGGATTTTCGCCCACGACTTGGCGCTCGAGGGCTTCGATCCTTTCCCTGACGGGATTATCCGTCTGGGCGGCGTGTCGATGGCCGAATAGTCAAGGTCATGGCGATGGACAAGCAAAATCCACCGCTGCCCCTAGAAACGCCAGCCCGGAATTCCCGGGCTGGCGCGTCCTCGGATGTGGTTCTGACCGTTGAAAATCTACGCGTTCTCTTTAAGGGCGATCGTATTGTCACGACTGCTGTGGATGGGGTCAGTTTCACCTTGGGCGCGTCCCGAAGCCTTGGTGTGGTCGGGGAGTCCGGAAGCGGCAAGAGTGTGAGTTCGATCGCGCTCATGGGGCTTTTGCCGACTGACAGTGCTGAGATTTCGGGTGAAGTGCTGTACGAGGGGCGCAACCTCCTCTCGATCAGCGAACCGGAAATGCGTAATCTTCGAGGCAATCGGATCTCCATGATCTTTCAGGAGCCGATGACGTCGCTGAACCCGTCCTACACGATCGGCGATCAGATCGCTGAAACGATACTTCGCCATCGCGATATCAGCAAAACTGATGCCTGGGATCGCGCTGTAGAAATGCTGCGCATGGTGCGGATGCCGTCGCCCGAAACGCGGGCGCACCAGTTTCCTCACAATCTTTCCGGCGGCATGCGGCAACGTGTCATGATTGCAATTGCGCTTGCGTGCGAGCCGCAGGTGCTGATCGCAGATGAGCCGACAACCGCGCTTGATGTGACGATACAGGCTCAGATACTCGCGCTACTGGACGATCTCAAAACCACTACGGGAACGGCCATAGTTCTCATTACGCATGATCTAGGCGTGGTAGCCGAAGCCTGTGACGACGTGATCGTAATGTACGCAGGGCAGGTGGTTGAAAGCGGCTCGGTCGAACAGATTTTCCGATTCCCACAGCACCCTTACACAGTTGGATTGCTAGGCTCGCTTCCCCGACTTGATGAGGACAGAGACGAACTTGTCGCCATCAGCGGTAGCGTACCGGACATGACCAACCCGCCGATGGGGTGCCGTTTCCAGGCTCGCTGCCCGTTCAGCGTTGAAAAATGTGCACAAATGCCGCCATTGCGCGAAATTGAAAACGGCCACTCGAGCCGCTGCTGGCGTGCGCCACTTGAGGAACTCGCCGATGAATAGTCAGCCTGTCGCCCAAGGGCCCGGAGGTCAGGTCCTTGTCGCTTCCGACCTTGAAAAACACTTTACAGTAAAGCGCTCGGTGTTCGGTCGGCCTCTGGCCAGTGTAGGTGCTGTCGACGGCGTTTCTCTCACCCTCAATGCAGGAGAAACATTGGCAATCGTGGGCGAGTCCGGATGTGGCAAATCCACCATCGGTCGCATGCTTATGCGCCTTATCGAACCCAGCGCGGGAACGGTAACTTTGGAAGGCGTTGATATCACCGCCCTCAAGCCGCGCGACCTGCTGTCACTGCGCAGCAAGATCCAACTCGTTTTTCAAGACCCATATGCCTCGCTCAACCCGCGGATGACAGTAGGGCAAGCCATTTCAGAGCCCCTGATGTTGCATAAAATTGTGCCCGCAGCACAACGCGTAGCGCGGGTCGGTGAACTGCTCGAAATGGTTGGCTTGCGCCCTGAACATGCAAGCCGGTTTCCCCATGAGTTTTCAGGCGGCCAGCGCCAGCGGGTCGTCATAGCACGCGCCCTGGCGTCAGAACCCAAGATACTCGTCTGTGACGAAGCTGTTTCTGCGCTCGATGTTTCGATTCAGGCCCAGGTGCTCAATTTGCTCAAATCGCTGCAGAAGCGACTTGGCCTGGCCTATGTGTTCATTTCTCACGACCTCAGTGTCATCAAGCACATAGCGGATCGGGTCGCTGTGATGTATCTGGGCAAGCTGGTGGAGGTCGGGGAGACGAAAAAGATATTCGCTTCACCCCGACACCCCTATACGCGGGCGTTGCTTTCGGCCATTCCCGTGGCAACTCCCGACAGGAAGCAGCATGGACGAGCCCATGCGTTGTCGGGCGACTTGCCCAGCCCGATCGACCCACCTTCGGGTTGCCGCCTTCATACGCGATGTCCCCATGCCCGGCCCCAATGCAGTTCGGCTGCCATGACACTGGAGAGCGAGCCTGATGGCCATGCCAATGCGTGCGCATTTTGGCGGGAGCTTCCAGCGGCCGATGATCTGATGCCGCAGAAAACGGCTTCGGATCCGCGGTTGGAAAAGCTCTTCGCTGCATTTTCCAGGTCGACTGCCGAAAAGGAGCAGACGCCATGATCAAATTGCTCGGACGGCGATTGCTTCAGCTCGTTCCCACGATCTTTCTTCTCTCGCTTATCATTTTCTCGCTGCAACATCTCCTGCCCGGTGATCCAGCGCTTGCCTTGGCCGGCGAGAATCCCGACCCTGAAACCGTCGCTGCGATCCGCGCGCGTTATGGTCTCGATCAGCCCATATTTATGCAGTATTTTTATTGGGTTGGCGGGGTTATGACCGGGGATCTGGGTATGTCGATGCGCCACAATCTTCCTGTGACGACATTGATCCTGCAAAAACTGCCCGTCACCCTTCAACTGGCAATAATGGGCATTGTGCTGGCCCTCGTTCTGGGCGTGCTTGGGGGTATCGTTTCTGCGGTGCGCCGCAACACCAAGACAGATTATGTGGCTAACGTGGTCTCGCTGGCCGGCATTTCGATCCCCAATTTCTGGTTGGGCATCATGCTAATCCTGTTCTTCTCCATCCATCTACGCTGGCTGCCTGCTTCAGGTTATGTGAGCCCGTTCGAAAACTGGCAGATGAGCTTTGCGACAACGGTAATGCCTGCCTTTGTTCTGGGCACCGCGATCGCGGGCGTCATCATGCGCCATACGCGGTCGGCCATGATCCATGCCCTCGAAAGCGACTATGTGCGGACAGCGAGGGCCAAGGGACTGGCGCCTTCCGTCGTTGTAATCAAGCATGCAATGCGCAATGCGCTGACCCCCATTATCACCCTCGGTGCACTCGAATTCGGGTCGCTGCTTTCCGGGGCCGTACTGACAGAACAGATATTTGCCATTCCCGGTTTTGGAAAACTGATCGTAGACGCAGTCTTTACCCGCGATTACGCGGTGGTGCAGGGCGTCGTTCTCGTCACCGCCCTGTTCTATGTCCTGCTCAACCTGCTCGCTGACATTGGCTATATCCTTGCCAATCCAAGGCTTAGGAGCTGATTTATGGCCCATGCAGCAAACATTTCCGCCATCCCATTCGCCAGACTGCTGGAAAGTCGCGTTTGGCGGCGATTTTCAAAGAGCAAGAGCGCCGTTTTTGGGCTGGCAGTGGTCACGATCGTTGTGCTAGTCGCCATTTTTGCACCGCTGATCGCGCCCTATGATCCTGCTGCCCAAAGCTGGACGGCGGTACGGCAGGCGCCTTCAGCGCTGTATTGGCTGGGTACCGATGAAAGTGGTCGGGATATCTTCTCGCGACTGATCTTTGGCGCTCGTGCCTCGCTGATGGCTGGGGTAATTTCGGTGAGCATAGCCATTGTATTGGGCGTTCCGCTCGGTCTGGCGGCAGGTTTCGTCGGTGGTTTCCTGGACGGACTGATCAGCCGCTTCACCGATGCCATGCTTGCATGTCCATTCCTGATTTTGGCCATCGCCTTTGCTGCATTTTTGGGGCCAAGCCTTACCAACGCCATGCTGGCCATCGGCATTACCGCGACCCCGCTCTTCATAAGGCTGACGCGGGGTCAGGTCCTCTCGCTTCGCTCCGAGGAATATGTCGAGGCAGCGCGTTCGGTTGGCAATCCTGGTTGGCGCGTTGCCTTGCGGCATGTGCTGCCAAACATTTTGCCGCAGCTACTGGTCCAGACCACTATCACCATCGCCACTGCCATCATTGCCGAAGCCAGCATGTCGTTTCTCGGCCTTGGTCAGCAGCCGCCTGCGCCATCTTGGGGATCGATGCTCAACAGCGCTCAACGATTTCTGTCCAACGCGCCATGGATGGCCCTTTGGCCTGGGATGATTATTTTCATCACCGTCCTGTCGTTCAATTTGCTGGGCGACGGACTGCGCGACGCGCTAGACCCGCGAACAAAGTCCTAGAACGCTTGCCTGAAAAATAGAGATCCTTATGAATTTTGAACTGGATGTGCCAACCCTTGTGGCGTTGGTTGCAGGACTGCTCGCGACTGGTGCTGTTGGCGGTGTTCTCGCCGGGCTTCTGGGCGTGGGGGGCGGCATCGTGGTGGTGCCGGTCTTGTTCTGGGTCCTGACGATCCTGGACTTCCCATCGGACATATCGAGCCACCTTGCGGTGGCGACCTCACTGGCCACCATAATACCGACCTCGATATCGTCGATGCGCGCTCACGCTAAACGGGGCACAGTGGACGGAGAGCTTCTCAGACTCTGGGGGCCGGCGGTTGTAGTGGGCGCCTTGATCGGAGGTCTGTTGTCAAAGGTTATTCCGGGCGATGGCTTGCGGATGGTTTTTGGCACGGTTGCGATACTTGTCGCCATAAACATGGCCATCCCAAAAACTCTGGTACTCGCACCGGCGCTGCCAAAGTCAAACCTGCTCAACAGGGGTATTGCCACGATTATCGGGCTCGTCTCTTCGCTCATGGGCATTGGAGGCGGCACATTGTCCGTGCCAACCTTGAATGCATTTTCCTTTGCGGTTCACAAGGCCGTTGGAACTGCCGCGGCCATGGGGCTGCTAATTGCAGTGCCAGGGGTGTTGGGATTTATCTGGAGTGGCTGGGACGTCACTGGTCGACCGCCGCTTAGCTTGGGCTATGTCAATTTGGCAGCAGTGGCGATAATCGCACCCGTCAGTTATCTGATGGCACCAATTGGCGCGCGGCTTGCGCATGCGTTGAACCCGCGACTGCTCAAGATTGCATTTGCAATCTTCCTTTTCATCACCGCTGTACGGATGTTGATGACCTAGGTTCAGCGTCGCAGAGGGCTGCTTTCAACCTGGGCAAGCGTCAATCAATCGTGCCGACTGCACCGATCAGAATCGCACGGAAATCGTTGACGTTCGTTCCAGTCGGGCCGGTGACAAACAGATCGCCTGATGCGTCGAAAGCATGCCAGGCATCGTGAGCGGCGAGGCATGATTTGGGGTTTATGCCCTTTTGGAGCATTCTGGAAACGGACGTGCCATCGGCGAATGCGCCAGCATTGTCCTGGGAACCGTCGATGCCGTCAGTGTCGGCAGCGAGGGCAGTTATGGCGCGCGCGCCCGCGATGTCGAGTGCGAACGAGAGCAGAAATTCTGTGTTGCGGCCGCCACGTCCAGGCGATCGATCCCCCAGAGTTACCGTCGTTTCACCACCAGAAATCAAGACAGTGGGAAGCGAAAAAGGGGCCACACCTTTGGCAAACTGCAGCGCGATTGCAGCGTGCATCTTGCCGATATCTTTGGCTTCTCCCTCGATGGCTTCAGACAGCAGGATGGGGGTAATGCCCAATTCGCGAGCGCAGTGGGCTGCTGCTTCAAGCGAGAGGCTGGCGGAAGCGATTACGTGGACCTCGTTGCGCTCGAATGTTGCGTCGTCCTGAGCCGGGGCGGGTGTGCGTTCAGCGGCAATATGGTCTCTTATGGCGGCTGGAAGGGCAATCCTGAACTGTTCGATTGCGTCGAGGACATCCTGAGACGGAGCCGCCTGGCCCGGGACTGTCGGGCCGGACGCTACGATTGAAGGATCGTCGCCGACCACATCGGAGACGATAAAGCTGACGACTTTGGCAGGTGCAGCCGCCTGTGCGAGGCGACCACCTTTTATTCTCGATATCTGCGTGCGGCACGCGTTCATAACCGAGATAGGGGCGCCAGATGCAAGCAGCGCCCTGTTCAGTTCGATCTCGTCTTCAAGGGTCAGATCTCCAGCAGGGCTGGGCAACAGCGCCGATCCCCCGCCTGAAATAAGCGCTATGACAAGATCATCTTTGCCGAGGTCTTTGACCGCGTCGAGCAACGTAGAAGCGGCTGCCATGCCGGCAGCGTCGGGGACAGGGTGCGCCGCGTGCAGCACCTTGATATCGCGTGTGTTCGCAACCGCCCCGTGCCGGTCCACAACAACGCCTTCGACCGGCCAGTCGATCAGGGTTTCGAGTGCCTGTGCCATTTGCGCGGCAGCTTTGCCCGCGCCCACCACCAGCGTTCGCCCCTTGGGCTTGGGAGGCAGGCGCTGCCGCATCTGCTCGAACGGATCGGCAGCTTTGACTGCGGCTTCAAAAAGCCGGGTGAGAAATGCGCGCTCGTCCACGTCGTCCTATCCCGAACTATCGGTTGCAGACAGTGTCGAACCGTTCGATGCATGTGGCAAGCGTTTCGTCGCCGGGCCGTTTCCACCAATTGTCCTGCGAAAAGATTTCGACCTCCTGTGCGCCATGAAAGCCGGCATCTTCGATCCAACGCCGGATTTGAGGCAGGTCGATCACGCCATCGCCCATCATGCCACGATCGAGCAACAGGTCGTTGGTCGGCACGAGCCAGTCGCAAATGTGATGCGCCATTATTGCACCCATCCGGCCGGCGCGCTCAATCTGCGCCTTAAGCTCAGGATCCCACCACACGTGGTAGACATCGATTGCCACGCCTACACCCTCCCCAAGCTGATCACAGATATCGAGGGCTTGTCCCAGTGTGTTCACGCAGGCGCGATCCGCCGCATACATAGGGTGCAGGGGCTCAATGGCGAGCGGGACATTGTTTTCTTTCGCGTAGGGCAGAATGGCGGCGATGCCGTCGACAACCTGTTTTCTTGCGTCGGCAATGTCCTTTGACGACCCTGGCAGGCCACCAACGACAAGGACCAAACAATCGGCACCCATGGCGGCCGCTTCATCTATGGCGCGTTTGTTGTCGTCGAGATTGGCAGCAAAGCCCTCGGTGGTTTCAGCGGGAAACATTCCTCCCCGGCAATGGCCAGTGAGTTTGAGTCCGTTGGCTTCGACGATCCGCACAGCCTCCTTAAGGCCAATTGCGTGGACCTGGTCGCGCCATGGCGATATAGCGGTGATCCCGTGCCTAAGGCAGCCATCGACAGCTTCGGCAAACCCCCAGGCGCCACGCGTGGTGGCCAGATTTATCGATAAGCGACTGTCATGGCTCATTTGAGTTCTCCCTGTTCTTTTAGCGGGACCATTGCCTCAAAGTCCGGTGCAACTTTTGAGGCGAGTCCATTTGATAACCGGATCGATTGCAGGCTGACTTGGCCCGCTTCGATTTTTAGCCGTGCACGACCGAGCCGCTGCTCGTAAAGATCACCATGGGCGGACAGGAAAGCCCGCTGCTCGGTCTCGGGCGCATTGGCCATCCCGTCGACAAAGTGATGGCCGTTGCGCTCGATATGCTCGGCACCAATCAGTCCCGCCAGTACAAGGTCCTGCTGGACGCTGATTCCCGACTGGGTCGTGAGGTCTTCGGCCGACATGAAAAAGGGTGGGCCATCGGTCTCTGCGTTCCAGCGCGATATCCGTGCCCGATTGAGCAACGCCCGGTAAAAACCCTTGCACGATTTTGAAGATATGCCGCGATACCCAAGCGGTTTAGCGCGGATGAAAGCATCGATGTCTGCGTCGGACTCATCGATCTCAAGGGCTGTGCGTTCGGCAATCTTGTCCAGATCCGCCGAAAGCGCCGCCGAGCGAGCAATTGGTTGTTCGAGAAACAACAGCCGCTCACCCAAATTTTGCAATTTCGGACGCGCTGCAAAAGCATCAAGGAACGACAGGAGATGGTCCTGGTCTTCGAACTGCTCGTTGCCGTCTATGCTTGCGCGGTAATTGGGCTGCATTGTTTCTATAACGTCCACGATGCGCTCAAGGCGATCGAGGTCAGCATCGATGTGGCCGGAAACTTTGAGCTTGAAGTACGCATGGCCGTAAGTCGCAATGACCTCTTGGAGCGTCTCCGGCAAACCATCATTGAGCCTGTTGCCATTGAGATCCGTGTTGCACAGTGCATCGCCCAGGCCGACAGTGTGACGGACATTGATGGAGCGGGGAACGTGCAACGATGCGAGAAACCGATCGAAGTCGAAATCGGCCAGGTCGCGGGCAGTGGCACCCGAAAACCCCAATAGATTGGACGCAACCAGACGCTCCGCTGGCAGCTCTTCGAGCCGTCCAATCGCGTCGATAATGGCGCGATCGACAAGCGCAAGGCCGAAAGATGCGATCAGCCCGCCCAGTCCGGCCCGAGCGCAAGCGACATGATGGTCGGCTTCGATTGCTGCGTGCAGCCCGAATGCGCTGCCTTTTCCCGCGCCTCTGAATGCATCCATTGCCATTCTCAGGGACGTCCGAAGCTGATCTGCGTTTTGCCCGGGCGTCAGCTCAGGGTTTTTGTCGAACCATTTGGGCATGAGCATTTCCGCAGCACAGCCAGTCGCTTCGCGGCCGGTACTGTCGGCAATTCGAACACTGACGAAGGCCTGGTCGGCGCGCTCGACACGCGCCACCCCAAAGCGGAAAGGAAAGCGAAAGGGCACAGGACGCTCGAACGCGTCCAGTTCGATAACGCCGATGCTGAGCGGGGCCACCATTGTCAGTTCTGCGCGATCCCGCGCACCGACATGACATCGCGCATGCGCATTGCGGCAAGTTCGGGATCCATGAGGATGCGGGCGGTGTCGGCGAGGCGGAACAGTTCGGCCAGGTGCTGTGTGGATCGCGTGGATTCCTGACCGCCGATCATCGTAAAATGGTCCTGCAGACCGTTGAGATAGGCAAGGAAGACAACGCCTGTTTTGTAAAAGCGCGTGGGGGCTTTGAAGATGTGGCGCGATAGCGGCACTGTGGGCTCAAGGATATCGAAAAAGGCCTTGTCTTGCCCATTGCCCAGCGCTTCGAGTGCCGCTGACGCTGCGGGCGCAATGGCATCGAATATGCCCAATAGAGCGTGCGAATAGCCGTGCGCGTCGCCGGCGATCAATTCGGCATAGTTGAAGTCGTCGCCAGTGTACATTTTTACGCCGACTGGCAGGCGACGGCGCATGGCGATTTCTTTTTCCTGGGACAGAAGCGAAATCTTGATGCCATCGACTTTGGCAGCATTTGCAGCAATCACATCGAGGGCGATGTCCATCGCCTGCATGTGATCTGACTTGCCCCAATAGCCTTCGAGTGCGGGGTCGAACATTTCTCCCAGCCAATGCAAAATGACGGGCTCGCGCACCTGACCGAGGATGCGGTTATAGACCCGTTTGTAGTCGTCGGGACCCGAGGCGATTGCCGCTAGCGCGCGCGATGCCATTAGAATAATGCGCCCGTTATGGGCCTCGACAGCCTCCATTTGCTCTTCATAGGCGGCGATGATGGTGTCGATAGTGACATCGGGGCCGGGCGCCAGATGATCGGTGCCTACACCACATGCGATGAGCGCATCCTTGCGTCCTGATGCCTCCTTGAGCGAGCGCCCGATCAGCTCGTTTGCCTCGGGCCAGCCGAGCCCCATGCCGCGTTGTGCCGTATCCATAGCTTCGGCGACCCCGAAGCCGAGGTCCCAAAGGTGATGACGAAAAGCCAATGTCTTGTCCCAGTCGATTGCTGGGGTCAGCCATGGATCGTTGTCGGCAAACGGGTTTGCGACGACATGGGCGGCGGCGTAAGCAACGCGGTTGAAACCGGAAGTCTTAAGCGTATTGATCTCGATCGGTGTGTTTTCGATCGCATAGGTAGAGATTGAGCCGTCGGCTTTGGGTAAGCGAATTGACTTCATCGGTCGAACCAATCGTCATTGTTGTCAAAGGCTGAGATCGCGCGTTCCGGGCGCTTAAAGGCCCAGATCTGGCACATCGAGCCAGCGGCGCTCTTCCCAGGATTTCAATCCCAACTCGGCGAGCTGGACGCCCTTTGCGCCCGATTGGAGCCCGTATTCCCACGGTCCGTCTTCAACGACATGCTTGAGGAACATCTCCCACTGGACCTTGAACCCATTGTCAGCTGGCCAATTGTCCGGAACTTCTTCCCAATCGTCGACAAAATTCATGGTCTGAGGCTGGTCGGGGTTCCAGACGGGTTTCGGCGTGTTGACGCGATGTTGGGTCCAGCATTTATGCAGCCCTGCGACCGCCGAGCCGTGCGTGCCATCTACCTGAAAGGTTACCAGGTCGTCGCGGCGCACACGAACAGCCCAGCTCGAATTGATCTGGGCGATGATGCCGCCTTCGAGCTCGAAGGTTGCATATGCCGCGTCATCGGCATCAGCGGCGTAGGTTTTGCCGTTTTCATCAACGCGCTTTCCGATGTGGGTCGCACCCATGCACGATACCGATTTTACCGGCGCGAAAATATTGTCCATGACATAGCGCCAATGGGGCAGCATATCGAGGATAATGCCGCCGCCGTCACCCTTGCGATAGTTCCATGACGGGCGCTGCGCCTGCTGCCAATCGCCTTCAAAAACCCAGTAGCCAAACTCGCCGCGGACCGACAGGATCTCGCCAAAAAAGCCTGAATCCCTGAGCATCTTGAGCTTCATCAAACCCGGAAGAAACAGCTTGTCCTGAACGACGCCGTGCTTGAGGCCCGAAGCCATTGCCGTTTTTGCAATGTCGATGGCAACCGAAAGGTCATCGGAAGTGGGCTTTTCGCAATAGACATGCTTGCCGGCAGCCAGCGCCTTTTCGAGCAGTCCGGCGCGGATCTTGGTGGCCCCGGCGTCAAAGAAGATTTCATCGTCAGGATTGGCAAGGGCGGCATCCAGATCGTCCGAATAGCGCGAAACGCCGTGTTTTTCGGCGATAGCCTGGACCTTGTCACGGTTGCGGCCAACCAAAATCGGATCGACCATCAAGGTGTCGCCATTTGAGAGCTTGAGGCCGCCCTGATCGCGAATGGCCAGGATCGACCGGACAAGATGCTGATTGTATCCCATGCGGCCGGTGATGCCGTGCATGATAATTCCGATGCGGCGCTGAGCCATTGCGAACCTCCACCCAAATGTGTTGTTGTAGTTGTAACTATCCGGTTACTTACTAAACACGATTGGGATCGTCAAGCAGCTAGGATTCTGTGATTGTCCCCTGTGCGCAATTGGGAGGAAGAACCATGCAGCTCAGCCTGTGCAATGAAGTGCTCATGCCGATGAGCCTTGAAGATCAGTGTGCGTTTGCACGGGCCGCAGGATATGACGGCCTTGAAATCGCGCCATTCACGCTTGCCGAAGATCCACGTGAAATCACCGGACGCCAAGCCGGCGAAATCCGTAAGATCGTCGAGTGGAGTGGAATGAGGGTCACGAGCCTGCACTGGCTGGCCATGGCCCCAAAGGGCATTTCGATAACCGCCCTGGATGCTGAAACGCAGAGCACAACGCGCGATGTCTTGATCCGGGTCGTTGATCTGGCAGCAGAGCTTGGTGCTTCAACCCTTGTCCATGGGTCGCCGCAACAGCGGCGCCTTGACGAAAACCCGTCGCGCCAGCGCACAACCGCGGTCGATCACTTCAGTGCGCTAGGTGCACACGCTCATGCGCTGGGGCTGACCTATTGCATCGAAGCGATCAACGCCAAAGAATGCAACTTCATTAACCGGCTCGAGCAGGTCGAAGCCATCATTGCAGAAGCACAAGCACCGGGATTGAAGCTTATGCTCGATGTCAGCCACGCGGCTCAGGAAGAAAGTGCTTCACTGGCAGATATTGCTGAACGCTACTGGCGTAGCGGGAACCTGGCACACATCCAGCTCAATGCAATAAATCGACAGGGACCGGGCCAATCGGACGACCTTGAGGGGCGTGATGGTATCGTCGATCTCATCGATAGATTGGCCGCTATCGGCTATGATGGCGTTCTTGCAATGGAGCCGTTCGTTTATGTGCCGGACGGTCCCGGCTGCGCCACTAGGGCGATCGGTTATGTGCGCGGCATAATCGACACCCTGACATAGGCGGGCCGCCTCTCAAAGAACTAACCGGTTACTTACTTCTTGACAGTCAGGTTTCCCCGTTTCACACTTGTGGCCAGCGCTGATTGGAGGAACCGCAGTGCTAAAAAACTCTAGGGAGGAGATAATGCGTTTCTTGACGAAAGCCACGCTAGCCGTGGCTGCCTCTGGACTTGCCCTGTCCGCGACCGGCGTTTTGGCTCAGGACTATTCCTGGCAGCCCGATCGCCCCATCAACATCATCGTGCCATGGGGCGCAGGCGGGTCGACCGATCAGGTCACGCGCGTCACCGCGCCAATTCTTGCTGATCAATTGGGCACCGAAATCGTTGTCGTCAACCAGCCGGGCGCCTCGGGCGCTGTGGGCACCCAGGAAGTGCTCAATGCGCCAAAGGATGGATACACCTGGACCGCCAACGCCATAGCCAACAATGCCACATATACAGTGACCGGCCTGGTGCCCGACACCAATATCGACGATTGGAACATCTATCTTTCGGTAGCGAACGTTCCTGTCGTTTCGGTCCCGGCCGACAGTGAATTTGAGGATTTCGGCGCTCTGCTTGAAGCCTTCCAGTCCGAGAATGGCAGCGCGATTACCGTTGGTACCGCCGGCGTAACGTCGTCGGGTGGCATGGCCATTGCCGGTATCGGCCACGAGGGCGATTTCGAATACCGCATGATCACGTATGATGGTGGTGGACCGGCAGCGATTGCGACAGCTGGCGGCGAAGCTATGGTCACGACCCAGCTTGCCGTCGAGCAGGCTGAACTCATCCGCGGTGGCCGCCTGCGCCCACTCGCTGTGCTGTCCGATCAACCGCTAACGCTTGAAGGCGTGGATCCAATTCCGCCGATCACCGAGTGGATGCCCGACTTCCCGCTCGCTCCGGACTATTTCGGAATTTTCATTCCTCAAGGCGTACCTGACGAGGTTGTCGAGACCGTCAACCAAATCTGGGAAGAGCACGTAGCCACATCCGAATCCCTGATGACCTACGCCGAAACAAACGGTGCCGTATTCGCTCCGTCCTATGGTGAAGAGGCTCGCGAGTTGGCGATGCCTGTCGTCATCATGGAGGCTTGCGCCGCCGAAGGTCGCGGCCTGCAGGTCAACGATCCCGAAACCATCGGCATCGACTGTGAAGCAGGCGCCGAAATGTAATCGAGCCGGTTACATCGATTTCTTCGGGCACCCGGGTCAAGCCGGGTGCCCATGTTGTTACAACTGACGGGTTCAATAAATGGACGAGCAGACATCCGATCCAGATCGCCAAGCCAGCCGTATGAACCGAGCCGATTTCATCGCCGGGCTGTTCTTCGTGCTCTTGGGACTAGTCACTGTTTACATGTCCTGGACCATGCCTCGGCTCGAAATTCGCGGCATCCATCCTTCCACAGTACCGGGGATTGTACCTGGACTATTGGGCTTACTGCTCACTGTTTGCGGCGTTCTGGTGGGGCTCAAAGGGCTGGCCGGATTGCGCGATCGTCAGGGCTGGGCAGATTTCTGGTCGATGTTTGCCTCGGTCGAAGCCGTCAGGTTTGCGGTCGTTGCCGGCCTTGCGCTGATCTATGCGCTGGTGCTTGTCGGCCGAATTCCGTTCTGGCTCGCCACTGGCCTGTTCGTTTTTGCTTTCATCGTTGCATTTGAAGTCTTCTTCAACGATACGCCCCGGCCGCTGGTTCGCGCCATGATTATGGCCGCCATCCAGGCGGTCATCGTCTCCGGACTGGTTACCGCTGTTTTCCAGTACGGCTTCCTCGTTCGTCTGCCCTAGTTTTCGCGAGATACGACACATGTTTGACGGCCTCTTCCTGCTTGCTGGCGGTATCACGCACTTTCTGACGCCCGAAGCGTTGTTCAATCTCGCCTGGGCAAGCCTGCTGGGCATCATAATCGGCGCGCTGCCGGGTCTGACGGCGACCATGGGCGTAGCGCTCCTGGTCACCCTCACCTACAAGATGGCGCCGGATCAGGCGATCTTGAGCCTGATGGCCATGTATGTGGGGTCGATCTATGGCGGCAGCCGCTCGGCGATCTTGCTTGCGATTCCCGGCACGCCGGCCAGCGCCGCGACAACGCTTGATGGTTTCCCGCTCGCCAAAATGGGCAGAGCTGGCATGGCCATGGGTATCGCAACGACATCCTCGGCGCTTGGCACCCTTGTCGGCGTTTTCTTTCTGGCGTTGATTGCACCGTGGCTGGCTGAGTTTGCGTTGCGTTTCCAATCATACGAGTTCTTCTGGCTGGCGCTGTTCGGTGTGATCATTTCGGGCCGCCTGACGGCTATAGACGCGCCGATCAAGGGATATATAGCGGGCATCTTGGGCCTCATGTTCGCGATGGTGGGCATGGAAAACCTTCATGCACATCAACGTTTCACCTTCGGCATCCCACAATTGGGCGCCGGCATCGACATCATCCCGGCAATGGTTGGGGCATTTGGCTTTGCCGAAATTCTGGCCGTTATGAAGCGCCGCCTCACCCCGCAAATGGCTCAGAGCACCGATCGCGTCATCCCGCGACTTGGTGAAGTTGCCAAGCATTGGAAAACCACAATCCGCTCGGGCATCATTGGAACGATTGCCGGCATCATTCCCGGCGTAGGCGAGGACATCGGATCCTGGGCATCCTATGCTGCGGCGCGCCGCGCCAGTAAAGAAAAGGAGCTTTATGGCAAGGGGTCGATTGAAGGGCTGGTCGCTGCGGAAACCGGCAACTCTGCGGTGATCCCCGGCGCCATGATCCCCACCCTCACCCTTGCCTTGCCAGGGTCGGCTGCATCTGCGGTTCTGATCGCGGCAATGTTGATACACGGCATTCGCCCCGGTCCCCAGATCATGACCGAAAATCCAGAGTTTGTGTATCAGGTGGTCGGCATGCTGTTGCTCTCGACAGTCGCGATCACGATCTACGGGCTTTCACTCACCAGATTGCTCGTCAAGGTTCTCACGGTGCCGCGCGAAAAGCTGATGCCCATAGTGTATGTACTTTGCGTCGTTGGCTCGTTTGCAATTACTCAACGGATGTTCGACGTTTACGTCATGGTTGCTTTCGGCTTGTTGGGCTTCGTTCTTAGGGAAATGAAATATCCGATGGCGCCCCTTGTTCTCGGAATCATTCTGGGCGATCTACTCGATGTAAACTTTCGACGCGGGTTGCTTTTGACCGACGGTGACCCAACGCCTTTCATCACACGACCGATCAGTGCAGTTCTCTGGATCGTCATCGTGATCACAATCCTCATGAGCTCGCGAAGGTTCAAGGAATTTGCCGCAGGACTTTTTAGACGTGGACCCGCAAAGTCCTGACGATGCCGAGCCTGCCGCGCAACAGACCGCGGCAGTCAAGGGCCGGGCGCGCGATGCGACGCGCACCCAGGCTGCAATTCTGGCTGCTGCACGGTACGAGTTCACGCGGCGCGGGTTTGAGGGCGCACGCATCGATGCGATTGCCAAACGCGCGAAGACCAACAAGCGCATGCTTTATCACTACTTCGAGCACAAGGAGGGCCTCTACAAACGGGTTCTTGTTGAGGCATACCGCGAGATCCGGCATGGGGAGCGCCAACTCAAACTCGATCAGTATGATCCAGTCGGAGCGGTTGAAAAGCTCGTGCGCTTTACTTTCCGGCATTTCCTGCGGAGTCCATGGTTCATAGCGCTTCTGACCAATGAGAACCTCTTGCGCGCAAAGTATCTCAAGACGCTGCCGGAGATGCACGGCTTGCACTCCCCGTTGGTCGAACAATTACGGACATTGATCACGCGTGGCACCGCCGACGGCGTGTTCCGCAAGGACATTGACCCCGTGCAGCTTTACATTTCGGTGGCAGCACTCGGCTATTTCTATGTTTCCAACAATGCGACGCTATCGGTGATCTTTGAGTCCGACCTGTCTGAAACGGACAAAGTCGATGCTTGGGAAGAGCATGCTGTGTCCATGGTGCTCAATCACCTCAAGACGAAAACTTAATTCCCTTTGAATCGAGCGTGGGGCTGACCGGGGGCCTGATGTGCTTTTGTGGCTATCCAGATGACGTGACGTGCCCCGCGACCACTTTTTCTGGCGCGCACTTTCACCTCTTCTGCCGCAAACCCTGCCTGAGTAAGACGGCGCGTGAAACTGGCGTTGGGCGCTGAAGACCAGACGGCGAGTACACCGCCGGGCCGTAGCGCTGCCAGTGTCTTTTTGAGACCAGACAACTGGTAAAGACTGTCGTTCTGCTCTCGGCTGAGCCCGTCCGGGCCGTTGTCCACGTCAAGTAAAACGGCGTCATAGTGGTTCTTTCGTGTGGTGATGAGACGCCCGACATCGCCGGTCAGTACCTCAACCCTTCGATCATCGAGGCACGCCCCGAACACCGGTAACAACTGGCCGCGCGCCCAGGTGACAACTTCGGGAACCAGCTCAGCGACCACAATCTCGCTTTTTGCGCTAAATCCCTCGAGTGCGGCGCGTAATGTGAATCCCATCCCAAGTCCGCCGATCAGAACGCGGGGCTCGGGCACACCGGCGATACGCGCAGCGGCCAGTTCGGCAAGGGCCTGTTCGGAGCCGCTAACCCGGCTGTTCATCAGCTCATTGGTGCCAACCATGATCGAGAACTCATCGCCCCTCTGCATTAGGCGCAACTGCGTGGTCCCGCCGGGGACATTGGCTGTGTCGAGATGGACCCACGGTTTCATGATAAAGCGGCGGCCTTTTGGTTAAGAGCTGTACGTTCCGCTCAATACCAATTCCGGATGCATTGCGCGAGTTGGTTTCAGCCAAGACCCAACGGTTAAGCGAGTGCTCTGCAAAATGCCAGTTTCCTAGGAGAACAGCCATCCAGCCAGGATGGCTGTTGCAATGCCGTTCAGTGCCATGGCCAGGCCCGAAAAAGTTCCGGCCAACGGATCAACCTGAAAAGCTCGCGCGGTACCGATGCCATGCGCGCTCAGACCTGCTGCAAATCCGCGCGCTGCGTAGTCCTTGACACCCATTGCGTTCATCAGTGGTGTGACGATTACAGCACCGATGATGCCCGTCACGATCACAAGGACCGCTACCAGCGAGCTATTGGCGCCGATCTGCTCGGCAATGCCTACGGCAACGCCGGCGGTTGCTGATTTGGGGACAAGGGCGAGTTGAAGGCTTTCGGACATGCCGATCGCCCTGCCGACTATCACCGCCGAAAACATGGCAAATGGTGCGCCGACCAACAGCGCAACGGCAATCGGTACTGCAAGTTCGCGTACTTGGGCACGGTGGCGCCAGAGCGGAATAGCCAGTGCAACCGTAGCGGGGCCTAAAATGAAGTGGATGAACTGAGCGCCCTCGAAATAATCGCCATAACTGGTGCCGGTCAGGCGCAGGATCAGGACGATCGCACCAACCGAGATCAGAACGGGATTGACCAGCGGATGATTGCCACTCGCTCGTGCCAGTCGGCTGGCCGTCAGAAATATGCCAATTGTCAGCGTCAGCCAGAACAGTGGGCTGGTCGCCAGGAACACCCATATCTTGTCACCCATCGCAGCGCTCTTCCGTGATCCGGCGCGCAAGAACAAACGTCCACACTGTCACGATGAGCGTGGCAGCGCTCGATCCGATCAGAGCAAGCGCAAGCGTCGGCCCATTGGCTGCAACGAGCTCGAAATGCTGGGATATGCCGACCCCCGCAGGGACAAAGAACAACCCCAACCACCTAAGCAAGTTATCCGATGCCTGCTCGATCGGGGCGTCTTCATCTGGTTTCTTTGCCCGTCCCGTGCCCTGACGGATATACAAAAGCATCACAAGCAAAACGATCCCGATCACCGGTCCGGGGATGGGCAGCGAAAAGGCGCGAGCGAGGATGTCTCCGGCCAACTGGCAGCAGAGCAGAACGAATAGCCCTAATAGCATAGTGGTCTAGGCCAGTGCAGATTTATGAATTTGGCCCTGCGCCATGATGAGCGGCATATGTGCGCCATCGTCCCCGAGCAGCGTGATGTCTGAGAGCGGGTCTCCATCGACAACGATCAGGTCTGCGAAGGCCCCCACAACGATTTCGCCGATTTGTCCTTCCAGTTGGCAGAGTTTGGCGCCGACTATTGTTGCCGATCGGATGATTTCGGCGGGCGAGAGAACCTTGGCAAGAAGCGCAAATTCCATGCAATGATATTTGCGCAATTGCCCAAGCAGATCCGACCCGAATGCCATCGGCAAGCCCGCTTCAGCCATGATTTCAAGTGACTTAAGCCCACCGTCGCGCACGATATCGATTTTTTCAAATTCGGCGGCGCCAAGTCCCAACTGCTTGCCTTCGATAGCTAGGGCCTCGTAGGCAACTAGGGTTGGCACGGCAATGCAGCCTGCCTTGGCCGCCATGCGGGCGGTTTCGTGTTCGATCAAATTGCAGTGTTCGAGAGAATGGACACCGAGTTCAACGCAACGGCGAATGGCCCTGTCGGTATAGACATGGGCCGAAACATAGAGACCTGCATTTTCGGCTTCCTCGACCATTGCGGCGATTTCCTCGCGCGAATATTGGATCGAATGGATCGGGTCATTGGGAGAAGAGACCCCGCCATTTGCCATCACTTTGATGAAATCGGCTCCCTCTTTGATCAGCTTGCGACAGGCAGCACGCACATTGTCGACGCCGTCGACGATCAAGCCCATCGAACCGACCCGGTCGGAAAAAAGCCCGGCGCGGTCATCGGTCCGTTGGCGCAGATCGGCGTGTCCGCCCGTTGTAGTGAGGCCTTTGCCGCAGATGATCAGGCGGGGGCCATCGATCAGCCCCTCATTGACCCCACGCACCAACCCGACATCGGCACCACCCAGGTCGCGCAAAGTGGTAAAGCCACGCGACAGTGCCTCATTCATCACCCGAGCCGCCCGCAGGGCGCCCAGAGAGGCCGGTGCAACCATATTGCCCCAAAGGTCGAGTGTTTCGGCTACCACATGCACGTGACAATCGATAAGGCCCGGCATAAGGGTGCGGCCCGCCAACGCGATGACTTCGGTCCCTTGAGGCGGAGCGATTTGGGTGCCGATCTCAACGATGCGACCATCGATGACGAGCACGCCGAGCCCGTCGCGCAGGACGCCTTCGTGCGGATCGAGCACTCGGCCGCCGGTGAACAGGTAATGTGTTGTCATGATATGGGCTCTAGCGATGATGGCAGGCAACGCGCTGACCGTCGTTGCGTGCTGTCAGTTCGGGTTCATGCTTGCGGCAGATTTCGGTGGCAAGCGGACACCGCGTGTGAAAGGCGCACCCGGTGGGCTTGTTCGTGGCGCTAGGGATGTCGTCATTGGATGCGGAGAAAACATGCCTTGCCCGCGGATCCAGTGAGGGCGCCGAACTCATCAGAAGTTCCGTATAGGGGTGGCGCGGGACCGAAAATATCGTCTTTTTCGTCGCGATCTCGACGATCTTGCCCAGATACATCACTGCCACGCGATGGGAAATGTGCTCCACGACTCCCAGATCGTGGGAAACCGAGAGATATGAAATCCCCAGGTCGTTTTGCAGATCGGCAAGAAGATTGAGAATCTGGGCCTGTACGGAAACGTCGAGCGCTGAAACCGGCTCGTCGCAGACGATAACATCAGGCTTTAGAGCCAGGGCGCGGGCTATGCCGATGCGCTGGCGCTGGCCGCCGGAAAACTGGTGCGGGTAGTTATCGGCCTGATCGGGCCGTAACCCGACGCGTTTCATCAAGCTCGCCACCTCGGCCTCGCGTTCCATTCTTGTCCCGACATTGTGGATGTCGAGTGGGGCCCTGATGATGTCCTTGACCCTTTGGCGTGGGTTCAAGGACGAAAAAGGATCCTGAAACACGATCTGCATCCGGCGCCTGTAATCCTTGAGCGCACTGGGATCAAAGCTGGTGATTTCCTGATCGTCAAACCGCACACGGCCGCCGGTCGGTTTCACCAGCCCCATGAGTGCAAGGCCCGTGGTCGATTTTCCGCACCCGCTCTCGCCAACCAGCGAGAGCGTTTCGCCGCGTCCGAGTGAAAAACTCACCCCGTCGACGGCCTTGACCGCCCCGACCTGTCGCTTGAACACGCCGGCGCGGATGGGGAAATGGACCTCGAGATCATCGACGGCGAGAAGGGGTGCTGTCTCAGGCTGCATCGTCATGCTCCCAGCAGGCGGCCATATGGCCGGGGGATTTTTCGACAAGAGGAGGGCGCTCCTCAAGGCATCGTGTAGATGCGCCAGGACAGCGCGGCGCAAAGGCGCAACCCTTGGGTAGATCCCAAAGCGGCGGCACAGTGCCTGGTATATCGGTCAGCCGTCCGGTTGCACTTTCGGCCAACCCCGAGCGTGGCACCGCGCCCATCAGTCCGCGCGTATAGGGATGAATGGGATTGTCGAAGAGATCATAGACGCTCGCTTCTTCCACCCGGCGTCCCGCGTACATAACGATCACCCTGTCGGCCACTTCGGCCACAACGCCAAGATCGTGGGTAATCAGGATCTGGGCGGTGCCCAGCCGATGCTGTAACTCCGAAATCAGCCCAAGGATCTGGGCCTGAATGGTTACGTCGAGCGCCGTTGTCGGCTCATCGGCAATGATGATCTTCGGTTCGCACGCCAGGGCCAGAGCGATCATGGCGCGCTGACGCATGCCCCCTGAGAGTTCATGGGGATATTGGCGAGCGCGCCGCTCAGGATCTGGCATCTGCACCATTTGCAAGGCTTCGATAGCGCGCTTGAATGCCTGCTTGCCTGAAACCTTGCGATGCTGGCGCACCGATTCCGCGATCTGTTCGCCAACCGTCAGCACAGGATTGAGCGCTGTTAGCGGCTCCTGGAAAATCATGGCAATCTCTTCGCCGCGAAAGTCCTCGACATTGTGCTGGTTCATCGCCAGAAAATCCTGGCCCGAGATCGTGATTGATCCGCTCTTGATCTGCGCGGCCTCCGGCAGAAGGCGCATCAGGGCCAGCGCCGTCATCGACTTGCCACACCCGCTCTCGCCCACAATGCAAAGGGTCTCCCCTGGTGCAACCGATAGCGAGATGTCCTGAACCACGGGAAACGACCCGCGATCGCCGCGGATTTCGATATTAAGACCACTGACCGCTATGGCCGATGTCTTGTGTGGTTGTTCGGCGAGTGCGTCCATCGCAATCATCCTTTTCAAAATTGCCGCCCGGCCCAAGAGTGGCAACAGCCGGGCGGGTCTGATCATTTCGAAGAAACGGCGAAAGGATCAGGGTTCCTGTTTCTTGACGTTCAGCCTTTCGCGAAACGCTCAAGCTGCTGCGTTCAGTCAGTCGCGCCGTCCAAATTGCCGACAATGAAGCCATAATCGCCGCTTTCGACGACGTTCCGAGTCAGGTGCTGCATGATCATTATGCCGTTCTCGAATGGGGTTTCGATTTCTTCGAGCGTCTCGAATGTGTAAGGGCTCACCACCCTTCCAAGAAGCTGTCCGGCTCTGATGATCTCGCCATTGACCGGGCAAAGCGGTTCGAGAAAACCGCCCCGGGTGGGGCGAACGCCCGCCAGTTCGTTGCAAACGATCTGCTTTGGATTGGGGACGACATCGCCCGGAATCATGCAGCGCAGGCGCAGCATGTTGAGCACGCCATTGACCGTGCGCTCGATATAGGGGGTCTGATCGACGATGCCGCCGCCCAACTCCACCACAACGCTTGGAATATCGCGCTCCTCGATGGTCACAGCTTTCGATGTGCCCGCAAAAACTGTGCCCTGCTTGTCGGGTACGGGGCGGTAGAGCACTCTTGAGCCGAAGGCGCGCGAGAGCTCTTCGTCGTTCCAGACATAGACATAGTCCACGGTCGGACGGTCGGTGCCCGAGTGAAGATCGATATGGATGTCAATCTTGCGCAGGAACTCATTGGAAAGCGCAAGGGCCAGCTGCTGGCTGTAGGTGCCCTTGGGCGATCCGGGAAACTGGCGGTTCAGATCGACCTTGTCATGGGTTGCAAAGCGCTGGTTCACGGCAAATGCCGAAGGATTGGCGACTGGCAAAAGCACGATTCGGCCCGACAGCGGGGTGTCCTTGAGGATGCGGAACAGCTCGAGGATGGCCTGGCTGCCGGTATTCTCGTTACCGTGGATTGATGCCGAAATGCCGACGGTGGGGCCGTCTTTCTCGCCCACCAGCTCATGCATCAGCAAGGCGGCATCCGAGCCGTCGGCGAGCGTTGTGAACGTGTGGCGAATGGGGTTGATGGATTTGACCATTCTTGTGGTGTCCTTTTATCGCGTCTATTTCGACTTGCCGCCGCTGCGCGAGAGCTGACGGGGGTCTAGGATGTCCCTCAGGCCATCGCCTAGGAGATTGAAGCCGAGCACGGTGATCATGATCGTTGCGCCCGAAATGATGGAGAGCCAAGGCTCGTCGCGGATGAATCGCGTGCCATAAGCCAGTGTCCAACCCCAGGTTGGAGTTGGGGGCGGCAAGCCGAAGCCGAGAAAGCTCAGTGCGGATTCGGAAATGATCGCGGTGCCCAGGCCGAGCGAAGCCAGCACGATGATCGGCCCGAACGCATTGGGCAAAACTTCGCGGAACAAAATCCGAACGGGGCTGGCGCCCAGTGCTCGCGCAGCCTGCACATAATTCTGTTCGCGTAACACCAGCGTCGTGGCGCGCACGACGCGTGCATATTCGGTCCAGGTCACGATGATGATGGCAAACGAGATATTGGTGATCCCCGGACCCATGACCGCCACGATGGCCAGTGCCAGGACAAGTGGCGGGAACCCAAGAAAGATGTCGGTGATCCGCATCAGGAGTTGGTCGACCCAGCCTCCGAAATAGCCCGACACCAGTCCGACGACAGTGCCCACAATAGCGGCGCAGACCACGGAGATGATGGCGATCGATAGCGAGACACGCGCGCCGTAGACCAGACGAGACCAAAGATCGCGCCCAAAATTATCGGTCCCCAGTACATGGCCTGGTGTGGGCCATGCAAATCGGTTGATCATGTCCATCTGCTCCACGCCATGTGTCGCAACAAAAGGCGCGAACACGGCGCAAAATATGATGGCGAGCGAAATCAGCGCGCCGACGACAAGTGATGTGTTCCTGAAAGCTTTTGGGATGCGCATGGATCCTATCCGAGCCTGATGCGCGGATCGACCGCGGCGTAGAGGAGATCGACGATCAGATTGACCAGCGCAAAAACAATGGCGAAGGTCAAAACGATGCCCTGGATCAACGGCAGGTCGCGCTGGGAAATCGCCGAGATGGTGAGTTGGCCCAGACCGGGCCAGGCAAAGATGGATTCGGTAAGAACCGCACCGCCCAGAAGTGCGCCAAAGCGCAAGCCGATGATCGATAGCACCGGTAATAGTGCGTTGCGCAGCGCGTGCCGGATGACGACGCGGGGGCGGCGCAATCCTTTTGCATAGGCAGTGCGCACGAAATCCTCACGCAGCACTTCGAGCATGGCGGCACGCACAAGGCGCGAGATGACCGCAGCCGAATTGGCGGCCAGCGCAATGGCAGGCAGCGCCAGGTGGGACACAGAGTCCCAGATTGGGCGGAAGTTGCCGGTGAACATGGCGCCTATGGCCTCAGGCAAGGGAACCCCGCGTCCGACGGCAGGGAGCCAGCCGAGCAGTACGGCAAAGGCGAGCATGAGCAAAAGGCCCAGCCAATAGACTGGCATGGAAACCCCAAGTTGGGCGAACAGCATCGTGGCCGTATCGACCCACGAGCCCTGGCGGATCGCGGCGACGACGCCGAGCGTCAGTCCGATCACTGTAGCAAGGATCAATGATACGATCGCCAGCTCCAGCGTCGCGCCCAACCGGCTGCCAATGATCGAGGCGACCGGGCGGTTCTGGAAGATCGACATGCCCATGTCGCCCTGCAACAACGCGACGAAATAGTCCCACAGTCTTATATACCAGGGGTCATTGAGCCCGAGCGTATTGCGCAAATTCTGGATGGCTTCGGCCGACGCTTCCTGCCCGAGCAGCACCGCGGCGGGATCGCCGGGGATGAGCAGCAGCAGCCCGAAGGTAATGACCACCATGCCGATGGCCATGGGGATCATCAAAAGAAGCCGGCGGGCGACATAAGCTAGCATGCAGTCCACCTATGATTTGTCTGCGAGGATTGGTTCATTGTCTCAACCGGTTCAGCCGATCACCACCTGATCGATG
Organism: Pelagibacterium sp.; assembly: GCF_048264985.1. GTDB lineage: Bacteria > Pseudomonadota > Alphaproteobacteria > Rhizobiales > Devosiaceae > Pelagibacterium. Next base: position 69,468 of record NZ_JBLXCL010000003.1, read on the forward strand.
GTGCGGGGATATCTGGTCATGCTCTCGGGGCCGTCGGCGGCGATCAGAACGGTGTCGGCAATGCGGTACCCGGCAAAGCCGGGGACAAAGATTGCTGGCTCGCTCGACGTCACCATGCCGGGTTCGAGAATTGTGTCGTCCCCAGCCTCGACCCAGGGCGGCTCATGGAACATGACGCCCATGCCGTGTCCGACCCGGTGCAGCAGGTACTCGCTCATACCGCTGTCCCGGATGTAAGCGAGCGCCAGATTGTCTGCCGAAGCGCAAGTATGTCCCGCGATCAAAGCCGCTGTGGCCATCCGCTGCGCTTCAAAGGCCACAGCGTAGTGCCCTTCCTGCTTTTGCGTAGGCTCGCCGATAAAAAGCGTGCGCTCGCTCTCGGCGGCTCGGCCGCCCACGCGGCAGCCGAGCGAGAGGATGATGCTCTCGCCGCGTTTGACCGGGTTGCCTGTCGGCATGCCGTGCGGAAACGCCGAACGCGCGCCAGAATAGACCAACCCGCTGGCCAGGCCCTGCACCAGCAGAACGTCTTGATGATCCTCGTGCATGATCTTCATCGCATGGCGGGACACAAAGGATTCGATTTCGATTTCGCTTGGCAGCGTTCCGCCCGATGCCATGGCATCGGCGATGAGATCGACGCCGGCCTTGACCATTTCGTCGGAAATCCGCGCAGCCTCGCGGTGCAATATGATCTCTTCGGGATATTTGATGAGTCGCATCTGCCCGACGAGATTGGTCGGTTTGCAGATTTTCGCATTGGGAAATGCGGCCTCGATCTGGCCAACGCGCGCCAGCGAAATGGTGTGGCTATAGGCAATCGTTCCGAACATCTCGGGAAATGCGCGGCCCAACACGTCAAAGGGTTTGTCCACGCCCGGAAATTCGAAATAGACGATCGGCTCGGCTGCGATGTTCTGATGGGCTGCGTGGGCGCGTTCAAGCTCGGGGATCAGCAGCCAGGAGCCGTCGCGTGTGATCGCAAAGACGACGGGTCGTTCGGTCGTATAGTGAGAAAAGCCCGTGGTGTAGATCACATCGTCATTGGAATCGAGCAGCAGCAGATCGATGTCGGCAGCATCCATGCGCTTGCGGATGTCGGCGTGCACTTTGGCGTAAAAATCAGCGCCGAGCACCTGATGGAAGGTCATGAAGGGCTCCGGGTGTAGATGTAGGGAAGAGGGCCGGCGCGCTGTTGCGCCGGCCCAAAGCGATTAGTCGGAAAGCCCGATCACGCCGCGCAAGGTGCCCCGCGGATTGGCTTCGACTTCGACGGGAAGATCGCTGGCGTAGAACAGCTGATAGCCCTGGGCCGAAATGATGTAATAGGGCAGTTCTTCAGCCAGGATCTCTGCAGCGCCCCGATAGGCTTGGGCGCGGTCGGCCTGATCCAGGCTCGAGCGACCTGCGTCGAGCAACGCGTCGACTTCAGGATTGGAGTACCCACCCCAGTTCGTCGAGCCGCCTGTGGTGAGCTGGGCGTAGAGCAGCCGATCGGGATCGACAAGGTTCAGCCAGCCCAGCAGCGCGATCTGGTGCTGACCTTGCTGCACGTAATTGGTCGAAAACGATGGCCAGTCGCTGATTTGGATTTCAGCATCCACGCCTGCCGACTGGAAAACCGCCTGCAGATATTCTACCGATTGAACACGATTGGGATCTTCGCTGTGTGTCGAGAGAACAACACGAAGAGGATCGCCATCCTTGTCGAGGATGCCGTCGCCATTGGTGTCGGTCCAGCCCAGTTCGGCGAATTTCTCGACGGCAGCAGCCGGATCGAAAAGTGGCTGGGAAATCGCTTCGTCATACGCCCAAGAGGTTGGCAGAAGTACCGAATTAGTGACTTCGTCAACGCCCTGATAGATCTGGTTCACTATGGTGTCCTGATCGACCAGCATGGCAAATGCCTGGCGCATTTCGGGATCGGAAAGCAAAGGATCGGAAACGTTGAAATTGAGGTAGGTAACGCCTAGCCCTGCCATAATGGCATTGCCGAAACGATCGTCTGCGGCAAGCCGCTCGATGTCCTGAGGTGAAAGCGGCGATTGTACGATGTCGAGATCGCCCGCCTCAAAGGCCTGCGCACGGGCCGAATTGTCACCGATGATCTGGAGCGTGATATTTTCGATTTCCGGTGCTGTGCCCCAGTAGTTTTCGTTGGCTTCAAGCTGGATGTCGCTGCCGCTGTTCCAGGCAACGAGTTGCATCGGACCCGCGCCGATCGGCTCAAGGGCGATATCGGTTCCCCCTTCGACGGCGGCTTTGGAGACGATGCCCATATCCAGATAGGACAGCAGCGGTGCATAGGGCGCTGACAGGTTGAACTGAACCGTGCGCTCATCGACAGCCTCGATGGACTCGATCGGGGTGTATAGTGCGCGCTGCGGCGCGTTGAAGTCGGGGTCGAGGATGGTCTCGTAAGTGAACACGACGTCCTCGGCGGTCAGCGGACTGCCATCGGAAAAAGTGAGGTCGGGCCGCAACGTGAAAATGATTGTCTGCGGATCTGGACTTTCCCAGCTCTCGGCAAGCTCGGGGACGGCTTCGAGATTGGGGGCAATTTCAACGAGGCCGGAATAGATTAGATTTGCCGTGCGCGACGCTGTGGTGTCGCGCGTCAGCCGTGGATCGAGTGTACCTGCATCCACGTCGGTGCCGATGACGATAGTATCGGTTTCCTGCGCCACAAGCGCAGTGGCCGGGGCCAGTGTGACGGCGAATGCCGCTGTGGTTGAGAGAAGAAATGCCTTCATGATCGTTCCCTTTGATAATTCAGCTGTCTGATGGAGCTGTCAGTTTCCCTTGGATTTTCCTGCCACCTTCTGTGCCGGGTGACTTGTTTGGAGGCGCCGCATTTTTTGCCGCCGGAGGTCGGCGAGATGCGGCGCGAGAAGATTTTCAACGGCGCCCGGATCGGGCGCGTGGCGATATTCGAAACAGGGGATGCCATCGGGTACGTGTTCGGCAACGTGATCGGCCCCGGAGGCAAAGATCACTGCGTTGCATTGGGCCAGCGTTTCCTCGAGATCGGGAGCAGAGGACCAGGTCACCTTGACATCGGAGACATGAGGTGCGAACTCACGCACGCTTGGGCGCATGATGGCGATGTATTCCTTGAAGTGCGTGATAGCGGCGACCCTGGAGCGCGGGTCGAGCCGTGCAAGGTTCTGCCGGGTTTGCTCAGCCGGAATGAACCGAAGTCCCAGAATGTTGTCGGTATCGACATGGGACCGCACCTCGGCCTCGCGATTGACGAAGGTCAGAACAAGGTCAGCCTTGCGGCAAGCTTCGCGCAGCGTGTCGGAGCCCGACAGGCTTTCAAGCGTTATCAGGCGCACTTTGTCATCGCTGGCCAATACCGGGCGGATCTGCTCGACATAGTCGCGGCCTGGCCCTTCGAATATGCAAACGAAGACGATGTCCAGCCCGTCTCCGCCGCGGGGGAGCTGCGACTGCGCATTGATCATTGAAATCAGCGACAGGGTGGAAATTCCTAGATTGTCGGCTTTTTCGATGAGTGCGCCGATATCGGCGCGCAGCGCATCCAACGGGTTTGATCCCGAAACCTGTATCTTCGGATCCCGGATCGCAAAGGCGCCCAATCCATGGCGCATCTCGACCAGCCCCTCATCGCGCAGCTGCTTGTAGACCTGGGCCACAGTCATAGGCGCGATGCCGATATCGGCGGCGAGCTGGCGCACCGAAGGCAGTTTGGTGCCGTGAGCGATGTCGCCAAAACTGAGCATGTACGCGAGCAGACCGTGCAGTTGGGTACCCACTGGAACCGGGAGCGACTTATCGATGCTGGACGCGTCTAAAGTGAACATTTGAGTGTGCTATCTATTCAGTACACCTAAACGGTTGCACGAGATCTTTTTCGACGCAAGGGTGTGTGAGAATTTTTTGTACACAAATTGCATACGCCGCTTATTTATGCATTTATGCAGAAAATATGGATTTCGTGACTGGAAAACGAAGTTTCGAGGATGTTTTATCGGCCCTCGCGTCCAGTTGCGGAGAAATTTTGCGATGAAAGGGTGTACTAGTGGATTATATCAATCTCGGCAGAACCGGCTTGAAAGTATCGCAGCTCGTTCTGGGCTGCATGACGTTCGGCTCGTCGAGCTGGGCACCCTGGGTGCTTGATGAGGCTGAATCGCGACCCATAATTGCCAAGGCTCTCGATCTGGGCATCAATTTCTTTGATTTGGCGGATATGTATTCGCGTGGCGAAAGCGAGGTCGTTGTTGCAAACGCTCTCAAGGATGTTCCACGTCACAAGCTGGTGCTGGGTACCAAGCTCTATAACCCGATGAGCGGTGACCCCAATGATCGCGGTCTGTCGCGCAAGCATGTCTTCGAGGCGGTCGACGCCAGCCTGAAACGCTTGGGCACCGACTATATCGATCTCTACCAGCTTCATCGCTTCGATTACGACACTCCACTCGAAGAGACTCTTGATGCGCTCAATGACGTCGTTCGCGCTGGCAAGGTACGCTATCTTGGGGCGTCTTCGATGCACGCCTGGCAGTTCATGAAGGCCATCGGCATCCAGCGCGCCAATGGCTGGGCGCCTTTCGTGTGCATGCAGAACCACTATAATCTGATGTATCGCGAGGAAGAGCGGGAAATGCTGCCGCTTTGCCGTTCCGAAGGCATCGGGGTAACCCCTTGGAGTCCCTTGGCGCGTGGTCGCCTGGCGGGTCGCGGTGGTGATGCAACGACCCGATCGCAGACCGATAAGACGGCAAACGCGCTCTACGACGCCACGCATGAGCAGGACGAGGCAGTGATCGGTGCTGTCCGTACGGTTGCGGAGCGTCACGGACGCTCAATGGCGCAGATTGCCTATGCCTGGGTCGCCTCGCGGCCCGGCATTACAGCGCCCATCGTTGGGATATCCAAGCTTCATCAATTCGATGATGCGATTGCCGCGCTCGAAGTTGAGCTCTCCGGGGACGATGTTGAGCTCATGGAGGCGCCATACCGGCCAAAGCCCGTGGCAGGGCATGTTTAAAGCGCGCCAGCCCGCCAGACACGACACCGAGAATTACGGGATTGCATTATGAAAGCTGGCATTGAGCTTGCCGAGATCACCGCAGGGATCGATAGCCTCTATAGGCCTCAGCAGCAGGGCGACGGGTTCCTTGATGCCGAGGGATTGATCCCCGTTGCCGTTGCCGAAGTCCAGCCTCGCGCGTTCAGTAACTACACAGACGCGCGCGACGCCCTCGATCGCTTATCACAATCGCTGGATGCTGACGCCGAAAGCGAGCACCGTCGTGACTATATTGAAGAGATGATCGATTCCCTGCTCGCGCTCTTGGATGGTTTCGAAGGCAAGCCGATCAGCTTTGCCGAGCGCCTTAAGCGTCAGATCCGGGTCGACACCACACTGATCGGCCAAGACATTCTTGGCGGGTACCGCACAACGATTCGCGCCGGCCTTGATGAGCTAGGGTATCGTGATGGTGATCTGGCCCAGGACATCGCTCGTTGGGAAGTCGCCAACACCGTGCCGCGCGATGCCGTGATAATTGTGCTCGAGGATTTGCTCAGGCAGTCCCGCCGTCGGGTTGCAGAAACCATGTATGATTTCTCCAGCGATTGGATCGACCCTGTTGGGGTCATCGACAAGCCGTTCTCGGCGTACTGTGACTATCCGGGGCGCAAGGTCCTGCTCAATCTCGATTTTCCCTATACCCATTATTCATTGAAACATTTGGCGACACATGAAGCGTTTCCCGGCCATCTTGTTCATCTTGGCCTTAGAGAGCTTTACGTTGCCGAAGGGAAAATGCCGCTCGATGGCGCACAGGTCGTTACAAGTTCGGCTTCAAGCGCGCTGTTTGAGGGTATCGCGGACAATGGCATGGCGTTTCTGGATTGGCTCGATACCCCTGGCGACCAAATCGCTGTCGCACTCCAGCGCTTGCGCAGCGCGTTGCGCTGCAACGCGGCCTGGATGATGCATGAGCAAAACAAACAGCTAGATGAAATTGTCCCGGTTATCGCCGCTCAGGGCTATCAGTCGGAGGAGACCGTAAAGGGGCGGCTGGCGTTTTTGCACCACGACCTCAGGGCACCCTTTGTGTATGCCTATTGGTGCGGTGACGTTGCTGTCGAAAAGGTCTGGAAAGAAGTGCCTCGATCCGAGCGCTCGCGGTTCTGGCAGCATTTGTACGGCACCATGCACACCCCTTCGACTTTGGCCCGTTACTGGACACCGGGCAGTTAGGCAAAAGGGTACCTGGTGCCATTGCCCCTTGAGGGTATGCAATCGGCTATGAGCTGGCTGGCTCTGCGCGCGGGGCCAGAACCGGGTCGGCGGCCAGAACTGCAGCGGCGTCGTCCTCTGCGTCGAGCATTGAGGCGACGCGCTCCAGAGCGGCAATCAGCATGAGCTGCTCCCATTCCTGGAGATCCGAAAATGCGTTGTGAAAACGCGCGTGGGCGCCATCGGGCGCGATTTCGAGGATCTTGCGGCCCTTTTCGGTAAGGCTCAACCAAACCTGCCGCCTGTCGGCTTGTCCCTTGCGGCGGGCGATCATGTTTTGCGCCTCGAGCTTTTGAATCAACGCCGTCGTGGTGGCCTGGGTAATGCCCATGCGTGCCGCCACCGAACCTGCGGTGTGCTCAAGGCCGTCGTCGAGCAGCTGCATGAAGATAAGCTGCGACGGCGTCAGTCCTGTTTCGCGCATGAGCGCCTTGGAATTGAGTTCCGTTTTGCGCAGGATTTTACGTAGCGCTGAAAGCGCAGTCTTTGTCGGGGCTTGCACGGCGCGACTTGGCTCCAGCACGAGTGTGTTCATGGTCTTTACCTTTGCTTGTCGGCTCTCCCAAGCCCCAACCGGTGGTGTTTTGTCGAAATCATTTAGATAGACCTAATGAAATTGGCAAGTCATAGGCGTCCTGGGAAAATCAATAGCGGCGTTGCAAAATTATCATTTGGCGCGCTATGGCTTTGAAATTAAACAAATAAATAAACCGAGGCGCATTTTGGAACGATTTGTGCGGGTTGACATTTAGTTTGAACAAGCTAACTAACTGCGCGAACACAAATTGGAGGCATCCCATGAAACTCGCAGCAGTCAGCGACACGGATCTCAGCGCCGACCCGCGCGCCGCAATCTCGATTCGCGCTCCCAAGCGCGAAGACGGTGCCGGTGTATGGCAGCTCATTTCCGATACGACGTCGCTCGACGACAATTCCATGTACTGTAATTTGCTCCAGTGCAGCCATTTCGCATCGACTTGCGCGCTGGCTGAAATGGGCGGTGAAATCGTTGGTTGGGTGTCGGGCTATATTCCGCCTGAACATCCTGACACCTATTTCGTCTGGCAGGTGTGCGTGGCTGAAAAAGCGCGCGGCAAGGGGATGGCAAAGCGCCTGATCAACGCTGTGCTGGCTCGCAAGGGCTGTGCTGGTGTGACTCAAGTTCAGTCGACCATCACCAAGGATAACAAGCCCTCGTGGGCGCTGTTTGGGTCCATTGCCGATACGCTGGATGCCGATCTGGTTCGTCAGCCGCACTTCAAGCGCGACGATCACTTCGCCGGCATGCACGACACTGAATTTCTCGTCACGATCGGTCCGTTCGAGCGCGCGGCTCTGCCCGTTCGTTCTGCAGCGTAAGAGAGCAAGTGCGCTGCGGCCAGTGACTGCGGTCGCCGGTGCCACCAGATCTCATGCAGGCAAGAATTCCGCTGATTCCAAATTCCGCCGTCCCGCTCGAGGCGCCCCCGGCAGAAGTGGCTCCCACTTCTGCTGATCAGGAGCGCGATACGAGAGAAACAAGGAGACAAGGCAATATGAATACGACACACGAGACATTTGATCGCGTCGAGAGCCAGGTTCGCTCTTATTCGCGCAGCTTTCCAAAGCTCTTCGGCAAAGCCAAGGGTTCAATTATTTATGGCGAAGATGGTCGGGAATATATCGACTTCCTCGCGGGCTGCTCATCGCTGAACTATGGTCATAATGATCCCGATATGCAGGCTGCCCTGGTCGATTACGTCACGTCTGACGGCATCACTCATGGGCTGGACATGTTCACCAGGGCCAAGGAAGATTTTCTTGTTGCCTATGAGGACATCATCCTTAAGCCGCGGGGCATGGACTACAAGCTCATGTTTACTGGCCCGACAGGCGCCAATGCTGTCGAAGCGGCGCTCAAACTCGCTCGCAAGGTGACAGGACGCACCAACGTGATCGCCTTTACCAATGGCTTTCATGGCATGACCCTTGGCGCGCTGGCCGCGACGGGCAATGCCGGAAAACGCAATGGCGGCGGCATTGATCTGGGCGGCATTCATCGCGCGCCGTTCGAGGGCTATTTCGGACCCGAAGTGGACACAGCCGACATGCTCGAGCAGATGCTTGACGATCCCTCGGGCGGCATTGATGCGCCCGCTGCGATCCTGGTCGAACCTGTACAGGGCGAAGGCGGCTTGAACGCTGCGTCCGGCGAATGGCTCAAAAAGATTGAGGCGATTGCCAAAAAGCATGGCGCTCTGTTCATTCTAGATGACATCCAGGCGGGCTGCGGGCGCACAGGCACGTTCTTTTCCTTCGAAGAGTTCGGCCTCGACCCCGATATCATCACACAGGCCAAATCGCTCTCGGGCATGGGCCTGCCGTTCGCTTTGACGCTTCTCAAGCCAGAGCATGACATCTGGAAGCCCGCCGAACACAATGGCACTTTCCGGGGCAACAACCACGCCTTCGTTACGGCGAGGGTAGCACTGGAAAAATTCTGGAGCGATGACGCTTTTGCCAATTCGATCAAGGCCAAGGGCGCGCACCTTGAAACGCGCCTTGGCGCCATCGCCAAACGCTACGGGCTGACCTTGCGCGGTCGCGGTATGATGATGGGCATCAACACCGAAAACGGGGATGTCGCATCCGACATCTGTGCCAAGTGCTTCGATCAGGGGCTCATCATCGAGACCTCTGGCGGGCGAGATGAAGTGGTCAAGGTCTTGTGCCCGCTGGTCATAGATATTGCCCAGCTCGACAAAGGTCTCGACATCATTGAGGACGCTTTCGAAGCTGTGCTCGACAAAGATGCTTCGCGCGCCGCGGCTGAATAAGCGCGGCGACGCTAACGAGGAAAGGAAGACACAATGATCGTTCGTGATCTTGAAGACGCTCGCCAGGGCGACCGCTTGGTCAATTCAAATGGTTGGGATTCGACCCGCCTGCTTTTGGCCGGTGATGGGATGGGCTTTTCGTTCCACATCACCCGCATTCACGCCGGCACCAGCCACGAGTTTCACTACAAGCACCATTTCGAGAGCGTTTACTGCGTATCTGGCGATGGTGAGATCGAGGACCTTGAGACCGGAACTGTCTACCAGATCAGACCGGGTGTCATGTACGCGCTCGACAAGAACGACCGCCATCGCCTGACCGCCCGCGCGGAAATGGTCATGGCGTGCTGCTTCAACCCGCCGGTCACTGGCACCGAAGTCCATCGCGAAGATGGCTCTTACGCCCCGGCCGCTGAGTTGGCCAAAAGCGCCTGATATCAAGCGCACCTGCACACCCCGAACCAAGGAGTAGAGGAAGCAATGACACTCTCTGCAGTTCACACCCGAACGGACGCCTATCCCACACGACTTGCCGACGAAACCTGGCTTGAGCGCAAGGATCCTGTTTTCTGGGGCAACTGGACACCCCAGGCGCCTCTGACCCGCGCCCAGACCGAAGAGTTCGACAAGAACGGCTTTCTGGTCCTCAATAACGTCTTTTCGCCTGCCGAGGTAACAAAGCTGCAGGCAGAATCGAGCCGCCTTAGGTCCGGCGAGGCCAGCCTCAATTCCGATAATGTGGTGACCGAACCCGACTCGGATGCGGTGCGCACCATTTTCCGGCTTGAGGATGAAAGCTCGCTGTTCAATCGGGTTGCTCGTGACGAGCGTATTGCTGGCAAGGTCCGCTTTCTGCTCGATGACGACTTGTATCTTCATCAGAGCCGTTTGAACTACAAGCCCGGATTTACGGGCAAGGAGTTCTATTGGCACTCCGATTTTGAGACATGGCATGCAGAAGACGGAATGCCGCGGATGCGGGCAATTTCAGCTTCGATACTGCTGACAGACAATGATGCGTTGAACGGGCCGCTCATGCTCATGCCCGGTTCGCACAAGCATTATGTGTCGTGCGCGGGTGAAACACCCGACGAGAACCATAAATCCTCGCTCAAAAAGCAGGAAGTGGGCGTGCCGAGCCACGGAGCGCTGAGTGACCTGGCGGCAAAATTTGGCATCGAATACGCATCGGGCAAAGCTGGTACCGTGATCCTGTTCGAATGCAACACGATCCACGGCTCTAACGGCAACATCACCCCGTTCCCGCGCTCCAACGCGTTCTTTGTTTATAACGCCTGGTCGAACCGCGTCGAAGAGCCGTTTGCAGCAAACAAACCTCGGCCCGACTTTCTGTCGAACCGCGACCCAAAAGGTCCGTTTGAAATTGTCTCGGGCAAAATCGAATAGGCCCTGACTGGGCCATCAACCATCCGGCGGGATATCTGCAAACCCGCCGGGCACCCCGACCTAATCGGAGGCACAAGTGACAGCCAAGACCCATACAGTCGAAAAGATCGGTGGCACGTCGATGTCGCGCAGCCAGGAGCTTTTGCGCACCGTGCTCGTCGGCGACCGGCAGGGCCCTGAGCTCTACAATCGCATTTTCGTCGTTTCAGCCTATGGCGGCATGACCGACGCGCTGCTCGAACACAAGAAATCCGACGAGCCCGGGGTTTACGCCCTGTTTGCGAGTGCGGAAAGCGGCTGGCAATGGGGCGATGCTCTGTCGTCTGTAGCTTCGAAGATGGTCGAAAAGAACGCGGAGATTTTTCCCGATTCCGCAACGCGTGAACAGGCCGACAAGTTCATCCGCGAACGCATCGAGGGTGTTCGATCCTGCCTAATCGATCTTTCGCGCCTATGTTCGTTCGGCCATTTCCAGCTCGAAGCCCATCTTCTTACCGTGCGCGAAATGCTCTCGGCCCTCGGGGAAGCGCAATCGGCGTTCAATACCGCGCTGCTGCTCAACCAGAATGGCGTCAATGCCCGCTTCATAGATCTGACCGGCTGGCGCCAGGATGGCGAGCTGCCGCTCGATGAGCATATTGCGCGTCAGTTTGCGGGCGTCGATATGGCCACTGAATTGCCGATCGTTACCGGTTATGCCCAATGTGCCGAACAGCTCATGAAAACCTATGATCGCGGGTACTCCGAAGTGACGTTGTCGCGGGTGGCCGTGGTCACCGGTGCCAAGGAAGCGATTATCCATAAAGAGTTCCACCTCTCCTCGGCCGATCCCAAACTCGTGGGCTCGGACAAGGTGCAGGTCATTGGCGAAACCAATTACGATGTCGCCGACCAGCTTTCTAACATGGGTATGGAGGCCATCCATCCCCGCGCTGCAAAATCGCTGCGTCAGGCCGGTATTCCGCTCCGTGTCACCAATGCGTTTGAACCCGATCACCCTGGAACGGTCATTATGAGCGATCTCGCGCCCAAGACACCCGGCGCGGAGATCGTCACGGGCCTCAAGGGTGTGTTTGCGCTCGAATTCTACGATCAGGACATGGTCGGGGTGAAAGGGTATGACACCAAGATTCTTGAATCGCTGACGCGCCACAAGGTCTGGATTATCTCCAAAACCTCGAATGCCAATACCATCACCCATTATCTCAAGGGGTCGATGAAGGCGATCAAGCGTGTGGAATCCGATCTTGCCCAAGCGTTTCCGACGGCGACGACCACATTGCGCAAGCTGGCAATGGTGTCCGCCATCGGCCGCGATCTCGGCGGCGCAAGGATTTTGCCTCGCGCCATCGCCGCGCTCGATGAAGTCGGCATCGAACCGATCGGACTTACCGACATGATCCGCAAGGTCGATCTGCAGGTTCTGGTCGAGGAAAAGGATTTCGACGCAGCCATTATCGCGCTCCACAAGGGCCTCGTTGAAGAGCGAGCCGAGCGCAAGGCGCGTGCCGACATTCGTCGCGTTGCATAATCAGGATGCCTCCGATGGCATCGCGACGACAGGCCGGTCCCCTCCACGGGGGCCGGCTTTTTCCTTGCGCTCGTGATTTAGAATGGCGGCTCTGAGCGAAACACAACCGGTTCGCCGCCGCTCGGATGGCGGAACCCCAGCTCGGCTGCGTGCAATTGCAGACGGTCTGCAGCGTGAAGCGCGTCCCCGATAGAATAGAACTCATCGCCAAGGATCGGGTGCCCGATCTCTTTCATATGGACCCGCAATTGATGGGTGCGCCCGGTGATCGGGATCAGCTTTAACCGCGTGGCATTTGTTTCGCGATCGATCACCTGCCAGCGGGTCTGGCTGGCGCGACCGCGCTCGTGGTTGACCTCTTGGCGCGGCTTGTTCTCCCAATCCGTCGCCAATGGCAGATCGATCAACCCTTCATCGTCGACCACATGACCCCATACCCGGGCAATATAGAATTTCGTTGTCTGGCGATATTCAAACTGTTTGCCTATATGGCCATGGGCGGTCTTATGCTTGGCCATGATGATGATCCCCGAAGTGTCCTTGTCGAGCCTGTGGATCGTCCCTGCGCCGGGAAAGCGCTCGCGCGCGCGGGTTTGGAGGCTGTCGGCAAGATTTGGGTCCTTGCCCGGAACACTGAGCAGTCCAGAGGGCTTGTTGAACACGATAATGTCGTCATCCTCGTGGAGAATGTCGAGCCAAGGGTCCGTGGGTGGCCGATAATCGAAAGTCTTTGGCATGGGATTGAGCATGGCTGTGGCTGTAGCAGCATTGTGCTGACGCGAAAAGTTATCGGATTGCCCGATTGTCGCCAACAATTTGCCACATCAACTCCCATTATTGTCGTTTGCGTGCTAAGTGCACGGCTCAGGGTTCAATTTCTTCTTCGGGTCTCATGATTGCAAAACGGCTCATCGCGCTGTTTGCCGCCCTCGTTTTGGGGTTCTCAGCTGTGCCTGCGAGCGCGCAGAGCCATTCGCGCGGCGAGATCGAGATCCTCGCGCAATATTACTCGCAATATTACGGTGTGCCGCTTGAACTGGTCCGTCGTGTTATCAATCGCGAAAGTACATTTAATCCCGGCGCACGCAACGGCCCCTATTATGGTCTGATGCAGATCCTTCCAGCGACTGCCCGCACCATGGGCTTCAGGGGGCAGCCATCTGATCTACTCAACGCCGAAACCAATCTGATATACGCTGTTAAGTACCTGCGTGGCGCCTGGCTTTTAGCCAATGGCAGCCATGATCGTGCCGTCCAGCTTTATGCAAAGGGTTATTATTACGAGGCCAAGGCTGCCGGTTTGCTTGAGGAAACCGGATTGCGTCCTGGTCCGGCAACACCCGTTGCGCCTTCACCGCCGCAGTTCGACGCGCCGGTGGTAGCCGCCGTTGCGCCGCCGCCGGTCGAGCAAATTGCTGGAACTGTCGAAATGGCTGCCATCGAGCCGCTTGAAGCCGCATTTGAGGGTACCCCGCTTGGCTTCTTGCCGCCCACACGGCCTCTCGAGCTTCAGGCGCCGAATCCAGCCCCCTCCACCCGCACTGACGCCCTCGTCGCCATCGCTGCAGTGCAGGCGCCCCCAGTTGTTCCAGCCCGGCCGCAGCCAGCGCAAACAGTTGATGAAGCGCCCTCGGGGCTGGCCCATGCCCAACAGCGCGCGTCCAGCGATGCGCCTCAGCCCATGGTGGCGGCAGAGACCGAAACGCTCAATTTGCCGCAGGCAGCTATTGATCCCCAGCGCGGGACAGAGTTGCGCCCCTCGATCGATCTTGTCACGAGCACCTTCGCACTGCTCGATTCCATAGCCCCGGTGCAGCGCTGACCGTGCTCAGGCTGCGACACTGCGATCACAATCGCGTCCACGCCCTGCCGAACGGGGTTGCTGTTAACTTCCTCTGTGCTACGCTTTTGTTCAAATTGGAGCGATCTGATCTGCGGATCGTCTCTCCGATTGTGCGGAATGGATAGTGTGGATTGCGTACCAGCCGTGAAATTCAACAAGCGTCATAGACTGATCACCCTTTTCTTGGCCGGTGCGCTTTTGAGCGGACCAGCGCTTGGATTTGAGCTGTTTGGTATCCAGTTCTTCGGCTCTGAAGCCGAGGATGCAGATGCCGTTATTGCAGATCCACGCACTTACGATCTGACATTTGAAACCGGTGCAGACGGGGCCGTTGACGGTGCATTACGCGGCGCGTCTAACTTGTGGGCAGATCGGGAACAGCCTGCCTCCGGGGTGCCTGGACTGCTGGCCAAGGCGCGGGGCGACTATGCCCGCATGACAGGTGCTCTCTACAATCTCGGCTATTACGGTGGCGCGATCTCGATCTTGGTCAATGGGCGAGAGGCTTCTTCTATCCCGCCCGACGCAAATTTGCCCGAGCCAAGCCAGATCGTCGTTACCGTCAATTCCGGTCCCGAGTTCGTTTTTGGCCCGCTGCGCATTGCCAACCGCGTTCCGGTCTCTGTCAGCGAAGACGACGCTGTTGAAGCGCCTGAAGAGATCGGCTTCGTAACCGGTGATGTGGCTCGTGCTACAGTCATTGCGCAGGCTGAGCAGCGTCTTGTCGAGGCCTGGCGTCAACTTGGCTATCCAAAGGCTCAGATCGCATCGCGTGACGTTGTCGCCGACCATCCTAGCCGTACCCTCGATGTATCGATAGCAGTCGATCCTGGCGCTTACGCCGCAATCGGACCGGTCAGCGTCCAGGGCACCGAAAACATGAGCCCGGCCTTCATCGTCCGCCAGACCGGTCTGGTGCAGGGCGCCGAATATGATCCCGACGATATCGAAAGGGCACGTGAGCGCCTCAACAGGCTCGGTGTCTTCCGATCCCTGCGCATTGAAGCGGCCGAGAAAGTCCCGTCCAGCGGTTTGCTACCCTATCAGATCATCGTCCAGGAACAGGCCCTTCGCCGTTTCGGGATCGGCGCGAACTATGGCACACTCGATGGGCTTGGGGTGGAAGGCTATTGGCTGCATCGCAATCTGTTTGGTGAGGCAGAACGCCTTCGGCTCGATGCCAGGCTCGCGGGCATCAGCTTTCCCATCGACACAGCCGAATTCGACTATGCTTTCGGCGGGACGTTCACCAAGCCTGGAATCTATACTCCCGAGACCGATCTTGTCGCCTCGATTAGCGCCGACCGTTCGGTTCTGCCTCTCTACACTGAAACGTCGGTTCAGGGCCGCTTGGGCATCGACCAGCTCTTCAGCGATGAGATATCCGGTGGCGTCGGGTTGCAATTCCAGCATTCCTATTTTGAAAACGATGCCACCTTTGGAAACCGGAACTTCACCACTGCCGGCCTTTACGGGCGAGGCGTATTCGATAGTCGTGATTCCGATCTCGATCCGACTGAAGGATTCTATCTCGAAGCCAATGTCGACCCGCTCTACGAGTTCGAGTACGAGAACTTCATGGCGCGGGCAACACTCGAGGGGCGCGCCTATTTCGCCTTCGACGATGAGGCCAATTACATTCTTGCCGCCCGGATCCGGGCCGGTGCCGTGGCAGGTCCCACTCTGAACGAGATCCCCCCCGATCTGCTGTTTTTCGCCGGTGGCGGTGGCTCGGTACGCGGCTATGCCTATCGTTCGATCGGCGTCGATGACGGTATGGGCAATGTCACTGGCGGCCGCTACCTGCTGGAAGCTTCGGTCGAAGGACGCGTGCGCTTCAACGACCAGTTCGGCGCTGTGGCCTTTGTCGATGGTGGCTATGTTGCCGCCGACACCTTCCCCGGCCTTGAACAGTTGCGTCTCGGTGCAGGCGTTGGCATTCGCTATTACACAGCGCTCGGGCCCTTGCGCCTCGATGTTGCGCTTCCTTTGAACAAGAGCCCGGGAGATCCCGATTACGCGCTCTATGTCGGTATAGGACAATCGTTCTGATGCGCGTTCTGGCCGCCGCAATCGCCACTGTTTCGCTCGCCATGCCGGTATCGGCTGTTGCGCAGGAGGTCGAGGACGAAAGCTTGATGGACATGCTGGCTCGCGCCACCCAGCTCAATGAAACCGAGCAACGCGGTGCCTTGGTCCAGTTTGTCGAAAACCAGATTTCCTCGCCCGATCGTCAGATCAGGTTGAGCGGTATCGACGGTGCGCTGTCTTCAAATGCATCGATCGATCAGATCACCATCTCCGATACCCAGGGCATCTGGCTGATCGTGGAAAACGCCACATTGCAATGGAACCAAGGCGCGCTGCTGTTCGGGCGACTGGAAATCCAGTCTCTCGCCGCCGAGTCCATAGCCTATATCCGCAACCCGGTTTCGACCCAAGCCGCCGCTGCGCCCTCGCCGGAGGCAGGAGGGTTCTCTGTTCCCGAATTGCCCGTGGCGGTCATTCTCGAAGAACTTGCAATTCCAAATGTGCGGTTTGGCGAACAGGTTTTCGGGTTGGGGTCGGAAGTTTCGCTTGCCGGCGCGATGACGCTCGATGGGGGGGCAATCGATGCGCAGCTCGATATCATCCGGCTCGATGGTCCGGGTGGCACGCTCGATCTCGACCTGCAATATGCCAATAATACGCGCGAGATCGATCTTGGTCTCGACCTTATAGAGCCCGAAGATGGCATCGTCGCTAATCTGCTCAATATCGAGGGCCGCCCGGAGATCGAACTCGGCCTGCAAGGCGCCGGTCCGATCGATGATCTCGACATCGACCTTACATTCGACGCTGATGGAAACCGCATCCTGACGGGACAGGGCACGCTCGATCAGAATGCCGAAGGTCTTGCCATTGCCGCAGACCTCAGCGGACCGCTCTCAACGGTCCTGCCAGCGGCCTATAAGGAGTTCTTCGGTACCGAAACGGCGCTTTCGCTTCAGGCCCTGATGCGTGACGCAGGAGGGTTCGAAGTTTCCAATCTTTCGCTCAGCGGAGGCGAACTGTCACTGGTGGCAAATGCCGCCACCACGCAGGACGGATTTTTGAATCGTCTCGACATTGCTGGCGAAATTTCTCCGATGTCGGGCGATACTGTCACCTTGCCGGTACCTGGTGCTTCAACTCGCATCCAGCAGGCCCGCTTCGATGTCGATTATGGTGCCGAAGGGTCGGACGAATGGTCGGGACGTTTCGAAGTGCTCGGCTTTGCGACACCCGATTTTGCGGCGCAGAGCCTTGTGCTCGATACTTCGGGCGTTGCAGCAGATCTTGATGATCCCGCAGCGCGCCGTGTTACCTTCAACGGAGATGGCACACTACAAGGTGTTACCTCTGCGTCGGATGAAATTTCCCAAGCCCTGGGGAACACCATCGGGTTCGGCCTTGCTGGGATGTGGGAAGCTGGCGACCCTATCACCCTGGCGCAGCTCCGCCTTGTGGGCCAAGCGCTCAGTTTCGAAGCAGCCGGACAGATCGCCGACAACATCTTTACCGGCGATCTGGCGCTGAGCACAAATTCCATAGCACCGTTTTCTGGTCTGGCCGATCGTGATCTTTCGGGCGCCATTGCTCTGGACGCCACAGGCACAATATCCCCGCTTTCCGGCGGGTTCGATCTTACAC
The DNA here is from genome assembly GCF_048264985.1 of Pelagibacterium sp. Lineage (GTDB taxonomy): Bacteria > Pseudomonadota > Alphaproteobacteria > Rhizobiales > Devosiaceae > Pelagibacterium. Next base: position 87,014 of record NZ_JBLXCL010000003.1, read on the forward strand.
TTTCGGGGGATGGCACCGATCTGGGCGTTGGCGAGGAGATTGCCGATAATCTGCTCGAGGGAACCGTTGCTCTTTCGGGACGCGTCGCGCGCAATGAGGAAGGGCTTGAAGCCGAAGATTTCCGGATTGCCAACCAGCAGGTGGAAATGGTGGCTGACGGAACCTATGCCACCGGCACTGCCGATTTCACATTCGATCTCGTGCTGGCCGATCTGGCGCTGATCAATCCCGAAATGTCGGGCCGCCTGACCGCCGCGGGCACTGCCCAAGGGGCTGAAGGCAATATCGCGCTGGTTGCCGATGTAGACCTCGCTGAGGGCACGATTGATGGGCGCTTGCTGCGTGATGCCAATATCGGATTCGACGGTACATTGACCGAAGATGGGCTTGTCGGCGCGCTGGCCGGAGAAGCCTCGCTCGATGGTTTCCGCGTCACGCTTGCCAGTGACATCGACAACAACGAAGAACGCCTCCGCCTGGCCGGTATCGCATTTCAGGCCCCGGGCACCGAACTTTCTGGCAACCTCACCCGCTTTGCGGATGGATTGCTCGATGGCCGCTTGACCCTGAACGCGCCCAATATAGAGACCGCTGCCGCTCTCGCCCTGGTTGAAGCCAGTGGTTCTGCCAATGCTGATATCGTGCTTGATCGCGACGGGGAGAGCCAGAGCGTGAGCCTTACGGCATCGCTCGATGGCGTCAACTTTAACGACATAACCATTGGATCGGCCAATGCCGAGGCGGCGATTGCCGATCTGTTCGGCGTGCCGGTCGTCAATGGGTCGGTGAGCGGCGCTGATATCGTTGCCGCAGGCACCAATGTGCAGACGGTCGCGCTTCGGGCGACGGCAAGCGGGGAGACCACGCAGTTCTCCGCCAACGGCTCACTCAACGCAGGCACCGATGTCGCGCTGGCGGGCCTTCTTGAGCCGATTGCTGATGGATATCGCATTGCGCTTGACAGTTTCCGGCTCGCGCAGGGCCAGATCGCAGCCAGCCTTGCCCGTCCTGCAGAACTTACTGTGGCCAATGAGACTGTGTCCTTCTCCGGCATCGAGTTGGCTGTCGGTTCTGGCCGCGTCACAGCCACGGGCAGCGCCGGGCAGACACTCGATATCGCTCTCGATGTCACGGCCTTCCCGCTCAATATCGCCAACACCATAGTGCCTGATCTGGGGCTGGCCGGTACGGTTTCGGGTGTCGCTCAAGTGAGCGGTGAGGCGAGTGATCCCCGTGCCAGCTTCTCGGTCGAGGCGGCAGGAATTAACGCCGCAGCAATTTCCGAGTTCGGTATCGCACCCCTATCGCTCTCGGCCCAGGGCAGCTTTGCCGACAGCACTGTCACCCTTACCCAGGCCCGTGCCAACGGTTCGGGTGGGCTCAGCGCAACGGCTCAGGGCACCATTCCGCTCGAGGGTGCCGGTCTCAATGTTGCTGTCAACGGTTCGGCACCGCTCTCTCTTGCCAATCGGTTCGTCGCCGATCGCGGCGCGCAGATCTCGGGCACGGCCACGCTCGATGCACGGGTCACTGGCCGCATCATCGATCCTCAATTTTCGGGCACCGTGTCGGTTGCCAATGGAGAGTTTATCGATCCTGGCCTCGCCCTTCGCCTTGTCGGCATCACCGGTAATGCCACCCTCAACACTGACCGGGTGACGATCAACACCCTCAATGCCAATCTTTCGACAGGTGGTTCGGTCTCTGCTTCTGGTTCCGTGGGCCTGGATTCGGGCTTCACCTCAGATGTGGCCATCAATTTCGATCAGGCCCGATATGCCGACGGCAACCTCGTCGTTGCCACACTCAACGGTAATCTGCGCCTGACGGGACCGATTGCAAATGGCGGCCGTTTAGCCGGCAATATCGACGTTGCCCGCGCTGATATTACTGTGCCTGATGGCTTTGGCGGTGCGGTGAGCATCATCGACGTCGACCATGTGCGCCCGCCTTCGCCGGTTGCCGCCACGCTGGCGCGCGCCCGCATCGACCAGCGCGCATCGAGCACAACCGTTTCCAGTGTGCCGCTGCAGCTCGCACTGTCTATTTCGGCGCCCAATCAGGTATTCATCCGTGGCCGCGGTCTTGACGCTGAGGTCGGCGGGGCGGTGCAGATCAATGGCAGTGTAGCCGATATCCAGCCGGTCGGCGGTCTCGAACTGATTCGTGGCCGTCTTTCGATCCTGGGCCAGCGCATTGATTTCGACGAGGGAACTGTCACCCTGATTGGTGATCTCGACCCCTTCATCAACTTGGTGGCGCGCACTCAGGGTAATGAAATTACTGTAATGGTTGCGGTTTCGGGGCGCGCCTCGTCTCCCGAAGTCACGTTTTCATCTGATCCCATGTTGCCCCAGGATGAGGTTCTTGCCCGTCTGATCTTTGATCGCGGCGTCGGCGAACTCTCGCCGCTGCAACTGGCCCAATTGGCTGCAGCCGCTGCCGAACTGGCCGGGGGCGGGAGCGGCTCGGGTTCACTGCTCGGATCGCTTCGGGACGCCGCGGGCCTTGATGACCTCGATATCGTCACCGATCAGGAGGGCAATGTAGCCGTCCGAGCGGGCACTTATATCGATGATAACATCTATCTTGGCGTCGAAGCGGGTGCCGGCGAAAGCAGCGTCACGATCGATCTCGATATCACAGAACAATTGCGCGCGCGCGGCACGACCAGTACGTCGGGCAATTCGGGTATCGGCCTGTTCTACGAGCAGGATTACTAAACAAACGTCCCGTAGGGTCGCCGCAGCTTAGAGGCGGTTTGAGCGGCAGTCTGTCATGGGACAGGTTGCCGCTTTTTTTTTGCTCGCTGAGACCACACCTGTCCGGCATTGGAACCAACCTGCGCCCCTGACTCTTATCCCCCACGATAAACAACAGCACATCAAGTGCAGTGAGGGACAACGACAAATGTTCAAAGGACTTTTGCTCTGGATGATCGGCATTCCCCTGCCACTGATCATCCTTCTTCTGATTTTCGTGCTTTAGCGAGCCGCCAAATCATTCATCACAAAACTGTCCGACCGGGTGCGCGGGCAGCACAGACGGAGAAAACCAATGAATTCCATTATCTATCTTGTCGGCCTCGTGGTCGTTGTCATGGCCATCCTGTCCTTCATCGGTCTCGCTTGACCACCTTCCAGCAAGGACATAACCAATGACCACACTTACCCCCACAGAGCCGGAAGTCGCACAGGAACACTCTTCCTATGTGGATTGGCCGGCCATTCTGGCGGGCGGCATCGTGGCCGCCGCTATCTCGTTCGTCCTGCTCGCCTTCGGCTCTGCCATCGGATTGAGCATGACCGACCCGTTCGGTCGGGACGGCGTATCGCTGTTCTGGATTGCCATCGCGATGGCAATCTGGGTCATTTGGGTGCAGGTTTCGGCCCTGATGATCGGCGGATACCTGACCGGTCGCATGCGCAAGCGAAATTACGACGCCACCGAGGATGAATCCGACATTCGCGACGGCTTCCATGGCCTCCTGGTCTGGGCCACGGCAGTGGTGTTCACAGCTGTTTTGGCTTTTGGCGGTATTGGTACGATTGCAAACAGTGCAGGCGCTGCCGTCGGCGGTGTTGCTCAAGGTGCGGGCCAGGCAGTCAGCGATGATGCTCTTCCGTTCCAGTCCAGCATCGACCGTCTGTTGCGTAGCGCAGCGGGCACACAAGGCGATGCAGCCGCAACCCGGGACGAAGTCGGTCGTATTCTGATCGATGGCGTAACAGGAGAAGGCATTGGTGAAGACGACAGGGCCTATCTTGCCCAACTCGTCGCTGCACGTACCGATCTGGACCAGACAGAGGCAGAGGCCCGCGTCGACGAGGTGATTGCTCAGGCTCAGGGCGTGCAGGAAGATGTGGTTGCCGCCGCTGATCAGGCTCGTACTGTCGGCATCCTTGGCGCCTTCCTCACAGCCGCCTCGCTGGCCATCGGTGCCGCTGGTGCCTGGTTTGCCGCAGTAACCGGTGGCAACCATCGCGACAAGCACACGGTTACAGCGTTCTTTGCGCGTCGGCGTACGCCGATCGCATGAGGGCCTGCTGATCTGATAAAAAAGCCCCGCTCGATCGGCGGGGCTTTTTTTAGTTTATGTTATCTCACGCGGTTAGCACTCTGACCATTCATTGGCGATTGCAACATTACTTACCTACGCTGGCACTCCGCCCGCGTGCTATGGGTCGGCCTGCGTGATCTTCTCCGTCAGCCGCCCATGCGGCCATGTCGCTGCCCGCGCCATGACCATGGATGGTAAATCGGGCAACGATCCCGTCAAGCGTCATTACCTGGGCTTCGGTCTGTTCAATCGTTGCGTTGGTTTCTTCGACAAGTGCAGCATTGTGTTGAGTCATCTCATCGAGCAGTTGCACTGAAGAGGCAACGTCAGAAATTGCCAATGCCTGTTCGCGGCTGGCACTGGAAATGCCACCCATAATGTCTGCGTTTTCGATCACGGCCTCACGGATTTCCCGCAAGGTCTCGGCGGCTTGGGCCACCAGTTTGGAGCCGCCCTCCACTTCATTGGCGCTTTGCTCGATCAGCAATTTGACCTCAGAAGAGGCTTGCGCTGCCGATTGCGCGAGGCGACGGACCTCAACGGCAACCACGGCAAAACCTTTACCCGCTTCCCCGGCCCGTGCCGCCTCCACCGAGGCATTCAGTGCCAGAAGATTGGTCTGGAAGGCGATGTCGTCGATCATCTTGATGATGTCGGAAACCTTGGCCGAGGAGGTGGTGATACGCTGCATGGCCCGGTTGGCTTCGCTCATCACGGTACCTCCCTTTTGGGCCAATTCCGAAGCCGCGCGCGTCTTATCCAAAGCGCCCAGGGCCTTCTGCGCGGTTCCCGTCACAGCAATCGCAATTTGTTCCATGGACGCTGAAGTTTCCTCGAGAGTGGCAGCCTGGCGAGTGGTACGTTCGGACAGATCATTGGCGCCCGAGAGAATTTCTCCCGTTGCGGTCTTAAGGGCTCGCGAGGTGTCCTTGAGCCGCCCGACGATTTCGGCGAAACTGTCCGCCATGGCGTTCGTATCATTCTTGAGCCGCGAAAACGCGCCCTCATAGGTGCCGTTCACCCGCAATGACAAATCTGCGTCCGCCATTGCCGAAAGAACCTGGCCGGCCTCGGAAAGCCCTCGGTCGACAGTCTGCATCACCATGTTGACGCTCTGGGCGAAGCTTTCGAGTTCAGGGTCATCGTAGCGGACGGCAATGCGGCCAGAAAAATCTCCGGCCACTGCTGCTGAAACGACAGTTTTGATGCGGGTCTGCAGATCGGCACGGATGCGCTGTTCTTCGGCATCGCGCGCCGCCATCTCGGCCTTCTCGTGGTCCATCTCGCGCATGGCGCGGCCATTGTCGCGAAACACTGACAACGCCTCGACCATCTGGCCAATTTCGTGTCTATGTTTCTGGCCCAGATCAAGATCGAGATCACCCTCGGCAAGCTGATGCATGCGCCGTGCAATCTGCTTGATGGTGCCCGACAGGCCGCGTCCGATGATCACGGCGAGTGCAGTGCCGAAAAGCAGAGCGCCCAGACCAGCGAGCAGAACAACGCTGAGCGTTGTATCGGCCATCGCCGCGCCTGAGGGGCCGAGCGCATCCTGGCGTGCTTGAACGCGTGCGAGCATGTCTCCGAAGGCTGCCTCCATCTGGGGCCCCAGAACGTCGAGCTGTTCACTCATGATGCCATTGCGCGCATAGACGGCCTGGGCGATGTCGCCGGCTTGCGCCATATAGGCGTCGAGACCCTCCATCATGCGATTTGCAGTCGCCTTCTGGGAGTTGGAAATCACGGCATCATGAAGCTTTTGCAGGTTTTCCTTGGCAAAAGCTGCATTCTCGCTCGCTGTTTCCAACCGCGCAGGATCGGCTGTGAGCAGAAACTGCTCAACTTCGAACTGCGTCAGGATCGTCGATTGTACGCCGAACCCCGCAGAGCCCGTTGCGTTGAAATTCCCGCTTACGGCGCGCAGCGCAGCGGTTGCATCGGCACGAAGCTGATCCCCAGCGGCCCGCAATTCGACAACACCAGCGTCGATTTGGGATTGAAGCGCGGTCATTTCGACGAACGCGGTTTCATAGGCCTGGGCCGAGCTGGCAAACGCTGCGATGGCCGCCTCGGTTTGCGCGTCCCCCTCAAATACTGCCATCACTTCGGCGTCGTTGGCTTGCAGTGTGGCTATCCGGTCGGCCAGTGCCTGAGCTTTCTCGGCAGACGTTTCCAGCCGATAATCGAGATCGGCAAGGCGCGCAGCAGCAAGCTGCTCGACAAATCCCGAAATGGCCAAGGTCTGCCGTGCTGCGCCCCTATAGTCGGTAAATGTCTTCGATACAGCACTAACGCCGAAGAAAGCGAAAACAACGATGGCTGCCAAAAGCGCGATCATTGCGCCAAATGATGCGTATATGCGCTGTGCGACGCTAAGTCTGAACAGCATGATACCCGGCCCCCTTGACCCTTCTGGGAAAATGCGTGGGGAACAGTAAGAGCGTACCGAGTTAATGAAGGCTCAACTCATGCAACAATTTTGATGTCATGATGCGCACAATTTTTCGCCTGCCGACTTTTTAGGCGTTTCGCGCATTTCCTGCGACCAGATCACCTGTTTGCGTACAACCTTGGGGCGGCGTTTGGTGCGCAAAACAAAAGGCGGCCTTTCGGCCACCTTTGCATTTGCGTTCGGCATGGCAGGGTGTTGGACTCAGCGCGGAGCAAGCACCATCACCATCTGACGCCCTTCGGCGCGTGGGTTGGACTCAATCTTGGCGATTTCGTCAAACTGATCCTTGACCTTGTGCAGCAGTTCAAGACCGATGTTCTGGTGCGCCATTTCACGGCCGCGGAAACGCATGGTCACCTTGACCTTGTCGCCTTCGCCAATGAACTTTTCCAGCGCGCGCATCTTCACATCGTAATCGTGCGTGTCGATGTTGGGTCGGAGCTTGATCTCCTTGACCTCAATCACCTTCTGCTTCTTGCGGGCCTCGGCGGCCTTCTTCTGGGCGGCGTATTTGAACTTGCCCAGATCGAGGATCTTGCAGACCGGCGGCGCCGAATTGGGCGCGATCTCGACCAGATCCATCCCGGCTTCCATGGCCATAGCCATAGCTTCGCTGGTGCGAACGACGCCAATATTGGTGCCTTCAGCATTGATCAGCTGGATTTCGGGGACGTTAATTTCGTTGTTGGAGCGCGGCCCATCCTTTTGGGGCTGCACGGGTCTCATCGGACGACGAATGGCTGAATTTCCTTTCAGTGGTTTCCCATAGCTGCGCTGGCCTGCTCGTAGCTGGCGCAACACGCCTAAAATCTTGGTAAACTGGCATAAAGTCAACAGGCAAAGCGGCGCTCGTGCCCAACCAGTCTCACCGGTGCCAAACGGACGGCATTTGGCGCGGCCTTGCGCACTTTCCGGCCAGCGGCTACATCCCGCATATGGTGAATAGGCCGGGAAATTCAATGAGCGAGAAAATCGAGACCATTAAGGTAGGCAACGCCGATCAGGCGCGCGACATCGCCACGCTTGTGCGCCCAGGGCAGGCGCCGGGTCTGTTCTGGCTCGGCGGGTTCCGTTCTGACATGGTCGGCTCCAAAGCCCAGGCGCTGGACAGTTTTGGCGCCGAAAAGGGACTGGCGGTTACCCGGTTCGATTATTCCGGTCACGGCCAATCGGGCGGTGCTTTTCTCGAAGGTACCATTTCGCGCTGGCTCGAAGAAGCACTTGCCGTTTTCGAGACCACGCAGGGCCCCCAGATCGTTGTCGGTTCCTCAATGGGCGGATGGCTGGCTCTTCTGCTCAACAATGCACTGCGCATGCGGGACAACGACAGGGTGCAGGCCATCGTGCTGATTGCCCCGGCAACCGATATGACGCGCGACCTGATGCGCGAAACATTCAACGATGCCGAATTGCTCGACCTATGGGAGAAGGGTAGGGTCGAGCAGCCGTCCGACTACTCGGACGAACCCTATATCCTGACCCGCGCACTGATCGAGGACGGCGAAAACCACCTGCTTTTCGGCGCGCCCATCCGCACTCATTGTCCGGTGGCTATATTGCAAGGTGGCCACGATACCGACGTGCCCCCGGCCCATGCGCTTAAGCTTGTCAGTCACCTTGTGTCCGATCCTGTGACGTTTACCCTGATACCCGACGGGGATCATCGCCTGTCACGCGCCAGCGATCTTGATCTGCTCCGCCAGACCCTGGAGCGCATGCTCTAGAACTGTTTCCGCCTTCCGCATTTCAACAGGTGCATACCGCCCGATGAAAATCCGTCCTGCCACCGACGCCGACCTGCCCGACATTTTGGACATCCACAACGATGCAATCCGTCGGCTCGATGCCATCTGGAGCGAAGACGAGGAAACTCTTGCCGACCGAAAGGTATGGCTCGATGAGCGGAACGCCAATGGTTATGCGGTACTGGTTGCGGAAGACGCGGGCCGTATTCTCGGCTATGGCAGCTACGGCTCATACCGTTCGCGCGCTGGCTATAGAAAGACGATCGAACATTCGATCTATCTGCGTGACGAAGCGCAGGGCAGGGGCGCAGGTACGGGATTGATGAGGGCCCTGATTGCCGAAGCCAAAGCCAGAGGCTTTCACCTCATGGTTGGCGTCATCGATTCAAAGAACGAAACCTCGATTCGCTTTCATGCCCGCCTGGGCTTTGAAATGCTCGGCGTGCTGCCGCAAGCCGGATTCAAGCATGGACGCTGGCTCGATCAGGTCAATATGTATCTCATCCTCAACGACGATTCGGCGCCCCCACGCGGGTACTGACGCATCCCGAGGGCGATCAGAGATGGGTGAGAACGTTGATGAGCTTGCCAAACGGGTCGCGCACGTAAAACCGGCGCACGCCCCATTCTTCCTCGGCAGGGCCATATTCGAGCGTCAGGCCCATCGTCTGCGCCTTTGCGAGTACGGCATCGAAATCGTCGACCTCAATCGACATGTCGGGCACCGCGGTGCCTGAACCGCCCTGTGACATGACGCTGAACTGGATCGTCATCTGCCCATCGGCGCCGTACGTTCGGATCCAGCCCATATCCATCTTAATGTCGAGCCCAAGCAGTTCTTCATAAAACTGCACCGCCCTGGTTGGATCGCCCTCTATGTTGGTCACGATGCGCCTGACCGCCATCGCTATTGCTCTTGGTTTCGCGCTCGATCGGCCGCGCGCCGCGCCTTGTTGGCCAACCGTCGTTCTTGGGCCGCCTTGTTCACGTCTTGGCCGATGTGAGTTTCGCCGCGCGCTGCGGCCAATTCGATCTGTCGTTGCCGCTCGGCCGCTGCGGCCCGCTTTGCCGCGTATTCTTCACCGGCGCAATGGTGACATTGGACGCCCTCGATAAACGTATCGCGCTGGCGATCGTAAGGAGTCAGCGGCTGTCGGCAGGCGCGGCACAATTGCGCATCACCGATCTTCAGCCCGTGACTCACCGAAACGCGCTCGTCGAAGACGAAGCACTCACCATCCCAGAGGCTGTTATCTTCAGGCACATGCTCGAGATAGTTCAGAATGCCACCCTTGAGGTGAAAAACTTCCTCGAATCCCTGCGCCAGCATATATGACGATGCCTTCTCGCACCGAATGCCGCCCGTGCAGAACATGGCGACCTTCTTGTGCTTTTGCGGGTCGAGCGTCTTGGAAACGTAGTCCTTGAATTCTGTAAAAGTCGAGGTCTGCGGGTCTTTGGCATTTCGGAACGTCCCAAGTGCCACCTCGTAATCATTGCGCGTGTCAATGACCACAACGTCGTCCTGATCGATCAGATCGTTCCAGTCTCCCGGCTCGACATAAGTGCCTACCTGCTTGCCAGGATTGGCCTCGGGGGCACGCAGCGTCACGATCTCGGACTTAAGCCGTACCTTCATGCGATAAAACGGCTGGCTCTCGGCGAATGAATATTTGATCTCGGCGCCCCGAAACCGTCCGCCAAAGATATTGCCGTCGCTCAGCCAGCCGACCAGCGCATCAATCGCCTCTGGTGTTCCCGCGACAGTTCCGTTTATCCCCTCAGGCGCCAAAAGCAGCGTCCCTTTGATCCCGCGCGCGCCACAAAACTCCCCCACCGGCCCTTGCAGCGCCTCAAAGTCGGGCTGATCGACAAACTTATAGATCGCGAGAATTTTTATGGGCTGGGTCATGAAGCGTGGTTTAGCAGTGTCAGATCAGTTCAAACAAGCGCAATTGCCGGTCGATAAAACTACCTGGTTCTGGCTCTCGGCGTGACTTGGAATGACGTCCAGTCAGTGCGCTGTTCCAGATATGGACCGACAGCGTCCTCTCGGTGATCAGGCCTTCAATGTCGCTGCCCTTTTCAAGGAGATTCGCTGCATCGTCATAAGCGAGCGGATAGAGAACGTCCTTGGGTTGTACCTTGTCGATCAAACCGAGTTTACGCACGAAATATCCAAGCGGGGACGGCCCGGTGGCACCAAACTGCATGTGATGGATTGGCAAATCCTCGCCGACTGCTCTTCGCACAGCCACCTCGGCGCGTCGCCAGAACGGCAGGCCCGGTGGGATGGCTCCGGGTTCGAAAATTGCCCGCATCGCGCCAACCAGCTGGCTATCGGCCGGCATGCCCAATACGGCGTTGTTGATCTGTGCGGTCCAGACATTGCGCCAGCTGGGGTCACTGTCAAAACCGAACAGATAGTCGAGTGTTTGGTTGAACGGGCGCACGCAAAATACATCGCAGTCGACCCAGATGCCACGATCCTGTTGCAGCAGCTCTATCCGGAACAAATCCGCAAACACGGCCGGCGTTCGGTCGCCTTTGTAAAAAAAGATACGTTCCTTGCCGATGATCTCGTTGGCATCTTTGAATGTCACCCCGGAGGGCAGATTGTAAGGCTGCTCATAAGCGTAAAGTTCGACAACATGACCGTGCGCGACAAACGAGGCAAGACACAGACGCTCAAGATAGCCCAACGGCCCGTGCCAGAACGAAACTATGGTAGGAAGCGGTTGCAAGGGTTTATGACCTCTTGCCGAACGGCCAGAGTTTTAAGAGGCGGTGTTTCATGCGGTGGCGCCAGTAGCGATAGAACAACGCGTTTGTCATGACATGCCGATATGTCCGGGCAAAGGCAACGCCCGAGTACAAGTTCCAAGGCTTGCGTTCGCCGGTGTAGTGCAGAATGAACGGATTCAGCGCTTGGTGCGCAGGCCTGGGGCCGATCAAATTCCAGCGTTGATCGAGCAGATAAGCGTCGTTGCAGAAGACGATGTTGAGTAGATCTTGATCATAATAGATCCGTTCTATGGTGCCGTCCTCGATGTAGCGATTTAATCGTTCTGGAATCTGCGCTGCATGCCATTTCTGGCGATCGATCACGACAAGTCCGGCATTGAAATACGGATCGGCCGGATCGATAAGGTCGCGATTGACTCTGGCATCACGCTGATTGGCCACCTGAAGCGCGGAAGGTTCTTCGACTGCTGCAATCGATTTACCTTGCAGGTCAAGTTCTGCGAGCTTTTCGATAGGCGCCATGACCATCATATCGCAATCGAGGTAGATCACGCGCTCGACATCTGCGGGCAGGAAGCGGTCGAGCATGAGCCGTGCATAAACGATATTGGTCATGCGCTTGTGGTAAGGTGCATCCTTTACCAAGCTCAGAAATTCAGCATTCTGTGTCAGATCGTAAAACGCGAGCTTGCACCCAAACTCTGCTTCTATCGCCAACAGGTCGTTTCGGTGCTCGTCGGTCAGCGGGCGATGGCACAAATGGAACACAAGATCGGAGCGCCGATGCGTATGCAGACAGATCGAGCGCATTACGGCATAGGCAGGTGCCCAGAAAAAATCGTCAAACGTAAGCGCAACATGAATTTTTTGACTGGGCATTGCCTAATTCGCTTTGACAAAGGGCAGGAATTTGGAGACGCGCTTCAGAATCCTGAAGTGCAGATATCGGTAAAACAATGCATTGGTCATGACATGGCGATACTGGCGCGCATATCCAGCCCGAGAGAGCAGATGCCAAGGCCGTTGTGTGCCCGTGTAATGCAGGTTTGATGGATTGTACGAGACGTGAGCTGGTGTCGGGTCGACGATGTTCCAGCGGTCAGCAAGTCGCTGCCACTTGCCACCAAGGATCAAGTTGATGACGTTCTGGCTATAATTGAGCCGCGCCACCGTGCCCCCGAGAATCAGCGCCTCCATTTGCTCTGCAATATTTTCAGAGCGCCAGCGGACTAGATCCATGACCATGAGCCCTGCATTGAAGTAAGGTTCGGCGGGATCGAGCAGGTCACTTGTCGTCTTGATGTCGCGTCCTGATCCAATGAGCTTGCCCCATGGATCAAGAACGGCGCCAATGACCTTGTCTTCGAGATCTGCATGCCAGAGCTCTTCGATAGGCGCCATGACCATCATATCGCAATCGAGATAAATCAGGCGCTCCACAGTTTCAGGCAGGAACCGATCCATGACAAAGCGGGCATAGACGATATCGGTCAATCGCTTGCTCTGAGGAACGCGACCGGAAATTGCAAGAAATTCGGGGGTTGTTGTCAAATCATAAAAGCAAAGGGTAGCGCCGAACTCTGTTTCGATCTCCATCAGGTCGGCTCTGTGCGCAGTGCTCAATGGCCTATGGCAGATATGGAATACCAGATTGTTTCTCTGCGACGTTGCAAGGCAGATTGAACGCATAGTCGCGTAAGCTGGCGCCCAGAAGCTGTCATCGAACGTAAGCGCGATGTGAATTGATTTGGCGCTTGGAACTGGCGGCATGAGGTTCCGATGTCTTGGGTTACCGGGCAGGGAGACGATTCGTCGGTTGGTCTTTGCAATAGCCTAAAAGCACAGCAGTGGCGACAGGAGCAAAACAGAACAGCAATTCCGCTCCGAACGCTGTGTTGAACAGGCCGTGGACGCCATAGGTGGCGCTGATTGTCATCGCGCCATAAAGGCGAGCAGCGAACTGACCATCATGTTCGCTTCGGAATGCCCCCCAGATCGGCAGGAGCAGATACAGCGCGTAAAATGCCAGACCGAAGATCCCGGCAAGGGCGGCAAAGTTGAGGTAGTCATTATGATAGTGGGACCACCCGGCGACCAGTTCGGCGACATCTGGTGCCATGAATTGCCGGCCAGCCTCGACATGGTCGTACCACCCATACCCAAAGATCGGCGCTTCAAGAAAAGCGTTTATCGCGCCGACGTAAAGCTGTACGCGAACTTCGCTTGACCGGTCGGGTACTGTCCCCTCGGTGATGAAACTGTAGATGACGTCGAGACCACGGAGGGCTCTAAGATTGTCGCCAAAAGCAAACAGAGCCAATATGACCGAAACGACAACAAGAATAATCGCGCCGACCCAGATTAAGCGTAGCCTTTTTGGCAACCTGAAAAAGAGAAATCCGGCAAAAATTGTGGAAACAACGACAGCGATGAGCGGCGCTGATCGGGTACCTGCGAGAAGACCAGCCATGATCCCGAATACTGGACCGAGCAAAAATATGAGCCGCCACGGGCCCTTCCCCGTCAGCAGCCCCATCAGTGGCAAAAACCCAAGCATGATAGAGGCCATGGCAAAAGGGTTGGTCAGATTGACGAACCCTTTTGCGCGGTCCAGCCCCGCCCACCAGACGTCGTAAATAGCGCTCGCAAGAGCCACGCCCGCCCCCAAGAGCGCGAATAAAGCGAAAACTTGCGTGCCGTTGGAATTGGCTTGCCGATTGAAAAGCGCAAATGCTGGGAAAAACAGGATCAGCGGCAGAAAATTGCCGAGATGGGCCACATCCTCCATGGAGGATGCCGAGCCTGCAAAACCAACGGCAACGCACGCGAATGCTAACAAATAGCCGATGCCGACCGGATGCTTCATGGCATCGCGGCCATTCTGGTCGCGCAACAAGAAGGGCCAAGCGAGCACGAGGCAGACGAGGTAAATGTATGGGGAGGCATTTCCTATGCCATTGGCCAGCACCAGCAGCGCACTCAAGACAAGAAGGGCAGCGGTGCGCTCTGCGAAGGCGATCCGGGGGGACGCTTCAGGCTGTATGGTGCTTTGCAAGGTAGCTCTCAATCTCTGCGTCCAACCCCGAAAAACGCATCAGCGCGCGAGAGTCCTTGGACCGAGCGCTCGTGCGTTCTTCTTTCCAGTTGGTGTTGATGCCTTTGAAATGGAAAAATTGCAAACGCGGCGCGCTGGCATTGGTCGTTCTCGGCAGACCATAGATGCGGTGCATCATGGGTGTGAATGCAAAGTCCTGCGCCCATGGCTGACGCGGATCGATAGCCCATTTGTTGGCGCACACTGCCTTGAGAGGGTTTTTGTGGCGGTAACGATAGCGCAGATGAAACGGTTGATCGGCAGCGTCCTCGGCAATTTGGGGTTCCACCCAATTGCCCTTAAGTGTCACGAGCCCGTTTTCGCTTTTCTCTAGAGCGTCGTACACCCCGCCGTTCGGGCCCTGCGCCACCAACTCGTCGATGTCGCAATTGAGTAGACCTTCTGCCTTGGGGGCCAGCCTGCTCACAGTGACGCGGAAACTCGCGACCTGCAGAAAATTCGCCCAATAGGGATGAAAGAGGACACCTGGATCGACAGGGCCATACCGATGCGGCCACGAGGGGACCGCGACTCTTGAAATGCCGGGAACGTCAAGGAGCCTGTTTGCGATACTGCCGGTGTTATAGCTGGTCGATCCATTGTCGAAAACGATGATCGCATCGACGCCGTGCAGCCGCGCGTGCCAGTCGGCCCAGAGCGCCATCCAATCGAGATCATTGTCCTTGTTCATAGTGAACATCACCCGCCGGCCAGCAAAAAAATCGCCGAAATTGGGCTGAACAGGAACAGTGAATGTTTCGTCGGCGAATTCGAGTGTGACCCCGGTGGTATCGGCCGGCGCCTCAGGCAAAGCGATGGTCATTGTCGAACGCGATATTGAGAACGCAGGCGTTAGCGAATGACCCGATGGCTGAGCTGAAAAGCGGGCAGACAGCCATTGAGGCGAGAGGGAGTTTGGTGGAGGACAAGAGAGGACGATCTTGGTTTCGTCTGCGGACCAAAATGCGTCGTAAACGAGCGCGCGATCTTCAAACCGTTGCCAGAACGTGTCCGGACGGCGGCGCGTAGGCACCCGCGGCTGGCGCCGGAGCGCCTTGCCTTCGGGCAGGAAAACGAAAGAGGATTGCACGTCAATGCGACGCGGGCCATCCTCACCCACGCAACGTACCTCCGGTGGCTTTCTCCACGGCGGCGACGACTTTGCTCGACACAGCTTCGATTTCCTCGTCGGTTAACGTCTTGTCCTTCGGCTGCAGGGTAACTTCGATGGCTATCGATTTGTTGCCTTCACCCACATGCGCACCGGCGAAAACGTCGAAAATTGTGACATCGGTGACCAGCGATTTGTCCGCTCCGCGTGCAGCCCGCAACAGGCTCGCTGCTTCGATGTCCGCGCCGACGACAAACGCGAAATCGCGCTGCACCGGCTGCAAGGGAGACAGCGTCATCGAGGGTTTGGCCCGCGTCGCCTTCCTGCGTGGTTCGGGCAATGCGTCGAGATCGATTTCAAAGGCAGCGACCGGTCCATCCAGATCGAACCTGGTGACCATCGCTGGATGCAGTTCGCCGAACCAGCCAAGAATGACCTTCGGGCCCAGCTGAATGCGCCCGCCTCGTCCCGGATGGCTCCAGGGTGCGGGGTCTGCCACCACCTGGACCTTATCGATATCGACACCGAGCGCGTCGAGCGCTGCTCCGATATCAGCCTTTGCATCATAAACCCCGACCTTGTCGGCTTTGTGCTGCCAGTGCCGGCCGGCTCCGGCAAAGCCGGCGGTGCCGGTGCGGATGCCAGTGGCGTGGGTACGCTGCCCATCAGGCGCATCCGAAAAGAATACCTGTCCCACTTCATAAAGTGCAACGTCATCATAACCGCGATTGCCATTGCGCTCGGCGCCGGAAAGTAGCCCCGGCAAGAGCGATGGCCGCATATCGGTCATGTCCGATGCAATGGCGTTGGCCAGCCGCAACTCGGGCTTGCCACCGCCGAACGCTTCGGCGAGCTCGCCCGAGATGAACGACCACGTCATGGCCTCGTCCATGCCGCGCGCCGCCAGCGCCCGACGCACGATGCGCCGGCGGTTCTGGATTGGCGTCAGCATTTTCGGCGCAACGCCCGACAACCGGGCCAAAGGCTCGACCGGAATGCGGTCAACGCCAACGATCCGCATCACTTCTTCGACCAGATCGGCTTTGATCGTCACGTCCGGTCGCCATGAGGGAACCGCAACTTTGACTATATCGCCCGAGCCCGACATCCAGAAACCCAGCCGGGTCAGAATGGCCTTAACCTCGGCAAAGGGCACCTTGAGCCCGGTCAGGCGCTCGATCTCGCTCAACGGCAAATCGATGACCGTTTCGGGCGAAGCGACAGCGCCATCGATTACAATTTCGGCCGGCTCGCCGCCGCACAATTCCATTACCATTTGCGTCGCCAGTTCGATCCCCGGCTTGACGCTTTCGGGGTCCACTACGCGCTCGAACCGGTAGCGGGCATCGGAGTTGATACCCGTCTTGCGACCCGCTGCGGCAATTGCTGTCGGCTCGAACCAGGCGCATTCGATGAACACGTTGGTGGTTTCTTCGGAGCTGCCAGTGTCTTCTCCACCAATGATACCACCAAGACCGAGAACCTTCTCGTCGTCGGCGATAACGCACATGGTCTCGTCAACGCCATAGGTCTTGCCGTCGAGGGCTTCGAAGCTCTCCCCGGTCCGGCCCATGCGCGCGGCTATGTTGCCCTTTAGCTTGTCAGCGTCATAGACGTGCAAGGGCCGCGCGCGGTCGAGCGAGACATAATTGGTTATGTCGACAAGCGCATTGATGGGGCGCAGGCCCACGGCGCGCAACCTGTCCTGCAGCCATTGCGGCGAAGGTCCGTTCTTTACGTTCTTGACAAGGCGCCCTGCAAACATCCTGCACACCTCGCCATCGACGCTCACCGATATGGGGGAAGGGCCAGCGGTGGCGGGAACAGGCTTGATTGTGTGATCCTTGAAATCGCCGACGCCTGCAGCAGCCAGATCGCGCGCGATTCCACGCACGCCGGCACAATCGCCGCGATTGGGGGTCAGCCCGATATCGACGACAACTTCATCGATTCCGGCGTAATCGGGGTAGGGTACGCCAATTGGCGCGTCTTCTGGCAGTTCGATAATGCCGTCATGATCGTCCGAGAGTTCCAGTTCGGCATTCGAGCACAGCATGCCGTTGGACACCTGTCCGCGGATATTGCCCTTGCCGATCGTCATATCCTTGCCCGGAATATAGGTGCCGGGCGCCGCAAAGACCGATTTCAGGCCGGTGCGTGCATTGGGTGCGCCGCACACGACGTCGATCAGTTCGCCAGTGCCTGCATCGACTTTGCAGACACGCAGCTTGTCGGCGTTGGGATGCTGCTCGGCGCTCACGACATGGGCCGTCACAAACCCGGCCAACGCCGCGCCGGTGTCGCTCACTTCTTCAACCTCGAGGCCAACCATTGTCAGCGTATCGATGATCTCCGAATTGGGAGCCGTGGTCTCGAGATGATCTTTGAGCCAGGAAAGGGTGAATTTCATCTTCAGGTCCTATCGAACACTTCAACGAGCGCAAACCGCTCGCAAACAAGTTTCATTTGGCCGTCCCAGCCGCCATTGCGACCGAAAAAGGCGATATGGCCGTGGCGCCAGGCCTCATAGGGACCTTCGCCTTCGGCTTCAGCAAATTCGGCGGTAACCTCGTCGAACGGCACGATGTCGACTTTTGTGGTTTCGATTACGCAGGCCGGGCGCCCGCGTCCGTCAAGAACCACGTCCCGCCGTCCAACGTGTGGCATGGGTTCGCCCGCTTCGTGGCTGCGCAGTGCGCCACATGTTGCCGTCTTCTTACCCGCGATAACCAGCGCGAGCAGTTCGTCGGCCAGTTCGGGGCTGTCTCCGAAGGCGAATTGAACCGCGCCGCTGTAACGCTCGGGCAAACCCATCAGCCCGACAGCCCACCGAACAAGGTCGGCAGATCGAGAGGCCGGAAGCCATAATGGTCCAGCCAGCGCTTGTCGGCGTCGAAAAAGGCGCGCAAGTCCGGCATGCCATATTTGAGCATGGCGATGCGGTCGATCCCCATGCCCCAGGCAAAACCTTGATAGACTTCGGGGTCCAGACCGCCAGCCCGGATCACATTGGGGTGCACCATGCCGCAGCCAAGGATTTCAAGCCAGTCGTTGCCTTCGCCAACCTTCACCTCATTGCCCGAGCGGTCGCATTGTACGTCCACCTCCATGCTCGGCTCGGTAAAGGGGAAAAAGCTCGGGCGAAACCGTGTCTTGACGCTCTCGACCTCGAAGAAGGCCTTGAGGAACTCTTCGAGCACCCAGCGCAACTGTCCGATATGGCTCTGCTTGTCGATAACCAGCCCTTCAACCTGATGGAACATCGGGGTGTGAGTCTGGTCGCTGTCATTGCGATAGGTGCGTCCGGGTGTGACGATGCGGATCGGTGGTTCGCCCAACTCCATTGTACGGATCTGCACGGGGGAGGTGTGGGTGCGCAGCAGCTTGCGCTGCCCGTCGGCGCCGGGCTCGAAAAAGAATGTGTCGTGCATCTCCCGCGCCGGATGGCCCTCGGGAAAATTGAGCGCCGTAAAGTTGTAGTAGTCGGTCTCGACGTCCGGCCCTTCGGCAATCGCAAACCCCATATCCGAGAAAATGGCAGTGATCTCGTCGATCACCTGGCTCACGGGGTGGACGCGGCCCATGGCGGTGGGGGCAGGACGCAGCGGAAGGGTCACATCGAGTTTTTCGGTGGCCAGCCGCTTTTCCAGTGCGGCCGCTGCCAGCGCAGTGCGGCGCGTTTCGATGGCGGCGCTGATTTCAGCCTTGAGGCCGTTGATCGCGGGGCCTTTTTCCTTGCGCTCGTCGGGTGTCATTTTGCCTAGAGTTGCAAGCAGTGCCGAAATCGATCCCTTCTTGCCCAGCGTCGAAACGCGCACGGCTTCGAGCGCGGCTTCGTCCTGCGCATTTGCAATTGCAGCGTGGATCGAAGTGGACAGGTCGGCGATCTCGTCGGACATGATTTTCTCTAACATGGGAAACTCTTTTGCGGGCGAAGCGGTAGCAAACGAAAAAGCCTTGCGCCACCCCAAAAGGGGCAGCGCAAGGCTTTGATATTCGGCCTCAGCGGGCTGGAGCGTCGTTAGATCGAGCAGAACCGTTTTTGCGGTTCGACGACGTGATCCAGCAAAGGCTTTACAAGCTGCAACGCCAGATTAGGCGGAGATGCGCTCGTGTGTGGTCGCTTCGACGTCGCCCAGATAGACGAGGGCTTCCTTGGCTTTGACAACCAGCGCTTCGAAAGCTGCCGGCTCATGCACTGCCAGATCGGCCAGAACCTTGCGGTCCACAGCAACCTCAGCCTTGCTGAGGCCGTCGATAAATCGACCATAGGTCAGGCCGTGGCTACGCACGGCAGCGTTGATGCGCTGAATCCACAGGGCGCGGAAATTGCGCTTCTTGTTCTTGCGATCGCGATAGGCGTACTGACCGGCCTTCTCGACGGCCTGTACGGCAGAACGGTAATTGGTTGAGCGGCGACCGTAATAGCCCTTTGCGGCCTTGATCACCTTCTTGTGGCGGGCGTGGGCG
Organism: Pelagibacterium sp.; assembly: GCF_048264985.1. Lineage (GTDB taxonomy): Bacteria > Pseudomonadota > Alphaproteobacteria > Rhizobiales > Devosiaceae > Pelagibacterium. Next base: position 106,691 of record NZ_JBLXCL010000003.1, read on the forward strand.
GTAACGCCTCTTTTTACGCGTGACATATTTTAATTCCTCAAATCTGACGTGAGCGCTGTATCAGGCAGCCGCTTACCGGTCGTACGGCATGTACTTCTTGACAATGCGAGTATCGGGCTCGGAGAGCGCCGACGTGCCGCGATTGGAGCGGATGTACTTTGCGTTGTGGCTGATCAGGCGGTGGCGCTTGCCAGCGGGGCCAGCCATAACCTTGCCGGTTGCCGTCACCTTGAAGCGCTTCTTGGCGCCAGACTTGGTCTTCATCTTGGGCATTTTGCGGGTCCTTTTTGGTCTTCTTGGATGCCCGGTTTCCCGAACGTCCGCTTTCATGAGCTGCCACGGCATGCCTTTTGGCCGGACGGCTCGTTTAATAGATGGCTTCGGCCGGCCCAATGGACCAACCGGAGACGCGGCGTTATAGGGAGATTGAGCGCCGAGTGCAAGGCCAATTCGCTGGCCGTGCCGCGCCATTTTTACAGCTTCCAAACCTCATAGGTTTCGCTAAAGTCGGCCCATGATCGAAATCACCCGCCGCCGATTCCTTACCCTTTCCGCTTTTGGCGGCGCTTCGCTGGCGCTGGCCGGCTGTTCATCGGGCGCTGTCATCATGACCACCGAACGTGCATCGCCTGTGTCAGCTGTCTCGATTGCTGAAGCCACCGAAAAGCTTAACGCCATGCGGGCCGAGCGCAATCTGCCGCTGCTCAACCACAATGCCACCTTGCAAAAGGTCGCCGAGGAACAGGCGCGGCTGATGGCTGAAAACTCTGTTGTTGCCCATACCGCAGCGCCCGAGCAAACCCTGCATACCCGTCTGCGCCGGATGGGTTTTGGTGGTGGTGCCGGGGAAAACCTGGCCGGCGGCTCGCCCAATCTCGATTCTACCATCGTTGGCTGGCTCAAATCGCCTTCGCACAACAAGACAATGGTCAACCCCGATTACGTTCAGTTCGGCATTGCCATCGAACGTGGTCCAGCCACGACCTACAATACTTACGGCACCTACTGGGCGCTTCTCATGGGCGTCCGCTCGCCCGCCGGCCGTCCTTAGGGGGCGACCTAGTCGGGCCGGAACGTGACAGGCTGTTTCCGTATGCCCTTTGGTAAAAGGACCATGTGATCGAATGTGCTTTGCAGCCCTGCTTTGACATTCTTTTTCAGGCGCACCAGAGCGTGGCGCAACGGGTGACGGTCCCTGTAGAGATTTTCATAGCTGACAGCGTTCAGATCACTCCAGCCTATACAGTGTTTGCGATGTGCGGCGTCAATATCTCCCATTTGAATGCCAAGCGCGGGCCCGGTTGGCCAAGCATCTTGCCGGCCGCTCCTGCGCCAATGATGTATCCGGACGCACCGCCCAACGTTGAGCGGAAAGGGCGCAGCTTGCCCGGCGGAGCCGCAACGTGGGCAGGGGGCTGCATGCGGATTTTACGATCGGAGCCTTCAAAGCGCAGGAGGTCGAAGACTATACCCTCAAGGCCCTCGAGAAAGGCCGGCAGCGAGCGGGAAAGAAGGGCATCGTCCTCCAAAGCGACGGCCCGCTCTTCTCAGGCATCGCGCATCGTCTGCCACGCCTTCTCGTGGCTCAGCGTACAGGCAAGTTCATTGGGTCGGATGGATGCTGCTCGGGTATTGTCGCAATAGCGTGCGATATCGCCGGAATGTCGGCAGGTATCACCGCTTCGATGCGTGTGCCTGAAACCCCCAGTTGGGCCAACTGATGTTCAATGAATGCGCGGCGGTCCGGGCGACTGGCAAGGTTGACGAAGTCGATAGGTATGGACAAGAGCTGGCCGTTGTCTTGCGATGAACTGGATATTCCAATCATTCTGTGCGGACCTCGACCGGTGTTCCGTTTCTATCGACCTTGCCCCATTCGCATAATCGCGCGAAAGTCCGCCCAAATCAGAATCGAAGGCGCGCAGTCGCGCCCGGGGAGCCCCAAATGCATCTCGTCCTCGTCGACGGCTCGTCCTTCATTTTCCGCGCCTATCATGCGCTGCCGCCGCTGACGCGCAAGTCCGACGGTCTGCCGGTTGGTGCGGTCTCGGGCTTTTGCAACATGCTCTACAAGCTTACCGAGGATCTGAAGGGCGAAAATGAGCCAACCCATTTCGCCGTGATCTTCGATCATTCAGGCAAGAGCTTCCGCAACGATCTCTACGATCAGTACAAGGCCCACCGTCCCGAAGCGCCCGACGACCTGATCCCCCAGTTCCCGCTTACCCGCGCCGCGACCCGTGCCTTCTGCCTGCCCTCGATTGAGCAGGAGAACTACGAGGCCGACGACATCATCGCGACCTATGCCTGCCAGTTCCGCGATGCAGGGGGCAAGGTCACCATCGTTTCTTCCGACAAGGATCTGATGCAGCTTGTTGGTCCCAATGTTACAATGCTCGATACCATCGCCCGCCCCGGCCAGCCTCCGCTGCGTTGGATCGGTCCCGACGAGGTCGTCAAGAAATTCGGCGTCACGCCCGACAAGGTGGTGGACGTTCAGGCCCTGTGCGGCGACCCGGTCGACAACGTCCCCGGCATACCCGGCATCGGCATCAAGACAGCGGCTTTGCTTATCAACGAATATGGCGACGTCGAGACCCTGTTGGCTCGCGCCTCCGAGATCAAGCAGACCAAGCGCCGCGAATCGATAATCGAGAACGCGGAGCTGGCCCGCATTTCGCTAAAACTCGTCGAACTCGATTGCAACACGCCCGTAGAATTGCCCTTCGATGCACTGGCCCGCGAGCCACTCGAAGCCAAGACGATCATTCCGTTCCTCAAGGCCATGGAGTTCACGTCCATTACCCGCCGTATCGGCGCTCTGCTTGAGGTCGACCCCGACGATTTCGAGGCCGACGCCGAGCTGGCCGCCAAGGGGGCCTCGATCCCCGGCGCCGTGGATGTGTCCGATGGCCCCGCCCCTGCATCTGGCCATGGCCCGGAAGCCCACGCCGAAAAGATGCTCGAAGCCATCCGCGCCATTCCCTGCAATCTCGACGATTACGAGATCGTCCGCGACGAGACCGCGCTTGCCGCCTGGATCGCCGATATCATCGCCACGGGCCACGTGGCCGTCGATACCGAAACCACCGGCCTCGACAATCAGGCCGCCGATCTCGTCGGCATCTGCTTGTCCACCCGGCCGGGCAGGGCGTGCTATATCCCGCTTGGCCACACCACCGGCAATGACGACATGTTCGGCGGCGGCCACGCCGAGGGCCAGATGGATATGCGCCTGGCGCTCGACATGCTGCGCCCGGTTCTCGAAGACCCGGCCATCCTGAAAATCGGCCAGAACGTCAAATACGACATGGGCATCTTTGCCCGCTATGCCATCACCATGGCCCCCATCGACGATACGCTGTTGATGAGCTACGCGCTCGATGGCGCCCGTAACAACGGCATGGATGCGTTGGCCCTGCGCTGGCTCGATCACACCTGCATCAAGTTCACCGACCTTGCCGGCACCGGCAAGAACCAACTCACTTTCGACAAGCTCGAAATTGCGCCTGCCGCGCGCTACGCCGCCGAAGACGCCGATATCACCCTACGCCTTTGGCATATCTTGAAGCCCCGCCTCACGGCGCAAGGCGTCACCACGGTTTATGAAACTCTCGACCGTCCATTGACCCCGGTGCTGGCCCGCATGGAAGCGCGCGGCGTTTCGGTCGATCGCCAGATCCTTTCGCGCCTCTCGGGCGATTTTTCCCAGCGCGCTGCCGCGCTGGAAGAAACCGCTCACGCCCTGGCCGGCGAAAAGTTCAATCTCGGCTCCCCCAAGCAATTGGGCGATATCCTGTTTGGCCGCATGGGCCTCGAAGGCGGCACAAAGACCAAGACCGGCGCCTGGGCTACCGGCGCCTCCGTGCTGGATGATCTGGCGGCGCAGGGCGTGCCCCTGGCCCAGACCATTCTCGATTGGCGCGGCGTCACCAAGCTGCGCTCGACCTACACCGACGCGCTGCCCTCCTATATCAATGAGCGCACCAAGCGCGTCCACACCTCATACAATCAGGCCTCGGTCGCCACCGGGCGCCTCTCGTCCAACGAACCGAACCTGCAAAACATCCCCATCCGCACCGAGGATGGCCGCAAGATCCGCACCGCCTTCATCGCCGCGCCGGGCAATCTGTTGATTTCCGCCGACTATTCCCAGATCGAGCTGCGCGTCCTCGCCCACATCGCCGATATCGATGCCCTCAAAGACGCCTTCGAGGAAGGTCTGGACATTCACGCCATGACGGCGTCCGAAATGTTTGGCGTCCCCATCGAAGGCATGGACCCCATGGTGCGCCGCCGCGCCAAGGCGATCAATTTCGGCATCATCTACGGCATTTCCGCCTTTGGCCTTGCCAACCAGCTCGGCATCGCCCGGTCCGAGGCCGGGGACTACATAAAGACCTATTTCGCCCGCTTCCCCGGCATTCAGGATTACATGGCCGAACAGCGTCGCATCGTCAAAGCGCAGGGCTACGTCTCGACCATTTTCGGGCGCAAAATCCCGTTCGAAAACGTCAACACCAAAAACCCCTCCGAACGTGCCTTCATCGAACGCGCTTCGATCAACGCCCCCATCCAGGGCTCGGCCGCCGACATCATCCGCCGCGCCATGATCCGCATGGAACGCATCCTGACCGAGGAAAAAGTCCCCGCCGATATGCTCTTGCAGGTCCACGACGAACTGATCTTCGAGTCTCCGGCCGACAAGGCCGAACAGGCGATTCCGATTATCAAGCGTGTGATGGAAGGGGCTGCGGAACCGGCGCTGCGGCTGTCAGTGCCGTTGCAGGTGGATGCCAAGGCTGCGGAGAATTGGGAAGCGGCGCATTAAGCAATGGACGAACTTGCCCTTCTTCGATCCCTAATCGCGGGCGAGAAGCTGCAGGAAGGGGAACTGCTCAAGCTCCTGCGTAAGGCCCATCAGCCCGATATGAGAGATGTGGCGCTCTGCAACGAGATTTTTGCAGGTGCAGGCGATGTATTACACGTTTCTTGCTTTCGACAGATCATTAGAGCCGACGTCTCGGATGAAACGATTAAGGCTTGGGTAAAAACTCGGAAAGCGCTGATCGAGAGACACAAAATTCTTCTGCCAACTATATTTTCTTATCTTAGCCCGAAAGATTCGCACGAATTATATTACGCAGTGCGTCGCATTGATGATTTTTGCGAAGACCTGCCTAACACGATTAGTTCTGGGAGAAGGGATCACAATTTACGCAAAATAATAAAACAGAATGATCACCTAGAGCGCGTCCTTCGCGAAGCGAAGGAACTGCTCGAAAAATCTCGGAATGACAATGTTGCATTCTTGTTCGACGAGGTTCGGCACGGCTACCTAGCGTCGAATCCAGTTTATGATGAACTTCCCAGTTTTGACGCTCTTGTATCCTATTTTGATTTCCTAGTCGGAAGTGTAGCCCTTAATAGGATAGAACTTCTAGAAGGGCGGAGGGGATATATCCCAGCAAATAATGCAAAATTCGACGCAGTGGAGGTGACCTACGACCTCTTCCGCATATCAGGAGGACCAGCCTTAAAGACCACGCCGGGATCTGATTTCACGCATTTGGCGTCGTTACTTTATGAATTGGCAACAGGCGACCGAGATCAAAGCATGGCGGGCGCGGTGATAGAGTTTCGGCGAAGCGATGAGCGCAAAGAAGCTGATCAATACGACGTTGAATACGGGCCAGAACGCGATCGACAGCTTGAAGAGGATAACTTTTTCCACATTCGCGAACGTATTGAGGAAGCCGCCGCCAAACTTGAGCTACGCAAGAAACTGCTTGAGAAGCACGATGGTGGAGACGAGCTTCGCTTGGTCAATCTGGCCTTGGCGGCTGGAGCGTTGGCGGACCTCCGATCTGCAACAGCAACACACGGACCCTTCCTAGTGTGGGCCAGCCAGATCAGTGAAGCGGACCAACAAAGTTCTTGGGATGAACTGACGGACTCGCGGGAAAAAATGAGGGCTTTGGAGATCGAACTCGGGAGACGCAGGCGCGGGCTATCCGGCGATTGAGGTTAATGAGATCGTTTCCGCCCCGCTTGATCTCAACCTTGTATTTGCTCGATGTCGTATGTTGCCTACGTCGACTCGCGTTGACGCGGCGTAGCTCAACTGGATAGAGCCCCTGCTTTCTACGATCTATAGGTCGGGCGGGGAGACTGCAGGTTCGAATCCTGCCGCCGCAATATCACGCCACACCAATCAAGTGGGTCCTTTGAGATTTTGGTTTACTTATATGCCGACGAATATGAACCACTTCCTCACCGCCCAAGCCCCCATCTACCAAACCGCCCTCGCCGAACTCCGCGCCGGTCACAAGCGCACCCATTGGATGTGGTTCATCTTCCCGCAAATCGCCGGGCTGGGCATGAGCGCCATGAGCCGGCGCTACGCGCTTGCCTCCCTTGACGAAGCCCGCGCCTATTTCGCGCACGAAACCTGCGGCCCGCGCCTCATCGAATGCACCCGCGCCGTCCTCACCCATCCCGAAAAATCCGCCAACGCCATCTTCGGCGCCCCGGACGATCTCAAATTCCGCTCGTCCATGACCCTCTTCGCCCACGCCGCCCCCGACCAGCCCGAATTCCGGCAGGCGCTGGACATGTTCTTTGACGGCAAGGACGACCCCGAAACGCTCAAGCGCATCTGAGCGGGCAGGGCGGCGACCCCGGCACGCCACACAGTGCCATACGGCCCCAACACCCCGGCTTCCCCTCCCTCGCTTCCCCGGCGCACGCCGGGGCCCATGTGCCTCTCCTCAAGCACCGAAGGGTCGGCAAGGCTGCTGGGTCCCGGATCGCGTCCGGGACAGCGATGGGGTGGGTTGGGCCTGCGGCTCCATCACCACCACTTCACCCCCACCGTCATCCTCGGGCTTGACCCGGGGAGTGAGTACCGTCCGTAGGCAAATCGCTCCGGTGGAGCGATTTGAGGCGCGAACGCCCGGAGCGCTACGCGCGAGGGCACCAACGCCCGAGGTTGACGCGGGGTGAGATGCCCGAATGCACCCCGCCCACCCGTCAATGTTCCCATCGCAAGCACGCCCTCACGCCGAATGCTCGGCCATCCCCTCAACGGTGTCCATCGCGCCCCGATCGTCCCCCAGCGTTCTGACAACCGAAAACGATCCGTCGGTTTCCAGCACCACGGCCTCGACAGCGCCCAGCGATCCCGCCCCGCTCGCCCGCATCGCCGCCAGAATTTCCGCGCGCGTCACCCGTTCGCGCTTGAGGTGCCGGTCCAGATACCGCCCCTTGAAAAACAATAGGCTCGGCTCGGCCTTCACGAACCCCTGCACGGCGTCCGAGCGCACCGAGAGGAACGTCACCCCATATTGCAGTGCGCACAAAAGGACGAACGCCAATAGCCCTTCCGAGAGCGAAACGTCCTGGCTCAGGATCGCCGAAGACAGGGTCGACCCCAGCGCCACGGTGATCACCAGGTCAAACGCGTTCATTTTCGACAGCGTGCGCTTGCCCGTGGCCCGCAGGATCACCACCAGCCCCACATAGGAGAGCACCCCGATCACTACCAGCCGGACCAGATCGCCCCATCCATCGAAAAACATCACAGCCTCCTTGTGCCTGTCCCTGCCAATGCCGCCCTCGTCATAGCGTTCCCTATGGCCTCGGCTCTCTCGGGCACGCGCTCACCCGCGCTGCCCGGCGAAAGCCGCAGGCGATGTCCCGGTCGGGTCACACTGGAGCACTGGTAATGTTGCTGGATCCCAGATCAGGTCCGGGATAGCGATGCTGGCGGGTTACGGTCTCCACAACCATTCTTGCATGGGGCTTGATGCGTGCAGCGATCTTGCCTGGGGTGGAGTGGAATAGCCGATCACGCCCTTGGTAGAAGCTGATCGCGCACTGGGCCACGGTACCGAACGCTGCTAGGAAACAAGCTCTGCCCGATTGTTTGTAGGATCGTCAGCAATGACCGACATTTCCCCGCTCCGCGCCAATGGCGGCCGCCTCGTCTTTAGCGCTCAGGATCGCGCCCGCCGCGCCATCGACGCTGCCATGAGCGTTCCGCCCGATGTCCTTGCCACAATCTTCACCCGTTTTGATGCCCCCCGCATCATGGAAGAAGCCATCGCTTTGGATATCGACGCCAAGCGCCGCGCAGGTCATTTGGCTGGGGTGATGGTGTCCATCAAGGATCTGTTTGACGAGCGGGGACAAGTCACCGGCGCCGGCTCGACAATCCTGGCGGATGATCAACCCGCTGGCCAGGATGCAGAGGCAGTGGCGCGTTTGCGCGGCGCCGGCGCCGTTGGGTGCGGCCGTACGACAATGTCTGAATTTGCTTATTCTGGTGTTGGGCTGAACCCCCATTTTGGCAATCCCGGCAATGTGTTGGATCCCGCTCGGATCTCCGGTGGCTCAAGTTCTGGCGGCGCGCTGTCGGTCGCGCTGGGCATTGCCGATGTGGCGCTGGGCTCTGACACCGGCGGTTCGGTGCGGATTCCCGCAGCACTCAATGGCTTGTGCGGGTTCAAACCCAGCCAGTCGGCAGTGCCGTTGAGGGGGACGTTTCCGCTTTCTCAAAGCTGTGACAGCATCGGCCCCCTTGCCCGGACTGTCGCCCAATGCAGCGCGGCTCATGCCGTCCTCTCTGCCAGTGCGCAGCCGTCCCAGGACCTTCGATCTGCGCGCATAGCAGTGGTCGGTGGCATGATGACTGACGCAATGGACGTCCAGACGGTCGCCGATTTCAGCCGCGCACTGACCACCCTAAGCCAGACTGGCATCGTCCTTGAGGACATCGATCTGCCCGAACTTGAGGGGTTTGGTGACATCAATCGCATCATTGTGTCTTCCGAAGCACACCGGGTTCACGCCGGGCGGCTGGATCGTATGCGTGCAGAGGGAGACCCCAATGTCCTGCGCCGCATCCGCACTGCTGAAAGCCTGCGGCAGAGCGATGAAGACGACGCACGCGCCAGTCGAGCGGCTGCAATAGCGGCGTTCGCCGCACGCGTACAAACCTATGATGCCTTCATCGCTCCAACTTTGCCCACAGTCGCGCCCCTGATTGCCGACGTGCAGGCCGATTTCGACACTTTCAATGTCCTCATGCTGCGCAACCCGTCAGCGATCAATTTCCTTGATGGTTGCGCAATCACTGTGCCTATGCACGCCGGCCAGCCGCTCGCCACCGGCCTGATGATTTTTGCCCCCGGTGGCAGGGATTGGCAGGTGCTCGAGCTTGCGTCTCATATCGAGTCGGCACTGGCCAATAGTGAAATGTCGTGATGTCAGCGCCTCAGCGTGACCAGCCCAGTCTGCGGGCAATGTTGATGGCGCTCGAACGCACGAGCTCCTTGAGGTCAGGGTCGGTCTGGTCGACTTTCTGATCGGGCACGACGATGGAAATCGTTGCGCGGCACGTGCCCGCTCCATCCAGTATCGGTGCAGCAATACAGGCAATTGAATACGCCGATTCACCGGCCTGTATCGAAAGTCCCGCATCAAGCGCCTGACGTGAGGATGCCGTTAGAATTTCGATGTCGGTTTCCGCCCGGCCCGTAGGCGATGGACAGCTGGCGTGGGAGAATATCGCGCGCCGCTCGGCCTCAGGCAGGTGCCCGACAAGCAATCGCCCCGAGGCAGACCAGTTAAGTGGCGTTCGGCTGCCAACCTGCGAAGCGACCTGGAAATGGTCGGGGCCATCAACCATGCCCAGAACGACCATGAAATCGCCGTCCCGGCCGCAGATCTGCACGGTTTCACCCGACGCCAGTGCCAGATCGCTCATTTCATGGTTTGCCGTCGTCAACAGGTCGACGTGGCGGGCATAAGTCAGCCCGTAATGAAACAGCCGGTGCCCGAACCAGAGCCTGCCGTCGTCAAAACGGTCAAGCATGTCCTTTTCGACAAGATCCTCGACCAGCGTGTAGATCGTCGAAAGCGGCGCGCCGACGGCCCGCGCAATCTCGTAGGCCGTTGCTGGCGCATCGTTTGTCTGGAGAAAGTCTAGCACCTGCAGGATGCGGTCGAGCGCGCTCGTGCGTGTACGCTTGATCTTCGCAGCGTCTTTTGACGTTTCAAGTGTGCTCATGCCAGCGATCCTCCCGTGAGTGTCGCACCGGGTTCAGTTTGCAATTAATATCCTCGGCGTGCAAATCCAGCGCGTACTAATCTGGCCAGTTGAGCGCGGCTTTCTCCTGGGCAAGAAGACGCAGACGCAAATCGGAAACGATAGGCGTATTTGATTTGCGGGCGGCATCGAGTTCCTCTTTGAGCCGTTCGGCAACAACGACTTCTTCGTCCGGGTGCAGATTGCAGGGGTCGAGATAGAAGTAATTGTGCTCGACCTCGTGGTCGCGCACGATCACAGGCCGGTCGCCCTGCGCCAGGCGGTCTGCGAGATCCCAGGCCGATATGTTGGCTTCCTGCGGGTCGATAAGAACCTTGAGCCGGTCGAGAGGGTTCTGGGTCGGATCGGGATCGGTGATCGCAGTAACGCCGGCGCGCCCTTCAAGTGTCTCCTGCCAAAGATCGAGCGCCTTTTGCTCGCGCGCCCTGATACCAGCATGATCGCGCGTTTCCCAAGCCTCCAGCGCCGCTATAGCGCCGCCAACGCCTTCCTTGCCGACTTTCATGCCGCGACCTACGCCACGGTTCTGTAAGTAACACGCCGAGACAAAATCCTTCTTGCCGGCAATAAGGCCCGATGTCGGGCCGCCCAAGAATTTGTGGCCGGAGTAAAGGACAAGATCGGCGCCGGCCCTGAAAAATTTCTCCAGATCGTATTCGGAAGCAGCATCCACGATGACCGGCACGCCTTTTTCATGCGCAACTTCGCAAAAGGTCTCCAGCGGGATTTGGCCGTAATTAACAACGTGGTGGGAAATGACATAGACAGCCGCTGCCGTTTTCTCGGTGATGGCGCCGGCCAACTGATAAGCGTGCGCACTGGTCGCCTGTCCGACCGGGACGACTTTTGCACCTGAAAGTCGTATGCCCTGCTTGACCGGCGCGCCATAGGACACCATGTGCCCGGTCTGAATCAGAATTTCATCCTTGAGCCCGCGTGCATCGGGCAGCCGCTCGATGGCGGCAAGATCCTTGCCGGTCATGGCGGCGGCGCAGGCCAAGGTTATCGCTGCCGAACATGACGCGGTAACGCAGCCAGCTTCGGCGCCGGTCAGCCGTGCGATGGTGCGCGAAGCGATGCGTTGCAAATCGGACATTTCCGTCCATTGCGAGAGGATTGCAGCCATGGTTTCGACAGCGTGAGGTACCACGATCGAAGCGCCTAGCGAGGTCATCGTCCCCGAGCAGTTTATAACGGGGCGCAGTCCGAGTTTTTTGCGAATATCGGTCATTGAAGTTGTCTCAATTGTCTATGGCGACGATGGCTTCGATTTCCACCGTTATCGCATTGGGAAGCGAGGAAAAGCCGACGGCGGAACGGGCGTGGACACCCTTTTCTGCAAATACGGCATTGAACAGGTCCGAGCAGCCGTTGATGACTTGGGGGTGGCCTGTGAAATCGGAGGTTGCATTGACCATGCCGAGCACTTTGACGATGCGACGCACCCGACCAAGATCGCCCAGAGCATCTTCCATGACGGCAATCAGATTGAGGCCGGTCAGCCTGGCGTGCTCATAGGCGTCATCGATGGAAACATCCTGACCAACCTTGCCCGTATGGCGGCGCCCATCCGGATAGGTGGGCCCTTGTCCGGAGAGATAGAGCATGTTGCCTTCGATTACATGGGTCACGAAATTGGCGATCGGTGGTGCAGCCGGGGGCAACGTGAGCCCCAGCGCAGCAAGCCGATCATAAGGGCTTTGGTCCGTGCGCTTTTTCGCCTCGGAGACAGTCATGGGAAACTCCAGTTAGGACGCCTGCGCCAGTTCGTTGTGGCGTATACAGGCAACGTGATGGTCCCCGCCGACAGCGTCGGTTGGCGGGATGATCTGGGCGCATGCCGGAATGGCATGCGGGCAGCGTGTGCGGAACACGCATCCAGATGGTGGATTGATCGGGCTGGGAATGTCGCCGGCCAGCGGCACATGCTCGCGTCGACGTGTCGGGTCAGGAATCGGGGCCGTTGCCAATAGCGCGCGCGTATAGGGATGGCGCGGGTTGGAATAGACTGCGCGGGAGGGACCGCGCTCCATGATCCGGCCCAGATACATAACCACAACCTCGTCGCACAGATATTCGACCACAGACAGGTCATGGGCAATAAACAGCAAGGTCAGGCCCAACCGTTTTTGCAGATCGCCTAGAAGGTTGAGAACCTGGGCCTGTACCGAAACGTCCAGCGCCGAAACCGGCTCGTCGGCAACAACAAATTCAGGCTCAACGGCTAGCGCGCGGGCAATTCCGATGCGCTGACGCTGTCCGCCGGAAAACTCGTGAGGAAACCGCTTGGCATGCTCTGGGGCCAACCCGACCAGCGTCAATAGTTCCGCCACCCGATCTTTGCGCTTTTCACCCTTTGGGTAGCTACAGGCATCGAGCGCTTCCCCAAGGATCGCCTCGATCCGCATGCGTGGGTTGAGTGAAGAGAACGGATCTTGAAAAATGATCTGCATGCGCTGGCGATAGGCTCTCATCTCCCGCTCCGAGAGCGCAAAGATATCGGTGCCATCAAATACAGCCCTGCCGCTGGTCGGCTCGATCAGACGTAACAACGTCCGACCAGCAGTTGTCTTTCCAGAGCCGGACTCACCCACCAGCCCAACGGTAGTCCCTCGCTTGATTGAAAAGCTGACATCCTCAACCGCGTGTACGGTTCTGCCTCCCCGGCCCGGGAAGCGCTTGACCAGCCCTTCTATGGTGAGCAGCGGTGCCTCGCTTTTAGATGTAGCGCTCATATTTCAGCACTCCTGAGGCAACGCGCCAGCCGGCCAGTGCCGGCGCTTTCAAGCTGGGGCGGAATGGTGGTACAGGCCGAAATCGCATAACGGCACCGCGGTTGAAACGCGCAGCCGGGCGGCAGGGCGGTGATGGGCGGGACTGAGCCGGGAATTGAGTAAAGTGCCTGGCGTTCCCCATCGGGGGCTATGTCGCGCTGCGCACTGGGGGTGCAAGCCAGCAAACCCTTGGTATAGGGATGCTTTTGATTTTCAAACAGGGGCACGACAGGCGCTTGCTCCACGACCCGGCCGGCATACATCACCACCACTTCATGGGCGATTTCTGCGACGACGCCGAGATTGTGGGTGATGAACAGGATCGACATTCCGAACTGCGCCTGCAGCCGACGCAACAAATCGAGAATTTGCGCCTGGATTGTCACATCGAGCGCTGTCGTCGGCTCGTCGGCAATCAGCAGCGATGGATTGCACGCCAGCGCCATGGCGATCATAACCCGCTGCCGCATGCCGCCTGACATCTGGTGCGGGTAATCGTCGAGCCGGTTGGCAGCATCCGGGATTTCGACGTGCCCCAGCATTTCCAGCGCCCGCCTGCGGGCCCGATCGCGCCCGATATTCTCATGGAGCGCGATCATTTCGCCGATCTGATCGCCAACTGTGTAGAGCGGATTGAGGCTCGTCATCGGTTCCTGGAAGATCATGGCGATCTCCCGTCCGCGTAACTTGCGAAATCCGCGCTGGGAGGTCCGGGCCAGATCGTGAACCTGACCATGGGAATCCCGAAACAGCACCTCTCCGCTTTCAATGGCACCCGGACGAGACAGAAGCCCCATTATCGATAACGAGGTCACCGATTTCCCCGAGCCCGACTCCCCCACCACAGCCAGGGTCTGACCGCGTTTAAGGTCGAACGTTACCCCGTCAACAGCCTTGGCCGTAAGGCGTTTGGTTTTGAACCAGGTGCGCAGATCCCGCACCGAGAGAATCGTGTCAGGGGCAAGCTCTATCATAGCGCCCACCCGCAATGCGGGCAGTTGGCCAGTTGGGATCCCGGTGCAGGTTGGTAGCGATGTGCGCCGATTGCCTTTGCACCCAGGATGGCATGACGCGGCTCAAAAATCTGGTGTAGCGTCGATGTGATCCCCTTGGAATCCTTGACCTCGATGTCACTTTTTCCCAGATCGAAAATTGTGAACTCGGCAGGTTTTCCCTTGGCAAGAAGGTCGGTGTGATCGCGATGGATCGCTTTGCGCGGGGCGATGGTTGCTGCCTGGATTACGTCCTCGAAACCCATACCCAGCGAGAGCAGTTTGGACATAGTGGTGCCCATGTCCCAAACTGCGCCATCCATTGAACGGTTGTGCAGGTCGGTCGAAATGGTTTGAGGCAGCATGTTCTTGTCGAGCGCGGCCTTGGCCACTTCGAACGAAAACGACGCCCCACCGTGCCCGACATCGAGCACCACGCCGCGTGCTGCAGCGTCCTCGACGAGTGCGTATAGGTCCTCGTCCTCAAGGATCGACCCTCCAACCTTGCCGTTAAAGCAGTGGGTAACGATGTCCCCTTCGGTGAGCAGGGCAAGGATATCATCGTAGAGCGGGGGCGGTTCGCCCACATGCACCATGATTGGCAGCTTGAGAACGCGCCCGAGCTTTTTTGCCAGCTTGACGGGCACCAGATCCCAACCACCTGAAATGACCGCGCTGGCGCGCACTTTCAGCCCGACGATGACGTCGCGATTGGCTTCGACGGTGGCGACGATCCGATCGATGTCGATCGATCGCATATCCTGCAGCTCGGTCACCCGGTTACAGGCAACCAGGCCGATCGAGCCAATGTTGAGAAATGCATAAACGTTCTCAACGGCTGGTTCGATCATCAGTTCGCGCAAGCCGTGGAAATTGGCTTCGCCCGCCGATCCGGCATCGACCATGGTGGTCACGCCGTGGCGTGCGCCGCACTGCTCTGGCCTGAGGGAAACGTCGGTCCCGCCATACCAGATGTGGGTATGGATATCGGTCCAGCCCGGCGACAGAAAGCTGCCCTTGGCATCGAGGACTTCAGCATCCTGGGGCGCGCTAAGGATGGCTCCGGTGTCGGCGATCTTGCCGTCGGTGCCGACCAGAATGTCGATCGGAGTATTGGTAACCCCAGCAAACCCGATCGGCTTGGCGTTGCGGATCAGAAGCGGTTTTTCGGCGGGGGGAAATTGATTGCCGATCATTTAGATGTCCTTTGCAAGACGGGGGTCGAGGAGGTCACGCAGTCCGTCGCCCAGAAGTTGCAGGGCCAGAACGGTGATTACGATAGCGAGGCCGGGATAGAGCAGCAGCCAGCTTGCCGAATTCATGAACTGGCGGCCAGCCGAAATCATAGTGCCCCAGGTCGGGATGTCGGGCGAAATGCCCACCCCGAGAAACGATAGTCCGGCCTCGGCCAGAATGGCTTGAGCAAAAATGAAGGTGCCCTGCACCAGAAGTGGCGAGGTGACATTGCGCAGTACATGGCGCACTAGAATGACCGGGGTTGGGACAGCCAGCGCACGCGCAGCTTCCACATAGGGCAACTCTCGGATCACCAGCGTGGAGGCGCGCACGACCCGTGCCATGCGCGGCGCATAGACGATCCCCAGCGCAAGAACGACATTGAATGCGGATGCGCCAAGGGCAGCGACCAGTGCAATTGCCAGCAAGATGTCGGGAAACGCCATCATGGCATCGATGACCCGCGAGACCGGCGCATCGGCTTTGCGGAAGAACCCGGCAAAAAGACCCAGCACGATACCGATCAGCGATGAGACGATGACCACAGAAAAGGCTACTGAAAGTGATGTTTGTCCTGCGTAAAGGACACGCGTAAGAATATCGCGGCCCAACTCGTCTGTACCCAGCCAGAACTGGCCATTGGGCGCTGTCAGCCGGTTGACGATGGACAATTGGCTCGGGTTGTGAGGGGTAAGCAGGGGCGCAAAGATTGCAGCAAGCACCACCAGCGTGATCACGATCAATCCCGCAGCAGCTGTGGGCCTGGCAAGAAGCCGGATCAGCAGGTTGGGCGTCTTGCCATGTACGGAAGAAGCGAGCGCAGCCATCAGTACCTCACGCGCGGATCGACGAGCAGGTAGAGCATGTCGATAAGAAAGTTGACCAGGACATAGAGCCCGGCGACGATCAGCAGTGCGCCCTGAATGACCGGGTAGTCACGTCGCAACACCGCCGAAACGATCAGATTGCCCACGCCAGGCAGTGCAAAGACGGTTTCGGTAACGATGGCACCCGAAATCAGCAGTGCCGCTGTCAGCCCGACCACCGTGAGAATAGGGATGAGCGCATTCTTGAGCGCATGGCGGACGACGACGCGCCATTCGCTCATCCCTTTGGATCGTGCCGTGCGTACATAGTCATCATTGAGCACGTCGAGCATCGAGGCGCGGGTAAAGCGCATGATGAGCGCCGAGGAGACAATCCCCAGCGTGGTGGCAGGCAAGACGAGATGGTAAAGTCGCTCGCCGAGCGGAGAATAGGGGCCGCCATATCCCGACGTGGGGAACCAGCCAAGGCTCACCGCAAAGGTCTGGATGAAAATCAGTCCAAGCCAGAAGCTGGGCACAGACGCTGCGAACATGGCGAGTGAGGTCATGATTTGATCGAACCACGACCCGCGCCAATAGGCCGATGCTACGCCGATCGGCAGGGCAATCACAGTCGCGATGGCAAGGGAAAATACGGTCAGAAAGAATGTGGGCTCGGCTCGGAGCCACAAGGCCGTGGTCACCGGTTGGCCAAGAAAGATCGACTGCCCGAGATCGCCGCGGAATATACCGCCGATATAGGAGATGAACTGCTCGAGGATCGTGCCGTCCAGCCCCAGCCGCTGGCGCAGAGCTGCAACATCGGCTGCGGTGGCGTCGGGGCCGAGCATAACGGCAGCAGGATCGCCCGGCGTTACCCGCACGATGATGAACACAATGGTGACGACGATGGCCATCACCGTTGCCATGCCGATCAGTCTGTTGAGCGCTGCGCGAAGCATGTGTCGAGTTTCCAAATTCGATGCGGAGGGAAGGATGGTCGTACCCGAGGGGCATGGCAACATCGATTGCCGACCGTCCCTCCCTCCGGGGTCTCCCTGAGCGCCGCAATTGTCCGGAGGAGAGGCAAAACGGCGCGCCAGGGAGGAGCTTACTGGTCGAGCCAGGCGTTCCAGAAATACGGCCACGGTGCCGGGTTCATACCCTCGAGAGCGGGGGACTGAGCGGCGACGGCGTTGAAATTGCCAACCTTGAAGGCGGGCACTTCTTCGTAAATTGCTTCCTGGACGGCCGCCCACAGTTCAACCCGGGCGTCGGGATCGGCTTCCGCGTTAAAGGCGCCAAGCGCTTCGTGCTTGGCATCCGACACCCACCAGCCCGGTGACGAGTCGGACATAATGCCGGTCAGTGAGGGTTCGGGCAGGAACGGGGAGTGGGTGATATAGATGTCCCACAGCGCGGGGTCGGTGCGGCGCTGGGTCAGCGTCGCCCATTCTACGACGTCGAGCTGCACATCAAAGCCTGCAGCTTCGAGATAAGCTTCGGCCACCTGTGCCATCGTGTAATGGAACTCATATTGGCGCGACGTCAGAATGCGCAAAGGCGAGCCGTCATAAGATGAGCCTTCGAGCAATTCTGTTGCCAGGGCGGTGTCGCCCATCGCTTTGTACGGATCTGTGCCGGCTTCGGTGTGCCAGACATACCCTTCGGGGTACATTGCGCCATCGACCGAGAAGAAGTCTTCAGACCCAAACGCGGCCAGCAGCATATCCTGGGGTGCGAGGGCTGCCTGGATTGCTTTGCGCACGGCGATATCGGAGTTGACGCCTTCGGCGGTGTTCATAACAAAGACTGGCCAGCCAAAGGGGGCCAGCATGACCGGGTCGGTATTGCCTGAAGCGATGCGATCATAGGCTTCCACTGCAATGGAATCCACATAGTCGAACTGACCTGCAACAGCACCTTCGATGCGGGTGTTGGGATCTGGAACGGGCACGAAACGAATTTCGTCGAGATATTGATGGCGCCCGCCACCATAGCCATCAGCGTCTTCATCGCGCGATGCGTAGTCTTCGAACCGCGTGAGCTGGATGTACTGATCGGGACGACGTTCGGCCAGTTGATAGGGACCTGTGCCGACAAAATCTTCCATTACGTCGTTGCCGGCAATCTCGGACGGGATGACAATAGCGGCCGAATTGTTCAGGGAAAGCAGGGAAAGCAGCGGCGCGTAGGGTCCGCTCAGCGTGATCTGGACGGTCTGGTCGTCGACGGCCGCGACGCTCTCGACAGTTTCTGCCGTTTGCATGCCGCGGCTGGCGATGCGCAGCCAGCGCTCGAGCGAAGCCACCACGTCTTCGGCTGTCATCTCTGAGCCGTCGTGGAAGGTGACGCCGTTGCGCAGCGCGATTGTATAGACGGTGCCGTCTTCGGATATTTCCGGCATGTCGGCAGCCAGTAGCGGAACGACTGCCCAGTTGGCGTCGAACGTATAAAGCGTTTCAAACATGTGCTGGGTGATGATGCCGACAAGGTCTGCTGTCGATGTCATGGGGTCCAGAGTTGGCGGCTCGCCGATGGTTGCGACATCGATCGCCCCACCCTGCGTTTGCGCCATGGCAAAACTTGGCAAACACATGCCCGCCAGGGCAGCGATGGACGCTGCCTTGAGAAAAGTCTTCATAACGATGCTCCCTTTGTTCAATGATACATAATTATGTAATATATATCATTGTTCTGTCATGAGAGCAGAGCCTTTCCATTTCGTCAAGCCTGGACAGCGTCAACGCGCAGTTCGGTTTGCCGGTTCGTTCGTATTGACAAATGAACATGTATTGATATGACGTGTATGTCGATCCGCATTAGCCAAGAGTAGTCATGTCCAGCCACACAGAAAATCCGGGCCACAGTCACGATCACGATCACGATCACGATCACGATCACGACGACCATGACCATGTCGGCCATAGTCACGCCGGCCACATACATGATCATGGCGACGGCCATCACAGTCACGCGCCAGAAGTCGGGCCCAACAACGAGCGTGTCGTTCTGATCGGCTTTATGTTGACCGCCAGCTTCATGGTCGCCGAGTTTATCGGTGGCATCTTGTCGGGTTCGCTGGCACTTGTTGCTGATGCCGGGCACATGCTGACAGACGCAGCGGCATTGGCGCTGGCTTGGGCTGCCTTCAAATTTGGTCGAAAGCTTTCCGATTCAAAGCGCACCTTTGGCTATATGCGCCTTGAAGTGCTGGCCGGGTTCGTCAACGCCATAACGCTGTTCGCTCTTGTCGGCTGGATCACCTATGAGGCCATACAGCGTCTGTTTATGCCCCATCCGATTCTGGCTGGTCCAATGATGATCGTTGCCATCCTTGGACTGTTGGTCAATATCGGCGTGTTTTTCATGCTCAGACAGGGCGATACCGATCACGTCAATATCCGCGGCGCCATGTTGCATGTCATGGGCGATATGCTGGGGTCGGTCGCAGCGATTGGGGCTGCAATCGTCATCTATCTGACCGGCTGGACGCCGATCGATCCCATCTTGTCCGTGTTGCTCTCAGCCCTGATTCTGCGCGCCGCCTGGGCGCTGCTGCGCAACGCTGTACAGATCCTGATGGAAGGCACGCCCGGCAATATCGAGATTGAGGCAATGCGCAAGCATGTGCTTGATGAGGTGCCCGACGTCGAAGACGTTTCCCATGTCCACGTCTGGTCGATCACCTCGGGCAAGCCTGCAGCAACAATGGAAATCTCGCTCAAGGCCGATGCCGATTTCCGCACCGTATCCCAGCGGGTCAAGGCGACGCTGGCCAAGAGTTATGCAATCGGTCACGCAACTGTCGAGATCAACTGGGCAAACCACCCTGGGAATTGCCCCTTGGGAGAAACGCCCGCCGGCCATTAGACACAAAATCCGTGCCGCCATTTGCAACAGCGGCGGCACGGTCACGACAGCATCTACGACGCAGCGAAAGTCTCAGTGCTTTCTACAAGCCGCGCCATAAAGCCCGCAGCGCGTTCCGTGAGAGCGCCTGACAATATCGCCTGGACGTCGTGATGGTATTGTTTGAGCCACAGCTTTTGTTCGGTGCTCATCACCTCGCCAATCAGGGGCCCGATATCGATGGGGGCCCAGGTCAGATTTTCAAACCGAAGGAAGCCATCATCGTCTTCGACAATCGCGCATTGATTTTCGATACGAATACCGTATCGGCCCTCGACATAATGACCGGGCTCGATGGTGATAATCATGCCGGGCACAAGGTCGACGGGATTATGTTGCTTGCCGATCCGTTGCGGGTGCTCGTGCACTGAAAGCAGATGACCGACGCCGTGACCGGTTCCGTGGTCGTAATCCATGCCAAGATCCCATAGGGGGCGGCGGCAAACGGCATCGATATGATGGCCCTGGGTGCCCTTGGGGAACCGCAGCGTCATGAGTGCATGGAATGCCTTGAACACTGCAGTGTAAGCCGTTCGATACGCTACGTCGGATTGGGCGCCCAAAACGAAACTGCGCGTCGCATCGGTTGTTCCGGTCTCATACTGTCCACCGGAATCCAGCAGGTATGGTGCGTGCCACGTGATGGGGGCAGAGGCGTCCCGATCGCTGGCGTAGTGACACATCGCACCATTGCTGCCGGCTGCAGAGATGCTTCGGAAGCTCTCATAGAGAAAGCCGGGCTGCTGCTGGCGTAGGCTCAGGATGCGATCTTCAGCTTCGATCTCTGTTATCGGGGCGTTTGTGGCATCTCGGCTCTCGACGTTTTCGTGCAGCCAAGCGGAAAATTCCGTCCAGGCAACGCCATCGCGCACATGGCAGTTCTTCATGCCTTCAAGTTCGGCATCGGTCTTTTTTGCCTTGGTCAGCGTCGTCCAGCTGCGCTCGGGCACCACCGAGCCGCCGGCACCTTCAACCGCCAATTGCACAGCCACAGGCGAAAAATCTGGATCCAGCGCGACCTGACTGCCCGCATGGGTCCGCTTTGCGATAAAGGATATCAAGCTCTCGGGGGCATGAATGTTGAGTTGGTCGACGTCCGGCAACTCGTCCATATTGCCCAGCTTGCGCCGATCGACGAACCAGTCGACCCGGCCCCCCCGATCGCAGACCAAAAAGCTCTGTACGATTGGATTGTACAGAACGTCGCTGCCACGGACATTGAGAAGCCAGGCAATGTTATCGGGCTGGGTTTCGACGCTGA
Organism: Pelagibacterium sp.; assembly: GCF_048264985.1. Taxonomy (GTDB): domain Bacteria; phylum Pseudomonadota; class Alphaproteobacteria; order Rhizobiales; family Devosiaceae; genus Pelagibacterium. The sequence goes on from NZ_JBLXCL010000003.1 coordinate 127,783, forward strand.
AATCGAGGCCTTCGGACATGAAGTGGCGTTTCAGACGCTCGATCTTGGCGGCCGACGTCTCGCCGCTCTGTGCGACCTGCATTGGCAGCACTTTGCCGACCGGCGCTTCGGGCCGATCGGTCCAAATAGCGTCAATAAGGTTGGGCGTAATCGCGACCAGCTGGCCACCATGCTTGCGCAGGGCGCGCGAAAATCTGTGGTGCCAGGAGGGCGGAATGAGCATTGGATCGAAGCCAACCTGGGCCCCGTTCGGCAATTGAGCAAGAAACTGCTCTGGTGGAGCTTCGGTGATGTGCGTGATTGCGAAAACAGGGTCTGCGCACTGTCGGCGCGCCTGCACTGTGTAGCGGCCATCCACAAACACTACGATCTTGTCCTTTGTGACGATCGCCATGCCCGCCGATCCGGTAAACCCGGTCAAATGGGCCAGGCGCTCGTCGCAGGGGGCCGTATATTCACCCTGATGCGCGTCAAACCGGGGCACGAGATAGGCGTCAATCTGGTGCTCGACCATTTGCTGCACCAGCGCTGCGTGGCGCGATCGGACAGGAGTTAATCGGTCATTCATTAATCAGGTCCTCGGCATAGTGGCACGCAACCAGCCCTTGGCCGCGAAACGCGCGCAATTTTGGTACGTCCGAACTGCAATTGTCCTGCGCAAACGGGCAGCGGACGTGGAATGGGCAGCCGGACGGTGTGTTGATCGGGGAAGGCAGCTCGCCTTTGAGCGCCAATTTCTGGCCCTTATGGTCCGGGTCGACCGACGGCGCCGAGCGTAACAGCGCCTTGGAGTAGGGATGAGCGGGTTGCGAGAACAGCCCTTCGGACTCCCCGATTTCTACAATTCGTCCAAGATAGATCACTGCAACCCTATGGGAAACATGTCTGACCAGCCGTAAATCATGGGCAACGAACAGAACCGTCAGATCCAGCTTGGCCTGTAGCTGCAGCAGCAGATTGACCACCTGGGCCTGCACCGAAACGTCGAGTGCTGAAACCAGTTCATCGGCGATCAGCACTTCAGGTTCAACGGCCAGCGCTCTGGCAATCGCAATGCGCTGGCGCTGTCCTCCTGAAAACTGGTGCGGCAGCTTGTCAGCGGAATCCTGGGGCAGCCGGACAAGCTCCAGGAGTTCGTCAACCCGCGCCCCCACTTCAGAAGGAGGGCGCATCTTGTGAACGGTAATGGCTTCAGAAAGGATCTGCCGGGTCGTCATGCGCGGGTTCAGCGATGAGTAAGGATCCTGAAACATCATCTGCACGCGGCGATTATAGGTCCGGTCGCGTCTGCGCCCCGGCGTCACATCGACGCCCTCGAAAGTGATCTGCCCGGATTTGGGGTGGGTCAGGCCAACTATCGTCTTGGCAAGCGTCGATTTTCCGCACCCGGATTCCCCGACGACGCCAAGTGTCTCCCCCTTGGCGATTGAAAACGAGACATCGCTGAGCGCGCGAACCTCCCGGCGTGGGCGCCGCAGTGCGATATCCACAAGGCTGCGTGGCATGGCAAAAGTGACTGTCAGTTCGTCAATGCGCATCAAGTCGGCGTTCGTCATGCACGTTCCTCCTCGACAGGGTGATGACAGGCAAATTCTCGGGCATCCTCGGACCGCAACATAGGCAGGACAGCTCGGCATTCATCGCTTGCGCGGCCGCAGCGTTGTGCGTAGGCGCAACCGGCGGGAAGATGGGTCAGCGCTGGTGGTGTGCCTTGAATCGAGAACAGCTGGGTGCGCGGTGCCTCGTTCGTCGGTACCGATTGCATGAGGCCCTTGGTGTAGGGATGCCGGGGGCGCCTCAGGACATCGCGGACGCTTCCTTTCTCAACAATGCGGCCAGCGTACATCACGGCGACAGTGTCGCAGGTCTGGGCTACCACGCCCAGATCGTGTGTGACCACGATTACCCCCATATCCATGTCGGCCGCCAATTGCTTGAGCAGGTGCAGAATCTGGTCCTGAATGGTGACGTCGAGCGCAGTCGTCGGTTCGTCGGCAAGCAAGAGCCGGGGACGGGGGGCCAGCGCTATGGCGATCATTACGCGTTGGCGCATCCCCCCCGAGAACTGATGGGGGTAAGCGTTGATCCGGTCCCTGGGTGACGGAATGCCGACCTGGTCCATGACTTCGAGCGCTCGCGCCCGACGTTGATCTCTGTCCAGCGACGTGTGCGCACGCAGGCTTTCGTCAATCTGTCGACCGACGGTTAAAACCGGGTTGAGCGAGGTCATGGGTTCCTGGAAGATCATGCCGATTTCTCCGCCACGGATTGGGCGCAGCTTGGCTTCGTCGAGGCCAATCAGGTCCTGCCCTTGCCATGCGACCTTGCCGGTGACCGTTGCCTTGGAGCGGATCAGACCGTGCAACGAGCGCAGCAGCACGCTTTTGCCAGAGCCGCTTTCGCCCACGATGCCGAGAATTTGTCCGGCAGCAACCTCGAATGAAACGTCTGAAACGGCTGGCAACGGAATGGGGCCGACATTGAGTGTCGTTGACAGGTTCTGAACCGACAACAGAGTTTGCGATTCCATATCGTTACCCTTTCGGACGGAGCAGATCGGCAAGGGCGTCGCCGAGCAGCGAAAAGCCGAGCCCGGTGACAACGATAGCGATCCCCGGCATCAGACTCATCCACCAGGACGTTGTAATGAAGTTCCGTCCGTCCGCGATCAGAACGCCCCATTCGGATTGGGGCGGTTGAGCGCCAAGCCCGAGATAGCCCAATGAGCTGCCCAGAAGTATCGCCAGCGCCATGTCCGTCATCCAATAGACAAGCACGGGCGTAAACGCGTTTGGCACGATGTGTCGAAATAGGATCCGGCGATCCGAATAGCCCAGAACGTAACCTGCTGCGACATAGTCGTTGGCGCTCTGGCTGATCACTTCGGCCCGCATCAACCGCGCGTAATAGACCCAGCCAACAAGCGATATGGCGACATACATGTTGAGAAGGCCCGGGCCGAGCACGGCAACAACGGCAATCACCAGCACGATAAACGGGAAGGTGATCACCGCGTCGACGATCCGGCCGAAAATGACGTCTGCCCAGCCACGATAATACCCTACAAGCGCCCCGATGATCGTGCCGAAGCTCATCGCGAAAACTGTAGCGAAAAAGGCAATCTGCAGATCGATTGGGTAGGCCCAGATGACCCGCGATAGGCTGTCGCGGCCCAGCATGTCGGTGCCGAACGGGTGGGCGAAGCTGGGCGCCTGCCGCACGGCTGTATAGTCGATGTAGTTGGGATCATAAGGTGAGAAAAAACCAGGGAAGATGGCCAGTGCGAGCGATCCGCCCAGAATGGTGAGTCCCAATAGAAAGCTTGGCTTTTGCATGGCCCGGCCCAGAAAGAGGCGCGCTTTGTCAAAGGGGGTGTCTCTCATTTCAGCTCCACCCGCGGATCGATCCAGGATTGAGCAAGGTCGGTGATCAGAAAGACCAGCGACACAAGCAATGCGAAGGTCAGGGTCAGGCCTTGAATGAGCGGGTAGTCGCGCGCAAAAATCGCCTCAAGCATCAGCCGCCCCAAGCCAGGAACGGCAAAGACCGTTTCGGTCACAAGTGTTCCACTCATCAGATTGCCGATCGAGAGCCCGATGAGGGTTACAGTCGAAATCAGCGTGTTGCGAAGCACATGGTCAGTGACGACCACCCGGTTGGGTAGGCCCTTGGCGCGGGCAAATTCCACGTAGTCGGCTTCCAGCACATCGATGATGGCCGAGCGTAGATTGCGCATGATGATTGCTGATGTGTAGAACGCGACGGTTACCGCGGGCAGGAACAGATGATACGCCCGGTCGAAGAAACTCTCGCCGTAGCCCCCGACTGGAAACCAGCGCAGTTGCGCGGCAAACAGCGTGAGCAGCAAGAGGCCGATATAGAACACCGGCATGGACAGACCGACCTGAAAAAGACTTCTGATCACATTGTCGACGCGCTGACCTTTGCGCATCGCTGCCCACAGCGCCAATGGACAGGCGATGGCGACCGAAAGGGCAATGGCATAAACGGTCAGAAACAGGGTCGTGGGCAGGCGTGCAATGATGATGTCGAGCACGGGGCCGCGCAGCAGGATCGAATGGCCAAGATCCCCTCTGACAAGATTTGAAATGAAGATGAAGAACTGGACGACAAGCGGCTCGTTGAGACCGAGTCGCTCCCTTATGGCGTCCAGATCAGCGTTGGATGCGCGATCGCCGGCCAGCGCGATGGCCGGGTCGCCGGGCAAGGCGCGCACGAGCAGAAAGACGATGATGGCTACCAACAAGAACGTTGGCAGCATGAACGCCAGTCGCTTCAGCGTATATTGAAGTGTTTGCATGGTACTAGGGGCGCCCGATGCAGGGATCGGGCGCCCACTCCAACATTAGCGTTCGAGCCAGGTTTCGTCGAAGTCGTTATTGCCCAGCGGCGTCTGGACAAATCCGTTCACCTCGCTTGAAAGGGCAACGGCAAACGGGGTTTCCCACATCAGCAAAAGCGGGGCTGCGTCGGCATAGATCTGCTGCATTTCCGCATACATCTCGCGGCGCTTGTCCTGATCCATTTCCTGATTGGCCTGTTCAAACAGAGTGTTGAACTCTGCATTGTCCCATCCGGTGCCAACTGCGTTTGCTGTGGGATAGTACCCAAGCCATCCGACCACTTGAGACGGATCGTTGACATCGTTGACCCAGCCATAGGTATGGATGTCGAAATTCCCGCTGCGGTTCATCTCGCCACGTGTAGGCGCATCAACCTGTTCGACAACAAGATTGATACCGACTTGAGCCCACATCTGCTGCAAGGCGGCAAAGGTTGTTGAATCATCGGCGGAGCCCGCAAGAATGGTGAACGTGATCTCCGTGCTATTCTCAAAGCCGGCCTCGGCCAGCAATTGCCGCGCCATTTCCGGATCATATCCGAACAGAGGCGACATGTCAGATGCCAGCAGCGTCGTCGAGGCCATGAGCGGCGAAGACATCGGCGCGCCATTGCCCTGCAGGACGAGCTGGATCAACGCTTGCTTGTCCGTCGCGTAGTTGAGCGCCTGTCGCACTCTTGAGTCGGCCAGCGGATTGTCGCTGCCATCGGCTCGGGTTTCACGGGTGTTGATGGGCGAGTAAATGATGCGGGTGGAGGGGAAGAGCTCCATGTTGATCCCGGTATCGGCTTCAAGCTCGGCCACGCGGGAGAACGGAATGAACTCGGCAGCGTCAACTTCGCCGGACTGAAGCTTGAGGATTCGCGTGGCATCATCGGGAATGACTTCGAACGCAACTGTGTCGAGATAGGGCAAAGGCTGCCCGTCGGCGCCTTCACGCCAGTAATGGGGATTGGCGGTAAACTCCATGCTACCGCCTTGGGAGAAGCCGCTGAGATAAAATGGTCCCGAGCCGACCCCTGCACCTGTCTGATGAAAAAGGGCTTCCGACTTTGCCTGGTCGGTATCTCCTTCGGCCATGTCGAAAGCGCTCTTGGAGACGATGGCGGTGTTGAACGTCGCCAGGATGGAAACGATTGTGGGATCCGGCTGGGAGAGCGTTATCGTGATGACGTTGCCATCGGCAGCGACGCTCTGGACCGAAGAGAGCAGCCCCGACCATGGTGAGAGATCGGGATTGCGTGCCCGCTCGAGCGAAAAGACCACATCGTCCCCGCTCATCGGCGATCCATCCGAAAAGCTCACCCCCTCGCGCAGCGTCAAGCTTAGGGTCAGGCCATCGTCCGAGACATCATAGCTTTCCGCCAGGCCTGGTTCGATGGACTGGCCGTCGTCCGAAGTCACCAGTAGCGTATCGAACAGGCTCGTAACCATCCAGATATCGGGGTTGCGGTCGGCGTAGATCGGATCGATCAGGCGCGATCCGTCATACCGCGCAAAAGTAAGGCTGCCTCCCCGCTCCTGGGCCAGCGCTCCGGTTGTCGTCATCACCAGTGCCAATGCGCAGGACACCATCAATTCACTCGTTCGCATTCGCTTTCCTCCTCGTTAGCGACAGCTGAGTTAGTAATATAATGCTGATATATTTGTTGTCGACAAGTCAAGGTCAAATTTGTCTATTGGCCCTGACCTCACATGCGCCAAGGTGAGACATTGCCGCTGCAAAGCGATGGCAAACGGGCCGGAGAGCATTGACCGTCGATATATATGTCGCGTATTTTTGATTGGCGTTGCCGCTGTGAACGGTGCCGCTGAATGGAAGGGGTATGCGGTGTTTGACGAACAGCGAGGACCGGAGAGCCAGGCTCAGGCCGCCTATCTCACGCTCGAGCGCAAGATCATTATGCTCGAAATCGAGCCCGGAGCTGTTTTCAGCGAAAGTGCAATCATCGAGTTTGCGGGCGTAGGGCGAACGCCGGCGCGTGAAGCTGTCCAGCGTCTCTCGCTTGAAGGTCTCGTCGAAATCCGCCCGCGGGCCGGAGTGAGGATCACCGAAATCAGGGCTGACGATTTTCTCAATGTTCTCGAGGTGAGAAAGTCTCTTGAGCCAAGGCTGGCTTTGCTTTCGACACGCTTTGCCACGCCGTCCCAACGGCGCCGCGTTTCCGAATGCCAGGAGACGATGAGCGCAGCTGCGCTGTCTGGCGATGTCCCGAGTTTCCTTGAGGCCGACAAGGCGTTCGATGCAGCTATGGGCGCTGCGTGTCCCAATCCCTATCTTGCGGCGACGCTGCGGCCGCTTCAGTCCCATTCGAGACGGTTCTGGTACAGGTTTTTTGCGGACACTGAACTGCAAGTGTCCACCGATATGCATGACCGGGTTATGGCTGCCTTCATTGGAGCCGATGCCGAGCTGGCTGCCCGCGCGATGACCGCGCTCATCGAGGGAATGCTTGAGCGCGCCATCGCCCTGAGGACGGCGTGAGCGCCGACAGTCTTCTCCCAAAAATCTGATCATGTCGCAGCCCAATCCATCAAGTTAAACGATTATATTCACGCTTGACGCAAAAGTTAAACGTTTATATTCGTTGATAGGAGTGGTAGGGAGGTTCCGCGTGGCAGATCTGCAGATCAGCAATTTGCGCAAGAGGTTCGGCGTCTTTGAGGTGCTCAAGGGGATAAGCCTGGACGTTAATGACGGGGAGTTCGTCAGTTTCCTGGGGCCTTCGGGCTGCGGAAAATCCACTTTGTTGCGCATCATATCCGGACTGGAGAGCCAGCAGGATGGTGCCATCGTTCTGGGCGGCCGCAATATCGCCGATGTCCCCGCGGCAAAGCGCGATATCGCAATGGTGTTCCAGAATTACGCGCTCTATCCACACATGAATGTCTATAAGAACCTCTCATTCGGCCTTGCGCTCAACGGAATGAAAAAGGCCGAAATCGCAGCGCGCGTGACTGAGGCCGCCAACATCCTTCAGATCAGCGAGCTGTTGGACCGCAAGCCGAGGCAATTGTCTGGCGGCCAGCGTCAGCGCGTGGCTATCGGTCGGGCCATTGTGCGTGAGCCGACGCTGTTTTTACTAGATGAGCCGTTGTCCAACCTCGATGCCAATCTGCGTGTCTCGATGCGGGCGGAGCTCTCGGTCCTGCACAAACGTCTGCGGACAACGATGATTTATGTCACCCACGATCAGGTTGAAGCCATGACGCTTTCCGATCGGGTCGTGGTGCTTAATCAGGGCGAAGTTGCCCAGTTCGGTCGCCCGCTCGAATTGTTTCATACGCCAGCCAATATGTTCGTCGCCGGGTTTATCGGCTCGCCGCGCATGAACTTTTTTGATGCTGTAGTCAGCGAGAGCGGCGCCGATGTCTTGCACATAGACCTCAAGAATGGCGTTGCGCCGATCAGTGTCGAAATTGCCGGCCCTGTCGACCTTTCATCGGGTGCTTCGGTCACGGTTGGAATACGGCCCGAACACATTGAGATAACGGCTTCCGACGACTGCCATTTCAAAGGGCAAGTGACGCTTGTCGAGCGGCTGGGATCTGAGAGCCATGTGCATGCGCAGCTAGATGGCGCGCAAAAGATCGTCGCAGTTGTCGATGGCGTTAAGGCGGTCGCCGCCCACCAGGACGTTTGCTTCCGAGTTTCCCCGCAACACTGTCATGTTTTCGATCCGCAGGGGAAAGCAATCCCGCGCCGCCTCAATTCTGAATTGGCGGCGGTGATTGCCAAATCGGCCTGAGCGGGGCCGGCCAAAAGGGAGAGAGGAATGAAATTGACGCAAATTCGCCTGTTGATGGGCACGATGTTTACGTCGGGTCTATTGGTGACAGCCCCAGCAATGGGGCAGGACGTTATTCGGTTCGCGACGTGGGATAGCGATAACAATCTCGCCATCCAGCAAGAGATCGCGCAGCTTTTTGAAGCGCAGAACCCGGGCGTGACGGTCCAGGTTGAACCCTATGCCGATGGCTATGATCAGAAGTTGGTCGCAGCCTTCGGAGCGGGAAGTCCGCCCGACGTCATGTATATGTGGAACTTCCCGGAATACCACCAGTTCCTGACGCCGCTCGACGATCTGATTGCCCGCGACTCCGACGAACTCAATATGGAGGACATTCCGGCCGGTCTCATGAACACTGCGCAGATTCAGGGCGTCACCTACGGTATGCCCTCGGGCTTTACCACCCAGGTCGTGTTCTACAACAAAGACATGTTTGCCCAGGCTGGAGTTGAAGAGCCTCAGCCAGGATGGACATGGGAGGATTTGGCAGCCAAGGCGGCCCAGTTCCGCGACGAGGACGCAAAAGTCTATGGTTTCGCCGTTGAGGCCAGACCCGATCCCTATGATTTCGAGCAGTTCCTGTGGTCGAACGGCACCAGGTACATTTCCGAGGATGGATCGGAGATCGATGGGTTCATGAACAGCCCCGAGGCGGTCGAGGTGCTTGAAATGTTCGCCGGCCTGGTCCGCGACGAAGACGCCGTACTGCTGGGCTCGGGTGATATGAACTCGAGCGGCGATCTGTTTCGCAGCGGCAATATTGCAATGCAGGTGAGTGCAATGTGGGACAAGGGCGGTCATGACGATGCCGGTATCAATTACGGTGTGATCGGATTGCCCAGTTTTGGAGATAAACCGCCGCACTCGGCGCTTGGGGCCTCTGCGATTTCCATCGCCTCGGACGCAGCCCATCCCGATCTGGCATGGGAGTTCGTGAAGTTCTTCTCATCGCCGGAAGCTGTCGCCCTGCGCACCGGCGACTTGCCGATCCGCACCAGCGTCGCCGACGACCTCAGCCTGACTGACGACCCGATCTATCGGCCGTTCTTTGAAATGCTGGAAATGTCCGACAGGGAAACACATGCTTTCCTCAAGCACGCGGAGTGGAGCCGTATTCAGGACAATCTCGCCCGCGCCATTGAGGCCATCATGCTCGAACAGGGCAACGCCCAGCAGCATCTCGATGAGGCTGTGAGCCGCTCTCAGCGCTTCATGTAGCCAACACGCAGGGGGAGAAAGAATGTCTAAGGATCGAGAAACGGCACTGCCTGATAGCCGACGCAGAACAAAGCTCGGCGAGGCCATCATCCCGTTCTTGTTCATCTCCCCCTGGATCATAGGTCTGTTCGGCTTCACCCTCGGCCCGTTGCTGTTTTCCCTTGTGATGAGCTTTTTCGATTGGCCCGTCGTCGGCGAACGCACATTTGTGGGCCTCGGCAATTACCAGACAATGTTCTTTGACGATCCGCTGTTCTGGCATTCGCTTTCAGTGACGCTGCGGTTCGCCGCAATTTTTGTGCCGCTCAACATCGGCGTGAGCTTGTTGCTTGCAATCCTGCTCAACCAACGGGTCTTTGGTAGTGGCTTTTTCCGCACGGCTTTCTATCTGCCCAGCGTGATTTCCGGAGTAGCACTGGTCACTATTTGGACGTGGATCTATTCCCACGAATTCGGCATCCTCAACTTCCTGCTTTCCACAATAGGGATCGACGGTCCGAACTGGCTTGGCGATCCCAACTGGGCCTTGTTCTCGATCGTCATCGCCAGCCTGTGGGGCATGGGCGGCACGATGCTGATCCTGCTTACCGGCCTGCAGTCGATTCCCAAGGAGCTTTACGAAGCCGCGCATGTATCGGGCGTTCCCGCCTGGGCTCAGCTCATCTTCATTACCATCCCGATGCTGGGACCCATGCTGATATTCACGTTCATCACTTCGATCATCGCCGCCTTCCAACAGCTCACCATCGCCCTGCTGATGACCGAGGGCGGGCCGCGTGAATCTACCTATTTCTTTGCGATGTATATCTACGACAATGCCTTTAAATATTTCGACATGGGCTACGCTGCTGCAAACTCCTGGGTGATGTTCATCATCGTTCTGGCCCTGTCCCTGCTGGTCATGCGGTGGTCGGCGGCATGGGCGCATTACGAAGGCGAAGTCAAACATCGGCAGGAGGAGAACAATGCGTAAATCCTTTGTTTATGGAGCGCTGATCTTTCTTTCGGCCCTGTTCATTCTGCCCCTCTATTGGACGCTTATTACGGCGGTAAAATCAGCGGCCGAACTGTTCAGCTTTCCGCCTGTGTTCTGGCCCGAAACCTGGAACTGGGACAATTTCCTGATCGCTTGGAACAAGCAGCCTTTTTCGGTTTATCTGATGAACTCGACGATTGTCGTCGTGCTCTCGACGTTCGGCCAACTCGCATCGTCCTCGCTGGTTGCCTACGGGTTCGCGCGGTTTCGGTTCTGGGGCCGTGAGCCGCTGTTCATCTTGATGTTGGCGACGATGATGATCCCGTGGGATGTCAAGATGATCCCGCTCTATATGCAGTTCAACTTCCTTGGCTGGATCAATACGCTCAAGCCCCTCATCGTCCCGGCATATTTCGCCGAAGCGTTCTTCGTATTTTTGCTGCGCCAATACATAATGACAATTCCCCTCGAAATAGACGAGGCGGCGCGCATGGATGGCGCCAACCCCTGGCAGATTTACTGGCGTATCCATCTTCCCCTGATGATGCCGGCCCTCGTACTGGTGGGCACTTTCCATTTCATGAATGCGTGGAACGATTACCTGGGCCCGCTGATCTTTCTCAACGATCAGTCGAAATTCACGCTCACGCTCGGGCTTGCCATGTTCAAGGGCCTGCACCAGGTCGATGTGACCTCGATTGCAGCGATTACCGTTATCTTGTGCATCCCGCCGCTCATCCTGTTCTTTTTGGCTCAACGCTACATCATGGATGGAGCCATCGGCTCGGCGGTCAAAGGCTAGGCAATGAACAGCTATTTCGATATCGCCAGCATCCCTTTCAGCCGACGCTCAAGGTTTCTTACGCTGTCCAGCGACCCGTGCGGCGAGCAGGGCTTGTGGCTCCGGCTGGTGCGCGGAGGCGATGACCGCAAGAGCCTTGGCCGGATCGCGCGGGTCGAACTGTGCGATGAAAACGGAAATCCGCTCGAGTGGAGGGCGAAGTTCGCGCCCCATTGTCTCAACCTCGAGTGCACAAATGGCGGCAGCGCGGAATTCGCCATTGGCGAGGGCGAACGTCTGCACATCCACGCCCAGGGATGCACACTTAGGCTCCATGTCGTAGCCGGTCGCTACAACCACAACTATCGCAGCCTGGGCGGATCTGACTGCATAGTAATCGCTTCGGAAAACATCAAACTGTTCCCCCGCACGACACAAGGGCGCGTCGCCGTAAGCGGCGATTGGCACCGCGATCGCGCCAACGCCATTGTTGTCGAGCTATTGGGCGAAGAGATCGAGGCCAGCATCGATCTTGCCGAGCGCACTGAGCCTGCGCCGTCAGCGCAGACAACGCGCGATGTCGCTAAAGCCGCCCAACTTGAGTTTGCAGCGTTTGCAGCAAGCGCCATTGCTCCGCCTGCCGGGCAAGTCGACGTTCATGAACTGGCTTGTTACGTGCTTTGGGCCAACGCTGTGCCGCCCGCCGGTCTCTTGCAAAGGCCGGCCATCTACATGTCCAAGAATGCCATGATCAATGTGTGGAGTTGGGATAACGCCTTCACGGCCCTTGGCACCGCGAGGATCGACCCTGAACTCTCGCTCGACCAATTCTTCGTCATCTTCGATCATCAGGACAAGACCGGTCTGCTTCCAGATTATGTGAACGATCGCGAAGCCTTGTTTGCGTTCACCAAACCGCCGGTCCATGGGTGGGCAATCAATCTGATCCTGGCGCGTAACCCTCAATACCTCACGCCGGAGACCCGCGACGCCCTGGTGGTTTCACTTGAGCGCCAGGTTGACTACTGGCTGACGCACACTCGCTCGGGTCCTGGTGATCTGCCTACCTATTTTCATGGCAATGACAGCGGTTGGGACAACGCAACATTTTTCGAAAACGGCGGGCCCGTCGCAACACCCGATCTTGTGACGTTTTTGATTTTGACACTCGATTGCCTGTCCAGCCTTGCGCCACACGGCGCCCAGGCATGGCAAAAACAGGCCAGTCAACTGACAGATCTGCTGGTCTCGACACTGTGGAATGGCACCCGGTTTGTGGCCCGGCAAGCCCATAGCGTCGATCCGCTACCCCAAACCAGCCTTGTCCAGTTCATGCCCTTACTGTTGGGCAATCGGCTCAGCGCTGAAATCGCGGATCGTTTGATCGCGCGGCTCTTAGCTGATGGCTTTGTCACCGAATGGGGGCTGGCGACCGAAAGCCCAGCCAGCGCGTTCTATGAAAGCGATGGCTATTGGAGAGGCCCTATATGGGCACCGACCACCGCCCTTATCCTTGAAGGGCTGATCGCCCAGAACCGGAACGACCTTGCGCTTTCGATTGCCAGGAAGTTCTGCGCTTTGGTCGCTGCCGGCGGCATGGCTGAAAATTTCGACGCGCTTACTGGAGAAGGTCTGCGTGATCAGGGATTTGCATGGACGGCGGCAGTCTATCTACTTTGCTGTGAGCGCATTTTGGAACTTGAGGAGAGCGATCATTGAGCAAGGCAGGGTCTCGGCCGACGATCAAAACCATCGCCCAGGAAACTGGGCTGTCAACGGCAACCGTCTCGAAAGGATTGAAGTCGTCGCCCCAGGTGCGCCCGGAAACTCAGGAATTGATCAAGTCAACGGCGCTGCGTCTGGGCTACCAGGCCAACCTTCACGGCGTTCAACTTCGGACCGGACGCACCTATCAGGTGGCGGTGGTCATGCAGCAACCCGGCGCCCAGGAAGAGGAGTGGGAAGGCGTCGAATACGCCCAGATGCTCAGCGGCATCGCCAAGGCGTTTGAGGGCAGTCCGTATCGCATGACGCTGTTTACAGCTCACGATTTTGAGGAAAATCTGGAAACCGTCAAACAGATCGTCCAGCACCGGCGGGCCGATGGTGTGATCATCGCCGGCACCACGCCTTCCGATCCACGGATCGCCTATATGCTCGATCATGATTTTCCGTTCGTGAGTTATGGCACGTCCCGGTCGGAGCGCCCTCATCCCTTCGTCGACACCGACAACGCGGCCATCTTGCGCACCTGTCTCGAGCGGCTGATCGGCAAGGGCCATTCGCGCATCGCGCTGATCAATCCGCCCCAGAACTACACTTATGCCCTGACGCGTCTCGAGACCTATGCAGCTGTGCTTGATGAGAACGGGCTGGACATGACCACCGACTATGTCTCGCATGGTCGTCTTACCCCGGCCTATGGACGCTCTCAGGTGGCCCGTCTGGCAAGCCTGGCCAATCCACCGACGGCTTATGTCTGCGCAAATGAGGCGTCGGCGCTTGGTGTCATGTCGGGTTTTCACGCTCAGGGCCTGGTGCATGGCAAAGACGCAGTCATCAATGCCACCGATGATCTCAATGTCAGCGAATATTTTAGCCCGCCCATAACCACGTTCTATCTACCCATTCACGAGCCGAGCGCCCTCCTGGGGGAATTCATTATCCGTCGCATCGAAGGCGCGCGCCCCGAAGCACTTCAAAAACTATGTCTGCCACGGCTCATTGAGCGGTCCGACGATGTCCTTGGTTAGATTGAGCGCCCTATGACCAGCTTCGACTTGCCGCCGCCCAATCTCTCGGAACCCGAAATTCAAGCGCTCTTGATCGCCCATTACGGCATATCAGGGCAGGTAACTATGCTCGCGTCCGAGCGCGATCAAAACGCCAGGGTCGACACCAGCACCGGCTCTTTCGTTCTCAAGATCGCCCATTGTGCCGAGGATGAAAATTTCCTCGATCTGCAAAACAGCGCGCTGTCGCATTTAGAGGCTGTCGGTCTGGATGGCATCCCGCGAGTCATTCCCACATTGGCCGGTCGCGCCATGGCACTGGCGGAATGGGGCGGCCACGTATCATGGGTGCGGCTGTTGTCCTATGTTGATGGTCAGTTGCTCAGTGGTAGCTCGCGCACGCTCGCACAGCTCGAAGCCCTGGGCCGCTATCTTGGCAATGTCTCCAAGGGACTTTCCTCTTTTGGCCATCCTGGCGCACACCGGCAGGGCTTCATGTGGTCGCTCGACGAAGCCGGCGCCTGCGAACGCTTTGCCGAAGATATTGCCGATAACGCTCATCGCGCCATGGTGGTCGGCCTGTTCGCACACTATCGTCTGCACGTTGCCCCGCGTGTCTGGTCTCTCCGCAAATCGGTGCTGCATCAGGATGCCAATGACAACAATGTCGTCGTGGACGCCAAAGGCGGCATCGTCGGGCTGATCGATTTCGGCGACATGTGCTTTGGCAGCCAGATCAATGAACTGGCCATCGCCATGGCCTACGGGGTGCTCGATGCCCCAGATCCGCTTGCTGCGATCCGCACGATCGTGGCCGGATATGCGGCTGAGTTCGCGATCACCGAAGATGAGGCGGAACTGGTCTTCGACCTTATGCGCATGCGGCTCGTCATGAGCGTTTGCATCTCGTCGCATCAGCACAAGCGCTTTCCGGAAAACGACTATCTCTTGATTTCGCAGGCCCCCGCCTTTTCGCTGCTTGAACGCCTCGATCGGCTCGATCCGTCGATGGTTCAGGCTGTCTGTCGCAAAGCTGCCGGTTTTGACGCAACGCGCAACTTTCGTGCGGTGGTCAGCCATCTCAAGACGACCCGGATATCGGCGTTAGTTCGCCCCGATCTGCGAGATCGGCCAAGGCTGCTTGTCGGATGCCACGGCGCTGCTGGCCAAGCCGCTGATCCTAATTTCGACGGGCTCCCCGCATGGCTGGAAGAGCTTCGTTCCGAAGAGAGTGAACTCTTCGCTATCAGGCCGCATTCCGAAACCCGGATTGCCGATGGAGCGAATGCCGATATCGAGCCGTCACCGCCCTTGGGTATGGATCTCTATTTGCCTGCGGGCACTCAACTGTATTCGCCTTTGTCAGGCACTGTGCATTGCTGCACCGATGGCGATGATAAAGACGATGATTTTACTGTTGTCTTGCGTCATCAAACCCCGCTGGGCGTGCCCTTTTATTCAGTGTTTTCCAATCTCGGCACGCTTGCGCCCTCGCTGGAAATCGGAAAGCTCGTGCAAGCTGGCGACCCGATCGGTTTTACGGGCGCGCTAAAACGGCAAGACGGCCGTGCGCGCCATCTGCGTTTGCAAGTGCGCACGGATCATCCCGCGTGCGCGCGGGCCATCGACCAGGGGCAGCTGGCAGCAAAGGATGTCTGGTCGCAGATTTCACCTGATCCAAACCTGTTGTTGCGCCTTGCGCCGGAGACTTTTGAAGTCGATCCTCATCCGCCCGAAGCCGTATTGGCAAAGAGAAGTGAGCGGATCGGCCCCAGCCTGAGTGTCTCCTATCAGCGCAAACTCAAAATTGTCCGCGGGGAGGGGGCCTATCTTTTCGATCACACCGGCCGCCGGTACCTCGATTGCGTCAACAACATCACGCATGTGGGACACTGCAATCCGCGCGTGGTCGAAGCCCAGTGCAGACAGGCGGAACGCCTCAATACAAACTCGCGCTATCTCCACGATCTCATGCCGAGACTGGCCGACAGACTGGTGTCGCACCTGCCCTCGCCGCTGTCGGTCGTCTATTTCACAAACTCCGGGACGGAAGCGAACGAACTCGCCCTTCGTATTGCCCGAACTGCGCTCAACCAGAAGGACACCATCGTCCTCGACTGGGCTTATCACGGCAATTCTGGTGGCATGGTCGAGATCAGTCCTTACAAGTTCAAGCGCAAAGGCGGACATGGGCAGCCCGACTTCGTGCAGATCGCCGAGTTTCCCGACCCCTACAGGGGGCGGATCAAGGCTCACGGCCGGCAGGCAGGCCGGGATTACGCCCAGGACATCACCCGCTGTCTCAATGCCATCAAAGCACGCACTGGCCAGCGAAGCGCCACCTTCATAGCCGAATCCGTTTCAGGCGTAGGTGGGCAAGTATTTTTGCCCCAGGCATACCTGCAAACCGTTTATGAGCTGATCCGCGCGGACGGCGGTATCGTTATCGCTGATGAGGTCCAGTGCGGATTTGGGCGGCTTGGGAATGCGTTCTGGGGATTTGAACTCCAGGGCGTCGTGCCCGACATCGTGGTGCTGGGAAAGCCGATCGGCAATGGCCACCCCATAGGCGCCGTGGTCACCACCCCCGAGCTGGCCGGCAAATTTGCCAATGGTATGGAGTATTTCAATTCGTTCGGCGGAAATCCCGTTTCGATGGCTGTCGGGCTCGCTGTTCTCGATGAGATTGAAGCGCGCAACTTGCAGTCTGAAGCGCTGGCGACCGGTAGTCATCTGCTGGCAGCTTTTAAAGAACTGAAGGAACGCTTTGCTTTGATTGGAGATGTTCGGGGCTCAGGGTTGTTTCTGGGCATAGAGCTTGTCCGGGAGCGTCAAACCCTGGAACCGGCAACGTCCGAGGCCAGCGCCATCGTCAATCACATGCGCGACAATGGTGTTTTGATATCGACGGACGGTCCGCACGACAATGTCCTGAAAATCAAGCCGCCAATGGTGTTCGCGCGCGCAGAAGCCGACCGGCTTGTATCCGCCCTTGGCGCCGCATTCGCAGCCATCGGACAGGCTTCATAGTCGCCTGAACGCCAATTGTTGACCCGCAAATGCCACGACACCGTGTTGGTGGCCAGAGAGAGTTTATGCATACCAAACCCCTATCGCCGTCCACCCGTTATGAACCAGGCGCCAACGCAGGACTTGAGCTTGGTGTCTGCTATTACCCTGAACAATGGGACCGGACCCAATGGCGAAACGACGCAAACCGGATGGTGGCGCTTGGACTCGATTGGGTGCGCATTGGCGAGTTTAGCTGGGCCCGTGTTGAGCCTGCACCGGGCGTTTTTGCCTTTGAATGGCTCGAAGAGGCGGTCGAAATTCTCGGCCAGGCCGGCCTGCGCGTCATCATGGGAACTCCAACTGCAGCGCCGCCCAAATGGCTGGTCGATCGTCATCCCGATATTTTACCGGTCGATGCTGAGGGCCGGATCCGCAAGTTTGGTGCGCGGCGGCATTATTGTTTCTCGTCGCGGACGTATCGCGAACAGGCGGCGCGGATCACGTCCGAATTTGCAAGGCGCTTGGGCTCCAATCCTTTCATCCACGCCTGGCAGATCGACAATGAGTATGGTGATCACGACACGATCCATTCCTATTCCACAGAAGCAGCGGCAGCTTTCAGGCGGTGGCTGGAGCAGAGATACAGCACAGTCGACGCGCTCAACAGCGCATGGGGAACCTCATTCTGGTCGATGCACTACAACAGCTTTGCGGAGATCGATCTGCCCAATATGCTTGTCGAGGAGCCGACCCCGACCCACCTTGTCGATTACTACCGGTTCGCTTCCGATGAGGTTCACAGCTTTAACAAGCTGCAGGTCGATATCGTCCGTGCCCACGCGCCCGGTCGCCTCGTCACCCACAATTTCATGTCTCACAATACCGATTTCGATCACTGGACCGTTGGTGCCGACCTCGATGTTGCATCGTGGGACAGCTATCCGATGGGCGGACTGCTCAACGGGCGTTTATCTGAGGATGAAAAGCAGAAATATCTGAGGGTCGGCGACCCCGATCAAACCAGCTTCAATCATGACCTTTATCGTGCTGTCGGTCGGGGCAGGGCATGGGTCATGGAAATGCAGCCCGGTCCGGTCAACTGGGCAGCATTCAACCAATCTCCGGCAGATGGCATGGTGCGGCTGTGGACCTGGCTTGCCTACGCGCACGGCGTGGATATGGTCTCCTATTTTCGCTGGCGGCAGGCGCCATTCGCCCAGGAACAGTTTCATGCCGGCCTGCTATTGCCCGACGGTGAGGAAGATCAGGCAGTGGGGGAGCTTCGTGCCGTTATTGCAGAGCGCGCACTTGTACCCGATCCCGGCCCCAAGCTGCGTGCCAATACGGCGCTCGTGCTCGACTATCCGTCGCGCTGGTCGGCAAGGGCGTTGCCACAAAGTGCAAGTCAATCGAGTGCAGCAATCTGTCTTGATTGGTACAGTGCGCTCAATCGGCTCGGAGTTGATGTCGACATCATCGGCCAACACGAAGATGTCGAGGGCTACGCTCTGGTGCTTGCGCCCGACCTGCAGATCGCTAAGCCCGAGTTTATCGAAGCGCTGGCCAAGAGCTCGGCCAAGGTGCTGTTCGGCCCGCGCTCGGGATCCAAGACCGAGGATATGCACATTCCGCCCGGTCTGGCCGGTGGCCCGCTTGGCCCCCTCATCGACGTGCGTGTCGAACGCGTCGAGTCGCTTCCGCCCTATCATGAGATGCCGGTAGGGTATGGCAACAGCGCTTGTATTGCCCGTTCATGGCGGGAGAGCATCAAGAGCAGCGCCCAGTATCTTGCGACTTTCGAGGAAGGCTATCGCAAAGGTGAACCCGCTCTGCTTGGCAATGATCGCGCCCGCTACCTGGCCACCATCCCTGATGGTGACCTGTTGGGCCGGCTGATGAGGGATACCCTCGATTGGGCTGGCGTCGAGAGAAGCGATGACCTTGGCGACGTGCGCATTACAAGGCGCGGCAGCCTTAGCTTTGCATTCAATTTCGGGAGCAAGACAGCGCCGCTACCGGTGCCCGACGATACAAAGTTCTATCTGGGTCGAAAGGAACTCGCGGCGCGTGAAGTTGCCGTATGGCCGTGCTGTGCCACGGCCTAGGGTGTTCGTGAAAGCTGCCCCACCAGATTGGGCGTTGCAATTTGATCCGCCGTTTCCGTGCGGATCCAGTTGCGAAACAGCGATACCGGCCGATAGGTGTCCCGGCCCGTCGGCCAGACAAGAAAATAGCGCTGTCGGCTGCGCATGGGAGCATCGAGCGCGGAGACCAGATCCCCACGCTGCAGATCGGTTTCGATCAGGAACCGCGGTAACAGGGCCAGCCCCAGTCCCGATCCCGCGGCTTGTGCCGCAGTGGCAAACTGGTCAAACAACATGCCGCGTACATTGGGGATATCAAGGCTCTGGGCCGCGAACCATTCGCCCCATTGGTCAGCGCGACTCGCCAGATGCAGCAAGGGCATGTTCAAGAGATCGGATGGCTCTTTGATGTTGTGGGTCTCCAAAAACTGCCTCGAGGCTACTGGCAGTACAGTTTCCCTCATCAGCTCGATGCCCTCGGTCCCGGGCCAGGGCTTGTCGCCGAAATGGATCGCCGCATCGAGTGGCTCTGTCTTGAAGTCGAATGCCGAAAGCCGGGTCGACAGGTTCAGCGTGATGCCGGGATGTGCATCGAGGAAGCGAGGCAGGCGCGGTGCCAACCAACGCGTCCCGAAAGTGGGCAATATTGCCAGATTGAGCGTGCCGCCGAGCGGGTTGGCGCGCAGATTGAGCGTGGCATCCCCAATCCTGCGCAGCGCCTCACCGATTTCGCGCGCATAGGCTGCCCCCGCTTCGGAGAGTTTGACCGCCTGCTTGTCGCGCACGAACAATTGGTGACCGATCTGCTCTTCAAGCAGTCTGACTTGGCGTGACACGGCACTCTGAGAGATCGAGAGTTCTTCGGCAGCACCGGTAAAATTCTCATGCCGCGCCGCTGCTTCAAAAGCAGTGAGCAGCGACATTGATGGAAGGTAGCGGCGGGGCGTTGCCATGGCGTGGACTGCAAGCTCGTTCTCGGGTTTCCACCATAGCACCGGGAAGGCGAGAATGCTCACCGAACCGACCCGCGCTCACAGACGATTTGCAGGTGCATCGGTTTCCCCGCGTCTCCCCCGATGCCGGGTATCGCCGCCTATGCGGGGCAAAATAAGGCTGTTATTATCCGCGAAAGAAAACTTCATGAAACCACATGAAGCCATGTTGGGTTTGCGGCTGTCCGCCGCTGCACCTGGCTTGGAGATTCTGACCTTCATCGGCGGGAGCGTAGCCCCATGAAGGAGGTCCCAAACATGTCATCGTCATCGACTAATCTTTGCGCGCTGACCACCGGGATTGCCATTGCACTCGGCGCGGCAACTGGCGCTTCGGCACAATCGGCGCCGCTGTCCGCGCAAGAATCCGATCCCAACGTGATGGGGTGGATGCAAGGTTTCCCGCCGCCTCAGGACAGGCTGATTGAGCAACCAGACTCCAACTACTTCAGCTTCCCGAAGCTTCGGTGGTCTGTCTGTCATCTCCGCGAGTTTCTGCCTACCGAAGAAATCAGTCGCGGCCTCGGCGCACCAAGGCCACTCGACTATCCTGCGCCGGCCCAGTTCGCTGAAATGCGTCAGCAGATCGATGCGCTGACCTTCATGCCGATTAACGGTACCCAGGAAATGACGTGGGAAGACTCGCTCTACGCCAATTACACTGACGGCATGTTGATCATGCACAAAGGACAAGTGGTTTACGAGCGGTACTTTGGCTGCCTTGAAGAGGACGGTAAACACGCAATCATGTCGATGACGAAGTCGATCACCGGTTTGCTGGGCGAGATCCTGGTGGCCGAAGGCGTACTTGATGACACATTGCTGGTGCAGGATATCATTCCCGAGATCGGCGACAGCGCCTTTGCAACCGCCACCGTTCGCGAAGTTATGGATATGACCACCGGGGTTCAGTATTCCGAAGACTATTCGGACCCGGAAGCCGACATCTGGATTTATTCCACCGCAGCGAACCCGTTGCCAAAACCGGCCGATTACAATGGTCCCAACGGGTATTGGGAGTATCTCCAGCAAGTGCCGCCCGACGGCGAGCACGGTGCACAATTTCATTATAAAACAATCAATTCCGACATGCTCGGCTGGATCATCAGCCGTATCACCGGCGAGGCGATCACCGATCTCGCGTCGGAGCGCTTGTGGCGTCCGATGGGGGCTGAGCAGGATGCTTATCAGACTGTTGACGGCAAGGGGGTGCCTTTCGCTGGCGGCGGGGTGACGGCGGGCCTTCGCGATCTCGCCAGACTTGGAAATCTGATGTTGAGCGGCGGTGAGGTCGAGGGCGCGCAGCTGTTTCCGGCGGCTGTGACCGAGGCCATCGCGGCAGGAGGCGATCAGTCCAAGTTCAGCGGCTTCCCAACGATCCCGAACGGGAGCTACACAAGCCAGTGGTGGGTCTTCCATAACGACCATGGCGCTTATGCTGCCCGCGGTGTTCACGGGCAAACGATCTACGTGGATCCCACAGCCGAGATGGTCCTCGTGCGGCTCGCTTCATTCCCGCGGGCCCAGAACGGATTGATCGATCCCACCTCGCTGCCCGCTTATCAGGCTGTGGCTGAGTTCCTAATGTCGCGCGACTGAAGATCGCCTACATTGGCCGGCTCGCGGGGCGCACGTATCGACTGCCGCATGCGCGCGATTCTGCCGGCATTGCTGAGAAGTTTTGATCGGGCCTCACGTCCATCGTGGTGGCTTTGTCCAAGCCATTCTCGCTTTGCTCGGAACGCGCAAAGAAACTGCCCGCGCAGCTCTCACCCTTTATTGTTGATCGCAGTGATCGTTGGCGCGTCGACTACAATGGCAACCAGCCTTCGCCATCCCGATCATCGCGACGCCAATATGCCAAGAGCGTCTCTTGGTTCGTGACCAAGTCTTTGCCGTCGAACATGAACATTTGGTCGAAACCGGCGACAAATCAGCTACCGCCGGCCTGATGATGCCCGGAACTTGAGGGGTCCTAATCGCCGCGTGGCCGCAGCCCGCACCAATCGGCGATGAACAATGCGATGACCTTGGTCGTTTCCCGCATCGAGGCAAGATTTGTGCGCTCGAACGGGGAGTGGCTGCCCTCGCCGTGGCCGCCATAACACAGCGTGGGAATCCCATAGTAGAGATCATATTGGCGTGTATCTGACGTCGCTGTCTGGCTGAAGGTCTCAAGGGGTTGACCGGTCACGTGTTCATGGGCGCGGGCGAGGACATGTTCGGCTTCCGTGCCAGGTTCGAAAACATGACCGTCAGCCTGAAACCCGATCCAGTCGAGCACGGGCAGGCTAGGGGTGCCAAGGCGTTCCGCAGTCGCCTTGATGCAGGCTTCCACGCGCGCCCGCATTTCTGGCAGGCTCGTGCCGGGCAATACAGACAAACGGCACTCGATCTCGCACCAAGAGGGCACTGAGCCCAGCCAATCGCCGCCACCAATCTTGCCCAGGCTGAACTTTACAGGATTTTCAATGTGCCCGAACCAGCGATGGTCGCGCGCCTCGATGTTGATCTGGCTGGCCAGGTCCGCCAGATCGGCGGCATAGTCATAACCGGCCATAATGGCATTGGCGCCGGGGGCGGCGCTGGCCAGAACATGGCCGGGCTTGCCCAGGATGCGCACACGGAACCACACAGACCCCAGTTCAGCGCGCAGCAACTGCCCGTTGAGACTTTCAGGGATCAGTGCGGCTTCGGCGCGATACCCGCGCTCAAGCGTAGCGAGTGCACCATTGCCAGTGCATTCTTCTTCACACACAGTCTCGATGTGAACCCGCGCGTCCGGCACATAGCCGAGCGCCTTGAGGGCGTCCAGGGCGAACACCATTTCGGCCACCCCTACTTTCATGTCGTTGGTGCCGCGTCCCGACATCCATCCATCTCGAACCTCAGCCTGGAAGGGGGGATGGGGCCAGAGCTCGGAAGCGCCCGGGGGCACGACGTCAATATGCCCTTGAAGGATCAGGCTGCGCCCACCCGGATTGTCCACATCGTGGGTAGCCACAACAATCCGGGCATCGGCATAGTCGACATCGACAACAGGTGAAAAGCCGGGTTTCCCCGCGATGTCGACATCGTCGATGGTAAAGCTGTCCACGCCCCATCCACGGTTGGAAAACTCCTCGGCCAGCCATTCCTGGCAGGGCGTTATATTGCCCCTGACGCTGTCGAAGGCGACGAGGCGTGTCAGCCAGTCGACTTGCGCTGGGTGCAGTTCGGCTAGAGCGATGTCGAGCCGTTCTGCCAGATCGTCGCGGTCCGGTGTCATGCGCAATCCTCCAACCCGTGGTCCCGTTTGCTCAGCCTTGGTAGCCATAAACCTCTTTGGCGCGTTCGGGCGTCAGGTAGTCATTCTTGATGTCGCGCACGATGTCCTCTGGCGCGCGCTTTTTCGCTTCGCCGCATCCGCCGCCATTCCCGGTCACTACGCGGATGACGTCTCCGGTGTTGACTTCGACATTTGTCGCAAATGCGTAGCGCTCGGAGCCTCCGTCGCGCCGAATGACTTCGACATAGTTGGGTGAACCGTCCAGCCCGCCATCGATACCCCAGGGCGGGATGCGGGAACGGGTGTATCCAAGCGAGAGGAAGTTGTGATCGGCGCGAACGCGGTAATGCACGTCGATCCCCTTGCCACCCCGCCACTGACCTTCACCGCCCGGCTCGCTGTTGAGGGCAACCTGATCGACCCAGAGGCCATATCGGGCCTCGGCCACTTCTGCCGGACAGTTGAAGGTTTCGCCATGAAAGCCTGAAAACTGACCTGACGGCCCGTCATGGCCATGCCAGGCGCCCCAGCCGCCGACTTGAGGCTCGACGATTGTATAGTGGCGCCCGGTTTCCGGATGCGGTCCTCCGACAACGGTGCCGCAGATCGATGCGAAATTGCCTGCCGGAACAACGCCGGGAAAGTGATGGGCCAGGGCGCGCAGCAGCATGTCGAACAGGCGGATCTCCACCTCAGA
This sequence comes from Pelagibacterium sp., assembly GCF_048264985.1. Classification (GTDB taxonomy): domain Bacteria; phylum Pseudomonadota; class Alphaproteobacteria; order Rhizobiales; family Devosiaceae; genus Pelagibacterium. The sequence goes on from NZ_JBLXCL010000003.1 coordinate 151,697, forward strand.
ATAATATCCGAGCGCACCCGGCTCCTCCACGTGGAAGATCGTGCCTGGACGGGTCTTGATGTTGAGCGGGCGGAAAAAGCCGCCATTGCCCGGAGCTTCCGGATCGGCAAAGGATTTGAAGGCAAGCTGCACGGCAATCTCGGTGCCTTCACGCGAAGAGTTGGATGAGCCGGCCTGAGCTGGATTGTCGGTGAGATCGACGATGAACTCGTCGCCGGTAATGGTCAGGGTCAACTTGTGGACCTGGCCGGTGTCCTGTTCCTCTTCAAAGCTGTAGGTGCCGTGCTGCAGGGTCTTGAGGGCGGCCCGGGCGCGGGTTTCGCCCAAAGTCATGTAATCGGTCACCGCCGCCTCGAAGGTTTCGGTGCCATATTTGCCGATCAGCTCATGGATGCGTCTCTCACCTATGCGCAAACCGGCAATGCCGGCCCACAGGTCGCCGCGCAGGTATTCGGGCAGACGTGTATTGGTGTAGAGGATATCGAATACCGCTGTGTTCTCGCGTCCCTCCTCGAACAGTTTCACCGCTGGCACACGGATACCTTCCTGAAAGATCTCGGTGGCGTCAGATGACATCGAGCCGGGCACCATGCCACCGACATCGTTCCAATGGGCTATATTGGCCACCCAGGCCACCAGCCGCCCGTCCGAGAACACCGGTGCGGCAAGCACCATGTCGTTGAGATGGGTTACTCCGCCATAATAAGGGTCGTTGGAGGCAAACACGTCGCCGGGCTTGATGGTGTCGAGCGGAAATTTCTTGAAGATGCCGTGAATAGCCTTGTCGAGCACCCCGATAAAGGCAGGAATGCCGGCGCCGGACGCGGCGATTTCGCCCTTGGCGTCCAGGATCGAGGTCGACAGGTCGAGCACTTCGTAGATGATCGCGCTCATCGATGCCTTGCGTTGGGCGACGAACATTTCGTCGGCTACAGCCTCAAGAGCGTTCTGGATGATGTCGAAGGTGACGGGGTCGTGGGAAATCTGGTCTTGCTTGGTCATGGCTCAGCCCCGGATGTGAATGTGTGTGTTGCCGAAATCGTCGATCGAAACGCGGTTGCCCGGATGAACGACGACGGTCGTGCCTGAATCCTCGATAATCGCCGGACCCGCAAAGCTCATGCCCGGTTCGAGCCTGTCGCCGTCGTAGATGGTCGCCTCGTGCGCGCCCTCGGTAGCGTAATCGACAGTACGGGTGCCTTTGATTGCATCGTGAACATCGGCGCCGGTACGGGGCAGGGGTACGATGTCGAGTTTGCCCACCTCGCTCGACGCGATCAGGTGAATGCCGGTCACTTCGACGGCAGCATCGAGCGTGTAGGTGTATTCCCGCTCATAGGCTACGTGGAAATCGGCGATCATGGTTTTGACCGTTTCGTCTGTGACCGGACCGGCGGGGATCGGTATCTCCACCCCAAACTCCTGGTTCTGGTAACGACAGCGAATCTGCGGCACCAGCTTGACCGCATCGCGATCGACGCCCTCACCGGCAAACTCGTCCCGCGCCAGCTCCATTGTGTGGTGCAACAGCGCGTCGAGCGCCGGTGCGTCGTCGGCGTCCTGAAGCTTGGTTGCGAAATAGTCACGGCGCAGATCCGACATCATCATGCCCCAGGCCGAAAAGACCGGCGCGCCGCGCGGAATGACCACCTTTTTGACACCCAGTTCCTGTCCGAGCGCAACCCCGTGCATCGGGCCGCCGCCGCCGAACGCGACAAGAGTGAAATCGCGTGGATCGTAGCCGCGATTCACTGAGACGAGCTTGAGCGCGTTGACCATGTTGGAATTGGCGATCCGCACGATGCCGCGCGCCGCCTCGACGGGTGAAACGCCGAGCTTGCCCGAAAGCCTTGCAAATGCGCTCTCGACAGCATCCATATCCGCTTCGACAGTACCGCCGCAGAAATAGTCCTTGTTGATGCGCCCCAGGGCCAGATTGGCATCGGTGGTCGTTGCCTCTGTTCCGCCGCGTCCATAGGCGGCTGGCCCTGGTGCCGCACCTGCCGAATGAGGGCCGACATGGAGCTTGCCGAAATCGTCGACCCAGGCGATCGAGCCGCCACCATTGCCGATTTCAACCAGATCGACCACAGGAACCATGATCGGGTAACCCGACGAACGCTTGTCGCGCTCGATCCAGTAGTCAGTCTTGACAGTGGCCTGCCCATTAAGGATCAGGGAACATTTGGCGGTCGTGCCCCCGATGTCGAGAGCGAGAACGTCCGGCTCGCCGATGATCCGGCCCAGCTCCGCCGCGCCCCAGAAGCCCGAGGCCGGACCGCTTTCGACCATTGTGATCGGCACGGCTTTGGTCGCCTCCAGCGAGTCTACGCCGCAATTTGACTGCATGATAAACAACTGCCCGCGATATCCTTTATCCGCCAGGCCAGTTTCGAGCTTCTCGAGGTAGCGCTGCGCCTTGGGCTGCACATAGGCAGACAGGATGGTGGTGTTGGTGCGTTCGTATTCGCGCCACTCGCGTGTGATCTGATGGGAGGCAACGACGGTCACGTCCGGCCAGCGTTTGCGAACTTCCTGGGCAAGGGCGGCCTCATGGGTGGTGTTGGCATAAGCATGCAAAAGGCAGATTGCGACAGCTTCCACCCCTTCGGCCCGGAACGCTTCGAGTGTCGTGTCCAGCGTATCGAAGCTGAGTGGGGTCACCTCGGTTCCGCGATAGTCCATCCGCCCTTCGATCTCACGGCGCAGATGGCGTTCCACGAAGGGGGCAGGTTTCTTGTACATGAGGTTGAAGAAATCGGGTCGGTTTCCCCGACCGATCTCAATGGCATCCCTGAACCCCTTGGTGGTGATCAGCCCCACCTTGGCGCCCTTGCGTTCGGTCAGAGCGTTAATGACCACTGTAGTGCCATGGGCGAACATGTCGATGGCGCCGACATCGACATTGGCGCGATCGAGTACGTTGAGTACGCCCTGTTCGAAATTGGGCGGTGTGGTGTCCGATTTGGCGGTGCGTACGGTCTGCATGCCGGTGGCCGTGTCGGTCTCGAAATAGACAAGGTCGGTAAACGTGCCGCCGACATCGGTCGAAACGCGGGTAATTGTGTCAGCCATCAAAATCTCCTGGCAAGGCGGGGAGTGTGACGGGCTGCGGCCCGTCACTGAACATAAGTGTGCTGGACGGCTTGCGGGCGCCGTCCTGATAAACTCATCGGCGTGAAGCGGATGCGGCGAGCGCCACGGCGATCACGATGATCACACCGGTTGTGAGGTCCTTGAAGAAGGGGTTCACGTTCAAGATGTTGAACCCGTTGCCGATCAGGGCGATCAGCAGCACCCCTGAGACCGAACGCCAGACTGCGCCCGATCCGCCCATGATCGAAGTGCCGCCCAGGATCACGGCGGCGATTGCCTCGAGCTCCATACCGGCCCCGGCCTGAGGTTCTGCCATTGATATCCGGGACACGCTGATGACGCCTGCCAGTCCTGCGGCTCCTCCGGACAGACAGAAGGTCATGATTTTGATCAACCGTGTGCGGATACCCGACAGGATCGCCGCCTCCTCGTTGCCGCCGACTGCAAACACCTTGCGACCGAAGGTCGTGTGGTTGAGCAGGAATGTCATCAGCACCATGAAGACGATCATCACGATGACCGCGACATTGACCATGCCGATCCGTTCCCGGCCCAGCCAGGCGAATTCGGGGATCCGCACGGGAATGAGCGCGCCGCCGGTCACAAGGATTGCGACGCCGCGATAAACCAGACTCGTCGCCAACGTCACCAGAAAGGAATGCACGCCGAAGCCGGTGATGATCACACCGTTGATCCCGCCCAGCGCGATTCCGATGACCGGCCCGGCAACAATGGCGAGATAAGGGTCGACATTGACCGCAAGCCAGCCAGCGGTGACGGAAGCTACGCCGAATATCGCGCCGGTGGACAGATCGAAACCACCGCCGATGATCACCAGAGTGAGCGCACAGGCGATAATGGCGAGGGGCGCGCTCTGGTTGAGGATGTTGAGCAGATTGCGCGCGGTAAAAAAATTCTCTGACGCAAAGCTCAGTCCGATCAGCAGCGCCGCGATGATGATGAGCACGCCATATTGACGCGCGAAATTGCCGATCGCCGGCCCATTGATGCGGGAGGCCGCCCGGGTTGAAGTCTGTACTTCGCTCATGCGATGACCCCTTCTTTGGTGTTGTTGTTCTGACCCTGCTCCTGGAAGATGCGGCGAAGCGCGTCCGAAACCGTCAATTCCCGGCAATCGGCTTCCGCAAAGATCCGGCCGTCGCTCATGAGATAGCCGCGGTGGGAAAGATTGATGACTTCTTCGAGTTCTGAGGAGATCAGTAGGATGCCGACGCCGTCGGCAGCCATCTCGACGATAAATTCGTGTATGCGCTGGCGCGCGCCAATGTCGACGCCTCGACTTGGCTCATCGAGAATGAGCAGTTTGGGCTTGTCGACTGCCCATTTCGACAGCAAAACCTTTTGTTGGTTGCCGCCCGAATAGAACGCGACCTCGCCATCGACTTTGGCCGGCACAATACCGAAATGCTTGATCATGGTTGCCACCCGGTCGCGCTCGGCTCTGGTGTTGAGCACGCCCATGCGGCTGATCCGGTTGAGTGAAGCCAGGCTGACATTGGGGCGTGTAGTCTGGGTCAGAACCAGCCCTTCCTTGCGCCGATCCTCAGGGACCAGCGCTATGCCATTTTGCACGGCGCGATGGATGGTAAGGTTTTTCTGCACCTCGCCGCCGAGACTGTATTCGCCCCAGAGGATGCGATCGGCGCCGAACAGGGCGCGGCCCACCTCGGTGCGTCCCGACCCCACAAGCCCGATAAGGCCAACGATTTCGCCCGGTCGGATGGAAAGGGAGATGTCGCTCAACCCCGATGTCGTTGCCACGTTGCGCATCTGGGCGATGGGCGCAACATCGTCGGTTGGAGGGAGCGGCAGGTCTGGCCAGATGATCTCGGACGCCTGTCCCAGCATGGAATCGACCAGCGATTGCTTGGTTTCACCGGAAATGGGATCTGTTCGGATCACCTCGCCGTCGCGCATTACGGTCACGCGGTCGCACGTGGCCAGAATGTGATCGAGAAAGTGACTGACATAGATGATCGTGGTTCCGCGCGACCTGAGCCGGGCAATCAACCCGTGCAGCCGCTCCGCCTCGTCTTCGGTCAGCGACGATGTCGGTTCGTCCATGATGATGACGTTGGCATCTCGGGCGACGGCGCGCATGATTTCGACCTTCTGGCGCTCGGCGATGCGCAGCGTTGCCACTTTGGCGTCAGGGTCGAGCCCGAAGGCGCAGGTTTCTTCGAGCGTTTTGAAACGGTCCAGGTCGCCCCCCACCAAAACGCCGCCGCGACTGGATTCTTGACCCAGAAACACGTTCTGGAGAACTGTCAGCTCGGGAACGAGCTGCAATTCCTGATGGATCATGGCAATGCCACGATGCAAGGCGTCCCGGGGCGAGAACCGCGTGACGACCTCGCCATCGATTTCCACCAACCCTTCATCGGCCGAGTAGTACCCACCGATGATTTTTCCGACGCTTGACTTGCCGGCGCCGTTCTCGCCCACCAGGGCGTGGACGGTCCCCTTGTGAAAGTCGATCGTGATGTCGTTGAGGATGCGCGTGCCGCCAAAGCTCTTGCCGATGCCTTTGACATGAACGGCGATGTCGGGTTGGTCCATAATCACCCCTTCAGTTTGAAAACAGGGCCGGCACATTGACTGTGCCGGCCCGGACAAACGCTTCGATTCACCCCTGCCATTCGGCTTCGTAGTCGGGATTTTCTTCCAGCCATTGCGTGGTCACAACGACGGGAGAATCGCCGAGCTTGGATTCATCGATCCAGGTTTCGACCTCCTCGCCATTGATCGCGGCAATCATGGAATTGAGTGCGGCTTCGCCCATGGACCGCGGGAACTGGGCCAGCGAGGCATCCCATGCTCCAGAGCGGATCGCGTCGATGGCGATCTGGTTAAGACCACCGCCGATCAGATAGATATCTTCCAGGTCCAGTCCGGCATCCTGAATAGCGATCTCAGCGCCCATCAGATGTTGATCGGCGTTGGAGAGCACCACGTCCACGTCGCGGTTGGACTGCAAAATGTCCTGCATGGCGGTCAACGACGCTTCTGGGCTGTAATTGCCTTCGCCGGTGGCCACGATCTCGATGTTATCGTGTTCTCCAAGCACGCTCTGGAACGTCTCGTTGCGCAGATTGTCGAAGGGAAAGACCAATTGACCGATCAGGACAACCACCTTGCATGGATCCTTGTCTTCGCAGAAGGCGACGACTTCCTCGGCCTGGCGCGCCGCGCCGATGGAAGGGTCGGAGGCAACCGTGGTCACAAGGCCCTCGACCTGCGGCTCCATATTGGTCAGGTCCGTTCCGATCGGAAACAGGGTTGCAGCGACCTTGACGCCGGCGGCCGTCGCATCTTCAAGCGCGGTTGCGATGCCCACTGTATCGTTCGGCGTCACGATCATGCCGTCGAAACGCTGGCCGGCCACGAGATCTTCGACTTGGCTGAACTGAACCGGGGCCGAGAACTCGCCGTCGAAAATTTCGACATTGACGTTGTCGTATTCCGCCGCAGCGCGCTGAATGCCTTCGTATATCGCCTGGTTGAACCCGTTCTGACTGGATGATGCTAGGTAGGCGATATTGATCTCATTGTCCTGCGCCAGCGCGGCAAAGGGCGTAAGGGCTGTCGCAATGACAGCGAGTTTCATAGTCGTCTTCATAGTCTTGTCTCCATGTTGAACAAGTTGGCTTCGGGTCAGATATTACGCGCTACTACCTCGTCTACGCCTTCGGTGATCGCCAGCGATGAGGGCTGGCGGCCAAGGAAATTTTCCGTCTCGGGGTCGCCTGCCAACAGCAGCAGGAAACACAGCGTCACAAGGGGTTGCCAGGTCATCGCCCGAGCGACGCGGTCCTCCGTGTAGTGCCCCGTTTTTTCAAGAAGATTGACCGTTCCGATCACTTTGCCATTGGCAAGGGCCGGAAGATTCATGTTCGAGCCGAAGCCAAGCGTCTTGATATGCTCCCAGTCGAAGAACACCTCGGCGATCTGCTCGATCGATGTGGTTGCGAACGGCCGACCAGTCCCAACAACCGTTTCGTAGAACCTGTTCCGGTCGAGGCGCTTGAAATTGCCGACCGCATAGGCGGCAACATTGTCGGAATACACCCGGCGGGTCCGCATTGTTTCGAGATCGTAGAGCGAAGCGGTCATCAGTCCGCATCCCACCTCATTGCGCAGCCCCTCACGCACATGCGCAAACAGCGTCATGGCCGAATGCGGCTGCGCCAGGGCGGCTGTGATCCGGGCCATATCCCACGGCCGTTTCGTCATGATACGCGACCTTTGCGGCGCCAGAGCGGACGCGGGTGGTTCTCCGAAATTGCCTGGCATGCCGACCCGCGGAGTGCCTGATCGTCCGTTACTGGGATGTTATTTTCTGGCCGGGACATCAGCCAACCACCTTGATTTCGCGGGGCAGGGTGGTCAGCGTACGCGCGCCATTTTCGGTCACCAGGACGTCGTCCTCAATCCGCACGCCGATCACGTTCGGGTCGTAAAGGCCGGGCTCAATGGTAATGACCATGCCTGCCTCTAGCGTGTTGTGATTCCCCACCATGAGCTGGGGCGCTTCATGGATGTCGAGGCCCAGTCCGTGACCGACCTTGTGCCGGATATTGTCGGCAAAGCCTGCATCGCGCAGAACTGACTGCACGGCCAGGTCCAGATCATGAATGCTTACGCCCGGCGCGATCATGTCGCACCCGATGCGGTTGGCTTCGAGAACGGTTTCGTAGAGACGGCGATGCGCCTGAGGCACCTCTTCGCAGAAATAGGTGCGTGTAATGTCGGCGCTGTACCCGTTGGCTTTCGCACCGAAATCGAACAGGAGCGCATCACCGGGCTTGAGAATGCGATCGGCCGAGGGGATCCCGTGACAGTCGGCGGCGGCGCCGCCGGCCAGAACGATAAGGTCAAAGCCCGGGCCGTCGGCACCGCGCTCGAGCATTTCCACCTGCAGGCGGGCGCGGATTTCGGTTTCGCTCATTCCGGCCCGCACCCGCTCGAGGGTTGCAAGCAGGGCCGCCTCGCTGATGTCGATTGCATGCTGGATGGCTGCAATCTCGCCGGGTTCCTTTAAGAGCCGCAGCGGGGCCAGCATGGTCGTGCCATCGGTGACGGTCGATCCAAATGCTTCACTGAGCGCCGCGGCCTCGAATTGGCGCATCCGGTTGCCTTCAACCGACAGCGCTTCGATGCCGACCTGCTTTGCAAGTTGGGCCAGCGCATCGGCATATCCATCCGAATCCTGCCAGAAGACGGTCATTGCGTCAGGCACATCGGCGGTCCAGCGGTCGCGTTCGAGCGCCGGAATAGCTGCATGCAGACGGCCGTCCGCGGTCACGATCAGGATCGTGGGGCGCTCCATAAGAGCCAGGTCCACTCCCGTGAGATAATAGAAGTTGGGGCCCGGCACGAAGGCGATGGCCGGGCAGTTGGCCGCTTTGAGCAGCGCTGTCAGCTTGGCGATCCGGTTGGTGTAATCCATGGGTAAAACGCCTTTCATTTCGACGCGCCTGGAATGCGCGAAAGCGGTGAGGTGACAAGGTCGACCTCGTCAGCGATTGAGGGATCGAGGGAGGATTTGATCACACCCAGAATTGCAGCCAGCATCTCTCCGGCTATCCTGTTGCAGGCCGGAGAATCATTAGCCCTGATCGCCGCGATCATGGCCCGATGGCAATCGAGCTGGGTCGCAAGTCCATCGGCCTTGGCATAGGGGAAATAGTGCAGGAGCAGGGTGCGCCGTCCGGCATCGAGGCATAGTGGGTAGTAGCGCCCCAGAAAGAAGTTGCGGGCCACTTCGCCATATCCGCGCTGCAGATGCAGCAGCGCCCTGGCAGTGGCAAGCATGTCGTCGTATTCGGCCGCGACCTCGAATTGCACGAGGCGATCTTCGAGATCGACAATGTCCTCGGACGTGCGCCGGTGCGCGGCGTCTACGCAGACTGCGCGGGTCAGGATCAACCAGGTGTCGAACAGGTCGTTGACGCGATGCATTGTGAGCGGCGCAACGATCGAGGCGCGGTTTTGCAGAACGTGTACCAGACCATCGCCCGAGAGCATGAATAGGGCTTCGCGCACCGGGGTGCGGGAGAGGTTGAACTCCTTGGCGATGCCGACTTCATCGAGTCCGGCGCCGGGTTCGCGCTGTAAGGTGAGGATCTCCTCGCGCAGCGCCTGATAGACCGTCGTCGCGCCGCGTTCACGTCGTGCCGGTGCCTTTTTTTTCGCGCTGTCGACCTTGGACATCAAAGACCTTCCTCTCCCAAGACGTGATGTCGTCCGGAATGTGTCTAGCATAAAGTTTGCATTATTGTCTTGCATAAAATATGCATGCAACCTAGTTTTATTGAAATTCGACGGTGCAAAACCCTTGGAAACCTGGGGATTTGCCGCTGCAGGACCGCTGTTGTCCGCGAGCGGATGTCGCAAGAACACGATCCCGGAAAACCGGGTCCCGCATCATCAAAGGAGAGGATGTTAGATGTCTTCAACCGGATACAGAGTCTCAGCCGATATCGGCGGGACCTTTACCGATATCGTATTTCAGAACAGTCAGACCGGCGCCGTGCGCGCCCTTAAGGTGTTGTCGACTCCCGCCAATCCGGCGCTGGCCGTTCTCGAGGGCGTCAAAAAGGGTCTCGGCCCAGACGAGCACATCGATTTCTTCGTGCACGGCACAACCGTCGGGCTCAATTCGGTGCTGACGCGCGCCGGCGCCAGGGTCGCCTTGGTGACCACTGAGAATTTCCGCGATGTCTATACAATTCAGGGCAATGACCGCGGCGAGATCTTCTCGATCCGCTGGCGTAAGCCCGAACCTCTGGTGTCGGTGGAAGACACCTTTACGGTGCGTGAGCGGATCGGCGCTGATGGGACGGTCGAAACGCCGATTGCGCTCGATCAGCTCGATGCTGTCGTCAAAGCGGTGGCAGACAAAGGTTTCGAGGCAATCGCGATCTGTTTTCTGTTCGGTTTCCGCAATCCCGAGCATGAACTGGCCGCCGAGGCCTATCTGCGCGAGCGCCTCCCCGATATCGACATTGCGCTTTCACATCGGGTCTCTCCCGAATGGCGCGAGTTCGATCGCATTTCCACCACCGCCATGGATGCCTTCACGGCCCCTGTTGTCCGCCGGTATCTTTCCACGCTCGTCGATCAGATGCGCGATACGCTCCCCGATGGCGGGCGGGTGCATGTCATGGAATCCAATGGCGGCGCGATGACCGCTGACGCCGCCGCAAACAGTCCGTTGCAGACATTGCTGTCCGGTCCGGTTGGCGGCACCATCGGCGGGCGTTCGCTGGCCGAGCAGACCGGCCGCTCCAATCTGATTTGTGTCGATATGGGCGGCACCTCGTTCGACGCCAGTCTCATTGTCGATGGGCTGCCTTCTATTTCTAACGAGACCACGCTTGAAGGCCTGCCTGTCCAGATGTCGGTCGTCGATATCCACGTCATCGGCGCCGGCGGCGGCTCCATCGCCTGGGAAGAAGCCGACGCTCTCCGCGTCGGCCCACAATCGGCCGGCTCGGTACCCGGGCCTGCCTGTTACGGGCGCGGGGGCACGCAGCCGACAGTGTCCGACGCCAATCTGGTGCTCAAGCGGCTCGACAGCTCCAACTTCTCCGGTGGCGAGATGACGCTTGATGACGCCGCAGCACTGGATGCCGTCAAGTCGCTGGGCGACAAGTTCGGGCTCGACCCGGCCGCTTTCGCCCAGGGGATCATCGACATCATCAATGCAAAGATGGCCGATGCGATCCGTACCATCACCGTGCAACGCGGCATCGATCCGCGCGACTTCGCCCTTCTTGCCTATGGCGGCGCCGGACCGAGCCAGGCTGCGGCCCTGGCCGAGCAGCTCGACATTGGCGAAGTCATTATCCCGGTCCATCCCGGCGCTTTTTCGGCCTTCGGAATGCTCCAGACCGACATGCGCCATGACTTCAAGATGACCTGGTTTGGCGATTGGAGCGCCGCGTCGCCGGACGATCTGACACGGGCCTTTGAGGGGCTGGAAGCTCAGGGGCGCGAGCATCTCAAGCATGAGGGCATGTCCGATCAGGAGATCAGCTTCGAGCGGTCAGTGGATTTACGCTATGAGGGGCAGGAATATGTGCTGACCATACCGGCCGGCACCGGCCTGATCGATCTCAGGGCAGTGCGTAAGCGGTTTGATGTCGCCTACCAGGCGCAATACGGACACTCGAGCAACACCGCCGGCGTCGAAGTCGCCAATCTCCGCGTCGCCGCGCTTGGGCGCCTGCGTCGGCCGGGTCTGCCAAGCCCGCAGGATCGGGAAACCCGCGAGCGCCGCAGCCGAATGGTCTATTTCGATGGCGTTGAACAGGCCACCGACGTGGTGCGTCGCGAAGCATATGCGCTTGGCGATACCCTGGTGGGGCCGGCCATCATCGAAGAGGAGACCACGACCACACTGGTTCCGCCCGGCTGGCGTGTCGAAGTCATCACCGGCGGCCACCTTTCCATGACAAAGATCGATGCGGAGTGATCCCATGTCCACGATGAAAAGCGATCCGATCACCACCGAAGTTGTGCGCAACTTCGTGATTTCCTGCGCCCAGGACATGAATGCAGCGCTTTGGCGCTCTGCCTATTCTCCAGTCATCTACGAAGGCCGCGACAGTGCGGTGGCCATCCTCGATGCCGAAGGTAACATGCTCGGTCAGTCGACCGGCGTTCCGCTCTTTGTCGGCGCCATCGACGCCTGCGTCCATCTTGTTATGGAAAAATATGGCGACGATATCGGCCCCGGCGACATCTTTCTGATGAATGACAGCTATCTTCAGGGCACCCATCTGAACGATTTCACCGCCGTCGGCCCGTTGTTCCACGAGGGCGTGCTGGTTGGCTTCGGAGCGGCGCGGGCGCACTGGTCGGATGTGGGCGCAATGGATCCGGGCATGCCCATGGGATCGAGCTCGATCTTCCAGGAAGGGTGGCGCCTCGGACCCACCCGCGTGGTCAAGGCCGGCGAAGAGCTGGCGGACTGGATCGACCTGATACAGCGCAATACCCGCATGAAGGCGGCGATCCTGGGCGATTTCCGTGCTCAGGTCGCTGCGATCAGGACCGGAGAACGCCGTCTCGGTCAGCTTCTTGACCGCATCGGCCGGGAAACTTATCGCGCCAGCTGTCTTAACATCTTCGAGCAGTCGCGCGCACTCGACCGTGCTGCCATTGCCGCGCTTGCCGATGGCACGTGGTCGCGTGAGGGATATCTGGACAATGACGGCCAGTCCGACACCCCAGTCAAGGTGCGCCTCACCCTCACCATCGAAGGCGAGAATATGATCATCGATCTCGACGGCTCCTCGCCACCGGTCGCCGGATCGATCAATTGCGGTGCGGTGCAGACTCAATCACTCCTCCGGCTTGCCTACAAGACGATGATCAGTCCCGATCGGGCTATCACCGGCGGCTCGTTTTCTACAATGAGCGTCAAGATCCCCGATGATTGCATGTTCAACGCCCGCGAACCCTATGCCTGCGCCTGGTATTTTACCGGGCTCGGACTACTGGCCGACCTGATGATTGCCTGCCTGTCCGAAGCGATGCCCGAGCGAGCGACCGCAGCCCATTACGGGGATTCCATGGTGGCCTCCTTTTTCGAGGTGGACCCGCGCAAGAAGCAATGGCTCTCGGTCGAGGCGACCGCCGGAGGTTGGGGCGGATCGAAGGGGGCTGATGGGGAAAGCGCGTTGATCAATCTCGTCAATGGCGGGTTCCGAAACCTACCTGCCGAGGTTTACGAAACCAAGTTCCCGATCCGTATCGAAGAGTTCTCCATACGTCCCGATAGCGGCGGTGCCGGGCGCTGGCGCGGCGGCAATGGCGTTGTGCGCAGCTACCGGATGATGGAGGACGCTGGCGGAGCGCTCTGGTTCGAGCGCTCCAAAACCCCGGCCTGGGGGCTCCGGGGCGGCAAGGACGCCTGTGGGCCCGAAAACACGGTGGTTTTGCCGGACGGAACAGAGGAAACCCCGCTCAAGATGACTGCCCGCGTCCTTCCCAAGGGCACGCTTGTGGTCACCCGTACAGGTGGTGGTGGTGGATTCGGCAATCCGCTGGCTCGTCCGTTCGCCGAGATCCAGCGCGATCTGGATCGGGGCTATCTCTCGGTGCAAAGAGCCGAGCGCGATTACGGCGTCGTGGTCAGTGGTGGTCGCATAGATGAAGCGGCTAGTGTGGAGCGCGTCGAATCCTAGGGCGCGTCCCGGCCGAGTGCGTGCCATTTAACACGTAAAGGCGCGGGACCGTTCCGGCCCCGCGCAGCCAGCTCAAAGGAGAGTTGCCCATGCCCGTTACACCCATTGCAGGACAGGATTTCGACGCCCGAATGGTTACCGTCCTGGCCCAGGCGAATGCCGAGCCGTCTGACATACTGGCCCTGGTTTCTGCCTGGCTGCAGGAGCAATGCGGCGTCAGGCTCGTCACCATGACCCAGCGCGAAACGACTGACGGGTCGTTCCTGCGTCTTTATTCCTCAATGCCCGATGCCTATGCAGCATCGGGTCGCAAACCGCCAAATCAGACGCCGTGGAGCGCCCAGGTCATCGATCGTCACGAGACGTTCGTGGCAAATGATTATTCCGGCATCGCCGCTACCATGGCCGATCACGAGCAGATCCGCGCGCTGGGTTGTGAATCGATCCTCAACATCCCGATAGTCCTGCGCAACCAGGTGGTGGGCACCCTCAATTGTCTGGCTGGGCCGGGGCATTTCGACGAGAGGACAATTGCCGCATGCGAGACGATGCGGCTTCCTGTGGCCATGGCCCTTCTGCTTCATAAGCAGACATCATAAACGGTTTTAGCGCTGCACTTTTGTGCGTGATCTGTCAGGCACGGGCGCTGGAGGTCCATGCTTGGGCAGTCAGTTCTTAGGCAACGGCCTCGGAGCCGGCGTCGGAATGATTGTTGTCGTCCCGTGCCTTGGGGGTGAAGATGGCGCGCGCTGGATCGAGGTCATAATGGGCCGCAAGACGTGGCGCACGTACAGCGAGATCGAGCACGGCGTCGATGATGTAATCCACTGTTTCATCGTCCATGAGCACTGAGAAATTCAGGCGCGTGAAGCCAGGCTTCTCAACTTCCTCACCTGCAAGGATTGCCGCTCGCAAACGTGCGGAGGCTTTTGGTTCGATAGCCAGCAAACGGTGGACATAAGGACCGGCGCAGGCGCAGCCGCCACGCGCTTGAATACCGAAGACATCGCTGAGCAATCGGGTTACCAATTGCTGGTGCACATAGCCGCCAGCGCCGTCCCGGATCCGGAACGAAAAAATCGGAAGCCGGTCGGGGCTGGGCGCGCCTAGAAGTTCGATAGCCTCGTGCCCCGACCATTTCGTGCGGGCCCGCGCTGCCAGGACAGCATTTCGTGCCGCCATGTCCGTCGCGCCGATCGCGTCTTTGACGATAAAGGCCAGAGCTGCGCGAATATCGCCAACCACATTGGGTGTTCCAGCCTCTTCGCGCGCCTCTAGGCTATCGCTGTAATCATGGCTCTCGGGTGTGACAAACCGTACGGTGCCGCCACCAGGCCAAGTTGGACGCGTTGCGGTTACTGCATCCCGTCGCACGATAAGGACGCCGGTCGCCCCTGGCCCGCCGATGAATTTGTGGGGGGAAAGGACGATGGCGTCGATCGCACAGTCCGGCTCGGGTGTGGCGGCAATCGGCAGATAAGGCGCCCCGCCGGCATAGTCCCAGATGACCAGGGCGCCAGCGGCCTTGGCAATGCGCGTGAGGGTGGCGACATCGCTCGTTATCCCCGTCACATTGGACGCTGCCGAAAAACTGCACACCAGTTTGCAGTCCTTGGGTGCGGCCGCCAGTTCTTCCTTGAGGCGTTGCTGGCAGGGTCCCCCCAATTCATCCTCAGGTATTTCAATGAATTCAGCACCACTCTCGCGCCAGGGAAGGATGTTAGAATGATGCTCATAGGGGCCGACAAGCACACGGACCGGCTGACCTTTGGCCACGGCGTCTGTCAGGCCAAACAAACTCACAAGACGGTTGATCCCGGCGGTCGCGCCGCCGCCTGCGAAGATCACGGCATGCTCGGCTCCAGCGCCGCACGAGCGCGCGATGATGCCACGCGCCTGCTCGCGCATCAGTGTCATGGCCGCGCCGCAATAGGACGCCTGGGTATGGCTGTTGGCATAGAACGGCAGCACATGCTCGATCATGAACCGCTCGATCTGCATCAGGGCGCGCCCGGACGCGACATAATCCGCATAGATCAACGCCTTGGGGCCAAACGGTCCTTCAATGATCGTGTCCTTGCCGATAAGGCCGGCGGCCAGCCGATCAAGGAGGTTTTCGCCTTCGAGCATGCTGTAGAACGGTTCAAAGGCAGGGGCTTGGGGGTCAATCGTCATGCTGCGTTCCAGTGAGTCTTGAATAGGAAAGGTTCCGATTGCATCAAAAGCCGTGATAAGGAGATGCGCCAAGCGTCCTGCAGCGCCGTGATGATGCCGTTGGGTCTGTTCCGACAGGCACCATCTCTCGACGCTGCCTGGAGCTTTGGTTCTTGACATCGAGCCAAGGCGTGGAGCTGGCGCTGATCAGGTAATTTTTTTAACAACGACGAGTTTTGCGCCAATTCATTCTACGCTGCTATCTAAATTAGATCTTTATGCCAAAAACAAGTCATAATTTAGCATAGCAGGTATTGCGATACCCAGGCGACTGTGTCTAGGTTTTCGATGACTTTTGGGCAAGCCGACTGGAGGCATAGGGTATGGCCAAACAAACGTTTAAACCGTTTTTCGCATTGGGTGCTGCTGCGATGGCGGCCGGGTTCTTGATGACGGGAAGTGCTCAGGCGCAGCCGGTCGCCGGCGGTGAGGGAGGTGTCTTGGGTGTCGCTGCCTATGAGCCGCTTTGCCTGGATCAGAATGAGGGCAGCTCGCGCAACACGCAGACTGCGCTGCAGGATATTTACGATCGCGTTATCTCCAGAAGCACGGACGGGACTTATCACCCCTGGATCGCCAGCGCCTGGACCATTTCGGACGACCAGACGGTTTACGAGTTCGAAATCCGCGATGGCGTGACATTCCATGACGGCACCGCCCTCGACGCGGAAGCCGTGCGGTTTGGTCTGCAACGCTATTTCGAAAGCCGCAATGGCGGCAGCATTCCGCTCGACACCGTGACGGTCGATGGCAATGTCGTGACCGTGACGCTGACCAATCCGTACGCCCCTTTCCTCCATGATATCAGTGAGCCGGTTGCCGGGCTGGTGTCGCCCACGGCGGTTGAAGCCTATGGCCCCGAAGAGCGCTGCGCGGGCGGCGAGGGTATCACCATCGGGTCTGGGCCCTTCAAGCTGGTCAGCCGCACAGACGGTCAGGGCATGGTTCTGACCCGCAATGACGACTATGACTGGGCGCCAGCCAATGCTGCTCATCAGGGGGCAGCCTATCTGGAAGGCGTTGAAATGCGCTTTCTTCAGGAAGATGCGGTGCGCGTTGGTGCCGTCGAATCGGGTCAGGCCGACATTGCGCTCGGCGTCTCGGCGCTGGCCTTGGCCGATCTCGAGCGCAATCCCCAGATCGAAATCCTGAGCACTGAACAGCCGGGCATCCCGTGGTCGTTCTGGATCAACCAGAGCCGTCCTCCGCTCGATGATGTTCGCGTCCGCGAGGCACTGCGAATCGGTGCCGACTACGCCGGATTGATCGACGTGATCTTTCTTGGCACGGCATCGCCGGCCTATGCGGCCATTACGCCGGGTATTCCCTTCGCTTACGATGCCAGCCTCGAAGGCAGCTATGAAGTCGATGCCGAACGTGCCGTCGCGCTGCTTGAAGAAGCCGGTTGGAGCGAAGTGGGCTCCGATGGCATCCGTACCAAGGACGGCGAACGCCTGTCCTTTTCCGTCTTGACCGCCACGAACTGGAACAATCAGCAGCGTGAGCTCTATTTCCAGGGAATTCAGGCTGGCATGCGTGCGATCGGGGTCGAAATGGACCGCGAGGTTCTCGATTTCGCATCGGTCGATGAGCGGCTGCGCGCCAACGAGTATGATTTCGTTGACACCTCACAAGCCTATGGCGATCCGAACCTTCTCTATGGTGCATTCCATTCCGAGCAGACTTGGGCGGAAACCGGCAACACCAATTGGGGTTATGTGAACGACCCTGAGCTTGATGCCGCACTTGAAGGCGGGCTTGAGAACTCCGATGCCGAAGCTCGCGCCACCGCGTACCGTACCGCCCAGCAGATCATTTTCGACAATGTCTACTTGTTGCCGATCGCCAACCCGCAAGTTGTGATTGCCACGCGCGAAAACGTCGAGGGGGTTGGGTTCTCGAGTTCGGGCCAGATTGGATCGTATTACGATGTTTGGTTCGCTGAGTAGGTTTTGATCTCGAGTGTCCACGTTCAAGGATCTTTTCATAAGAATTGCGGCGGGGGTGGCGGTCCTTTGGGCTGCCGCTTCTCTCGCATTCATCGTGCTTCAAATGCTGCCGAGCGATCCGGTCCAGGTCATCTATGGGCCGGACGCCACGGTGACCCAGGAGATGCGGGATCAGATCCGGGCTGAATACGGGCTGGACCGACCGCTCTGGGAGCAATATGGCGCTTTCATCGGCAAAATCGCGCAAGGTGATTTTGGCACGTCCTACCAGCAGCGGCGCTCGGTGATCGAGATTGTGACCAGCGAACTGCCTGCAACGATCGAGCTGGCCAGCTGGGCTGTGCTTTTCGCTGTATCCATGGCGACCCTGTCAGCTCTTCTGACGGCGGGCCGGAAAGGGTGGTTGCGTAGTTTTGTTTCGGGAGCCGAACTCGTTGCCGTGTCGATGCCGCCCTTCTGGATCGGCATCGTGCTTTTGACGTTTCTATCCTTTCAGTGGCCGATCTTTCCGGTCATGGGCGATACGGGATGGCGCAGCCTCGTGCTGCCCGTGACGACGCTCAGCCTTGCCCTGTTCGGTACGCTCAGTCAGGTGATGCGCCAGGAAATGGACATTGCCCTCGAACAACCCTTCGTCCTGTCGGCCCGGACGCGCGGAATATCGGAATGGAGCGTGCGGTGGCGCCACGCTCTGCGCCATGCGGCGATCCCCGCGCTGACGATTTCCGCTGAAATGTTCGGATATCTTCTGGCCGGCGCCATTATCACCGAACAGGTGTTTGGTCGGCCGGGATTGGGAAGGATAACCCTGCAGGCGGTCAGAAATCAGGACATTCCTGTCGTGGTGGGTGTCGTGCTGTTGGTCGCTTTTGTGTTCGTCGTCACCAATATCGTCGTCGACATCCTGTACCGCGTGATCGATCCGCGCTTGAGGACATCAAGCCAATGAGCAACACTGCAATGGATACCGTGGCCGGCGAACGCGCAGGCAAGCTCGATAAACTGCGCGCCCGGCGCTTGCGGCCCGGAATCGTGCTCGCAATGGTGATGATCGCATTTATCGTCCTGTGTGCCATCGCGCCCCAATGGCTCACACCTTACGATCCTTATGCGCCCGATTTGCTGTCCTCTTTGAAGGGGCCCTCGGCTGCGCACCTGTTTGGAACCGATCAATTGGGACGCGACATCTACACGCGCGTTGTCTATGGCGCTGGATATTCGATTTACATCGCCGTGGGTGCCACGCTGATCGCTGTGGGGGTCGGCATTACTGTGGGCCTGCTGTCCGGGGCAGTCGGTGGTGTTGTCGACCTCGCATTGATGCGGGTTATCGATATTCTCCTGGCCTTCCCGAGCCTCTTGATGGCAATGGCCGTCGTGGCGTTTCTGGGGACGGACATAACGACTGTGCTGATTGCGATCGCGGTGGCCATGGTGCCCGGCTACGCCCGGATCGTGCGCGCACAGGTCATGGTCATCCGAAATTCGGGCTATGTCGAAGCGGCGCGGGTTCTGGGCCAGAAGCCGCTCAAGACCGTCTGGCGGCACATCCTGCCCAACACCATCAGCCCTCTGGTCGTGCTCGCGACGCTGGGGACGGGCAACGCCATCCTGCAGTCTGCAGCGCTGAGCTATCTCGGCCTGGGGCCCCGGCCGCCCACCCCTGAATGGGGGCTTATGCTGGCCGAGGGCCAGCGCTATTTGCGCGCGGCATGGTGGGTCGGCGTGTTCCCGGGCCTGATTGCAACGCTCACGATCATCTCGACGACCGTTCTCGGTCGCCATCTCAAAGCCCTCTCTGACGGACGGGTCTCATGACTAGGCTTGAGGTTGAAAACCTGTCCATCCGCTTTGCCGGACGGGCCGCAGATAATGACGTTCATGCGGTGCGTGGGCTGAGCTTTACGCTCGAGCCGGGCGAATGCGTCGCCATCGTTGGCGAATCCGGTTCGGGCAAATCGGCAACCGCGCGCGCCCTGGTCGGGCTTGCCGGCGACAACGCGCTGATCGAAGCCGACGCGATGCGTTTGGGCCAAACCCGTCTTGACGATTTGGATCGCAACGCTTGGCGCGCCATAAGGGGACGTCAGATCGGTTTTGTCCTCCAAGATGCCCTGGTTTCGCTCGACCCCTTGCGGACGGTCGGTGCGGAAATCGCCGAAACGCTGCGCCAGCATCGCATTGTGCCGCGTCATCGGATCAAGGATAGAGTCATTTCGCTGCTGGAATCGGTCGGAGTGCCCGAACCGGCGCTGCGAGTACGCCAGTATGCGCACGAGCTATCTGGCGGCTTGCGCCAGCGTGCCTTGATCGCCTCGGCGCTCTCGGGCGAACCGGACCTGCTTATTGCCGACGAACCCACGACCGCGCTTGATGTTATCGTCCAGGCCCAGATCCTCGACTTGCTCGACCAGATGAAGCATTCGGGCAAGGGCATCTTGTTGATTTCCCATGATCTGGCGGTGGTTGCTCGCCTCGCTGATCGCATCATTGTCATGAAAGATGGGCAGGTTGTCGAAGCCGGCACGCCCCGTGCGATCCTTACCGATCCTCAGGCCGACTACACCCGCCAGTTGCTTGATGCCATTCCTTCAGCTTCAACGCGCGGACGGTCATTGTTTTCAAACGATACGCCCAGCGCCGCTGCTCCGGCTCGGACCGGGCCCGTGCGCGAGATCATCAATGTCAGCAACATTTCGCATCGCTACAAGAAGCGAGAAGTGGTCAAGAACGTCTCGTTTTCGGTTTCATCAGGCGAAACGCTGGGGATTGTCGGTGCTTCGGGCAGCGGCAAGACGACTGTTGCGCGCATCATCATGGGGCTGGTTCGGCCCAGTGAAGGCGATGTCGAAATCGAAGGACGGCCATGGAGTGCGCTCCACGAAAGGGCACGGCGTGCCCTTCGCCCCAATATCCAGCTCATTTCACAAGACCCGCTCAGCGCCTTCGATCCACGCTATCGCGTCAAGGACATTATAGGCGAGGCACTCGAAATACGCGGCCTGAACCGCGACGAGAGACGCGGCCGCACGCTTGAATTGCTGGAGTCCGTAGGGCTGGGGCTACCCCATCTGGACCGCCGCCCGCTGCAGCTTTCGGGCGGGCAGCGTCAACGCGTCGCCATCGCCCGTGCCCTCGCGCTGTCTCCCGACATCCTGATCTGCGACGAGCCGGTTTCGGCTCTCGATGTTTCGACCCAGGCCCAGGTGCTCGATCTCCTCGACGACCTCAAGCGGCGGTTCGACCTGACAATGGTGTTTGTCTCGCACGACCTTGGGGTCATCCGCCATGTGAGCGACCGGGTGATCGTCATGCACAATGGTCAGGTGGTCGAACATGGTGATGTCGATGCCGTGATGGGCGCGCCGCAACACGAATACACAAAGCGCCTCGTCACAGCTCTTCCCGACCTGAGCGATATCCAGGAAGCCCCGGGTGCGCCCGATGGCCGTTAGTGCGCTGCCTGGTGTGGCGCAGCGAAAAAAGGGTGTCAGCGTCTCTTGGTGCGCAGAAACGCCGACGGCGACTGCCCCACGATCCGGGTAAATTCGCGGTTGAAATTGGATTTGGTGTTGAACCCGCTGCAGAGCATGGCCTCGGTAACGCTGTCGCCTCTGTCCAGGGCCAGACAGGCATCGCGAATGCGGTACCCGTTGACATAGCGCGAGACATTTTCGCCCTTCGACAGGTTGATCGCGGCTGAAAGCTGCTTGATCGGGACATGCAATCTTTTGGCAAGGCGGGCAAGGGTCAGATCGGGATCGCGATAGGGTCGTTCTGCCTCCATAAAAGCATCCAGCCGCAAGATCAGCGCCGTTTCCTCCTCTGAGGGGCGGAGCGGATTTTCTGTGCCGATTGCATCCCCTCCATCGTCTGCAGTGCCGTCAGCATCGCGGGATAGGCTCAAAATCCCGATGCCCAAAAGCGCAAAAGACGTGAGAAAGCTGATGATCAGTGACCGCCATTCACTATTGCCGGACCTTATGGCCACGGCGATCAGGATGTCAGACAGGGCGGAAAGGATCAGTAGAAATCCCACTGTCCTCCAGATCTGCGCGGGCAGGGGGCCCGAACCGAGCGGGGCGAGCGGAAGCGCGCCGTCCTTGCGCGCGCGGAAAAGGGTCGCAGCCCCGTACCCACAAAAGATGGCTGGAAGCACCACATCAAGGGTCGTGGGCGCAAAGAGGGTACAGAAGGCTGTAAATGCCGGCCCGAGCAGGTGGATGGCGTCACGTTTGAGTGCCAGCTGGCGCAGCGCAGCCGATTGAAAGGTCAGCCAGGCCAAAGGGGGAACGACGCTGGCGGTGACCGGCTGGACGACTGCCAATTGCCCAAGCCCATAATGCTGGGTCAGCGAAATCATCAGCGCCTGGAGCGCACAGGCCGCCAGGAGGGCGAGAAATACGCCGGACCGATCGCCGGTCAGCGAATGTTTTAGGGCCAGAAAGCCCAGGATCAGAGCGACGATAAGGGGAATCGGAAGCGTCAACATGAGGGCCGAATAGACCCAAATCCGTTTCTGCGCGACCTCAAACCGGTTCGAGGACGCCGGCCGGCATCGCACCCCGCACGATAACGGCACCAGTCAGATCAAGGAGTTTTCAAATGAAACCTGTGTTGTCCGCCTTTGCCGTTGTCCTTTCACTCGCCAGTCCGGCCGCCGCTGATCCCCTTGTCGGTTTCGATCGGCTCGATATCCAGGCCAAACACCGTTCCAGCCCGTTGTCGGCGGCAGTCTGGTACCCAACCGGGCGCAAGACCTACGCCGCGCCGATTGGCGACAGCCTGGTATTCGAGCCGGTCGAGGCTTATATCGGGGCGGCTCTACCGGATGAAAATTTGCCGTTGATCGTCGTGTCCCACGGCTCCGGCAGCAGTATCGATGGCACAGCCTGGCTGGCCGCGGGTTTGGCCGGGCGCGGTGCGATGGTTCTGGTCATGAACCACCCGGGAACCACATCGGGCGACAGTTCCCCGCGGCGAACCGTGCGCCTGTCGGATCGGTCCGCAGACATGAGCGCGTCTCTTGATGCCATTCTGAGCGATCCTGCCTTTTCCGATCGGATCGACTCCGCCCGGATCTCGGCCCTTGGCTTTTCGCTCGGCGGGGCAGCGGTTTTGGGAATTGCCGGTGTGCGCTTTGATGCCAATGCCTACGCCAACTACTGCCAAACCGCAGGGGATGCCGCCCAGGACTGTCTGTTCCTGGCGCGGGGTGGCGTCGACCTCGACGCTCTGCCGTCGGAATTTTCCGCCGATATGGCAGACCCTCGCTTCACCAGTATCGTCGCCATCGATCCGGGCTTCACCTATGCTGCGACAGCCAATAGTGCGGCGTCGGTAAATGTGCCGGTTCAGATCGTATCGCTTGGCGACACGTATCCCTGGTTCTCAGTCGATGTGCGGGCTCAGGGCAGCGGGCTGATCGATAGGCTGGCCGATGTTGAGCATGCGGTCATCCCGAACGCCTTCCACTATTCGTTTCTGCCCATCTGCAATGACAATGCGGCCCAATTGCTGATCGAGGAGGGCGAGGACCCGATTTGCGATGATCCGGATGGCTGGGATCGTGCAACCGCACACGCTGCATCCATCGAGGCGATTTCCCGGTTCCTGGACCTCTAAAAAAGAGCCTGCAAACCCAACCCCGCCGCTCGCACACAGCGGTGGGGACCGTAAGGGGGCGGAATCAGCTGGCAGTCCCCAGCACCAATGCGCCGCGTATCCTGGAAAGGCGTTGAAAACCGCCACCAGCGATACGATCGGGCGCGGTCCAGATATCATGGTCCACCATTTCAGGTATATCGACGTTGTGCGGAATAGCGGGTTGCATGGATCAAAATCAGCGATGAATGGCGGAGGGGATGGGTTTGAAAGACAACCGTCTCCGCCATCTACGTCATTGTTTTATATGACGTTGACGCTGGCTTGAATGGTCATTTGGTTCAGTCGCGACTGGCAGCGAAACGGATGGCCGTGGTCCCTATACTCCCACGCGGAGATTAACGGACCTGTCCGCTGCGGCGCGCCGTGGCTTCACGACGGCCATCTTCCGTGCCGCGCGTCTTTGGCCGCCATCCCGGCGCAAAGGATCATCCTGTCGCCCGCCGAGAAATTCGAGCTGCTGCGCATCGGAGCGGAGTGCGGACACGATATCGACAAGCTCGGGAGGTGATCAAACCCGCGATCCACAAGGGCTGGCTTGCCCAGACCCGCTCCGGACGCTCCTTCAAGGCAGTGGGCCGGCCACGCCTGACACAGGAACTGCGCGACGTCGTCAACCGTATCGGGTCGCAAAGCCTCCTCTGGTGGTCTGGAAGCGAGCCGCAGACAGCTTGACGGCTTTGACGCCGAAGGTGGCAAGCTGGTCAGGGATCGCTAGGCGTTGCTGACCTTTTACAACTATCCGGCCGCACACTGGAAGCACGTCCGAACATCCAATCCGATTGAAAGTACCATCGCGACCGTTCGACACCGCTCGAAGCGCACCGAAGGTTGCCTCAGTCGCAAGACCGGGCTGGCAATGGCCTTCAAGCCGATAATGTCGGCGCAAAAGAAGTGGCGAAAGCTCGACGGCCAGAACCGCCTGCCGGAGATCCTCCAGGGGATTGAGTTCAGCAACGGCCTTCGCCAACTTCGAGCCGCCGCCTGATCAAGCATCACCAACTTTCGCCAATGTCTCACCGCCGCGTGGTAGTACTTCGTTGCCAATGACGGCCCGGTGGTGCCGCCAGAGACCCTCGCCCGCCTTCACGCTTTGAACGCGCGCATGCCAGCACCGAGGGTAGTGGCCTTGGCCGCGCCCTCGTCGCCGCCATCGCCGACCGGATCGGCAGTAAGGTCCTTTTGGAATAGCCCCGGCCGCGTGAAGTCACAGGTTTCCGGGCCTCGGTCGAGCTTCCGACAGATATTCCGAAAACCTCGACGCGGGCGCCATAGGTGGAATCGCGTGCGCTTGCGCGAAATGGCTACAGCCTCCTCACGCCCCTTTCGGCTTCCGCAAGCCGAAATAGATCGACAGCGCGCAAAGCAGCACCAGCGCCAGCGAAAATGGCCGCGTGACGAACTGCATCAGCAGGGTACCCGCATCGCCCTGCACCAGCGTCAGCGCCCGCGACAGGTTCGATTCCGCCATTGTGCCAAGCACCAGACCCAGAACCATGGGTGCGCGCGGCACGCCGAAGACCGAGAACATGTAGCCGATGAACCCGATCCCCGTCATCATCACCACATCGCCGATCTGGCCGCGAATGGCGAACGCCCCGATGGTGGCCAGCGCGAGAATGGCGGTGGCGAGGATCTCTTTCGGCAGCAGGATGACACGGACACAGTAGCGCGCGATGAGCAGCCCCACCGGGACAAAGAAGATGTTGCTGATAAACAGGCTGAAGATAAAGCCATAGGCAACGTTGGGCGTGTTCTCGAACAGCATTGGGCCAGGCGCCAGACCGTGAATGATCAGCCCGCCCATCAGCACCGCCGTCACCGCGTTGCCGGGGATCCCCAGCGTCATCAGCGGCACCAGCGAGCCGCCCGTCACCGCGTTGTTGGCGGTTTCGGCAGCGATCAGACCTTCTTCCGAGCCATGCCCGAACTTCTCTGGCGTTTTGGAACTGCGTTTGGCCGCATCATAGGCGATGAAGCTCGCGATGCTCGACCCGGCGCCGGGAACGATCCCGACCAGCGTGCCGATCACGCTGGACCGGACAAGGTTTAGCCAGTCCGCCAGCACATCCCTTAGCGTCTTGAAGGCGCCGCTGAAGCTGCTCTTGGTGTTGTCGGCGTCGCGCGCCTGCCTGTCCGACAGGATGCTGATGACCTCGGGGACGGAATAGAGGCCGATCAGCGAGATCACCAGCGGCACGCCGTCATAAAGCGAGGGCATCCCGAAGGTCAGCCGCATCTCGCCCGTCATGGGGTGCATCCCGACGACACTGACGATCAGACCCAGCCCACCGCTGAGCAGACTTTTTAGCAGATCGCCCTCGGACAGCGAGGCGATGATGGTGACGCCGAAAACGGCGAGCAGGAAATATTCAGGCGCGCCCAGCATCAGCGAAAAGGCAGACAGCGCCGGTGCCAGGAACAGCAGCGCAAGCGTGCTGAACAGCCCGCCCAGACAGGACGCATAGACGGACAACCCGATGGCCCGACCGGCCCTGCCCTGCTGGGTCATCGGATAGCCGTCCTGACAGGTCGCCACGGCCGACGGGGTTCCGGGGATGTTCAGCAGGATCGCGCTGATCGACCCGCTGAAGGTCGAGGCGAGATAGATCCCGCCCAGCAATGCCAGCCCGACCTCTGGTGGAAAGGCGAAGGTGACGGGGATCAGCAAGGCCACGCCCATGGTACTGGTCAGACCCGGCAGCATCCCGATGAAGACGCCGCCGATCACGCCCAGCAGCACCGCGATCAGCATCGCCGGTTGCACGGCGGTCAGAAACCCGATGGTAAGTCCTTCAAGCATCGCCAGCGTCCCCTCAGAAGATCATCAAGTGGCGGTCGAGGTCGAGCGTGCTGTCGGGCAGCGCCACGCCAAGAGCGGCAAAGAACAGGGCAAAGATAAAGGCCGCGATGCCTAGTGAAATCAGCACATAGGAAAAGCTGAACCTGCGGCCGAACCCGACCAACGCGGCATGACAAAAGATTGCGGTCGACAGGAAAAAGCCGACGACGCCGATCAGCGCGACATAGCCCAGAAGCAGGACCAGGACCGTTGCGGCAGGGGCCACGCTGTCGGCCCCTGCGCCCGACGCCGAAGACGACGGACGCAGGAAGGACAGCAACAGCCGGACCGCCGCCCCGAGCGCCAGCGAAACCGCCATGACGCGCAGGAAGATCGACGAGTTGTAGGAATAGGAAAACGCCTCGCCGACCAGAAAGACACCGGCAATCAGCATGATGACCGAGAACAGCCTGTCACGCGTGACCAGAGGCGAGCCGGCAGAGATTTCGTTTTCCACGACGATTACTCCATCAGCGTGATGAACTGGCGAGTGTCGGCCATGGTTTCGTCCAGAAGGCCCGAGAACTCTTCGGCGCCCATATAGGTCAAAACGATCCCGGCGTTGTTGGCGGCTTCGATAAAGGCCTCATCCTGCAAAAGCTGCTCGAACGCGCCCGACAGATGGGCGACGCGATCGGCATCCATCCCGGCCGGGCTGACAACGCCGCGAATGGCGGTGCCGACGCCGGGCATGTTCTCGCCGGTCAATTCGCTGATCGTCGGCACATCCGGCAGGCTGGGATGCCGTTCCGGCGAGAAGACGCCCAGCGCCCGGACCTTGCCGGCATTGACGAATTGCAGCGCGGAGCTGGTCGTCAGAAGCGCCGCCCGCACCTCGTTGCCCAGCAGCGCTGTGGCCGACGGGCCGGAGCCGGCGTAGCTGACAAAGTTGATGTCCAGACCAAGCGTCTTTTCGAAGGCAGCTGCCTGCAGGTGGACGTTGGATTGCGGACCATCGCCGGCAATGTTGATACTGCCCGGATTGCTTTCGATTTCCGCCGTGAGCGCGGCGAAATCCGTCAGATCGGCATCGGCGTTCACAGTCAGCAGGATTGGGTCCGACTGAATGTTCGCGATCGGCTGGAAATCGTCTTGCGAGAAGGCGACGCCCTCGCGCAGCAGTTCGATCATGAAGATCGACGGCGCGCTGAGCAGCCCGATCGTGTAGCCGTCATTCCTCGCCCGCGCCAGCCGGGTAAAGCCGACCTGACCGCCTGCGCCTGCCTGGTTTTCGACGACCATGCGCGTGCCGAGATAAGGCTCGATATGCTGGGCCATCAGGCGCGCGACGGTGTCGTTCCCGCCGCCTGGGGAATAGGCGACAATCATCGTCACCGGCTGTTCTGGAAAATCCGCCGCCATCACCGGCATGGCCGCAGCGCTGGACAACAGCAGCCCCGCCAAAAGTCTGTTCATGATTTTCATGATGTTCATCCTCCTTTGCTATTCACGATCGACGAAACGTCGATTTCGTACATCTGACGCTCATGCTGGTGCATGGAGTCTATGCAGACACGCTGGCCGTCCTGGCTCCACCGGGGATGCAAGTCGCAGCGGTTGTCCTTGGTCAGTGCCGGGTCGGCATAGAAGCTGCCGACATCGTGACGGACGTTGTTGTCCACGTCGAACAGGATCAGCACCCGTTCGTTGGTAACCGGGTCGGGATAGGTGTCCGTCAGCAGCCAGCGCTTGTCGACCGGGGAATAGGTCATATGCCCGTTCTCGGTCAGAATGCCCTTGCCGATGATTGTCACCTGTCCGTCATCAGCATCTTCATACAGATGATAGTGGATGGACCCGTCATGCGGCCCCCAGACGATCACGTGACGGTCATCGCGCCAGAGCGGGTGCGAGATCTGGTATTCGGATTTCTCATAGTCGAAGGTGCCGACCTGCGTGGGATCGAAATCCTCGGCCAGCTGCGGCAGCGGGTGGTCGGAACATTCCAGAATCCGCACATCGCTGCCATCGGGGTTCATGGTGATCAGCCGATGCAGGAAGCAGGTTTCATCCTCGACGCGCTCGGTCCAGCGATGCAGGAACAGGATGCGGTCCGAGGATGGGTTGATCTCGATATGGCTGACCCAATGGATCGCCTTATCCATCGACGGCTGGTGATCCAGCGCCTTCAGCCCGGCATAGCTGATCAGCATCTGCGTCTCGCCCGTTTCCAGATCCACGCGGTGGATGCCGTCATCGTCCGGGCACAGCGGCAGGTCGCGCTTTGGGCCGTTTTCGCCGACATAGCCGATGGTCCGATGGGTGATATACAGCCGATCATAATCGACCGTCACGGCGTAGCGCCCGTTCGGCGCGGCGACATAGATCGGCGTCTGCAGCAGGCGGGACTCGCCAGTTTTCAGGTCATGGATCACCGAGCCGAAGCCGGGATATAGCTCACCCTCGGCCTGCACGTTATAGATCAATCGCTGTCCGGCCGTCGCATCCAGCCATTGCAGCTGACTGCCCATCTGCCAGTTCCAGGCCGTGGTCGAGCCGATGACATGGAAGATGCGGTCATCGGCCATTTCGTAATAGCCGATCTCGGCCACGGTTTCGGGGGTGAGTGCGAAGTCTCGATCGGCGACCCGGTGACCAAGCAAAAGCCGATCCTGCGCCCCCCAGTTGGTCTTGTCGTAATAGCCGAAAAAGTGGTGTCCGGAATCGCGTCCTATCCGCTTAACGGGACAAGGTTCATCCGACGGAGACCGCGACAGATCAGGGCTTGGGTTCACGGATACCTCGAAACTTAAAGTGTCATGACCGAGCTGTTACCTGTGACAGTAGTCGCCGGCGGCGATGCTTGATAATGTTATTTCTCTACCTATCCATACGCATCTGGTATACTTGCTGGGACCGGCAGGGAGAGGCGTCGTGGTAAGACCATTGAATTTCAGCCAGATTCAGGCGTTCAAGGCGGTGATAGAGACGGGGACCACCACCAGCGCCGCCTCGCTTCTGAACACCACGCAGCCGTCGATCAGCCGCAAGCTGTCCGACTTTCAACGCGCGACCAGGCTGAAACTGTTCGAGCATCATCGCGGACGACTGCGCCCGACGCGGGAAGGGCAGCAGCTTTACGAATCGGTGCGGCGGCATTTCGAAGGTCTGGAAAAGATCGAAACGGCAGTCGGCGTCCTGCGGAAATCGGGTGCGGGTGTGCTGCGGGTCGGCAGCACGCCGACGCTCGCTTCTGGTCTGCTGCCAAGGGTCTTCAATCGCTTTCTGGACCAGTTTCCCGGCACTTTCGTCGGCCTTCAGACCTTGCCAACCGATCAGCTGGCCGAGCTTCTGATGCAGAACCTGATCGACCTGGCCGTCACCACGGGCAAGGTCGACCCGTCAAAGTTCGAAAGCCTTGTCATCGCCACAACCTCTGCCGTCTGCATCGTTCCCCCAGACCATCCGCTGGCGCAGCAGGACTGGGTCAGTCTTGAAGATCTGGCCAAACACCGAATGATCCTGCTGAACGATTCCGACGATATGGTCATCCGGTTGCGAGAGTTCCTGCGCGGGCTGGGCGCGCAGGAAAACACCGCCATCGAGACCAATTCCTCGATCACGATTTGCGCGCTGGTGGCGTCAGGCGTGGGGGTCGGGGTGGTCAATCCCTTCATCGCGCATGCCATGTCGCAGGACATGGTCATCAAGGAACTGCGGCCGTCGATCAGGGTCGACGTCTCGCTCGTTCACCCGCTATCGCTGGCGCCCTCGCTTCTGGGCGAGGCGTTTACGACCTTGCTGATCGATATGATCGACCCGGACGAGCGAACCGTGTAATTTCTGTACCGCATGAGAACGGCGGTGCGAAATTAGTCCACGGAAGCGGCGGCTTGGTGCTGCTGCGGGCGGCGTAAAAGTCGTCCACCCTTTGCCTTTCTGCGGCAGCAGGGAGGGCGTGAGGATCTACAGCGTGGAACTATATCTCAGGGTTCGCCAGGCATATCTCAGGGTTCGCCAGGCCTGCGCGGATGGCATGAGCCAGCGTGAGGCGGCGAAAATGATGGGACTAGATCAGAATGCCTCATGCGTGTCGCATGGTGTCCATCGTCCTGGACCTGTCGACCGGCTTGATCTCGCGCGTCGCGGCGGGCTGACCGGAGAACAACCTTCGCACCCAGCGCCGCGACACCCGCCGCCCCGCCACCCTTCATAGTGCGGCTGTCGGCCAGCACTTCGCGCGCGGGCGGCGTCTGCCATTCGCGGCAACGTTAGAGGAGCTTCCTTGAGCGTTGTTGCTTGTGAGTTGAAACGGGACGTGCAGTCGTCAGGTTCTCTTCGCTGGTCGTGAATGGCTTCACCCTTGACCGTAGCGTGAAGTGGACCAGCTCTACTTGGCCGCCATTGCATTCTCCGGCACGAGCAATTGGCCGGAGATCGGACGGACACGTACACAATGCATGTGCTCAGCGCCCAAAGATTCTCCGGGAGCCCAAGTCGTTGAAACTTATGAGGAAGCAGGAAATGGCGGAGAGAGAGGGACTCTCCCCTAGCTTGCTAAAAAGCCCAGAAATGCTGAGCTTCTGCTCCACCATTTCTGTACCAGACGTACCACCATTTTGTACCAAGATTCAAGGCCCACCATCTCACGACCGAGGTGCCAGAAAACGGCCTCGCACTATGTGGCCATCAGTTTTTCGTATATGGCCTCCAGCTCGTCGATAAAGCGCCGGTCCCGCTTTAAAGCAGGCAGCAGCTTCAACATGATGTCTGTATCACCTGGGGCGGTCCCCGCCTTCGGCGCCGTCAGTTTTTTAATTTTGCCGTGGATCCAGACCGCCCATCCGATTATCGGCCACTTCTTCAAATGCTCGGCCAAAAGTTCTCGCACCAGCTTTCGCAGTCTCGCGAAGGCCTCCTCCTTGGGAATTTCTATGAGCATCGCTTTCAGGCGCCGAACCAGCTCGTCTCGACCGACTTCCAGATTTTCGCTGCGAAACGCTTCCAGCGTATCTGAACGCAGGTTGTAGACCGTTGCGGCCAATCGCGTGATAGCTATCGCGGCCTCTCCTGCATCTGCGGCACGTGTCTTCCGATCTTCGAGTGGGTCGGGTCCACCTTCGGGCGTAAGTTGATGTAGGGGCTGATCCTCACGCCGAAGCCGAGCCATTGTTTGATCGAGATAGTCCGAGGTCTTTTTGAGAATGTCCCCCGCAGCGCCCGCGGCTTCGCTCAACGCAAGATGCTCGCTCTGAAGTCGAGCCAGAGCAACCTTCGATACAAGCTGACCGGCTCTGCGGTCAAAGTCCGCAATCTCCCGACCTGTCTCCTCGGCGATCTGTCTGGCGGCTTCTGCACGCGCGGGATCGGCATCCTGGAACTTCCGCAGATACTGTTGGATGATGACGGACCCGTTCGAACGCCCCTCCGAGGCGTAGCGCTGCATCGCAGACGCGATGAGCCCCTGCGATTCTCTCCATCTCGTTTGGAGTTCGTCCATGTCGATCATCGCGTCACTCCGGAGCGGCTGGCTTGGCAACATCTAAATATGGAGGGATTTTCGAGACCGCTTCAAAAGAGACTTGCGGCCACACGGAACCATATGTCTCCCCCACAGTTCGCGGCGCGTGTCCGTCAATGTGGTCGATCACCTGCGGGTTGACATTTGCGGCCAGCAAGTGCGACCGGAAAAGATGGCGCCAGCCGTGATTGGGGTTCACATTTTGATCGTCAATGCCGACGTCATGCCGAACCCAACGTCCCAAGCGCTCGCCAACCTTGGCGTACTGTGGGTTGCCTTGCGAGCCCCCGCGCGCCCGGGACGGATCAAAAAACAACCTCTTGCCAACGCGACCACGCACATAGTCAAGAAATCCTTGTTCAAGCAGGTGCGGATGCAACGCAACCTCGCGAGCGTCACGATCCTTTACACTTCCGGCCTCTGGCGTAATGCGCAGCATCCAGACAGGGTCTGCTCCTCTGACCTGGGTGAGAAATATATCTTCCGCCCGAGCTTGGGTAATCTCATTGATGCGCGCGCCGGTGTAGGCGCAAATCCAGGGAACCCAGCGGCGGGCCGCCCGACTTTCCTCAGTCAGGCGTCCTTCGGGAGGTTCCAGTGAAGCCTGCAGGATGCGTTCCGCCTCTTCCAGCGTGAATGCCTTTTCCCGCAGCTTAGCCTTCGTGCGGACCCGAATTCGGATGCCTTCGAAAGGGTTTGCTTTGATAAAGTCGTCGTCTGCGGCCCAACCGAAAAAAGTTCGGGGATGCGCGATGTCGGCGTTGCGGATCGTTTGACGTTGCTTTTCTCCGGCCATCAGGTGCCGCTTCCAACGTTTCGCGTCGGCTTTGGTCACGCAAGAGGGGTCATCGTGACCTAGAAACTGGAAAAATGCGCGAAGTACACCGCGCTGCCTCTTGATCGTTGCGTCAGCTGGTTGCGCTTCTTCAATATAAAGTTCGAACAAGTCATTCCAGTTTAAGGTTGTTGCCGACCCTAGATCTTCGAGGCGCGGAAACCTGTCCGCATCGGGATCGGGCCTATAGTCGCCCCTGGCGCGCTTTATCAAATAGCGGTACGCCTGAGCCAATGCCGTGGCGGCAAAGGGATAAAGCCGGTACCGCGCTTCCCAATCGAGCACGATCCCTTCAGCTTTTAAGTATTCCCGGACGTCGGAGCCAAGCCGGCGACCAGCCTCAAGTACTGGCGTTTGCGCTCGGGTCGGCATCGGCTGAACAAATCCCGGTTCTCGGAGATCTTCGGGCAGTGCAGATTGCAGCGAATTCAGTTTTTGCTGCCAATAACTCGCGCGCCCGGGATTGTTGGCATGGTGTTCGATCGTACGTCTGTAGAGGGCTCCCGAATGGGCCACAAGTTCAATATCACTCACACGCTCGAAACATTCCGGCGATCCTTCTCCCTCGACGGCGGGATCAGAGAGCGCGGATATCTCCATGTCCTCAGAACTCTGTTTCTCAGCCTGCAGCACGGCCCACTGCCTAGCTACATCCGCGGCTATGTCACGGTAGCGCCGCTGGGCGATCTCAAGGTCCGCTGTTTTCAGGCTGACCTTTACTTCGTGCTTTCCAATCAGTTCCCGGAGCCCTTCCGGAACGACTTTTCGAAAATAGTAAACACCGTTGCGCAGAAATGGCTTACCCATCAACCTTGTCCATGTTGCACCGGCAATCTTGAACAGGCACCTCTGAAAATACGGTAAAGCTAGGCAAGAGCAAGATTTATGGTCTGCTGTTTGGTGCGATAACATCAACAAGCTGGCAATAAACGCACCACGACTGGGCGAGGTGCAGACGTGCCTGGTTCAGCACCTGCCCGACTTTGCCAAGCAAACCGAACTGACGCAGGGGAATGGGAAAATCAGCCTCGACGTTTTATCAGCCAGATCTGCTCCAACGGATGTCAGGAGCTCATTTCACTCTCCGATATTCTTGGCCTGCTGACGTCATTGACGATCCCTCAACAGCGCAACACTTAAGTTATTGCATGCCGGTCCTGCACTAGAAACTCGAAGTTGCCCCCGGCCCGGGCGTGCTTCATGATGATGTCGGCCGTATGCTGCAGGTGTGCCTCAATCAATAATAGAAGTTGCGCTTCGTCTCGTGCAAGAGCGGCCTCCATCAGTTGCTTGTGATCGCGATCCTGTGCTGCCTTATGACTAGATTGAAGCTCGTTGTCGGCGGCGCGAAGCGGAATGGAAAGACGCCGATAGCGCTCCGACTGGACGTAGAGAATAGCCTGTAGTCTTAACATCCAGCGGCTTTCGCATCCCGCAACCAGGGCCGCATGAAACGCTGAATGCGCTGCCGCCCAGCTTTCGCTGACGATGTCATCCTTTCCTGCTTCAAGTTCCGAAGTGCGCACCAAGCGATGATAGGTTGCTACGATGTTGGTTTCCCATTCGAGATCACCGTGCTTTAACGCCGATTGAAGGCAGAGTGACTCGATTTCGATGCGGGTTTTCGTTAAATCAAGGAGATCGTCCATTGAGACAGCAGCGACGCGGAATCCTCTCTGCGTCTCACTCGTCACCAGCTCTTCGGACGTCAAACGAGACAGAGCTTCGCGCACGGCGCCAAGGCTTGCCCCATAGCGCCCCGTCAATTCGCTGATAATGAGCTTTTGTCCAGGCTTGATCCGACCTGCAATGACCTCTTCTCGTAGCCGAAGATATGTCGATTCTATTTGGCTAAGTGCTGGGCCGTTTGTGCTCATGACTTTTCTCGATCCTAAGCTGCGTATTCGGCCGGCACGACGACATCCACCACGAACGGGCGACCCGACCGCGCGGCATCCAGGCCCTCCGCCAATGCCGATCGAAGATGGGCCAGCTCCGTGATGGGGCCCGCGGCCCCAACGCCTTGGGCCCTTGCCAAGGCCGCAAGGTCTGGAGCCGGATCATCCAAGCGTTGACCAATCCATTTATTTTCCACTGGTCGATGTCGCACGCGCGCAACATGCTCCTGGTGGGTTTCGTCGTTAAAATATGAGCGATTGTTAGCAACGACGATCAGCAGTCCAATATTGAATTTCGCAGCAGTCCAAAGAGCATTGACGCCCATCAAGTAGTCCCCATCCCCAAGAACGGCCACTGCCGTTCGATCCTTGTGATGATCTCTGAGTGCCAATGCTGCGCCTATGGCTATACCGGGTCCAGCTCCAAGGCCGCCGCCGCCGTTAGCCCCCAGAAAGTCGAGGGGGTGCTCGCAGCGGACCGCTTCTGCCGGCCAACCAAGTGGATTAGAAACTAGCGTAATATTCCGATCTTCGGTCAACTCCTTGAAATTGGCGGCGAGACTACGAAGGTCGAGACGCGGGTTATGCTCTTGTCTCTTCTCCCTCGCAATGCTGGTTTTGAACGTAGTGCCGGTCGCCCGAGGCATCAGCTTCGAATTGATTGCCGCAACGAAACTCTCAGGCGTTGTCGCAATCCTGAGGTCCGCGAATGCGAGCTTCTGGTAGTCCATATTCCAGCCTCGATGAATCTCCTGATCGTTGCTGCACGCAAGAATTTTTGCTCTTTCAGACTTCGTTCCTACAATTTGTGAAAGCGTTCCTCCCAGATCGGTCCAATCCAGTGAAATAATGAGATCTGCATCACGTATCTGCAACGGCAGCTCCTTGATTGAGAACCGGAGGGCTTCAGCAAACAATGGATGGGAACGTGGAAAGCTGGCGGCGGAATTGTATTCCACGAAGACTGGCGCGTTTATCGCCTCCGCGAATTCAATCCGCGCGTTCCAGGCATCCATCTGGCGCGAAGCGCGTCCGCACAACACGACCGGGCGACGGGCTGCCGAAATCATGGCGAGAGCGTCGGCGAGATCGTGCTCGCTCGGCGCAGGGCTGCGTGCAGGGGCAAACCATTCCAAAGGCTTTGGGGCAACCGATGGGCTAATTTGCTGCTCCTGCACGGTCGAGTCGATATTGATGTAAACGGGTCCGCACGGTCGGGTTGACGCGATCATCGCGCCACGTCGCAACGACTCAATCGCTGCAAGAGGAGACCCTGGTTGATCGTCCCATTTCACGAAACCTCTTACCACCGCTCCCTGATCAATCGACGTATGGATCCAATCAATCCATGGCCGACGTCTTTCAGCGTCAAGTGGTCCGGTAGCCCCTATTGCCAAAAGCGGCACCCGATCGCACCAAGCATTGAAGATCGCCATGGATCCATGCAGGAGGCCAACATTGGCGTGCAGCAATACCGCCAACGGGGCATCAGTGACCTTCGCGTACCCTTGGGCGATGGAAACGGCGTGCTCCTCATGCAGACACACAATCATCGAAGGGCTGGAATTGCCCAAGTGATTGACAAAGCTGTCATGTAGACCGCGATAGCTCGCGCCCGGAACCAGGCAAATGTATGGAATACCTAACTCTCTGACGGCTTCGGCAATAAGATCGCTGCCCCAACGTTCGGCAACTTCGGTCGATTTTGCGGACTCGGGCGTGGACATAAAGGAGGCCTCTACTAGTGCTGACGCCATCGGCTGAAATGATTTTCGATACGGCGCAGCGCTTCGTTGATGATCACCGCAATGGCGGAAAGAAGTGCTATGAGGGCGAACAGACCTGCAGGATCAAACTCTATCGCAAAGCTCTTGGTGAAATAGCCAATGCCTTGTTGAGAGATATAAAGCTCGGCCAGAAGTACCCCAATCAAGGTGGCTGCCATTCCCAAGCGAATTCCCGTAAAGAACGAGGGGATGATTGCGGGCACGATCACGTGACGAATAATCTGAAGCCGCGTGGCTCCCATGGACTGTGCCGCCACCACCAAGCTGGGTTTCAGCTTTTGGACGGCTGCTATGACCGTAACGAGAACCGGGAATACCCCGTGACTGAACCCATAGGCAATTTTGGCCGAAGACCCGATACCGAATAGCACTGTAAAGATCGGCAGTAGTGTCGATTGAGGTATCGCGAAGAGGAAAATTACGATCGGCATGAGCGTGAGGTAAGCGAACCGACGGAGGCCAATGGTCAATCCCAACGTCAACCCAATGGTGACGGCAAGGAAGAACGCGGAGCCGAGCTCGAGCAGGGCCCGAAGTAGTGCCTCCACCACACCATCTCGTTGCAACACGGGGGCGACCGCAGCTATCACTGCCGTCGGAGGGCTCAGGAATAATGGATCGACAACGAATCGCGCTGCGAGCTCCCATACGACAAGAAAGGCCAAAATGATCAGCGTGCGAGTTACCGCTGGGGGGGCCTGACGCCAAGAATGACGTGAGGGTCTCATTGCAGCGTGGGTCACGGTTTGCAACATTTCCAGTCTCCCCTCAAGCGTGTCGGTTGATGCGATTTTCGACGGCGAAGGCCGAAAACGTTATGATCAGAGCCATGGCGATCGCGACTATGACGTAGGCAAATACCTTGGCCATGTTAAACTGGTCAGAGAGGGTTACAATCATGTGGCCGAGTCCGTTAAACGATCCCAGCGCTTCTGCCGCCAAAGTACCGCCGGTAGCCGTGATAGTCCCGATGCGCAATCCCGAGGCAATGACGGGAAGAGCCGCAGGAAGGAGTACGTGAAAGAACATCTGGCGATCACTGGCGCCCATCGACTGCGCCGCGACCTTGTATGCCCGATCGACGTTGGCAAAACCGGCAATAGTAGCCAGTATTATTGGAAATATAGCGATCAGTATTCCCATAGCAATTTTGGACTGCACACCAATGCCAAAGAAGAGAATCAGCAGCGGGTAGAATAGAATGGAGGGTATTGCGTACAGAGAAGAGAATAGTGGATCGAACACTTTGACAGTATAACCGGTTCGGCTCGCAAGATAGCCGACGGTGAGTCCTACGATCGACGATACTGCAAGAGCTACCGCTATTTGTCCTAGAGTCGTGAACAGCGGTGACCAAACCTCGCCTTCCGCAAAAATCTCCCACAGCTCCTCGAAAACGGCACCGGGCGCTGGCAATACGAGGGGGTTAACCATACCCTGCTCAGTGGAGACGTACCAAAGAATTGCCAGCACCAAAAGAAAGCCCAGCTGGATGGCTCGGCCGAGCGTGTCATACCCTGCCAATCTTGTGGAAATGGTTGCGGAAGCCATAGCTCTCCTACCTAAATTTCTGGTGACGGGCGCGAAGATTTATCGCGCCCGTCAGTCTGGTTACTGGGGAAGGAACTCTTCAGTGTAGAGCGTCGACAAATCAGGCTCTTCATCTAGAGTGCCGTTCTCAACCCAAGACTCCGACAACAAATCCATTGCCGCCTCATCGAACCGAAGATCTGAGGAGAACGCCGGCATTGCTTCGTCAAAAACCGCTAGCCCAATGTCGGTGTCGACCCCTTGGATGTCCTTGGTCATTTCAACCGTTTCTTCCGGGTTCTCACGCATCCACTCAATGGTTTCCATCCAGCCTTCGATAAACGCGCGGACGGCTTCCGGTTCCTGTTCCATGAAGTCATTCGTGGCGTACATTACGTGGTTGTGGAAAGGGGTCACATACTCGCCAAACCGTGCCACGATGGTTCCAACCCCTTCTTTTTCCAGCTGAAGTGCTGTCGCCGTATTAATGACGATGGCATCCACCTGATTGGTCCGAAGGGCTGCGAGCCTCGATCGATCATCGCCGAGCGCCACAAGCTGAATGCCATCTGGTCCCCAGCCCAGGCCCGCTGAAAGTCGCTGAGTTAGGTAGGCTGTGAGCGAGCCGATTTGCGTAACCGCTACGGTGCCACCTTCGAGATCTTCAGCCGACTGCACTTCTGGATCGTCAGCATTTGCAAGTAGGACAAGCATGGCGGGTGGGCCCATGAACATGGCAACGCCCTTGGCCGGATTTCCCTTGGCGATTGACGCTAGTTCGGGTCCTGAACCTAAGCCGATATCGACAGCGCCAGCCGCCATGCCTTGTTGTAGTCTGGCGCCACCCCCGAAATCGGCGATCGACACATTCAGTCCGTGTTCTTCGAAAATACCGAGTTGCAGGCCGACATGAACTGGTGAGAATGCGAATGTTTCCGCAGAAGACTTCCCGACGCGCACGTCCGTCTGTGCGGCAGCCGGCTGCGCAAACAGTATGGCGGCGGGTAGTGCGATCGCGACTGCTGCACAAAATGCCTTGGATCTGTCAAGCCAGGACTGTTTATCTACGCTGTTGGTTCGAAGCATTTCGATTTCCTCCCTTTGGTTTCGATAGCTGGTTAAACTGCACGCGATTGAAAAACCTATCGAGCCATCGATTGCTCAATCATGGTCTTCCTGATTTCCTCATGCAGCAATTCAAAGAGCTCGTTCCTAAGCTCGTTGAATGTCGGCGACGTCATGAAATCGGCGCTGCGTGGATGCGGCGCGTCAATGTCGATGATCGTCTTGATCGTTCCTGGACGGGCCGTGAAGACTGCCACTCGGTCGGCAAGAAAGACCGCTTCGCCAAGGCTGTGGGTCACGAAGACAATGGTCTTACCCGTCTTGCCCAAAAGCACTGAAAGATCTTCCCCCAGTACGATCCGGGTCTGTTCGTCGAGTGCGCCGAAAGGTTCGTCCATCAGAATGATCGGCGTGTCGAGGCTAAGAGCGCGGGCCAATGCGGCGCGCTGCTTCATTCCGCCCGATAGCTGACCAGGATAGTGATTTAGAAATGCCGAGAGCCCAACCGCGTCAAGTGCTTCGCGGGCCCGATCTTCGCGCTCGGCCTTCGGCACACCTTGAAATTTGAGCCCGAGGCCGACATTTTCGATGATGGTATTCCAGGGGAAAAGAGTGTTCTCCTGAAAGACCATGGCAATTTTCTTTGGAATTGGCCGCCCCGACAATTGTTCACCGTCGACCACAACCGTGCCGGCGGTGGGAACAAGCAGCCCCGCAATTATATTGAGCAACGTGCTCTTCCCACAACCGCTGGGACCGATGAAGCACATGAGCTCGCCGGCGCGGATATCAAGGGACGTTTCCTGCAGCGCTACCATTGGCTGAGAAGTCCCTGGCTGGTTGAAGCTTTGCGATACCTTGCGTGCCTCAATCACGGCTGTTGTATTCAATTCCCTACTCCCCAATTGATCGAGCTTCGTTGCTCCAATCATCGTCATAAATTGTCTTGTCCGCCCGTCGGAGGTGACCGGAATGCTATGTTGTAAGCCTTCGTCTCCGTGTAGCTGTAGAGTTCCTCAAGGCACTCCTCGCGACCAACGCCGCTTGATTTTTGGCCCCCGAATGGAACTGCTCGGTAGTGGGCACTGACAGTATTAACCCAAAGATATCCGGCCCGGATTTCTCGCCCGACGCTGAGCGCTGTGTCGATATCACGCGTCCAGATGGATGCTGTGAGTCCATAGTCTGTACCATTGACTTGTTCGATCAGCGCCTCGCGGTCGCTCCAACGAAAGACTGACAGTACGGGCCCAAAAATCTCTTCAGTGGCTATCTTCATGTCAGGCCGCACGTCGGCAAAGACCGTGGGGGTAAACCAATACCCCTTAGTGAAATCCGCCCCGTCTGGGCGGAATCCTCCGGTCATCAGCCGCGCCCCCTGCTCCCTGCCCGACGTAGCGAAGGATTGCACCCTCCGCAGCATGGAAGCCGAATTAAGCGGACCCATCTCGGTCTCACGTTTGATCGGGTGCCCAAGCTTGATCCGCGATACACGCTCTACGACCCTGTCCAGTACATCCTCATAGATATCGTCATGAATAAAGAGCCGGCTCGTCGACCCGCAGGACTGACCCTGCCAGTTGAAATTCATGCCCGAGACGGCAGCCTCGGCGGCCGCCGTGAGGTCGCAATCGGGAAAAATGATCATTGGATTCTTGCCGCCGAGCTCAAGTGAAACGTTTTTAACGCCCACCTCGGCAGCCGAACGCTGAATGGCTCTACCAGTAGCCGCAGATCCGATGAACGCTATTCGTTTCACGAGCGGATGGCGCACGAGCGCGTCTCCAACAACTGCCCCAGGGCCAGTGACGATATTGAATACCCCCGGCGGAAGAGCCTCCCTGCATATCTCCGCAAGCACCATCGAAGACAGCGGGCTGGTCTCCGGCGGCTTCACCACGACGGAGTTGCCCGCGGCCAGCGCCGCCGCGGTCCTGGCAACAGAGAAAAGCAACGGGTGATTGAAGGGCGCTATGCGAACGACGACGCCATAAGGCTCATGCTCGGTGAAGTGGAACATATTTGGCGCACCTGGTACGGACTCGCCCTTCAGTTCCTGTGCCATCGCCGCAAAGTACCGGACCCAGCCTACGGTATTCCTCACATCGTTGGACATTGCGGTGATCGTGTTGCCGGTGTCCCAGACCTCGATTTCCAGCAACTCGTCGGCGCGCGCTTCAATGCCATCTGCCAAGCGATTGAGCGCCTGCATTCGGCCCGAGGGACCAAGTCGAAACCAACTTTGCCATGAGGCGGCAGCTGCCCGCACGGCGCGATCGACATCTGCTGCAGTTGCGGATGGCACTCGACCGAGCGACTGCTCGGTGGCTGGATCGAGTGAAACGTCCCACAAACCGGATTCGCTTTCGACAAGCTTGCCACCGATCAGCATCTTCGAAGGGATCTCAAGCACCTATGTCTTCCTCTCGACGACAACGCATCGTTCAATGCTGCCAAACATTTAAACACACCAAATCATCGGCGCGAGCACTAAGTCAACAAAAAAAATATTTTATTGGTGTTTAAGTGTTTTTTGTTGACATGGCGCAGATGCGGTTGATGATATGTGGTGACCACCGGGGAGAGGCCATGATCAAGAAAATTGTCGCCGAAGATCTATATACGCTGGCGGCTTGCGAGCCTGGATCCTTGCCAGTCATTGATCCGCGGCCCCGCATTCGTGCATTGAACCACTCAATTGCTGCACCAAACTCGGTTGCTAGGATGGGGTTTGATGCCCTCCGCACCTCCGTTCAGCAGCGATAGTGATTTTCTATGACCAGCAACAACTTAACGCACCGAGATGCCAACACCCTCCGCGTATCTGTCGATATCGGCGGCACCTTTACCGATCTTGTAGGCTATGATGCCACGACCGGTGCACTGAGCTTTTCGAAAAGCCTCACGACATACGAGGGACTCTCAAATGGGGTCTTTGATTGCATTCGTCTCGCCGAGATCGATGTATCCGACGTCAGCTATTTCATCCACGGATCGACGATCGCCATTAATACCGTCATTCAACGCAAAGGCGCACGCACCGGCCTCATTACGACCAAGGGGTTTCGTGACGTTTATGCCATCGGTCGCGGCAGCAGACCGGAAGCATACAACCTGATGTTGGAGAAGTTGCCACCGCTCGTTCAGCGGGAGAACATCTTTGAAGTTGATGAGCGCTTGAATGCTGCAGGTTCTGTCGTCGTAGAACTAAACGAAAGTGATGTCGCAATAGCTGTCGATGCGTTGGTTGCACAGGGTGTCGAATCTATCGCTGTTGCGCTGCTCCACGCTTATGCCAATCCCATACACGAAAAGCGGATTGGCGAAATAATTGCTGAAAGAGCACCCCAACTCTATGTTTCGCTATCGCACGAGATTCTGCGAGAATTTCGCGAATACGAAAGAACGTCCACGACTGTGCTGAACAGTTTCGTGGGCCCGATCATCGGAGAATATCTCGGCGAATTGGAAAGCAGTCTGACGAGCGGGGGATTTGCTGGCCACTTTTTAATCATGCAATCCAATGGCGGCACAATGTCGTCAGAGACCGCTGTCGAGAAGCCGGTAGCGATGATGGAGTCGGGGCCAGTTGCAGGTGTCATCGGCTGTGCCCGCTTGGGACAAGCATTGGGCCAGCCGAACGTCATCTCTTTCGACATGGGAGGGACTACTGCAAAGTCTAGCCTAATTGAAAATAACGAGGTTAGAATCGTGACGGGTTATCACATTGGTGCCAGTGAAGGCCTGGGTCATCCAATGATGCTGCCGGTCGTCGATATTGTCGAGGTTGGTACCGGCGGGGGCTCTATCGCTTGGATTGACCCTGCCGGAGGCCTCAAGGTTGGACCAATTAGCGCGGGCTCCGCGCCAGGTCCGGTATGTTACGGCAAGGGGGGCAACGACCCAACGATCACCGACGCTAATTTGGTGCTCGGGCGCCTGGACGCGGGGAACTTTCTTGGCGGACAGATGAACTTGGACCTTGAGGGGGCCAGACGTGCCATCGACGAGAAAATTGCTCGACCCTTGGGCCTTTCTGTCGAGGAAGCGGCTTTGGGAATCATCAAGATAGCAGACACTAAAATGTCCCTCACGGTACGCGAAGTCTCGGTCCAAAAAGGCCATGATCCGCGTGGGTTCGCAATGATCGCAACGGGGGGAGCGGGTCCGCTTCACGCAGTCAGCATTGCTCGTGAGTTGTCATTGCCTACTGTAGTGATTCCCGAACTTCCGGGCACATTTTCCGCGCTTGGAATGTTGATGTCCGATGTCCGGCACGATTTCGTTCGAACGATGATCTTGCAGATGAAGTCGGCGCCGGCCGCTATCATCGAGAACGTGTTTGTCGAGATGGCGGATGAAGCCAATCAACGACTGGCTGCCGACGGTGTGCGCTCTGGCAATGGCTTTCTTACTCGCGGCCTCGACCTGCGCTACGAGGGCCAGGAATATACACTTACGATACCCGTGACCGCGGATGTGATTGATTCAGCGGCGCTAGAGCAGGTGCGCGAAAAGTTCGATGAACTGCACCGCGCACAGTATGGACACGATGCTCCAGAGGAGTCGGTGGAAATAGTGAATCTGCGTTTGGCGGCAATTGGAACGATGGGTGAAGAGCCAGATGTATTCGGCCAGCCTATTACCACCGGCCATGAGCGAACCGGCCGACCCAAAGGGCGACGGACCGTCCATTTTGAAGAGGGTGAGTTCGAGTGTGACGTCTTCGATCGCGGAGCATTAATTCCCGATCAGATCGTCACCGGCCCAGCCATCATCGAGGAACGTGTGTCAACCACTGTCGTCCTTCCTGGCGCGACAGCTAAACTCGATTCCGGTGGCTCCATCATTATCTCGGTGGAAGGAAATTGATATGACAACTGTTAACCCGATTACTCTCGAAGTCGTGCGAAACGCATTGATCGCCTACGCTGACGAGATGGCCACTGTGCTGTGCCGAACCGCCTACAATATGATGATTTTCGAAGTCAGGGACTACTGTGTGGGCATAGTCGATCCTGAAGGTCGAATCATAGCTCAGAACACTGGCGGCCTACCGATCTTTCTTGCGGATTTGGGTGCTGCGGTGAAGGGCGCTATCGACATCCATGGAGTGGAATCGTTCAAAGAAGGCGACGTTTACATCAGCAACGATCCGGCCGTTTGTGGTCAGCATCTAAATAATGTGGTGGTTTTCACTCCCTTCTTCCATGAAGGCAAGCTTGTCGCTTTTCCAGCGTTGCGTGCGCACTGGGTAGACGTGGGTGGTGGCAGCAGAGGATTCGGCTCAACATCGAGCCATGAAATTTACAACGAAGGGCTGCAGCTTTGCGGGGTTCGGGCCTATAGCGGCGGCGAAGCCAATAACGAAGTGCTGCGAATGATACGGGATAATATCCGGTATCCTGACTCGTCCTTTGGCGATCTACGTGCGCAGATCGCAGGTTGCCGGCTTGGTGAGCGGCGACTTTCGGAGTTGTATACCAAGTACGGCGC
Organism: Pelagibacterium sp.; assembly: GCF_048264985.1. Taxonomy (GTDB): domain Bacteria; phylum Pseudomonadota; class Alphaproteobacteria; order Rhizobiales; family Devosiaceae; genus Pelagibacterium. Next base: position 195,751 of record NZ_JBLXCL010000003.1, read on the forward strand.
TGAAACAGTGGATGACTGCATAACCACAATTTGGGATCAGTCCGAAAAACTCGCTCGTCACGCCGTGGCACAAATACCCGATGGAACGTATGAGGCGTCGTCTTTCATCGACAATGATCTCATCAGCCGCGATAAAACGATCCCCATAAAGGTGAAGGTGGTGGTCGACGGTGAAGAGATGACCATCGATTTCTCCGAATTGCCGCCGCAACAAAAGGGTCCTGTCAATTCCGGAGCTTCCGGCGGTATCGCCGCTGCCCGCGTCGCCTTCAAGTGCATTACCGCGCCGCTCGGCGTGGTCAATGAAGGCGAAATGCGACCCCTCAAGATAATCCTTCCCGAAGGTACAATGCTCAGCGCGCTCCCTCCCGCTCCGCTGGGCATATGGAGCATCTCTCTTCCTACGGTCATCGACACCATACTTAAAGCGCTGGCAGATGTTCTGCCAAACTCGATCACTGCAGCCCACAAAGGCGACATGGGCGGACTGGCTATGTTCGGGTTTGATGAGGCTCATAAGCGACGCTTCATATGCCTGAATATCTTCGGTGGCGGTTTTGGAGCGCGGCCAAACGGTGACGGGCTAGACGCTGTGGTGTCTGTCACGCAGGGCAATGTGAGAAATGCCCCAGTAGAGGTCCAGGAAGCCTACTATCCGCTTCAGATCGAAACTCATCGTCTGCGGCCCGACAGCGGTGGTGCGGGCAAATACCGGGGCGGACTCGGGGTCGAAATCGTTATGAAAAGCGACCAAGACTTCTTCATGAACACTCATTTTCAGCGGACGAAGTTGCCGCCTTGGGGGCTAAAGGGAGGATTGGATGGCGCGCCAATGTCAGCTGAGATTGTTCGGGCCGACGGAACGACCGAACCTGGGAACATTCTCGACAGCATGCGGATTGCCTCGGGCGATCGGATGATCGTCCGCTCAGCTGGGGGTGGCGGCCATGGAAATCCGCTCGACCGAGACGCCCACGCCGTGGCGCAAGATGTTCGCAACGGTGTGGTGAGCCGCGAGGCGGCCCAGGAGGCCTATGGCGTGGTGTTCTTCAACGACCTTGATGAACTTGACATTGAGGCGACGAAATCTGAGCGCGCATCGCGCAATGCCAAGCATATGGAGTTGGCAAAATGACACTCGAACTTACATTTGCTTGCGGCGACTACGAAATTTTGCGGGGCATAAAGGATGGCTCCGTTAGGGCCGAAGGGATCGAGCTTAAGGTTGATACGCGGCTTGGCCCCAAAGACCGCCACTGGGTCATGGCCAAGGAGAACGCTTTCGACATATGCGAGTTCAATGCGCCGGCGTATTTTATGGCGCGAGACCGCGGTGTAGCTTGGAACGCGCTTCCCGTCTTCGCTCATCGTCGTTTTCGCCATGGCTTCATTTTCGTGCGGCCGGATGGAAAGATCACTCGCCCGGAACAGCTGTCTGGAGCTCGTATAGGCGGCACTAATTTTCAGCCGGCGGGCAACATTTGGGTGCGAGGCATTCTGGAGGAACACTACGGCGTTAAGCACGACAGCGTCACTTGGTACACTGAACGCGGCGAAGACATCGACTTCGAGCCGCACGACGGCCTCCGAATTGTCCGCATTCCAGAGACCAAGACGCTAGATCAAATGCTGTTCGATGGAGAACTTGACGCGCTCATCCAGCCGGAGTTTCCCAAGCCTTTCCTCGAAGGCGATCCCCGCATGGTCCGCATTTTCGACGATCACAAGAAGGTCGAGAAGGATTACTGGGACGAGACTGGGCTATTTCCCATCATGCATGTCACCGTCATTAAGCAGGAGATCGTGGACGAGCATCCTTGGGTTCCAGCCAGCCTAATGAAGGCCTTCAATGCATCCAAATCTCTCGCCTACGAACGGGTCAGCAACCCAAGAGTGGTGCCACTCGCGTGGTGGGCCAACGCGTGGGAAGAGCAACAGCGAATTCTCGGGCCGGATCCATGGGAATACGGATTGACTCCAGCGAACGTCCGAAATCTCGAAACCCTGCTCGGATACGCGTATCAGCAAGGCTTAATTAGCCGCACGCCTGCCGTGTCAGACCTCTTCGTTCAGTGAGAGGAACTGAGATGGTTCAAAAAAAGAGAGCATCGAGAACGGGGCAGCCCACAACACTCGGTGCATTCACCTATCCAAAATACCCCTACGTCCGACCGGCTGAACTCAATAGCGAACACGTGCGGCACGTGCCAGTTGTAGTTGTGGGCGGGGGCATGGTGGGTCTTACGCTTGCTATTGACTTGGGGCGGAAGGGTGTTCCTTGTATCCTACTCGACGACAACGACACGGTGAGCGCCGGAAGCCGCTCCATCGCCCAGGCCAGGCGAACCATGGAGATATGGTCCCGACTTGGCTGTGCCGAGCCCATGAGTAGGAAGGGGGTGTCATGGTCTCGTGGACACACGCACTACGGTCCCGATACCATCCTGTCGTTTGACGTTTTCCCTGAGGGGGGAAGCCGTTTTCCATCTTTCACAAGCTTGGCTCAATACTACGTTGAGCACTTCCTTGTTGAGCGCGGGAAGTCCCTGGAATCGCTCGATATTCGCTGGCTTCACCGTGTTGAAAGCGTGAAGCAGACGAGCAGTGGCGTTGAGTTGAGTGTTGAGACGCCTGACGGCAACTACAAATTGATTGCGGACTGGGTAGTGGCTGCGGATGGTGCCAAATCGACAGTGCGTCAGGCGCTTGGGCTGGAGTTTCCAGGCGATCGATTACAGGACAAGTTCGTGATTGCCGATGTAAGCTGCCGGGTGGATCTGCCACTTGAACGCAACTACTGGTTCGAGCCCCCCTTCTATGAGGGAAATTCCGTCCTCCGCGTCCCTCAGTCGGACTCGATCTGGCGAATTGACTGGCAAATCGACGTCGATACCGATGTAGAAAAAGAACTTGCCCCTGAGACAGTTCACAGGCGCTTGAAAGGTATTTTTGGTGAGGGCGTCGACTTTCAGGTCGAGTGGGCAAGCACCTATACGTCAGAACATCGGCTCATGGATTCATTTAAACATGACCGAGTGTTGTTTGTCGGTGATGCTGCCCATCAATTCTCGCCCTTTGGAGGTGGTCGGGGTGGCAACTCAGGAATTCAAGATGCCGACAACTTAGGCTGGAAGCTAGCGGCGGTGATTGCCGGAGAGGCCCACCCAAGCTTATTGGACACCTATTCAGCAGAACGGCGTCCGATCGCTGTGCGCAATATAGCCGATTCAAGCACGTCTACTGAGTTCATCACGCCCAAGAGTAGTCACTCTCAAGCCCTTCATGATGCCGTCCTTGCACTCGCAAAGAAGGCGCCGTTCGCAAAGCGATACGTGAACACGGGTAGATTTGCCGTCTGGCCCGTCCTGGAGGAATCTCCTCTGTCGGTTCCTGACGCCGATCATTTCGCCGCAACGGGGCGGCCGGGCACTCCCGTGCTGGATTGCCCGTTGTTTGACAGTAGTGGAAACGAGGCCTGGCTTACTGATCAGGTCGGGGACGATTTTGTGTTGGTCGTCTACGACCAAATCGATGCGTCTGGTGCACAGGGTGCTGTTCAACCGACAAAAGCTCCACGGCCAATACGAGTCCTCCATGTCGCGCCCGCTGGCAGCCCGCTGCGGGAAGGCAGTTTTGAGGACGCGACGGGCGCGTTTGCACAGCAATACGGAGCTCAATCAGGGACCACTTACCTCTTCCGGCCGGATCAGCATGTATTGGCGCGGTGGAGACAACCCTCGCTCAAAGCTGCTGAAGACGCCATCACAAGAGTATTGGGTACCGGAACAGGAGGGTCTCATGAAGCTAAACATTGAGCCCAACGAGAACACCAACCCTGACGAAATCTATTCGAAGCTGAATGCTCTGGGGCGCGACGTGTCAGATCGAGAATCCAGACGTGCGCTCGCGGCTCTAGTTCTCTTGCTTTCCAATCACATCGGGGATGAAGCGGTTCTCGATGACGCCATCGCCCTCGTGGAAAAGCTTCCACCATTGGCAACCAGTTGATCCCTACACGGGCATCACTTGGCCCATTGCAACAAAAAAATAGGACTGCCAATGCGTCTTTTCAACTTCAAACTCGGTGAAATCAGTGGCGTCGGTGTGGCCGATCCGAAGGGCACCCTCCGTGGACTTCTCGTGAACCAGGAACGGTATCCTGGGAGCATCGAAGATTTAATCGGGGAAGGCAAAAATGCTCTCAAAGAGGCTGGCGACCTTCTGGCAACGAGTCCAGTCCTCGATGCAAATGCACTTCAATTTGAACCGCCGGTAAAACGACCCTCAAAAGTATTATGTGTAGGTCTGAACTATGCCGATCACGGAAGCGAGGTGGGGCAAACACTAGTCGATTACCCCACGATATTCTCGAGGTTTGCCACCGGAATTGTCGGGCACGGCGTAGCTATGGTGCGACCGAAGGTTTCCCAACAGTTTGACTTCGAAGGCGAGCTTGCGGTTGTGATAGGGACCACAGCTCGCAACGTTTCTCAAGCCAACGCTCTGTCTCACGTGGCGGGATACTCCATCTTCAACGATGGCTCGTTGCGCGATTATCAAACCCGAACTTCGCAGTGGACAATGGGTAAGAATTTCGACAGGACCGCAGGTTTCGGACCATTCTTGGTCACACCTGATGAACTCCCCGAGGGCGCGGCAGGAATACGTCTGCGTACGCGATTGAATGGTGAGGTGGTTCAGGATGCTACCACGTCTGAGTTTCTTTTTGATGTTCCGCATCTGATCGCGCTGATCAGCGAAGTGATGACACTTGAACCCGGCGACGTAATAGCCACTGGCACCCCAAGCGGCGTCGGTGCAGCTCGCCAGCCTCAACTATTTATGCGCCACGGCGACGTTTGCGAAGTAGAGATCGAGGGCATCGGAACCCTAGTCAACCCTATTCGCGACGAAGGCGAAGCTCGGCAAATGGCAGTGGGATCGTAAGGACGAGGGCGGTGACCTTTGATGGTACGATGGCAGCCGATGCACTCTTCCAGCCAGCCGAGACGGGCATAAGGGGACGTGTGATACTAATCACGGGTGCCGCTCAAGGAATAGGGCGTGAGTTGGCGCTCGAGTGCTCCCAAGCAGGTGCAATTCCGGTAATCACCGACCTCAATGGTGAGGGCGCGCGTCGGGTTGCAGATGAGATCGCGACGCATGGCAACGATGCTCTCGCGCTGGCACTCGATGTCTCGGATGAGCTGAGTGCCGGGGAAACCGTTGCCGCGGTCATGGCGAAGTATGGACGCGTCGATGTGCTCGTCAACAATGCTGCGGTATTCTCCGGCCTGACGATGAAGCCATTTCATGAGATCGGCGTCGACGAGTGGGAAAACCTCATGCGCGTGAATGTCACAGGCTGCTTTATTATGGCCAAGGCCGTGATAGGTGCGATGAAAACCGCGGGTTGGGGCAGAGTCATAAATATGACGTCCAGCGCCGTGCAGCTTGGGCTACCAAACTATCTGCATTACGTGACCTCTAAGGCGGCTCTTGTGGGCATGACCAATGCAATGGCTCGCGAAGTCGGCGCCTATGGAATTACTGTAAATGCAGTTCAGCCCGGCGCCGTTGCCACAGAGGTTCCGCGCAGTACGGTGACGCCACAAATCATGAGTAAAATTGTGGAAAGCCAATGCATACCTCGTCCGCAAACTCCACCGGATTTGGTGGGCCTCGTCCAGTTTCTCGCTAGCCCGGCTGCCGACTTCATCACAGGGCAGACGATCGCGTGCAATGGCGGTCACACCCACCGTTAGGCCTAGAAGGTGCACGTCCGCACAATTAAGTAAATTTCTGTCGGAACCACAGTGTTACTGGAGACGAAAATGGCAAGCGAGATACTGATCGATACTTCGGATGGGGAGGCTCGTGCTTTTCTTTACCAGACCGAGCAGCCGAATGACCCAGCCATTATTGTTTTCATGGATGTGTTTGGAATTAGGCCCGCGTTATTTGGTATCTGCGAGCGCATCTTCATGCTTGGCTATAACGTGCTTCTGCCCGATCTGTACTATCGTCTTGGCGAATACGGCCCTTTCAAAGCTTCGGATATTATCGGAGTGCCAGAAAAGTTCGCCGCCGTCCGCGAACTGCGAGACAAGACTCCAGTTTCGGCCACTATGGCTGATGTGCCCCACTTTATCCACGCCCTGACCAGTCGAGGTATTGGCGGAGACTTGGCTTTTGTAGGCTACTGCATGGGGGGTGGGCGAGCTATTCGCGCGGCGAACACCGCGCCTGAGCGTGTAAAGGCGGTCGCTTCCATCCACGGAGGGAGGTTGGCCGTTGACGACCCCGAAAGCCCGCACTTGCACCTCGATCGGCTGAAAGCTCGACTCTACATTGGATGTGCCGGCGAAGATGAGTCCTTTCCGCCCGAACAGTCCGGGCTTTTGGTGCGCACACTGCGGGAGAGCCAAATTGACCATCTGATCGAAAACTATATCGGATGCCAGCATGGCTGGGCCCTTCCTGACAACCCGATTTTTAATCACCTGGGATCAGAGCGTCACTGGCAGCGCCTTGAAACCCTACTAAAAGAAACTTTGAGGTAGCTTATGTCCGAACGTATCTGGGAACAGTTTCTGACTGAAAGCGACAAGGCAGTGCTTGCAGCTGGCAACTTCGGACAGCGTGCCGGCTTTGGGAAGAGACCGGCCTTGTTGGTGATTGATGCTACTTATGGGTTTTGTGGCGATCGTCCTGAGCCTGTCATGGAGGCCATAAAGCGCTGGCCCACCTCATGTGGACAGGCGGCATGGGACGCTATTCCTGTTATCAAGACCGTTATTGATAAGTGTCACCACAAGGGCGTGCCTGTGATCTACACGCATGGGGTTCGACGTGCCGACAATTGGGACAGCGGCAGTTGGCGGTGGAAGGTGGCTGCTGAGACCGGGCACGGTCCGTCGCCGCGCCATGATGAGATCGTGTCTCCCCTTGAACCTTCAGCCCAAGACGTCGTCATATCTAAACGCAAGCCATCGGCTTTCTTCGGTACAGACCTTGTTGCATTTCTAAACTTGCTCCAATGCGACAGTTTGATCATCACAGGGGCCACAACTTCCGGCTGCGTTCGCGCGACCGTGCTCGATGCGTTTAGCCTCAATTATCGTGTGGCCTTGGTGGAGGATGGCTGCTTCGACAGGCTCGAATCAAGCCACGCGATACATTTGTGTGAGATGCATGCGAAATATGCCGATGTGGCCAGTGCCGAAGAAGTATTGTCGTACCTTGAACAAATCGAGTCCGGTTTGTTCTCACTGCCAAGCGGAATGGCCGATAATAAAGCGTACATAGATTGAAATAAGCGAGTTTCGCAACGCCGATTGGGGTCTCGTGCCTAATGTTCGCCGTTCGGTAGCGTTAAGCACTGGCTAGCGGGCTGCAGGCCACTTCACGCCTAACCGCCTAATAACCATGGCCATCTTGCGAGGGGTTGCCCTCATACTCCTCCTGTTGCCGGATCCACTTGATGAGAGTCGATTTGCGCGCGCAGATACCACTCCCAAGTCTGAAAACGGGCAAATGACCCATATTCACCACGTGATAAACGCGCCGCTTCGGCAGGCCGAGAAATCTGCCGATTTCTTCTGCGCCGTATATCATGTCGCTCGCTATCTCTTGATTGCCTTCTTCCATGTCTCACTCCATTTTAGCGCGCGACTAGCAGACGCGATGAACCCGATAGGCGCCGCCAAATGGATCGATCGGTTACATGGGCACCTGTGATAGTTTTAGCCGCGATCAAAGCAGAAGGTAGAAGTACATCCGCCATTAATCGCCACCTATCGCGTACACCCGGCAGTTCGCCGAGGACGCTCTGGCCTTGCAGCCAGCGGCGCCTATCGGCGATAGGCGTGAGAAGTGCAGCGTTTTCCCGCCGACGGATGTCTGAACCTGCACGGACGAGGAAGCCCGAAGGATGGGCCGCTCCCCTAGCCCAGATGCCATCGTAAGTAAGTTCGAACTCATCGAGGCTCTCTGACATCTTCGTGGAATCGAAGGCGATAGCGCCGTCATCAGCTTCCGCCGCATTTGCGGCCAGGGGAAGCGATCCCGCATCGATCGCTCTGCAACCTTCGGCGTGCCACAATATTCTCGATTGCTCCAGCCACGTTTCCAACGTGGCAACTTCTGACTGTGCAGGAGCAAAGACGGGCGGCACTCTTTCTACCTCAAGAATGGCGGCGCTTGACGCTTCAACCAATTCATGAAGCCTGGCCTCGAGATACCGCACGTCCAGTTTCGTGAACCGACCATCGACAGAACACATCACATATACTTCTTCGAAGGAGGATTTTGTCGGATCGGCAGCATGTTCCATGAGACGACGGCGAACGTCACTTGCTTCGCCAGGCCGCACCGCCAGGCATGCAGAACCGTTTTTGTGAGGGCCTACTAATAGGTAAACTCCATGGGTCGGAGGCAGACCAGCGGCCAATAGCCCCTGAAGATCGACCCAACGAGCGGCAAATGCCCTCAGGGGTGAAGTCCGGCTTTCGGCAATCCGGGGGCCATCGTGATGACCGCTAGCGTAGTGAATGTTAATGGTCAGGCCCCGCATAATCTCCACCTCCGTCTTTTCGAAGGGTTGCGCTGGCGATGGCTACCGGCGAAGATGACACTGGACTCTGACACCGCCAAACCTGAAATGCTGAACAACCACCCATGACTGAGTCGACGCAATCGATCATTGTCCCTGCCCAAATCAGAGCAGCCCGTGGACTTGTCGGTTGGTCGCAGCAGGATCTCGCGAAAAAGACAGGCATATCCAGGCGCTCTATCATGGCTATCGAGACCTCGTCTGCTGCCGCTCGAGCAAGCACCCTCAAATGCATTGAGCAAGTTTTCGACGAAGCCGGCGTCGAATTTCTCAACGAAGGAAGTCGAATCGGTGTTTTGCTGCAGCAATGAAATTGCTTTTGGATCAGTGTTCATGATTGCCTCCGGCGAGTAGCCGTTGAATTTCATCTCCGCCGAGCAGCCTGGATTTCATAAGGGCACGGGCCAATGTTTTCACCTGGTCACGCCTCCGTGCCACAATTTCGATCGCGCGCTTCTCAAGTCGCTGGAGGTCTTGCTCGATGGAGGCTCTTAGGCTTCTATCTGTACTTAGCGCGATCTGCATTGCTGCCGTTTCTCCGCGCCAAGCGAGTTCGCCTCTCAAGCCAAAGCGGCAGTGCGCTTCAAACATCAGCCTTGTTGCCAGATGCAAGTCGCTAGATTGTCCTCCGCCTGAACCTATAGAGACCTCGCCCAGAAGGGTTTTTTCCGCGGCTCTCCCTGCAAGTGCGAAGCAAGTCAGTTTCTCGATTTCATGATTAGTCGATGTGGCGGCGTTTTGATCGATCACGGCCGACCCGCCAACGCCATCGTTGCTGAGGATGGATACGCCAGCGATTTTCAGGCCAAGCTCGACGGCAACGACTGCATGGCCCGCCTCATGTACGGAGATTAGCCATCGTTCGGCGTTGCTGCGTTGGTCAGTGCCTAAGACCTGGCGCTCGAGGTCCAGTAGACTTATTTGGCGACCTTCGGTACGCGCATGCCTTTTGGCGGCACGCACCCATTCCATAATTATCGCGCCGGTGGCCCCTTGTGATGCGGCCGCAACAGCGAGATTCGACAGATCTGTCTGAATCGAGTCTCCATTGCCGACATGGTGCCTGATGATCCGTTCGATACCTGTCGGACTGGGCAGATCGATTGGAATTGCACGCTCCAACCGGCCGGGTCGGAGCACCGCTGGAGAGATGCTGTCAATTCGATTGGTGGCTCCAATGACTACAAGGCCATCTCGCTGACTCACCGCTGAATCCAGGAGAAGGAGAAAGTCAGCAACGACGGGTGACCACCATTGCTGGTGCCGTGAATCCAGACTGTCGAGGTCGGGCAGTTGGTCGATCTCATCAAGGAACAAAATGGACGGAGTGTGTGTCAGGGCGCGTGCGAACAGCTCCCTTTGCGCCTTAATAACACTGTCAAGGTAACCGCGAGAGCTTGCAAAAAGGTCGGCCATGGACGCAATCTGGATGGGTACACCGCAACCTTCCGCCAGCACTTGGGCGAATAGGGTTTTGCCAGTGCCCGGGGGGCCAAAAAGAACGGCGCCCCGATCGACGTCCTCCCATCCTATGTCACCGTTTTGGTAGTCCAGAAGATCTCGTCGCAATTCGAGTCCCCAATCGCGAGCCTTCCCGAATTCAATGGCCTCCTCAAGGATGGGGAGGCGAACGCGAGAGGTTTTCCGACCACTCGTGGCATGCTTTTCGAGAGCCATCACGGCGACTCGGCTCGACCCGCCTCGGGGTAACAACGCGCAGAGGTCATCGAAATCGAGTTCCTTCAGTACGAGGTCACCCTTCAGTCGCGCACGGCCGCGCATCTGCCGTGCCAGCACTCGATTGAGCATTGTCGCCGTCGAAGTTTGAATTTTCACTTTTCGGGTAAGTACGCTTTCAAATGCCATAGGCAGCTGGGGACTGCCGGTGGCTACCAAGACCACGGCATCGCCGTCCGACAGGTTATCCGTAAGGATCGTTGCCAAGTCAGAGTCCTTCCCCTCCCGCTGCCGGAGAATGGACACTTCGGGAGAGATCAGGCGTGACAACGCCTCAGCCACGGGAGAAACCCATTGGCGAGTAGGCACTTGGATGAGTACCCCTGAAGGATGATGTTTGCCAATCGAATCCCAAAACGAGCGCGGTGCCGCTTCCCGGAGGGCAAGGGTGGCTAATAACCAGCGTGTTTCGGGACCATCATCGCCGTCACCATTGGTATCGACGTTGGAGCATCGCCGCATTTTGAATTTCCGAACACTATCAGTCATCAAAAGTTCCCCCGGAATGGTGCGGAGCGCCGAGCTTGTAGAGACGCGAATGCGTCCTCGCCCAAAATCCAGCGGGCTGAAGCGCGTAGAGTTGCGACGTGGTGATCCAGCGACCGGACCCAAGCAACGGGTGCCCCGAAACACGGCCAACCAAGGATAGGCTAACGGTTTCAGCAATAAACCATTGATCCAGGACCGGTGCCGCATGCAGTTGGTCGCTCGTTGGGAACTCCCCGCGCCGTGCAGCCGTCAAATCTCTTGTGAGGTCTTCGAGAGGCACTGGGTCAGCTACGAAATGAAGGCGCGGCATTACCGGTCCCCCCACTCTGCGATTTCGACACGAGTTTCGGGCCCGATCGGCTTTCGTAAATCGATCCGAAGGGTGCCTTCCCATGCGAGGCGAAGAACGCTCCCCACGGGGTTCTCATGACTGAAGAGTTCGGCGCATTCGCGCAGGGTACTGGCTCCCGAGTCCATCAGATGAACAAGCACTGACAGCCTTGACGTTGCATCAACGGACAACGAGCGGCTACGGTGCAACAGTTCCGCATTGCTGCGGCGGGGCTCTTGGTCCACAATCGATTGGGGCACAATCAGGCATCGCCGGCCGAGTTGCTTGGCGGCACGCTTCATCGCCCGGACTTTTGCCATATAGTCAGGCTTGTAAAAAATGCGGTGCGGGACAGCGATCACGGCAATGATCTGATCGCGACGGCGAACCGTCCGCAGAACCAGATCTGCCTCATCGAACCCCTCTCGGAATGCGAGATTTTCTAGAAGTTCATCGGCTCCCAAGTCTTGGGCCGACGACATTGTGTCGATCAATGCGAGAAGCCGCTTCTCCAGGCGGAAATACGCGCGGAGATGCCGGGCCCTTCGGTTGCGACTGTCATGAACCCGGCGTTGCGGCGAAGAGATCTCATAGGAAGCGTAACGCATAGCGGTCTCCTTCGCGACGGCGCTTACCGTCACGTTTCTGCAGCTTTCAGTTTCAGTTGGGTTCGTCGCCCCGTCAGTTGCGGTGCGCGGATAAGCTGGCTCAGCCAGCGCTACGACGCTTTTCTCGCGTCTCGCCGATTCGGTTACCGCATTTTTCCAACGCAAGCAACATAAACTTCGCAAAAAGAGAAGTTAGAGGGGTTTTATGGTTAAGAACCGGTGTCAAAGAAGCACTCGAGAGTAACTCGCCAGTGCTGCAGGTCGAATCTAAACTGTGTTGGTTAAGGTGCGCAGGAAAGTTGAGGGTGGGACCCGGAATGAGGAAACGGTCGAGGAGTACGAAGCCGCTATTCCCATCCTTTCCTTTAGCTTGTCTATTGCGCTGAGCGATATCTGGTTAATGTGCACCCCCCGCACGCGGCTTCACGTCGTCAAGAATGACCAGAAGACGGACCGGTAGATGAACCCATCTCAATTCCAAATTGAATTGTTGCCAGTGCTCGATAAATTGCGAACGACATTCGTGTCCGAGGATATCGCAAGATCGACGATGTAGGCATGGAAAGGCGCGCGGGTATCATCGGCATTCGCCGATGTTACCTATCACAACTAGGATAAGCATTTCAAAGCTTGGCGGCGTCATGCGAAACCGACGGCTTCTCGCTTTCGTATCACAGCCGGATTCCGGAGGTTCCGCTACACTCATATCTACTGCGTGGCTGGCAAGCCAACTAGTCTTGGCTGCGGCCAAACTCGAACGTGTGATGCGCAAGATGTTGGCAGACGGAGCTTGAAGCCGGTGTGCAACGAGTGTGGCAGCAAAATTGCCGCGATGCATTTCCGAATGCCGGATCGGAACCCCGTTGATGTACGCATGGGATTTCGACAGAGTATCTTTCCTGACGAGAAGGTGCCCCCAGGACTGAATTTACCTGCCCAAACTGGCCGACGGGAGCCGCCGTAGGTCCTTGGCAAGACATCCAATTCATGTCGGAACGTTCTCATCGGATACCGTAGGATCCGACGACCTCCAGCAATTACATTGCCAGAATCTTACCTCGTAGCTTCAAACCGCCCAGTTTCCGGGATGAAGCCCCAGTCTCTTAACCCGTGCCTCCCCTGACTGGTGAATTTCGGTGCATCGCTGTTCAACACCAGTTCGTCGCTTTTTCGATTTTAACATCAAGTACTTAACTTCGAGGCGCCTAACTGTGGCAAGCGGTGCCGATGCACCATTTTACATTGATTTGCACCCTTTCCGAGGCATTACATTGCCAATTTCCACCCATGAGATTGCGATAAGCGCAATTCGATATCCTACCCTATTCCACTGCCATACCTACCACTGAGCCTAGCTGGTCGATATCTATGAAGGGAATGGAAAGGGAATCACCGTGCCTCTCGGACGTGACGGCAATTTCTAAGTGGTCGTGCATTCGGCTCTTCAAGTACCCAATAACCAGTTCATACCTGTGCTCTTTAATGGTGATGCATGCAATGTCTCCCACTCCCGGTGGCCGCCAAGGATGCACAAAGACGACCTCCCCATAGCGAAATCGAGGAGCAAGCGCATTGTCTCCGATAAAAAGGCCATACCCCTGATGTACCCCCATGAGTGCTGAGGGTGGCAGTCGATACTCTGCAAGTCGCCAGGCCAGCGTTTTCTTTGCGGAATGCGACCAGGCAAATCGCTCGTATATTGGAATACGGCCATTAATTGCGGTGTGATGAGCGATAGCCTCATCAGACAACTCGGGCGCACCATCGCCCGACCACTTGGGTAGCACGCATTCTGAGTCACGGCGGTTGACCTCGGTGGGTCGCATTACCCCAATGCCGCCATACAGTAGCCATCCCCTTGGAATACCTAATTTATTTGCAATCCTATCCCAGAGAGACAAGTCCGGAAAATCGCCCTTTCCCGCAAGCATGGCGCCCAACCGTTCCCGCGATATGTGGATTTCTGAAGCAAGCGCGTCCTCGGCAACCTCTGCAATAGCCAACGCGGCCTGAAGTCGCGCAGCAATGCCAAGCTGTACAGGCCGCCATGCGCCATCGTGAAACCTTTCGCCTCGAACGACCGGAGTCTGCGTAGCGCCACTACTCTGGAAAAATTCTTCTAAAATGGCAATTTCGGCTGCCTTCAGGGCGCGCGTGCCGCTCAACATTCGGCTAACCGCAGAGGGGGCGACCCCGAGTGCGGCAGCCAAGTCTTTCTGCGAACGCCCCGCCATACGAAGAAGTGAGCGTATCTGTACGGGATCGTACCAAGCTGTCTGCATCTGATTCTCCCGCGGTGAAGTTATCTTATTGCCAGGCCGTTCGCAATTCGTTAAGCAAGTTGCGTTTTTCGCATTGCGCATGTTGCGGGCAGCTTTTATCTTTGCGGCATAGCGAGGTTGACTTATGGAACTCACAAAAATCGAAGCTGCAGTGGCAGCACTCGAAGAATGCGGAAGAGACGTAACGGTGCGCTCGGTCAGAGAAGCCCTTGGAGGTGGCTCGATGACTGATGTCGCGGCAGGCCTGAAGGCACATCGTGAGAAGCGTCGAATGGCTGACGCCATTCAACGCGAAATACCGCCACAGCTTATGGACACGTTGAACGAGATTCTAGTTCAGGTGTGGTCGCACGTATCCTCGGAACACTCTAAACGCCTTGAAATGGTTCAGCGAGGAGCTGCGAGCGCGGCCTCTGAAAGTGACGCGGCACTTAATGAACTCTCGCGCTACGTTGACGAAATCACCCTCGAATTAGAGACCGCGAAAAATCATTCCCACGATGCCGCACTTGAACTTGAGGGGTGTCGTTCCGCGCTGGGTGAGAACGAGAAGCTGCTAGCCATCGCTGAGAACCGGCTTGATGACCTTAGAGAGCAACTTTCTGAGGCACGCCAGCGGGAAATTATCCTGATCGAGTCCCTTCGAGGGACGGATTTCTCAGGCAAACGCGCTACCACTCCAGAACATGATCCTCCAAAAAGACCCGAGATTCCTTCACGGCCCGAAGTTGAACATGAGCGAGGGACAGGCGAAATTGTAGCTTCACACGACGACCACGTGAATTTACCCAATTACGAACCGGGTGCGGATGGTCCTCTTGACCTGCAAAAGCCCTGGACCGGTGAGATGAGAAACGCGGGTGCCTCGATGATTGAGGAGGCCATAAGGAGGAATGGCCCAGTCTCCGTGCTTGAGCTTCGAGATTTGGCGACGGAATTTGTTGGCAGCGATCTGATAAAGTTGCGTGATTTCGTCCAACAACTGGCGAAACAGTTCAACAGGTTCACCATAGGTGAGGATGGTAAAATCGTCCTCCTCAGTGTCCCCGCTTCAAAAGCAGGCGACGACAATGGCCATTGAGCGGCGGCGCCGGGCCGATGGTAATTATAGCTATCGCGTGACCTGGTACGCGAAAAAATCTGGCAGACCTGTGCAGCGCTCGAAAACGTTCAGACGACGGAGCGACGCTAAGGCTTTTGAGGTGGAAAAGCAGGCCCAAATTGCTCGCGGCGAAGAGTTCGCAGAGCATGCCACGACCAAAACGATACGTGAACTTACGCGCGAATGGGTGGACATCAAGTCCAACACAGTGCGCACCTCAAGCATGCCAGAATACCAAATCGCTCGTGCACGCATAGACGCTCATTTCGGAGACGCCTATATCTCGAACATAAGAACGCATCATCTTGAATTTTTCAAAGATCATTTGATTAAGGAAAGACCGCTGGACCAAGCCAGAAGGATCCTTGTCAAAACGAAAGCTTTTTTCGTTTTTGCGCGTCGCAGGGGCCTCATTTTGTCCAACCCCGCCGCTAACATCGAGAAAATTAGGAGGCAGCCCGCCCAGGATCGGGAATGGCCCGACAAAGCCGAAGTTCGCAGGCTGCTTCGAGCAGAAACCGGTCTTTTTCGTGCCTTCTTCTGGTTAGCCGCATTCACCGGTCTTCGGACTCAAGAGCTGCGCGCGCTGCGGTGGAGCGACCTTGTCCATGATCAGCCAAGAAACACATGGTACCTCGACGTGAGATGCGCGGCAACGAGAGACAATAAAATCTACAAGCTAAAGTCCAAAAATTCCCGGCGCCGCGTTCCGATTGGGCACGAGGTCGTACAAATATTGCACGAATGGCAACAGAAATGCCCAAGTTCACGTCTTGATTTGGTATTTCCAAACGGATCTGGTGGTCTCCTCGGTCCCTCCAAAGCTGGTAGGCGCTTTCGCGAAATGCAGGAGATTATTGGTATCGTTACGCGCTATGAGACCGTTCGCTATGGGCGCAACTGGGTAGCTGGTAAAAGCAAATACAATCTACATGCGTTGCGACATTTCGCTGCTTCGATTTTTATTGCCAGCGGCATTGGTCCGAAACGAATACAAGCTCTTATGGGGCACGCATCGATCACCACTACATTTGATCTGTATGGATATCTATTCCCGGACTCCGAGCTAACTTCCACAAGCATGTCAGCCATAGTTGGTGATGTTATGTTCGAACTGGAGGGTGCGGAATGCAAGAACTAAATGGCGCGCGTCTGCCCTCATGCTGTGACCAGCAATGCGAAAAAGAATCGGAAATCCAGTCGTTGCGAGCGCTGATCAATGAGTGCGACTTGAAGATTCGATCTTTGACGGCGGCGCTTGGGGAGCAGGCTGGCCCAAGAGAGCACAGGCCGGAGGAGGCTCCAACGGCTAATCTGGACGCGCCAAAGCATAAACATGTTCCAGAGGTTGGGGAGCAACCGTTGGCCAAGCGCGCCTACACCAAAGATCGGCTCACGCCAGAGAACGCCGCCAAAATTAGGGTTGAAATGCAAAAATTGCTGAGGGAGCAGGGCCCATTGACCGTGAATCAAATCATGAGTGCGATCGTTACGGACTTTGCGTTCACCAAGTCACAGCTTCAGTCAATTGTGTATAAAGAAGCAAGCTCCCCAGATAGCTTAATTCAGCGGGCGGGGCGGGCTCCATTTAATAATGAGGTTGTCGTCTCTCTGAGAGTCGAACGTAACGCTACGTAACGGATAACAGAGGGTGCGATCGCCATATGCTTATGCGGTCAAGAAGGGAATGACGTGAGGTGCGAGATGCGGCACCGCCCACGCCCTGTCCGTGTTCGCAAACATAGTATGTCTTCATCCAACTGCTAAAAACACGAGTAAAACCAAGCACTTGCAATTATGTTGAGTACGAGCCAGCATTGCAGACAGATGCGCCTTGGCTTGGAAGGGATAACCCATGCGTTTTGAGGATTTGGATAATTTCGAAGTCGGATATGCCTCTGCCATCATCGGTTGGCAGGGCTTTTGGCCGGAAGATGATTTAGAGGAGTTTGCAAAGTGGCAAGAGGTGGATTCAACGAGTTTCGGCCCATTAGCGATTCAGCGCATTCATCGGGACTGCGCTACTTTTCGTTCTTTGAAAGTGTCTGGCACTAGCGTTGCCGACCTTCTCGCACAAGCTCAGTTCCATGATTACGATGAATTCAACGCGGGCTGGGATTTGTGGCTGTCTCGCCAAAGATGCGGTGTGAGCTACGGCGATCGCAATCTTGACCAAATCGGCGAAGCATTAGACACAGCAGCCGAGCAACTGGGCGAAACGTACGTGGAATTAGGAGACGATAACTGCATTCATTTCGGGAACGAATAGACTTTCCTACAGGCACGTTCCGAGATGAAATGAGTTTCGCGGTTGCCGATGTCTTGTTCAAGAACTTGGACAAGGAATAACATCGGCCCGGGCGACGACTATATACAAGGTCCCGGGCGCCGGAGGGAAAGCAACGTAACCGCCAAGCCCACCCCGGAGGTCACGGCTGCCGTTGAACGCCGATGACCTTCCGCTCTAACTTCAGGAAGATTTTGCGCGCGCAATGGGGTGTAACTCGACCGGCTGCTGATGTGGCAAATGGATGGGCAGGCCAGCTCCGAGCTCAGCCCAGCCCCGTCGGTTCGTTGTCTTCTCGCGCATCGAGCGGATCTTCGCAAATGAGACGATTGTCCCACCCCCGGTGCAGAAAGCGGGCAAGACCGCATATCCGCCTACTTATGTAGGTTTCGTAACTTCGATTGCCCGCGTAAAAGCAGTCCTCAATATGTAACGCGATCAATAAAGGATTTTACGATTGGTGTCACCAACACAGCAGTCGGTATGGCCACCGGAAGTATACCCACATAAGCCATCAACCAACGACTTATAAAATCCGTCTGGAAACCCAGGTTTATAGCGGTGGCGACGAAAGACATGACGATGCTCATCAGCAGTGCCATTATAAGGCCCATCACAAGCCCAGCATATCTTCTCGGTATTCTTATCTGCGCTCGCGGCATTGACGATTGATCGTTTTAATTAGGCGTTGAAAATCGCTAGTGGCGTATGGCCTGGTTCTCGGACGAAACCAATGCCTGCGGGTGTTGACCCTCATCGGTTAACGGAAGGAAGCTAGGGCCAGATCAAAGAGCCAATGGGTACTCAACTACCGACTCTTTCTGGTTGTCAATCACCATGAAGAGCTGGAAATACTTTATCGTGGGCTCGACACCTGTGCGCTCAAGAAAGCGGGCCCGCCATTTTTCATCGTGGGCAGATCGCGCCGCCTGTTCATTTGGCCAGATATAGATTCCCCCAATTTCGCCGTCCGCACTCTTCATAAAATGCTTGCTGACCAAGTTAGGGTCACTACGCCAGTGATCCACTACGCTTCGAGCATCTTCTATCATCCGCGCGTCGTCGAATTGCGGTGGCTTCTTGAACAAAACAAGCTCAACAATCATCACTTTCTCTCCCATGCATGCCGGTCACCCCTGCTGAATCAGCGTGAGGCGGCGTTCTGAGCGGGCGTGACGCCGTACAAGTGGGAGCTAATTTCGCTCGCAACCGACTTGAGCTTGCCGACCGCATTCTGGACATACTGGTCGGAAAACCGCCAACTAGGTCCAAAAATAGATAATCCAGCCACTGTACTCCCTGAACGCGTTTTCACGGCCACAGCGACGGCGGAAATCTCCACCTCCCGTTCCCTCAGACAGAGGGCATACCCTCTCCTATTCACTTCCTCGACTTCCTTGATTATCGCGCTCGCATCCGTAATCGTTTGCGCGGTGAATGATGCACGTTTCTCATTGTCCAGATAGCGCCTCAGTTCCTCAGGTGGCAGGCTCGCGAGCCAAAGCTTCCCATTAGCCGTGCAATGGGGTTCAAGAACGGAACCGACAGGCATATGCATCGCGTAAGGTCGCGATGATAGTGCGCGCGCGACAATCTCTACCCGCCCTCTGCTGTATTTGGTCGCCAGGGCCGTCTCCCCTAAATCATCAGAAAGCGCGTTTAGGTAGGGCTGGACCTGGGCTGCAATGAAGTCCGCCGAAACGGCTCGCTCCCCCAAATCAGCAAGAGATAGCCCGAGGCGGTAGTGTCCCCTCTGGCTGGCCACTATGGCGCCGGCGGCCTCCAGGCTCCGCAGGAACCGGTATGCCGTCACGGTGTTCATCTCTAGTTCACGGCTCACGTCCTGCGTCGTGACGATCGGGCGATGAGGGGTGAAGAGATTGAGTACCGAGAAGGCCGTAATCACCGACCCGTTCAGTTGGCCTGCCATGTTCATTCCGTCCAAATTTTAAAATGCCTACTCTACTGCCCCCGCTATCAGTTGCCGAGCCATTGAGGGAGAAAGAGCACTATTGCAGGAAAGGCGAGCAACAGCGCAACTCGGACAAGTTCGATCGCAAAGAAGGGGAGAGCGCCCTTAAATGTGTCCATCATGGGCACGTCTCGAGCCATCGAGTTGATGACAAATACATTCATTCCCACCGGTGGCGTTATGAGTCCGAGCTCAACCACGATTAGCGCGAGAATTCCGAACCAAATCTTCGTTTCGTCGGGCGTCATGCCAAAGTCGAGCTGGGCAATGACGGGCCAAAAGAAAGGCATGGCAAGGAGGATCATCGAAAGAGAATCCATTAGGCAGCCGAGGACGATCAAAACAACGAGAAGGAGTATGAGAATCACCATCGGCGTAAGGCCGGAGTTCAACATCATCTCTGCCGCCGCTTGCGGCACTCCCCCGCGTGACATGAATATCTTGAGCAGCTCGGCACCGAACAGTATGATATAGATCATACCTGCCGTTTTTGCGGTTTCGAGAATGGAATCGACTATGTCTTGGCGCGTAACAAGTCTGCGCGCCAGTCCATAAATCAACACCATGAAGACTCCAATGGCCGCAGCCGGAGTGGGCGTGAAAAGCCCTGCGTATATCCCACCGATTACGAGCCCAAACACGACGACAACGGGGATCACACCGATACTGGCGCTGACCAACTCCTGTCGGTCCACCGCCGCGCCCTTCGGGCCTGCTTCCGGGCGAACTGTCGTGTATATGGCGATCACTGCTATAAAGAAGGTCACAGCAAGCAGCCCTGGGATAAGTGCTGCGGAAAACATCGTCACAATGTTTGCTTCAACAATTACGGCGTAAACGACCAACACAACCGAAGGCGGTATGAGGATGCCAAGCACTCCGCCGGCGGCCAGCGTGCCCGTGGCAAGCGACGGCGAATAATTGTAGCGACGCAGTTCCGGCAAGGCGACCTTGCCCATCGTGGACGCGGTTGCCAGTGAAGAACCGGACACAGCCCCAAATCCGGCACACGCAGCGATCGCAGCCATCGCCACTCCACCACGAAATCGGCCCATCCATGCATTTGCTGCACGAAACAAGCCTTGAGAAAGCTGAGCTTTGGTCGCTAGGTGGCCCATGAGGATGAAGAGGGGAACGACTGACATGTCATAGTTAGAAAACGTCCCATAAGCCAGCGTCTTAAGTTGAGACAGCAAGATGGCTGGGCCAGAGAGCATGATAATGCCGCCCATCCCCACCGCAGCCATCGCGTAGCCGATAGGCACTCGTATCCCGATTAGAGCAATGAGGATTGCAAGGCCGGCGAGGCCAACTAGAAGTTCGAAGCCCATGTACTTACCCCTGGCGCATCGGCGCCATTATTTTCGATTTATGCCCAGCGCTACAAAATCAGGCGCTTTCGACCTCATGGGGGACGATCCCTTGGCGAGCCTGAACAAGATTTGCCATTGCCGCGAACGCCATCAGGACAAGCGACATCAGGATGGGAACGTAGGCGTACCAGAGTGGAATCTGGTAAATGGCCGTCGTCTCACCATAGGCGAGCATATCTCCAAAGCCGAGATACATACGCCAGAGCAACAGGATAGAAAGGGCCAGCGCGAAAAGTGCTCCGAGCCCGCCGAGAGCGGCTACGGCATTCTTGCCAAGGTTTGCCGTGAAGATATCGGCGGTCACATTGGATCCCGATATTTGGCAATAGGGCAAAAACATAAACATGCCCATTGCCACCCCCATTTGAACCAACTCATAGACGCCGGGGAATGGTCGATCAAAAAGCATGACCTGCGCCACGCTGTAGACATTCAGAGCTACGATACTGAAGATGAACACCCCACCTAGTAGGGCCCAGTAGCGGGTCATGACGCGAACAACGCCAACAAAGCCTGTCAGGTGGGGTGTCATTTTCATAATGAGCTCCTATCAGTCGGAATGTGCCGATATGGCCGCCCTGGCCGCATCGACTAGAGCCTGGGCGTCAATGGACTCTTGCCCACTCACTTCCTCAACCCAACGAGCAACCACCGGCTCAACAGCTTGGGTAAAGGCAGCACTCTCTTCCTCAGAAAGCACCACATGCTCGTTGCCGGCTGCGACAGCAATATCGATACCGTGGTTGTCAGTTTCCCGCCAGATATCCCCCACCTCACGGAGCCATTCCTCGCTAGAGTTGTCGAGGAATATCTGCTGGATGTCCTCGGGCAATGAGTTCCAACGGTCAAGGTTCATCGAAACCTGAAACACGGACGTGCCGAGGCGACCCATGTCAGTGAGTTCAATCTGGTAATCCGTGAGGTCCTGCAACTGAAGTGCTGGGATGATCTCCCAGGGCACTAACCCGCCATCGACGACCCCCCGAGAAAGGGCCTGCGGAAAATCGGGAACGGGCATGGAAACAGGGTTTGCCCCAAGCGCCTCAACGACCCAGGCACCTGTGCGCGTTGGGGTGCGGAGCGTTTTGCCTGCAAGGTCACCGGGCTCACGGACGACATCCCCTGCAACCTGAATTGCCTGCCCAGCATGGACATGCTGGAAAAGCACTTTTACACCGATATGCTCCTCGGCCAAATACTCGTCAAAAAGGTCAGCGATTGCCAAGTTCGTCGCAACAGGGTCGTTGGTATGCACGTTGGCGAGTTCGAACACTTCGGTCCGAGGAAACAGGCCCGGCGTGTAACCGTTCAAAGTCCAGATCAAATCAACGACGCCGTCGCGCGCTTGCCTGATGAGTTCCGGTGCTGTTCCTCCCAGTGACATTGACGGATATATCTCAATGTCAACTCGGCCGTCCGATGCCTGTTCGATCCGTTCCGCCCAAGGTTCCAACATGTCGACTTGAGCTGGTGCTTGTGGGCCCAAAAAATGGTGCAGCGTAAATGTGTATTCCTGGCCAGTCGCGGAGAGCGAAAAACTGGGAATAGACAGCAAAACTGCAGTTCCCAGCGAAAGCCGATATGCAAATGAAGACATAACAATACTCCTCCTTGGTTTTATTCTACAGTGAAAACCCGAACTACATTGTACTCGGCAGAAAAAGTGAGAGTGCTGGAAAAGCACAAATTAGAAAAAGTCGTATAAGATCGGAGAATATAAAGGGAGCCACGCCGCGATATATATTTCCTAAACTTACGTCCTTCGCCAATGAGTTGATCACGAATACATTCATGCCAACCGGTGGGGTAATCATGCCTAGCGTGCAAGTCATGACCACGACCACGCCGAACCAGACGGGGTCAAACCCCAGTTGAATAATCGCTGGATACACAATTGGAACCGTGACCAACACCACGGCCAGCTCATCCATAAGCGCCCCGAGGACTATGTAGACGAGGACAATCAAGAGCAAAACGCCATAAGGGCCGACTGGAAGCGCGACAAGGAAATCAATGATGTTTTGCGTCGTCTGGGTTATCGTCAGGAAGTAGCCGAATAGATAGGCACCGATAACGATCATGAGGATGGCGGCGCTCGTCCTGAGAGAAAGTACCAAACATTCGAGGATATCGGAGGGTCCGAGCCGTCGTTGCAGTACGCCAATGATCAGTGCCCCAACTGCGCCGACGCCGGCTGCTTCGCTGACCGTAAAAACACCACCATAGAGACCGCCGATAACTGATGCGAATAGGAGAACCGGTGCCCCAACATGGCGTAATGTCGCAAATCGGGCTGATAGAGGTAGAGGATCAGCCATCGGCACTTGATCGGGCCGAAACAGCATCACGAGCCTGATCGTAATTATGTACATCACGATGCCGAGAATGCCGGGCACTACACCCGCCATGAAAAGTCGTGCAACGTCCTGCTCGGTGATAACCGCGTAAAGAACGAATATCACCGAGGGCGGAATCATGATCCCGAGCGTGCCGCCGGCGGCGATCATCCCTGTCGCAAGTTTGTCGCCATAACCTGCGCGCTTTAGTTCCGGCAAAGCGATTTGTGTCATGGTCGCAGCGGTTGCGACCGATGAACCGTTGATGGCGGAAAATCCGCCGCACGTTGCGATCGTGGCAACGCCCAGCCCACCCCGCCAATGACCCAACCACGCGCGGCTGGCCGTGAACAGGTCGCGCGACATGCCAGAGCCGGTAGCAAACGCTCCCATCAAGATGAACATGGGGATGACAGTGAGATTAAAATCGGTGACAGACGAGTATGGCGATTGACTCAACAGGCTGAACGCAGACGACCAATTGGTGAGCAAGCCAAAGCCGACAACGCCAACGATGCTCATCGCAATCCCTACCGGGACCCTCAGAAACATCATGATGAAAAGCGCCGCAAATCCGCCGATGGTGACTAATTCTCTATCCATGGCGGGTGTCCAATTTCATGCAATGCTTGAATAGGGCGAGCACAGAGACCAAGGCTGTAGCGACAACGCCGAAGGCGGCGCAAACGTAGAAGGGCCAAATTGGAAGACGCATGTCAGAAGTAACCTGACCCGATCCAACCATAGAGGGGAGTCGATCAAGCAGGGCCCAGGCAAAACACACAAAAAAAATCGTGGTGATTAGGCTAGCGACGAGATCAATCCACCACTTAAGTTTCGGGGAGGCGGTCTCCCAGAGGATATCCACTGTGATGTGGCCATACCGCCATGTGGCGACCGTGAGCCCCCACATGATGGCGATGCCTTGGAGGTATCGTGCGAAATCGAATCCGTCCGGAACATTCCAGGAAAACCCGTATCGCAGAACGGCGGTAAAGAAGATGAGCAACGCGACCACTGCGATTGATATGGCAGCCGTCTTTTCTATCGCGGAGATAATTTGATCCATCGGAGGCTCCCGGCGCCGGTGGTGAGGCGACGTCGTAACGTCGCCTCTCGGAAGTTCCTACTGAAGCGCCGCGCCTTCGGAGCGCAACGCGTCCCGCAGCTCTTCCAGAGCTGTGAGGGGATCGTCGATTCCGGCAGCTTCCGCATTGTCTGCCCACCTTTGCTGGGCTTGCTCGGCAGCCTCCAACCAAGCTCCCAGTTCGTCTCCCGTAAGCGAATAGACATTGTAGTTGTCGGAGTTCTTCAGAGCTTCATAGCCTTCTTGCTCGTGGGCATTCCAAGTCGACGCGACTTGTACCGCCCATCCAGTGCTACAATGAGAGTCAAACGCAGCACGTTGCTCGTCATTAAAGCGCTCATAGGTTTGCGGATTTACAACCCATGCGAAACCGGAGACGAAAAAGGGAGCGTCCATCGCATAGCTGACTACGCTATCCAGGCCGAAGCTGGAAATTGAGCCCCACGGGAAGGTTACAGCGTCAGCCACGCCAGACTCCAGGGCGGTCCGAGCCTCCGCTGCCGATACGCGCACATTGCTTCCACCCAACTGGGTCAAAAAATCTGCAATCACTGAATTGGCAGTGCGAACCTTGAGCCCTTGGGCCGCGTCGGGTGTTCTAACCTCTGTTCTCGAATGTAGCGAAGCTGGGGCATGCATAAACCCGAGGCAGTACTTCACCTCTTCCATTTCGGATTCTGCGAAGGGACGATACCAGGAGTCAAACGCCTGTGTTCCCCCAACGCCATCGGAGATCATGAATGGCAGATGGACAGCCTCCGCGAGAGGAAAACGACCGGCCTGGTACCCGACGTTGATGTAGGCCATGTCAGCAATTCCATCGCGAGTCATGTCGTAGTGATCGTCGGCACGCCCCAGCTGCTGCGCCGGGTAGAGAGTTCCACTGATGGTCCCTCCGCTCGCCTCGTTAAGGGACGCTGCCCATTCTTCGAACGCCTCATGCACTGGGTGGGCTGGAGGCAGAAATGTTGAAAACCTGAGTTCAACATTCTGAGCACTGGCAGCCGCCGTTCCCGCCAACAAGAGGGTGCCTGTCATCAAGATAGTTTTCATTCGCCTTCTCCCTAATTTCGATGCGCCATCCTTGACTGCACCGCCTCAATGAACTTTTTGCCTCAGTCGTAAAGTGTCTGCACGTCGCGATCGATTTCCACCTCCAGCAAATGGGGTCCGCGTGAGGCGAAAAGTGCCCCAAGCGATGCTTCGAGTTCGCTAGGATTGGATACCTTCGTCGCCTTACACCCCATGCCTCGTGCAAGGCTGAGGAAGTCGAGTCCAGACAGCTCTATGCCCGGCACGTTCCGTACCTGCAGGAGTTGGCTGAACGACCGCATGGCGCCGTATCCGCCGTTATTGATCACCAAGACTTTGAGATCGAGATTATGCTGAACAGCAGTCCAGAGCGCTTGGGGCGAATACATGAATGATCCATCCCCAATCAGGCACAGCACCTTCTGCTCTGGTCTCGCCAGTGCCAGGCCTACTGCGCCAGGCAATCCGTAGCCCAGACCGCCGCTCGCCATGGTATAAAAACTGCCCCATTCCTTCATAATGAGATGGTTTTGCATGGTGGGACGCGTGGACGGCGATTCTTCCATCACCACCACGTCGTCGGGAATGAGTTGCCCTATCCGGCTGAACAAGATTTCAGCCGTTAATTTTTCTGACGAGACAGGACTTGCCGCCTTTTTGCGGGGAGAGGCGGAAGCCGTCTTCGTACGAGGCGCCGTCGCATCCAGAAAAGCCTGGAGCGTAAGGCGCAACGAGCCCAGCACGGATTGGGCGCGTACTGCGCTCACTGCGCTTTCGGCATCGCTTGTGAATTGCAGAATGGGTGTATTCGATCGCATCAACGCTGAGTCACCGGGCACGTGATAGGTGAACACCGGAGCTCCCACGACAACGATCAGGTCGAAATCACATAGCGCGTCCGATATTCCTCCGGGCGAGGCGGGAAGAAATCCTTGAAAAAGCGGATGGTCCTCGGGAAAGCATATTCTGGATGCGAACGGTGCTGTCATCACCGGAGCGCCAACGCGCTCAGCAAATGCCATGAGGGCAGGGCCTGCGTTTTCTTCATCGACCTCAGAACCGACCACCAGGACAGGTTTGCGTGCAGCGGACAAAATCCGAGCAGCCTCGGAAATGCGTTCAGGGTCAGGACCACGGTCGCTCGATATTGCACGGGGGACCACGAAGGATGCGGGGCGCGACCAATCATCAACGGGAATCGACACGAAGGTCGGGCCGAACGGCCGCTGCATGGCCATATAGTATGCCTTTGCTATCGCTTCTGGCACATCCTCAGCGCGCGCTGGCTCAATACTGAATTTGACATATGGTCTGGGGAATTCTGCCGCCGCGACTGCGCCAAGATATGGCACCCCAGGCAAAAGCTCCCGAGCCTGCTGGCCCGCCGTAATGACAAGAGGCGCGCGGTTTCTGAAGGCGGTGTAGACATTGCCCAGCGCGTGCCCCAATCCCGCTGCCGAATGCAAGTTTACAAAGGCGGCGTTACCAGTCGCTCGCGCATACCCGTCGGCCATGGCAACGACTGACGCTTCCTGCAGGCCGAGCACATACTCGATATCTTCGGGCCAACGATCGAGAAACGGTAACTCGGTTGATCCCGGGTTTCCAAAGAACTTTGTAACGCCCAGAGACCGAAGGAGGTCCAGGGTTGCTTCTCGAACGGTCATTTTGGATGACGGATGCATGCGTCTCGTTGTCCTGCCTGTTTGGCGTACTGGCGTCTTGTTCCAACGGATACGGCGGCGGACGGTCTAGCGACCGCCGCCGTATCCTCGCGATTAGAACGGATAGTGCTGGTGGGGATCTTCGATCGTGATCCAGCGCAATTCAGTGAACTGCTCGATGCCGGCCCGACCGCCAAACTTGCCGTAGCCGGAGCCCTTCACGCCGCCGAACGGCATTTGAGCCTCGTCGCCTACAGTCGGCCCATTGATGTGGCAAATGCCGGATTCAATTGCCTCTGCCACTCTGATCGAGCGATTGATATCGGAACCATACACTGATGCCGAAAGGCCGTACTCGTTGTCATTGGCGAGCTCGATAGCGTGGTCCGTGTCGCGGGCACGTACGACGCCCACCACAGGACCAAAGCTCTCGTCTCCGAAAAGTGCCATTCCGGGCTCGACGCGATCGACGATGGTGGCCGGCATTATCGTGCCTTCGTCCGGCACATTGCCGGCGACAATCTCCGCCCCTTTGTTCGTCGCGTCATCGATCAGCATTTTTACGCGATCGATGATCTCGCGATCCACGACCGAACCAAGGACGACGTTATCTGCAGAATTGCCAAAGCTAAGCCCCTTGGCTTTCGCCGCGAACTTTTGGATGAATTGATCCGCGACCTTCTCATCTACGATAATGCGCTCGGTGGACATGCAGATTTGTCCCTGATTCATGAAGGCACCGAACGCTGCACCCTCGACGGCCGCATCGATGTCCGCATCATCGAGCACCACGAAAGGAGCCTTGCCACCCAGTTCGAGAAGGACTGGCTTGAGGTTTTTGCCTGCCTGCTCCGCGATTATCTTACCCACGCGCGTAGAACCGGTGAAATTGATGCGCTTCACCGAAGGGTGCTCTATCAAGGCAGAAACAACTTCGGGGGCATCTTCAGCTGAATGGGTTATGACGCTCAAAACCCCGTCGGGAAGGCCGGCCCTTTTGAACACTTCACCGATCAATCGATGAGTGTGCGGACAACGTTCTGACGCTTTTAGAATAACTGTGTTTCCGCAGGCCAAAGGAGTGGCCACTGCACGCACTGCCAAGATGATGGGTGCATTCCATGGCGCCATGCCAACCAAGACACCCACAGGTCGACGGACTGACATAGCCAACGTTCCCGGCTTGTCCGAAGGAATGACCTCACCATTGAGCTGCGTGGTCAGCGATGCCGCTTCGCGGATCATCCGCGACGCCAGCATCACATTGAAGCCGAGCCAAGTTTTCGTGGCACCGGTTTCGTTCATTGCAGTTTCGATGAACTCGGGCGCCGCTTCATCGAAAAGATCAGCGGCCTTCAGTAGGATAGTTCTGCGTTGGTTGGGGCCCATTTTTGCCCACCCGGGAAAGGCTGCCGCGGCAGAATCAACCGCGCGGTTGACGTCGGCTCGCCGCGCAGCAGGCGCGCGGGTTACAATTTCTGCGCTAATCGGATTTTTGCGCACGAACTGGCCACCCTGCTCCGCTTGAGCAGCGCTGCCATTGATCAACATGTCGATGTCCATCCATCGTCCTCCTACTGGTCAGGCATCCTTACTAACACCTTACAAGCTATTATAGCAATAGAAAAACTACGAATAGATCTCTGCAGCCTTTTGCTGTGATACCCATCACGACGACCTAACCCGGGTCGCCGCAGCTAATCTAGGTTGACGGACTTTCCCAGCTGGGGGAGATAGAGCCCACATCGACAGGAGAAAGAGATTCATGGGACCCAGTTCTTGGCGCAGGACAAATATTGGTCGCCTGATGAACGAGGCAGTCAGAGTTTTCGAGCAGCGCGTTCTGGAACTTATGCGAGAGCGGGGGTTCAGCGACCTGGGTGCTGCACACGTGAACCTTACCCGCCATCTCGACGAGGACGGAAGCCGACTGACCGAGCTGGCCGAGAGGGCAGCAATGACCAAGCAATCCATGAGGGAACTCGTGGAGCAAGTGGAGCGAGCGGGTCTGGTACAAAGAAAACCTGACCCCAATGATGGGCGAGCCAAGATAATCGTGTTTACTCCAGCGGGACTGAAGTGGCTCGCGGCATTTGGTGAAAGCGTCGCAACGGCAGAAGAAGAAATGGCAGATGTGATTGGCTCCGAGCGCCTCAAGCAGGCGCGCGATGCGATGAGACAATACGTAGCTGGACGATGAATGGGGCGCAGCTAACCTTTCGCAAGAGTATCGATTGACAAAATAGTATGGCTTCCTTACTAACTGACGAAAATTAGTGTGGAGGATGCGGTGACTTCGTTTGATGTCGATGTAGCGATTGTTGGTGGTGGCCCCTTCGGTCTCATGCTTGCCATAGAACTTGGTCGGCGCGGAATCAGTGTGGCGCTATTCGATCAGAAACCGTCCACTGCGACCAATCCGCAGGCTAACGCCACCCAGGCAAGAACCATGGAACATTTTCGGCGTCTTGGGTTCGCCAATGAAATTCGTGACCTGGGATTGCCGCCCGAATTTCCGACCGACATCGCCTATTTTACTCGCTTCGCGGGTCATGAGCTAGCGCGCTTTAAACTACCAAGTGCGCGCGAGGCGCGCGAACGAGTGACAAGCATGTCTGGATCCTGGAGCGCGGCGGAACTGCCCCACCGGGTGTCACAGAAGTTTGTAGAGCAGGTCTTACATCGGCAAGCAGCCAGTCTGGACGGTGTCGAAATCTCATTCGGCTGGCGGGTCTGCGATTTTGAAGACGACGGAGAAGGCGTAAACGTTACAGCCATCGCGACTGACGGTAGTGGGAAAAAGACTCTTCGGGCGCGATACCTTGCGGCCGGCGACGGCGCTCGCAGCACGGTGAGAGAAAAACTCGGCTTCCGATATGAAGGGGATGAGGGGGCTGTCCGTGACTTCTTCGGCGGGCGCATGTACGCGGTCTACGTAAACGCGCCCGATTTCTACAATCAGGTTCCACATGCCCCTGCATGGATGAACGTAACTTTCAACAAAGATCGGCGGGCCTTTATGGCCGCCGTTGATGGCAAGGGAGAGTTCGCCTTCCATACGCAGCTGCGTGATGGTGAAGACGAGGCCACGATGACCGATGCGGGTGCCGTCGCATTGTTTCAGGCAGCCGTCGGACGCCCCATAGAGGCAACTGTCATTTCGCGGGGCACCTGGACCGCAGGCTATGCGTTGGTCGCTAACAAGTTCAGGTCTGGCAGAGTTTTCCTGGGTGGGGACGCAGTCCATCTGTTCACCCCAGCCGGAGGGCTCGGTTACAACACCGCCGTGGATGACGCAGTCAATCTCGGCTGGAAGCTTGCCCATTCCGTACGAGGCGTTGCGGGACCGAAACTGTTAGACAGTTATGAGAGCGAGCGGCGACCCGCAGCCATTCGCAATACCGGCTACGCGCGAACTTTCGCCGACTCCCTGGGCTCATTTGTACCATCGCCACACATAGAAGCAGAGGACGAGATCGGCGAAAGAGCTCGGATAGAGGCTGGAACCTACTTGGAAGCTCATGGCAAGGCCGAATTCAACATTCCAGGGATAACCTTCGGCGTTCGCTACGAGGGCTCCCCCATAGTCGCCGCTGAGGCCGGTGCGGCGCCGCGAGACAGTGCCGACACCTACGAGCCAACTGCCAGGCCAGGCGGTCGGGCACCTCATCTATGGCTGGAGCCGGGCAAGTCGTTGTATGACACGTTTGGATTTAGTTGGACATTGCTTCGACTTGGCGATCACCCACCTGAGGTTGAGAAATTTGTCGAAGCAGCAAAGTCAGCCAATGTCGAGCTCGCGGTCGTCGACATATCGTCTAAGGAAGCCGAGCAATTATACCAAGCCAGCCTAGCTCTCGTACGCCCAGACCAAGTCGTTGCTTGGCGAGGCCAAGGCGAAGCGGATGCGCACAAAGTATTAAAGCGTGCACTGGGCGGTCCAAGCTACTAACACGTTGCATAACGAATCCCGGAAGGTCATCCCATGCAAATGAACTTCGTGTATGAACCAAACGCATCGCGAGTGGTGTTCGGCGTCGGCGCTGCAAAGCAGGTGAGGGATGAGGTGGCAAAACTTGGCTCGCGGGCTCTCATCCTTTCCACGGCCTTTCAAAGGTCGGACGCCGAAAGGCTCGCTCAAGATCTTGGAACATTATCGGCGGGAGTGTTTGCGGAAGCGGCAATGCATACTCCGGTGAATGTCACCGAAAAGGCTCTCGCTGCCTTCCAAGAATCTGGCGCCGATTGCATCGTTTCTATCGGCGGAGGCTCTACTATCGGCCTCGGCAAGGCGATTGCTTACCGCAACGATGCTCCTCAAATTGTGCTTGCAACGACCTATGCAGGTTCTGAGGTCACTCCAATTCTCGGGCAAACCGAGAACGGCCTAAAGACCACGGTAAGAGATGCGACCATTTTGCCGGAAGTGGTCATTTACGATCCCGAACTCACCGTCGGATTGCCGGTGCAGATGAGCGTAACGAGCGGCTTGAATGCCATGGCACACGCGGTCGAGGGGCTATACGCTCAAGATCGGAACCCCGTTTCATCGCTTATGGCCGTGGACGCGCTGCGAGCTCTTCAAGCGGCGTTGCCGGTTATTGTATCAGAGCCGACCAACATAGATGCGCGCAGTCGCGCCTTATATGGCTCCTGGTTGTGCGGTACGGTGTTGGGAAGCGTCGGCATGGCGTTGCACCACAAGATTTGCCACACCCTCGGAGGCAGCTTCGATCTGCCCCACGCTGAGACGCACGCGATCATGCTGCCTCATACAGCCGCATTCAACGCAGTCGCGGCGGATGAATTCCTTCGTCCCGTGGCCGAAATTTTCGGCGGCAGTGTTGGCGGCGGGCTACATTCTTTCGCAGTGCAGTTGGGAGCGCCCACAGCTCTTCGGGACCTCGGACTTAAGGAAAGCGATCTCGAAAGAGCTGCTGAACTCGCAACCACCAATGCCTATTGGAACCCGCGCCCGGTAGAAAAGAACGCGGTTCGGGACATGCTCTCGCGAGCATGGGAAGGATCCCCGCCTGAATAATAGCACTGAGCATCGGACACAACATATCGGAGAGGGCTGCAAATGCTTCCATATTTCACGGAGGAGAATTCTGTTGAGACGGTGAATGCTCGGATGAGCGAAGGGGCGAATCCCCGTCTTGTACAGGTCATGTCGGCATTGGTTAAACATCTCCATGCCTTTGCGAAGGAAATTGAGCTCTCGCAAAGCGAATGGGAGGTGGCAATCGACTTTCTTACCCGGACAGGACAGATCTGTTCCCCTGAACGGCAGGAATTCATCCTTCTTTCGGATACACTTGGGCTCTCGATGCTCGTCGATGCGATCAACAATCGACGGCCGGCCGGCGCCACCGAAAATACGGTGCTAGGGCCCTTTCATGTCGCCGGAGCACCAGAGCGCGAAATGGGTGCTTCGATCTGCTTGGATGGCAAGGGCGAAAGCTGCTTGTTCGAAGGGCGGGTTCTCGATTTGAACGGCAACCCGATCGAAGGCGCACGCGTTGATGTCTGGTCAGACAACGCTGAAGGTTTCTATGACGTACAGCAACCTGACATCCAACCCAAATGGAACAACCGTGGCATCTTTACGACCGGTGCCGACGGGCATTACCGCTTTGTCGGCATTAAGCCCGTTTCCTATCCCATACCAGATGATGGACCTGTCGGTCAGATGCTCGCGCATTTGGGCCGCCATCCCTATCGGCCTGCCCATATGCACTACATCGTCACGGCCCCTGGCTATGAGAAGCTAGTCACGCATACGTTCGTTGGTGAGGACGAGTACCTCGATTCAGACACAGTATTCGGCGTCAAGAACACTTTGATCGCACCTTATGAACGGCTGCAAGATGGTCTTGCCGAATGGCGTTCGCCATTTGACTTTGTTCTTGTTCAGGAAAACACCAGTGCCGAACGTTAAGCTGTATATTGATCGCGAACTCCATAAAGACCTCGGCTCCTCGCTTAAATCCGCTCTTCCTCAAATCCGCGAGATTATTTGTTCGCATCTGGCGATTGGTCCGTCGGCATGCCAACTGGCGGTCATCGCGGTTGACGGTTTGCCGGACCAACCCTTGGCGAACCTGGAGCTCCATATTCTACCTGGTGCCAATCGCACCTCCGACAAGCTCAAGCAGCTTGCAGCCGAGCTGCAGAATGCGTTGGAGCCCAGACTGCAGGTGTGTCCGGCGGTGCGCATAGCTCAACTTGACGCCGAAACGTATGTTGCTCTGATAGGGCGGGGCGGCGGCGCG
Source organism: Pelagibacterium sp. (assembly GCF_048264985.1). Lineage (GTDB taxonomy): Bacteria > Pseudomonadota > Alphaproteobacteria > Rhizobiales > Devosiaceae > Pelagibacterium. Next base: position 228,940 of record NZ_JBLXCL010000003.1, read on the forward strand.
AGAGTTTCGATTTTCTGATCTTTCAACGAATGCTTCACTGCAATCGGTGGGAGAATGCATGCCTTCCATCGGGTTTTGGCTACGCTTTGCAAACCTCGTAGTTGACGGGCAGCAAGGCGGATCTTTGCCGTAAACGGTCGGCGTTTCTTATCAGGGATTCCGCGCATGACACCAGAATAGCCCAGAAGGCGGTAGTTTGCACCCGCGACCTATGAGCTTTGTGTACCAGTGCTGTGGTCAAATTTCAATGGCAGTCCGCTGTGCCCTGATGCCTCGATTGGGATCATTCTGAACTGGAATTTTCGACTTATGATCCCGTGGCCGTGAGATGGAGAATGCTAATGAAGAAGTCCAAGTTCGCCGAGGCGCAGATCGCCTCGGGCACAAGCAAGCCGAGGATGGGACCGCGGTCGGGGAAGTCTGTTGCAAGGCAGGCGTTTCGGCAAACACGTTCTACAACTGGCGCAAGCGGGATGCTGGGCTGATGCCCTCTAAGATGAAGCAGCTGCGTCAGCTCGAGGAAGAAAACGGCAAGCTCAAAGGGTCCGTCGCCGGTCTGAGCCTAGACAAGGCCATGCTTCAGGATGTTCTGCAAAAAAATCTCTGACGCCTGCCCGCAAGCGCTCGCTTGTCGATGAGGTCAGCGCGGTCTGGAAGATCTTGATCCGCAAGACCTGCGATGCCCTCAGAGTGAAGCGGTTGCTCTACCAACCATAATAGTCGATGGCTGTTCCTCTCATCATGCCTGGGGCCGATCGCTCGGACCTTGTTACAAAGACCATCATTCTGGGGACAGCCACCAATCTTGGCTACTCTCCGCTGGCCCATTACGGCATCTCGCGCTCGTGGACAAAGGCGAGCTGCGGAATCCAGTTTTGACTCACGGCTTCCATTTGGAGGCAATCTTGGGCAACTGGACCGGTTTGACAGATGACGAATGGACACTGATGGGTCCGCTTCTACCTTCTGAACGCGGGCGCGGAGTAATCGGCCGGTTTAGGGCCGCAGCAACCATTGGGCTGGCGTCGGCTGGCCGCCAGTTCCATGGGAGCAGCTCGTCGAGCGCTCACGAGCCCCTTGCGGCGCATCTCGCGCCGCCACTGATAGATATGCTGGCGGGTGATATCGTGCCGACGCGCAATACTGGCGACAGTCTCGCCGTCCACGCCGACTTGACCCAAAACCGAAAGCTTCTCTTCGCCCGTCCAGCGCCGCCGTCGCTCAACCCCCGTCATTACCTCATAGCGCATGAAATCCCCGCCGCTTGCGTTGCTGACGTCAATAACGACGCCGATAACGACGGTCATTACACGTCAGCACCTACCCAGCGAAAGGCGGCCCAACCCGGCCGGTTACGGCGCGGATGCTGCCCTGCCCAAATATAGCCGCTGCTATTACGAAGGCATGATGTGGATGGCGCGCACGGTGGCGCAATGGCGGCATCTGCCTGATGATGCGGCAAGTGGAACAGCGTCTTCCGGCGATATCGAGGCAGGGTCGAGGCGATGCTCAAAACTCTGGCCGAACTGGTCGAGCGTGATCGAAGCGCTGACATGATCGACAACTCTGTCATCCGGTCCCATCATTGTGCGATCGGCATGCAAAGGGGACTCAGGCAGCCGAGGCGCTTGCCGATCGCGCGGGGGTTTCACCACCAAGCTCCATGCCCGGTGCGATGCGAAGGGGCGGCAGCTGGGCTTCGTCCTGACGCCCGGGCGAAGAGTGCGCCAGCGCCGACGTCGAGGCTGTCAACCCGTCAAAAACCAACAGGCGTAGTCCGCTCCCGCACGACAAAGCCCAATACAAATGGCGCAACCGGATGGAGCGGCTTTTCAACAAGCTCATGAACTGGAGACGTGTCGCGCCGTTACGCCAAGGCCAAAGAATCTTAACTCGGATTCGTCGCAATAGCAGCAGTCAAACTGTGGTTTACCCTTTGTCCACGAGCGCAAGCTAACAGCAAAGTAGCATTGCTATTTGTAGGAGTCCATCATGTATTCGCTCGACTCAAACGCTAACTGTATTTCTGCCACGCACTCTTTTAATGGAGTCATAAATTCGTCTTCCACAATATCAAGATCAAATGCAGAGCGAAAAATAATGATGTTTACTGCACCGGCCACTTTGCCAAGTCGATAAACAGGCAGTGCGATCGCGCAGATACGAGGGGTGGTCTCTTCTAGAGAAAGCGCGTATCCCCTACGTTGGAAGTCTTTTAAGATCCATTCAAGCTTGCCAGCCTTGTTTATATCTGATTTATTCTCTTCACTGCTCTGACTTATTTCCGAAATTAGCGCTCGTCGGTCGTTTTCATCCATACCGGCAAGTATAGCTTTCCCCAAGGCCGTCCGGAGAATGGGGCGGATACGTCCAACAACATTACGAAAGAACGTCATGCTGGTGAGGTGATGGCTGGAGTCGACGATTTTCAGAGTTCCACGGGAAATCGTTCCGTAATCGCTCGGCCACCGTATCTTGCTTGTTAGCCGGGCCAGCGCTTGGGAAACGAGCATAGAATCGGTGTCCTCGGCCAGAATTCCTCTGCTTAGGTGGCGCATCTTGCTCGAAAGGAAAAACTTGCCATCTTGTTCTCTGCGCACGACATAGCCGGCGCCGATGAGCGACGCGAGGAGACGATACACTGTACCGCGGTCGATCGCTGTTTCCTTAGCAAGTTGGCTCGGAGTCAGCCAACCCAAGCTGCCCATTGTATCAACGAGCGATAGGGCGCGGCTCACAGAGCGAACTTCTTTGAATTGTCCAAGTTCTTTCGCCATCTCACACCTCCAGCCATAGGCCTAAGCTTGATAGCATGGCAAAATCGTACGCTGGGATAAAGAGCCACAAAGGTATGAACCTCACTCTCTTGCTAAGCCGCTGAGAACCAACATTTCGGTCTTGTCGCTATGAGCACTGGCAATTCTTACTCGGCACAACTGTCTCGAAGGTGCTGCCCGTGACGAAAGAATCAAAGGCTGTCGATGCAATCAGATCAAGCTGACGGAGAAACGTTATTGTGGTTTCTCACATATCACTGCTGTCACTCGCCTTGCGCGCCTGCTCCCACCAGATGCAGTTAATCGCGTTGTCGCGGAAGTTATCGCCAGCAACGTAAAGAGGCTCCCTCACGCCATCGGAGGCTGCTTTCAATTTCATCTCTCTGGCCTTTTGGCGGCCTTCCTCGCTCAGCCAATCACGTTCATGGCCCCAGATGCTCGGTCCGACCGTCACTTCATAAGGCGTCCAATCGTTTACGTTGATGAGCTTGCCTCCCCATCCATATTCCATGAGGAATTGTGATGGTGTCCTCGTATAGAACGAGGTCATGAAATCGTTACTGTGCCGGCCCAGTGTGGTTGCGATCATTTCGGGCGTCTTCAGGGCGATGTCGTAGCCTTGCCCGACATCGTCCAGATGATAGAGTTCCATCATCATGTGGTGGACGTCGTTAGATTTCCCCTCGATGAGCGCGACGCTGTGGTGCCTGGGATTGATGTGATAGAAGAACGCTCGAAATGGCGCCGTCACGTAATCGCTCATCCGAAAGCCCAGGATCTTGGTATAAAATTCGTGCGCCGGTTCGATGTTTTCCACGTAAAGGGCGATATGTCCGAGGCCCAGCGGGCCGGTAACGAAGCCTGAAATAGCTCGGGATGGGGCAAAATCGTCATCGGCGACAGTGGCTCCGTAGAACACTTCCAGCCGATTTCCAGCGGGGTCAAAAAAGGTCACGCCTTCGGTAATCGCGCGTTGCTCGCAGAGTGCCGTCGGCATTTTGGTATAGGGAACTTCGGCCTGATCGAGCCTGCGGCAAATCGCGTGCAAAGCCTCCCGATCCTCGGCCTCCCAGCCGTAAAAGGAGGCGCCGCCGCCATCGCCGGCTTCCACGATGATACGCTGCTTGCGATCGTCCATTCGAAAGGCGATGGATTGGCGGGTGCTGTCGACCACCTGCAACCCCAGCAACGATGTGCCGTAGGTGTTCCACTCCGACAAGTCGGCGCTCCGATAACCCACATAGCCAAAAGAAGAGAGTGCCATAATGCCTCCATACAAGCTGATAACAGAATGTGCCGCCAACTTAGGCCCGATGAGCATCGCACGAAAGCGCGCGCGGGCCTCCGTTCGCCATGCGAACGCTGCCACACGAGTGGCTTTCAGGGAAATGCTGCTCAGGCTGAATCAAAGGAAGGCGCCTTAGCGCTCTTCCTTAATAGCTAACGCAATGGCGAGAATGCTGTGGGCAGGAGGATGATGCCTTGCTGCTCGACCAGCGCATCAGAGGTGTTTTTCGTCGGATCCAGCCATTCGGGATCGGACCACAGGTGCTCGCGCCGGCGCGAGCGATCGAGATGGTCCTCATATTCCCAGATGTGGATCAGTTGGTTGACATTACCGGTATCGGGCGTGAAGGCTGCCACCAGTCGGCCGAGATGGCGCTGTAAAATCGGCAGTCGCGTCTCCTCGAACACTTTGAGCCACGACTTCAACTTTCCCGGCTTTGCGGTATAGGTTCGCATTTCATAGATCATAACAGGTCAAGTCCCGGTGTGATGTTTGCTATTAAGGGCGGGGAATACGGTTGTACGCATTGTTCCAGCGCGGTGTAATGACCAACTCATTTATCGCCACGTGACCGGGCTGGCCCAAGATGTAGGAGATCGCACCGGCAATGTCGTCCGGCTGCAGCATCTTGGCGAGGACCTCGGGCGGTGGCGGCGGAACGCGCCTTTGCATTGCAGGGGTCGCCACCTCCCCAGGGCAAAGTGCAGTCGCGACGACGCCGTTGAGGATTTCGGACATGTTGAGGCTTTCGACTAGGCCGCGCATGGCCAGTTTTGTACTAGTATAGGCCGGACCCGGCTGGGGAGTTACATACCATCCGGCAAACGAAGACACGACCACGATCCGGCCACCGCCATTGGCGCGCATGCCCGGCAGCACTGCGTCCACGGAATGATAGGTTCCCAAAAGGTTGGTGGAGACGACATCACGGAAATCTGCGTGGGATATCTCTCCCCACGCTCGGCGACCAACATTCATGCCCGCATTGGCGACCAGCGCCCCAATCGGTCCCTGTTCGCTGATGAGCCGATCCACTGCCGAGCGCATTTCGTCCCCATTGGCGACGTTTGCCGGAAGCAAGAAGCAGGAATGGCCAAGCTGCTCCCGGGCAGCTTGTAAACGTTCCTCGTTTCTGCCGCTGATGGCAACGGTCCAACCCTCGTTCAGCAGGCGGCGGGCGGCAGAAAAGCCGATCCCGCTGGCGCCTCCGGTAACCAATGCAAGTTTTGTCATGCGTCCAACCTTTCCAAACGGGTGATCTGTTCCTTGCTTTTGCCGTCGAACAGGCTGATCGGCGGATAGGCGTCAGGGTCCGTCATCACCTCGATGAGCGTAGGAGCTTTGCGCGCCATTGCCTCCGAAAGTGTCTCGGGCAGGTGACCAGCCTCCGATACCCTGACGCCTTCACAGCCGCATGCTCTTGCAATCGCGGCATGGTCCACCTGCGTAAAATTCACGGAATTGCTGTGGAACCCATAATGGACGTTCTCGGCGTGATACTGGAAGCCCAGAATGCTGTTGTTGAGCACTATTACCGTCAGCGGCAGTTGGAGGCGGAAGAGGGTCTCCAGTTCCTGCCAGCAATGGCCAAAACCCCCATCGCCGACGACCGCAACCACGCGCGCATCGGGTTGCGCGAGCTTGGCTCCGATCGCCATCGGCATGCCCCATCCCAGCCCGGCTAGGCCCCTCGGAACGAGAAACCGCTGGCCGTGGCGTTGCGCCGAAAGATATGTCGTGATCCAGTTGGACGAATAGCTGGCGTCGGCGACAACGATATCACGCGCATTGAGGAGCGGCGACAATTGCGCCATGACGAATTCGGGACGCAAACGCCCGTTCGAGCCAGGCCCGACCGCTTTGACGTAATCGTTTACCGCTGCGGCGGCGTTCTTTGCACGCGTCGCGGTCTCTTCGATATCCGCGCGCTGCGGATAGTCGTAGGCCTCAGAGAGAGCGGCGAGCGTGAGCTTGGCATCCCCAACGAGCCGCAGCGCCTCGTAATTGCGTCCGATCTCCTGGGGATCGATGTCAATATGTAAGTATTGTGCCTCCGACGGGTATGTTTTCCAGCTATCGGTGCCGTTCTGATTGGTGCGCGTTCCGACCAGCAAGACGACGTCGGCATCGAAAAGATAATCCCGAAGCTCTCCGGCGCGGTTCCCTTCCTGGAGGTTGCTCGTGAATACCCCGATGGCTAGCGGATGATCCTCGGCGATCGTGCCTTTTCCCATATTCGTCGTTGCCACCGGAATTCCTGACTTTTCCGCGAAAGCGACCAGTTCCACGCTCGCTTGCGACAGATGCACGCCGCCGCCAGCGATAATCAGCGGTCGGGCCGCTTGGGAAAGTAGTTTTGCGCCCCGCTTTACGCGCTCGGGATCTGCCACCATACGATCCAGAGGATAGTGGCCTAGATTGGCCGTGCGGCGGGTGTTTTCGGGAGCGTCTTGACGTAGGACATCCATCGGTACGATCAACGCGACGGGACCAGGGCGCCCGCTGGTCGCGGCTGTAAACGCCATATCTACATAGTCGTCTACCCGTTCGGCTCGATCGATGCGACGTGTCCACTTTGTACAGCCATCAAACAACGCCAAATGATCGAATTCCTGGAAGGCGTTCCTGTCTACCATGGTGCTCGGCACGTCCTGAACGATGGCGACCATGGGAACTGAGGCTTTCATCGCCTCGGCCATCGGCGCGACGAGCAGCGTCGCCGCCGGGCCATTCTGAGCGCAAACCACGCCGACTTTGCCCGATATCCGGGCATATCCATCGGCCATTACGCCACCGGCATTTTCGGTGCGGTAGCCGATCTGTCGGATCCCGTACTGGGGGAGGGCCAAAACGAATGCCGATGGAATGCTTTGTCCAAAGACGACCTCTACGCCATGCCGCTTCATCCCAGCAGCCAGCGCGTCAGCCACGGTAAATTTCTTCATTCTATCGCCTTAGTAATTGCGGAATTGCTTAGGGAGTACCGTAACGGTAGGCACAGCCTTAACAACCGCAGGAGCAGACTCCAGTGCCCTCGCGGCTTGTGTTTGCGTGGTGAACGCCCTTACCCATTGTTTCATCCGCACGTTTCCGACACGCCGCGAAGCCAGATGTTCACCCCCTGAACGCGACGGCAGTCTTGGTTGCCAGCCCTATGACCGCGAACTAGTGCTTTTTGCATGTAAATCAGCTCCCGCCTTTTGTCGTGTGCAATCGGGGAAAGTATTGTTGGTAGTATAATGAAACATGTTGTTGTTATAGGCGGCGGTATTGGTGGTCTGACTGCTGCGCTGGCGCTTCTCAAGCGGGGTTTTCGCGTCACGGTTTGTGAACGTGCGCCCGCATTTCAGGAAATTGGAGCCGGGCTTCACATCAGTCCCAATGGAACGAGCGGCCTTATCGATCTCGGTCTGGGAAAGGCGATGGAAAGGCTGGCGTTCGTACCCGTGGGCAAGGAATTTCGCCTGTGGAATACCGGGGAAACGTGGCCCGGATTGGATTTTGGAATGAACGCCGAGGTATTGTACGGTAGCCCGTATTATTTCCTGCATCGTGCGGATCTTCACGAAATAATCTATAAGAGCATCCTTGAGATCGATCCTGAGTGCATCCTGCTGAACAAGCAGTATGTTCGTCATGAGGATGACGGCACTGCGATATCGGTCTTTTTAAGCGACGGGGGCGTCGTAAAAGGTGATGTTCTCGTTGGCGCCGATGGCGTGCATTCGGTGGTTAGAAGCGAACTATTCGGCGCCGACAAGCCCGTGTTTTCGGGCTGCGTGGCGTGGCGGATGGTCATGCCGAAAGAGGATATCAGAATCCCGGTTCGTCCGGTCAGCTCCAACTGGCTTGGGCCTGGGGCTCACTTCGTACACTATTTCCTGCGTGGCGGCGAGCTCCTCAATGTCGTTGGTATCGTTGAGCGTGATGACTGGCAGGTTGAAAGTTGGTCCACGCAGGGAAGCCAAGAAGAAATGCTCGCAGATTTTGAGGGCTGGGCGCACGGTGTACGCGCGATCATCGAATCGGGCGCCAAACATCCTCACAAATGGGCGTTGATGTTGCGGTCACCCTTGCGCGAATGGGTCTCGGGCCGGACCGCGTTGCTCGGCGACGCCGCACATCCCACCATGCCGACCATGTCACAAGGTGCCAATATGGCAATCGAGGATGGTGTTCTGCTCGCGCGTGCCTTGGGAGAATTCGACGATACCGAACTGGCCTTGCGGTCTTTCGAAGCGGCGCGGCTCGATCGCACCGCAAGGCTGGTGGAGCAGGCCAATGCAAACGTCAAAAGTTTCCATAGCGAGGAACTGCGGGATCCAGAACGTGGGTCTTCTTTCATGGAAAGCGTTTTCAGCAGTTCTAGAATGAAAGAACGTTTCGACTGGGTCTACCAATATAACCCCGCAACGGTACCGCTTCCGGACGTGCGAACCCGCTCGGCTTCGCCGGAATGCGCGCGTGACGTGCCGGTGTTTACCAAGTGAACGCCGTCTTACCCTTGCTTGATCGTCCAATGGGAATGGAGGAACCGTATGCAATGACGCTCGCGGCAGCCTAGCCGATTGCCGTCGCCTAACTAGCGGGATCCGTTCGGCGTCTGTTAGTTCGTGTGAAAAGGCATGGGCCGTAAATTGAAGTCACAACTGAATGTCTGTGAATCGAATACCGGTTCGGGCGAATTGAAAAGAGGAGGACATATTCAATGAATGAGAAAATTCTGGGAATTTTGGCTGCGGTTATTGTAACCTCATCGGCATATGGCGCGGATTTTCCCACGCGACCAGTGACGCTGATGGTGGGGTTTCCGGCCGGGGGCGCCAATGACGTGATGGCGCGCGCAGTGGCCGATGTGCTGTCGGAAGATTGGGGGCAGCCGGTCGTAGTGGAGAATATACCCGGCGCGACCGGAGGCGTTGCCCTCAACCGCTTGTCGCGCGCGTCGGCAGATGGTCACACCATAGCTATGGCGACGGCCGCGATCATGGCTGTCAGGCCCGCGCTAACCCTAGACTTTGAGGCCGAATACGGTTTTGACCCCACCGACGACATAGCGCCGGTGGCGTTGCTTTCCGAGCAGAGCTTCATGCTGGTCGCGACCAAATCGCTTCCAGTCAATACTTTCGAGGAACTCTTAGACTATGCCAGGGAAAATCCCGGCCAGCTCAATTACAGCACGACGGGCGAGGGTGGTACGCCGCACCTGATCGGGATGATCGTCGATGCCGAGACCGGCATAGAGGCTCAGGCGATCCCCTATGGCGGTGAGATGGAGGCCCTGACAGCGGTCATCGGGGAAGAGGTGCAACTCGGCTATTCGCTTTATTCGCGCAACATCCAAGCTCAGATTGAAAGCGAGACCGTAAAGCCGCTGGTTGCAACCGCCGCTCAGCGACTGGGGGATCTGCCCGATGTCCCCATTCTGGCCGAATATCCTGACCTGGACAATTTCGCCGCCACCACATGGTTCGGGATTTTCGCGCCGGCCGCCACCTCTCCCGATATATTGGCCGCCCTCAATGATGCCATCAACGAGGCATTGGACGATCCACGCGTCATTTCGCGTTTTGAAAGCGCCGGTTTCACTCCGACTCCGATGGCGCTCGCTGCGTTTCAGGATTTTGTGCCGGCCGAACGCGCGCGTTGGCAGGAAAGCATCTCCGGTTTGGACATCGATTTCGACTGACATTGACGCCTTGGTACTTCCGGACGCGTTGCTCCGGAAGTACCAAGTTCAGTTCGGTCTTCCCTAGAAGGCGAACGCCAGTCGAACGCACTCAAACAGAAAGTAAATTCGGTGCAAACGAGTATTCTTAAATGAAGTTCAATACAGCCTCTATCTTGAAAATGAGAAAGGTAAATTTGCGAGAGGTCGTGGCGGCGATCCTTATCATGGCCCTAGGCGCCTTCGCTACGTGGGAGGGTTCGCGCTACGGCCTGCTTGCGGGATCGCGCGTGGGGGCCGGTTATTTACCGTTCTGGATCGGCATCCTCTTGATGGTGTTCGCGGCTATCCTGATAATTTCCGAGCTTTTCTCCATAAATGCCGATCCCTATGACGCCGCGGAGGATTCAAACATCCCTTTTCAAGGCCGCTCATTCTTTGTCCTTGTGCTTTCCATCGTCGTCTTCAGTTTCGTCGTGGTGAGGTTCGGTTTAGGGCCAGCAGTTTTCATGGCCGTTTTGTTGAGTGGTTTCGCCGATAAGTCCCTTCGCGTTTGGCAGATTCTTATTCTGGCCTCCGTGGTTACGGCTTTAAGCATACTCATTTTCAGGATTGGGCTGGGCATTCAGATCGAGGCGATCAAATGGTAGATGTGTTTTCCCCCGGTATAATCGAGGGCTTCTACCGTGCGGTAGCACTCGATAATATCTTGTATTGTCTGGTCGGGGTGACGCTCGGCATGGTCGTGGGCGTTATTCCGGGAATCGGGACGTTGGCAGCCATTTCCCTGCTGATTCCGCTGACGTTCTACCTTGAACCGCTGACGGCCATTTCTCTTTTGGCCGGGATATATTACGGCAGCGCCTATGGTGGTTCGACGGCGTCCATTCTGCTGAATCTTCCGGGAACGGCCAGTTCGGCCGTCACGTGCCTCGACGGGTACCCGATGACCAAAAAAGGCAGGGCGGGGCCGGCCCTGTTCATCACGGCCATCGCCTCTTTCGTGGGTGCGATATTCGGAACTCTGGTTCTGGCCGTATCGGCCGAGCCTTTCGCGCGGCTGGCCTTGCAGTTTCGCGCGCAAGAGTACTTTTCGCTGATGGTCCTGGGCTTGATTGCCGCCACCATGATGACGTCGGCGGGGGCCGCCAAGTCGCTTGTGATGGTGGCGCTCGGGCTCCTGATCGGGATGGTAGGGATCGATGGCACCAGTGGCACCACCCGGTTCGCGTTCGGTGTCATCGAACTCTATGACGGTGTGTCTCTCGTCGCCATCGCGCTCGGGCTGTTCGGCCTAAGTGAATTGATGCGCAATGTTGGCCACATGCCTACATCCGTTTCGACCGTGGACTTCCGCTTCAAGGCGCTTTTGCCCAACCGCAAGGACTGGCGCGAGATGTGGCCGGCCATCGCGCGGGGAAGCGGTCTTGGATCCCTGCTCGGTACACTGCCCGGCACTGGAAGCATCGCGGCCTCATTTCTTTCTTATGCGCTCGAACGCAAGACGAGCAGGACACCCGAAAAATTCGGCAAAGGCGCCATAGAAGGGATCGCAGGGCCCGAATCCGCCAATAACGCCGCCATTCAAACGGCCTTCATTCCGACATTCACGCTCGGAATCCCAGGCGATCCAGTCGTGGCGCTGCTGCTCGGCGTGCTCATAATCCACGGGGTGACACCCGGTCCACAGTTCATCGTAGCCGAGTCCGCGATGTTTTGGGGGGTGATCTTCACCTTTATCGTCGGAAACATCGCGTTGCTGATCATGAACATTCCCTTGATCGGCGTTTGGGTCAGACTGCTAGCTATTCCCTATTCTTTCTTGTTTCCGTCCATCGTGGCCTTCATCTGCGTAGGTGCCTATTCGGTTAGCTATTCGATCGTCGATTTGTACATACTGATTTTGTTCGGTGTCGTGGGCTATTTTGCTGCCGTCCTGAAGTATCCCGTGGCGCCCCTGCTGCTGGGCTTCATTCTCGGGCCGATGATGGAGCAGAATTTCCAAAGAGCCATGCTTCTTCAGCGAGGAAATATCCTCGGGTTCTTCGAAAGGCCGCTAAGCGCGATATTTCTGCTGCTGGCTTTGGTCATGCTGATCTTGCCGCTCGTTTCTTCCCTTAATGCCCGGAAGCGAAACCGCGCCGTCTTGGGTGCGCGAGAATGATCACTCCCGCGAGAAGTCCCCGCGGCTCGAGTGTCCCACGGTCGCTCTTACGTAATCTCTAGATCCATTGGGAGAAGCACAATTGACTAATTCCGACCCCGACCTATTCGATCCCGAGACGGTTTCGTTTCCTTCCGGATGCCTCATTGCGGGCGAGCTGCGCGAAGGGCTCGGCGATCCGTTTCCAGTCATCCGCCCATCGGATGGAAAAATCATTCTGACGATGCGTGGGGCGGACCTTTCGGATGTCGACCGTGCCGTTGAGGTTGCAACGCAAGCCTTCCGTTCCGGCACATGGAGGGGCGTGCGCCCGGTAGACCGCGCCCGCATTTTTCGCCGCTGGGCGTATCTCGCCGAGCAACATCTAGACGAACTTGTGCAGCTCGAAGCCGTGGCGTCGACGAGGCTCGCCTCGGAGGCCCGAGTTGCTGACATACCCAAGGCAATCGAGATCATCCGATATTATGGCGAACTCATGAGTCGGACCCATGGCGACGTTCTTGGTTCAGGCGGCAACGCTCTCAACTTTACCCAGAAAGAGCCCTATGGCGTCGTCGCGGCCATATCTCCATGGAACATGCCAATCATCTTGTCCACGATCAAACTCGCGCCGGCGCTTGCCGCAGGCAACGCGGTGATCTTGAAGCCTTCAGAGTTCACGCCGTTTTCAATCATCCGGTTGGCTCAACTCGCGGTCGAGGCAGGCGTGCCGGCGGCGTGTATTTCGGTTCTGCCTGGCACGGGGCCGATCACGGGTCACGCGCTCGTCACTCATCCCGGCATCGATTACGTGACCTTCACCGGATCGACCCAATCGGGTTCCGTGGTCATGGGCGACGCCGCAAGGCACGGACCTAAGCCCGTTTCCCTGGAACTCGGCGGGAAAAGTCCCCAACTCGTATTCGCCGATGCCGATATCGATATCGTGGCGGATACGGTGGCGCGATCGGTCATAAGGAATGCGGGGCAAATTTGCTTTGCAGGTACCCGACTCATCGTCGACCAAAAGATCGCCAATGAATTCACCGATGCAGTCAGGCGCCAGCTTTTGACCGTGGTTCCCGGGCCCACATGGAAGCAGGCGTCTACTCTCTCGCCGGTAATTTCCGAAAAGCAGAGCGAGCGTATTCTCGACATATTGCGCCAGGGCAAGGAAGCAGGCGCCGAAATCACGCTGGGCGGCGGTCTCTATGAAAACGTATCGGGGGGCTGGTTCTTCAAGCCCACCATGGTCGAACGACTCGAGCAGGACAATCCGATCGTTCAGGAAGAAGTCTTCGGCCCGGTTCTGTCCGTGCAGACCTTCAGCGATCCGGAAGAAGCCCTGAGCCTGGCCAATGACAGCCAATACGGGCTGGCCGCAGGAGTGTATTCGGCCAACCTCAACACCGCTCTCCACTGCGCACACAAATTGCAGGCGGGAACAGTTTGGGTAAATCAGTACGGACCCGACGATATCGCCTCTCCGATCGGCGGTTTTAAGAAATCGGGGTTCGGAAAGGATTTCGGTGCCGACGGATATGACAAATATTTGCGCCTAAAGAACGTCCGGATCAAGTTTGGCTGATCTGCTAGGTGCCGTAAGCAATTGCAGTGAATACGTACCGGGAGGGAATTTTGCTCGAGAAGCGAGAACCAGATATGCATGACCGCGAGCCCAACTTGGACACTCCTATACCCGAGACCGGCGCCGAGGGCTTTTTGATGGGCCTCGACGCCGCGGGGGTTGACTACCTGTTTGGAAATGCTGGAACGGATTTCGCTCCTGTTATCGAGGCTCTCGCGGGTTCCAAAGCGGGATTCATGCCAGAGCCAGTGCTTGCGCCTCATGAGACTGTCGCCGTCGGCATGGCGCATGGATATTACCTAGCCACGGGCAAGATGCAGGCCGTCATGGTGCACACCAATGTCGGATTGGCCAATGCGTCGATGGGTGTACTCAATGCGGCCTCCGATAATGTGCCGATGATGATTTTTTCGGGACGCACCCCTATCACCACTCGCGGACACGCCTTTTCTCGGCGTACTCATGTTCAGTATGGACAAGAGATGTATGATCAGAGCACGCTTGTAGGAGAAGCGTGCAAGTTTCGCTATGAACTGCGCTATCCGGAACAGGCGGTTCCGCTCATTCGCCGCGCGGCAGATCTCGCAGTGTCCGAGCCCACCGGGCCGGTCTACGTCAGCTTGCCGCTCGAGGCGCTGCACGATCCCATCGCGGTGCACGCACGGGCGCTGCCGGCGGCGCCGGTGCCTGCATCGGCGCCAGCCGCAGAGCACGCTGCCATCGTGGAGGCCGCCAAGCTGTTGCGGCGAGCGGAGCGCCCCGTGATCATCTCTCAGAGGGCAGATGCCGCCAGTGCCAAAGCTATTGCAGAGTTCGCCGAACGCTTTAGCATTCCTGTCGTTGAGCCCTTCACGGTGGTCAATGTCCTGCCGAGCTCGCATGCGATGTTTGCCGGTTATGACGTCGGGACGATACTTGCGGAAGCCGATGTCGCCATCGTCTTGGAAACCAGCGTGCCGTGGATTGAGGAAACCGATAGACCAGACCATCTCAAAGCGTGCATTCATATCGGGAATGATCCGCATTTCCGGCAATTGCCCTATCGCACGTACCAGACAGATCTCGCCATTACCTCGGGTGTGGCTAGCGCACTTCAGGCGCTCGGGCGCGAATTTGATGAGCCATCAAAGAACTGGCCGAAGTGGGGAGCGCACGCGCGGCGGGCTTACGAGGACCGCCATGCGCAATTGACTGAAAACGCTTGGAATAAAAGTCAGCTCGGTATCTCCAATGAGCTGCTCAGCTGCTGTGTTTCGGACATTTTGGATAGAGATGCGCTGCTTTTTAACGAACTCGGCGTCGTGCCCAACGCGATAACGACGGTGTCCAGCAGACAATTTTTTACCCATCCTCATTCCGGCGGTCTCGGTTGGGGAGTCCCGGCAGCACTCGGCGCGCAGCTTGCCGATCGCGATCGCCTATGTATCGCCTGCGTAGGGGACGGCTCGTTCATATTCGCAAATCCCGTCGCGTGCCTTCAGGCCGCAGAAGCCCTTCAACTGCCCATATTGATCATCGTAAAGAACAACAAGATGTGGAATGCGGTGCGCCGCTCGGTGGTCAACGGCTATCCCGATGGCGCGGCGGCGACGTCAAACCAGATGCCCTTCGTCTCGTTATCGCCATCGCCTGACTTCGCGCTAGTTGCGAAGGCAAATCGCGCCGTTGGTGTCCGCGTCGAAACAGCGAAGGATTTGGCCAGTGAGCTTCGGCGTGCAGTAGAAATCATTGGAAGGGAGCGACGGGCAGTCCTGCTGGACGTGTCCGTCGGTTTCGCTGACGCTAACTGATGCTTGTCTATAGATTACTCATTCTTAGCTTGTTCGCGAGAGCAAAGGAGGAGGAATGCCAACCCTGCTATTCGACTCACGGTATGAGTGCATGAAGATGAACGCCAGTCGGTCAAGCCAAGGGCCGTCATATTTCGAAAGGGACCCGGTGCAATGGCAATACGGCGAACGCTCAACGATCATACACTTTTGAGGGAAGCGGCCCTTATCGGCGGAGAGTGGATTCCCGTGATCTCCGACGCCATCGAAGTCACCAATCCTGCTTCCGGCGAAGTCATCGGCCGTGTACCCAATCTCGGTGCGATCGAGACGAAGCGAGCTCTTACTATAGCTGCTCAAGCCCAAAAGGAATGGTCTGGCCGATCGGCCAAGGAAAGATCGGTTGTGCTCCGGCGTTGGTTCGAGCTCATGATCGAAAATCAGGAAGATTTAGGTCGTATACTGACGCTTGAGCAGGGAAAACCTTTTGCAGAAGCTGTAGGCGAGATCATTTATGGAGCCAGCTTTATAGAGTGGTTTGCCGAAGAGGGACGTCGTGTTTACGGCGACTTGGTGCCTAGTCATCAGCGGGATAAGCGAATCCTAGTGATGAAGCAGCCAATCGGTGTCGTCGCCGCAATAACACCATGGAATTTTCCTAATGCCATGATTACCCGCAAAGCTGGTCCGGCACTCGCCGCCGGATGTGCGCTAGTTCTTAAACCGGCGTCACAGACGCCACTCTCGGCGCTAGCACTGGGAGTGCTTGCCCAACGCGCGGGGCTTCCCGATGGACTTTTCAGCGTTGTAACCGGATCCGCCAGAGAGATCGGCGCAGAGATGACTGCAAACCCGGTTGTCCGGAAACTTACTTTTACCGGTTCCACGGAAATTGGCACGCAACTCTATGAACAGAGCGCCCCTACGATCAAGAAACTTAGCTTGGAACTCGGAGGCAATGCGCCTTTCATCGTATTTGACGATGCCGATTTGGATGCGGCCGTAGACGGGGTACTCATCGCCAAGTTTCGCAATAACGGACAAACCTGCGTCTGCGCCAACCGAATTTACGTACAGGATGGTGTCTATGACGCTTTTGCGACGAAACTGGCTGCGGCTGTTGCTGCTCTCGAGGTCGGTGACGGTTTTGCTGAAGGCGTCTCTTTGGGACCACTCATCGACAGGGCGGCCATGTCCAAGGTTGAGGAGCATGTGGCAGAGGCTGTATCAAAAGGGGCACGAATACTTCAGGGAGGGATCCCTCATGCCCTTGGGGGCACATTCTACCAAGCCACAGTGCTGGCGGACGTCACTCGTGAAATGAGGATCGCACGGGAGGAAACGTTTGGCCCTATTGCCCCGTTGTTTCATTTTGTTGATGAGGCCGATGTCATCGCTCAAGCCAATGATACTGATTTTGGTTTGGCTTCCTATTTTTTTGCAACAGATATTGCACGCGTTTATCGGGTAGCTGAGGCGCTGGAGTTCGGAATCGTCGGCGTCAACACCGGACTTGTCTCAACACCAGAGGCCCCCTTTGGTGGCGTCAAACTGTCCGGCTTGGGACGAGAAGGCTCAAAATATGGCATCGATGAGTTCATGGAACTGAAATACGTGTGCTTGGGTGGCATAGCATGACACCTAAAAGCCCCCATGCCTTAATGGCGCGTTGGCGATAGCCTAAGACGCGCGAAGGCGGGGGCAATAGGGATGTTGCGAACATGCAGTTCCGCCAGCAACACTGCGATCATGGCAAGGTGATCCGGCACCTCACCTAGTTTGCGGTTGTTGGAAATAGAATTCGGGCGCCTGCCCAGTAATTGCGCAAACTTTCGAACGCTAAGGCCCGCCTTACTCAGTTCGGCAATGAAGTCATCATAGGACATGGGGGTCAGGGGCTTTAACTCATGATTTTGTGACATTTGCACATTAAATTATGTGCGTCCAGCAGCAGGCTGAGGTGACGATAGTCTGCCCCGCGGGTGAAGGAATATTCTGGGAATGTGTGCTTAGACAAACGCTGGCGACTGTAGGTCCAATTGGGGAGTTGCCTCTCCCAGGGGCGCCGCATTCTACAAATCAGCTTTCATGCTAAAGGATGGTGTCACGCCTGCGACTGCGCGCTCAAGCATTATGCTGCGGGCGCACCTTGTGGCAACGACTGATAAATCTCGAGCCTATAACCGTCCGGATCGAGGCACTGCATCCGCGTGCGGTCCTCACGTTCCTCAACGCGGTAAAGTCCTTCCGGCATGAGTCGCTGATATGCGGAGATGCTTCGTTCAAGGTCTGCAACCGCCACGAACACCGTGATGTGATCGCTCACCGCATGAAACTGGGTCGTCTCGGCGAGCGACAAAATCCCACCGAGATTTACTGATTTAGCCGTGCGCTTGCTTATCGGAAGGCCAATCACCTCCTGGTAGAAGGCGACGGAGCGGGAAAGATTCGAAACGACAAGCCGAAAACCCACATGGAGGGGGGCGGACGGTTCCTTTCGCCTAAGTCCGTCGAGCTCTGGGTTCTTGCTGGCTGCCTGGGGCATTTCGAAGGATGCTTTCGACAGCTTCTTAACGAAGAGCGTCTGCCCATCCTCTAATGTCAGCCGCCATGCCTGCGCGGTGAGAGATCGCGCTCTGGATTTGATCCCATTCCAGATCTCGACGCTCGCGGGAAGTCCGTTGGGCAGTAGGACTTGTGAAGGCTCACGCAGGTCCTGCAGTTCAGCGATGAAAGACGCAAGCGATGCCTTAGTCACGCGTTGAGTGCCGATTCCTGGCCGCCCCTCCGCCGACAAATCGCGAACTGCATCCCCCGCCTGCCGGATTGTCTTCTCATCCTGCAGGTCCCGCGCAAAGGTAGACATCCATCCTAGACCGAGTGCTGCTCCAAGCAATCCCCCTGTCATGGATGCTAGCGTATCGGTGTCCGCACCTTCCGCGAGGGCGGCCTGCTTCACACCTTCGATGGGGTCAGCCGCGTTGCGAGAGGCGAGGAACAGCGCCGCGGCCGCGTTCACGGTCCCAGAGCCATTCACACGGCGGTCGAAACATCCTAGCTCCCTGAGAACATCTTCGTCGATGACAGCAACGCCCCCCGCAAGCGCGACCGCGCATCGGTCGAGAAGATCCAGCTGTTCATGAAGCGTCTCCGACCAGAGCTGTTCGTAGGCGTCGAGGTGGGCCCCCTCCGTCCAATCGGACCACCGGTCTCGGATCGTTGGTATCGCGCCCCAAGCTTCCGAGTTCGTGCGTACAGCATCAAGAAGCTGACCGTAGGCTAGCGTGCCGCGGTGCCGAAATGCCTGCCAGAGGCCGTAGCCATAGGCGAGCGCACCGATCAGCGCCCGCGGATGGCCGTGCGTGGTGACCCCGTCCGTCATGATATCTGCGGCGGGCTTGGAAAAGTCAGCGGCGCTCGCATGACGAAGACAGTGCGGCAAAATCCGCATGGCCACACCATTACCGCCCGCCGAGAAATAGCGTGCGGCATCTTCGGGCTTCGCATTCCAGGGTGCTCGGCCCGCTAGCCAGCTTGATGCCGCTCGCTTTGTCGCTCCACCACCGCCTCTTTGATAGAGGGTCCAGAGCGGCAGCTCTTCGGAGGCGAAGGACACCCACCAGGAATTGGGCTCACGCAACAGGGCACGCGCAGTTGCCAGTATCAGCTGCGTGTCATCGCTATAGTGGCCCGCCTCGATCAATTCCTCGTGCGGCTGAAACCGTCCGCCGGAGCGCTTGGTCCACGTCATAAAGGACAACGTAGGAGGCGTACGATTCTTTTCGGTGCGAGAAGCGCGCATTTCATGCGGCCATCCGAGGGCGTCACCGATCGCGGCGCCAAGGAAGGCGCCTTCGGCCCGATCGCCGGGAACGCGAAACGCCGGGTTCGTATCGCGATCTAAAGCCAAACGGTCGGTCATGCGGTCCACAGCGTTTCGGATTGCTTCTGCCCTGCTCGAATGGAGGAACTAAGAGCGTACTTGTCGAATAAGGTTGGTGATACCACAAACTTCAGGTTGCCGATGTCGATCCCCAAGATCATGAGCCGGATATGTTCCGCCCGGGCTTGTTCCTCGCTCGAGACACCTATCGCCATGATACTTGCCGGTGGGATCGATTCTGGGACCAACACCTCTGCCTGATCGTCCGTGGGCGAACACGGCAGATGTAGCAACGAACGGCTGCGCAAGACACCTTGAGCACCGGGCACAGACTGTGCGAACATGCTCGCGTAGGCATCATAACCTGCTGCTATATAAGATCCAGAGCCTGCCGCGGCGTTACGCGGACAAAATAAGGTTCCTTCTAACGCCAGTACAGCGGGATCTACGAAGATCACAACCCAATCACGGAATAAAATCTCGCCCTTCCTCGCGCGGTCAAGGTACCAAGCGTTCGGATATTCGATCGAGCAGCAGATATGATCGGCGTGACCGTCGAGGCGCTGAAGGTCGGTGGGATTGAAGAGCAGGCGATCCTCTTCCGCGAGCAACCTGGACGGCAGAATCCCAGCTCCACCTGCCAATATATGGGCGAGGCTCCGTGACGGCGTGAAATGACACAGGCGTGTGATGCCGCGCTTGGCGACGTCTTTTTGGATCGCTTCGTTCATTTTGCGACTTCTACGTATAGTGATCCATCCGGCGGAAGCAGTGCCGATTTCTCGTCGCTACAGGTCAAGAGCAGGGCTGTCCTAGCGCGCGTCACGCCGACATAAAGAAGCCGCCCATCCGTCGCAGTGGCGTCGTCCAAACCACTGTTCGCTATTGCGAGCGGATGAGGAAAGAGCGGCTCGGAAAGATGGGGGAGGATTACACTATCGAACTCAAGCCCTTTGCCGCTGTGCAGCGTGCCGATCGAAATTCCCGGCCCTTCCTTCCAGACCGCAATAGAGTCCTTGAGCAGCCGCGCTCCGGGCAGCTTAGTGGCAAAGGCTCGCGCCTGCGCCCGGGTGCGGGTCAGGATCGCGACGCTGCGCGTCCTCGCAAGGCGGGCGGCGCGATCAACAACGAATGCAATCTCGTTGTCTATGTCCGAGAAGTGAACAAGGGTCGGCTTTGGCCCCTCGGCTGCAGGTTGCTTAGGAATCACTAAGTCGGCCTCGCCCGCATAGTATGGCATGCGCGACACCGCCACGGCGAGGTCCGCAATAGCTTTGGTATTCCGATAATTCTCCTCGAAATACCAGATTTTCGGTGGACTAAGTCCCGCCGATCGCCAAGTCATCTGATTGCCATAAATTTGCTGCGCAACGTCGCCGAAAAAGGTGAAGGAGCCGTCCTTAGGAACCGCTTTGGATAGCGCGCGCAACATTTCTGGGCTCAGATCCTGACCCTCGTCAACGATAACATGCTTATAGAGCCGAGGTTCATCGTCACCTTCAAGAGCGTTCGCGACCGCTGAAGCAATGTCATCGACGTCATATCGGTAACCGGCTTCGTCGCGAAGTCTTCGATATTCAAGGAGAATCTTCCACATAGTGGGGCGCAGCGAACGAACGAGTCGGGCATCGGCACGACCTGTCCTGCTGGCAGAAGAATAGTCCGCCTCGCTGACGATGCCGTGGCGCGATAGCCAGCGTATTTCGTCTTCGAAAAAAGAGTTGGTCCTAGCGAAGAAGGCGTGGGGATCGTGTTGGTTGGCCACGTTTGCGACCGCTTGCTGCACCAACGCCTCGTAGCGGCGGGTTGGCAGGATTGATGTGCCGGACATCTGGCCGCGAGCGCGCAAATATCCTCGCGCGAATAGGTGGAAATTCTCGATGGTAACTTGAAGCAACACATCGGCGGCTAAAAAGCGAATATAGGAGCCCAGCGTTTTGTTGAAAGTGATGAGGAGTGTCTTGCCCGAACCGGGAAAGTCGACGTTCGAGAGAAGGGCGGCCCGAAGAACTGCCATCGAGGTTTTTCCGCTGCCAGCTGTTCCCAACACCACCTGGTGGCCCTGCGTTGGAAGGTAGACCACTTCCCGCTGGCGGCCCACCGGCTTAGGTAATGCCACGAACTTCCCCCAAAAAACTGACATCCGTTCTTGCGGTCGAATCGAACCACAATACCTGCGCCACTCGTTGCCGTATTTGAGGATAGATCGGCTAGAATATCAACGTTCAAAAGGGGAAGTCGCTTGTCCGTGGGAATTTACCCTGCAGAACTGAGCGACGGAAGCCACAGAGCAATCGCCGGGAGTGCAACAACGAGAGCGACCTTAACAATGTCGACAAGAACAAACGGCAGAATGCCCTTATAGATCGTGGAGAGCGGCACATCGGGTGCAACGCTGCGCATCACAAAAAGATTCATGCCGAAGGGCGGCGAAATCACTCCGATTTCGATGACCATTACCATGACCACGCCCCACCACACAAGATCGAAGCCCAGTGAAGTGATAATGCCAGCAACAATTGGCGCCGTCACGATTAATATAGTGAAAGCATCCATAACGCTTCCAAGAACAATGTAAGCAGCCAACAACAAAACAATAACAAAAATTGGCGAAAGACCAGTTCCTATGAACATACTGGTTAAAAGCTCAGGAAGTCCAGCGGCGCCCATAAAGAAGGAGAAGGATTGTGCTGCGATCAAAATAAAATAGAGCATCGCAGTAGCCTGAGTTGTCTCAACAACTAGTCTGCCGATAGCTTCTTTTTGAAGTCTCCCGCGAAGTAATGCAACCACGAATGCAATTAAAACGCCAACTGCAGCGGCTTCGGTTGCGGTGAAAACCCCAAGGAATATTCCGCCAATTACTGTTCCAAACAGTACGAATGAACTTAGGCTTCCCTTCAGTGCCGACAGCAGCTCTTTTATGTCGAAGCGGCCCCGATCAGGGGCTGCCGACGGGTCCATCGCTACGATAGTCGATGCCGCAACGAAGTACAGAAACATCGAAAGCATAGCCGGAATTAGCATCGCAATGTACAATGCTCCGATCGACTCATCGACAAGCAACGCATAAAGGACAGCTGCTGAGGAGGGCGGTACAATCTGCCCCAGCGTGCCACCCGCTGCTATGCAGCCTGTGGAAAACGACTTTGAATATCCACGTGCTTGCATCTCAGGGTAGGCCGCTTTTCCGATCGTTGCCACAGTCGCTAACGACGTACCAGTGAGAGCTCCAAAGCCTGCCGAGCCCCCGATCGTAGCCAGGGCGAGTCCACCTCGCTGAAAGCCAAAGATGGCGGACGCCAATCTATAAATGTCGCCAGCCATACCGCCGGCGGTTGCGAGCCCGCCCATTATTAAGAATAAGGGAATGACCGCAAGGTCGACGCTGGTTATGAGAGCTGCGGTTTCTGAACCGACAATCGAAAGTGCGATCGGAAACCCCATAAGCAATGCTATGCCGATGAAGCTGACAAAGAAAATCGCGCTTGCTACTGGCTGTACCAGCAATATAAAAACCCAGAGCACGAAAAATGCTGCGCCCGCTAGTAGCGCGCCGTGGCCGACGAACGTGCCCTGAAGGGCCTGTACTCCGAAATACACTGAGCCGACGACCACGGCCACTACCGCAACCCCGGTCAATATGAACCGTAGCAAGCTGCGGTTCCAGTCATCGGTCCCCTGCGATTGATATGTCGACGAGGTGCTGATCATCTCGAGCAATCGCTCAAGCGCGATTGCCAATTGGATCGGCACGCATATTATAAAAACGATGGCGATAGCAGACAGGAATGGCCAAGTTTTCCACTGCAGTATGGTCGTCTGCCGCCCGCTGTCGTAGGCAGAGGCCGCGTAAGCTGTAACCTGCCAGGCGATCAGGATAATTAGCAGCAGCATGGCGACGGAACCGATCAGCCTGAACCAGTCCGCTCGCCGATCCCCCAGTTTCCCAACGAGCAAATCCACCTCGAGCATGCCGCGTTCTGCCAATCCGCTTGGCAACACTGCCGCTATGGCGACAGCAAAAATCGTACTCAAAAACTCATTCGATCCTGGGATCGGCGCATTGAAGATGCTGCGCAGCACAACAACATCCACTGTTGTGAGGATGCTGATACCTAGCATGCCCAGTACGCCTGCAAATGCTACCTTCTGGGCCAGCGACCGTCCGAATTGTGTTATCCTAGATATGGGATGGTCGCGCATTTGGTCGTGCTGGCTTGCTTCCATGGTGGCAGCATCCTCCAAGTCGAAATTCTATTTTATTGGTTGGAAGCGTTGTTCAACTCTGCTCGGAATTGTTCCAAGATCTGCTCGCCATCGGGAGTATCAGCAACCCACGAATCGACCACCGATTGAAGCCGGGACTCCCATTGCGCGCGCTCTTCCGAGGATAGCGTAAGTACCTGCTGCCCCTCAGCGTTCGAGATGGTTTGTTCGATGTCGGCAGCGAGTTGTTCGTAGTGCTCGCCGAGGAACTCCGAGGAGGTTCCGCCTGCGGCAGAATCCAGCGCTTGCTGAGCTTCAGGAGACAGGCCCTCGTAGACCGACTGGTTCATAACAAGAAAGCCTGGCACACCGCCCAGAGAGATCCCTCGCTGATGGTTGGGAGCTACTTCTCCAACTCTGAAGCCGCCTACCATAAGCCAGTTGACTACGGCAGCATCTACGACCCCGCGGTCCAACGACTGGTAAACTTCCTGAGTAGGAATGGAAATCGGAGCCCCACCAAGGGCCAAGACGGTATCTGCGGCGACTTTGTCGACTGCACGGACTTTCAAACCCTCCATATCGCTGAGGGTATTGACCGGAGTGCTGGCGCTGATGCCTTGGATCGGCAGGCTCGTCAAAGCAAGAACGTGAACGCCCTCATATTCGTCGGAGATTAAGTCCGACTCGTACAAGCGCCACAGCGCCGATGACGCAGCCACAATGTCCTGGTACAGGAAAGGCAGACTTGCCACTGCTGTCTTTGGGAACGGAAGGCCGCTGGAGCCGTGAAGGCTCCAACCAATGTCTACAATACCCTGCTCGACACGCTCCCACATGTTGCTTGGGTTGGCGATCGCCACGCCGTTGATCACTTCAATTTGAAAGTGTTCACCTCCTTCTTCGTTCATCATTTCGGCCCAAGGCTCGAGTACCTCGGTGACGATCGGGCTGGTGTCAGGAACGCCCGTCGCGAAGCGCAGAACCGTTGGCTGAGCATGCGCCGTAGCAGCTACCAGGGATGTTGCCGCAGCTAACGTCGCAACGCGAAGCGCGCGGGTACCCGCCGATCCAAAAATCTTAAAATAATGTCGTTTCATAGTTTCCTCCTTATGGTGACTTGTTCTTCGCGATGGACCAGGCCTATCGGAAGCGTTGTCTGGCCAATCTGTATCTTCTCTATGCAGATGTGGCCGGGTGGCGGTGCATGAGAGTAAGCCTCTCACTGCGAGCGGGTCTTTGCTTCATCAGAACCCACGTCAACTATCCGAAGCCGCGCGCGTACTTCAGCCATGACCCGGTTTAGCGTAGTCCTCGTCTCCGAATTGGCGTGCCCACGAGGCATGATCGTCGTGATGGTGCACGCCAACCCTCCAGATTCATCAAAGATCGGCAGCACGGCGGCCGTACCGGTGATGACAGCGTTCACGCTCCAAAATACATCCTGGGAACGCACCTTATCCAGCTCCGAACGCAGCCATTCCTGTGAAATGTCGATTCCTTCACCCGCCGCGAGAGCAAGCTCTTCTTCAAGCAATTGCCGGGTCTCATCTTCGGGCATCAACGCCAGGAAGACGAGACCAGTCGCCGATTGGGAAAGTGGCAGCGCGGTCCCGAGCTTTAGGGCCACGGGAAAGGCGTGTCTGCCGACCTCGCTTTTCACCAGAGTCGGACCGAGTTTAGTCCAAACGTATAGATTGCTGGTGTATCCCGTCGTATTGACGATCTCACCAATTGCCGCGTGCACTCCGGACAAATGGTCGTAGCGACGTAGGGCGGACATGCCGATTTCGAACGCGAGCGGTCCGATGTCGTAAAGGCCCGTCTCATTAGACTGAATTAAGAGACCGTGATGCTTAAATCCTGCGAGGTAGCGGGAGAGTTTGTTGGGCGACTCCCCGCTCATACGCGAGATGTCCATTAAGCTCAGCTTGCCTTCATGCCGAGCAATAATCTTCAACAGAGCAAATGCGGTATCGAGCGCGGCGATGCGTTCTGGAGCGCGCCCCTCCCCACGCGGCCGACCGCGCGCCGGGAGGTTTCGTCCCTGATTGTCAGCGATGGTTTTCTCATTGAACGACATCGAACTCGCTCCATTTCTGTTCAATTCAGCGGTCGCTAGACAATCGAGAGATTCTGCTCGCCCATTCCAGTAATCCGCGTGCGAACCGTGTCCCCCTTCTTCAGAAAGGTCCCCGTTTCGGCCCCAACACCGGCAGGCGTTCCCGTCAGCACTATGTCTCCAGGGTGTAGTGTGACGTAGGTCGAAATGTGTGCGATCTGCTCCGCAATGCTAAAAAGCATGTGACGTGAGTTCGAGTTTTGCTTCAGTTCCGAATTAACCCAAAGTTGTATGTCGATGTTCTGCGGATTGCCGACGTTTGAGGCAGGTAGAATGATTGGGCCGAGCGGACAGGACTGCTCGAAGCTCTTATGGGCCGCCCAGTCATAGTAGAAGGTTGATCCGGGCTCGCCGTTCTCACGCACCATCCGATCACGCGCAGAAAGGTCATTTGCGATCATGTAGCCAGCGACATGATCAAGCGCATTTCTTTCTGACACATTCCGCGCCTGGAGGCCGATAACCGCAGCGATCTCCGCCTCCCAATCCAGGTTTGCGCACTCCAGGTTGATTGCGGCGTTTGGACCACAGACCGTGCGACCTGACTTCAAAAAGTGCCATGGTCGAAGGCCACGATCGTGAGGGTCCGGTTCCGTCGGTATTCCGCGGGCGCGCGCCATGTTGTCGACGTGGTCGCGGTAGTTCGCGCCAGCGCAGTAGATTGCAAGTGGCCGCTCCACCGGCGCGTGGATCGTTACCTCTTCCAATGGGACGCCGCTAGCTGCGGCAGCTTTGGCGGCTATTGGAAGTTCTTTCTCGATTTCGCTCCATTGTGCGAACAAGTCGATCATGTCTGCTCGCGGTGGCAGGGAAAAATACTGGGCGAGGTCGAGCACGTGCTGATCGACGAGCAGTCCCGGCTTGTGCCAACCACCACCGTCGTCAAACGTCACAAGGCCGTAGGAATTCATCGCGGCGCCTCCTGAGGAAAGCCGTACAGTTCGTGGGCACGCTCCGCGGAAACATAGCCCTCACGTACATCACTGATCACACTCTCTCGTTGGCGAAGCTGAGGATCCCCAAACCCGCCACCACCACCTGTTTCAATGCGAATTCGATCACCAGGCTCGAGAGCCATGTTTGAGGTCTTGCCGTTCTCAAGGATCTCCCAACCATCTGCGGTAGCTATCGACAGGCGATTTGCTGCACCCGGCTGCCCTCCCATCACGCCCCATGGGGCACAATGGCATCTCTCGATTGCCGTGCTGAGTTCCACCGGAGCAAGGGCACGAATTACGATATCGGCGCCTAGCCCTCCTCGAAACTCACCTGCCCCTCCGCTATCCTCCCGAAGGGCGTAACGCTCAATCAGAATGGGATATTTTGTCTCCACTTGTTCTGAGGGACTGTTGTGGGTATCGCCGTCGTTCGAACATACTGTCACTGGGTTTCCATCGGAAACTGCCGTGGCACCCCAGCCTCCTCCACTCGGACCGACAACCCCAACGAAAAAGCGGCCAGACCTGGGGTTGCTGCCGTGAAACTGGGCCACACAGAGATCTGCATGATGCCCGCCCGCCGTTAAATGCGGCACCGCTGGCGCGACCGCTTTAATGATCGTATCGACGACTGTCATCGGGATCGTCATCCACCACCGCATTGCGGCCGGACGTTTGGCGCTTATCGCAGTGCCCTGGGGGCATATCACTTTCAGACTGCGAAACGCGCCATCGTTAACCGGGTAGATATCGGGTGTGGTCAAGCATTTGAATGCAACCTGTGCGCAGGCAATGCCAGTTGCCCCCGCCGAATTATAGTACCCCTTAACTTGGGGAGAGACACCGGAAAGATCGACCGTCACCTCGCCATTAGCGACCTCCACGCGAACCCTTACGGGCAAACGCTCGCCAATAGAAACGCCGTCGTCGTCCATAAACGACTCGGCTTCATAGACACCGTCGGGAATTAGAGCGGCCTTTTCACGAGCCACCTTATCGCTGTGATCCATGATGTCTTCGATCGCAGCAAGTACGGTTTCATGTCCGTGACGTTGCAGCATCTCCAGCATGCGTTTCTCGCCCGTTTCGACCGCCGTCACTTGCGCCCTTAGATCACCCATCGCGTGATCAACCATGCGTACGTTGAGCTTGATGAAGGAGAGAAAGTCTTCGTTGATCTTTCCGCCGGACCGGAACTTCAGGATGGGCACCTGCACGCCCTCGGAGTAGATGTCAGTTGTCACCTCTCCCTTGCTGCCGCCAATGTCGATCCAGTGAGCCATGCAACAGGTGAAAGCAACGACTCGCCCATGCCAAAATACCGGCTTTGTCAGAGTAATGTGGTTGAGGTGGCTCCCCGTAATAAAGGCATCGTTGGTCACGAGGATATCGCCGGGATGGATGTTTTCGATTCCAAAGTGAGCGACTTTCGCCTTTACTGTTTCGGACATACCCCGAATGAAGCTTGGCAGGCCGAGACCAATGGAAATAGTGTCGCCTTCGACTGTGTAAAGGCCCACAGTAAAATCAAGCGCTTCATAGATGATCATGTTGTAGGCGGTGCGCGTGAGATTGATCTTCATCTCTTCGGTAAGGGCAATTACTCCATTGCGCACGATTTCTACCAAGACTGGATCGATATCCTGCCGCTGTTGCGAGATGGGGCTGGCGCCAACGCTCATTTGTTGTCTCCTACTTCGATGATGAGATTGCCGTATCCATCAATGACAACGCAGTCAGTCGGCCAAACCACAGTTGTAGAGGCGTGCTCCTCGATGAGAGCGGGGCCAGCAAATTCGTTGCCGGTTCGCAGGGCTGTGCGAACAAACACGGGCGTTTCAATGGTGCCATGTATCCCGAAGTGTACGGGTTTGGTTCTCGCAATCGCCTCAGCGTCAGTTCGAGGTCCGGAGTCCGGCAATCGATCCATCTGCGGTAGAGTCATCTTGCCAAATGCGGTTACGCGAAGGCTCACGAACTCCGCTTTTTCTTCAGGCGCGTTCGTCCCGTAGCGCTGCAGGTGTTCCGCATCGAATGCCGCCTTAATTGCGGCGACCGCATCCCCTGACCGGAATGCTGTTTCTGGCAAGTCGACCGAAACAGCGTGCTCTTGGCCGACATAACGCATGTCAGCAGACCTTACGAGTTTGATTGAGGTAACGCTGGCGCCTGCTTCAGATATCACCCCCTGCCCAGAGGTTTCGAGTTCAGTATATACTTCATCGATCGCACTTAGGTTATTGGATAGGGGCGCAAAGACGGAGCGGACGAAGTCGTAACGCAGTTCTGAGAAGAGCATGCCATAGGCAGAAAAATGGCCCGGTGAGGCGGGAATAATGACGCGTCGAACGCCAATCTCACGTGCAATCGCCGAGGCGTGTAGCGGACCTGCACCACCATACACGTACATAGCGAAGGCGGCTGGGTCGAGACCACGCTCGGTCGTAACCCCCTTGACGGCATAAGACATAGTGGTGGCTGCGATTTTGAGTATCCCCTCGGCAGCTTCTTGTACGCTCAGTCCGAGAGGATCCGCTATTTTCTCGCGAACGGCGCGCTCAGCAGCAGCGTAATCGAGCTTCATCGCCCCGCCGAGGAAGTGGTCCGGATCAAGACGGCCCAACACTAGGTTGGCATCAGTTACGGTTGGGTTCTCTCCGCCACGACCATAGCAGGCTGGTCCTGGCATGGATCCCGCACTACGAGGGCCAACGCGGAGCGCTCGCCCCTGCTCAACTCGAGCGATACTCCCGCCGCCCGTGCCGACTTCAAAGATATCGATCATCGGAATTTGAATTGGAAGATCGGAACCGTACGCCCCAATCCGAGCACTACTGGTCGTCAGCGGAGCGCCGTTCTGAATGAGACCGGCTTTTGCGGTCGTTCCGCCCATGTCGAATGCTATGGCGTCAGATTGTCCGGTTTGGCGACATATAGCTTGTACGCCAACGACTCCACCCGCGGGTCCAGACTCAAGCATGTTAACGCATTTCCGGCGGGCATCATCTACCGAGAATAAGCCGCCGGTGGACTGCACGGCGAGGAAGCTGCCCCCAAACTGTCGGTCTTGGAGCTTGTCTTCGATTTCGCCCAAGTAGCCCGCAACTCGCGGCCCCACATACGCATTTGCGGCGGTGGTGGAAGTGCGTTCGAACTCGCGGTATTCCTGCGAAAGTTCATGCGACGCGGTGACGAAAGCGCCGGGCATTTGTTCTTGTACTAGTTGTTTGACTCGCTGTTCATGAGCCGAGTTTTTGTATGAGTGAAGGAGGACAATTGCTACGGCCTCCACCTCCTCATCACGTAAAAACTTTATCGCCTCTAGGACACTGCTCTCGTCCAGAGGAGTTTCCACTGAGCCGTCAAACAGCAGTCGTTCATCAATCTCGCAACGCAGTCGCCGCGGGACCAACGGCTGGTGCTTCTTGAACTGCAGATTGTAGGCGTCGGGTCTGTTGATGCGCCCTATTTCGTAGATGTCGCGGAAGCCCCGCGTAGTTATGAGACCCGACTTCGCTCCGGTACGCTCGAGTAGGTTATTGATTACGACAGTTGACCCGTGAAGGAACAGAGTGGCCTTGGCTAACTCTACACCGGCATCATCCACGGTATGCTCAATTCCCTCTACCAAGGCGCCATACGTCGATAGCGCTTTGCCAAATGCAAGCACCTGTCCGTCTTCGTCAAATGCAGCCAGGTCCGTAAAGGTACCCCCAATATCAACCGCTATTCTCATGCGCTCCAGCCGTCACTCCAAATTATGCATTGTTCGTGAAATATTTCACGGATGATGTTTTGTCAACGTGGGTGAGCGCCGATTGGCTTCGCAAGAACTGATGCGAGAGCACCGGTGGTGATCCCCCTTCCGGGAGACAGTTCTTCCTCATGAGTATATGCCGTCTTTATCGAGTAGGCGGGGGGACATGGGGCCGTGGCCGATAATGCGATCGGACGAATAGCGACCACTACACGAGATATTACCAGGGTGTCTGGAAAGCGCCCTCATGCACGAACCCGCTTCGCGGGAGAGACGCGCGTGGTGAGACCTGATGGATTCGTCTGAGGCTCTGGGCAGCTAGAGGCTTGGGTCCGAACATGGAGTTCCTTTCAACAGGAGGAACTCACGATGACGACCTATCA
>NZ_JBLXCL010000004.1:0-165606 GCF_048264985.1 Pelagibacterium sp.
ATAAAGAGTGTACCTCAAGAAAAACGTGCACCCATCAAACTAAGTCTTTTTCGTCAGGCCATAAAACCCAACCGCAAAAACAAAGCCCGCCGGCCACGTTTCCCTTTCCAACAAAACTACAATGTCAAATAACGAACGCCTCACTGACGTTCAAAAGACTAACTTCAGAGAACAATGACCAGCTTCCGGAAAATTCCGGCGGCGCCGATCTCTTTGTCTTGAAGCCGCAGGGCGGGGCGCTCAGGGCGTCACCGCGTCTGCAGTGGGGGCGTTATATGGGCAGGCTCTTTCGGTGTCAACACGCCAAATCACCTAGAACGACACTTTTTTGACAGTCACCGAAAAAACCGCCGGTAGCTGGCCTTCTGCGCCAGAAGATTCCCAGTGTAGCCACATTTTCGCAGCATCGATCACTCTTATAGATGTGCCGCATACGGGTACGCGGGCGCATGGGCTCATTGCTTGACATCTGAGTCCGGCGCGTTCATCCCTTTGACGCGCACTCTATAATCTGGCTGGCCGCAAGGGTCCGGGGAAGAAAAGTTGAACGCAGCGCAACGCAATCGCCACGCCGCTCTCCTTAAAGCGACAGGATACGAGGATTCGCCGGCATTGACCGTCCAATCCCCCGAGGGTGCTCTGCCCCAGGGTCGCGAGATCAGTTTTGCCTGGCTCGCTGGCACCATATTGACCGGCGTTACGTCCTTCATGCTTATGGCCGGAGCATTACAGGTCTCCTTTAAAGGACAAGACACCTTCTCTACGCCCTTCGAGGCGTTGGCCATCTCGACATCACAAGATCCGACCCCGGCCCCGGCTTCACTTGTCGGCAAGACTCGCCGCGCCAAACCGGTGACCCAGACGCATTCAGATCTTGAAATCATCGAAGCTTCGATCCGTGAAGTGGTCGATGGTGTTGCGCGCATCCGCAATCAGCCCTTTACAACCATCGACGCGACGCTGGCGACTGCAGCGACGTCATTGTCCGAAGACATTCCATCATATGATCCCGCCGCGCTTCTGGCGCGAAACGAGCCGTTGCGCGCCAACCCCGCCTCAGAGCTGGTCAGCACCGATATATATGGAGCGGACGTGGAAGGCGAGGTCACAGTGCGCACCGCTGCGCTTGAGCTTTCCGATGCGCCGCACCGCGCCGTAAGTGATATGAGCGCCGCCCAGTTTGTCCGGCTTTCGGTTGAGGGCGCCTATACCGATGTCGAAGGGCCGCTTATGGCCTATGCATCCCCGTCTGCCAGCCTGCGCGATCTGGGCATTGAAATTGCACCCGGCACGATCGAAGGCGTCGCCGAAAACGTCACTGTAATGGCAAAGACCCGCGTTGCCGACGACATGAGCCATTTACGGACCGAACGCGTGCTGACAATCCGCGAGCAGACCCCGATTGCCGAAGCGTTCATGCGCAACGGTTTCACAACGCAGATGGTCACTGCAGTAACGCGCGCTATGCAGAACGTCTATCCCCAGACCGACCTGCCCGAAGGCACGCGCCTGCGAATCCTGTTCGGCGCTTCGCGGGGTTCCCAAACGCTTATTCCCTACCGCGTCAGTATATATGACGACACCGTTCACCGCGTGACCGTGGCCCTTACCGACCAAGGCCGCTACGTCACCGCACTCGAGCCGCCACGCATAGAATTCACAGAAGAGGACACAGAAGAGGTCAACGTCGGCAATCTCCCCACTATATACCGTTCGATCTGGGAGACGGGCCGCAAACACGGTCTCGATGACGCAACCATCGACCGCATCGCTGCCATGTATGCCTATGATCTCGACCTGACCCGCCGCGTCTCGCCAGGCGACTCGATTGAAATTCTGCTCTCGGGCAACACCGAAGAGGACAATCAGGATCTTCTTTATGTGGCGCTGACATTGTCCAACACGACACGCGAGCTGTTCCGCTTTCAGACCGAAGACGGCGTTATCGACTTCTATAACCCCGAGGGTGAAACCGGGAAGCAGTTTTTGCTGCGCCGTCCGCTTGAAGGCGGCGGCACTCTGCGCTCGCGCTATGGCTATCGTCGCCACCCGATTTTTGGCGACTACCGCCTTCATACAGGCAGTGACCTTGCTGCCCGTACGGGCACCCCCATCTATGCCGGCGGCGATGGCATTGTGGAAATGGCCCAATGGTATTCAGGCTACGGCCGATATGTCGAACTGCGTCATGCCAATGGCTACAATACAGCCTACGGGCATATGAGCGCGATTGCAGATGGGATCACGCCAGGCACGCCTGTCACCCAGGGCCAAGTGATCGGCTATGTTGGCTCGACGGGCCAATCGACCGGCCCGCACCTGCACTATGAAATCAAGATCAACGGCAACACCGTCGATCCTCTTGCCGTCAAGCTACCGCGCGCCAACTCCCTGCCCCAACAGTACCAGACCGAATTTGCGTCCACAGTCGCTCAAGTCCGCGCGCTCATCGAACAGCATGGCACGCCTGTAACCCCGTCAGTTACCGTCGCGGCGACAGAAGACACCCCGGCAACGACGGCTTCGAACTAGCACCGCCGCCGCCTCTGGCGGCCGGCTTTCAAGGCGGCGAACTAGGCCGCCGGACTTTGCTCGCTCCAAACGGCCAGTTCGTTGCCGCCAGGCTCTCGGAAATGAAACCGCCGTCCACCGGGGAAATCATATTGCTCTCGGGTAATCTCGCCGCCCGCGGCGCGCACTGCAGCTTCTGCTGCATCAAGCTCGCGCGTATAGAGTATGACCAGCGGCGGCAACCGCTCACCCTGCGCCCTTGATATGCCGCCATCGAGCTTTGCATCTTCGATGCCGACGTAATCCGGGCCGTAATCAGTAAATCGCCAGCCAAAGGCCGCCGCAAAGAACGACCGGCTGGCCGCCATGTCTTCGCTGTCGAGTTCGATATAGTCTATTGCTGTCGCTGACATGATACATCCTTTTGTTCCCATTATGTTCCTACTATCTAAAGACGGTGTCAAGCGGCGGCGCCCTCAATCCCGCTTCTGGAGAGCCCTAAAGATCAGCGCTGGCCCAAACGGCCACTCTTCTGCTATAGCCTCCTCAACATAAGGCTCCCAATCATGTCATCTGATACTGACCAAGCGCCGGCAGACCTGCCGGCATCAATCCACGTTGCGCTGGCGAGCGCCCTTTCTAGCCACGGCTATACGCAGCTCACGCCCGTGCAAACCGCAATGCTGGACCGGGACAATGCCGAGGCTGACCTGTTGGTCTCCGCCCAGACCGGGTCGGGCAAGACCGTTGCGTTCGGAATCGCTATTGCGCCGACACTGCTGGGCGGCGAAGAGCGGTTCGGCCAGGCGCAAACCCCGCTTGGGCTGGTGATTGCCCCGACGCGCGAGCTGGCGTTGCAGGTGCAGCGCGAACTCGCATGGCTCTATGCAGATGCAGGTATTCGTATTGCCACCTGCGTTGGCGGCATGGATATGCGCGACGAGCGGCGCGCGCTCGATCGCGGCGCGCACCTTGTTGTCGGCACGCCAGGTCGCCTGCGCGACCATATCACCAAGCGCTCGCTGGATTTGAGCGCCATGCGGGCCGTGGTGCTCGATGAAGCCGATGAAATGCTCGATCTGGGCTTTCGGGATGATCTTGAGTTCATTCTAGCGGCCTCGCCTCAAGAACGGCGTACGCTCTTGTTTTCGGCTACAGTGCCACGCGCGATTGCCGATCTTGCCAAAACCTATCAGCGCGATGCAATCCGCGTCGCCACTGTCGCCGCAACAGAGCAGCATGCCGATATCGATTATCAGCTTATGGTGGTCCACCGCGACGAACGCGAACACGCCATCATCAACACCCTGCTCACCTCCGACAGCACCAGCGCGCTGGTTTTCTGCCACACGCGCGAAGCGGTCCGTCATCTCGCAGCCCGATTGAGCAACCGGGGCTTTGCCGCAGTGGCGCTTTCGGGCGAGCTTGCGCAATCGGAGCGCTCAAGTGCACTACAGGCCATGCGCGATGGCCGCGCCCATGTCTGTGTTGCAACCGACGTTGCAGCGCGCGGCATCGATCTGCCCAATCTCGATCTTGTGATCCACGCCGATATTCCTTCCAATCCCGCAACGTTGCTGCACCGTTCCGGCCGCACCGGACGCGCAGGCCGCAAGGGCGTATGCGTTCTTGTTGTGCCTGAGCATCGGCGTAAAGCCGCTAGCCGCGTTCTCTCACTGGCCAAGCTTTCGGCTACCACAGTCTCCGCGCCCACAATTGCCGATATCGAAGCGCGCTATCGCCGGCAGATTGTCGATGCTGCAGTTTCGGCACCCATGCCCGAAGACGAAGAAAAAGAATTTGTGGCCGAGCTGCTGGGCAAGGTCTCTCCCGAACAGCTCGCTGTCGCCTATTTGCGGCAGCAATTGGCAAGTCGCCCTGTGCCTGAAGAAACCTCTTCAGTTTCCCTGACCGGCGACGGCCCAAAATCCAAGCGGCGCGACAAGCGCAATGAGGGCGGGCCCGGCTACGACCCGATGGCCCCGCGTGAACCACGCGGCCCCGACATGGTGGGCGGGGTATGGTTTACCCTTTCGCTTGGGCGCAAGCACAGGGCCGATCCCAAATGGCTCCTACCCATGATCTGCAAGGCTGGCGGGGTGACCAAACGCGATGTCGGCTCGATCAAGATCGACGACACCGAAACCCGCTTTGAAATCGCCGCCGACAAGGCCGATGATTTCGCCCGGCACCTCAAGGGCGGAACCGGTCTCGAGCGCGGCGTCACCATCGCCCAGTCGGGGCGCGGCGCCTCCCATCCACCGCGCGGCGCCAAGGGGTTCGAGCCCAAACCCAAATTCAAAGGCAAGCGGGATGCGCGCGCCGGCGACGCGCCGCGTCCGGCCAAGACAGGGGCCAAAGGGTTCGGCAAGAAGGGCCGAAAATAGCCTTTTACCACCCGAGCCAAAGCACGATCAGTCCCAACGCGGCCGGAAGCGCCTGAACAAACAGGATCTTCCGGCTCGATGTCGCCGCGCCGAACAGGCCCGCGACAAGGACAGAGACGAGAAAAAACACCTTGAACGCAATACTGTCCGCCCAAAGCCCATAAACCAGCCCCGCCACGATGAACCCGTTATAAAGCCCCTGATTGGCCGCCAGCACACGGGTGCTGTCGGCAAAATCCTGGTCGAGCCCGAAGGCCTTAAGGCCCATGGGCTTGTTCCACTGGGTCATCTCGATAAAGACGATATAGACGTGAATGGCCGCAATCACGGCTATCACAACATTTGCGACCATGGTCGGTTTCGTCCTTTTCTCGTGTGAAGCAACTTCGCGAATCAATACAGGCTTGCGCGGCAGTGTCCAGAGCGATGGGGCTGCCTGAAGAGGTTGCAGTCTCGCAAGAAGACCAGCTCAGTGCACCTTTCGGCTCTGCCAGTTCTCGGAAGTGAGTTTGGGGAAACTCCCACCC
Organism: Pelagibacterium sp.; assembly: GCF_048264985.1. Classification (GTDB taxonomy): domain Bacteria; phylum Pseudomonadota; class Alphaproteobacteria; order Rhizobiales; family Devosiaceae; genus Pelagibacterium. The sequence continues at coordinate 5,426 of NZ_JBLXCL010000004.1, forward strand.
GGACCTTGCCTTGCGAGCTCCGACCTCTCCCCTAAAATGGAGAGATGAAGACTGCCGCTGACGCTCAAGGCCCCTCTCCCCAACCGTCGTTTCCCCGCTTCGATGTGCGGCTGCGGCAACCTTTTTCCGTTCATCTCGTTTTCAGGTGCGGGGAGCTAAAATCAAGCAATTATGCGCGCTGTCATGTCGACGGTGCCCGCTATGGAGCCAAGTCATGATCAAATCTATTGTTACCGCCGCCGCTCTTGCAGCCTTTTTCGTCGCGCCTGCCTTTGCGCAGGACATGGATCCGAATGGGACATGGGTCGATCGCTGGGGCACGAGCTTCACGTTCGAACTCTGCGGTGACGGCACCCAGCTTTGTGGCGTTCTCAACGACATCCAGGGCGATTCCCGCACCGAAGAAAACCTGGCATTTGTCGGCAAGGAAGTTGTTCAAGGCACACTGGTCGGCCCAAACAAATGGGAAGGCAACATTGCCCTCAATGGCGGAAACGCCAAGGCTGTTGTCGAACAGACCGGTCCCAATACAATCAAGCTGACCGGCTGCCAGGCGGCAATCTTCTGCTCAAGCATCGATTATCAACGCCAGTAATTTGCGATTCGATTTTCTTACGGGCTGCGGTGAAAGCTGCGGCCTTTTTTCTAGGGCCTGCTCCTCCTTACGGCAGCGAGGCGGCCCACGACCAATGCCGGGTGTCGCTGCTGCAGCGCACTACACAATTGATGCATAAGGGCCCGCCTTCTAAGCGGGCCCTTCTTTTTCCGACCGGCAGCGTCCCTATTGCGTCCCCGTCTCCATGGCCTCGCCTTCAACGACGGGTAGGATCACCAGCCCGCCATCTCCGGCATCGACCTTGACCGCGCCGCCATCGGTAATTTCGCCAGCGAGCAGCTTTTCGGCCAGCTCGTCCTGCACCGAGCGTTGGATAACGCGCTTGAGCGGGCGGGCACCATAGGCCGAATCATAGCCTTCATTGGCCAGCCAGTCGCGGGCCGCTTCGGTCACCTCGATGGTGATTTCGCGCGTGTCGAGCAGCTTCTGCAAGCGCTTGAGCTGAATATCGACAATGGCACCCATCTGGCTGCGTTCGAGCCTGTGGAACAGCAAGATTTCATCCACACGGTTCAAAAATTCGGGCCTGAAGGCCGATTTGACAGTATCGAGCACCTTGCCCCGCACCATCTCCACCGATTCGCCATCGGGCTGAGCGGCCAGATATTCCGATCCCAGATTCGATGTCATGATGATCAGCGTGTTGCGGAAGTCCACTGTATGCCCCTGACCGTCGGTCAACCGGCCGTCGTCGAGGACCTGCAACAGAACGTTGAACACATCTGGATGCGCTTTTTCGACTTCGTCGAACAAAACCACCTGATAGGGTCGCCGACGCACGGCTTCGGTCAGAACCCCGCCCTCGTCATATCCTACATAGCCCGGAGGGGCGCCGATCAGGCGCGCAACAGCGTGCTTTTCCATGAACTCGCTCATATCGAGCCTGACCATTGCCGTTTCATCATCGAACAGGAACTGGGCCAGCGTCTTGGTCAGCTCGGTCTTGCCCACACCGGTGGGGCCAAGGAACATGAACGAACCGATTGGACGGTTGGGATCCTGCAATCCGGCGCGCGCCCGGCGAACCGCTCTGGAAACCGCAGCCACCGCCTCGGACTGGCCGATCACGCGACGGGCCAGTTCATCTTCCATGCGCAACAGCTTGTCGCGTTCACCCTCAAGCATTTTGTCGACGGGCACGCCCGTCCAGCGCGATACCACCTGGGCGATATGGTTGGGCGTCACCACCTCTTCGACCATGTCCGATCCTGGCTGAGCTTCATGAGCCTCGGCCTCTTTCAATCGCCGCTCGAGATCGGGGATCACCCCATAGGCCAGCTCACCGGCGCGAGCGAGATCCCCCTTGCGCTGGGCAAGTTCGAGCTCGGTGCGCGCAGCGTCGAGCTGTTCCTTGAGCTTGGTTCCGCCCGCCAGTCTTTCCTTTTCGGAAAGCCAGCGCTGGGTCATGGCGTCAGATTCTTCTTCAAGACCGGCAAGCTCGGCTTCGAGCCGACCAAGACGGGTCTTTGAGGCATCGTCCTCTTCCTTTTTCAGCGCTTCGCGTTCGATTTTCAGCTGAATGATACGACGGTCCAGCTCATCGAGAGCCTCGGGCTTTGAATCGACAGCCATCCGCAACCGCGCCGAAGCTTCGTCCATCAGGTCGATGGCCTTATCGGGCAGAAAACGGTCGGTGATGTAGCGGTTCGAAAGGGTCGCACTCGATACCAGCGCCGAATCGGAAATCCGCACCCCGTGATGAAGTTCGTATTTTTCCTTGAGCCCGCGCAGAATTGAGATCGTATCCTCCACGCTGGGTTCATTGACAAAGACCGGCTGGAAACGCCGCGCCAGAGCTGCATCTTTTTCGACGTGCTTTTTGTATTCATCGAGCGTTGTCGCGCCAACGCAGTGCAACTCACCGCGCGCCAAAGCCGGTTTCAACAGATTGGATGCATCCATGGCCCCGTCGGCCTTGCCTGCACCGACAAGGGTATGCATCTCGTCGATAAACAAGATAATCTGCCCATCCGCGGACTGAACTTCACTCAAAACCGATTTCAGCCGCTCTTCGAATTCGCCGCGATATTTCGCACCAGCGATCAAAGCGCCCATATCCAGCGCCAACAGCGCCTTCTTCTTGAGCGATTCGGGAACGTCGCCATTGACGATGCGCAGAGCGAGCCCTTCGGCGATCGCTGTCTTGCCCACGCCGGGCTCACCGATCAGCACCGGGTTGTTCTTGGTGCGGCGCGAGAGCACCTGAATGGTGCGGCGGATTTCCTCGTCACGGCCGATCACCGGATCGAGCTTGCCTTCGCGGGCATCCTCGGTCAGATCACGCGCGTATTTCTTGAGCGCATCATAAGTGTTCTCAGCGCTCGCAGAATCGGCGGTGCGCCCCTTGCGGATCGACTCGATTGCAGCATTGAGCCCATTTGCCGTAACACCAGCCGAGGCGAGGATCTTGCCCGCATCGGTCTCTTTTTCGATGGTCAGCGCCAACAGCATGCGCTCGACGGCGACGAACGAATCGCCTGCCTTCTGCGCTGCGGCCTCGGCGGTTTCAAAAACACGGGCCAGTTCGCGGCCAAGATAGATCTGGCCATTGTCACCGGAGACCGATGGAATCTTTTTCAATCCCTCTTCAACCCCGGCACGCACGGCCTGTGCATTGCCGCCAGCGCGTTCAATCAGCCCGGTGGCCATGCCTTCGGGGTCATCGACGAGAACCTTGAGGATATGGAGTGGGGTGAACTGCTGGTGGCCACGAGAAAGCGCCATCTGCTGAGCGCTCTGAATGAACCCGCGGGTCCGCTCAGTATATTTTTCGATATTCATGCTTCAACTCTCCTTTGCTGGCGCGCTGCCCCTGCCCGCTTCGCGGCACACGAGACAACGCCCGAAGCGTTGACTGGATTTTAGCTCAGCCCGGCTGCCCGGCGCTGACTCAAGTCAAAGGATATGTAGGCGCACATTTGCAAAGAAAAAGACCGGGCACGATGGCCCGGTCCTTTTATTTTTCGATTGGTATCTGGCAGCGCCTCCTGGCGCTATTCGGCCGCAGCTTCGCGGCCGGCCGTCAGAAAGGCTGGCAATTCCGGTGCCGGCTCATTGGAATCGTCATCCGACTTTTTGCGGCGCGGACGGCGCGGCTTTTTAGGCGCCTCCTCGGCAGCAGGTGCTGCATCCTGCGACTTGGCAGGTTCCGCCTCGACGGGTCTTTCGCCCTCACTCGAAGCCTCGACTGTTTCTTCGGTCCGCTCACGGCGGGGACGACGCTGACGGCGCGGACGCGGCTCACGCTGTTCGTCCGACCCCGAATCCCCATTCTCGGAGGCTACGGCATTCTGTTCGGCAGACTCGCCGGAATTGCCCGAAGCGTTATCATTGTCGTTGTCGTCATCATCGTCGGGCGTTGTATCGACGCTCGTATCCTGGCGGGGCTGATACTGGGCCTGCGCAGCAAGGATGATACGGAGATAATGCTCGGCGTGCTGGAGATAATTTTCCGCCATCACGTTGTCACCGACCGAAGCCGCATCACGCGAAAGCTGGGTATATTTCTCTGCGATATGAGCCGCATTGCCGCGAATTTTCACGTCCGGGCCGTTGCTCTCATAGCTGCGCGACAACGGATTGCCGCCGCCACCGCCGCGGCGCTGGTTGTTATTGTTGTTGTTCCGGCCGCGCGAACGCTGCTTGTTGTTGTTCTGCTGGTTTGGTCTCATGTGCTCGCTTCAACACGTTCCGTGAAGGTATGCGCTTAGGACATCACTCATCCCTCAAAGGATGATTATTGTCCTTATTGTCGTGGTGCAGGTCCGAACCGGAAATCCGATTTTCACTTTTCCTGAACCTGCCCCATCAAGGGCCTTTGCCGCCAAAACAGGGCGGCGGACACAAATCTCGGCTGACACGAACCGGGCTGCCGGTTCGAGCTGCGCCGATCGCTCTCTCTGGTTTCCCCAAAAAGGCTGTGCGGTCTCCTGCCCTGTCCTGTGCTGGGCCAACCATTGGAAGGTCGGGGTCCGCGGCCGGCTTTTCTCTTCCGCCGATGTCAGGGTGGGTTCCACCGCGATGAACAAGCACCGCGTCAGCATGGCCAACCTAACCGCTTATCCTTTTCATTCCAAGAAAAATATTGGCTTTACACGAAAAACGCCGGGGCACTGGATCATTGCGGCGCGCGGGCGGTAACCATCCGGTCGTGGCCAGCAAGGTCCCTGGCGATTGAGATATCGCAAAAGCCGGCTTGGTCTAAAAGCTCATTAACGATTTGGCCCTGATCGAAACCGATTTCAAGGGCAAGCGCTCCGCCCGCCGCAAGGTGTGCACGTCCCTGGGCTGCGATGACCCGATAAGGCGCCAGCCCGTCCCTTCCTCCATCGAGCGCAAGCATGGGATCGAAGGATTTGACTCCAACCGCGAGCGTTTCGATGACCTGGCTGGCGATGTAGGGCGGATTGGAAACGACAAGGTCGAACTGCTCCCCGCCCAGCGGTTCGAACCAACTGCCTTCCCGCCCCTCGAACCGCTCGGCAACGCCCAGCGTTCGTGCATTGATTCGCGCCTGATCGAGAGCATCGGCAGATAGATCCACCCCGACCCCACGCGCTTCCTGCAGATTCGCCAGGACTGAAAGCATTATGCAGCCGGTGCCCGTTCCCAGATCTGCAATTTTTGGCGCGGCCCGGCCGCCCAGTTCGGCAATCGCAAAATCAACAAGCATTTCGGTTTCCGGCCGTGGAATCAGCGTCGCTGCATTTAAGCCGAAACGCAGCCCATAAAACTCCTGCACGCCGACAATACGCGCAATTGGCTCTCCGCCGAGCCTGCGATCCACATACGCGCTAAGAGCAGCCATCTGGCGTTCGGGATAGGGGTCTGTTTCCCCGGCAATCAGCTTTGTGTCGTCAAATCCAAGACTATGCCGCACCAAAAGCCGCGCATCGAGCGCGGCGGTTGCAAATCCTGCGGCTGTAAACCGCTCGCGCAGGCTCCGCCAGGTCTGGCCAATCGTCTGTGTCATAATCCCTGCTGGAGGTGCCCAAAGCGGACGAGCACTCAGCCCCCCTGCTCCATTGCTGCCAATTGCGCAGCCTGATTTTCCGTAATCAGCGCGTCGATAACTTCGCCCAGCGCCTCCCCGGTGATGATCTGGGGCAACTTGTAGAGCGTAAGATTGATCCTGTGATCGGTCACCCGCCCCTGGGGGAAGTTGTAGGTCCGGATGCGCTCGGACCGATCGCCCGAGCCCACCTGCGATTTACGGCTTTCAGCCCGTTCGGACGACGCCTTGAATTGTTGTTCGTCAAACAACCTGGCGCGCAGCACCTTCATGGCGTTGGCGCGGTTCTGATGTTGGGATTTTTCGGCCGATGTGACCACGATGCCAGAAGGAATATGAGTAATGCGGACAGCCGAGTCGGTGGTATTGACGTGCTGGCCACCGGCTCCCGAAGCCCGCATCGTGTCGATACGGATATCCTCGTTGCGGATCTCGATATCGATGTCTTCGACCTCGGGCAACACCGCGACCGTCGCTGCAGACGTATGAATGCGCCCGGACCCTTCGGTATCGGGCACCCGTTGTACGCGATGGACGCCAGATTCATATTTGAGCTTGGCGAAAACGCCGGCACCCGAAACATTGGCGATGATTTCCTTATATCCGCCGGCGTCGCCTTCAGACATTTCCATCACCGAAACTTTCCAGCCTTGTGCTTCGGCATAGCGTTGATACATGCGAAACAGATCGCCAGCAAAAAGGGCTGCCTCATCGCCCCCAGTTCCGGCGCGCACTTCCAGGATCGCGCTTTTCTCGTCAGCGGCATCCTTTGGCAGAAGCAGGATGCGTATCTGCTGGCTCAGCGCTTCGATGCTTTCCTTGAGTTCGCCCATTTCTTCATAGGCAAGTTCGGCCATTTCCTTGTCGGCCGATTTCACCAGTTCCTCGGCGCCCGCAAGCTCGGCCAACGCGGCGCGGTATTCACGCACCTTGGCGACCATGGGCGAAAGCTCGGCATATTCTTTTGAAAGCCGTACATAGGCGTCAGGGTCCGGGCTACCCGACATCGCCGCTTCGATGGAATCGAAACGGCGTTCAAGAGCGTCGAGCTTATCGGTGGGCAGAAAAGCCATGAAAAACAATCCGGGTCGGAAGAAGTACGCTAAACGGTCAGAGAATGCCGGTCGGCAAACTCGGCCAGAAACTCGCGGGCCGAGCCCTCGGTTTCGCCGTTTTCAAGATAATCGTTCATTTCGGCCTTGAGCGCCTCGACGTCAAGTCCAAGCACCATTTCCTTGATCGGCCCGATAGACGATGCGCCCATCGAAAGCCGGGTCATGCCGATCGACAAAAGCGCCATCGCCTCGATCGGACGCCCTGCCAATTCCCCGCACATGGTAACAGGCTTGCCATATTTGGCAGCGGCATCGACAACGAGTTTTAGCGCCCGCAACCGCGGCCGGGCAATCGGGTCGTAATTGTTGGCCACACGCGGATTGGCGCGGTCCGCAGCTGTCAGAAACTGAATGAGATCGTTCGAACCGATCGAGACGAAATCGGTCTCCGGCAACAATCTGTCGAGTTCGAACAACAGCGAGGGCACCTCGATCATCGATCCGATCTCGAGCACCTCGGGCTGAGCAAAGCCAAGCCGGGGCAGACGCTCGTTCTCTCGCAGAATGAAGCGCTTGACCTTCATGTACTCGCGCGCCTCGGTGACCATGGGCACCAGTATACGCAACGGCTTGCCGCCGGCGGCCTGCAGCAGGGCGCGGACCTGGGTGCGCAACAATGCCGGACGGTCGAGCGCCAACCGGAGACTGCGCCAGCCCATTGCCGGGTTCTCCTCGGCGGTCGAGCGCATATAGGGCACAACCTTGTCGCCCCCGATATCGAGCAGGCGGAAAACGATGGGCTTGTCGCCCATCAATCGCATGGCCTCCGAATACAGCTCCACCTGGTCTTTGACCCGGGGCATTTTCGAGGCGATCATGAATTGCAGCTCTGTGCGGAACAGCCCAACGCCTTCAGCGCCGGTCTCTTCGAGCATGGCCATATCGGCGAGCAAGCCCGAATTGTGCAACAGCGTGATGTGCTGCCCGTCGCGCGAGACTGGCGGGGTATCCTTGAGCGCTGCGTAGTGGGCGCGCCGCTTGGCCGAGAGCCGAACCTTGTCGATATAGGTCGCTTCGATATCAGGCGTGGGCCGTAAATGGACGGCGCCGGTAAAGCCGTCAACGATGATATCGTCGCCAGCCTCACCCATCGAAACGATATTTTCCGCCTGGCCCACCGCCACCAGCCCAACCGAACGAGCAACAATGGCAACATGGGCAGTGGCAGCGCCGTCTTCGAGCACCACCGCCCGCAGCCGGGTGCGGTCATATTCAAGCAGTTCGGCGGGTCCCATATTGCGCGCCACAAGAACAGCATTGTCGGGCAGTTCCTTGCCGGGGACCGAGCCATCCGCCGTCAGGATGCGCAGCAAGCGATTGGCAAGATCGTCGAGATCGTGCAACCGTTCGCGGATATAGGGATCTGTCTGGCGCAGCATGCGGGCGCGCGTGTCGTTCTGAACACGCTCCACGGCAGCCTCGGCAGTTAACCCTGAGTCGATTGCCTCTTCGAGCCGCCTTACCCATCCCCGGTCATGGGCAAACATTCTGTAGCTTTCCAGAATGTCGCGGTGATCGGACGGTATCTGCATGTCGCCCGAATTGAGCAGTTCGTCGATCGAGACCCGCATCGTCTGAAGCGCAGCCTCAAGCCGAGCCTTTTCAGCATCGGTATCGTCCGCAACGAAATTGGTGACAACCACACGCGGATCGTGGAGCACGACTTGACCGAGCGCGATGCCCTCGGAAAACCCGATGCCCTGGAACATGCGCGGACGGCGCAAATCGATATCCGAGCCCGGTTTGATCAGCGCATCGAAATCGGCTGTCGAGATCATTTCGGCCAGAATGGTGGCCGTAGTCAGCAGCGCCTCGGTTTCATCCTCGCCGTAAACCCGGCGTTCGGAATTTTGAACAACCAACACGCCCAGCGTCTGGCCGGCCCGCAGGACCGGCACGCCCAGGAACGAAAAGAACGGATCTTCGCCGGTTTCAGGGCGGTAGGCAAAAGAGGGATGTTCGGGCGCGTTCTGAAGGCTCAGCGGTTCGGCCTCGTTGGCGATAAGCCCGACCAGCCCCTCGCCCAGACGCAGTGTGGTGATGTGGACAGCGTCGCGGCGCAAGCCGTGCGTGGCAAAGAGCTCAAGCGCGCCATCGTCGCGCAGTACATAGAACGAGCACACATCGGCCCGCATATTGTCAGCGATCAGGTCGACAATCTTGTCCAACCGTTCCTGGCTGGCCAATGGTTCGGCCATGGTTTCGCGCAGTTGGCGCAAGAGCACCCGCGGTCCACCAATCGCTGTCACCATGTTTGCTCGCCCGACGGATGCCCCGCCTCATAGGATTATCGCCCCCGAGAGGTGGTTACCCCTCGACCTTGTCCAGACCGTAATAGGTATGCAGCGCCCGAACTGCAAGCTCCGCATATTCTTCATCGATCAATACCGAGGTCTTGATTTCGGAAGTGGTGATGAGCTGAATGTTGATTCCCTTGTCCGAAAGAGCCCGGAACATCGAGGCTGCAACCCCGGCATGGCTGCGCATTCCGACGCCGACGACTGAGATCTTTGCGCCACCTTTCGAGCCGGAAATCGACTCGTATTCGAGATCGGGCGCATTGCGAAGAACCTTCATGGCCTTGTCGAATTCGCTGTCGGGCACCGTAAAGGTGATGTCGGTGATCTGTCCGTCATCGGAAATATTCTGCACGATCATGTCGACGACGATACGTGCATCGGCCAGCGGCCCGAACACAGCCGCGGCAACGCCCGGCTTGTCCTTGACCTTGCGCAGGGTGATCTTGGCTTCGGCCCGTGCAAGGGTCACACCTGAAACGATCTGCTTTTCCATGATCTCATCCTCATCGCACACAAGCGTGCCCGTCATGCCCCATTCGCTGCCCGGTGCGTTGCCCGCATCGGGATCGTCAAAGCTTGAGCGTACGACGAGCCGCACGCCCTGGGCCATAGCCAGTTCCACCGACCGCGTCTGGAGCACCTTGGCACCCAGCGAAGCCATTTCGAGCATTTCCTCAAAACTGACCCGTTCAAGGCGCCTTGCTTTGGGCGCAATGCGCGGATCCGTCGTATAGACGCCATCGACGTCGGTATAGATGTCGCACCGATCCGCCTTGACTGCTGCCGCCACGGCAACCGCCGAGGTGTCAGATCCACCGCGTCCAAGCGTGGTGATCCGCTTCTTGTCGGAGACGCCCTGAAAACCGGTGACGACCGGCACCCAGCCCGAACTCATCCGCTCATTGAGATTGGCAGGATCGATGCCGGTAATGCGGGCCGAACCATGGGCATCATCAGTGTGAATGGGCACCTGCCAGCCGGCATAGGAGCGGGACTGGATACCCATTTCCGAAAGCACGATAGCCATCAGCCCGGCGGTCACTTGTTCACCCGAGGCCACAACGGCATCGTATTCGCGCGCATCGTGCATGGGCGCGGCCTCGGCGCACCAGCCGACAAGCTCATTGGTCTTGCCCGACATGGCAGAAACCACAACGGCAACTTCGTGGCCGGCATCGACCTCGCGTTTGACGTGCAGGGCCGCCTTTCGAATGCGCTCGACATTGGCGACCGAGGTGCCGCCAAACTTCATAACTATACGCGCCATGACGCCGCCCTGCATAAAACCAGAAGTGTCAGCCGTAACGCAAAGTACGGTTGTGGCGCGGTGAGTGCCACAAAGCGGCGAATTTAGCAATATGGCTTGCGTGAATGCGGCGACGGATCGCTTGACTTGAGGGCTTGCCGGCCTCACCTGTGAAACAAGCAAAGACGAGGTAACGCCATGAGCACCACCATCAGCCCCGATGAGATCGACAGGTTCCACAAGATGGCCGAGGAATGGTGGGATCCCAACGGCAAGTTCCGGCCGCTGCACAAGTTCAATCCAGTGCGTCTCGCCTATATCCGCGAAAAGATCATTGCCCATTTCGGGCTGGACGATAAGACCATGCGCCCGTTCACCAGCCTGCGCATTCTCGATATCGGCTGCGGCGGAGGTCTGCTCTGCGAACCCATGGCGCGGCTCGGCGCGGAAGTCGTTGGCGCCGATGCGGGTGAAAAGAATGTCAAGATTGCCGCTCTCCACGCCGATCAGTCCGGCCTGGAGATCGATTATCGCGCCACCACTTCCGAAGATCTCGCTGCAGCCGGCGAGCAGTTCGATGTCGTGCTCAACATGGAAGTTGTCGAGCACGTCGCCGATGTACCCCTCTATCTCCAAAGCTGCTGCGATCTGGTCAAGCCTGGTGGTCTGATGTTCGTGGCCACCATCAATCGCACGGCCCGCGCCTATGCACTGGCCATAGTGGGCGCTGAGCGCGTCCTGCGCTGGCTCCCCAAGGGCACGCACCAATATGAAAAATTGGTCACCCCTGAAGAGATCACATCGATTACCGGACGCAACGCCATGAGCGTAGTCGACAAGACCGGCGTGACCTTCAATCCGTTAAAAAACGAATGGAACAAGAGCCGCGACATGGCGGTCAATTACATGATGTTGCTTGAAAAGCCGGCGGCTTAAGATCAACCTGACAAAAATGTCAGGTCCACGAGCCCGGCGACGATCGGCCTAAAAGCCCCATTTGCTATAGAACGCTTCAAGGCGCGGTTCGAAATCGATGTGCGGCCAATGCACCCCACGCGCGCTGAATCGGTGGCAGAACCTGACCGTCAATTGTGCTCGTCGGGCACGTTCGGCAGCGGCATGAATTCAATGCCCTCGTCGATCAGGCTGACCACCTCATCCTTGGTTGCCTCGCCATAGATGCCCCGCGCTTCCGCTTCGTCGTAGTGGATCTTGCGGGCTTCCTCGGCAAATTTGTCACCGACATAATCGGCTTCCGAGGTCATCTTCTGGCGCAAGGCGCGCATGGCTTTCATGAACTCGCCATGCTCAGGATGCCCGGCCGACAGAGAGACCTTTTCGCTCGATCGTGAAACGGCCGGCGCCATCAGCGCCTTTTCCACCTGTGAGGAATTGCAGATCGGGCAGGACAAAACCCCGCGCGTCGATTGCTCGTCATACGCCTCGGCATTTCTGAACCAGGCATCGAATTTGTGGCCTGCAGCGCAGGCGAGCGTGAACTGGATCACTTTCAATTTCCCGCTTGGGTTTTAAGACTGCTCGAAACCGCGACGCCGGCGTCCGGCGCGGCGAGCGTAAAGCTGCGCGCATTGGCAAGCGCGGGCACCCTTTGCCGCGCCGCGCTCACCGCGTCAAGGTCCAGCTCGGCAATGAGCAGGCCCGGCGCGTCGCCCTCAACTTCTGCGATCACCTCGCCCCAGGGCGACACGACAAGCGAATGACCAAACGTCGACCGCCCGTTTTCATGGTGCCCACCCTGTGCCGCTGCAAGAATAAAACACCCGGTTTCTATGGCTCGAGCCCGCAACAGAACGTGCCAATGCGCCGCCCCTGTGGGTACCGTGAAGGCCGAGGGTACGGCAATGACCTGCGCCCCAGCCTCGGCCAGCGCGCGATAAAGCCCGGCAAAGCGCAGATCATAACAGATAGTCGCTCCAAGCGAGAAAGGCGCAATATCGACAACCACCGCCTGCGTACCACCCGCATAGGTCGCACTTTCGCGATAAGCGTTCGATCCAGGTATATCGGCGTCGAACAGATGGATCTTGTCGTAGGTCGATACGATAGCGCCCTGCGGATCGAAAACCACCGAGCGATTGGCGAACCGCTCATCGCTCAGCGCAATCGCAAGCGAGCCGACATGGAGAAACACCGAATGAGCTTGGGCGATACCGGCAAGCCGCTCGATCGCACCATTACCGCCCCAAGGCCCAGTTGTTGCCCTAAGCCCTGCACGGTCTTTTGCAAAGACTACACTCATTTCCGGGGTCAGCACGTAACAGGCACCGGCCTGTTTGGCCTCGGCCACGCGCGCTTCGATTTCAGCAAGATTAACCTCGGCCCCGAGGCCTGCGTTCATCTGAACAAGGGCAACGGTCGTGGCCTGGCTCACGCTGCATTCTCGATCAGCGGATCAAGCTTGCCCTGCCGCTCAAGCGCGGCCAGATCGTCAAAGCCGCCAACATGGGTCTGCCCGACAAAGATCTGAGGCACCGTGCGCCGTCCATTGGCGCGCTGTGTCATTTTTTCCCGCAGATCGGGATCGAGCACTGTGATCTCTTCGAATGCTATACCCTTGTCGCCCAGCAGCGCCTTGGCGGCATGACAATAGGGGCAAGTCGGGGTCGTATAGATTTCGACCTTGGCCATTTGAACGTAAACTCCAGTCAATCTTGGCGGTTATACTGTCATATCCGCATCGAACACAACGCGGGCAAAGCTGAGCACGTCGACCTGCGATACGCCTGCGCGCTTGAGCGCCTTGGCCGCCGCAGACACCGTGGCTCCGGTTGTCAGCACGTCATCGATCAGGACAACGCGCCGCGCGCCCAACCGATCCAGCTTCGCCACATTGACGCGAAACGCTCCATCGACATTGCGAGTCCGCTGGGAAGCGTTCAACCCGACCTGCTGGATCGTGTGCCGATGCCTGACGACAAGGTCGGTATCCAGCGTGCAATTTGCAAGGCGTCCAATGGCACGCGCCAGTTCCGCCGACTGATTGTATCGCCTTTGACGCTGCCGTGCCCTGTGTAATGGGACTGGCACCAGCACCCCATCGGAACCCAAAAGCTCGTGGCCGGCACAGACCATCATACGGGCGCAGAACAATGCAATCTCGGGCCGATCGGAATATTTCAGCTTCGACACCAGCTTGCGCGCCAGATCGGTATAGGCAACTGCGGAGCGCGCCCGCGAGAACGGCGGCGGATCGGCAATCGCCTGCACAGACAGCGCGCCCTCCCCCATGTCCGAGGCAAATGGCAAGCCCAGAACCGGGCAGAACGGGCGCGATATTGGGACCAATTGGCTCCAGCACCCGGAACATAAGCCATCGGGCGTCAGGACAGCCTCCCCGCATGCCAGGCAGACCGGTGGGAAAGCGGCGTCGAGCGCACGCCCTGCGACCGTCGCCGCAAGCTCGCGTAACCACGCGCCAAACGGGCGCCCCCGATCGTCCATCCCCCCAACCATGATACGATCATTGCATGGCATCCATTCCTGCGCCATATGGTCGACACCATGACCCAGTCCCCGCTTGTATTCGACCGTGCCCGCCTTGCAGCGAACTTCGCCAAACGCGAAGGGCAATCCGATTTCGTGACCGATCTTGTCCTCGCCGATCTTGGCGACCGGCTCGCGCCCGTGACGCGGGAATTCCCTAAAGCGCTCGTCATTGGGCCCGATCCGCGCCTGCTGCCCGACGGCGCGCATTCGGCCAATGGCCCAATCAAATTCGAAAAGGCATCCACCCTGCTCGATGTCGATGGATTTGCGCATGTCGATCCGGAACATCTACGACTTCCCGCCAGCGATTACGATCTGATCGTCTCGCTTCTCGACCTCCAGACCGTCAACGACGTCCCCGGTTTCCTCGAAAACCTGCGCCGCCACATCGCCCCTGACGGCCTCTTGATCGCCGCGGCCATCGGTGGGCGCACGCTAAGTGAACTGCGAGACGCGTTTCTGGCCGCCGATGTAGAAATTCTTGGCGGCGTGTCCCCTCGCGTGGCGCCGATGATCGACGTGCGCGATGCGGGCAGCCTGCTCCAACGGGCAGGCTTTGCCCTGCCGGTCACGGACCTCGAAACCCACATGGTGCGCTATCGCACCCCGCTTGCCCTGTTCGACGAGTTGCGGGCGTTGGGGGTCACCAATCCTCTCGCCGGGCGCGACACGCGATTGATGACACCACGCCATTTGATGCGCGCTGCGGAAATCTACACCGAGCGCTATTCAGATCCCGACAGCAAGGTCCGCGCCAGTCTCGAAATCCTCTGGCTATCCGGGTGGTCACCCCATGACAGCCAGCAAAAACCTTTAAAGCCCGGCTCCGCCCAGACCAGCCTGCGCGACGCGCTGCGCGACAAATCCGAGGGTTAGGCTCAAAGCGGCCAGAACACCATGATGGCCGGGACACCGACAAGTACGATAATCACTTCGAGCGGCAGCCCCATGCGCCAATAATCGCCGAAGCGATACCCGCCCGGCCCCATGATCAGCGCGTTGTTGTTGTGCCCGATTGGCGTGAGGAAGGCACAGCTCGCGCCGATGGCCACGGCCATCAGGAAGGCGTCGGGATTAACCCCCAATATCTGCGCCAGCCCGAACGCGACGGGGCCGAAAATCACCGCGGTCGCCGCATTGTTGAGCACGTCCGAAAGCGTCATGGTGAACACAAGCACCGCCGCCAGCGCCACCCACGCGGGGACGTATTGGCCGAACATCGCCAGCCCTTCAGCCATGAGCTGCGTGCCCCCCGAGGTTTCCAGCGCCAGCCCCACAGGCAACAGCGAGCCGAGGAGCACAACCACAGGCCATTCGATGGCCTCGTAGATCTCGCGCACCGGCAGGATATCAAAGAGCACGTACATCACCGCAACAGCACCAAGCGCAACCGTAAGCGGTACAAGCCCAAACGCCCCAACCCCGACAGCCGCGGCAAACAAGCCGATGGCGCCAAGAGCCTTTTCATGGCGCACCACAGGTACGCTGGATGCAATCGGCAAACAGTCCATGCGGGTAATGACATCGTCGACGGCATCCTGATGACCAAGCAGCAACAGCACATCACCGACCTCGAGCGGTGTGCGGCGCACCCTCTCGGTAATCGCCCGACCACGCCGCGACAGCCCAAGCATCACCACGCCATTGCGCTGCATGACGCGCACATCATTGGCAATCCGGCCAACGACGCGGCTATCCGTCGTCACAACCGCTTCGACCATTTTCAGATCCGAGGACAGCTCGGCACTTTCACCCGACCGCCCCTGCAGATCGACCTGCAGCGCGCCGGCCAGTGCCGAAATGGCCTCAGCGCTACCATGAACGACGATGAGATCGCCTTTGCGGATCCGCTCCCACCGCGCCCGGCCCGGCAGCCGTTTGTTGCGGCGCACAAGACCCACGATGGCACAATCGTGCTCTTCGGCATCTCCGTCCAGCTCACGCACGCGCTTGCCTTTGGCTTTCGATTTCTCGGTAACCACAAGTTCGGTCGTGTAGCTGGCCGCGGCACGCAATTCGGCGCCAGCGCCCTTGTCGCGCACCGGGATCAACCGCCAGCCCACGAACCCGATAAACGCAACGCCGGCCAGGGCGCAGACCAGTCCAACGGGGGTAAAATCGAACATCGTGAAGCTTTCGCCCATGGCGCGCTCACGATAGGCGGCGATGATGATGTTGGGCGGCGTCCCGATCATGGTCAGCATACCGCCGAGAATTGTCGCGAAGGCCAGAGGCATCAGCGAAGACGCCGGCGAGCGATTGGCCTTTTGCGCCGCCTGTACGTCCACAGGCATCAAAATCGCCAGCGCCGCGACATTGTTCATGAATCCTGAAAACACAGCCCCGATGCCGCCCATGATCGAGATATGAAGCGGCAGGGAACGATCGCGACTGACAGCATGGCGGGTGATCAGATCCACGGCCCCGGATCGGGACAGCCCCGCAGTCACCACCAAAACCAACGCTATGATGATAGTCGCATCGTTGCCGAAGCCCGAAAATGCTGTTTGCGCCGGCACCACCCCCAGAACCACGCCCATGATGAGCGCGCCAAATGCGACGAGGTCATAGCGCCACTTGCCCCATAAAAGCCCAGCCAGCACCAATCCCAAAAGAGCAAAAAGCACGATTTGATCGTAGGTCAAAATATTCCCCCAAAAGCGCTCTCACAAATGCCTGTCCACCCTAAACAGTTCCGGCTTCATGTGCGACCGGCAACAAAAAATCCCCGGAGCGGGCTCCGGGGATTTCGATTTGTGCTCGATTGCCTGCCTAGAAAGAGCCGTGGCAATGTTTGAATTTTTTGCCCGATCCGCATGGGCACGGATCGTTACGCCGCGTACGAGCCATCACTTCAGGGCTCAATTCCCCCTGCGGCGCGGCATCGTCGCGCACTTCGTTCTCGCCGGTCACCGGGTCGATATGGCTTTCACGAAGCTGGCCGGGCGCTGGCGCCTGGGGCTCGGGCGGCTTGATTTCGAAATGGCTCATCTGAGTGGTGACCAACTCACGCAGATTGGTCAGCAGCAAAGAAAACAGCTCGAAAGCTTCCTGCTTGTATTCGTTAAGCGGGTCGCGCTGGGCCAGTCCGCGCCAGCCGACGACTTTCGAGAGATGGTCGAGCGTCACAAGATGCTCACGCCACAACCCGTCGATCGATTGCAGGATGAAGCTCTTTTCGATCTGGCGCATGGTTTCCGGTCCGATCCGCGCCGCCTTTGCTGCCGCGTAATCGTCAGCCATCTTGACGAGGCGCTCGCGTAGCACCTCGACGCTCATGCCTTCTTCGTCGGCCCATTCGGCCAGAGGTGGCTCGATCCCCAGATAGGTCTTGCATGCGGCGCCGAGCTGCTCGGTATTCCACTGTTCAGGATAGGAGCGCTCCGGTGCCGATTTTCCAATGAGCGAATCCACCACGTCGTGGCGCATATCGGCAATCGTTTCGGCGACGTTCTCGGCATCCATCAATTCGATGCGCTGCTCGAAGATCACCTTGCGCTGATCGTTCATCACGTCATCATATTTCAAGATGTTCTTGCGGATATCGAAATTGTGCCCTTCCACGCGGGTCTGGGCACGTTCGATGGCCTTGGTGACCATCGCATCGGAGATCGACTCGCCATCTTTCAGACCGAGCGAGGTCAGAACCTTTTCCATGCGCTCGGGGAAGAAGCGCCGCATAAGATCGTCCTGCAGCGAGACAAAGAATTTCGAGCGCCCCGGATCGCCCTGACGGCCCGAACGGCCGCGCAACTGGTTATCGATGCGGCGTGACTCATGGCGCTCGGTACCGATTACCATCAGCCCGCCAGCAGCGAGCGCCTCTTTCTTTTTCTCGGCGATATCGGCCTTGATTTCAGCAGTCTTTTTCGCGAGCGCTTCGCCTTCGAGCCCTTCGGCTTCGTTGGCAACGCGCATCTCGAGATTGCCGCCGAGCTGAATGTCGGTTCCACGACCGGCCATGTTGGTTGCTATGGTGATCGCACCGGGCACGCCCGCAGCAGCAATGATCTGAGCTTCCTGCTCATGGTGACGGGCGTTGAGGACAGCGATGTCCTTGATGCCCTTCTTCTTGAGGAAGTCGGCCAGCATTTCCGAACGTTCGATCGATGTCGTACCCACAAGAACAGGCTGATTGCGGTTGCGACACGCAATCACCTCGTCAGTAATGGCCTGGAATTTTTCGTCAACGGAGCGATAGATCTGGTCGTTCTCGTCGAGACGCGCGATCGGCACGTTGGTGGGAACGGTCACCACGTCCAGCCCGTAAATATCGGCAAATTCGGACGCTTCGGTATCGGCAGTACCGGTCATGCCTGCCAGCTTTGTGTAGAGCCGGAAATAGTTCTGGAACGTGATTGATGCCAGCGTCTGGTTTTCAGGCTGTATCTTTGCGCCTTCCTTGGCTTCCAGCGCCTGATGCAACCCTTCCGAGAAGCGGCGGCCCGGCATCATACGACCTGTGAATTCGTCGATGATCACAACGTCGTCGTCTCGGACGATATAGTCCTTGTCGCGCGTGAAAATCTTGTGCGCCTTAAGCGCCGAATTAAGATGATGAACAATCGAAACGTTGTCGATGTCGTAGAGCGAACCCGATTTGATCAGTCCGTCACGCTCAAGAATTTCCTCAAGCTTTTCGATGCCCTCGTCGGTAAAGCTCGCTGCGCGATGTTTTTCGTCGATGGTGTAATCGTCTTCGACGAGCAACGGAATGTACTTGTCGATCGTCTTGTAAAGCTCGGAGCGATCCTGAGAGGGCCCCGAAATAATCAGCGGCGTCCGCGCTTCGTCGATTAGGATCGAATCCACTTCATCGACAATCGCGTAATTGTGTCCGCGCTGCACCATCTGGGCGCGCGAATATTTCATGTTGTCGCGCAGATAGTCGAAGCCGAACTCGTTGTTGGTGCCGTATGTGATGTCGGCATCGTAAGCGGCTTTGCGCTCCATGTCGTTGATGCCATGGACGATGACACCGGTCGACAGCCCCAGGAAACCGTAAAGACGCCCCATCCACTCGCTGTCGCGACGGGCAAGATAGTCGTTGACGGTGACGATGTGCACGCCCTTGTCTTCAAGCGCGTTGAGATACGCCGAAAGCGTTGCCACAAGGGTCTTGCCTTCACCGGTCCGCATTTCGGTGATGGCCCGCTCGTTGAGCACCATGCCGCCGATAAGCTGAACGTCGAAATGGCGCATGCCCAGGGCGCGTTTTGAGCCTTCGCGCACAGTTGCAAAGGCCGGAACCAGCACATCGGCCAGTTTTGCGCCATCGCGCAATTGCTGTCGGAACTCTTCGGTTTTCGCCCTCAGCTGGTCGTCGGTGAGCTTTTCGAACTCGGGCTCAAGTGCGTTGATAGCATCGACATTGGATTGATAGCGTTTGACGCGCCGATCGTTGGCCGAGCCGAAAAACTTCCGGGCAAGCGCTGCAAGAGCCATGAAGAATTGTCCTTAGAACCTTGTTGGATGCGCTCCGACACGACGGTTGCGACGTCCCGGTTTGTGCCTTGCATATGGAAAAGGGCGGCAGGCCGGGGCGCTGCCGAAAGGAGCGCTGAATACTTCGGCAGGAGATGTAAGAGTGCCACCATGGGTTGTCAACGTTGGCAAAATCCGCCAAACCACCGCCAAAGTCCGGGGCTAAACGCTTATCTGGAACTTTGGTTCGGGCGATGGGGGGCCCGGATTCGGAAAAACAAGGAGAGTTCTCATCATGTCATCCGACTTCGCCGCTCCGGTGGCCAGCCTCTTGCGGGCCGCAATTGTGCCGGCGTTTCTTGCCGTCTCACTGACCGCAGCGCCCGTTTGGGCTCAGTCCGAAGAAGCGGCTCCCGCTGAAGCAACAGAGCAGGCAGCGCCTTCAGCGCCCGCCGAGCCAGTCTCGCCCGATACGGTTCTGGCAACAGTTGACGGCGTGGAGGTCACCGAAGGTGATCTGGTTCTCGCTGCCGAAGAACTGACGGCCGAACTCCAGTCGATTCCTGCCGAACAGCGTCGCGGATTCCTTTTGACAGTCATCATCGACATGAAGTTGATGGCCAGTGCCGCCCGCGCAGAAGGTCTTGATGGAAGTGAAGATTTCACCCGCCGCATGGCCTATCTCGAAGATCAGGCCCTCCGCCGCGCCTTTTTCAACTCGATAGTTGAAACACAGGTGACCGAAGAGGCCATCGAAGCCGCCTATCAGGAACTGGTTGCCGATTTCACGCCTGAACCCGAAGTCCGCGCTCGCCATATCCTGGTGCCGACCGAAGAAGAGGCCAATGAAATCCGGGCCGAAATCGAAGGCGGTCGTGAATTTGCCGATGCCGCAAGCGAATACGGCACCGACGGAACGCGCGCCAATGGCGGCGACCTTGGCTATTTCTCCTCGGGCATGATGGTTCCTGAATTCGAACAGGCCGCAATGGCTCTCGAAGTCGGCGAGATGTCCCAGCCTGTAGAGAGCCAGTTCGGCTTTCACCTGATTTATCTCGAAGACCGTCGCCTTGCTGAAGCGCCTCCCCTTGAAGAAGTGCGTCAGCAGGTTGCCCAGCAGGTTCTCTACGAGAGCTACGAAGCTGCAATCGAAGACATCAAGTCCGGTGTCGAAATTCAAATCGACGACCCCGAGCTTGCCGCTCAGGTCGAAGCGCAGGGCGGCATCTAACCGCTGCCGACTGCCGCCAAAACCAGAACCCCGGCTTAACCGCCGGGGTTCTTTTTTGTCGCCGCGACAAGCGTTGCAATCACAGCCTCAACGTCGGTGTCGGCGACCTCAAGCCGCCCCGTCAAAAGACGTTGCCAGGCAAACCCGGCGATCAGCTCGATGATAACGGCACCGTTGGTCTGCGGATCGATTTGCCCGCGCGCCTTGGCCGTATCGACGATCTCCTCGGAAAACTTGCGCCAGCCCTTCTCATACGCGAACAACGCCGCGGCGGCACCGGCATCCGTTTGCGCCTCCGACACCAGATACCGAAATACGGTTCCGCATAAGGTGTTATGCCCGAAGCCAATCAATTGATTGGTCAGAAATGCTCTCAGATCAGTCCGAAACGTCCGGTATCGGGAAATTGCCTTGCGGTCTTGGACGGCCACCAACGATAGATCGTCGGTTTACCGGCGCGGGCCCGTCGCCACCGGCTCAATGGCCCCCCCCCGGAATACCATCCTCGCGCAAAATCGCTTCGGCAGTACCGAGAATGGCTTGCGGGTTTGCGCTTCGCTCCGATCGACCGGCGCCAAACGATCGCGGATTTTTGCCGATACGCTCATCCTTCGCCTTTCCTCCGCTGCAGCGGCTCTTGCCAGCGAGAGCGCGTTGAGGCACACGAAAGGGTCGGTAAACGCGTTTGTCCCCAAGGACTTTTTTATGGCCCTGCCCGTCTCTCCCCTCGCCCCGAAAACCTATGTCACCCCGCCTGCGATTGACGGCGTGCGCTTTGCCACCGCCGAGGCTGGCATTCGCTACAAGGGCCGCACCGACGTACTATTGGCAGTTTTCGATCCGGGCACAATCGTCGCCGGCGTTCTGACGCGCTCGCTTTGCCCCTCGGCAGCCATCGATTGGTGCCGGCAAAACCTTGGCGGCGGCACCGCACGCGCCCTTGTTGTCAATTCGGGCAATGCCAATGCCTTTACCGGCCTTAAGGGCATCGAATCGGTCAAACTGACTGCCGATATCGCAGCCGGTGCCGTCGGTTGCGATCCATCCGAGGTCTTTCTCGCTTCGACCGGTGTTATTGGCGAGCCTCTCGATGCAACGAAATTCGACGGTGTCCTGCAGAACCTTAGCACCCAACTCGCTGCCGAACCCTGGATGGGACCGGCCAGGGCGATAATGACGACCGACACGTTCCCCAAGCTCGCCCAGGCAACAATCGAGATCGACGGCATAACTGTTTCAATCTCTGGCATTGCCAAGGGGTCGGGCATGATCGCACCCGACATGGCGACTATGCTCAGCTTTGTTTTCACCGACGCCCCCATCGCCGCTGATGTCCTCCAGGCCCTTCTCGCCCGGCACAACGAAACAAGCTTTAATGCCATCACGGTCGATAGCGACACCTCGACATCCGACACGCTTTTGGCCTTTGCCACGGGCAAGGCCGGCATCGAGCCGATCGCTTCGCTCGATGACCCGCGCGCACCGGCCTTTGGCGAAGCCCTCAACGACGTGCTGTTCGATCTTGCCATGCAGGTCGTGCGCGATGGTGAAGGCGCAACCAAATTCGTCGCCGTCAACGTCAGCGGCGCCACAAGCGAGGTCAGCGCGGCCAAGATTGCGCGCGCCATAGCCGACAGTCCACTGGTCAAGACCGCCATTGCCGGACAGGACGCCAATTGGGGCCGCATCGTCATGGCCGTGGGCAAGGCCGGCCAGCCCGCCGATCGCGACAAGCTTACAATTGCCTTTGGCAGTCACGTTCTGGCGCGCAATGGCCAGCGCGCCGCCGAATATTCCGAGGATGCGGTGACCGCCTATATGAAGGAAGAGGAGCTCTCGATCAGCGTCGATATCGGCCTCGGCCTGGGGAACGCCACGGTCTACACCTGCGATCTGACCCATGGTTACATCGACATCAATGGCAGCTACCGAAGCTGACAGCCGGCAAGAAGAAACTGCCGGCATCGGCCACGAGATAGCGTAGGAGTACCCCGGAACCGTGTTTCCGGCTCGGAAGACAAGAGAAAAGACAATAGCAGTGCTTTCCGTATCTGAAATCGAAGCGGCGTCCCTCGCCACGTGGCCCGCCCTCGAGACAATCGAGGATGGTCAATGGCGCGCCCGGCTGGCCGGCGGGTTTTCCGGACGCTCAAATTCCATCTGGTCGCTCGACTCCAGCGACGATGCCGATGCCGCCCAACGCATTCAGACGCTTTCGGCACGCTATCAAGAACGCGGCTTGCCTGCGATTTTCCGGGTAACGCCGCTGACCGGCGATGGCATTCTCAATGCACTCGATAACGCGGACTGGCAGCGCTTCAAGACAAGTCTCGTGCTCTCGGTGCAGCTTGCCAAAACTGATGGTTTCGATGGCGCCGCAAGCTTTTACGACGCCACCGATCCCGGCTTTCTCGCTGTGCAGGCGAGGCTTCAGGGGTTCGATGCTGACCAGCAGGAGAGCTTTTCTGCAATTTTAGCGGCACTCAAACGCCCCGCCTGCGGCATTGTTATCTTCGCCGAAGACGGCACACCGGGCGCTGCGCTGCTCTGCGTTGAAAGCGCGGGCATCTTGATGATCTATGACGTCATCACCGCCAGCGCCCTGCGTGGTCAGGGGTTTGGCCGCCGCATGATGGCGAGCGCTCTCAGCTGGGGTGCCGAGAACGGCGCGAGCCACGCCGCACTGCAGGTGCAAGGCGACAATGCCACGGCGATCGGCCTGTACCTGGGGATGGGCTTTACCTTCCGCTACCCCTACCACTACGCTCGCAAGCCCGAGGCCACCGTCCAATGAAAATAACGCTCGTCGTCGCATGTGCCCTGGTTGATGCCGACCGTCGCGTGCTGATCGCCCAACGCCCTCAAGGCAAACAGCTTGCAGGTCTGTGGGAGTTTCCCGGCGGCAAGCTTGAGGTTGGAGAAACGCCCGAAGCCGCGCTCATTCGCGAACTCGAAGAAGAGCTGGGCATCCAAACCAGGACTGCATGCCTGGCGCCGCTGACCTTCGCCAGCCACAGCTATGATGACTGGCACCTGATGATGCCGCTTTACGTGTGCAGGAAGTGGCAGGGTACGCCCATCGCCAAGGAGCACGAGGCGCTTAAATGGGTGCGGCCGCAGATGCTGCACGACTATCCCATGCCCCCTGCCGACATCCCGCTCATCGCCCCGCTCTGCGATCTACTCTGAGCCTTTGCCCAGAACCGCGCGGGTCAAAAGGGCGAGCTGCTCTTGCTGTTTGTCGACGAGTGCCCGCAATTCCTGCGCGCGCATCTGGTCGAGCTTGTCGTGCAGCGCCATGATCTCCACTTCCGCCTTGAGATTGATCTCATAGTCGTGGGCGGCGGCCAGCCTGTCCTTTTCGGCCTGCCGGTTCTGGCTCATCATGATGATGGGCGCCTGCAGCGCCGCGATCATGGAGAGCATGAGGTTGAGGAAGATGAAGGGATAGGGATCGAACGCCCCCATCGCCAGGGCGATGTTGGCTGAGACCCATACGGCCAGAAAGGCAAGGAAAGAAAGGATGAAGGCCCAGGACCCGCCGAAACTGGCGATCCCGTCGGCCATCCTGTCGCCAAATCCGGTCTTTTCGCGATAGACCGCCTCGGTATTGCGCGCGAGCGTGCGCCGCGACACGGCCTTTTTGAGCACGGTTTTCTCGACGCTGGAGAGCGCATCGAGCTCCTTGCCGAAATACCGGTTGGCCCCATGTGCCAACTTGCTTTCGATGTCGTCGTCGGAATTCATCCTGCCTCCAGATCTCTATCGGAAGGCAAGTCTAGGATCAGCGAGCGGCACTGTCAGCAATGTTTAAAACACCTGCTCCAGCGCCTCGGTCAGGCTGGCCATGTCATAGGGCTTGGATACTTTCGGGCGATCCACATGCGCATCGGGAAACGACACGCCATCTGCATAGCCCGAAGCGAAGATGAACGGGATCGCTTTCTCGCCCAGCACATCTGCGACGGCAAAACTGGTTTCGTTGCCAAGATTAACATCGAGCACGGCGAAGCCGATCTCGCTGTTCTCGATGACTTTGAGGGCCTGCGAAACGCTGGAGGCCAGGGCAACATCACGGCAGCCGAGATCGCGCAGCACGGCCTCGCAATCCATGGCAATGATCACATTGTCTTCAACCACCAGCGCCTTGCCTTGCGGGAAATCCACAGCGCCCGCGCGGCGCACGGCCTGTCGCGGCAAGTCTGGCTGTTGGTGATCGAGATCGGCAAGGTGTTCTGGCGCGATGCGCAGCTTTGCCCGCAACCCGTCGATACGGAAGTCCATTTCGGCCGACCCGCCGAGATCGTGACTGACCGAGCGCTCGATGACCACCGAACCGAAGCCGGAATCGCTGGGTGGCTTGACCGCTGGCCCGTCCCGCTCCACCCAGCGGATTGTCAGCCAACCCGCATCATCCCGCTCGAGCGAAATGGCAACGGTACCGCGCTTGTCGCACAGCGCACCATATTTAGCCGAATTGGTGGTCAGCTCATGGATGACCAGCGCCAGTGCCGAAAAGCTCTGCGGAACCAGGCCAACATCGTCCCCCGACACAACGACCCGTTCGGACTTTTCCGCAAGATAGGCTGCTGTCTCATTATGGATGAGCTGGCGCAACGACCCCGAGCCCCATTGGCGTTCTGTCAATTGGTCATGCGCCCGCGCCAGCGCCTGAACCCGGTGATCGAGCGTTGAAACGAAAACTTCGGTGCTGCGATGAGGCGTATTGACCTGCCGGATCAGGCCGCGCATCAGCCCAAGAATATTGCGCACCCGGTGATTGAGCTCTGCGATCAGCAGTTCCTGGCGCTGGCGCGCCATCTTGCGTTCACCTTCGATCAGGTCGGTGTGCTTGAGGATGACTTCGAGCAGGCTCACCCGCAACGTCTCGGCGAGCCGGATATGGCTCGAGCTCCATGGCTCCGATTGTCCACGCGACGTTTCCTGCCAGATCTCGAAGCTCTTGCGCGGTGTCAGGCGCGCACCCATCGGCCCCATGGTCACGGGCTTTTCGGGATTGCCTGCCCATTTGACTTCCTGTGTCACCTCGCGCCGGAAAAAGATCAGATAGTCGCGCGGCGTGCGCGAAATGGGAATGACAAGCATACCCGAGGCGGTCGGCGCATACGCTTTTGCAGATGGATGCAGCGTGCTCAGTTCATGGGTGACAAAGATCGAATTGGATGCCGTGCGGTTGAGGAAATGCACAAGCTCGCCAAATTGGGCTCTGTTGGGCGTTTCCTCCCAAAGCTCGACCTCCTCATCGACAATCATGCCAATTCCGTCGCAGGCGACAAGCCCCGACATTTCTTCAAACACAGATGCCAGCTGAGACACCGGCCCCTGTTCGGGACCGACCATGCGCAGAACCTTGTGATGGAATTCCTGCGCGCGTCTTTCAGCATCGATTTCGCTTTCGCGCACCTTGGCGTCGAGCGCCAGCGAGAACATCTGTCCGACAAGCTCGGCAGCCGTCCGCACGTTGAACGGCACCCGCCGCGGCGAATAATGGTGGCAGGCGATCAACCCCCAGAGTCTCCCGCGCAACAGGATTGAGATCGACATCGAAGCACCGACCCCCATATTGCGCAAATACTCAAGATGAATGGGCGAGACCGAGCGCAACACGGAATTGGACAGGTCGATCGGCATCCCGTCCGGCGCCACGAAAGGCGTGATATCGTGGGATTGCCCGTCGACATCGGCGATGATGCGAATGAGATTGCGCTTGTAGAGCTCGCGTGCCTGCCGGGGAATGTCCGACGCCGGATAGCGCAAACCCATGAAGCTGTCGACACCCTGACGGCGCGATTCGGCGACGACTTCGCCGCTGTCATCATGCAGGAATTTATAGATCATCACCCGGTCGAACCCGGTAAGAGCCTGCACAAGGCTCGCCCCTGTCTTGCACAGGCGCTCGACAGTCTCGGCCGCTTGTAAGCGCTGCACGATGCGCCTGACCATTGAATCATTGTCTTCGCCGCCCGGCCGTGCCGGCTCGCACTCGATGATGATCAGTGAGCCCGACACATGCACAGCCGTATCGCAATTCTGCCCGCCCGCTGTCAGCCGGACGCCGAACACCCGCTCCACATCGTCCGGACCGGTCAAATGTTGAACATGGTTTCGAATGGTGTGGAGAAACTCGGCATCGGCAAAATTACCCAACGGGCGACCAATGGCCGCGTCGGCATCCACCCCGAGCCACTCGGCGCTGTTGGCCGAAACATATTGCACGATCCAGTCGAACGACACCGCAACCAGAAAGCCGAAACCCTGGATCCGGCCCAGCCGGTGGATCGGCTCGCGGTCGCAATTGGTAAGATCGACACCGTTTTCAAGCGGTGTGCCTGTTGAGGCGTATTGATTCATCAGCCGGGCGCGGCTCCATCGGGTTCAAAAAGGTCAACAAGTTCACGCTCGAACAGCATGAACGTCTCGTTGGCGGCAATAATGGCCGCCGACTGTTCCGCCCCGGACAATCCTGCGGCGTCCAAAATGTCGACGAAACGCGGCCAAAGTTTGAGGCCGGCGCCGTGATCGAGATAAGCTGTCGCAATGCCGATGAGCGCCGGATCGACGCCGCGCACCAGCATTGCGCCACCAAGACGCGAGCCTTCAAGCACATAGGCAGCGCCCAAAAGCGTGCCGCGATCGCGTCCAAGCTGCACATCGCGCAGCCGCAGCCGGCTGGCACCAAGCGCTTCAAGATCATCGATCAGCGCTGCACCCCGTTCGCGCTCATCCCAGTCGGGCACGAACCGCGCTATGCCATTCATACGCAGTTTGCGCTCAAGGGCGGGAACGACAGCACCGTGCCACACAAGAAAACGCAGGTAATCGTCTTTTCGGGATAGGTTGAACCTGGACGCCTTGGCATCCAAAAATTCGTGCGCCGCCCGAGTCCTATCCCTCAAGACAAAACGCAGGCTCGGCGCAACATCTGAAACCATCGGCGGAAGGACCTGCATGCACAAAAATCAGCGAGCCGTTTTCAGCGCCTCGCTGTTAAATGCTCAACTACAACTTCGCGTTCCCGAGGAAAGGAAAAAATCAGCTTTGCGGCACTTCGGTGATCACAGCCTGGGACTGAGCGGGCTCTGGCTGACCGAACGGGTTCAGGATGGCACCAAAAAAACCGTTGATGGCTTCGCCACGCGCCGCCATTTCGGCCTCAGCATTGAGGCGGCGCCGTTCGGCCTCCGCAGCGGCGACCTCGGAATCGGCAATCCGGCCAATGGCGCTCTGTATCGCTGCAGCATCAGCCGACTGGCGAGCCTGGAAAGCTGAAACGATCGACGCGTCGGCAACCACCGCCTGACAGCTTCCCGCCATCGACGCAGTCGCGTTGACCGCGGAAGGCTGACGGAACACATAGCGGCCATCGCATACATCCCAGCTCGGCGGAGTGTTGGCGACCTCAAAGAAATCGTAACCCTGCTTGATGTTGTTCCAGAAATCGATGTGCTCGCTCGACTGGTGCTTGGCCATGTTGTCCGGTGTCATGCGGAAAGGAAAGATCTGCACTTCGAACGAACGGTTGCCGCCCGTAAAGCTCTCGCGGGCCAAGGCATAGATCTCGGCGATCTGGTCATCTTCCATGGCGTAGCACCCGGCTGATGAGCAAGCGCCGTGAACCATGAGATGGCTTCCGGTGCGTCCATGAGTGCGGTCGAACTTGTTTGGGAAGCCGAGATTGAAGGCGAGGTAGTAATTGGAATTGGGATTCATCAGCCCCGGTGTGATCGTATAAAATCCCTCAGGCGCCTGACGGTCGCCCTCGTAAAATTTCGGACCCAATTCGCCCGACCATGTGCAGATTTCATAAGACTGAAACAGCTGAAACGACCCGCCAGAAGTCTGCTTCCAGACCTCGAGCGTCGATTCTTCCTTGAACAGACGCACCATCATTGCGGCTTGCGGGCTTGAACCCATGGCTGCAAGCCGTGACTTGGCGGCACCTGAAAGCGGGGTGAGATGACGCCCGTCGCCTTCGAGCGGCGAGCATGAAGCGATAACACCCGCAAACGCGAGCGAAATGACCAGAAGGACGATTTTACGGAGCATTTATGCCCTGACCCTAGATTCCTGTACGCCTTGCCCCCGTCCCCGCTTATGCCACCGCAGGGTTAACGCTCGGTAAGGTTCTTGGGTAATCGACCTAAATTTTATGCAAATTGCAAGATCGGACGGTCAAAATCAGGTGAGCGTGGTTCCGATCGCCAAAAACTTCTCGCGCCGCAACTCGCGAATCTCGAGCGGCCCCAGATCTTCGTCATACTCTCCAAGGAATTTGACGATCTCCGATTTGACGTCGGCAAAGACTTTTTCCGGGTCCCGATGCGCACCGCCCATGGGCTCTTCGATGATGCCGTCGATGACCTTGAGCGCCAGCAGATCCTGTGCAGTGATCTTTTGGGCGGCCGCCATGTCCTGAGCCTTGCCCGCGTCGCGGAACAGGATCGAAGCGCCCGCTTCCGGCGAAATCACCGAATAGACAGCATGCTCAAGCATGAGCACCTTGTTGGTCGCCGCAATCGCGATAGCGCCGCCCGACCCACCTTCGCCGATAACGATCGACAGGTTGGGCACACCGATTTCGAGACATTTTTCAGTCGAACGCGCGATGGCCTCGGCCTGTCCGCGCTCTTCGGCCCCGATACCGGGATAAGCACCGGCAGTATCGACAAACGAAATCACCGGCAGCCCGAACCGATCGGCCATTTCCATGATCCGCACGGCCTTGCGATAGCCCTCGGGGCGGGCCATGCCGAAATTGTGCTTGAGACGGCTTTCGGTGTCGTTGCCCTTTTCCTGGCCCAATATGGCAACAGGCACACCGTCGATGCGGCCAAACCCGGCCTGAACGGCTGGATCTTCGGCAAATTTGCGATCACCGGCCAACGGCGTCCATTCGGTCACCAGGGCGTTGATATAATTGGAAAAATGGGGGCGCTGCGGGTGGCGCGCCACCTGGGTTTTCTGCCAGGGCGTGAGTTTTTTGTACACGTCGCGCAGCGCATCATCGGCGCGTTGCTGCAGACGAGACACCTCGTCACCGATCGAGACCGCTTCATCGGTCTGGGCGAGATTCTTGAGCTCGGCGATCTTGCCTTCGAGTTCAGCGACGGGTTTTTCGAAATCGAGATATGACTGCATGCAATCCGCCCGTTTCGGGCAACCTTCTCATTTTTGAGCGGCCAGCACCAGATATGCTGGCGAGCGCGATCATTCGGGACGTGTCCGTAACAGGAATGTCCTCACCTTGATCGAGGATGGACACCACTTATTCGGTTCGGACGCGCGACAAATCAAGCGTTTAGATCATCACCCGACCGAAAATGGTCAAGCCGGAGGTCGATCTAGGGTTCCAAAGTGGCGGGAAAGTGTCGATTAGACACGCGCGTGTCAAGCATCGCCCGACAACGGATGGTGATCTTCGAGCAATTTGCGCAGATGTGCATCGAGAACATGGGTGTAGATCTGGGTCGTTGAAATGTCCGCATGGCCCAATAGCATCTGCACAACGCGCAGATCCGCCCCATTGGCCAGCAGATGAGAGGCAAAAGCGTGACGCAGAACGTGCGGTGAAACCTTGGCGACAGGCAGCCCGGCCCGGCTGGCAAGCCCCTTGAGATCGCGCGCGAACACCTGCCGCGCCAGATGCCCTTCGGCCCCTTTGGCCGGAAACACGAACTTTTCCTTGTCAGTGCTGTCGAGCCAGCCGATCAATGCGTCCTTGGCCCTGTCGTTGAGCGGGACCAGTCGATCCTTGCCACCCTTGCCCGTCACTGTAAGGTGATCGGCATCCCGCCGCACCGCCCTGCGCTCCAAGCTGACCAGTTCGGAGACCCGTAACCCCGTGGCATAAAGCAACTCGAGCAGCACATAGAGCCGCACGTCACTCTCCTCGCCCCCACTGGCCTCGGCCTCTGCACAGCTGAGCAAGATGTCGACCTCTTCGACCGAAAGCACTTTAGGCAGTCCTCTTCCGGTCTTGGGCGCCGAGACGATACGTGTGGGATCATCCCCCTTGGTGCCTTCGGACACAAGGAACCTGTGCAGTTGGCGCAAAGCGCTGAGCCGCCTGTTCGCCGAACTTGCGGCCAGTCCCTGTGCCGAAAGAGAACTGAGATAATCAGCGACATCCTCGCGCCGCGCCTCGGAGACCGCCCTGCCGGCCCTGGCGAGAAAGCCTGCATAATCGAGTAGATCCCGCCGATACGCAGCGATTGTATTTTTGGCTGCGCCCCGTTCGGCGCTCATCATTTCAAGGAAGGCTTCGATCAGATGGCCGTCGCGCATCAGGGCGCATCCGCCAGCAGGTCGCGGGTCGGCACGCGAACGGTGACATCGCGTTCATTGGGTTCGACAAGCACCGCAAGCGCGAACATGCCGGCATAGGCAAGCCCAACGACAAAGGCGATGGCAACGAGCAGGCGAAACAATGTGGGCATGGCATCCTCTGTATTCGAAAGTGATTTTCCCAGATTTGAGCCCGCGCGGCAAGCGAGCGACCTTGACAGTGCGACCGCCAGAGGGTTGAACCACAGCGAGAATTAAGGGCGTCACGATGGGGCAGAACGCGACAGGCATTGCCAGGCCGAAGGCCGAAAGCCAGGTGCTAGACGCCCTGGCGGGACGTCCTGTTGTCCTTGTGGGGATGATGGGCGCCGGCAAGACCACCGTGGGGCGTCGCATGGCCAACCGGCTCGGCCTGCCCTTTACCGATTCCGATGCGGAAATCGAGACCGCTGCCGGCATGTCGATTCCAGATATTTTTGCGGCCCATGGCGAACCCGAATTCCGCGCTGGCGAGGCCCGCGTCATTTCGCGGCTCTTGCGTGAGCATCAGGGCGTGATTGCGACTGGCGGCGGCGCCTTTATCAACCCCGAAACGCGCGAAGCCATCAAGTCAAATGCGCTTTCGATCTGGATCAAAGCCGATTTCGATCTCCTGTTCGCGCGCGTCTCAAAGCGTCCGGGCCGCCCCCTGCTCCAGACCGCCGATCCGCGCGGCACACTGCAAGGCCTCATCGACAGCCGCTATCCGGTCTACGGCCTCGCCGACATCACAGTGCTGTCGCGCGATGTGCCCCATGACGTCGTCGTCAACGACATCCTTGCCGCCATTTCAGATCATTTCGCGACCCCGAAGGCCCAATGAGCGCAAATCACACGCCACTTCACACAGTCCACGTCCCGTTGGACGGGCGCGCCTATGACATTGTCATCGCTCCCGACGCCATCGACAGCGCCGGCGCCAGACTGTCCGCCCTGTTCCCCGGCGCGCGCTACGGAATCGTGACCGACGAAAATGTCGCCCAAGCGCAACTCGCCCGCCTGACCGCATCGCTCGACGCCGCCGGTTTGGGCCACGCAAAGATTGTCCTGCCGGCCGGCGAAGCCACTAAGTCCTGGGCGCATCTGCAAAGCGTCGTCGATCAGATCATCGGCGCCAAACTTGAACGCAACGACATCCTGATCGCCCTGGGAGGCGGGGTAATCGGCGATCTTGCCGGCTTTGCCGCCTCGATTGCCCGGCGCGGTATGGATTTCGTCCAGATCCCCACATCGCTGCTGGCGCAGGTGGATTCTTCGGTGGGCGGAAAGACCGGCATCAATTCGGTGCATGGCAAAAATCTCGTTGGCGCTTTTCACCAGCCCCGCCTCGTACTTGCCGATTTGAGCGCGCTTGAAACCCTTCCGCCCCGGCAATTTGCCGCAGGCTATGCCGAGCTGGCAAAATATGGCCTGATCGACGATGAGGACCTGTTTTTCTGGCTCGAAGCCAACTACCCCCAGATCGAAGCCGGCGGCCCGGCCCGCGGCGAAGCCATCGCCCGCGCCTGCGCTGCAAAGGCCCGCGTGGTGGTGGCTGACGAAAAAGAGGCAGGCAATCGCGCCCTGCTCAATCTTGGCCACACATTTGGCCATGCGTTGGAAAAAGCGACGGGGTATTCAGATCGCTTAATCCATGGCGAAGGCGTTGCCATCGGCATGGTGCTGGCCCATCGCTTCTCGGCAAAGCTCGGACTTGCCCCGTCTCAAGATGCCGGACGCGTTGAAGCGCATTTGAAAAATGCGGGCCTACCCACTACATTGGCTGACATCCCCGGAGATCTGCCGCCAACCGAAATGCTCATGGACGCCATCGCACAAGACAAGAAAGTCTCGCGTGGGCAACTTACGTTCATTCTGACGCGCGGTATCGGTAAGGCCTTCATCGAAAAAAACATCGACCCTGATACGGTCGCAAATTTCCTTGAGGACATACGCTAATGTCGTTGTGGCTGTCGTTTCTCGCCATTGTCGCGCTGCTGGCCATGAGTTTCTTTTTTTCAGGTTCGGAAACCGCGCTGACGGCCTCCTCGCGCGCCCGAATGTATCAAATGGCCAAAGCCGGCAACAAACGAGCCTCTCTGGTTGAAAAGCTCACTGCCGAGAAAGAGCGCCTGATCGGCGCCATTTTGCTGGGCAACAACGTGGTCAACATTCTCGCGTCCACGCTGGCCGCTTCAGTGCTGATCCAGATATTCGGGGAGGCGGGGATTGCCTACGCGACCCTGGCCATGACAGCGGCTGTCGTGGTGTTTTCCGAAGTGCTGCCAAAAACCATAGCGCTGATCCGGCCCGATGGGTTTGCCCTGTTCGTTGCCCCGGTCATCAGGGTCATCGTTCTGGTTTTCTCGCCGGTGACCCTTGCCGTTCAGGCCCTGGTCAATCTCATCTTGCGCCTATTCGGTCTCGACCCCGACAAGGCCAGCGAAATCTCGGGCCATGAAGAGCTCCGCGGCACCGTGGACTTTCTTCACCACGAGGGCGAGGTGGTCAAGGGCGACCGCGACATGCTGGGCGGCATTCTCGACCTGCGCGAACTCGAAGTCTCCGACGTCATGGTCCACCGAACCCGCATGCTGGCGCTCGACGCCGATATGCCCGCCGACGAGCTGATCGGCGCCATCCTCGACAGTCCGTTCACGCGCGTACCGCTTTACAAGGACAAGCAGGACAATATCGTTGGCGTCGTCCACGCAAAGGATCTGTTGCGCGCCATCCAGAAGGCTGACGGCGATTTCACCCGCGTCAATCCGGCCAAGATCGCCTTCAAGCCCTGGTTCGTGCCCGACACCACCTCCGCTCAGGCCCAGCTCAACGCCTTTCTGAAGCGCAAGCTGCATTTCGCGCTTGTCGTTGACGAGTATGGCGAGGTGCAGGGACTGATTACGCTCGAGGACATCCTCGAAGAGATCGTTGGCGAGATCGCCGACGAGCACGACGCTGTGATCGATGGCGTGCGCAAGCAGGCCGACGGCTCCTACATCATCGACGGCCAATTGCCGATCCGCGACCTCAACAGGGCGCTCGACTGGAACCTGCCCGACGAGGAAGCAACGACGGTTGCAGGGCTCGTCATTCACGAAGCCAAACTGATCCCCGATCCGGGTCAGCAATTCACCTTCCATAATCTGCGCTTCAAGGTTTTGCGCCGGCAGCACAACAGGGTCACCCAACTCAGGGTGTCCCCTGTCGAGGCCGCGATCAGCGCGAAGGCTTGACCTTGATGGCCAGGGCATGCAGCCCTGCATCGAACTGATCGGACAGCGCCGCGTTGATTGCGCGGTGCTGGTCCACGCGGCTCAAGCCGTCGAGTTTTTCGCTGGCGATAACGATGCGGAAATGAGTATTGCCCCCTTCCCGCCATCCTGCGTGACCATGATGGCGTTCGGAATCGTCGATCACCTCGATGGCACTTGGCGCAAACGTTTGAGTGAGTTTGGCTTCGATTTCATCGCGAACGCTCATGTGTCAACACGCCTGTTATTGAAAAAAGTCAAATTGATCCGGGAAACCGGAACACAAACGGTATATGATTACGGGCTTTCAATTCGCAAGGCCCCTGGCGCATCCACCAAGATGCCATCTTCTTGCGGTCAGGAAGCGCCATAGACATCAACTGAGAGCGTTTCGTCCGGCAGATCAGCATGAAACGCTCGTGAAAGGTCCCTACCCGATCCCATGTCGACCAACTCCAAGTCCAAGATCTTCGATTCCGTCCGCATCAAGCCCCGCCGCTCCCAGGTCGAGGAGCAGGTGGCGACGCATCCGGGCTGCGATTGGGAGGGCTGCGACAAGCCCGCGATGCACAAGGCGCCCAAAGGCGCCCGCTCGGAAGGCCAGTTTCACAATTTCTGCCTTGAGCATGTGCGCCACTACAACAAGGCCTACAATTACTTCTCCGGCATGGACGACGAGGAAATCGCCGATCACGCCACCAAGATGAATGCGCCAGGCAGCCGCGAGACCTGGGCCTACGGGTCCAACCGCATGGGCAAATCGGACCCGCAGCCGAAGAAATTCAAGGCGCGCGACTACACGGGCAGCCAGTTCCGTGACGTTAATGGCGTGTTCGCCCGTTTGCGCTCGCGCGCCCGGCAGGATGCCGGCGCCAAGGGTGAGACAGTCGAGCGTGCCATCACGCTCACTGGCCAGGATCGTGCGGCCTTTGAAGTGCTTGGGCTAGAGGGCCGCAAACCCTCGAGCGAGATCAAGTCGACATACAAGGCTCTGGTCAAACTCCACCATCCCGACGCCAATGGCGGCGACAAAGGGTCCGAGGACAGGCTGCGCAACATCATTTCGGCCTATAACCACCTCAAGCAGCGCGGCTTTGTCTGACCCGCGCCCCAACATTTTCAGCAGAGCGAAAATGGCACTCAAATTTGCGCCTAAAGCTTGCGGCATCCGCCGCTCTAGGTTTATGGCAGTTGTGTTGCTATAAGCGCTCCGATTTTTCCTTAAAAGACGCGACCAGAACGCGCCTTCGCATCGACAACGACATGGACCGGTGCGCCCGAGACGAGGCAAATTATGACTGAGTTTTCAAATCAGCCCGACACCGAGTATTCAGTACGCGATCTGTTCGGGATCGACAGCGACATGGTGGTCAAGGGCTATAAAGAGCACACCGACCACGTGCCCGAGATCGATCCGGATTATCTGTTCGATCGCAACACGACACTTGCCATTCTCGCTGGCTTTGCCTTCAACCGCCGCGTCATGGTTCAGGGCTATCACGGCACGGGCAAGTCCACCCATATCGAACAGGTCGCGGCGCGCCTCAACTGGCCATTGGTTCGCGTCAATCTCGACAGCCATGTCAGCCGTATCGACCTTGTCGGCAAGGATGCCATAGTCCTGCGCGACGGCAAGCAGGTTACCGAGTTCCGCGACGGCATCTTGCCCTGGGCCGTGCAGAACAACATCGCCCTTGTGTTCGACGAATACGACGCCGGCCGTCCCGACGTGATGTTTGTTATTCAGCGCGTGCTCGAAGTGGCCGGTCGCCTGACCCTGCTCGACCAGAATCGCGTCATCCGCCCACACCCTGCCTTCCGGCTGTTTGCGACGACCAATACAATTGGTCTTGGCGACACTTCGGGGCTCTATCACGGCACCCAGCAGATCAACCAGGGCCAGATGGACCGTTGGTCGATCGTTGTAACGCTGAACTATCTGCCCCATGAAAAGGAAGTCGGCATCGTTCTGGCCAAGGCCAAGTCCTACAACAAGGACGACGAGGGCAGAAAGCTGGTGTCCAACATGGTGCGCGTCGCCGACCTGACCCGTTCCGCTTTCATCAATGGCGATCTTTCGACAGTGATGAGCCCGCGCGCCGTGATCACCTGGGCCGAAAACGCCGAAATCTTCGGCGACATCGGCTTTGCCTTCCGGCTGACCTTTTTGAACAAATGCGATGAACTCGAGCGCCCCGTGGTCGCCGAATTCTACCAGCGTGTGTTCGGGGTCGATCTGCCGGAGTCTGCAGCAAATCTGGCGATCTCGGCATAAAGCCGCAACAGTCTCTCATCGCTCGTCGACGCGGCGACCTCTCCGCCCAAAAGAAGTAAAACGAGGGGACCGCCAGGTTCGTTACCTCTCCCTGATTGGGGAGAGGTCGGCTCGAAGAGCCAGGTGAGAGGCCCTCCTCCCCGGCACGATACAGAACGAAGTGACAAATGGCCCAGCCCCCGCGCATTAAAGCCAACAAGCCCGATCCCACCGGCCCGTTCAAGGCGGCTGTCGGCGCGGCTCTGCGCACTGTGGCAGGCAAGCACGATCTCGAAGTCTCCTTTACCGCCGATCGTCCCATCCTGACCGCCGACAAGGCGCGTCTTGCCGCCCTGCCTCGCCTGCCGACCTCACGAGACATTGCCATCGCCCGCGGTCAGGGCGATGCGATGGCCATGCGCATGGCCAGCCATGACGCCGACACCCATCGCCGCCTCGCTCCCAAGGATCCCGACGCCAAGGCTGCTTTTGATGCGCTCGAACAGGCGCGCGTGGAATCGCTTGGGTGTTCGCGCATGGCGGGCATGAGCGGCAACATTGCCGAAATGATCGAAGACCGGCTGTTCCGCGCCAATTACGCCAATGTCACCGACATCGCCGATGCGCCGCTGGCCGAGGCGCTCGGGTTGATGATGCGCGAAAAGCTCGCCGGCATTCCCATC
The DNA here is from genome assembly GCF_048264985.1 of Pelagibacterium sp. Taxonomy (GTDB): domain Bacteria; phylum Pseudomonadota; class Alphaproteobacteria; order Rhizobiales; family Devosiaceae; genus Pelagibacterium. The sequence goes on from NZ_JBLXCL010000004.1 coordinate 42,390, forward strand.
CCCCCCTCGGGCACCCCCCTTGTCGATCTCTGGCGCGAAAAGCTCGAAGGCAAAATCGGCGCCTCGCTGGACGAGTTGGCCAACGACCTCGACAACCAGACCGAATTTTCACGCAAGACCCGCTCCATCCTGCGCGACCTCGACCTTCTGGCCGAAGCCGATCTCGATCAGTTCGATCAGGACGATTCCGATGGCTCCGATCAGGACGCTCAGAACAATCAGGCCATGAATGGCGATGAGGAAGAGCAGAGCGGGGACGCCGACAATCAGGACATGGACGGCACCGACGAGGCGCCGGGCGAGCACGAGGAAACTGGCGACGTCGAAGGCATGGAGGCCGACAGCGCCGATTCCGACGAGGACGCCCAGGCCGAAACCGGCGAAGATGCGCCCGCCCCGCCCCCGCAGGGCGAAGGCGACCAGCGCCTGTCCAATCAGCCCACATACAAGGTGTTTACCGACAAGTTCGACGAAATCATTTCGGCGGCAGAACTGTGCCCGCCCGAAGAGCTCGATCAACTCCGTCAATTGCTCGACAAGCAGCTCGAACATCTTGCCGGCGCCGTCGCACGGCTTGCCAACAAGCTCCAGCGCCGCCTGATGGCGCAACAGAATCGCGGCTGGGATTTCGATCTCGAAGAAGGCGTGCTCGACACCTCGCGGCTCACCCGTGTGGTGACCGACCCGCTCCAGGCCCTTTCGTTCAAGGCCGAGCGCGACACAGAATTTCGCGATACCTGCGTCACGCTGCTGATCGACAATTCCGGCTCCATGCGTGGTCGCCCCATCACCATTGCCGCGATCTGCGGCGATATCCTTGCCCGCACCCTCGAGCGCTGCGGCGTCAAGGTCGAAATCCTCGGCTTTACAACGCGCGCCTGGAAGGGCGGGAAGTCCCGTGAAGCCTGGCTCGATGCCGGACGCCCCTCCAATCCGGGCCGCGTCAACGACATCCGCCACATCATCTACAAGGGGGCAGACGAACCCTGGCGTCACGCCAAGCGCAATCTGGGCCTGATGATGCGCGAGGGTTTGCTCAAGGAAAATATCGACGGCGAGGCCCTGCAATGGGCGCATAAGCGCATCGTCAACCGCCCTGAAAACCGCCGTATCCTGATGGTGATTTCCGACGGTGCGCCGGTCGACGATTCCACCCAGAGCGTCAATCCTGGCAATTACCTCGAAGCCCACCTGCGGGCTGTGATCGAGGAGATCGAAACCCGCTCGCCAGTGCAGCTCGTTGCCATCGGCATCGGCCACGATGTCACCCGCTATTATCGTCGCGCCGTCACCATTCTCGACGCGGACGAGTTGGCCGGTGCGATGACCGACAACCTTGCCGACCTGTTCGATGAAGAACTGCCCGGAGAAGCCCGCCGGCGGCGATGAGCCGTCATGGACGGCCACCCGGCACTGAACGCACCCCTGTGCCATGCTGATCGCTCCTGCCGGCTCCACCGCGTCATCGGACAGCGCTCGGAAAATATTTATTCAGCTATTGGGACTTGGCTCTTGCCCGATCGGCAAACGCGCATCACCATCACCCCAGACACCTGTTTTCATGTCTTCCGGCGCGTTCTGCTGCTGGATTCTTGTCTATCCTCTTTTGGGAGTTCTTCATGAACATCGACCTCCTCCGCGCGCTTTGCGAAACCCCTGGCGTGCCGGGTCGCGAGCACCGCGTCCGAAAACTCATCGAAACCGAGATCGAGGGTCTGTTCGACGACGTTCGCACCGATTCCATGGGGTCGCTGATTGCCGTCCGCCGTTCGCGCACCAAGGCTGAAAAGCCGCTCAAGATCATGCTGCTCTGCCACATGGACGAAATTGGGTTCCTGGTCACCCATGTGTCCGAGAAGGGCTGGATCCATATCGACAATGTCGGCGGCTTCGATCCGCGCACGCTGTTTGCGCGCCGCGTTCGCGTGTGTACCCGCGACGGCGATTATCCCGGCGTGATGAACGCTAGCGGGCGTCCGCTGCACATTTCCTCGCCCGAGGACCGAAAAAAGATACCCGCCGTCAAAGAGTTCTTCGTTGATATCGGCATGGGGGCGGAAACCCGCTCGAAGGTTCAGGTCGGCGATTTCATCGTCATGGAAGAACCGCTGGTTGAAATGGGCGACAAGATCGTATCGAAAGCGCTCGATAACCGCGTAGCCTGCTGGCTCGGCATCGAAGCGATCCGCGCGCTCGACAAGAGCGGCGTCGACCATGATTGCGAAATCCACGTCGCTTTCACAACCCAGGAAGAAGTTGGCCTGCGCGGCGCAAAGACTGCCGCCTTCGCTGTCATGCCCGACATTGGGCTGGGCATCGATACCACGCTGTCCTGCGACACGCCGGGTGTACCCGAAAACGAGATGGTCACCGCTCAGGGCAAAGGCGTCGGGCTGAACATCAAGGATGGTTCGTTCATCGCCGATTTTGATCTGATCGAGGAAATCGAAGCGCTCGCGGTCAAGGAAAAGATCCCCTTCCAGCGCTCAATTCTCGCTTCGGGAGGGCAGGATGCGGCCGCTGCCCAACAGGCAGCCGCCGGTGCGCGTGCCGTCGGCATCATGGTGGGCACCCGCTACATCCACACGATAGCTGAAATGATCGAGAAGTCTGACCTTCAGGCAGCGCTCGACATTCTGGTCGCCTACCTCAAGGGCAAGTAAGCGTCAGCTGCCCTCCCCTTGCGGGGAGGGCAACACTCAGGCTGCAATCACCCGGTCGGGGATCATCGATCGCAAGATCTTGTAGGGCGCGAGCAGCACCAGGGCCATGATGATTTTGATCAGGAAGTCCCCAACGGCCAGGGACACCCAGAGCGGGGTCTCGAAGGCAAAGATCGACAAGAACGGCACAGCAAAGCCGAGCGAAGAATCCTCATAGCCAAATCCCGTATCGAGAAACGCAAAGGCGCCGGCAAAGGCGACCCCGAAAAACAAGAGCGTGTCGACGATAGAGCCGGTAATCGAAGAGGTCAGTGGCCCCTTCCACCAAAGCGCGGTACGCAGGCGATGGAAGATCTGGGTATCGAGAAGCTGGGCCACCAGAAATGCAGCCCCCGAGGCAATTGCAATACGGGGCGAGGCCAGGGCAATGCTCATCGCCACCGCAATTGCGAACCCTACGAACACCACCTTGCGTGCAGCGGTGGGGCCGAAATGGCGGTTTGTCAGGTCATTGACCATGAAGGCCAGCGGATAGGTGAATGCACCCCAAGTGAGGATTTCGGCAAGATCGAGAGCGCCGATCTGCGCCTGCACGGGAAATTGAACGAGATAGTTCGATGCGGTGACCACGACCGCCATAGCCAGAACGGCCCAGAAAAAACGTACGCCCATAGCGTCGCTATCCTTTTGTCCAAGAGCGGCAAAATGGCCGCCGGATTGATCCCACAAAGCCTTGGGCTTCGATGAAAATGACGCTGTCCGGCAGATGACCGGCGCGTCTCTAGCGTGTTTCCCAATAATAATGGCGATCGCGTTTAACGCATGAAATACCACTGACAAGAAACAACAAACGCCGCGTCAGGTTGCCCTCACGCGGCGCGAAACGTGTATGCGAGCTGAATGCGCCTTAGTTGGCGACAGCGGCCCGAACTTCTTTCTTGATGCCCAGGGCGCGAACCGAAAGTTCTTCGTCCTTGGCCTTCAAAAGGAAGGCATCGAGACCACCGCGGTGCTCGACAGTCCGCAGCGCAGCAGCGGAAATACGCAGCTTGACCGAGCGTTCGAGCGACTCAGAGAGCAGCGTCACATCGCAAAGATTGGGCAGAAAGCGGCGGCGGGTCCGGTTGAGCGCATGGCTCACATTGTTGCCGGTCATCACGCCCTTGCCGGTGAGTTCACAGCGCCGTGCCATTGTTTTAATTCCTGTCAATCGTATCGGGACCGGGCGGTGCTCGGTCAACCGATTGGGTTCTGTTTGTTTATCGTCGCCCTGCCGAGCCAAAAAAGTGCGAACCACTTTCGTCTGGCAGCGCTCCAGCTGGAAGAAACTTTGGCCGGGGATATAGAGAAAGTGCCCCCGTCCGTCAAGCGCTAGCGGACATCTGGCCCACCGATTGTGACTCTTTGGTGCCCGCAGAAATCGCAAGGCACCACTTCTGGGCGCTGGACAGGCCGAATCGCAACAGGCAACGTAATCGCTACGCTGATTCGTGACGCGGCGAATCCGGTTGCGCCCCTTGTAGAGAAAAAGAGATTCGCGTGAAACGCTTTTCCCTATCGTCTTTTGCTGTCGGAATCACACTTGCCCTTGGGTTTACAGCCCCGGCAGTCGCTCAGCAGCAAGGCTCAATTGCCTCCTATATCGTTTCGATCGGCGGCATCAACGTCTCCACCATCGACATCCGGCTCGGGCTTGAAGGCGCGAGCTACCAGCTCGATGTGGTTGCAGATGTCGCGGGGTTGGCCCAGGTCGTTGCGCAAGGCTCGGGGGCCGTCAATTCGGGTGGTGCAATAACAGCGACCGGTCTGCAGTCGAGCCGGTTCTATCTCGAAACCCGCGCCGCCGATGAACGCTTTGCGCTCCAGACCGTCTATTCGGGCGGCAACGCCTCGGTTGGCGATGTCAGCCCGGCGCTGACGGAAAGCGTAGACAGGGTGCCCGTCAACGCATCGCACCGCTCCGGCGTCAACGATCCGCTGGCCGCCTTTATCCTGCGTGGCCAGGCTTTGGACGGAACGCTCTGCAACCGCACCTTGCGCATTTACACAGGCATAGAGCGCTTCGACATGCCGCTCACCTATGTGGAAACCACAACCGCCACGTCGACCCGCACTGCCTATCAGGGCCCCGTTGTCCTGTGCGCCATGCGTTACGTGCCGATTTCCGGCCATTTCGAAACCTCGGAAATCACCGCCTATCTGCGCGATTCCAACCGCATGCTGGTCTGGTACATGCCCTTGAACGATTCGGGCTTTTTTATCCCCTACCGCGTGCTGATGGGCTCGAGCTTTGGCGACATCTCAATGGTGCTGGTCGGACTGCAATAGGCTACACTCGCCGCGGCTCCCCTTCCCGATCTGAAAACCCGCGAAAGCTCTTGAAGACTAGCGGCATCAGCGTCATTACAAGATAGCACAGCCCCGCCACCCAGAACGCAGCCGAAAGCCCCAGCCCGGCAATCAGCGCGCCCCCGAAGATGCCGCCGAACGGCATCAGGGCCCAGGCCGATGCCGTGACCAGCGATGAAACGCGCCCCACAAGCTGTTCGGGGATGCGCTCGAGAATCACCGCCGAGATGATCGGGTTGAGAAAACCCGATGCGAACCCGCCGACGGCCAGGGTGATCAGTATACCCATCAGTGGGGCGTCGAATGCGAACATCGCAAACCGCGGAAACCCGATGATCATGAAGGCTATGACATAGACCGGAAGCCGTGGCATTTTTTCGCCCAGGGCCGTTGCCACCATGGCCCCCAGCACCGAAAATCCCGACATCACCGCGAAAACCAGCCCCAGCGTCTCGGCCCCGCGCCCGCTCTGCTGCGCCCAGACCGGTACAAGAACCGCGGCATAGGCCTGATCGAGCAGATTGGTTGCAGCGACCATCAGCGCAATTCCGACCAGAACGGCGTCGCCGCGCAGGAAGTCAAAGCCCTCCTTGAGTTCTGCGCCATAACTTGTCTTGGCCGCCGATGCTGACGTTTTTTTCTGTACCAGCGTAGCCTTTCGCACGCCGACCAGCAGGATCAGCGCAGCAAACCCGAGCGTGAACGCGTTAAAACTCAACGCCATGGCTGGCCCGACAAGCGCGACCAGCGCCCCCGCTGCCCCGGCGCCGGCCATTGAGGCCAATCGCTCGATAGTGCCGATCACGCCGGTCACCCGCTCAAGGGGCAGGCCAGCCCGGCGCGCTACAAGAGGCACCAGCGCATGTTTTGCGCCATCGGCCGGCCCTTGCACCACCCCGACCAATACAACCAGGGGAAACAGCACTGCGATGCTGAGCAGATCAAGCATCGCAAGCAAGGGGATCGCTCCCACGGCAACAGTGCCAAAAACATCGCCCAGGATCGAAATCCGTCGTGGTCCGACCCTGTCGATCAACGGTCCCGCCAGCGCCTTGGCCAAAACATAGGGCGCCATTTCAGCAAAAACGACGAGCCCTGTCATGATGGGATCGCCGGTTACCGTCAACACCAGCCAGGGAATGGCAATCACCGAAAGCCGTGTGCCGGAAATTGAAAAAATCTGCGCGATGACAAGCGCGAAAAAATCCCGCCGGCCCTTCATTTCTCATCATCCCTGCCCAATGGGCTGTAGGGAAAACCATGCAGATGCACAGTGTAGGGCCGCCAGTCCTCGGGCAGTTGTTCGCCCGGCGCTGGCGCCTCGGCCTTGGCGCGCGCCAGCAGCGTGTGCATGTCCGTCATCAACGCCAGCGCAGCCTCAGGGGACATGGCAATTGTGTAATCTGAAAAGGTCTGTGCCTTTTGCCACGCCTTGGGCAGATTGGGAAAATCGTCATGGGCACGTTGCGTGGCTGCCGCATGATGGCTGACGACCGATTGCAACATCGCCATGGTGGCATCGAGCGCTTCGCCGGGTTCAGCTTCGGCGGGTTCGAACACAGTCGCGTCGTGCTTGGACGTCCACCACCTGTCGCGCCTGTTGCCTCGCTCCTGATCGGCCTCGATAAACCCATGATGCGCCAATTGCCGCAAATGATAGCTAGTCGCCCCCGAATTGAGACCGAGCCTGGCAGCAAGCGTCGTCGCCGTTTGCGGCCCTTCCATGCGCAGAATACCGAGCATTTTCAGCCGGTCGGGATGGGCGAGCGCTTTAAGCGCCTTGGGGTCGGGAACGATGTTGGACAGTTCACGCATTGTCTGGCCTCGCTGGCTGAGTTGCCAACGAACCTAATATTGCAAAATAAGTTTTGCAAATATTTCTTTGCAGTCAGCAGTCAGACGCGCTATCGGGCTTGATCGCCACCCCGGACTGCGGATCAGCGGCCAGCGACGGCGGCAATGGCGTACCCCGTTCGCGCTCGCGCATCAGGGTCAAAAGCCCCGATCCAACGATAAATATAATTCCCACGACCATCGGCAGATCGACACGTTCGCTGAAAAAGAAATAGCCGATGACCAAAGCCCATATCATCTGGCTGTATTGGGTCGGCCCTACAATCGCCGCGGGCGCACGCGCCGATGCCAGCATCAAGAGCACATTGCCCAGCGCCGCCAGCAACCCGTATCCAGCCAGATAGATCCATTGTTCGGCGGCCGGCATTACAAACACCGGGATCATGCCAACCCCGCATATGGTCAGCCACCCCAGAACCCCGGCCCCGTAGAGTGAAATGTTCTTTTCGCGCGCGCCCATTGCCCGGAAAACCACAATGGAAATTGCTCCGCTAAGCCCGCCGACAATGGCCCCGAAATGCCCGATTGAAAGTTCGCGAAACCCGGGGCGCAAAATGATGAGCACGCCGATAAAACCGATAATGACAGCGCTCCAGCGCTTGATGCCCACCTGTTCTTTCAAAAACACAACGGACATGATGGTCACGAACGAGGGCAGCAAGAAGATCAGCGCAAAGGCCTCGGCCATTGGCAGATAGCTGAATGCCGTAACGCTGCCGATCGCCCCGAACCCCGAAGCGATGAAACGCACCATCCACAACGGACGATTGGTTGTGCGCACGGCATCGCTCCATGTGTCACCGTCTTTCTTGAGAAACGGGAATGCTGCAAGCCCGAACGCAGCACCGAAAAACGCGATCTCGATGGGGTTTATGCCGCCTTCGATAATTTTGACGAAACCATCGCTCCAGGCGTAAACGGCAAAGGCGGCAAACGCCAAGGCAATGCCTTGTCCGATTCTTGCGGACGGCGAGGCGTAGAGAGGTGTCGTTGCCATGCGCCATCTCCGGATTACGGGCATACGATTGTCTGGCCCGGCTTTAACAAGCCGCAACATCGCCTATCGGCAATCGCCACCTCTGTCAGTCAAAGATTGCGCATAATTGAGATGCGCGCACCGCAGCACCGCGCCGGTTCAATAGTGTCCAAGCGCGTCGAGCACGAAGTCGGCCCGCGCACCAACGCCCATCCGTCCGATTTCGCGGATTTGATATCCCAGCTGAGGATAAACGCCGCACAAACGATCATACTCGGCAACGCTATCCTCGAACCCGTGGCGACGCTCACCATCGGTGACAAATATTTCCGGCCAGGGCGGCGTCATGAAGACCTGGTCGTGATAGCGGTGAAGCCCGGCTTGCGCCATCGCCTCGTCGGTTCCCAAAGCCACTGCGGCATCAACCAAACCCCTGTCGAAAAACACGAGCCCGGTTTCGCCGGCCATGCGCGCACGATCTTCGAGCGCCAGTGCCATCGCGCGTCGCGCAAAACCAGCCATATCGACCCAGGGCAATGCATGCCCGCCTCCCGCCAGTTCGTCGGCAACGATCCTGCGCCCCGGTTCAGGCACAACTGCAAAACCGCGCGCTTCCAGTTCGGCGAGCAATGTCGACTTCCCACCGCCAGAACATCCTGAAATCACGACAAAATTTGCGCTCATGGCCGCTCCCGGTCGATCACATCGTCGTCCCATTTCGGGACGGTCAAAATCTTTTTCGTCAAGATTGAAGAAATTTGGGGCCGGCAAGCCAGCATCCCCGCCTTAATGGCGTCCGACCGGCAGAAAATTTCATCTTAACGTATCGTAAGCAAACACGCCGATTCCGCCTGCGTTAACGCTTTGGCAACCAAGGTGAACGGATTTGGCGCGTTTTTCATCCCCCCAGACCGGGTCCGGTGAGCCCTAGTGGCACATCGCCCAACACCGCCACAACATCCTGTAGAGAACAAATCAGGACTCACGCACGCTCCCCGATTCGGTTCGCATTTGTTCCGCTTTCGTTCGAAATGTTAAATTTGCCGGGCCGTCGGCCATTGCCTTTCCCGCTTTGATACACCACCTTGCGCATCAAAACCTCTATCTCCTTTGCCCTTAACCCCAGAGCCGATGACCTCAATTCCATCTCAGGCCGTCAAGGCCGTGCTCGGCCCCACCAATACCGGCAAGACCCATTATGCCATCGAGCGCATGCTGGCTTATCGCTCAGGCGTCATCGGCCTGCCGCTGCGTCTTCTGGCCCGTGAGGTTTATAATCGGGTTGTTGAACGGGTCGGCGAATCGGTAGTGGCGCTGGTCACCGGCGAAGAGCGCATAGTGCCCAAGGCCGCCCGCTACTGGGTCGCTACCGTCGAGGCCATGCCCACCGACATGATGGTCGACTTCCTCGCCATCGACGAAATCCAGACAGCTACAGATTTTGACAGGGGCCACGTTTTCACCGACCGCCTGTTGCACGCAAGAGGGCGCGCCGAGACCCTGATTCTGGGTGCGCAAACAATGGAACCGGTGATCCGCCGGCTCCTGCCCCATGCAGATATCACCTTCCGCCCCCGCTTTTCGCAGCTGACCTGGGCCGGATCGCGCAAAATTTCCCGTCTGCCCCGCCGCTCGGCGATCGTCGCCTTTTCAGCCAGCGAGGTTTACGCCATCGCCGAATTGCTGCGCCGGGAAAGAGGGGGCGCCGCCGTTGTCATGGGGTCGCTCTCCCCGCGCACCCGCAACGCCCAGGTCGATCTGTTCCAAAACGGCGATGTTGAGTTTCTCGTTGCCACCGACGCGATCGGCATGGGGCTCAATCTCGATGTGTCCCACGTCGCCTTCGCCTCGGATTCCAAGTATGACGGCCGCCAGTTCCGGCCTTTGATTCCGGCCGAAATCGGCCAGATAGCCGGGCGCGCCGGGCGCCACATGCGCGATGGCACCTTCGGTGTCACCGGCGGTACCGACCCGTTCGACGACGAAGTTATCGCCGCACTCGAAGCCCACGATTTCGCGCCGATCAAACAGCTTCAATGGCGCAGCCGCGATCTCGATTTTTCTTCGCTGCCGGCGCTTCTGGCCAGTCTCGAAGCCGTTCCCCAGCATCCGGCGCTCACCCGCGTGCCCATCGCCACCGACCAAAGAGCCCTCGAATTTCTCCTTCGACGCGAAGAGGGCCAATTGGCCACATCGCGCGAAAGAGTCGAAATGGCCTGGTCATGCTGTCAAATTCCCGATTTCCGTGACATATCTCCAGCCGCGCATGGCGAAATCGTCACGCGCATCTTTTCAGGGCTCGCATTAGCTGGAAGGATAGACGCTGATTGGATTGCCGAGCAGGTCCGGTTCTGCGACAATACGGTTGGCGACATCGATACGCTGTCCAACCGGATCCGCCAGATTCGGACCTGGACTTTCATTTCTAACCGCAGGAACTGGCTGGAAGACCCCACTCACTGGCAGAAAACGACCCGAGCGATCGAGGACGCTTTGTCCGACGCCCTGCACGAAAAGCTGATTCAGCGTTTCGTCGACCGGCGGACCAGTGTGCTGATGCGTCATCTTAGAGACAAGCAGATGGTATCACCAGAAATCACCGAAAAAGGCGAACTTGCGATCGAGGGCCATGTCATCGGCACGATCGAAGGGTTCCGATTCACGCTCTCACGCATCGACGGCGAAGCCGATTCGAAAAACCTGCGTACTGCGGCCGCCTCGGTCGTCGCCCCGGAAATCGCCAAGCGCGCAGACCGCCTGGCCGGCGCGCCCAATGAGGAGTTCGTCCTCGCCACCGATGGCGTTGTCCGTTGGCGCGGCGAAGTGGTTGCAGAATTGGCCGAAGGCGCGACACTTTTTGCACCGCGCATCATCATTTTGGCCGACGAAAGCCTTTCAGGCCCCGATCTGGAAAAGGTCGAAGACAGGCTATCGCTCTGGCTGCGTCACCACATCAACACCCAGCTCGAACAGGTTGTTGCCCTGCTTGAACCGGTCGATCTCGACGGCGCCGCGCGCGGCATCGCCTTCCGGCTGGCGGAAAACCTGGGGATCATCGCGCGGCCAGAAATCGCCGATGAGGTCAAAGGTCTCGACCAGGACACCCGCGCCAAGCTGCGCAAGCTCGGCGTCAAATTCGGTGCCCACCACATCTACCTGCCCCTCACGCTCAAGCCCGCACCGCGCGAGCTGGCGCTGATCCTGTGGGCCCTCAAGCATGGTGGTGTGCGCCAGCCTGGCGTCTCGGAACTGCCCCACATCATCCTGTCGGGCCGCACCTCGTTTCCCATCGACACAAATTTCGACCGGCGCCTGTACGAAGTTGCCGGGTTCAAAGTCGCTGGCGAGCGCATAGTCCGCGTCGATATTCTTGAGCGGCTTGCCGACATCATCCGCCCGCTCGTGGCCTATGATGCCAACCGCCCCGTCGACACCCCTCCGCCCGAAGGCGCTGCCGAAGCCAATGGGTTCCGCGTCACAGTCGAGATGACATCGCTTCTCGGTTGCGCTGGCGAAGATTTCGCTTCGATTCTGAAGTCGCTTGGCTATCGTCTGCGCCGCACGCCCAAGGCACCGGAACAAACGCCGGCGCCCGATGCCCAGCCGATGGAAACGGCTGCATCAACAGACATACCGCAGCTACAGGCACAGACTGACGCGCCAATCGCCGAAACCGCCGTCGCAGAAGCCGCGCTCGAAGGCGCGCCGGCAGATGCTGTCACCGAGGCCGTGGTGGCCGAGCCGGCCCCTGCTCCCGAGGCGACGGCCGACGCTGACCCGGTCCCTGTTGCGACGGAAGCTCAACCCGAAGCACCCGCTGAGCCCGAATTCGACGAGGTGTGGTTCCCTGCGGGCCGCCGTCCCGAACGCACCCGCCCCGAGCGCGGCAAGCGCGAGAACAACCGCGCCCCCCGGCCAGACGGACAGCAGCGCTTCAAGGGCAAGGGTGGCAAACCCGGTCATCCGGGCAAAACACCCCATCAGGACAATCGGGGCAATGATCGCCCCCGTCCCGAACGCCGCGAAAAGCCGATCGATCCCGATTCGCCCTTCGCAGCGCTTGCGGCGCTCAAGACCCGCAAATAGGCACAATGATTGTCGAGGCGCCGAACCGTCAGCGTCTCGACAAATGGCTTTGGCATGCCCGCATCGCAAAAACCCGCACGCTTGCCCAGAAGTTGATCGAATCCGGCGCGGTCAGGGTCAATGGGCAGCGCGTTCTGGCCAGCGACCGCAGGGTTGGTCCCGGAGATGGACTCACTTTGCAGATCCATACCCGCCTGCGGGTTCTGCGCATCATTGGCCTTGCCGATCGCCGCGGCCCGGCAAGCCTGGCCATGACCCTTTACGAAGACATTTCACCCCAGGTGCCGCAGCACCCGCCAGCCCCCGATTTTCCCCCGCGCAAGCCATTTGGCTAGCAAATGAGCCCTCGCCGTGCGTTGAAGGAAACGACAATCTGCCCGCGCCGGCAAAACCGGAAACCTGATCGCTTTTGCTGGGCTTTCTTGGCAAGCCAACGCCTTGAAAGCCACGTCAAAACGGTTTAGCAAGCATGCGCTTGGCCATTTCCTCACACTCGCCAGCTATCAGGATTGCTTTATGACCTATGTCGTCACCGACAATTGCATCAAGTGCAAATACACCGACTGCGTGGAAGTCTGCCCGGTCGACTGTTTTTACGAAGGTGAAAACATGCTGGTCATTCACCCAGACGAGTGCATTGACTGCGGCGTGTGCGAGCCCGAATGTCCGGCCGACGCTATCAAGCCCGATACCGAGCCCGGGCTCGACAAATGGCTCGAAATCAACACCAAGTTCGCATCGGTCTGGCCCAACCTGACCGAAAAGCGCGACGAGTTGCCCGAAGCCAAAGATATGGATGGCGTCGAAGGCAAGTTTGAAAAATTCTTCTCCGAGGAGCCCGGCGAAGGCGATTGAGGCTCGGCCCGGCTGGGGCAACCTCAACCATACCGGCGCCGCGCCAGTGTTTCTGAGGGCGTCTCCCCGAACATGGCTGCATAATACTGGGCAAACCGGCCCAGATGCCAAAAACCCCAATTCATGGCGACGTCCGAAACCGTTCGCCCTGCCTCCGGGCAATCGCAGAGGTCGCGCCGCACAGCCTCAAGGCGCTTGAGCCGCGACCATTCGCTTGGCGAAAGCCCGGTCACCTGCCGGAACAGCACCCGCAGTCGGGCCGGCTCCATTCCGATGGCCTGCGCCATCTCCCCCACCGATAGCGGCTCACCGGCCTGGCTAGCGATAAAGTCGCGCAATAGCCGATATTGACTGGCCGCTTCCGGATAGTCTGGCGGTTCGCAACTTTTGGCGTGGACCGTCAGCCCAACAAGGCAATCGTGCAGCATACCGGTCAGCACCCGATCATATTGCGGCCCTTGCGGCGCCCGTCCACACCGATGCGCGTCGAACAGTGACAACAGCCAGTCGGTGAACCCTTGCACCTGTTCACACCGCTCGACGGTCGCCGGATCGAAAAAATCGACATTGGGCAAATGCGCAGCAAACAGCTCGGCCTCCGCGCTGACGATCAAAAGGTCGGACGGCGCGCTGCCGGCGATGACAACCTCCTGCCCGCCCGGCGCGATCATCAATGATCGGCTGGCCAGCGCGCTCGCTTCCACTCGCCAGCTCCCATCGGCCCCCAGCGGTATGGCAAACAGCAACCGCCCGCACGGACCTGCAGTTTCCTGAAGAATGGGCACCCCAATCCGCTCGCGGTAAACCGTCATGCCCGGCAGGGCGAGCGTATCAATGCTGCCCCAATACCGGCCACTGCCGATCTGGTCATAATGCTGGGACCAGCCCACAAGCCCGGTTTCCTGCTCGAAGGCATCCTCATAATCGGCATGATGGTAGGCAAGCATAAAAGACGACCGCAGAATTGATCCGACCCGATGCTAGTCACTCGCCCTCATTTTGGTCAACAATTTTAATTGCCCAAAATTTAGTCATTTATCAGATTCAAACTGGATAGCGCGCCCGCTTCCGTCCTGCCTAAGCTTGCTCCATTGAACGCGATGGAGACCCGCATGGTGAGGCAACCCTATCTACTGGCGCTTGCGCTAGGCACTGCCCTGACGATTCCAGCTTTCGCTCAGGACAGCGCAGATGCGCCCGAGCCGATTGCTCCGGAGACCCTTACGGTCAAGGAAACGATCGATCCTGGGCCAAATGTTATTTCGAACGCTCAGTCATGGGATGGTGCAGGCGCCTTTCAGGTCTGGTCCGCCGAGGATTTGACCTACAAGGGCAACCTTACGACCGGCTCAATGTCGCAGATGCTGATCTCGCCCGACGGCGCCACGGCCTACGGCCAGTCCACCTACATGAAGCGCATCACCCATGGCGATATCGAGCACGTGCTCGAAATCTATGATGTGGCAACGCTTTCGATCACTTCTGAAATCGCCCTGCCGACCAAGGCGGCCATGGTTGCAGCTTACACGCCCTACCTGGCAATGAACGCCGCGGGCACGCTGGTTTACGTCCAGAACGCCACCCCCGCGACCTCGGTTACAGTTGTCGACGTCGCGGCCGGTGAAGTTGTCCAGGAAGTGCCCACGCCGGGCTGCTTCGGCGTCTACCCGACGCTTGAAGGCAACGGCTTTTCGACTGCTTGTGGCGATGGCAGTTTTGCCAGTTTCGATCTGGGGGAAGATGGAAGCGAAATGTCCCGCTCGAGCTCCGAGCCGGTCTTCGATCCCGATGAAAACCCGATCTTCATTGCCGGCAAGCGTATTGGTGAGGCTCTGGCCTTCATCACATACAATGGCGATCTCATCACCCTCGATGACAGCGGGGAAGCCATTGCCCTGCTCGACATGGTTTCGATTACCGATGGTGTCGATGAAGACTGGGCACCGGGCGGTTATGATCTTTTTGCCTACAGCCCGACGGCAGACATCCTGTTCGTGGCGATGCATGCAGACCCCTATGACGGCTCGCACAAGAACGCGTCTGAGGAAATCTGGGCTTACGATGTGTCTGAAGACACCGTGCTCTACCGCACTCATGTCGAAGGCGTGATATCCCTCTCGGCCACCGATGAAGAGGCCCCCAAGCTCTACGCAGTCAATGAGCACGAAGGCACTCTTGAAATCTTCTCGTCCGACCCCGACGCCAAATTCGTTCTCAAGCACGAGACCTCCACAGATTCGCGCGGCTGGGCAACAGTGGTCTCGGTGGCTCAATGAACGGCGCTGATTTCATGACCCTGCTCGCGGGCACGGCTGGCGCGTTTACAGCGTTGCTTTTTGCCCGCGCCGCCTGGCACAAATTGGCCGATTTCACCGAGTTCACCGGCTTTGTCGCCGATTACCAATTGGTGCCCGAGCCTCTGGTTCGGCCGGTATCCGCGGCAATCGTCGCTGCGGAAACCGCAGTCGTACTGGCCTTTCTACTGCCCGGCGGAGCGCCTTTCGGGGCCGTTATCGCCATGGCACTGCTGCTTGGTTACGCGGGCGGCATGGCCATCAATCTCCAAAGAGGCCGCGACCGGATCGAATGTGGCTGCGGTGGCGCAGCCCAACCGCTGTCCTGGTCGCTGATCGGACGCAACATCGCGATTGCCGCACTTGTGGCCAGCGCGCTTTTTGCACCCATCACGCTCAATCTCGAAGGGGCAATTGCCGCGATCGGAGCCGGGTTCACGCTCTGGATTGGGTTTATCGCCGTCGAACAGCTTCTGGCCAATGCCGCGCGCTTTTCGCTCAAGCGCTGATTGCGCCAACATTTTTGGATGGATGACATGAATGCACTGATATTTGCCGTAGGCGTCCTCTGGGTGATCGTCCTCGCCCTGATCGTCGTCGTCTTTGCCCTGGCCCGCCAGATTGGCGTGCTGTTCGAGCGCGTGTCCCCGATGGGCGCTCTGGTCAATGATTCCGGACCCAAGATCGGCGACACCACCCCGGTCTACACACTGCCCAATCTCAATGGTGGGGCCGTCACCATCGGCCCCAAGCCAAGCCGTTCGACACTTGTCTTTTTCCTCTCGCCAACATGCCCGGTTTGCAAGAAGCTGCTGCCCATCCTGCGTTCGGTGAAAACCGACGAAAGCGGCTGGCTCGATGTTGTCCTGGCCAGCGATGGCGATCTGGACAAGCAAAAGCGGTTTATCGACACCGCCAAGCTCAACGACTTCCCCTATGTCGTCTCCACAGAGCTGGGCTTGGCCTACCGCGTTTCGCGTCTGCCCTTCGCAGTGCTGTTCGATGAGAACGGGACGATCAAATCCAAGGGCCTGATCAACAATCGCGAGCAGCTCGAGAGCCTGTTCAACGCCTCCGAAATGGGCGTCGGCTCGATCCAGAACTACCTCGACGCCCCAATTCCGGCCACCAACTGAAAGCGCTTCAGGGAGCAATAGATATGAATGGTTTGATCGACTCTCTTCTGGCCTGGATGGACAAACGGGCCGAAAACTCAGCTCGCCAGGTCGCACAGCAGACTGGCAGGCGTAATTTTCTCTCCAAGGCGGGCGCTGCCGTCGTAGGCGGTGTCGTCGGCGGCACGATGCTGCCGATGCTGCCCTATGACCGCAATTTTGGCATGGCCTTCGGTCAGGAAGGCGCCTCGCCCGACGGGGACCAGACAGATTGCGAATACTGGCGCTATTGTGCGCTTGACGGCAATCTTTGCAACGATTGCGGCGGCGCCATCGACCAGTGCCCGCCGGGTTCGGAAGCCTCTTCTGTCGCCTGGGTCGGCACCTGCGCCAACCCCAATGACGGCAGGGATTACCTGGTTTCCTACAATGATTGCTGCGGCAAGGCATCGTGTTCAGGCTCGTTCTGCTTCACCTCCGAAGGCGAACGGCCCGGTTATCGCATGGGCCTGTACAACGACATCAATTGGTGCATGGCCAACGCTTCCAAGGGCTACCACTGCACTGTCGCCATCGTCGTGGGGCTTGCCGAGTGATGCGGCTGGCCATCCTGACCCTGGTCCCGGCGCTGCTTCTTGCAGTGCCGGGATTTGCCCAGGACGACACCGCTGGCCGGTTCGGTGCCATCTGTGGCGCCTGTCATATGCCCGACGGCTCCGGCGTCCCCGGCCTAGCCCCGCCAATCAACGACCCCGCATTATATGAAACGCTCGGCGACGCCGCGCCCACCTATCTTGCCGGGGTCATTGTTTCCGGCCTCGCCGGCACCATCAACGTCAGGGGCCAAACCTATGCGGGACTGGTCATGCCACCCCACGCTCATCTCGGTGACGCTGAAATCGCAGCGCTTGGCACCTACTTGCTGACAACTGTCAACGACACCGATTTGGCGCTGGACGCAGCCACTGTCGCATCGGTGCGCGAGGCGCCGCCGTCCCATGCCAATTTGCGGGCCATGCGTGAGGGCAGCGAGTGAAGCGCGCTCTGGTCTTTTCCCTTGTTTGCGTTCTCGGCCTGAACGATTTCGCACGGGCACAGGAGCACACACCGCACACCAACTATGTCCTGCGCTGCGCTGGCTGCCACGGCATGAACGGATCGGGTGCCCCCGCCGCCGGCATTGCCGATTTCAATGGCATGGTGGGCGCGTTCACCGGTATCGACGAAGGTCGGACCTATCTCATGCACGTGCCCGGCGTCGTTGGCTCGGGCCTTTCGGACAGCGAAATCGCCGCTGTGATGAATTACGTCATGGAAACCTGGGCCGGCTCGTCCCTGCCCGACCCTTACGTGCCCTTTACCGCATCCGAGGTTGGCGAACGCCGCGCCATCGACATTCCCGACGTCGTCGAAAACCGCCGCGAAGTTGCTGCTCTGCTCGAGGCGCTGGGGATCGAGACAGCCGATTATCCTTGGCCATAGACCGCCCGCAACAAATCAGCTGTGGCCCGTTTCGGGCCGTCAACAGCCGGCTGGCTTGAAAAAGACAGCCTCACTTACCATATGACGTTGCAAGCGGAGCGCCATCGGAATAGGCGCCGCCAAGTGGTTGATTCGTAACTTTTGATTTTGTCACTCAACTGTGGTATTGTGTCCACAACCAGTTGCAACAGCCCTCACGCTAACCCGTGCCCACTAGGGCACTTTTTTATGAAACAAGCCACGATCTCCAAACGAACTGACCGGAAATCAGCGGAACCGGCCGGGAGAGTTGTGCGACTGAAAAATGATCCTCAAGGGATCACGCAAAGTAGAGATTGAGACGCGTCTGCCGCAATGAGCGCGTCCATCACGGCGTCAACAGGAGTAGCCAATATGGCAACTAAAAAGACCACGCAGCGCGCGGGCTTCAAGACCGGCGAGTATGTCGTTTATCCCGCTCACGGTGTTGGCCTCATCCATTCCATCGAGGAACAGGAAGTCGCAGGACTTACGCTGGAGCTGTTTGTCATCGGCTTTGAACAGGACAAGCTGACGCTGCGCGTACCCGTTGCCAAAATCAATTCTGTGGGCATGCGCAAATTGGCCGAACCCGAAGAAGTTACCAAGGCGCTCGATACCGTCACCGGTCGCGCCCGCGTCAAGCGCACCATGTGGAGCCGCCGCGCTCAGGAATATGAGGCAAAGATCAACTCCGGCGATCTCATTGCGATCTCCGAAGTGGTCCGCGACCTGTACCGTTCGGAAGAACAGCCCGAGCAGTCCTATTCCGAACGCCAGCTCTTCGAGCAGGCCATGGACCGCATGAGCCGCGAAATTGCATCGGTGAACAAGATCACTCTCACCGAAGCGGTCAAGCTCATCACCAAGAATCTGGCTAAAAGCCCGCGTCGCGGCAAGTCCGACGCAGCCGACGCCGAGGAAGCCGCAGCCTAATTGGCAGCGCCTCTAGTCAAAAAAAAGGCCGGTCCCATCGACCGGCCTTTTTTGTGCGTATCCATCAAGCTGACCCTTTGCGCCAGGCAAGACCCTTCGGACGCTTGCTTGAAATCTCAAAACCCTTAGTCGACCCGCACGATCTTGTACGATCCACCCGATTCGACCGGATCGCCAGGCAGCAGATTGTTGAGCACCAAGAACAGCTCGCGTCCGCGATTGAGTTGGGGCATGCGCTGGGCCAGCGTATCGGCATTATCGCTACCGGCCGCCCGCACCAGGCCGAGCTTGATGCTGCGGATGGCTGCGAGATCGCTCTGCTGGGTCCGGCGCAGGCTTTCGATTGTCTGCTGCGCGGCGTTGCGGAACCCTGCGCTGTCCTCGCGTCCGGCAAAAATGAACCGGAACACTGCATTGTCGACACGCGCCACAGTCACATCGAAGAACCATTCATCGGTCCTTGCCCGCCCCGTCGCCGTCTCGATGCCGTTGATAGAGCGCGTGGTCACGGTTTCAGGCTGCAAGCCGGCGATCCAGCCCGAACGCAGATAGTCGGCAAGCGATGTCGAGGAGGGCACCTGCGCGCTGTCAAAACGCAGCGCAGCGCCATCGCCGGCCACCGCCACAACGGCCTGGTTCGACATCTGCAGCGCATAGTCGGACGGCACGGTGAAGGTCAGTCGGTATTGCGGCGAGATATAGCGCTGGCCGACAATGGCGCCCTGCTTGCTGGAATCGCCAAACGTGATCCCGTCCACTGCCGAAAGATAGCCCTGCCGGTCGGTAATTCCGACGCCCGGCTCGCCATAATTGCGCGCTTCATTGATCGCACGCTGGATCCGGTCGGGGGTCGAGGGGTGCGAGGACAGGAAATCCTCACCGCCGTTCGAAGCGCTGACGAACTGTGCAAACCGGCCCATGGCCGTGAGGAACCGGGCTGCCGCATGCGGATCGTATCCGGCCCGAGCGGAAATTTTGATGCCTTCGCGATCGGCCTCGAGCTCCTGGTTCTGGGAAAAGGCGGCAAGGTTCTGCGCCGAGCGTTCAGCCGTCGCATTGGGATCGAGCACTCCGCCCAAAACACCGGTTATCACACGATCGACGATTTCCGTCGTCCGCACCCGCGCCGAGCGGGCGCGCGCATGGCGCAGCGTCACGTGGGCAATTTCGTGGGCGATGACCGCCGCCAGTTCGCTCATGTCGTTGGCCAGCGCCAGAATGCCGCGCGTCACATAGATGAAACCGCCGGGCAGGGCGAAAGCATTGACCTCGGATGAATCGAGGATTGTGATCGTGAACTGGGTGGCCGGCTGGCCGGCCGCGGCAAGCAGCTTTGAGACCATGCGCGCCAGCATCAGCTCAGTGGCCCGGTGCTCATACACCCCGCCATATGAGGCAATGATGCGTGGATGCTCGCGCAGCCCGATCACTGCATCTTCAGGGTCGGTGCCTGCGGGCACGGCCGGGGCCGAGCCACCGGTCTGGCGCGTGGCGATATCCGATCCGCCGATCAGCCCCGAACACCCTGCGACCGAACCCACAAGCACAAGGCTCGTGCCCGACAGAAAGGCGCGACGTGTCAGTGTCCTCTCGCTCATGGCCTTGCCAGAACCTCGATCTGTTCGGGATGGGTAATATCGATACGCGGCCCGTCAGCGCTTTCAATCCAGCCGCGAACCCGGATCACTGCATTGTCGAATCCAAGCGGATCGATACCCGCTTGCTCGAAGACCCGCAATCCCGCGCTCTCAATCACAGCGGTAAAATCTTCGCGCCACACGCGCCCGAAATTGAGATAGACCCTGCTGCCCACCCGCTCGGCGTTCAGCACGCGCCCTTCGACCAGCTCATAGCCACCCTCGCGTTCGAGCAGCGCCTGATGATCGCCGCCATCGCGGATCGCGTAATAGGGGTCGCGCCAGATTCCCAGCCGATCGGCACGGCCCTGAGCTTCGGCGGCGTAAAGCACATCCAGACATGATCGGTTGTCGGGAAAGGAATAGACACGCGCCAGCCCCAGACGCAGCATTTCCGCCTGCACCCAGATTTCCGTCCCGTTCCGCTCAACGACAACATGGGCCAGCGCCCGCCCGTGCCGGTCGCGGTTCTCCCCGCCATAATAAAGGGTGACGTCCCGGCCCATAACAAGGTCTTCGATGGCTGCTTTGGCCTCATCGCCCAACGGCCAGGCCTCGAACCCATCGCGCCCCAGGGGCAGTTTGGGCGCCTGAATGCCCACCAGCCGCACGGTCAGGCCGGTATCGAGATCGACGGTATCGCCATCCGAAATAGCCACCACCCGACCGGAGGGCCCGGCTTGCAGCGCATCGCAGGTTTGGGAAAGGGCAGGCGCAGCGCCCGGAACAGCCATAAGAAGTGTCGACACGAGCAAACGTCTGAGCAAAGTCGGCCTCTGAACCGCGCCGCCAGCCGGCGGCAATCTTGTTGGACTGATCCTTGGCATCCCCCATCATGCCTCGGATTCGATTGTGGCCCCACTGTGCACTCAATTGCGGCAAAAATCATCACTATTGTCCGCATTGGGCTTTTGCGGGTCGCTGTCACCCCGCTTCGGCGTGTTTCCGGCTCTTGCCAATCATCGCCGCCAGCGCCTGAACCTGCCGATCGGCAATCCCCATCTCTTTGAGATGCCGGGCCGTGTTGACCACGTATTCGACATTGGGCCCCGCTTCCCCAACGGCGCCGT
Source organism: Pelagibacterium sp. (assembly GCF_048264985.1). Classification (GTDB taxonomy): domain Bacteria; phylum Pseudomonadota; class Alphaproteobacteria; order Rhizobiales; family Devosiaceae; genus Pelagibacterium. The sequence continues at coordinate 63,725 of NZ_JBLXCL010000004.1, forward strand.
CGACCAGCGCAAACTGCGCGTCCAGCGACAGCCGGCCCGCATATTGGGCATGTTTGGGATCGGCAACGAAGGTTAGCGTGTCGACGATTTCGCCATTGGCGAGTTTGGCCGGCCGGTGGGTTTCGAGGTAAACCCCAGTTACCTGTTCGCGCTCACGCAGATATTCGCGCACCTCTGGCCAGTCCTTGGCGGCCACCTTGAACGCCATCCCGGCGCATGAACCGCCCCGTTCCAGCCCAAAAACGAGTCCCGGCCGCGCCTCTGTGCCCCGGTGCCGGTGCGAATAGATGCACAATCGCCGATGCACCCCGTGCAACAACGCCCGCTCGGCGCGCTCGAACACAAACCCGGGCCGCCAGATGAGCGATCCGTAACCGAAGACCCAGGGCGAAGATGGTTCATAAGGCATGGACATATCCAAAGGTTTGGCATGCCGGGAACTGGCACGCAAGGTGACCCTTACGCCCCGGCCGGCGTCGCTTCCTGCTGCATGCCACCGTCCTTGTTGACGCCCGACCCCAGCCCGAACACGAAGCGGGCGTAGAACCAGCTCACCCCGAGCAATGCCAGCCCTAACCCGAGGAACGAGCCGATCCGCCACAGCCCCTCAAGCCCGCCCATATCGAAGATAAACAGCTTGCCCACTGTAGCAAGCGCCACGCCCAGCGAAGCAAATCGGATTGCTTGGGCATTGCGCGCAGTGCCCAGCCACAACAGAGCAAACGCAAAAGCCAGCATGCCTCCGGTATAGGCGTATCGTTCGATCCGCAACGTCTCGCCCTGCAACAGATCGGGGTGAAAACCGTGCCGGATGGCGAGCAGCATCGCCACAAAGACTGATACCCCGCCCAGCGCATAAAATCCAAGTCCGGCCCAATGCCACCCCTGGTCATTGCGCATGGCCAAAAGCCTGCCGATAACGACCAGCAAGGCACTCGACAGCCCCAGAGTAAGGGTCGCGAGATTAAAAACGGCAATGCCCGGCACGTCCATCGCGGGCCAGAACTCTGCGACCGGGACCAGCGCCAGCCGGATCAACGCCATCCCCGCAAGACCCGCAACAACCACGCCGCTCCACAACAACCCGGCCCGCTCGAACCGGGCGGCGCCCCACACTGCGGCCGCGCCAATGGCAAACTCCAGCCCGAACCACGCAGGGCCGAACACAAAGACCATCCGTATGGGATCCGCGTCAAAGGCGGGCGCAATCAGCACATGCACGCCAAGTGCCACGACCAGCACACCGACGAGATCGATAACCGCGATCAATCGGTCCCGTACGGCCAGCGCGAAAAGGCTCGCGCCCACCAACAACGCCAGCCCCGGCACGATCAGCGCCAGCCATGGTGCGTCTTCAAGCGCAACGACGGGAATGAACTGACCATAGGGCCATTGCGACAGCGCGGGCATAAGCCCTATCGCAGCGCCATGTCCAAACGCGACAAGCGCGAGATAGGCAACGACATAGATCAGGGCAAGATAGAGAAGGGTTACTGCCCTGTAGCGCCAGAAAACCAGCCCCAGTCCCGCCACTTGCAGACTTGCCGAAAGTGCAAAATACCCCGGCTCGACGATTAGCCCGATCGCCACCGATATCAATCCGCTTGCCGCGGCAGCCAGCGGCGGCGCGATCTGCGTTGATGTTTTTGTCCCACGTAGGGCAAAAAGAAGCCCCGCCAGCCCAATCGCCAGCCCCACCGCTATCGCTGCCCACATCTGGGGCACATCGCGCGCTCCGGCCCATCCATCGAGGTCCACCAGCGAGGTAAGCACGGCCAGCATTGCTATTGCCATGGCGGCACTGGCCCAGATCCGTTGCCGCCTGCCAGCCGCGATATGCACCCAGGCCACACCCAGCACAATAGGCAGCGCAGCGATCAAAACGCCGACACGCACCCCCGGCTCGGGATCGCGCCAGACAAGCAACGCACCAGCCAGTCCCCCCAGGGCCAGCCAGCCAAGGTTCATTCGCTGGGGCCAAAACACCGACGCCGCAGCGAGAAAGGCGATCCAGGCCACAAAGCCGGGCCAGAACGGGTTCCCGCTCTGCATTTCGATCCCCATCAGGACCAATGCCAGTGCCGAGCCGACAGCCGCGGCGACCGGTCCATCGCGGCGCATGATGAGCGTGCCCTCATCCTGAGGCGCAATGCGCTCGGCCGCCACGGGCACGATGGCAATCGCCAACACCCAAAATGTCAGCGGCAGGCCATCGCCCCCCTGTGCGCCCTCAAATGAGAGATAGGCCCAGCCCAGTCCCCATAGCAGGGCCAACCCGCTCGAAAACAACGCGCTCGTCCACCACCCTCGCGATGCGGCAACGGCATGAGAAGCCACAAGCACCATGCAGAGATAGCCAACCAGCGTCCAGCCATCAGGCATGTCGCCCAAAAAGAACGGCGCCAGGTAGCCCCCAAGCAGGCCCAGAACCAGAACGAGCCGCCCAAAAATCACGGCAATGGCGATGGCCGTAAGTCCGACCAGCCAACTCCCCATGGCACCAAAGACAGGCGGCCAGAACTGGAATACAGCAGTCGCCAGATAGCAGGTGGCATAGCCCAAACCGATGGCGACCGAAGCCAGAGCGCCCGATATCCGTTCGAAATTGGCAATCCGGCGCTGGCGCACCAGTAGCGCCACAGCCAGAAAGGCCCCAGCCCCAAGCCCGCACGCCCAGACCCGCACCGCTGGCGTAAAGACGCCTTGCTCCATGGCATAATTGGCAAACAGAAACGCAGCGAACAGCAGCAGCGCAGCCCCGCCCCACACGGGCAGGCGCACACCCAGCATGTGCTCCCAATTGACTTTGGCGCGCGTCACCGGCTCATTGGCGGCGGCGCTGGCCTGAGCGCGCATCCAGGGCCCCTGCGCCACGTTAGACGCCCAGGCGGCCCCATCGTTTTCGGTTTCCGTCTGCGCAACCGGCGCGCGCGTGGCGGCCGATTCTGGCTGAACTTTGGGCGTGGACGCTGACGCTGGTGCTGCACGGGGAGTGTCAGCCGCCCCCTCATCACCCTCGAACACGGCAAGCCGCTTTTTCAGGTCCTTGATGTCCCGATGCGCGATAAACGCCATAACGGCCAGAACCAAAACAGCGATGAGCAAGATGTCTTCCATGCATCCTCCGGCGTCCCACGGGCCGCCCATTCAGAAAGTCTCAGCTCCCCTTATTCAATCTGCACACAGGACAAATCAAGCTTTGATCGCTGCCACGGCCCAGCCCTGAGTGGCCGGTCGCGATTACCGCCCGCCCGCGCCCGCACGCCATCAACATCGCTTGCGTAAGTTTGCCCCATGACGGCCACGCGCGAACACGCTAAGAAGCATCCATGAAGCGCTTTGTCATAATGATCGTCGCCGTCATCGCCGTCTCAGTTTTGTGGATGGGTGGCTGGTTCTATATTGCCGGCCAGATCCGCGCCGAGATCGCGCATCTCGCGCTTGCCGATGGCGTCACCCAGCCAAGGCTGGTCTGCGACAGCCTCGATGTGGCCGGCGCGCCGTTTTCATTCTCGCCCCATTGCACCAATGCTCAGATCACCTCGGGCGATATCACTGTCGACCTTGCGGAGTTGAGCGGCACAGCGCTGTTTTACACCCCTACCCATATCCAGATTTTTGCCACCGGACCGGCGCGCGTCACCGATGCCTTTTCCGGTGCCACCCAGGAGGTACGCTGGTCGGGCCTGCGCGCCAGCCTGCGCCTCGCCGACGGCATGGTCGAACGTTTTTCAGCCATCGCCGATGATCTTGTCTACGCGGACATGCTGATCGGTGAAACCGTGATCGGCACGGCGCGCTATGGCGAGTTTCACCTGCTCGACGCAACGCCCGAAGACGCCCAGCCTGGCACGGGCGGCATTTTCGATGCCTATGTCACGCTCGACGAGGTCACCAGCCCGGACAATGAAATCGTCAACGGCAAAATGGTATTCGATGCGCGGCTGTCCGGCCTGCCCGACCCGGCACTTTGGGGCGACCCACAATTGCTCGCCTTCTGGCAGGCACTCGATGGCGAGCTGACCTTGCGCAATTTCGACCTCAGCGCCGCAGGGCTTTCCCTGAACGCCCAGGGCGCTGCGAGCCTGACCGACACGGGTACCATTGCCGGCAATCTCGAGATCGCCTCTCAGGGCGTCGCCGAGCGTGTCGCGGCACTTGTGGGCGACCCCTCGGTTGCTCAGATCGTTCTGGGAAGCCCTGGAGACGATGGTATTTCGCGCCAGACCCTGACCATCAACAACGGTACGATTGTCGTCGGCATCATCCCGGTCGCCGCGATTCCCCCGCTATTCTGAGGGTTTTTTATCGCCATGCGGACGCCCGAAATCGGGTGCCGCGGTTTCCTGACCGGCAGCAATGATCGAGCGCCGCACGGTCCGCGTGCGCGTAAACAGGGTTTCAAGCGCTTCGCCATCGCCAACCCGCACTGCGCGCTGCAGCACAGAAAGATCTTCCAAAAATCGTCCCAGCATTTCCAGAACAGCGTCGCGATTGGTCAAGAACACGTCGCGCCACATCACCGGATCGGACGCCGCGATACGGGTGAAATCACGGAAGCCCGATGCCGAGAACTTGATGACTTCCGATTTGGTATCCTGTTCGAGGTCATCAACAGTGCCCACGATATTGTAGGCGACAAGGTGCGGCACATGGCTGGTGATCGCCAGAACCATGTCGTGATGAGCCGGGCTCATCGATTCCACATCCGAGCCTAACCCCTTCCAGAACGCCCCGAGCGTTTCCACGGCCGCGGGGTCAGTGCCCTCGGGCGGGGTGAGAACGCACCAGCGGCTTGCAAACAGATCGGCAAAACCGGCTGACGGCCCTGAATGCTCGGTCCCCGCCAGCGGGTGACCGGGCACGAAATGGACACCCTGGGGCACGTGCGGGCCGACCACATCAACCACATGACCCTTCACCGACCCGACATCTGACAGGATCGCGCCGGGCTTGAGATGCGGCGCGATCTGCCTGGCAATTGCTTCATAGGTGCCCACCGGTGAACACAGGATCACAAGATCTGCGTCCTCGACCGCCGCGGCAGCGTCTGTCGAATAGACATCGCCCAGCCCGAGCGCCTGGGCTTCATCGAGCGTTTCCTGACGCCGCGTCGAAATGGCTATGGTCTTGGCCAAACCGGCCCGCCGCGCACCCAGCGCGATCGAAGAGCCTATGAGCCCGATACCGATTAGGGCGAGTTTTTCGATCATTTCATATCCATGAAGTCTTTAAGCGTGACGGCGACAGCCTTCATCGCCGTTTCGCTGCCGATCGAGATGCGCAATCCGTTGGCGATGCCGTAGCCGCCCATTTCACGCACGATCAGTCCCTTGTCGAGCAGCGCCGCATTGGCATTGCTTGCCGTTTGAGCGTCGTCGAACAAAACGAGGATGAAATTGCCCTGGCTGGGCAGAACCCGAAGCCTGTTCGAGCCGACGGCCTCGCTCAACCAGTGGCGCCAGGTCGCGTTGTGCTCGCGCAGTGTGCGGGTGAATGTCACGTCCCGCGTTGCCGCTTCGGCAGCAACCTGCCCCAGCATAGAGACATTGAACGGGCCGCGTATCCTGTTGACGGCATCGACCAGATGGGCCGGGCCATAGAGCCAGCCAACCCGCGCTGCCGCCAGTCCCATCTTGGAGAAAGTCCGAACCATCACCACGTTCTCACTCCGCTCGACAAGCGAAATGCCAACGCCGTAATCGGGTGCCGTCACATATTCGGCATAGGCGGAATCGATGACCAGCAACACGTTGGCTGGCAGGCCCGCATGCAGCCGGTCAAGCGATTCGGCGCTCAGATAGGTGCCTGTGGGATTGTTGGGGTTGGCCAGAAAAACAATTTTGGTCTTGGCGGTCACAGCAGCGAGTATGGCGTCCACATCGGCACAGTATTCGGTTTCCGGCGCAACAACCGGCACGCCGCCCGCAGCTTGTGTGATGATGGGATAGACCATGAACCCGTACTGGCTCATCACCGCTTCGTCCCCCTCACCGATATAGGTCTGGGCGAGAAGATGGAGCACTTCGTCCGAGCCTGCGCCCACGACGATCCGCTCGGGGTCTATGCCGTGCACCTCGCCCAACGCCGACCGCAACGCGCGCGAAGACCCCTCGGGATAGATTTCGAGTGTTTCGGCTGCGGCCTGCACGGCCTCGATCGCCCTGGGGCTGGCGCCAAGCGGGGATTCATTGGCCGAGAGCTTTATGCCCTCACCGGCCTTTTTGCCCGGCGCGCTCGAGCGCCCCGGCACATAAGGCGCAATGCTCAATATTCCCGGTTGCGGAACGGGTTTGTCGCTCATTTCACTTCACACAATTGGCTCTGGTGTACCCCCTGTTACGGGGCCGCGCGGACCATAGTGCCGTTCACCGCCAAATGGAAGCGCCCCACTTGCGCCCTTATTGCCTGTTGATCCGAACACATCATGACGCCATGATTGCGCGTGCCAGAGGTATTTTCGTTTTGCAAGGCAAGCCCATGACATCCACCGAACGCGACCTCACACCCGTGGAGGTTCAGATCGGTGGCCTGCTCGAAGCCCTCAAGGCGTCCCAGGAACGGCCAGATCCGCGCTTTACGGTCGCCAGCCTCATCGCTGCCCTTGGCGTGCATTCCCACATCGTTGTGATCCTGGTTTTCTCGGTTCTCAACATGGTGCCCGGCCCGCCGGGCTATGGCGGCACCATCGCCATAGCCATTATCGGCTTTTCCATAGCCATGATGCTCAACGCGCCGCTGACCCTGCCCGGCTGGGTCAGACGCCGCAAGCTCCCCGCCAGGGCCCTCATGCGGGTTGCAGAGCTGTTTGCGCGCATGGCAGCGGCCATGGGCCGGTTTTCGCGCCCCCGCTTCACTTTCGTTTCCGCTCGGGCCCTCCAGCCCGTGCTGGCTCTCTTCATCATTGCCGTCAGCCTGCCCATGATGTTGCCAATCCCGCTCATCAACGCCATTCCCAACACCGGCATCTGCATCCTGTGCCTTGGCTGGATCAACCGCGATGCCTTTGTCATCATCGCTGGCATAATCGTGGCGTTGCTCGGGCTGTCCGTCGCCGCGGCAGCCATCTGGGGCGTTTGGCACCTGGCCAATGCCGCCGTCGGAGCTGTCCAATGATCGCAACGATGCGCCCTATGCGCCGGTTCATTCTGCGCCTGCCCGCCGGTGGCGTTTTTCTCGGACTCGTGTTCTTCGCGCTCTCGCTCACGCCCTCGCTCATTCCCCGCCATTTCGTCATTCAGGGCGTCTTGTCGGGCTTCGTTTTTGCCGCTGGCTACGGCATCGGAATTTTTTTCGAGTGGCTGTGGAATTTCATGGGCCTCAAGCCCTCTCGCCGGCGCTGGGTGCGTTACGCCCAATGGGCGATGATCGGGATCGGTCTGGCCTTCGCCTTCCTGTGCCTGTGGCTATCCACCGGCTGGCAGAATTCCATCCGCACCGTCATGGACATGCCGGCCGTTGAAACCAACCAGCCTGTTTACGTCGTCGCCATCGCCATAGTGCCTGCCCTGTTGCTGATCCTGCTCGGCACGTTGATCGTTTCGGGCGTCCGCATGGTCTCAGGCTGGCTCCAGCACATCATTCCGCCGCGCGTTGCGCTGGTGGGCGGAATCATCATCGTCACCATCATCACCAACATCACCGTCAATGGTGTGCTTGCCCGCTGGGCGTTCAATGCCGCCGACAGGTTTTACGCCAATCTCGATACGCTGGCCGGCGCCTACGAGGAACAGCCGTCCGATCCCCTGCGCTCGGGCAGCGCGGATTCGCTGGTGCCCTGGAACACCATCGGGCTCGATGCCCGCATCTATGTCCAGTCAGGACCGTCAGCCGCCGAAATCGAAGCGATCACCAGCAAACCGGCAATCGACCCGATCAGGGTTTATGTCGGGCTACGCTCAGCCGATACCGTCGAGGAACGCGCCCGCCTGGCACTGGCCGAGATGTTGCGTGTCGGCGCTTTCGATCGCTCCGTCCTTGTTCTCATCATGCCAGTGGGCACCGGCTGGGTGCAGCCCCCCGCCATCGATACGCTCGAGTTCCTGCACGCAGGGGATGTTGCCAGCGTTGCACTGCAATATTCCTATCTCACCAGCTCTCTTTCTCTGGTTTCCGAACCCAATGTGGGTGTGGAAGCGGCCCGCGCCCTGTTCGATATCGTTTATGCCTATTGGAGCGATCTGCCGCCAGAGGACCGGCCCGAGCTTTATCTGCACGGCCTCAGCCTCGGTGCCTATTCCTCCCAGGCGTCGATGAACCTGTTCGATCTGCTATCGAACCCCATTGCCGGCGCGCTATGGGCGGGGCCGCCCTTTGCCAGCCAGGTCTGGCGAGAAGTGACGGGCGCTCGCAATCCCGACAGCCCGGCATGGCTCCCCCAAGTGGGTGACGGCTCGATCGTGCGGTACGCAAATCAGTATGAGGGCCTTGATGCCGAAGGGCGCCACTGGGGGCCCTTGCGCCTGTTCTATCTCCAGTATGGCAGCGATCCGATCGTGTTCTTTGACCCCGGCATGGTCTATCGCAGCCCCGAATGGCTCGAAGGCGAGCGCGCGCCCGACGTGTCCCCCGATCTCTCATGGTACCCGGTGGTGACCTTCCTCCAGGTTACTTTCGATCTGCTGATTTCCCAGGCTTCGCCGGTCGGTTACGGCCATGTCTATGCACCCCAGCACTATTTGCGAGCCTGGATCGAAGTCACAGAACCGGATGGCTGGACCGAGCAGGAGCTTGATGCCCTGACAATCCGTCTGACCCGCACAGGCACCTATCGCGATATCGTGGGCGGCTGGTTCCGCGAGAAAGAGGACATCTAGGTCGCGCCGACAGGCAGAAAAGCGCTGCTTTTCCACCCAGAACGCCCGACCTGCTCTCGTCCGGCGGCGACCGCCCAGCCCGGAGCGGTGCGAAGGCCCTAGAATCCCACCCGTGCCGTCTGCGGGCTCAGCTCTGGCGCGCCCAGTGCCTTTTCCGCGCGTTTGCGGCGCGCGACTGCTGGAAACTGTTCCTTTTTCGCTCTGACGCACATCGCCCCGGCAAATGTCGGCCCGAACATCTTTGAAGCCTTTTCGATCATCCGCGCCGAACGCAGGATTGGTCCTGAGTGGATCGGCGGGAAGAACAACCCGTCGCGCCAGACCTCGGGCGTAAAAGAATGGTCGCGCAACAGCTTGTCCATCTGCCCGCGCGAATAGGGCTGGCCATAGCCGAAGGGGTTGGTATCGAGCCCGGCCCACAGCCCGCGCCGCCGGGGGACCACGATGATCACTTGCGCGTTGGGCGCGCAGATCCGCCACAGCTCGCGCATCATGTCCTCAGGGTCCACCACGTGCTCGAACCCGTGAATCACGATCACCATGTCCATCGACGAATCGGTCAGCGGCATTTCCAAAGGATCGCACAGCACTGTGTGCGAAGGCCCTTCGCGCGGCCAGCTCGAAGCGCCCTGCCGTGCTGGCATAAAGGCCAGAACCCGCTCTGCCCCTTTCAGCGCCCCGCGCAGATAGGGCGTGGCGAACCCCAGCCCCAACAGCCGCAACCCGCTGACATCACCGGCAAGCTCACTGACCTGCTGGCGAATGGACTGCCGGGTTAACCGGCCAAGGGGCGATTTGTAAAAGCGGATAAGACCGTCGACGTCAGGTGTCATGGATCGGGGTTCACTCGCGCCAGAGTCAAACAAGATACCTATGTGGTCGCTTTGGGCTTTAAGGTCAAACCTTGCAAGTGGCACACACCCGACCTACCTTGCCGTCAAAATTAAAAAGGAGTGCTGCTCGTGTCCCTCGAAATCGCCATTTTCCCAGCCCTGAGCGACAATTTCGGCTATCTGGTCCGCGACAGCGCATCGGGTCGTGTCGCCGCCATCGATGCCCCGGACGAAGCTCCGATCCTGGCCGAACTCGAAAAGCGCGGCTGGACACTCACCGACATCTTCATCACCCATCACCACCCCGACCACACCGACGCCATCGCCCCGCTCAAGCGCCGCTTTGACTGCAACGTGGTCGGCCCCAAGGACGAAGCCTCGAAAATTGCCGGCCTTGATGCCCTGGTTTCCGGCGGCGATAGCGTAACGCTGGGCGAAACCGTGTTCGAGGTCATCGACGTTCCCGGGCACACCCTCGGTCACATCGCGTTTTTTGCCCCCCAGGACAAGGTTCTGTTTTCGGCCGATGCGCTGTTCTCGATGGGCGTTGGACGCATGTTCGAAGGCGACGCGCAATCGATGTGGGCCGGTCTCGAGCGGCTCAAGGCGTTGCCTGCCGACACCACCGTCTATTGCGGCCACGAATACACCCTCGCGAACGCCAAATTCGCCCTCTCGGTCGATCCTGAAAACGAAGCGCTCAAAGCCCGCGCCCAGCAGGCCCAGAGCCAGATCGATTCCGGCGAACCCACGATCCCGTTCAATCTTGGCGAGGATTTCGCGATCAATCCGTTCCTGCGCGCCGACACGCCCGAACTCGCCAAATCCATGGGCCTTGAAGATGCTCCGGCCTGGCAGGTCTTCGGCGCCATCCGCAAGGCAAAAGACAATTTCTGATCGGCGATGCCCACAATAGCGGTCCGGCGCCGCGCACTGACAAGAACAACAACTATGAGCTCTGTAAAAGCCCTCGCCGTCCTGTTCGTGCTTGCGGCGCCAACGGCGGGTCTCGCCGCCGACCGCCCTCGCGTCATCGATACGAAGTTCGTTGTCTGGCTGGCGCAAAAGGACGGGAGCGAAACCGAACACGTCACCACAATTGTGCCCTATCTGCCGGGCCGGGCCTGCTTCGGCTGGTCCGTCCTGATCGAAAACGCTCCCGATTTCGTAGCGCTGCGCGAGACCTTGCAGCTTCCCGCGCCCGCGGGAAGCTGGCGCGCGCCGGGCTCGACGATTGCCGCGGACGGCACTGCGGCAAAGAGCGACAGAGTGGTGACGCCCATCGATGGCCAAATCGGTGTACGCTGGTGCCTGGCCGATGGCGATCCTCTCGGCCCCCACACGATCGACATTTCGTCGGAAGATTGGCTGGACACGACATTCGCCTTCGAAGTCGTGGCACCCTGACTGCCGATCTTACGTCGTTTCCTGCGATCCCGGCCGCCTGATCCCAGCGCGCCGTTTTCTGCAGCGCTTGGCACCAGATCGGGCAGGGTCTATTGAATCTGGTGTCTGAGGACGCCCGGACGGTGAAAAATTGACAGAGCAAGAAACCGAGATACGGAAACGGCTTGAAAGCCGGGCATTCAGCATCGCCATGTGGGGAAACCTGTTCATGGCAGCGGCGGGCCTGCTTGCCGGTGTTCTGTCCAATTCCAACGCCATCCTGATGGATGGGCTGTTTTCACTGATCGGGTTTGGCGCTGCGCTGCTCGGGCGGAGGATCAGCCTGCGCATCGATGCCGGTCCCGACAATGCCCGCCCGTTTGGTTATGCTGCCGACGAGGCGATCTTTTCGACCTTCAGGTCGTTGTCGCTGCTCGGACTTGTCCTGTTCGCCATCACCAGTGCGGTCAAGACGATTTACAATTACATCGGCGGCACCGCCCCCGAACCACTCACTTTCGGCCCCATGTTCGTCTATTTCGCCGTGATCGGGGTAACCTGCATCCTGTTGTGGGGGTTTCACTATTTCACCTGGCGTCGCACTGGAAGGCGCAGCGCGATTCTACGGCTCGAGGCCAAGGCTGCAATGTTTGACGGGCTGATCACCGCAGCTGCTGGCATTGGCCTTGGCGCGATCTATGTCTTCCGCGACGGCCCGCTCGCTCCGATTGCCCCTGTCGGCGACTCCCTGATCGTTTTGATCCTGTGCCTGCTGGCCATCGGCACCTATGTGCGCGAGTTTCGCGGCGGGTTGGGTGAATTGGCCGGCGCCAGCGCCAGCCCCGAACATGTGGCACTGGCCAGACGCGCTCTGCGCACAACGATTGCTGAAAACGGTGGCACGCTTGAGGACATGTCGGTCACAAAGCTGGGCCGCGAGGTGCTGATCACAGTTTATTACAATCCCAACCGTCTGATTTCGGCGGCTGAGATCGACGCACTCAATCTGCGGATGATCGAACAGGCGCGCGGCCCCCTGCCCGACGCCGACGTCCTGCTTGTGGTGACAGAGCATCCGCGCCGCTGGCCCGAGGCGCTCAACCCGTTCTAGGTCGAAGCTGCCCAAACAGCTGAGCGCATCCCTACAGGTTCTGCCGCAACTCGTCGATGCGCTGGATATGGGTCTCAAGCTCGGATTTGAGCGCAATGCGCTGCGCATCGGTGTAGCGATTGACCGCCACCGTCCGCTCGAGTTCCTCGATGGCGCGGGTGAGTTTGGCCAGGGCCGGGGCGGACATTGTACGTCTCCAACGACAGAACAGATAGGGCATCCAAGCACGAAAGCCACCCGGACACCTGTATCCAGGACGACAAACCATCTGTCCGATTTGCAAGAGCCGCACGATAGCGGTTGCAGCGATTCGGAGAAACGCCCAATCGCGCCAGCCTATGCGCCGTCTTTGCCGGCCCGCATATAAAGATAGAGCGGCAGGGCGAGCGACAACCCGACGAAAAAACTGGCGGGCAACACATACCACCATTGCTGTATCCCGTGCTGGCGCGCATCGAGAAACGACCAGACCCAGAATACGCCGATGGTGATCAACACATCAGCAGAAAAGCCCCCGGCAGCGCCATTGGCGAAGAGGCTTTGACCAAAGGCAATAAGGTCCGGCCCGTTCGCTGCGAAAAACGTGCCGAAAAATAGCCACGGCACGATGGTGCCAATTACTGCCATCAGCAGATAGAAATTTTTAATTGGCATGGCGATCTCCCTTGAACGTCGGGGCGCGATTGGCTGCGATAGGCCCGCGCTGCCGCACAATTTCATAAACACCCGGCACGAATCGTCATGATGTTGGAAGGCTGGTTCAGCGCGTTTTCTGGAGCGCAGCATTGGTGATCCCGAGTGGATTCGAACCACTGACCCTCAGATTAGGAATCTGATGCTCTATCCTGCTGAGCTACGGGACCACGGCTTGTCGCTTAGCAAATTGAAGCCGCAAAGGAAACATGGTTTGCGCATCGAGATGTCCCCGACAAAAATGGTCTCGGGCATTTGAAAAAGGCAAAGCCGAAAAATCTGGCGTAAGGAGCCGATGCACTGTTTGGCACCGAGCGGCTTGTGCTGCGGTCTTTCATCATGGCCGACCTCGATATCTATACGGCAATCAATACCGATTGACTTGCCATTCGCTATCTTGGTGGTCCCGTAACGAAAGCGCAGACGCTTGCACAGACGCGCTTTGCCACCAATTCTTGCAAGGAGAACCGGGTCGGCAAGATTGGCACCGAAGACCGGTCCGATGGCGCGTTTCCTGCCATGTGCCGACTGTCGCTCTAGGATTGATCTCCAAACGATCTCGAGATGGGCCGGCGCCTGGGCAACGCTCATTGGGGACAGGGTTGCGCCACCGAAGCCAGACGCGCCTCGTGCGACCACACATTCGGACATCTTGGCCCAAGCCGTTTGATCTCGATTGCCGATGTGCCCAACACCCCCTCGATCGCCATTATGGGCCGGCTCACCATGACCTGCGATCATCACGCCCGCCTAAGGGCGGGCAGCGACACATTCGACGCCGTGATCTATGCGCTGGGAAGCCGGCGAACCCGGACAATCCAGTCTTGGTCGCTGCGGTCTTGGACACTGGCGCAGCTCCAAATCGGTAGACGCTGGCCTGCCCTGCAGGTCGAACGAGCTTTGGCCCAGGCTTCACGATGCCTGCTGCCCGCGACAGGAATTGGGAATGCGCCGAACACGCCAAACGGGGCCGGCGCGGAATAAATTCGCAAACGCCAGGGCGAAACCGGGCAAACTGCCACAAGAGCACGGTCGCTCTTTTAAAGGCACAGAACGACAACCGTCAGGGCCTTGGCGACTTTCGACCTGACCAACCGCGGGACGAACGACTCCATTGCTCCGCAAATGCATTGAACACTATTAGCGCGAATGACAGAAAATATCGGCGGCTAAGCTTAAGCTGCCCGTCCCAAAACGCGGCGACTGCCTTCAAGATCCCAGACAAGGGTCATCACCGCGAGTGGGTCGTTCGGCGCCGATAGCGAAAGCATCCGCGCGCCATTGGCGCTCAGCCGGCGAAATTTTTCACGCGCCCGATGATCCCCGATGAGATCTTCGGCAGTCCCGGCCCAGCCGATCACACCATTATCCTCAAGCGCGTACAGGCGGCTGGGCGCCATCGAAACACTCGCCTCCCGCTCGCGTTCCATCAGATAGCGTCGGCCCGAGCGGCCGGTCCATAAGACATTGGCCGCCTCACCGACGCCCGCTTCCGCAATGCTGTCAAACCTGATCATGGCCACCCTCGAAAACGGCCCCGCGCTGACCCGCCCCGAAAAGCGGAAACTCTCCTGCCAGTCGGCTGTCAAATTAACTGGCCGGCCCGATGAGAACAAAGTTAGAACAAACAGAAGGCGCCGTCAATCCCATGCTTGCCCAGATCGTCCCATCGTCATCAACCGATGTCAAGATATTGTGTTCCGATTGGGGCAAAACACAATCTATCGCATTTTGGTGATTGAAGGGTCGATATTGGAGCCGGTCAGGCTTGGTTGCCTGCCTGCGCTTCAAGCGCGTCGATCCGGGCGCGCAGGCCGGGCGAAATCGGGCGGGCAAGGCCTTGGCGGGCATCTTCGAGCACCATGGCGTTGGTCTCGGCTTCGATCCGCGCGATCAGCGTTTTCGAGAACACCTCGCCCGAAAGTCCGGGCATGATCGGTTCGAGAAACTTGGCCCGCGCAGTGCCGGGCCAAAGCACAAGGCTGTTGCGCCCCCAGTAGAGGCCCGATGTCAGCGCCACGGGCACGACGGGCACATTCATAGCCAGATACATCCGCACGATCCCTGAGCGGTAGGCGGGCGTATCGAGCGGCGCACGACGGGTCCCCTCGGGAAAGATGATCACCCGACGCCCACGCTCCAGCGCGCCACGCGCCTCCCGGGTCATTGCCGGCAGCGCATCCTTGCCCTTTTTGCGGTCCACCGAGATCGTATCCATCCACCGCGCCGCCCAGCCAAACAGCGGAATGTCGAGCAGCTCCTTCTTGGCGATGAATGCCGGATGCCCGACATGGGGCAACATGGCGAAAATGTCCCAATCGGACTGATGCTTGGAGCCGATGATACAGCCGCCATCGGGGATGTTCTCGGTCCCGCTCACCTGTGTCCGTATCCCGACGATCCAGCGCAGAAAAAACAGATTCGACCCATTCCAGTACTGCGCCAGCCGCCAGCCTGCAGACTTCTGGTTCGGCGTCAGGCGCGACATCAGTCCGATGATGATCGCCAGAATGAACGTGTGAACGAAAAAGAACACATAGAACACCGCCGAGCGGATGGCCTGAACGATCATCTCTTTTCTCCGCAAAAGTGTTTCAAGCCGGTATCAGGGCCGCGCGCTCAGGAAATCTGGGAGAGAAAGCGCCGCACAGTCAAGCGCGACGTGATCGCCGTCAGCCCGGCAATGACCAGCACGACCCCGACAATGCCCAGTATGCCACTGATCCCAAGAGCAAACTGACCGAACAAGACCCCCAACTGCGCGCTCGATTGTTCGGGCACGACAGTGCTCATTGCCGTACCGGCCACAATGAAAAAGACGATTGCAGCCAATCCGCCAACAAGTCCGCCCTTGAGCCCGAGCAGCAGGAACCGCCCCTGAAACTCGCCGGCGATAAACTTGTTCGACGCGCCGATGAAATGAAGCACGTCGACGATCTCGCGGTTGGTGGACATGG
Organism: Pelagibacterium sp.; assembly: GCF_048264985.1. Taxonomy (GTDB): domain Bacteria; phylum Pseudomonadota; class Alphaproteobacteria; order Rhizobiales; family Devosiaceae; genus Pelagibacterium. The sequence goes on from NZ_JBLXCL010000004.1 coordinate 79,521, forward strand.
TGCCGCGTGTCGCAAAGACAATGGCAAGCGCCGTGGCCACAAGGATCAGCGCCAGCACCAATATCCCGGAAACGACTATCGTTCCGGCCATGGTATTGAGCTGCACCCGCCAGGCGGCATGGGTTTCAAGCGTCGCGCCTGGAATCGCTGAAATCTCGCTCTCAAGCCGCGATATGTCGGCGGCATTGGAATCGGCAAGCTGTACGATCACCAGCCTGGGAATGGCGAGGTCCGAAAGATCCAGCCCTTCGCCAAGCCAGGGCTGCAGCAGATCTTCGCTTTCATCGATCGATACGACCCGCGCGCTTGCCACCCCGTCCACTGCCTCGGACAGCGAAACGGCAAGCCGCAGATTGGATTCGATGACTTCGCCGTCGAGCGGACGAATCTGGATTGTCAGCTCACGCCCGACTTCGGACGACCACCCCATCGCCGATTTTTGCACAAGCAGCACGCCGCCGAACGTCACACATGAGAGAAACGTCATGATGCCGATCAACAGCATCAGCGTACGCCCGGCCACCGACTGCGCCGGAACGATCGGGTTCGGGCGGGAAAAATTGAGCTTTAGCCCCTCACTCATGGATGGTGAGCTCCCCGTCATTGAGCAACATGCGCGGATAATCGAACTTGTCGAGCAGCGCCACTTCATGGGTGGCCAGAATGATCGTCGTGCCCATGCGGTTGAGCTGTTCAAACAGGTGCAAGAGCCGCTCGGACAGTTCCGGGTCCACATTGCCTGTCGGCTCATCGGCAAGCAGGATATCGGGGTTGCCGATCACCGCCCGCGCGATTGCCGCGCGCTGCTTTTCACCGCCCGAAAGCACGGCCGGGTGCGCGTCCATCCTGTCGCCCAGCCCCACCCAGTCGAGCAGTTCTTCGACATTGCCGCGATAGCTCGCCTCGGCCTGCCCGCGCACGCGCAGCGGCAGCGCCACATTCTCAAATGTGGTGAGATGATCGAGAAGCCTGAATTCCTGAAATACGATCCCGATATGGCGCCGCATCTGCAACAGCCTGTCGCGCTCGAGCGCCGAAACGTCCTCGCCGAACATAGAGACCGACCCGCGCGTCGGCTTGAGCGACAGCAGCAAGAGCCGCAATAGCGAGGTCTTTCCCGACCCCGAGGGACCTGTGAGAAAGTGGAACGAGCCCGGCGAGATCGCAAAGGTCAGGTCTTTGAGAATTTCCGGCCCATGTCCGTATCGAAGGCCAACATTTTCGAACGCGATCAAACCGCTGTACTCCGCGAATCACCTGTCTGGCGAGAATACTATCAGCCATCACCCCCCAATGGCCGCATCAAGGCAGCGTTTCAAGAGTTTTAACCCGTCCCGCATAGGGTTGGCCCAACATTTTCGGTCAACCGCCAGCGGTCAATCTCGCGCGTGATAATCACCTGTCCAAATTGCCAGACGCGCTACAAGCTCGCTTCCGACACGCTCAGCGCCGTCGGCAGGCAGGTTCAATGCGCTGCGTGCTCGGAATTGTGGTACGCGACGCCAAGCTTTCCCAAGCCCGCCACCCCGCGACCGGACCCCGAACCCTCCGACGACGAACTGATTTTCCGCGCCGACGACGACACTTTGTTTTCCACCGCCGACGAAGAAATGCTCGACGCTGCCTTCCTGCGTGTCCAACAGCTGGAGCCCAGCCAGGAGCCTCAACCCCAGAACGATGAGCCCAATTCGCCCGTGCGCCAGACCCAAACGCCGCGCCCGCCCGCCGACAGCGCTGTCAACCGCGCGCGCATCGAGGCGCTGGCACGTCGACGCAACGGCATGCTTGCCGCCCATCCCATCGCCCGCTTCCGGCGCATGTTCCGCATCACCATTGTCGCGCTGATGATTGCCAGCGTGGTCGCCGCCTTCACGCTACGCACCGAGATCGTGGCGGCCATTCCCCAGCTCGACGGGCTCTACCGCCTCGTCGGACTTGGAACCAATGTGGTCGGACTTGATTTTACTGAAATTAAGACTTTGCGAACCACGCAGGATGGAAACCCCGCCATTATCGTCAGCGCTAAGATTTCCAACATCACGAATCGCATAACTTACGTGCCGTCGGTGTTGGTGAGCCTGCTCGATCACGATGGCAGTATTGTCTATGAATGGTCGGTGACGCCTGCAACGCGCAACATTCTACCCGGTGACACACTGGCGATCGATGCGCAGCTTATCGGGCCGCCCGACGGCGTAACAAATATTAGACTGAGCTTTGTCGATGGCCAGAACGGGTCATCGGTCAGCCGCTGAAAGAGCAAGAGATAAGGGCAGAACCCCATGGCACGCATACTGGTGGCCGAAGACGATGAAAATGTCCGCGCCTTTGTCACGCGCGCGCTCCAGATGAGCGGTCATGAGGTCATCGACGCCTCCGATGGCGGCCTGGCCCTCGAAATCGCCATCGAAGAGAAGGGAAATTTCGACCTTCTGGTGTCCGACATCAAAATGCCGGTCATGGATGGCATCGGGTTGGCCCTCGCCGTTGGCGCCGAGTTCCCCGACATGACAATTTTGCTCATGACCGGCTTTGCCGACCAGCGCGAACGCGCCCACGGCCTCGACGCCCTGATCTACGACGTTTTGGGCAAACCCTTCTCGCTCGCCCAGCTGATCGAAAAAGTTGACGATGCCCTCTCGGGCAAACCCGCCGAGATCATCCCGCTCGCTCGCTCGGCGCTGTAAGCAATCCAATAACGGCAGATTTGCTGTTCAGGAACCGGTGCCCGTAGGCATCTGGATGGTATCGAGCATGTCCGAAATGAGACGTCCCTGATCATTGTTCAGTGCATCGAACAACAGATTCACCTGCTCCTCGCCAACGACCGACTGAAGTAAGGTCAGAAAAGTCGGGTCCACCCAAAGGTCGGCGATTTTTTCGTCCAGCATGGCCGAGGGGATCGCCGCACGATCTATATCCAGATCCGACAGGCGCGACGCCGTCGACCAACTGGCGGTCTATCTGTTCGGGATATCGGCCCGCCCCTTCCAAAGGCGCACCCACCAACGCAACGTCATTAAGGGATTGGCCACACACCTGGTCCGCCACCATGGCCCACACGCCATTGCGCCGGACATCGCCCAACGGTTTCCCGAACTGGTCCGCGCGTCACGCAAAGGACTTGCCCGCTGATTTCGGCATCTGCTCTTACCGCCTTCCTGGTCAACGGGAAGGCGGCAAATACTGCTTTGGACGGCTCAACGCGGCGCGAGTCTGGCAATCAACTGGTTGGCGACATTGGCCATTGCCGTCGCGGCGGAAAAGTCGAACTGGTTGATGGAGATGAAGACACCAACGCCGCGCGACGGCGCAAACGCGAGGTAGCTGAAAACACCGTCAGTGCCGCCGGCCTTTTGGATAATGAGCGGTCGGTCGCCTTCGGGCATCATGATCACCCAGCCGAGCCCCATGGCATCCATGTGTCCGGACTCATCCATTCCCGCCACCGGGTTCAGACCGTCGCGTATGGCCCAGGCGGCGTGGCTTATGGCGCGGGTCTCCGCATCGATCTGATCGAAACGATCGAGGTTCCAGTGAAGATATTTCACCATGTCATTGGCCGTCGCATAGAGCGAAGAGGCGCCAAACCGGTTAGGGACCGGTTCGCCCGGATCCATCTCAACGCCATTCCAGTCATACCCGGTCATGACGTTGTCGCCCTGGGGTCGAAGATAGCCGGTGGACGTCATTCCCATCGGGTCGAGGAGTTTTTCCTGGACCAGATCGGCGTAGTCCATCCCGGAGGCCCCTGCGAGCGCCATCGCAAGAAGGTCGTAGGCGACATTCGAATACAACATGCCTTCGCCCGGCGCAAAGAGCAGCGGACTATCGGCGAGATTGGCGGCGAAGGAGGCGTCGCTATACCTCTCAATGCCGTCGCGCGGTTCAAGTTCGCGCGCCAGCCCGCTGCGGTGCGTGGCCATGTCGATCAACCGGATTTCCTTGCCGTCATATCCGGGGAGCGTGTCGACAACGCTAAGAAATGGCCCTGCGGGTTCGGTCAACGCGACATCGCCGCGGACGGCAAGGCGAGCGAGCGCTAGGCCCGTAAAGCTTTTCGTGATTGATCCGATGCCGATCTGGGTTTCACCATCGGGCTCGATGCCGCTGCCGGTTCTCACCTCGCCGAATCCGAAGACAGTGCTCTCGCCGTTCCGAACGGCGGCAATCACCATGCCGGGCACGCCGGTGTCGAGATGAAATATCTGGCCGGTGAACCCTACCATCTCATCGAGCAGCGGATCATTGGCCAATGCTGGTGATGAGACAAGAAGTGCAGCGGTTGCGGCGGCGAGGATATGTTTCATCAGAGGCTCCGAGTTTCTGGCAGGAGCCGGCATGGTAAGCACACTAGCTTAACGTTTAGATATGGCGCTGCTGCGGTCTTGCCCCTGACCGCCGACAACGTGTTTTCTTGAACGCAGACGCATTATCTCGGCCACATTCTCACGGGCGGAGCACCAACCACTACAAGGCAAAACCCGACAGCGGCCCGGTTCCCTGCAACGCCCCGATCTAGGCCGCTCCGGCCGCGTCCGTCACCCATTCGGGAACGGAATCCTGCCCGATCAGATCGTCAAGCGTCTGCCGGGGCCTGATTGTGTGCCATTTGCCGCCATCGACGAGCACTTCAGCGATCAGCGGGCGGGTGTTGTAGGTCGAACTCATCACAGCGCCATAAGCGCCTGCGCTCATCACCACCAGCAGATCGCCCTCGGTCACGTCGGCCATATCCCGGTCGAGGCCGAGATAATCGCCGGTCTCGCACACCGGCCCCACAATGTCGGCGCGGATGGTCTTGGACGTCTCCCCAGCCTCCTGAACCGGAAAGATGTCGTGATGGGCTTCGTAAAGCGTAGGGCGAATCAGATCGTTCATGCCGGCATCGACGATGACAAAACTCTTTTTCTCGGTCCGCTTTACATATTCGACCCGCGTCACCAGCACCCCCGCATTGCCGGCGATCAGCCGTCCGGGTTCTAAAATGACCTTGCAGCCCAGCGGGTCGGTATGGCGCCGCACCAGCTTGGCATATTCCACCGGATCGGGTGGCGGGGTGTTGTCCTTTTGATAGGGAATGCCCAACCCGCCGCCCACATCGATATGCTCAATGGGGTGCCCTGCTGCCCGCAATTGCTCGACGAGCCCGGCCAGCAGCGCAAATGCATTGTCGAACGGTTCAAGATCGGTGATCTGGCTGCCGATATGCATATCGACACCCACGGCCTTCAAATTCTTGCACGCGGCGATGCGGGCATAAACCGCTTCGGCCCGGGCGAACGGAATACCGAACTTGTTCTCGGACTTCCCCGTCGAAATCTTGGCGTGGGTCTTCGCGTCGACGTCCGGATTGACCCGCACCGACACCGACGCGATCGTATCCATCTCCGCGGCGACCGCGTTGAGTCGTTCGAGTTCGGGCTCGGATTCGACGTTGAAACACAAGATCCCGACTTCGAGCCCGCGCCGCATTTCGGCCCGGCTCTTGGCGACCCCTGAAAAGATGATCTTGTCGGCCGGTATCCCGGCCCGCAGCGCCCGTTCCAACTCCCCCAGCGACACAACGTCGGCCCCGATTCCCTGCTGGGCGGCGAGGCTCAGCATGGCCTGGTTGGAATTGGCCTTCATTGCGTAGGCGACAAGCGTATCGGTGCCCGCAAAGGCATCCATCATCACGGCGATATGGCGCGTGAACGTCGCCTGCGAATAGCAATAGAACGGCGTGCCGATCTCTTCGGCAACCGCCGTCAGATCAACGTCCTCGGCAAACATCCAGCCGCCGCGATAAGCAAAGTGATGCACCGATCAGGCCTCCAGCCGCGCGCGCCAGCCCTCGACCTGCGCCTTCACATTGGCGGGCGATGTCCCGCCGAAACTCGTGCGTGACTTGACTGAGTTTTCAACGCCCAGCACCTTGAACACCTGAGAGGTGATGCGTTCGTCGATTGCCTTGAAGTCCTCGATGGTCAAGCCTTCCAGCCCGCAGCCCTTGTCCTCGGCTGCAGCCACGGCCCGCCCGGTGATGTGGTGTGCGTCACGAAACGGCACATTGGCCGCGCGCACGAGCCAGTCTGCAAGATCGGTTGCGGTTGAAAACCCGGCCCCTGCAGCTGCTGCCATTCTTTCGCGATTGACGCTGAGATCGCTCATCATGCCGGTCATCGCCGCCAGCGCCAGCGAGAAATTGTCCAGCGCGTCGAAAGCGATTTCCTTGTCTTCCTGCATGTCTTTCGAATAAGCCAGCGGCAGCCCCTTCATCACCATCAACAGCGAAGTGAACGCCGCAAAGATCCGCCCAACCTTGGCCCGGATCAGTTCCGCAGCGTCAGGATTGCGCTTTTGCGGCATGATCGAAGAGCCCGTCGAAAACTTGTCCGAGAGCCTGACGAACGCAAATTGCGCCGATGACCAGATCACCAGCTCTTCGGAAAGCCGGGACAGATGCATCGCACAGATCGAGGCCGCTGACAGCGCTTCGAGAATGAAATCGCGGTCAGATACCGCGTCGAGCGAATTGGCCATCGGCCGGTCGAACCCCAGCGCTTCCGCCGTCATCTCCCGATCGATGGGAAACGATGTCCCTGCCAGCGCCGCTGCGCCCAACGGGCTTTCATTGAGCCGCTTTCGCGCGTCGAGCAGCCGGCCCTTGTCGCGCTCAAGCATTTCCACATAGGCCAGCATATGGTGCCCGAAAGTCACGGGTTGGGCGCTTTGCAGATGGGTGAACCCTGGCATCACGGTGCCGGCTTCAGTCTCGGCCTTGTCGATGAGAACTTTTTGCAGACTGCCCACCTGCGCCGCCAGCATATCCAGCCCGTCGCGGACATAGAGCTTGAAATCGGTCGCCACCTGATCGTTCCGCGAACGCGCAGTATGCAGCCGTCCCGCAGGCTCGCCGATCAGATCCTTCAATCGGCTTTCCACGTTCATGTGGATGTCCTCAAGCGCTCGCGAGAAGGTGAACGATCCCGCCTCGATTTCCGCCTGAACGGTGTTTAGACCCGAGATGATCGCGTCCTTATCGTCGCGCGTCAGAATGCCGGCTACTTCCAGCATGCTCGCATGCGCTATCGATCCGGCGATGTCATGCTTGTAAAGGCGCTTGTCGAAGCCGATAGAAGCGTTGATCTCTTCCATGATGGCGTCGGGGCCTGACGAAAATCGGCCTCCCCACATGCGATTGCTCATCGGCGCCTCTTTATTTTGAAAATTTGCGAGTGAAGGTTTTATGGATCAGGACGAAAAGCGAAAATCATCCCGCCCCATCATTGTTGGCACGGGCCTTTTCGCAGCGGCGGTAGGTATAGCTGTGGCCGTCTGGGTTAGCAATGGCACCGCGACAGCGGCAACCTGCCCCGTGCGCGCCGAAGCCGCCAAGGCCATCGACGATGCAGCAACAGGCGAGCTCGCCGCCCTCATGCCGTCTTCGCAATGGCGCAATTACGCCGATATGGAATTCCAGGACGGCCAGGGCAATCCGATGACGCTCGCCGATTTCGCGGGCAAAAAGCTGCTCATCAATTTCTGGGCAACCTGGTGTGCACCCTGTCGCGAGGAGATGCCATTCCTCGATGCCCTTGAGGATCGCTATGGCGGTGAGGAATTCGAGGTGGTCGCCATCAGCCTCGACATGGGCTCTGACGGCCCCGCCGCCGCCGGGCTGTTTCTCGAAGAGATCGGCGCTGAAAACCTGAAACTGTTTGCCGACCCAAGCTACAAGCTGTTCGAGCGCCTGCGCAATGAAGCCGTGACCTTGGGCCTGCCGGCCACAATTCTCGTCGATGAGGACGGGTGCGAGCTTGGCGTACTCCAGGGCCCGGCCCATTGGGACAGCCCCGACGGACACAAGGTCATCGAAGCGCTTCTCGAAATATGATAAGTAATTACGCTTACTAAATATTGAGGGATCGCGGGCAAAATATGGTCCGAGGAGTCGCCAACCGCGGCGACAAAACAGCGGATCACCAGCTTGACAGGTTCGAGCGTCGCCGTTTTGATGATCACCGACGCGCCGCAGGCAGCGCCAGAACTTGCTGCGCGCTTGCCCCAGATCGTCCGCGTCGCGCCGCTCGGAGAACTCGACAACATCGATTTTTCTAACTATTCGGCAATTCTGGTCGATGCAGACCTGTCGCGCGCAACGACAGTCGACAGGCTCAAACGCGGCCTGCAGGCTCTGGAGCGCGCCTTCCCGCGTTTCTTCATGGTCACCGAAGGCCGTCGCGTCGAACTGGTCCAGGCCAATGTCCTTGGCGCCCATGCCACCGAACCCCGGCCGCTGAACGCCGAGGGCCTCAAGCGCCTGCTTGCCGGCCAGCCAGATGCGCCCACCCTCAGGCTTTCAATCGCCAACCGGGCCGAAAAAGCATCGACTGCCGCCACGGCTGAAGCGGCCTCGAAAGCGCTCGGCAGCGCCTTTGAGACACTGCGGGACGGGGCCACTTTCGATTCATCGGGCATGGCAAAAGCCAGCGATGCTATCGTTGACAACATAAGCGATGTCGGGCTCGGCCAATGGCTCGACACCGTACGCACTCACCACCGGGGTACCTACCAGCATTGCCTGCTCGTCACTGGCGTGCTCACCAATTTTGCCCAAACTGTGGGCATGAGCCGCGCCGACATTGCAAAGCTCACCACCGCTGGGCTGCTCCATGACATCGGCAAGGCCACAATTCCGATCGCCATCCTCGAAAAGCCGGGAAAACTGACTCCCGAAGAATTTTCCCGGATCTCCCGACATCCCGCCGACGGCTATGACTATCTCAAGGCTCATGGCGATTTTGGCGACGATATCCTTTCCGCAGTGCGGGGCCATCACGAATATCTCGACGGCAGCGGCTATCCCGATGGCCTCGAGGCAACCCGGATTAACGATCTGACACGGATCGTCACCATCTGCGACATCTATGGCGCGCTGAGCGAAAGCCGGTCCTACAAGCCGGCAATGTCGCCCTCGCAGGCCCTGACAATTCTCGATGACATGGGTGCTGCCGGCAAAATCGAGCCCGCGCTGGTCCGCGCGCTGCGCCGCGCCGTTGGCTTTAGCTGATCACCGCACTAAGCGGATTTGTCGATGTGCGATGTCGCCTGTACGTCCGATTTTGGCGCATCGCGCCGCGCTATGGCCTTTTCAATCGCCACGGCGCCACGTTCCCTGGCGATCAGTGCCGTTGTCGCCTCAAGGCTCCCCGCCTCGATCCGGGCCATTCGGTGCAATAAAATGTCGGCGGAATGTTGGATCAGCATGCGGCCAGCTCCACTCACCCCATGCCTTAAGCGCGTTTGTCGACCATCGCGCCCATGCCTGCGGGCGCGGGCGCAGGCGCGCTCTCGACAGCTTCGGTCAGCATGGACACAAGGCTCATTTCCATTTCGTGCTGCTGTTTGACCATCAGCATTTGGGCGGTCTGAACTGTCTGTGCCTGCTTCATGGCCACCGCCGTGGCAGCAATATCGCTCATTCTGGCCCGTCCTCGTCGCTTCTGCGTTGAGTGCCAAGTCTAGCGCCCCACGCCTAAGAAACCCTTACCCCCGATTAACCATTGCCCAGGACCCTACCGGCCCCACAGGCCGACCTCTCGCCGCTTGAACACCACCACCAGCAGTGCTCCTGCAGCAACCCCGCCCAGATGCACCCACCATGCAACCCCGTCGTCACCCCAGATGAACACGTAGAACAATTGGGTGGCTACCCAGAGTCCCAAGACCATCCATGCCGGCAGGGCAAGAGGAAAGGTGACGATCAGCCTGTTGAGAACGAAGACCCGCACTTTGGGGTAGAGAATGAGATAAGCGCCGATAATCCCTGCCACCGCTCCCGAAGCGCCGACCAGCGGACCCAGAGAATCGGGAAATAGCACAAGATGGGCAAGCCCGCTCAGGATCCCGCACGCAACATAAAAGACAAGATATTTTACGTGCCCCATGGCGTCTTCTACATTGTCGCCGAACACCCACAGGAACACCATGTTTGACAAGAGATGCAGCCAGTCGGCATGCAGAAACATGTAGGTAAAGATGCTCACCTGGTCTGGGAGCCACGGCGCCGGCCCCTCGACCGCCCCATTCACCACGGCAGGAATCATCCCATAGGTGATGTGGCCATAAAACAATCCCTCCTGCCCGCCTGCCCATTGCAGCGCAAACACGGCGAGATTGACCACGATCAATCCATAATTGACGAAGGGTCGCTCGATATGGGCGATCTTGTTGCTGTCATAGAGTGGCAGAAACATCGGCCCGGTCCCCTGTCATGGCGCTCGCAAAATTCTCGGCGTAGAGCAGTCCGATACCATTTCTGCCCTCGGCGCGCGCGGCAATAAATAGGGGAAGGTGTCAGCTCGCTCAACTCGGGTCGACGCTTGAACCATTGTCGTCCTCCCAGTTCGGTCAGCGCCCCGGCATCGCTTTGTTGCGCGCATATCGGGCGGCTGGGCGATGGCGTCCGCACCGATTAGGTTATGGACGCCGGGCGTCCGCAGACCAATGTCAATGACCGGAAAGACAATGCCAAACTGGAAAAATGCCTAAGATCTTGGGCATTTTTCACCCCTTGGGGGCGAGCCTGAAATGCCAAAAAATCGCCGCCGCCAGGAAGCGATATGAAGCCGGGCAATGGGCGCTGTATCGCTGTCAGGCGATGGCTGCAGCGTTGCGGCCGCCTTGCTTGGCTTTGTAGAGATAGGCATCGGCACGTCTGTAGGTATCGAGAAAACCCTTGTCCTGACGCCGCAGGTTGGCAGCGCCGATACTCACCGTGACCGGTTGATCCAGGCCGAACCCACTCCCATTTTCCGCTGTTACCAGCCGCAGCCGTTCAGCCACCAGAGCGACTTCGCCGCGGCTGGCCGAGGGCATAAGCACGCAGAATTCATCGCCGCCCGTGCGCACGAGATGGTCGGTGGCGCGGACGTTCTCGCTGATGATGTCGGCGGTAGTCAGGATCACCTGATCGCCGACCGCATGCCCATAGGTGTCGTTTACAGTCTTGAACTCGTCGAGATCGATGACCAGCAGGCCAAAGCTCTTGCCTGCCTTTTTATAGTCCTCGAACATGGGGATGCCATACTCGTTGAGCCAGCGCCGATTGCGCGCTCCGGTCATGTCGTCGGACAAGGCCACATCGGCAAGCCGGCCGACCTGCCTGTCGATGGTGGCGATGGCGCGCTGTACATTGGACATCAACTGACCGGCCTCGTCGGGGTGCCCCATGGGCAGGTCGGGGAAATCGCCCTGCGCCAGATAGTCGGAAAGCGCCACCGATGAGCGGCGGATCGGTTCCATCATCGCTGCCATGGCGGCGAAGGCCAGGCCCGTGCCCAAAAGTGTCGCCAGGGTCGCAACCACGAGCACACCGACGCTATCGGCCAGTTCCGATCGCGCAGCAAGAAAGCCCATCAAGCCAAGCAGTGGAATGTGGGTGGCGACAAAACAGACAAGGAAGATCTTTCCCTGGAAGCTTCCAGGCCATTTCAGCGACGCCATAAGGGAATAAAATTTCAATGTCGGGAGTCCGCTGCTGGTTCGCTCACTCGATTTTTCCGAACTCTATAGGGCAAGAACATGGCTGCATCCAGCCCACTCGACGCTGCGGCGGCCTTCAGGACTTTTCACTACCCGTGTTGCGCCCCGGTTCCCACAACACATCCTTGGTGCCGTTGCCGTTGGCAACCCGGCCAAGAACGAACAACAGGTCCGAGAGGCGGTTGAGATACCGGATGACTTCGGGATTGAGGTCAGCCTCGTCGCGTTTGGCGGAAACGCAAACCCGCTCGGCCCGCCGCGTGATGGTGCGCGCCAGGTGCAGCGCCGCCGAAAGCTGCGTGCCGCCAGGCAGGACAAACGATGTAAGCGGGGTCAGCGCCGCATTGAACGCGTCGATCTGGCCCTCGAGCCAATCGACCTGCCGCGCAGTTACCCGCAGTGCCTTGTAGGGCCGGCCATCATCGGGTCCGGGGGTCGCAAGGTCGGACCCTACATCGAAAAGATCGTTCTGGACGCGCCCAAGCGCGTGGTCGACCCGTGCCATGTCCTTGGTGGATATGCGCGCCAGCCCGATGGCCGCATTGGCCTCGTCGACAGTGCCATAGGCCTCGACCCGCAGGTCGTCCTTCTGCCGCCGCGGCCCATCGACCAGCCCCGTCGTCCCGTCATCGCCGGTCTTTGTATAAATCTTGTTGAGCTTGACCATGATTACCTGCGGTAGTTGAGCAAGACCGGAATGGAGCGCACTGTCGGCACGACCGCTCGTGGTGATCTCTGCGCGCTGCGCGCTGACCGGCCTGCTGTTTGCGTCTTCCCCATCCGCTCAGCGTTGAGGGCCGAAAAAGAAGAGCGCCGCCATCAGCAACGCGACGGCAATCGCCTGCATGATGACCCGTGCTCGCATCAGCTTTTGGCTGGTATTGCCCGACCCGCCCTTGAACATGTTGTACAGCCCCATGGCGAGAATGATCGCCACTGCGGCCACGGCAACGACGATCAGGATATTGAGGGAGGTTTCCATGGGATCGCTTTCCAATAAATGTCTTGATGCCGATATTTACGATACGGCATCACCATTGGGTCATGCCCCATTTTGTCGCCCTGCACCAGAGGCCGCAGACAGCCCGTTTCCACGATTGCGCAATCTTGGCTGAATGTCGTAACCCCGAACGCACAAGTCCACACTTTTTAGAGCCAATGTTGGCCGCAATTTTCATATCTCGAGCTGTGACCTTATGTCCGCTGGCGTGATCCCCAGCGCCCGCAGGCTTGCCAGACTTTCCGAGCCCTTGGACTTCGACAATTTCTCGGCATCGGACCCGACAAGCAAATGATGGTGACTGTAAATCGGCGCTGGCAGGCCCATAAGATGCTGTAAAACAACATGAATATCTGTCGCATCGTAGAGATCCATGCCCCGCGTTACATGTGTAATCCCCTGAATAGCGTCATCGACAACCACCGAAAGGTGGTAGCTGGTCGGGGTGTCCTTGCGCATGATCACCACATCCCCCCAACGCTCCGGCTCTGCACGGCGCGCCACCGCAGTATTCGACGGGTCCGGCATTGCTTCCTGAATCAAAAATTCCTTTTCTTCTTCAAGAACTTGCGCCATATCCAGCCGCCACTGAACCGGCACGCCTGCCCGCAGTTTCTCTTGTCTTCCGGCAGCAGATAAATGCCTGCAAGTGCCCGGATAGACCGGCGCTCCGTCCGGGTCGGTCCGCCCATCGCCGGCCGCCCGGACTTCCGCCCGTGAACAAAAGCACGGATAGAGCAAACCCTTGCTTTTCAAGCGATCTGCAGCGGCGCGGTAGTCATCGAAATGGTGCGACTGGATACGCACAGGCTCCGGCCAATCAAGCCCAAGCCATTGTAAATCCTCAAAGACCGCAGCGACAAATTCGGGTCGACACCGCGCGGTATCGATGTCTTCGATCCTGAGCACGAACGCGCCCTCCAAGGCTTTTGCCCAACGCTGTGTGTAAAGCGCCGAATAGGCATGCCCCAGATGCAAAAGCCCGTTCGGGCTTGGCGCGAAGCGGAAAATACGTTGAGATGGAACTGACATGACCAACAGCAAATCCTCTTTGAATGCCCCTACCACGCGCGCCCGTGCCACTCCAGCCCGGCTCGACAGTGCCGCCTCCCTGGCCGTTCACCTCAAGGGATTAGGCCAGCGCGATCAACGACTTGCAGCGGCAATCGAGCGCGCCGGCGACATCACCCTACGCACCTCACCATCTGGGTTTGAGGGTATGGCGCGCATCGTCTGCGGCCAGCAGCTCTCGGTTGCTTCGGCTCGCGCCATCTGGGGGCGTGTCCAGTCCCTCGGCGCCATCACGCCCGACGCCTATCTCGGGTACAACGAAGAAACACTGAGGAAAACCGGGCTTTCGCGCGGAAAGTTCGAGACAATTCGCGGCCTGGCCATTGCCATTACAGAGCAGGGTCTGGACTTTTCCAGCATCGATCAACTCGCGCCCGACGTCGCCATCGAGACCCTCACCAAACTCAAGGGTATAGGACCCTGGACCGCAGAAATTTATCTCCTCTTCTGCGCTGGCCACCCCGACATCTTCCCGGCCGGAGATCTTGCACTTCAAAAGGCCGTCGAACACGCCTTTGATCTTCCCGCTCGCCCCCTCCCCAAGGAGTTGATACCGCTGGCCGCCCAATGGTCGCCCCATCGGGGCGCCGCGGCCCTGATGTTCTGGCGCTATTTCTCGGCTATGAAGGGCTCGAACGCCTGGGATGCGCTCTGATCTTTTTGATTCTCAAGGACTATCTATGACCGACCTCGTCAAGCTTTCCGGCCCCATGCTCACCCCGACATCGGGGCCAGAAAAATCCCTTGTCGTTCTCTTGCACGGATACGGCTCTGACGGCCGCGATTTGATAGCGCTCGGGCAGTTCTGGCGCGACAGCTTCCCCGACACCATGTTCGTTGCCCCCAATGCTCCCCATGTCTGCGGCGGCAACCCTTTTGGCTACGAGTGGTTCCCGCTCGATCTCGAACGCGACAGGACACTTTCGCGCCTCACCGGCGCTGAGACCGCTCACCCGATCATTGATGGGTTCCTCGCCGACCTCTGGGCACAAACGGGCCTGGGCCCTGCTGACACCATCCTCGTCGGTTTTTCCCAAGGCGCCATGATGGCGCTCTATACCGGCTTGCGCCTAGCAGAACCCCTCAAGGGCATCGTTGCATTTTCCGGCCTTATCGTTGCGCCCGAAAAACTCGGGGCCGAAATTGCCTCAAAGCCGCCGGTACTGCTGATCCATGGGGACATGGACGATGTCGTGCCGGTGATGGGCAGCGAAGCTGCGCTGCCAAAACTGATCGACCTCGGCGTTGATGCCGGACTGCACATTTCGCAAGGCTCGGGCCATACGATCGCCCAGGATGGCCTCGACGCTGCAACCGCATTTCTGCGCAAGGCCATCTAGCGTTTGGCAGGACCGATGTTTGCAACAAAGTTCTTCACAGCCCTGTCACAAGAGGCGTAGAGTATAGCGATGGAATCGCCGGAGCGCTTCCGGCAGCGGTCAGAGCGCATTCAGGTTTGGAAGCGTGACGGGGAGGTTAAGTCCATGCCCCGGAGGATTTTGTGACAATTCACGTGTCACCTCAGGCCTGTCCCGCCCTTGTTCTGAACGCCGACTTCAGGCCGCTCAGTTACTATCCATTGTCTCTTTGGAACTGGCAGGACGCCATCAAGGCGGTGTGCCTGGATCGTGTCCACATTGTCTCCGAATACGACAAAGTCGTGCGAAGTCCGAGTTTCGAGATGCGACTGCCGAGCGTTATTTCGCTCAAAGACTACGTCCAGCCCGCCAAGTATCCTGCCTTTACCCGCTTCAATGTTTTTTTACGTGACCGGTTCCAATGCCAGTATTGCGGTTCGCGCCATGATTTGACGTTCGACCACGTTTTGCCCCGCTCGAAGGGCGGCCGTACCACTTGGGAGAATATCGTGGCTGCCTGCTCGCCCTGCAATCTGCGCAAGGCCAATCGAACGCCGCGCGAAATCGGCATGATCCCGCGACAAAAGCCGTTCCAGCCGACTGTGCATGACCTGCACAATAACGGTCGGGCCTTTCCGCCCAACTATCTTCACGATAGCTGGCTCGACTATCTCTATTGGGATATCGAACTCGAGCCCTGATCAAATCAGGCTTTGCCGCGCAACTGCCCAATGATTGCAAGGACCAGCATCACCACGATGGCTGCCGA
Source organism: Pelagibacterium sp. (assembly GCF_048264985.1). Lineage (GTDB taxonomy): Bacteria > Pseudomonadota > Alphaproteobacteria > Rhizobiales > Devosiaceae > Pelagibacterium. Next base: position 95,248 of record NZ_JBLXCL010000004.1, read on the forward strand.
AATGAGGACGTTAAAACCCGCCAGCGAGATTCCAAAGAATTCCCACTGAATGGCATCGCACGGCACAATACGCACATCGCTCATGTCCGAAAGCATGTCGAGACTGACAGCTTCATCACCAACCCCGGTGCAGCTTTGAGGCCCGGGCCACCAGCCCCATTCAACGCCTGCGTGATAAACGCCAACCCCGCCCCCCCAAGCGAACAATGCGGCAACGATGCCCATCAGACCCACCCGAATCGCCGTCGTCAGCTTTCTCCAGGCGATCAACGCCAACGCCAGTAGGGGCAGGCCAATATAGTAGGGCCAGCGCTGGGTCAGGCAGAGCTCACATGGATAGAGCCCGCCGATGAACTGGAATGCGAGCGCGCCGAGAATGGCGGCGAGCCCGAGAGCAAACGCGCCGCTGGCCAGGCGTTTGTCGGTTGAGGACGAAGAACGTGAGGTCTGCAACATGAGTTTGAATTCCTAGCGCAAGTAGCCAATAGCGACGAAGCCGCCGATCAGGAGCACGGTAAAAACGATAGTGACAAGACCAAGCCGCTTTTCGATGAAATCGCGGATCGGTGGCCCGAAGAAATAAAGCAGCGTGGCCACCAGAAAAAATCTCGCGCCCCTCGAGATGACTGATCCAAGTACAAAAATCGGAAGAGACAGCCCTGCGAAACCCGAGGCGATCGTGAAAACTTTGTAGGGAACGGGTGTGAACCCGGCAACGAAAACGATCAGCAGGCCATAATCTGCAAACCATTGCTGAAGCTGCTCGAAAGCTGGCCCATAGTGATAGAAGTCGATGATTGGCCGCGCCAATGGTTCGAACAGGAATGCGCCGATCAGATATCCGAAGATGCCGCCCAGGACCGAAGCTAATGTGCAGATCGTGGCATTCCACCAGGCCGTTCTGCGCTCAGCCACAACCATGGGAATCAACATTACGTCCGGTGGGAGCGGAAAGAACGAGCTTTCGGCAAAACTCACCCCGGCCAAGGCATAGGGAGCCTGACGGCTGGCGGCCATTTTCATGGCCCAATCATAAAGGCGGCGAAGCATATATAGGTCGTCCCCAACTGGCGGGCGGGCAAGCCTTGCGCCATCCGCAAACAATTTTCAATCGCGATCACGCCGGGTTGAGGGCGCATTTCGCTTTGCATGCCCACAAAAAAGAGCGCCGAAAAAATGGCCGTCAGATCGCAGACGCGCAAGCGCGGAGAAACAATGCTCTATCCGGCAAACGTATACAAAGCGCAAAGCCGTACAATTGACCGATTGACGCGGCGCAATGTTTGCCTATAGTCCGCCGCGACAAATCTGCTGCGGGTGTGGTGGAATTGGTAGACGCGCTGGATTCAAAATCCAGTTCCGAAAGGAGTGCCGGTTCGATTCCGGCCACCCGCACCATTTCTCGAAATGCGAAATGACCCTGGTGCTCAGACCCAGTACGGTCTGAGTTCGACTAGGGTGTCTCGCGCGAGTTCTGCCTTTTCCAGCATATCGGTTGCGCCTGAGCCAGAGATCACGCTCTGGGCACCTTCAGTGTCGTTCAGTCCGTTCTTGGCCAAAAGATGCGGTGCTGCAGCAAGGTCGTTGAGTGTGCCAAGCTGATCCTGCACAATTTGGAGTCTCTCGATGAAACGCCGATGGCGCTTTGCGGGCTTCTTGTCGGTATAGAGCGCCACAAAAAATTCACTGCCATACCGCAATTTCTTGGCCAGCTTGCGAACGTAATGACGACTTTCATCGTTTAGCGCGGCGAGCCCATGACTATGTTTCTTGAATTTCCGAAACAGCTTGTCGAGCCTTTCCACTGCAAACGCGCCCACTGGGTTATCGCCCTCATGGCCGCGCCACGCGCCAATCGCAACCCACTCGGCAAGATCGATCATCAGGGCACGCGCACGTGCCGAATCAAGCGTGTCTGCCAGCGCGCCATAGGCGTCATCGCGCAACCGTGAAATAGCCAACCGCAATTCATCGGATCGCGCCCTATCGTAGAGCACATCGAGATCGCGCACCGCGCCCAACGTCCCAGCCAACCACTTGAGTTCATCATTGAAATGGGAACAGCTGTCGTCGGCAAATACCGGCTTAAACAGCGTCATCGCAGATCGCAGGCGCCGCAGCCCCACTCTGGCCTGGTGCAGGGCTTCGGGCGAACGCCGACGACGCACGATATCCTCATTGAGCCGATATTGCCGCATACAGGCGCTTGCGATTGCCGCAAAGCTATCTGCAGTGCTCAAGTCGGGCGACAGCCGAATACGATCGGCCTTGGCACTTTGTGCGAGTGCATCGCGCAGGCGATAGCCGCGTTCCGATTTGGTCACAACCCCCAACCGCAGGCTGACAAGAGTATCAAGCTCGCGAGCCAGAGCAAAAAGAACACCGGCATTACCGGATTTAAGCTCAAACTCGATCTCGCAGAAATCCGCCCGCCGATCGTCCGCAGCGACCGTTCCAGTATCGATCGCCATCTCGATTAGACTTCCATCGATCGTTATTGCAACGCTCTGGCGTTCGACAGACAGCGAAAAAAGTGGCGTCAGGGCATCCAGCGTTTGGGGAGGCAAGCCGGCCAGCGGTGTGTCCAACCCCAGCTCGGGCTGTTCTGAGCCGATATCCTTTTCCCATTCCCTGCGTGAGAACAGTCCTGCGGCCGCTGCCGGTGTGGCCTTGACTGTCTGGATGTAGCCGGCGCCATCGTACCGAGTGCGCAAGGATAGCCCCGCCATGGCCAATGAGCGCGCGGGCGTATCGAAATAGACCGAGCGCAAAACGCGCTGGGTCATATCGCCCTGCGCCTCTCCCCACTGGATCGCCTGTCCCGCCGCCCGTGGATCGAGTTGTAATTTGAGTTCGATTTCCTTGCCCATCGCAAAGTCCGAAGTTTGTGGACGGTCAGTCCCGATCATTGAACGCTTTTGCTGGCAATTCGGGACGCGACTGCGCCAGAAAAAGTCGAAACGTCAAGCCCTCAGGGGAAATGTTGCAGGGCCGATAACGACATACTGTAGCCTGCCGGGGGGTGCATTATACGTTAGGCGATCGGGCGCGCTTGCTTTCGGGCTGGTCTGCATCGGCCAGGGCGCGATCAAAATTGGCACGCGCACGCGCAACGTCGTGCTGGTGCTCGGCCGCCCAATCCCAGAGCGCCCCGATGGGCCCGGTCAGTGTGCACCCCATCTCCGTCAGCGTGTATTCAACACGCGGCGGAATTTCCGCATACACGGTTCGTGTCACAAGACCATCGCGCTCGAGATTGCGCAGCGTCAGGGTCAACATGCGCTGGGAAACACCATCGATGGCACGGCGCAGTTCGGAGAACCGCATGGTGCCGCCTTTAAGCCGCTCCACCACCATCACGCTCCATTTGTCGCCAATGCGGTTAAGGATATCCCCCATCGCCGTACATACTGACGTCTTATCCGGCGCGATACTGGTCATGGCCGAAACCCTTCATGTTAGACTGAGTATATATAATACCCCTGGTTACCAAAGGGAACCCTTGAGCCAATACACCACGGCCATTGCCGCTCGAACTGGGAAAGATGTCCGGGCATTGTTCTGCCAAAATTGCCCTGTTATGCATGCATAAGATCTTTTAATGAACGAAAACGGAGTGAGCACGGTGCTGTCTATCCGGCGATTGCTATCCATTTGCGTGCTGGTTCTCGGCTCACTTGCTGTCTCCCTTGCCCAGGCGTTTGCGCTACCTCAACTGCTGATCGATATGCGCACCAACGAGGTGCTTTATGAGAACGAGGCCGGGATCCCGTGGCATCCAGCGTCGCTGACCAAGCTCATGACTGCACTCATCGCATTTGAGGCAATCGAAACGGGCCAAGCCTCGCTCTCGACCCCGGTCATCACTTCGGCCAATGCGCTTTCGGCTGCCCCGTCAAAGCTTGGACTGCCGCAAGGAACGGCCATTACGCTTGAAGACGCGCTCTATGTCCTCATTGTCAAATCGGCCAACGACATTGCCGTGGCGGTAGGTGAAACTATTGCTGGGAGTGAACCGGCGTTTGTCGAAATGATGAATGCGCGCGCGGCGATCATGGGCCTGACGGGCACACATTTCGTTAACCCTCACGGCTTGCACGATCCCGCCCAGGTGACCACGGCCCGAGACATCGCCATGATCGCACTGACGATCAAAGCGCGCTTTCCACAGTATGACGCACTGTTTTCGACGCGCACGCTCGCTTTCGGCGATACGCGCTCCCACGCCAACAATGAGCTCTTGACTGCTTTTGCCGGCACCGATGGCATGAAAACAGGCTATATCTGCGCCTCTGGCTTGAACATCGTTGCGACAGTTACGCGCGGCGGAAGACAATTGATGGCCGTAACCTTCGGTGCCAATTCATCGCGCGAACGCGGTGAAATGACTGCCCAAATGCTGTTTTCGGGCTTCGCAGGCGGATATCGCGGCACCGGGCGCACCGTAAACGCCATTGCCAATCAAGCCGGTTTGCAGCCCACAGATATGCGACCCAATATCTGCGGCGCAGGCGCTCCCGATTATTCCGAACAGCGGGCCGCCGTCTTTTCCGCCGGGCTCGACGGCCAGATTTCTTATCTGAACGATACAATCGTGCCGCCAACACACACAATTGCGACTCTTGGACGGCTGGCAAATGTGCCCCTGCCTCGTCCACGGCCCAGTGCTACACCGATTGTTGGCACAGGCATGGTCGATCAGACCTTTTCGAGTGGGTTTGGCGATGCCTCGATTATTTCGCTCACCCCCAATGGGGTTCAGCCCGCGCCTGCTCTTTGAGACTTGGCGCCTGCCAATCTCGCCTTACCCGGCAGATTCTGGATCTGGCACCTTGGTCACAACAAAGCGGATAAACGTCTTTTCGTCGTGCATTTCCAAACCATGCCCCTGCAGCTGACAGTAGAGGGGAATGTCGATGCGTGCGACAGGATCATTGGCCAGCACGGCAATCGATTCACCAGCCGAGGTGCCGGCAAGTACTTTCTCCAGCTTTAGAACCGGAAGCGGACATTTAAGGCCGCGAGCATCGATAACAGTATCACTCATCAGTTTACTCACGCATCGGCTTGGATTTGGAACACAGGCGCCATGATCATCACAAGGTCAATTTATTGGATCAAATTTTATTAAGAACTAATACTGTAAGGTGTTCTCCTCTTGGGGGAGAACACCATGACAAAGGCAAATCGATCTAAGGGCCGTGCTGAACCGGCCCGATTAGACGACCGGTTGCGATTGATGACCAATATGCCGGGGCGTTATCACCTTGAAAAATGGCCCACCACCAAAGACAAGACATCCTATTTTGCGTGCCGCGTGCAACGGATTTCTCCCGTCACCATGTCATTGGCAGCCCCGATAGGTGGCGATGTCGGCGATTGGGTCAGCGCCCATTTCGACGAGTTCGGCGTTTTGCGCGGGCAAATCACGCGGCCGATGGGATTTGGCTTCACCATGTCTCTGGCGATGCCTGACGAGGAACGCGAACGTCTGGCCTCTCACGTGCAATGGCTCGAGCAGCACAAGAATTTCGAAGTTTCGGAACACCGTCGCTATCGACGCGTCACGCCTAAAGACCCTCAGTCCACGATCATTCTTGGCGACGGCACCATGCTCGATTGCTTTGTGATCGACATCAGCATGACGGGCGCCGCCGTGTCCGCCGATATCGAAGTGAAAATCGGCATGGCCATGGCCCTGGGCACGGTGGTCGGTCGCGTCGTTCGCGTACTCGACCCTGGCTTTGCTATCGAGTTTCTGACCCGCGTTGATTTCGACGCCCTTGAGCACAAGCTTATTTGTCCACGACTGGACCTGCGCAAGCGGTTGCTCGAAGACGTCTAGTTCCTATTGCCCCAAAAGCATGACCCAATGAGTGCCATAGGCCGAATTTGGATCATAAACTGCAGCAAACCCTGCGCGTCGGGCATTAGCCTGCGCCAACACATCGGCATCAGCGGGACTGTTGCGCCAGCCTGAAAACGTCTCGGCGAAATTTGTGTAGCCTGCCGAAAGCCGCATATTGGTCACACCAGCAGGACGCGACGGCGGGTTTCCAGATCCAGCATATTGCGCAGCGACAGTTTGCGCTTGAGCATCAAGCGTAGGATCTGCAGCAAGAGGCGCGGCGCCACGGGTCGCACGGTACTGGTTGATGATCCCCAAAGCCGCCTGCCGGTCCATCTGTGCACCCGGTGCATTGATCTGCGCGACCAGCCCCGGTGCAAGCCCGCCGCCGCCGCTCGAGGGCGCGCCAGAGCAGGCTGCAAGCCCACCCAAGCAAAGAAGAGCAAGCGCAGCGGCGCTCAGCCGGGCGGGGGATAGCGCAACAATCATCGGTTCGGCCTCTTAGATCTCGTCCACAAAATGTCTATGAGCCCCAGGTTGGCGATCGGCTTGGATCGCGCTGCACATCAAGGACCGTCCCCCGGTTCGGTTTTGTCGGACCGGGGCCCGCTTTATGCACGCAACAAAGCCGCAAAATTGCGGCGTATCTCTTACCGATTCGTTAACTGAGGCCATCTGAGCGAACCAAAGCCCCTGTACAGCATTAACCATATACGTCATTGCGTATGGCAATCGTTAACAAATCGTTGCCAACTGGCACGGCGATTGCGACCTGACGATAAGATGGGCACGAGATATGTGCCAAAACGGGACATCTATCCCATTTTGAAACGGAACCGCGCAAGTGGACACGAACAGGCAGGAAAAGCGGACGATTTCGGGACAGCGTTTGCCCATGAACCTCGCCGTGCCGCGCGCATCGCAGAGCCGCGGCGCCCCGCCTGCTGCATTCCTTGCTCAACTTATCGAATCGGCCCGCGCCGGCACTTCGGCATCAGCATCACGCGAAAACCGTGCAAGTCAGTATTATCGCACGACCGAAACAAGCGATCTCAAGCGCGTCCCGACCGGCTATCGCAAATCTGTATCGGCCTGACCCTACTCAGTCCCGCCAAATTGCACATCACGCGCTGCCGCGCGGATCGAAACAGTAAACCCGGCGATGACATCAATCAGCGCCATGACCATTAGAATGAAGAATACCGATGTGGCTGCATAGCCGACCAGCAGGAATTCAACGAGGCAGATAACAAAAACAGCTGTCGAAAGCATATGATCGACAACCGAAGCATTGCCAAACCGCGTCGACTTGAGAATTTCACCAAACAGTAGCACGAGCGAGACGAGCACAAACACGTCGCCAACGCTCAATGTCCAAACTCCGCCAGACACCATCGAAATGGTCGCCAACGGCGCCATCCATGCAACGCTGTCACCAAATCCGAACAGCGCCATGACATTGTAAACGATCAAAGGCAGGGCCAGGAGCGGCGGCACGAACATCGTTGGGTTCCGTCGAACAGGTGGTCTCATGGCAGCGACACTGCCCCAATTCCCCCCATATGGCCAGAAAAAAGGCCGGTCATTGACCGGCCTTCTGCCTACGCCTTGACCGGAAGCGGTCCGACCATTTGTTCGGGTCGCACCTCGGCATCGAATTCCTCACCTGTCAGAAGCCCCAGAGCAATGGCTTCCTCACGCAATGTCGTGCCGTTCTTGTGCGCAGTCTTGGCAATCTTGGCCGCATTGTCATAGCCAATCTTGCGGTTCAGAGCAGTGACCAGCATCAGCGAGTTGTTGAGATGCTCGTTGATCTTCTTGCGGTCCGGCTCGATGCCGACTGCACAATTGTCGTTAAACGACTTGGCTGCATCGGCAAGCAACCGCACCGACTGGATGAAATTATACGCGATCACGGGCTTGTAGACGTTGAGCTCAAAATTGCCTTGGCTGGCTGCAAATCCGATTGTCGCATCATTGCCCATAACCTGCGCTACGACCATGGTCATCGCTTCGGACTGTGTGGGATTGACCTTGCCCGGCATGATCGAGGACCCCGGTTCATTCTCGGGTATTGTGATCTCGCCCAGCCCCGAGCGCGGTCCCGAAGACAGCCAGCGAACGTCGTTGGCGATCTTCATCAGTGCTGCGGCAAGTTGCTTGAGCGCGCCAGACGCCCCAACGAAGGCATCGTGACCAGCAAGCACCGCAAACTTGTTTGGCGCGGTGACGAACTCATGACCTGAAAGCGACGAAATTTCTTCGGCCACCATACGCGCATAGTCGGGGTGCGTATTGAGTCCGGTTCCCACTGCCGTTCCGCCAAGCGCCAGTTCACGCAATTGCGGCAGCGTCGCCTCGACGGCCTGCAGTGCCAGATCGATCTGGGCCACCCATCCGGAGATTTCCTGACCCAACGTCAGTGGTGTCGCGTCCTGGAGATGTGTGCGGCCGATCTTGACCACATCCATGAACGCTTGGGACTTTTTCGCCAGTGTATCGCGCAGCAGCTTGACCTTGGCAAACAGACTGTCCTCGACGATCGTAACCGCCGCGATATGCATGGCGGTTGGATAGGTGTCGTTGGAGGACTGGCTCATATTGACGTGGTCATTGGGATGGACGGGCTTCTTGCTCCCCATATCACCTCCGGCCATTTCAATGGCGCGGTTGGATATGACCTCGTTGACATTCATGTTCGACTGGGTGCCCGACCCGGTCTGCCAGACAACGAGCGGGAAATGATTATCGAGCTTGCCCGCGATCACCTCATCTGCAGCAGCAACGACAAGCTCGCACGTCGCGCTGTCCATAAGACCGAGCTGGGTGTTTGTAACCGCTGCGGCTTTCTTGAGGATACCGAAAGCATGGACGATTTCGAGCGGCATCTTTTCGCCCCCGATATCGAAATTCATCAACGAACGCGCGGTTTGTGCTCCGTAGTACTTCTCACTGTCGACCTCGATCGGGCCCATCGAGTCGGTTTCGGTCCGCGTGCTCATCAATATCCTCCGGTCTGGCTGGAGCGTTTCCAGCAAAAGCGCTTACCACCTTTGCCGTCCGGAAACGCGACACATAGTGAAGTTGGCCAATAAAAAGACCAGCCCTTTTTCAAGGACTGGCCGTAATCTGGACGGGAGTGCCCGTCAATGGCGCTTTGGTCTAAAGCGCCGTAGCTTGGCATGCTTACAAGAAAACCATGACCGGTTTCCGCCGGAAGCACGACCAGAACCTAGGATCAGTTGCCCTTGGGCTCCATGATCTGACGACCGCGATACATGCCGGACTTGAGGTCCACATGATGCGGGCGACGAAGCTCGCCGCTGTCTTTGTCTTCAACATACGCTGCGCCTTTGAGCGCATCTGCCGAACGGCGGAACCCGCGCTTCATCGGCGTCGTCTTCCTTTTGGGGACTGCCATTTGACTACTCCATTTTCATGCTGCGCAACCTGCGGAGACAATATAATCCTGCCGCGCCGGTCACGCTAAAACCGTCATACCCTATCGGGATCGTGGCGCTCTATACAGGATCGCTAGGGGCTTGGCTAGAGTGCGGCAATGAAAAGTTGAAGACTTTTGCAGCGCAAGCCCAGGGGAAACTGGGCTTTGAGCGTAAAACGCATTCGCCAGCCGGCCCTTGAAAGCCCAACCGATCAATGAGCTCATTCTAGAGTGCGGGCGCGCCATCGAAAAGGCAATTGGCATGGGATGAAAATCGCTGCGCTCGCCCCTCTACGATTCCGGCGACACGTATCAGTCCGGTTGTGGGATTTCCCGGGCGGCGAACATGGGGATTGGGAAGCGTTACTGTCATGAGCGCCGCCCGCTGCCATGAGAAACTTTCAGCGCTCGTGCCGAACGCCGCCTGCGCTCCGGCCTCAATGCCAAACTCTCCATTTGGTCCCCATTCGGCGATGTTGAGGTAAATTTCCATGATCCTGCGCTTGGGCAAGACCAGATCGATATAGATGGCCAGAGGCACTTCCAGGCCCTTGCGCACAACAGATCGCGAGTTGTTGAGGAACAGGTTCCGCGCCACCTGCATGGTGATCGTGGACGCACCTCGAGCCTCGCGGCCGGCCAGAAAATTGTCGATCTCCGCCCTTAGCGCACTGGCATCTATGCCATGATGCGTGCAGAATTGCCCGTCCTCGGACAAAACAACGCTTGTCTTGAGCCTGTCGGAAATCTCATCGAGATCGCGCCAGATGCGTGTGACCGGCTGCCCCGCGACGAAACGCCCGATCATCAGCGTTGAAACCGGCGGCACCACCCAGTAGATCGGCACAAGCACCAAAGGAATGGCCACAAGCGCAGCCACCAGCAACAGCGGCAGAACTATCCAGAATTTCCAGCCCCGCTTTTTCCGTCGTCCGGCCAACTTCAATCCCTTGGTTCAATCGGCAACGAGCGCGCTTGTAGAATGGACATGGAGGCTTTAGCAAATCTTGCCATGAGCGATGACCAATTCGATTCTCAGCTTGCCGACAGCGCCCGGGATACCGAAGCGTTCCTGGCCGCCCACCTTGGGGCGCTCGCGGCGCCCCAACGCCTTGTCGCGGCGATGAACCATGGTGCCCTCAACGGAGGCAAGCGCTTACGGCCCTTCCTTGTTCGCCTTTCGGCGGCGCTTTTTGACGTTCCGCACGATAGGAGCATGGCGGCCGGCGCAGCTCTCGAAATGGTCCACTGCTACTCCCTTGTCCATGACGATCTGCCCGATATGGACAATGACGAGCTTCGCCGCGGCAAACCCACGGTTTGGAAGGCGTTTGATCCCGCAATGGCCATCCTCGCTGGCGATGCACTTCTGACAGAGGCCCTTGCACTTCTGGCATCGCCCCAAACACATCATGACCCTGCGGTAAGGGCCGAACTTGTGTTAGCCCTAGCGCGTGCTGCAGGTCCGATTGGGATGGTCGGCGGTCAGGTGGTCGACATCGAAGGCGAAACCACGCCGCTCGATGAGGCTGGGATTTTAACGATGCAGTCGATGAAGACAGGCGCATTGATCCGAGCGAGTGTCGAATTTGGTGCGATCCTGGGCAGCGCCAGCGATGAGCAACGCGCTGGATTGGCGCATTACGGTGCGCAGGCGGGGCTGGCCTTTCAATTGGCAGATGACATTCTCGATGTCACGGCGACTTCGGATGCCCTGGGCAAAACCGCAGGCAAGGACATCGCTCAGAACAAGTCCACAATCATCGCCCGGCGCGGTCTGGATGCGGCCCGCACAATGCTTTCAGAAACTGTCGAGGACGGCGTCAATGCGCTCGCTATTTTCGGACCGAAAGCGGACCCTATGCGCGCCCTCATTCGTCATTTTGCGGAGCGCAAGAATTGATACCTAATCTGCCCACAAATCTACCCCCCGTTCCCGTCCTGCACACCGAACGCCTGGTGTTGCGTGGTCATACCGCCTCCGATTTCGCTGACGTCCACGCCTTGTGGAGCGATCCGCAGGTTGTTGAATTCATCACCGGAAAGCCATCTACCCAGTTGGAAAGCCAGGTGCGCCTGCTGCGCTATATCGGCCACTGGGCCGCCTATGGTTTCGGGTATTGGCATGTGGAGGAAAAACACACAGGCGATAGCGTAGGCGATGTGGGGTTTGGCGCGCTCAAACGCGATATGACACCCCCAGTTTCGGGCGAGCCTGAAATCGGCTGGGTGCTTGCCACACGCCACCACGGCAAGGGCTATGCTACCGAAGCTGCCCGTGCGGTTCTTGGCTGGGGCGACAAACATTTCGGGTCTACAGGGACGTTTTGCATATTCCATCCCGACAATTTGGGATCAATCCGTGTCGGCGAAAAGCTAGGCTTCACATTCAGCCATACCGCTCAGTATATGGGCGGCGACACACCGGTCTACGTGCGACAGGCCGGCCGGGAAAAGCGCTAGAGGCTGGTTGCCATGGAAATGGCCTAGGGCGGGCGCTTGGCCCGGCCAGCAGATTGCCCTACCCGGCTTTAGGTATGACGCCCGTCTCGCCCTTGTTCACTCCGCGGCCGGTTTGGCCCGTCCCGTCCCGAATCGGCTCTCGATGTAGTCGGCAACCATGCGCTTGAACTGATCGGCAACGTCGGCCCCTTTAAGGGTCGTCACCTTCTGGCCCTCAATGAAGACCGGCGCCGAAGGCGTTTCCCCGGTGCCGGGCAGCGAAATGCCGATGTCGGCGTGTTTGGATTCCCCTGGCCCGTTGACGATGCAGCCCATCACCGCCACGCTCATAGCCTCAACGCCTGGATATTTTTCGCGCCACTCGGGCATCGAAGTCGACAAATGGTCCTGGATGTCCTTGGCCAGCGTTTGGAAGGTCGTCGACGTGGTCCGCCCGCAACCTGGGCATGCCGCGACAACAGGAACAAACTGTCTAAACCCCATGGTTTGCAGCAATTCCTGCGCGACCTTGACCTCTAGCGTCCTATCGCCCCCCGGTTCGGGTGTTAGCGATATGCGGATCGTGTCACCGATACCCTGCTGGAGCAGTATACCCAGAGCTGCCGACGACGCGACGATACCCTTTGAGCCCATTCCCGCCTCGGTCAGGCCCAGATGAAGCGCGTAGTCGCAGCGTGTTGCGAGCTCCTGATATACTGAAATCAACTGCTGGACGTCAGACACCTTGGTCGACAGGATGATCTTGTCGCGCCCCATGCCAAGCTCTTCAGCCCGTTCGGCGGAAAGGATCGCTGAGCGGATAATGGCTTCACGCTGGACATGTGCGGCGCTCCAGGGTTCGACGCGGGCAGCGTTCTCATCCATGAGCACCGTCAGCAAGTCCTGGTCCAGCGAGCCCCAATTGACTCCGATCCGCACAGGCTTCTCATAGCGGTTGGCAATCTCGATCATCTGGGAAAACTGCCTGTCGCGCTTATCCTTAAAGCCCACATTGCCCGGATTGATGCGGTATTTGGCCAGGGCCTCGGCGCAGGCAGGATGATCGGCCAGAAGCGTGTGCCCGATATAGTGGAAATCACCCACCAGCGGCACGTCAATGCCGCGCACCATCAACCGATCGCGAATATGGGGGACAGCGGCAGCTGCTTCGTCACGGTCGACAGTAATACGTACAATCTCAGAGCCGGCGCGGGCCAGCGCCGCAACCTGGCGGACCGTGGAATCGATATCGGCGGTATCGGTATTGGTCATCGACTGGACGACGATGGGGTTTCCCCCGCCGACCGTGACGCCGCCGACATCGACACCGACTGTGTTTTTGCGCTGTGCTGGACCTGACATGACCCGTACTCTTTGTTGTCGTCGCACACATAAGCCTTCGCACAGATCAGCGCAATGTTACGTCAGTGCGACGAAGCGGCCTTGAATGGCCAGCAACCCTCCCTATCTAAAATTGATGATAAAGAACCTCGCTTCCCTCATGCTGCCTCGCTTCCTGCGGTTTCGCAAGGAAGCCCTGTTGCTCTGGAAGGCCTTCTGGTCGCCGGGCACGCCGCTTTATCTCAAGTTCGCGACCGTTGCGGCCGCGGCCTACCTTGTTTGGCCAGTCGATCTGATTACCGATTTTATCCCGATCCTGGGCTGGGTCGACGATATCATCTTGGTGCCGTTGCTTGTGAGCTGGATAGTTTCGCGACTGCCCGTGCCTGTTCCAGCCCGGGCTCGCCGCGACGGGCCGACAATTGACGGAACAGCGCGCCGAATCTGAAACGACCCGACTGCGGGAACCATTTGCCCCTCACGAAAGTTCTATAGGCCATAATGGTCACTGTGAGGGAATTTGAAAAATGGGCCTTTCGACAATCCTGATTATAATTTTGGTTTTGCTTCTGATCGGCGCACTGCCCACCTGGGGTTATTCTCGCGCCTGGGGTTACGGCCCCACTGGTATTCTCGGTGTCATTCTTGTCGTCATCCTCATCTTGATGTTGATGGGTACGATCTAGATTTTTAGCGGCGGCCCGCGCATCCTTTCCGGTGCGGGTCGCGTCTTTCGGGACTTTCCCGAACTTCTATGATTGATCTCCTTCCCATGCTTTCTGGGCGGCCCGGGTTCTCCGCGCCGCCTTTTTTTGGGGGCCTTCGTTAGCCCCGACCGGCTCATTCGATCCGGATCAGCAGGTCCTTGGCATCGATCTGATCGCCGGGCTTGACCAGCACTTCAGCCACGGCGCCGCTGGTTTCAGCATGCAAAGCGGTTTCCATCTTCATTGCCTCGATCGAGAGCAACACATCGCCAGCTTCAACCGACTGGCCAACCTTGACCGCAAGTGACGAAATCACACCCGGCATCGGCGCGCCAACTTGTTTGGCATCGCCGGCGGCGGCCTTGGGGCGCGCGACGATGTCGCCGGCCTTGAGACGATCGGGTACGGCAACCGCACGCGGCTGGCCATTTAGATCGAAGAACACCCTGACCATGCCTTTTTCATTGGTTTCCGACTGGCCGAGAAACTGAACTACCATCGTCTTGCCCTTTTCCAGATCGACGAGAATCTCGTCGGCTGGATCCAGACCATAGAAATAGACAGGGGTAGGCAGCACTTCGGTTGGCCCGTAAAGGTCCTGCGCTTTGGCAAACTCGGTGAAGACCTTTGGATACATAAGGTATGAAGCCAAGCGGAAATCGTCGATATCCATGCCCGACGCTTCCTCGGCATTCTTGCGCTCAGCTTCAAGATCAGCCGGGGCAAGCCCTTTGCCGGGGCGTTCGGTCATTGTCGGTTTGCCCTTAAGGACCTTGGCTTGCAATGCCGCTGGAAATCCGCCCGTAGGTTGGCCCAGATCGCCCGCGAAGAACCCGATCACGGAGTCGGGAAACGAAACATCCTTGTCCGGGTTCTCCACGTCAGCCCGCTTGAGGCCCGAGGAGACCATTGCCAACGCCATATCGCCAACCACCTTTGATGAGGGCGTTACTTTGACAATATCGCCGAACATCTGGTTCACGTCGGCATAGGTCTGGGCAACTTCGTGCCAGCGGGTTTCCAGCCCCATTGAACGCGCCTGTTCCTTGAGGTTAGTAAACTGGCCGCCTGGCATCTCGTGAAGATAAACTTCCGAAGCCCCGCCCTTGAGGTCGCTCTCGAAGGCTCGGTACTGCGTCCTTACGGCCTCCCAGTAAAACGAGATCTCCCGGATTGCCTTGGGCGAAAGGTTGGGATCGCGCTCAGTGCCCTCAAGTGCGGCAACAAGCGAGCCAAGCGTAGGCTGGCTGGTAGTCCCCGAAAACGAGTCCATTGCCGCATCCACAGCGTCCACGCCGGCCTCGCATGCTGCAAGAACGGTTGCCGCAGATGCCCCGGAGGTATCGTGGGTATGGAAATGGATGGGTAGACCGATTTCTTCCTTGAGGGTCGCAAACAGCTTTTTTGCAGCCGGCGCTTTCATGACCCCGGCCATGTCTTTGATGCCCAGGACGTGCGCGCCCGCTGCCTCGAGTTCCTTGGCAAGCCCCACATAGTATTTGAGGTCATACTTTGCCCGGTCAGGATCGAGCATATCGCCTGTGTAGCAAACGACGCCTTCGCAAACCTTGCCGCTGTCGATTACCGCGTCCATGGCGACACGCATGTTTTCAACCCAGTTGAGGCAATCGAACACCCTGAAGATGTCGATGCCGCCTTCGGCGGCCTTTTTGACAAAGAACTGCACAACGTTGTCGGGGTAGTTTGTGTATCCCACGCCGTTGGCGCCACGCAGCAGCATCTGTGTCAGAATATTGGGCGCGCCCTCGCGGATCTTTGTCAGCCGCTCCCATGGGTCTTCGTTCAGGAATCGCATGGACACGTCGAAAGTCGCACCGCCCCAGCATTCGAGCGAGAACAGGTTCGGCAGTCCCCGGCTATAGGCTTTGGCGATTTTGTCCATGTCAAAGGTGCGCATGCGCGTCGCCAGCAGGCTCTGATGTCCATCACGCATTGTCGTATCGGTAAATAGAACCCGGCTTTGCGCCTTCATCCAGTCGGCAAGCCCCTTGGCGCCATCGCGATCGAGAATTTGTCGGCTGCCCTCAACGACAGAGAGCTGCGGGTATTCTGGCACCACTGGCGCTGCGGCATTGGCCGGGGGCCGAGGCCGGTCACGTACTTCGGGATGCCCATTGACCGTAACATCGGCAATATAGGTCAAAAGCTTGGTCGCCCGGTCCTTGCGCTTTTCGATATCGAAAAGCTCCGGCGTCGTATCGATGAACCGCGTCGTGTAGGTGTTATCTCGGAAACTGGGGTGCGAGATAATATTTTCGAGAAACGCCAGATTTGTCGACACCCCACGAATACGGAACTCCCGCAGCGCGCGATCCATCCGGGCAATAGCCTCTTCCGGTGTCGGCGCCCAGCAGGTCACCTTTTCCAAAAGCGGGTCATAGAACCGCGTTATGATCGCGCCCGAATATGCGGTCCCACCATCAAGGCGCACACCGAATCCCGTGGCCCCACGATAGGCGGTGATCCGGCCATAATCGGGAATGAAGTTTTCTTCCGGATCTTCGGTCGTCACCCGGCACTGGAGGGCATGGCCGTGCAATACAATGTCTTTTTGCTCGGGCACGCCCGATTGCGGCGACCCGATCACGGCCCCGTCCATGACCTTGATCTGCGCTTTGACGATATCGATACCTGTCACTTCCTCGGTCACTGTATGCTCGACCTGGATGCGCGGATTGACTTCGATGAAATAGAACGCGTCGGTCTGGGCATCCATTAGAAATTCGACAGTGCCAGCACAGCGATACCGCGCTTCATTGCCCAGCTTGAGCGCCGCGTCGGTCAAAGCTTTGCGGGTAGCTTCCGAAAGATAAGGCGCCGGTGCTCGCTCGACCACTTTCTGGTTACGCCGTTGCACCGAACAATCCCGTTCGAACAGATGTACGAGGTTTCCGTGATCGTCGCCAAGAAGTTGAACTTCGACATGGCGCGCCTTTTCGACAAGTTTCTCGAGATACATCTCGTCCTTGCCGAAGGCCGCCTTGGCCTCGCGCTTGCCTTCGGAAACTTCCGATCGCAATTGTTTGGGGTCGGTAATGCGCCGCATGCCGCGACCGCCCCCGCCCCAGCTTGCCTTTAGCATCAGCGGATACCCGATCGCGTCGGCCATCTTCGCCACTTCGTCGAGATCGTCCGGCAAAGGTTCGGTCGCCGGCACCACCGGGACACCCGCCTTGATCGCCATGTTGCGCGCAGCAACCTTGTTACCCAGGTCGCGCATTGTCTGCGCCTTGGGCCCGATAAAGATGATCCCTGCATCCTCGCAGGCATCGGCAAACTCTGGGCTTTCCGAAAGCAGGCCGTAGCCGGGATGGATTGCGTCGGCGCCAGAAATTCGCGCCACGCGAATATACTCATCGATCTGCAGATACGCTTCAACCGGCCCCTTGCCCTGACCGATCAGGTAGGCCTCATCGGCCTTGAAACGATGCAGCGCCAACTTGTCTTCTTCAGCAAAGACCGCAACCGTTTTCAGTCCAAGCTCATTGGCGGCGCGGAACACGCGGATCGCAATCTCGGAGCGGTTGGCGACGAGTATCTTCTTGATGGCCATGGACTGGGAGACCCCCTGCTTGCCGGTTGCCGGGCGCATCGGGACACGCGCCCGCAGAACGTTTTGCCGTCACTAAAACCAGCCAGAATATGGCCGGAAAAAACTGTCAAAGGGAAAGCCCCACCGACCGGGCGGTCAGGAGATGGGCTTGTCCAGGTGCGCAGCCAGATGGCTCATGTCATAGCCAGCCTTGGCAGCTGAATCGATGATTGAACCCGATGTGTCATTGCCAGCCTGGCTAAGGGCCCAGAGCGTCGTCGATCGCGTGCCCGAGCGACAAAATGCAAAGACGGGTCCCTCGCTCTGTTCGAGCGCAGTTCGCGTTGCAGCCACCATATCGGGTGTCACACCCTCGCGCCCCATCGGAATATCATAATAGCCAAGACCCGCAGCCTGCGCCGCTGATGCAATTTCTGCGCTTGTGGGTTGATCTGGTGCTTCGCCGTCGGGCCGGTTGTTGATGATCGAGACAAAGCCCGCCTGTTTTATCGTTTCGACATCTTTCGGCAGGATCTGCCCCGAAACACTCACGCGGTCATTTATCTTTCTGATATCCAATCCCGGTCTCCCTGACGTCGATAAGTTCCCATCACTTGTCGCACTTATAGCCATCAAGTCCGCTCATGCGCAACATAGCCATCTCGGTTAGGCTGCTTGGACCGCGCCGGTCTGTGCAGCGATCTCGGCGCCAAGGGAAAGCGGACGGCCAAGCAGAAAGCCCTGAAACCCCGTACATCCCAAGTCGAGGAGAGCGGCATGCTGCTCAGGGGTTTCCACACCTTCGGCGATCACATCGACCCCCAGGCTCTGGGCAATCTTGCAGATCGATTCAACGATCATGGAATCCACAGGCCGCGAGGTGATCTCGGCAACATAGACCCTGTCGATTTTCAATATGTCGAACGAGAGGTCACGCAAATAGCCAAGACTCGCATGCCCTGCTCCGAAGTCGTCAACGGCGATAAGCACGCCCAAAGCTCGCAGAAATTCGAGATTCTTTCGTTCGGTCGAATTCTTGTGCAACGGAGCTGTCTCGGTGATTTCGACGATAAAGCGTGCGCCCAAAAGCCCGGCAGCGGCAATCTCCTCAGCAAATCGCGCAGCATAATCGGGTTGGCGCAACTCGGCCGCCGAAACGTTTATCGCGACCATTTCGGTCGGAAGCCTTGCAACATCGCTGCACACCCGCCGCAACACCCACTGCCCAAGCTTGGCGATCAGGTCCGACTGTTCGGCGATCGGGACGAAAACACCGGGCGAGATCATACCGCGCACCGAATGTCGCCAGCGAACCAGCGCTTCCACCGAACGCTTCCGACCGTCTCGCCCGAATACGGGCTGATAGTGAACCTCGAGTTCGTCCATCAGGATTGCTGCGCGCAATTCGCGCTCGATAAACCGCTGGTAGCGTTCCTCGCTCAGCAATTCCCGTTCAAAGGCAATCACCTGTCCCCGCCCGCCATTCTTGCCCTTGTAAAGCGCAAGATCCGCCTTGGAAATCAGCGTATCTGCGTCACCGGCGTCGGCTGGCGCGATAGCGATACCCATGGTGGCAGACAGCCGCACATCGCGTCCCGCCAGCGGCCCAGGCCGATCAAGCGCTTCAAGCACCCGCTCCCCAACGCGCTTCAAGGCGGCTTTGGAGCTAACCCCGGTCAGGGCCAAGGCAAATTCATCCCCGCCAAGCCGCCCGATCACGGCGCCCGGAACAAGCTCCTGAAGGGTTCGCACCAGCCGAACCAAAGCCTGGTCGCCTGTAGCATGGCCCGATCCGTCATTGATGGCCTTGAGGTGGTCCATGTCGATTTGCATGTAGGCGACAGGCATCCTCTCGGCCGCGCGGACCATTTCACGCAATTGGTCGAGAAAATACTTTCGGTTGAAAGCACCGGTCAGTGCATCGCGATTGAGCGAAGCGATCAATTCGCACCGCCTTGTCTCGGCAATTACCAACGCTCTGCGTAGCGAAAAATACCCCCAGACGACGATGGACATGAGCGCCAAGCCGCTCCCGACGACAATCGGCAGCACTAAGCTTTCATGGCCCACCCCGAACCATCGCGCCACAATCGCCTCACTCGCCGCAAAGACAATAAGGCAGCCGGCGGCGCCAGCACCGAGAGCTGTGCCGCGATAAACGGCAAGTATGTTGTCGAGTGAGAGTTCAGTACGCATGTTGGCCGTGACCGATTGTTCGGCCAGACACTACGAACCCCGCTTTAATGCGAAGTGAACAAGACAAAAATTATTTCCATGAAATCAACAGCTTAACAGACCAAAAGATCAAAAACCGGTCAAACGCTCAGTGTCTGCTTGCTTTGTTACAGTCGTGCGACAATGTCGTCTCTCATCACGGCCATGGTTAGCAATGCCTTATTGGTCCGCCTCGTTCTCTCCGTCATCGCCGACCCAGTTCTGCCAGATATCACGCCCGGTGATGAGAAAATGCTGCGCAACCGCGTCCGGGCCGGCCTCGTTCTCGGCCTGCCAAGCCAGCAGACGATTCATTTCAGGCAATGGCATCGACGCTTTTGCAAAGTAATCGGCAACATCGGGGGTATCGGAAAAGACCCATTCAGCGACAGCGATCACCACACTGTCTGGCGCAAACCCCGAACTGCCGAACGGCACACAGTCACGGATCGCCATGCACTGCGCGTTGCCAGCATCGAAACCGCCCATGTCGAGCGGTACCAGATCGAGCCGATCGATGATCGCATTGGGCTGCCAGTAATAGGTGAGCACGGGCTGCCGCTGACTGACGGCATCCGTCAGAGCCCCGTCCATTGCAAAACGATCGAGCGGTTCGACGATATCGAAGCGCTCACCCAATCCGAGCCCCGCAGCCATGTTCTTGTTGATGATCGCGCACGCCCAGTCCGACGGGCAAGAATGAAACTCGGCTCTGCTCTCGCCTTCTGGCGCAAACACTTGCCAATGATCGAGGATGTCGCTTGTGGCCTCAAGGCCGGAATTGTTTGCGATGACGTAAGATGGCACGAACCAGGCTTCGAGCGGCCCGTCTGCAAAAGCAGGGGCAGCCGCTCTGGCGCTGCGCGCCTGCATCGCCCCATTCCACACCTCGGCCTGCCGCGACACCCAGAGTTCGGGCGCCACTGCCGGTTGCTGGGTGGTTGCCATCGAGGACAATGTTGCGTCCGGTTCACCAGGCACTAAGCGAACTGAACATTGATACTCTACACGCAGCAATGTGGCATGAATATTGGCAAGGATGGCTGCCGACGGCCATCCCATCTCCGCAATCGTTATGTCCGCAGTGCCACATGGCGTTGACGGCTCGGTCTCGGCAACCGGGCTAGCCTCGACCGAGGGTGCCACATCGACCGGCTCGCCTCCGCCGATCGCATCGAGGACCTGTATCTGCGCCAACGCGCCGACCGGCGCTATGCCAAGCGCCAAAGCCGAGATAATGACGATATTCATGCGCATCGGCTGTCCCGGCCTCCTTGGATTGGGGAAACAACGATAACTCGCAAAAGCCTGTCGGTTAAGCAACTGCAGCCCCTCGAAAATTCGATTCAATATCTGGTGACTCCATAAACTGTCCTGTGCAATGGTACCGTCCGGAACGGGTCCAGAGACTGGGCCTTTTCCTGTTGGGCTGTCCGGACCGAGAGATCGCCAAGCGGCACGGGAGGGGCACGGCACGAACAAACTCTTGAGGGATATCATGCGTCATATCAAAAAATCTTTGACCCTTGCGGTCGCTGCAGGCGTTCTGTCCGCTGCATCGCCAGCCGTCGCACAAGACGTCACGCTCGGCTTCATGGGCGGCTTTACCGGCCCCATCGAAAGCCTTGCACCCCCCATATTTTCTGGCGCCGAACTGGCTGTCGAACAGATCAACGAACAAGGTGGGATCCTCGATGGCGGCACACTCGTGCTGGTCTCAGCCGATGGCGCCTGCGACGCGACAGCAGCAGCCAACGCCACCGACCGTTTGGTCAACACCGATCAGGTCACAGCTATTGTTGGCGGGCTTTGCACCGGTGAAACCATTGGCGGCGCCAACTCCGCTGCCATCCCCGGCGGCGTCGTCATGATTTCGCCCGCCTCCACGGCCCCGGCCCTGACAAGCCTTGAGGACAATGATCTTGTCTTCCGCACCACCCCGTCCGACGCCTTCCAGGGCCAAAAACTTGCCGAGCTGCTGCTCTCCAAGGACATCACCGAAATCGCGCTGACTTATGTCAACAATGATTACGGTTCGGGTTTTGCCACCGCTGTCGCTGAAGCCTATGAAGCCGGTGGCGGCACAATCGCAGCCAATCTGGCGCATGAAGACGGCAAGGCAGACTACCGTGCCGAGCTTGGCAACCTGGCATCCTCGGGCGCCGAGACCCTTGTAGTCCTTGCCTATGCCAACTCCTCGGGGCAGACAATCTTGCGCCAGGCTCTTGAGTCGGGCAACTTCCTCACCTTCGCTGGCGGTGACGGCATGGTCGGCAGCGACCTGTTCACCGGCATCGATGCAGGCAGCGTTGAAGGCATGATTGCCACGCGCGCCGGTGCGTTCGAAGGTGAAAGCGCCACGATTTACGCAGACCTGGCAACGGCCGCTGGCCTGACACCGAACGATGTGTATGCTCCTCAGTCCTACGACGCGGCTTTCCTTTTGGCGCTGGCCATTGAAAAGAACGGGTCAGGCGGCCGCGAAGGCCTATCCGCCGCGCTGCGCGAAGTCTCTTCGGCTCCGGGCGAAACCATCCTTCCGGGTGAATGGGAAAAAGCCAAGGAGCTCATCGCAGCTGGTACCGACATCGATTACCAGGGCGCTGGCGGCGACCTTGATTTTGACGATGCAGGCGATGTTGACGGCGTGATCGTCGAATTGACAGTTGAAGGCGGCGAGTTCGTCGAAGTCGGCGTCATCGAGTAATCAGCTCAGAACGGCACTGAAAGGCCCGGGAGCGATCCCGGGCCTTTTTTCTTGCCGCATGGAGAAAAGATCGAACGACCCAATCACCGAAAAAAGACAATTTCGGTCAGTAACTACGTCTTCATTCTCATTGGACTTTAGCGCTCCCCGTGGCTGATCGCTGCATGGTTCATCGCACGAAAGCACATGTCGTCAGTGCCAGACGCCTTCAGGACCGATTATGCAATGCAAATGCGCGCAGTCGCCGTCGCTCCTGCGCAACGCGCGGCATCTACCTTGCCAATCAGCACATCCCTCTCACAAAACCGACTTCGCTTTCGCCATGGTCACGGGCGGAGGGGCAGGTCCGAAAGAAAGAGCCGCCCCAAGCGACGGCCTTTGCTTTAGCTTGTGCGTTTGATGTTTTCTGGCAGCAAACCCTTGGGCGCAAACCTCAGGGCAATGGTCACCACGAGTCCGAGCACGAAAATGCGCATTTGCACGGCGCGGGTTTCGATATCAGGGATTTCACCCCAACCGATTGCCGAAGACCAATTGCTCAGTGTACCGAATAGACCAGTCGCCAGCTGCTCGGACAACATCCATACAATGTAGATAAACAGTCCGCCAAACAGCGCCCCGAAATTGTTGCCGGCGCCACCCACGATCAACATCACCCAGATAATGAAGGTGTGATTGATAGGTTGATAGCTCGAGGGATCATAGATCCCGACGAATGAAACGAGGATCGCCCCGCCGATGCCCATCAGCACCGAGCCAAATACAAATATCTCCAGCTGCCGACCTGTCACATCCTTGCCCATCGACGCTGCCGAGATGTGATTGTCGCGGATGGCGCGCATCATGCGGCCCCACGGTCCTTGATAGGCTCTGTGGATCAAAAATAGCGCGATGATCACGATCACGACGACCAGCGCCAGAAAACCACCGCGCGCATAAACGAAACTGTCGGTAATCGATGCGCCTTGCGCCTGATAATATTGCGGATTGGGCACTGGCCAGGGAATTGGCGACACCGTCAGCGTACCACGCGTCAGCCATTCCATGTTGCGGATCACGGCCCGCAGGATTTCAGCAATCCCGATAGTGGCGATGGCAAGATAATCTGCCCGCAGCCCCAGGCTAACCTTGCCGACCAGAAAGCCGACAAGCCCAGCCAGAATCCCTCCGAAGGCCCAACCCAAAATGACCGGGAGCCCCAGTCCGCCGACCCACCCTGCGGTTGAGGTGATCGTATTGGCCGCCGGATCCATCTGTGAACGGAATATCACATAGGCGGCAAACCAAGCGAGAACGATGACCGCCCCGCGCCATTTGCCTGTGATCCCCCACCGTTGCACCTTATGGGCAAAGAAGATGATGACCGCACCGATGGCTGCGGCAATTGCCGTGCGTCCCAGAAGCGCCGGGCCCTCGGATTGCCAGAACAATTCGTTGACCGGAAACGAGATGAAGGTGACGGCAAAACCACCCACCATCAGCATGCCCAGAATGCCAAAATTGAACAGTCCGCCAAAACCCCATTGGATATTGAGACCCATGGCGATCAGCGCGAAGGCGAAGGCCTCAACCATCAAGCGCACTGTAAAAGGGGTGCCCATCATCACACCCACGAACACGATCAGTGCAAAAAGTCCGGCAAACAGTCCGATATAACGCACGGTCATGTCGAAGCTCCCTTGAAGATGCCGGTGGGTCGAACCAGAAGGACGACGACGAGTATCAGGAAGGCCACGGTGAGCTTGTATTCAGACTGCACCAGCGTCAACGAACTGGGAATATCGAACCACAAGATATCGCGGAACGGTCGCAGCAACACCGACCAGTTGAACACAGCCAGCGTTTCGGCAAATCCCAGCACGAATCCACCTGCGATCGCTCCATAGGCATGCCCCAGCCCACCCAGAATGGCCGCGGCAAATATCGGCAGGACAATATTGAAGGCGAGGTCAGGTTTGAGCGTTACGTCAAGCGCCAGCATGGTCCCTGCAAGGCACGCCAACGCGCCCGCGATCACCCACGTGACCCGTACGACGAGCTTGGTATTGATGCCCGAAACTTTGGCGAGGTCAGGATTGTCGGCCATCGCGCGCATGCCCTTGCCCAGTCGCGAGCGGGTGAGAAAATAATGGAGTGCGATCACTGCAATCGCCGTTGAGAGCACCAGCCAGATCTGCGGCTCGGTGAATGTGATCGGCCGCGTCACGCCCTCAAAAGGCAATTCGATGCGGAATATCTGCTTGGGCTCTGTGTCAAAGAACGAACGCGTTTCCACGCCGAAAAACAGTCGGATCAACCCCTGGATCATCATCGTCACGCCGATCGAGGCGATCAACAGTGTCACGGGCTTGGCTCCCCTTGCGCGCAGAGGCGCATAAAATCCCTTGTCGATCCCCAGCGCCAGTCCCGCCGCCAGCACCATGGCCAGCGGGACGACCAGCACCCCGATTGGGATGGGCGTCACGACCCCCATCGTCGCCAGCGCTCCGGCCAGAACAAAGGTGATGAACGCGCCCATCGTCATCATGTCGCCATGAGCGAAATGGGCAAACCGCAGGATGCCGAAGATCAGGGTTACCCCAACGGCGCCCAGCGCGTAGATCGAGCCGAGCACCACTCCGCCGATCACCGCCTGATTGAAGAAAAAGATCAGATCATTCATGTTCTTTTTGTCCTCGTCGCGCGACCGTAGCACAAAGCC
The DNA here is from genome assembly GCF_048264985.1 of Pelagibacterium sp. GTDB lineage: Bacteria > Pseudomonadota > Alphaproteobacteria > Rhizobiales > Devosiaceae > Pelagibacterium. Next base: position 120,203 of record NZ_JBLXCL010000004.1, read on the forward strand.
GGTTGCCGGATTTGCAGGTCTCGCTCCCCGGGCTACCCCCCAAGAAAGCTCTTGGCCACATCCGGATCGTCAAGCAGTTCCTGCCCGGTTCCGGTGAACCTGTTCTGTCCACTGGTCAAAACGAACCCCTTGGTCGCGAACGCAAGCGCCTGACGCGCGTTTTGTTCGACCATCAGGATGCCCACGCCAGCGGCGTTGATTTTGACAACTTGCTCGAAGATTTCCATCATGTAGCGCGGCGAAAGGCCTGCGGATGGCTCATCGAGCATCAAGAGCTTGGGCTGGCTCATAAGGGCCCGCCCCATAGCCACCATCTGGCGCTGGCCGCCCGACAACTCCCCCGCAGGCTGTTTGCGCTTTGCCTTGAGATCGGGAAACATCTCATAGACCATATCAAGGCTGTCCGAGATGTTGTCGCGCCGCACGAATGCGCCCATTTCGAAATTCTCGTGTACCGACATCGAGGTGAAAACGTTGTGCTCCTGGGGAACAAACGACAGCCCCATCGGAACCAGGCTGTCGGCCTCGAAATTGGTAACGTCCTGCCCGTCGAACGTGACTGTGCCGCCGGTAACGGTCAAAAGCCCGAAGATAGCCTTCAACGTCGTTGATTTGCCTGCCCCATTGGGCCCAACGATAACCCCGATATCGGACGCATCGATCGCCATACTGACGCCATTCAGAATCGGCGCGCCGCCATAACCCGCTATAATGTCTTTAAGGTCGATCAGGCTCATTGCACGGCCTCCACAGGACCGCCGAAATAGGCCTCGACGATCATGGGGTTGGCGCGCAGCTCTTCCATGTTGCCCTTGGCGATTACTTCGCCCTGCGCCATCACGATCACCGGATCGCAAAGCCGTGCAATCAGGTCCATGTCGTGCTCGATGACAAAGAATGTGTAGCCGAGCTCTTTATTCATGCGCTCGATGTTGCCGGCCAGATCGTTGAGCAGTGTCTTGTTGACTCCCGCTGCAACTTCATCGAGCAACACGATCTTGGCGTCGACCATCATCGTGCGGCCGAGTTCGAGCAGCTTTTTCTGTCCGCCCGACAGGTTGCCCGCCAGCTCGTTCTTGACGTGACCGAGCTTTAGAAAATCGATGACATCGAGTGCCTTCTGACGCACTTCGGTTTCGCGCGCTGCGGACTTGCCCGGCTTGAACCAGAGATTGGCCAGGCTTTCGCCAGGTTGATCGCCAGGGACCATCATAAGGTTCTCTAGCGCCGTCATCTGGGAAAACTCATGGGCAATCTGGAATGTCCGCAACATGCCCCGGCCGAACAATTGGTGCGGTTTGAGCCCCGTGATGTCCTGGCCGTCGAAAATGATCTGCCCGCTTGTGGGCGCAAAATTACCAGCTACCATATTGAACAGGGTGGATTTTCCCGCCCCATTCGGCCCGATCAACCCCGTGATCGACCCCCGCTCGACTTCGAGCGAGCAATTGGAAACAGCCAGAAGTCCGCCGAACCGTTTTGAAACGGAACGCACCTCGATTACCGCGTCAAACGCCACGCTTGTGCTCTGCCCCTGATTTTCGTGTTGAACCGACTGGCCAAAAGCCCCAAAAAAAGATGCGGCATCTGGTCACAACAGCGCCTTTCGGTCAACTCAAAGCGCTGCCAAAACGGCTTCAGCTGTGGACTTGTTGTAAGCGACGGGGATGTCATAAAGCGTCGCCAGCCGGGTTAGAGCCTTCACATCGACATCGTGCGGCAGTGCACTCATCGGGTCGATGAAAAAGATCAGGGCGTCGAGCCGCCCTTCCGCGATCATAGCGCCGATTTGCGCATCGCCCCCCAAAGGTCCACTTTTCAGCGCCAACACCTCAAGTCCTGTCGCCGCAGCGACGCGCCCTCCTGTCGTCCCAGTCCCCACCAGCGTGAACTGGCTCAATCGCGCCTTGTGCCCAGTGGCAAAGGCGACCATATCGTCCTTTTTTTCGTCATGGGCCACCAGCCCGATTGTCTTATGATCCATGACCACTCCAGGAAAAGCACAGTTCTTTAGTACAACCACGCAAGCGTCCGGATGCCAAGACCGGTGTGCTCCACACCTGGCACGCAAAAGGGCGCCCTATTGGACGCCCCTGCGGATGTGATTGCGGAATCGCTCAGCTCAGCGCGCCGATAACCGCCTCAATGCGTTTTTTCATGGTGCCAGCATCGTAGGGCTTGATGATGTAGTTGTTTACGCCGCTTTCGATGGCTTCCTTGACCTGCTCCTTGTCCGAGCGCCCAGTGGCCATAATGAATGGCATGCCCTGCGTACGCGGATGCTTGCGGATCACCTTGAGCAGTGTCAGTCCGTCCACGTCATCCATGTTCCAATCGGAAATGATGAGATCGACACTGGTTTTTTCAAGCTTGGTAAGTGCGTCGCGACCTGATTTGGCCTCGACGATATCCTTGAACCCAAGCTGAGTGAGGATGTATTTGCAGATGCCCCGCATAGACTGCTGGTCATCCACGATGAGAACGCTGACAGCGCTGGCCTTTGGCATGGATTCTCCGCCTTGATATCCCGGTCTTCTTCCGGAGTGGTCAGTCTGCAAAACTAGGCGACAACAGTTACAATAATCTCAATACAAAGGCTCAAGCTGCAGCCCTGACCTTCATCAATGCAGCAACCAGTCGGCCGGCGATCTTTTCGACTGGCGCTTCCTCGATCACGGCGCCCAGTTCGAATGCAGCTTTGGGCATTCCATAGATGAGTGCCGAGCCCTGCGACTGGCCGATAGTAAAGGCGCCGGCATCGCGCATCGCCTTCATGCCCAGCGCTCCATCGCGTCCCATGCCCGTAAGGATGGCCCCGACGGCCATTGGGCCGACAACTTTTGCAACCGATGCAAAAAGTACGTCCACACTTGGCCGATGCCCCGATGTCACCTCATCCTGAGTGACCCGGCATTTCAGCTGGCCAGATGACTTCTCGACGCGCAGATGGAAATCACCGGGCGCGACATAGGCCGTCCCACGCTCAAGCACCATGCGGTCGGCGGCTTCGACCACGCGCACCGGCATCAGTTCATTGAGCCGCGCTGCAAACCGGGCGGTGAACCCCTTGGGCATGTGCTGGGCGATGACGATTGGTGGACAATCAAGAGGCATGGAAGACAGCACCTGGCGAATTGCCTCCACGCCACCCGTTGATGCTCCGATTGCAATCAGAGCACCCTCTGGCGCAGCTGCCGTCTTGAGCGGCAGGTCCGGCGCCGGCGCGCGATGAGCCCGGGCCTGCACATCGGACTGCGCGGCAAAGCGCACCTTCTCACGCAAAGTCGATCCGAACGCTTCAAGCCCGCCCACCATGTCTGCGCCAGGCTTGGCGACAAAATCGACAGCTCCCAGTTCCAGCGCGAGCATGGTTTCAGAAGCGCCTTTGGTGGTCAGCGTCGAGACCATTACAACCGGCAATGGCCGCAAGCGCATGATCTTTTGCAAAAAGGCCAGCCCGTTCATGTTGGGCATTTCGATATCAAGCGTCACGACGTCCGGGTTGAGCGCCTTGATCTTGTCGCGCGCGTCGAGCGGATCATTTGCGGTGCCCACCACAGTAATGTCGCCCTCTTGAGACAGAGTTTTGGAAAGAACGTCTCGAATGAGCGCCGAATCGTCGACAACAAGGACCCTTATATTGCTCATGCTGCATCCTTTGCGTCGGCATTGGCCTTGCGTCTATAGACCGTCTTGCCAACCAGCTTGAAACCTTTGGAAACGGCCTGGAGATTCTCCGAATGGCCGATATAGAGAAACCCATCCGGCGCCAGGACCTGTCCGAGCCGGTCGAACAACATGCCTTGGGTCGGCTTGTCGAAGTAGATGGCCACGTTCCTGCAGAAAATCGCGTCGAACGGCCCGCTGACCGGCCAGGGTTCGATAAGATTGAGCAGCTTGAACGTCACAAGCTCGTGGGCAGCGCGCGGAATGGCGACTTCGCCCGGCCCTGCCTTTTCGAATAGGGCACTCCGTTGCGCGGAAAGCCCGTTAAGCTCGCTTGCCGGATAGATCCCTGTGGCCGCCTTTGCCACGACATTGGAATCGATGTCAGTAGCAAGGATACGAAAATCCCAGCGTTTGAGTTCAGGAAACGCTGAAAGAAGACTCAATGCGATTGTGTAAGGCTCTTGCCCGGTCGAGCAGCCCGCCGACCAGATGCGCAAACGTGGCTTGCCCACTTTGGTTATCCGCTGGGGCTTGGCAACCAACCCTGCAACATGGCTGACGAGATGATCGAAATGATGATCTTCGCGGAAGAACCGCGTCAGGTTGGTTGTTAACGCATTAACGAAGTCCTGATCGTCCTCAGCCCGGCCGCGTGTATCGAGAAAGTCGATGTATGCGTCAAAGCTGGCCAGAGAGAGCCCACGCACCACTTTGGAAAGCCGCGACACGACCAGCGTGCGCTTGGCATCCGAAAGCGAGATGCCCGCCACGCGATAGACGCGTTCGCGTATCCGCGAGAACTCTCTCTCGCTCAGCGGAAATTCACAATTGTCCATACCAGTTCCGACTCCCCAATGCCGGTCGGCGCCCCTGAAAATATCTAGGCTGTGCCGGCTTAGTGCCCTGCCGGCCGCGCTTTGAGCGCCTCGGCTTGTTGTTTTGCCCGATCACCGATCAAATCGACATCCGAGCGCGCTGCTGCCAGTGCCTCTTCGCCGCTTGCAAGACTGGCGCCGATCATGGCCGTCTCCTCACTTAAATTCAGTAAATGTGTGCTGACGACACCAATTGTTTCTGCCAATGCCTGAGCGCCTTGTGCGCCAGCGTCGACTTCTCCCAGACCGGTCTTGACCAATGCCCTGATATCCTTGGATGTCCTGGCGCTCGCTTGCGCCAGTTCCCGCACTTCACTGGCCACCACGGCAAAGCCAGCCCCCTTTTCCCCGGCGCGCGCCGCTTCCACCGCGGCGTTGAGCGCGAGAAGATTTGTGCGAAAAGCCACCTCTTCGATACTGGCGACAAGTGTATCGATCTGCCCTACAAGACCGGTGACAGCAGCAACGCGCTCGCTCGTCACCTCCGCAGATGCCCTGGCCTTCTCGAAATCGGCCCTGAGCCCGTTTGTACCCGCTGCGGTTCGGCCGACCAGCGACCTGCCAGTATCGATCTCGCTGCGCGCCGTCTCCATATGAGCACGGGCGTCACTGGCCGATTGCGTCAGGGTCTGCGCCGCCTCCCGGCAAACTTCGACCAACCCGCCTACTTTCTCCAGCCGCTCCCGCGCCCGACGGTGCAAATCGAGAGCGTTCTCGCGTTCGGTGTCGATGTTTTCCATCTGGCGCGCCAACCCCGATATCCGCGCCGACAGACCGTCATTTGCGCCGTCCCGGTCCAACGGCTCGCCTTGCGCCAGTGCATCGAGCCGAGCTGCCGCCTGGTCGAGCGTTGCAAGGCCGCAATTGACAAGTTCAAATTCAGGCACCTCGTCAACAAGGTCCGACCCAATCCGGTATCCGGTTCGCCCACCGGCCAGTGTCTGGCCGATTTCATCAAGAATGTGCGCTGGGACAACGCGTCCTGGACGGTCAAATTCAATGAGCCAACGATCCGGCGCAAGCGGGCTGACCATCGCCATATGGCGTTGCCCCGATAGCGCAACAGCATGACTTTGACGGTTGACGTCGAGCGCGACCGCGACCCCCAGCAGGGCGGCGGCGGTGTCGGTCTCTGCACATTCCGGCGCAAGCGCGGTCAGCCCTGCGCTCATTTTGACGATACTGCCCTGCCCATCGACAAGCATGGCTGGTCGCGCAAGCGTCTCAAAAGCCGTACAATAAGTCATTGCCCGTTCGAGCCTCAGACACAGATTGGCGGTAATTGTGCGCATATGTTCGATTTCGGCGCTTTTGCCGATCGGCCCGCTGCCCACCGCCTCGCCAAGCGCCGAAAGTACACGGCGCTGCGCCCGATCAGCAAAGATTGCGCTGGCAAAACTCACGAGCATTGCGGCAACCCAGACGCCGCTCACCGCGAGCGGCCACCATGATTGCGCGGAAAAATTGACGGCCAGACACACACACACCGCCAGTGTGGCCGACCAGAGCGCTAGCAATGCGGAAACGAGGCGGGTTCGAGCCAAGGGACTGCCGAATAATCAAATGCGTTGCGTCACCCTAAGAGCGTATGGTTAACGCTTGGTGAGCGCGCGTCCTTCACGGTAACATTACGGGAAGGATTTTGTCTGCGCCCGCTGGCTGCGCATGACATCATCGATCACGGTCATGATCCGGGGGGCGCTACACTGGGCGACATTGAAACGCATAAACCGCTCGGCCGTCCGTGAAGCGCTATATACATTGCCCGGCGCCAGAACCACATTCTGGGCAAGCGCTGATTGTGCGACCAACGCAGAATCGACGCCCTCTGGTAATTGACCCCACAGATTGAACCCACCGCGCGGTCGGATCCATGGCTTGATCCCGATGCGAGACAGTGAAGTTGCTGTCTCGACCTGAGCACGCCCCAGCCGACGGCGCACCTCTTCGATATGCTTGCGATATCCCCCGCCGGCCAGAACGCTGGCCACCAAATGTGCAGCAACCGGGCTCGGCCCGCCAAATCCGGCAGCGATCTGGAGATCGATCAGACCCTCGATCCAATCGCGCCGGGCAGCAATGTAACCGCAGCGCAACGACGCCGAAACTGTCTTTGAAAAGCTCCCGATACGGATAACACGGCTCAACCCATCAAGCCCGGCCAGATGGGGGACAGGCTCGGGCGCAAGATCGGCGAATATATCGTCTTCGACAATCGTAACGTCATGGCTTGTCGCAGCCGAAAGCACTCTATGTGCGGCGCGGGCTGAAACCATAGCCCCGGTTGGATTGTGCAGGGCGCTGTTGGTGACATAGAGTTTTGGCCGTTCTGCAACCAGCACCGCTTCGAAACGCTCAATATCAGGACCGTCCGACGTAAAAGGCACACCGACGATCTTTACAGCATGGGCGCGCAACAGGGCCCGGAAGTTGAAATAGCACGGATCATCGACAATCACCGTGTCGCCCGGTCTGAGCAGAAACCGGCACACGAGATCGATGGCGTTGGTCCCAGATGGCGTCAGAACGATCTGATCTGGCGATGCATCCACGCCATCGGCGGCCAACCGTCCTCCGATAATGCGGCGCAGCTCGGGCGACCCTCGCGACGATCCATAATCGACTAGCGCTTCGGCCCCGCCCCGGGCCAACGCCCGCATACCTTTCCGAATTGCGTCGGCAGGCATCCATTCGGGAGGCAGCCAGCCACAACCGGGCTTGAGCGCTACTGGGTCTGCATCGAGCGATTGCCGCGAGACCCAGAATGGATCGATATCGCGTTCTTGGGGCGCAATTTCCTGGGCCAAATCCAGTGGTGCCGCCGCCGATGTAGTGACATAAAACCCCGATCCGCGACGCGCCCTTATCACGCCTTCAGCCACCAACCGGTCGTAAGCCTCAACGACTGTCGACGGCGAAACCCCGACCTGGGCAGCGAGCGAACGAATCGATGGCAAGCGTTCGCCCGCGGCCAGAGCCCGGCTCGCCACCCTGCTCTTGATCGTCTGCATGACAGTTTCCGTACGCCTGCCAACCTGCCCGATAACGTTCAATGTATGCCCAATCAAACCAATACAGTTTCAAGTTATTGTACTGCTCTGTATCTGTTGTGACCACCCCCGTGCTCTTAGGTTCATGCCACAATTGCAATAGGACGCTGCACAGTGAAAACTTCAATCAAGGGCTGGGGGAGCGGGCTGCTTGGCGTCATCATTTTCTCAGGCTCACTTCCTGCAACCCGGGTTGCGGTCGCCGATTTTTCGCCTCTCTTTCTCACGTCCGCCCGCGCCGCCATTGCCGCGCTGCTCGCCATGACATGTCTTATTGCGCTTGGTCAGCCGTGGCCAAAACGTTCAGACCTCGTCGGGTTGGCAATCGTGGCCATAGGCGTGGTTATAGGGTTCCCGCTGCTTACAGCACTTGCCCTTGAGCACATTACCTCAGCGCGATCGATCGTCTTTATCGGCCTGCTCCCGATCGCGACGGCCGCCTTTGCCGTGTTGCGCGGTGGCGAGCGACCACGCACGGCTTTCTGGCTGTTCTCGGGCATGGGTAGCGCCATCGTCATTGGGTTCGCAATGTCGGAAGGTGCGTCGGGAACGCTGTTGGGCGATCTCTATATGCTGGGCGCCATAATCGTGTGCGGGCTGGGCTATGCCGAGGGTGCAAGACTGTCCCGGCACCTTGGCGGCTGGCAGGTGATCTGCTGGGCGCTTGTGCTTTCCGCACCGCCGATGGCGCTCATCGCGCTGATCGCCTTGCCTGCATCCTGGCTGGCCGTCGGCACGCCGGCATGGCTCGGCCTTGCCTATGTGTCCGTATTTTCAATGCTGGTCGGTTTTGTCTTCTGGTATCGCGGTCTGGCGCTGGGCGGCATCGCCAGCGTCGGGCAGCTCCAATTGCTGCAACCGTTCTTCGGACTGACGCTTTCCGGCCTTGTGCTGGGCGAACCGATCGCCGCCCAGATGCTTGTGGCCACCGGTGTCATCGTTTTGTGCGTCGCCCTGGCCCGCCGGTTTGCCTGAAACACCCCTCTAAAAGAGTTCGATATCGTCGAGTACGGGTTTGACCGGGCGCTGGGTGGCAATCGCCAGCTCTTCGCGCACAAGCCGGGCATTGTCGGTCGAGTCGAGCCGCTTGACGAACGCCCGGCCAGTATGGGGTTGGAACATCACCCGACGGGCATAACTGCCCCCCATGTCCTGGCTGGCGAGAACATAGCCTTCATTGGCGAGAAACTCGCGAACGAATTCGATGTTTTTCATGCCCACATCATGCATGCCCGCATGAATGTTGCCGCCGCCAAATACCTTAAATTCGAGATTGCTCTTTCGGCCGGAGCCCTGGCTGAGCACTAGGTTAATAAGCTGCTCCATGGCAAACGCGCCATAGCGCGCGGACTCGCCGAACCTGTCCTTGGACGACCCTGACTGGGCGGCGAGAAGAAAGTGATTCATGCCCCCAATCAGAGCCACCTTATCGCGCACGCATGCAGAAATGCACGACCCCAGTATTGTCGACAACGTCGCGTCGGGCTGGTTGGACGTGACACAATCTCCCTGGTGAACTGTTGTCACCACGCCACGGGTAAAAGTGTCGGGCATCAAGTCAATACGAACGGCATATACCGCTTCCCTGGAGCTTTTGTGGCCTTACGGTACAAACCGAGAGCCCATTGAAATTTTTCCAAACTTATCCCGTCATTCGTTAGCCATTTGCTAACCCTAACCGGCGATGACTACGGATAGCGGACACCGGCAAGCATCGGTTTAGAACTCTGCCAGTATAATCGCTATAATTATCAGATGGGGTGACGTGCATGAGCTTGCACAAACTGGCTAGAGAGTTGGAAGAAACCGCTCGCCAGACGGCAGAAATGGTCGACGGCATCACAGCAAGCCTTCTCACCCTGGGCGACACATCGATCGACTGCAACGCTGCGCGGTCCACAGCCATCCGCCAGATTGTCGTAGCGCTTCAAATGCAAGACCGCATTGAGCAACGTTGTCGCAACATGGCCGACGCCGCGCGCAAGCTTGCCGATATCTCAGACGGCGCCGATGCAGAAGCCATAGAAGGCGTCTGGTCAACACTTGCGCTCGACGAATTGCGCGACGAATCGCTTTCCGGCATCGCCGCCCGCACCAATTCGGGCGAAGTCGAATTTTTCTAGGGGTTCAGGCATCTTAGCCCCGAGCGCCACTGTTTCCGATCATCTCAGAAAATGCAGCAAGCGCTCATCGGTTCAACGCGACGGCCAGCGTATTTGATCAATCGTCGAGCATTGGCTGCAGGCGTAGGTGGGACACCTGCTCGAACGCATAGGCATATGCGAGAAGCTTGCCATCCTCTCCCTGCTTACCGATCAGCGTCACGCCCACCGGCATACCCTCCGCATCCAGACCGATCTGTGCGGCAAAGCCGCCACGGAGGCGTGCACCAAGAGGGAGCGTAATCGCAGGATAGCCCGCAGTCGCGTAGATCATGGAATGCGAATTATCAATGCTGACCAAAACCTCAGCATCGCTTTGCTCAAATGCGGTATCCAACAGATTTTTTGCTGTCGCTGTCAAAGAAACTGCTAGCGCTTCGAACTCGTCTACGGTCACGCTCTCGGCCACCTGGGCCTGTATGTCGAGAATATCCTGGCCGAACGGAATGCGCCGCGTGGCATCTGCGGCATTGTAGTCCCGAAGATCTTGCGGCGATACGACGTCGGGATTGACCGCTGCGACGTAGGGCAACATGTCGTACCGGACACCACCCGCCAGAAACTTGGAAAAATCCGCCATGGCAACATCGGAACCTTCCATTTGCGCGGGTTTGACCTCCGCTCCGGTCAGCACAAGTATGCTTGCGATCCGCTGCAACAATTCAGCGTTTCCATCCTCGACGGCAAGATCAGATGCCAGTACGCCAACCGCAACTCTATCCAAGGCATTAACTGCAAGATCGGCGGTATAATCGTGTTCGGCTGTGTCGATGACCGAAAGCAAAACGGCAGCGTCGGTAACCGAACGCGCAATGGGGCCAGCTGAATCATTATTGGTGAGCAGCGGGATCACGCCGTCACCGCTTACCACACCCTTGGATGGCTTCATGCCAACAACGCTGTTCCATGCCGCTGGCGTGATCAGCGAACCCGAGGTTTCGCTGCCCACACTCACCATGGCGAGCATTGACGCAACGCCGCCGGCCGATCCCGAGCTCGAACCGCCTGTGGGGTAGCTGCCATACGGGTTCATGCCCTGCCCCGCGACCGCGGTCGTCCCGCCCAGCATCGGTCCGATGGCGATCGACCCAGCGAATTCGGAAAGATTGGCCTTACCAAGGATGATGGCACCCGCTTCACGCAGCTGCGTCACGAGTTCGGCATCATCGGACGCGACATTGTCGAAAAGAACTTCGGCGCCGGCTGTCGTATGCATTGGGCCGGCAGTCTCGATATTATCCTTGAGGCTGACGGGGATACCGTGAAGCGATCCAAGTATGGTGCCGTCAGACCGCAAACGGTCGGCCTCACGCGCGTCCTCAAGCGCCTCGGGATTAAGCTCGATATAGGTCCGCAACCGATCGTCATAAACAGAAATCCGATGCAGGAAGTAGGTAACGAGCATTTCCGAATTGATATCGCCTGCCTCCAGCGCCTCCTGCACATCCATGACAGACGAACTTGGCAGCACCTGGTCGAGCGCCGCGTAAATTTCGGCTGGAAATGTCGCCATCGCGTCCTCAAAGGGCGAAAAATCGAGCGCACGCAGGCGCGGGGTCGCCTCGACCGATTGAGCCATTCCGACCGGCCCGGTGGCCGACAGCAACGCCGCCGCCACCGCCGAAGCCCTTGAAAGCTTGAGTAATCTTTTGCCGCGCATTGTCTTACTCCTCGAGTTGTCTTGGGGGCAGGCAATGGCGTGATTTAAGGACGCCCATCGCCGGTCGCAGGAATCAGCGTTTGGAACCCTCATGGATCTGGGAGGGATCTGACGGTCTGGCTTTGAGGGCCATGCTCGCCTCCTCGACATGGAGATGGACGTCGCGTTGGGGAAACGGAATCGAAACGCCAGCAGCCTGAAACTCCCGGTAGATTTCATAGAGCAGGTCGGATTTGACGGTAATCGTTTCCATGACGTCACGAATGTAGCAGCGCAGCTCGAACTCCAATGCACTATCGCCAAGTCCGCGAAACAGGACGACTGGCAGCGGTTTGTGAACTGTCAGCGGATGGCGCCTCCCGATCTCGAGCAACAGGTCGCGCACCTGTTCCGCATCGCTCCCATAGGCAACGCCCACTGGTACTGTCACCCGCCCGATTCGCGACCCCAGCGTCATGTTTTTGACGACCCCTGCGATGATATCTGAGTTGGGGACGATCACGTCGTGCCGGTCGAAAGTTTCGATACGCGTTGATCGGACGGCAATCTTTTTCACCGTGCCCGAAAAGCCCGACACCTCAATCCAGTCACCCTCTTTGATCGGGCGCTCGAGCAGAAGAATGATACCCGAGAGGAAGTTCGAAACGATCGCTTGCAAACCAAAGCCAATGCCCACCGAGAGGGCGCCGGCCACAATTGCAAGGTTGGACAGGTCCAGGCCAACCACGCCTGCCGCAATGAAAGCTGCAAACAGTACGCCTATATAGCCGATGAACGTAACGACAGCGGTGCGCACACCGACATCGGCACGCGTCCTGGGCAAGACGCTCGTGCGAACGACAACCTGGAGCCAATGAGTTGCAAACAGTCCAACGGCGAAGATGGCGATGAGCAGCAATGTCGAGGTCAGCGAGAACCGGATGCCACCAAGCTCCACCCCCTGAATAGCGATCATCCACAATTCGCTTATATCGGTAACCCGCGCACCCCACACCAACGCCAGGATCGGCAGGCTGACTATGGTTAGCGCCGCACCCAGCACAACCGGGATTAGCGCCGCCTTGGCCCCGTCCGGGCTTGGATCACGGCCAAGAACGAGCGTAGGCAGCGCAAGAATGGCGCGATGAAGCAGGATAATTGCTGCAACGATGCCCAATGTCATGATCATCGGCATCATCGCCTGGCGCGCCAGTTCGATATACCCGATGGCTGCCGCCAACGCCGCAGAGACAGCTGCCAATTGCACCAATAGAGCTAGCGGTCTTGCCAGCCCAACACCGATCGAGACTTGACTGGACTCATCGTCAGTCCGCGCCGGGGACCGGATCGTCTGTCCCAGCGCCCAAAGACATCCGCAACCGACAAAAACAATGGCCGCCGCCAGTACCGAATGGGTCACTTGGGAAAGCGTGATGTCTTGCTCGATGGCTTCTACGAGCATCTCGGTAACGACCACCCACCCAAGGGCCTGCGACAGCCGCGCGCCAAGCCAGGCCTTTTTCGGCTCGAGACTAATGATCTGGGATGGAGGATAGTATGGTGAGAAGACGGCGTGTCCGAGCCAGTAGGCAAGGCCAACAACGAACGGTGTGATAATGGCCAGTGCCACGAAAACCGGCGCCGAAGCTGGCAGCCCCATCACCGTCATGCCGAGCACGATCAGCATGCCGCCAACAAAGGGCAACAGCAAATGCTCCAAATGCCCGATAAACAACAGCCCGCCGGCGCGCCGCACGCTCTCGGTTCGAAGAAGCAGCCGCCCTATGCTTCGGGCCGCCAGCGGATGCACAACAAAGATTATGAGCAGCCCCAAACCGGCAAGGATCAAAGCCTGCGTGAGGTCGCTGGAAACTTCATCGGCGCGCTCTGGAGATTCAAGATCAGTCAGCACGGCATCGACCTGCCCACCGAAGGCATCGATCAACTCGCGCGCAGCGGGCGCCCAACTCAACGGATTGATCGCAGTCGGCGCCCGTTTGAACAGCGCATCAAATTGCTGCGTCCGCAGCAGCCCGTCGATGTCCTGGATCAGCACTTCCGAGCGTTGATAAGCTTGCTGAGCCGCCAGGAGCGGAGCGTTGGCCCGCGCTAAAGCATCGACAAGGGACGCCCTTTGCGTCGCAATCAACTCAGCTTCGTCCTCCCCTTCGGCCGGAGGTGGCCCCAGTGCATCGAGCTGGGCCTGCAACGATCGAACGGCGGCGCTGCCGCGTTGTACAAAATTGAAGGCAGCGGTACGCTGCTCGACGAGCTCGGCCCGAAGATCGGCAAGATTGGCTTCGGTCGCATCGCCGCCGTCGAGAAGCTGCGCCGCCCGGTCGGCGACTTCGGACCATGCGCCCTGTTCAGCGTCGGTCAGCATGGGCAGGGCATTGCTCTGGGTTTGCTGAGCGAAACCCGGAAAGGCGAGGAGCGACAGCGCTACGATAAAGCAGACAAACAGATGACTTGGCAGTGCGACTTTCAATCCAAGCATGTGCGTCCTTGCCTGTGTAGTGTCTCGCCCGAGCGTAACGCAGGTTCAGTGCTCGCCGCTATCGCAAAAATCTGGCTGGACGCACCCAACTGCAAAGAAGCGGAAAGCGCCTGTCCGCCCTCACGTCAAAAAGGTGCTGCGCACGCCGAAAGAGACGACAATCGCCCCCTATTTCGGCCAGGCATACTTGAAGAAGACCGCACGCGTTCAGTCCGACACGCCGCTTGTCATTGTGCGTTTCTGTTTGCGAAATGGGTCTTGGGATGTGCCGGGGCCAGGCAAAGGCTCCCGGCACAAACAGATCGTATGATTGCTTGAGCTAGATCCGACGATAGATCTCGAAGCGGCCAAGCGTATCGAACCGGCACTCAATCGGCGGATTGCCTTGGGTGCCGCGGTCCACGCTACCTGTAGCGACATAGCCGCCGCCAACTGCCGGCAAAGCAGCAGCAACAGCTACGTAATCGGGACGGGTCTCAAAATCGCCGGCGGCTTCGCCACGGCAATAGGCCTCCATTTGGCTCGAACTCATGGCGCTACCGGAACCGGCGACATCAATCGAACTGCCGCCCCGCTGGTCAAGCAGGCTGCGAGCACTGGCATGGCTAGAAGGATCAGGAATGCACGTAGTTTCATCGTTTTTCTGCGTTTTTCCTGTAGAGCGTTCACTAGCCCCCAAAGACCACGGCGTCGGGCACCGTGTAGATTTCAGCTCCCCGATCGACATCGATGATGGTTTCATCTCCCGACCTTGATACAGAAAAGGACGAAACCGCAGACATCGGCCGTACTTCTCCGTTGCTGAAATCGATCACACGCTCAAAGCCATTGGGCAGCGTGATGAATAGTGTTGCCAGACCGGGCCTGCCACGGGTCACGCCGAATTCGCAGGTCGATACCGAACTGTTGGCTTCAATGGCACAGGGAATGGCGCCAACGGCGTTGTAATTTGTGCCTTCGACAAGAGCGTCTCCGGTTTGCGACGGCATGCCCGTTTCGCGCAAATACGCACTCGATGCCCAGCCGGTCAGTCCGCTGCCATCTGTGGCTTCAATCTGGCACCAGACTGTCGTGTTGGGCCGCTCGCAACCAAGATTGCGCAGCACATCCCCGCTCCGGACACGCCCGAGTACGCGGTGATCGGTGCCCGGTCCTGAGCGAACGTTCAATGCGTCGCCCGAACTCAGACCATGGACTTCCCAAAAATCGGGCCCTCCGGCCAGGCCATCGGCGAAATCGGCAGCGGGCGCCTCTGTACTCATGTCACTTGAGGCCATCGGAGCTGCGTCGCCCACCGCGACGTTCAGCGTCACGTCTGCGCCTCCGGTCTTGGCGGCCTGCCCCACAAGATAGATGCGAATTTCATACTCGGCGTCTTGCGGTAGGACACCGGAATAGGACCAGCCATCCATTGCACTATTGTAGAGCGCCTGCGGATCCCCTCCAACCAACAGATTGAAATTGGCCGACGTCGTACCTGCGTCGAGAGTAATCGAAACCGGATCGCCCGCAGCGCCTTCAAAGGTAAAGCCATGAACCTCTTCGCCCTCTAGACGATACTCGATGACCGCGCTGTTTTCCCCCGCCGGGAATACGACAGGATCGGTGTCCACGACCATTTGCGCCAAGACAGCCTGACTCATCACAGCCACCAGCCCAACCATCGCGGTAGCACCAATAAAATATTGCTTCATAGCCGTATCCTCTGAAAAAAATCACGAACGCTGTAAGCGCAAGAACCGTCTGTCCGCATCGAAATAGCATTGGAAGGCCGTAACGCTACTACCGCTCAGTGGATATTGGCCATACGCGACATATTGGCCGCCGAAGCGCTCAAGAGGCAATATCGAGATGTCCTGCGGGCGCACCCCGAATGCTCTGGAAGCCTCGCCCTGGCAATTGCGCCTGCAACGCTAGGCGTCGTGGGCGAATTGTATGCCGAAGAGACCGGCTATGACATCAATGAGCTCGAAGCCATCGAAAAGGAAAGAAAGGCGCGGAAGCGGCACCCGCGTAGCAGGGAGCGCGGACATCGCGCATAAAAACCCCCGCCGGCTAGCGCTGGCGGGGTCTATTGTCAGCCAAGGCGAACGGCGTTCGCCATATGATCGGCTCAAAAACGTCTTCGCTTGCGCACTGAACATACGACAAATGCGAATTGCCGGTTGGGTCTAGGCGTCGACCTTTGCGCCTGCAACCACTGCGGCAAGATCGATCAGTCCGACCATCCGGCTGTCATGGGTAACGATCCCATTCAAGAGTTCGGTGTCGACCGAATTGCCTTCAGGCACCGCGTGGATGTCGTCTTTCGAAACTGTAAGGATGTCGGACACCGCATCGACAAGAATACCAATCCACTTGTCACCGACGCTCATCACCACGACGACGTGATTCTTTGTGGGGTTGGTCTTGCCGTCCCCGAACCGGGCCCGCAGATCGAAGATCGGCACAATGGTGCCGCGCAGATTGATGACCCCGCGCACATATTCGCGCGTATTGGGCAAAGGCGTCGCCCCGTTCCAGGCGCGGATTTCGCGCACTGTGGTGATCTCGACGCCATAGATCTGTTCGTCGATGGAAAAGGCAATGAGCTGCAGCGAATTCTGGCTGGCTCCTGCCGTTGTGTCCGAATACTCGTCGCGAAGACCAAGCGCTTCCATACCGTGACCTCATAAGACCGGGGAGCGTTCTGTCCCCCTAAAAAACGAGCCTTGCGGCCCTATGCTGCATTCTGATGCGCATTTCCAGTTTTGAGAGATTGCACATCAACAATCAACGCAACGTTACCATCGCCAAGGATCGTGCCGCCCGCGATGCCATCGATGCGTTCGAAATTCTCCTCAAGCGATTTTATGACGACCTGCTGCTGGCCGATGATATCGTCAACGACAAGTGCAATCTTGGAATTGCCTTCTGCTTCGCAGAGCACGACGAATCCCTCGGCGTCTTCCTGCTGCGATGCCATCTGGAAACGATCGGCAAGGTCGACGACCTGTACATACTCCCCACGGACCTGCAAAACCTTGCCACCGGAGGGCATGTGTCCAAAATCCGCCCGCGAATTCTGAATGGTTTCGACAATTGATGAGAGCGGGATGACGTAAGGGCTGCCGGCGACTTTGACCAACATCACGTCGAGCACGGCCAACGTCAGCGGCAAACGCAGCGTCATGCGCGTTCCCTTGCCGATCCAGCTTTTCACATGCACCGATCCGCCGATCTTCTTGATGTTGGACAGGACAACGTCCATGCCCACACCGCGCCCCGAAATATCGGAAACTTCCGATGCCGTCGAAAAGCCCGGCGCAAAGATCAAATTGTCGATTTGCTCATCGGTCAGTTGTTGGTCGGGGCCCACCACACCACGATCGCGAGCGATTTCAAGCACCCGCTCACGGTTGATCCCCGCCCCGTCATCTTCGACGATGATCAGGATATTGCCGCCAGCCTGTTCAGCCGAAAGCCGAACCGTGCCAATTTCAGGCTTGCCGCGCGCCAAGCGCTTTTCAGGCCCTTCAATGCCGTGATCGGCCGAATTGCGCACCATGTGGGTGAGCGGATCGGACAATTGCTCAATCACCGTCTTGTCGATTTCGGTGTTTTCGCCAATCGTTTCGAGCTTGATCTTTTTGCCTGTCTTGGACGCCAGCTCGCGCACCAGGCGCGGCATGCGCGAAAAAACCGACTTGACCGGTTGGGCGCGGATCGCCATGACGGCATCCTGCAAGCCACGGGTCGTCTGGGCCAGAACCTCAATGCCCCGAACCAGTTCCTGATAACGGTCGCGAATGGCGTCATCCATCTGCTGGGTCAGCATCGACTGGGTAATGACAAGCTCACCAACCATGTTGACCACGCGGTCGACCTTGTCGAGATCGACGCGGATCGAGCTCATGCCGACCGGTCGCCCCGATCCGCTCTCTTCAGCAGTATCGGCAGGCTTCGTACCCAACGAAACGACATTGGGGCCAGCAGTTGCTCTCGGCGCGTCAGCAGCCGGTTTGGCAACCGGTGCATCTGCCGGAAGTTCAGTAGCGGGCACTGCGATATCATCGGGTTCACCGTTCGCCACAAACTTGCGCTCGGCGACTGCCTCTTCGGTCAGGGCGGCAAAGCTCGGCAGGTCATCCTCGATCATCGACGGTGCCGCCTCGCCTTTTTCGATTGCAATTTCGCAATCGCCATCGACGAATTCAAAAACCTCGCGGATCGTCTCTTCGCTCGCCTTGTCCGAGACCAGCGATATGGTCCAGGCGCAATAGACACCGAACGGTTCGAACGCTGAAAGGCCAGGAATTTGCGCCATATCAGGCTCAACACGCATCTCACCGAGCAGACTCAGTTCGCGGAACAGCAGCAAGGGATCGTTGGCGCGTTCGTAAAGCGTTGAAAACGGAGTGAACCGGATGGTCCAGACACTCGATCCATCGGCCGATGGCGCAACCGAAGCCATGGGTTTGTCGGCGTCGAAATTGACCGTAACCGGCGTAAAATCGATGTCGAAATCGTCCATCGACTCCTCTTCGGCAAGCGTCGAAGCAGCTCCTGTCCCTTCGCCTCGAGCCAGGGCATCAAACTGGGCTTTTTCCACGGCGCCGTAATCGGCAGCCAGTGTTTCACCCTCGCGCGCCGCCGTGACAAAATCGGCAACGATGTCGATAGAGCGGATGCACAGGACAACAACGTCTTCGCTCAACTCGACCCGGCCATCGCGCACGTAGTCGAGCAGGGTTTCAAAGCTGTGGGCGAACTTGACAAGCGCATCGAACCCGAAAGCCCCGCCGCCGCCCTTGATCGAGTGGATTGCACGAAACACGGCGTTGAGCCGGTCGCCGTCCCTGTCACCTTCCTGGATGGCCGAAAACTGCTCTTCAAGCTCGAGCAGCAACTCCGAACATTCATCGAAATAGGTGGCTTTGAATTCGTCGAGGTCACTCATCTTGTAGCCACGGCCCCCATTGGCGAATTGGTCGCGTTCACTTAGTGGACGACCTTGTTGATGACTGAAATGAGCTTTTCTGGATCGAATGGCTTGACGATCCAGCCTGTACCACCCGCCGCGCGCCCCTGGTCGCGCTTGTCCTGACTTGTCTCGGTCGTCAGGATCAGGATCGGAAGGCTTTGGTGCTTGCCAGTGGCGCGAACGTTTTTGATGAACTCGATGCCGTCCATGACGGGCATGTTGATGTCGGTGATGACCACGTCGACAGATTCACGCCCCAGCACATCGAGCCCCACCTGGCCGTTTTCAGCCTGAAGCACCTCAAAGCCGGCATTGGTGAGGGTGTGGTGCAGCATCGCGAGAATGGTTCGCGAATCGTCGACGGTAAGAACGCGCATTTGGTACTATCCCTTGAGAACGGGTTCGAAAGCTGGGTTGAGACCCAGCTTTTCGATGGCCGCGGCAACTGATGCGCTCGCGCCCGAGATTGTGAAGGCAAACTTGGCTTTCTTGGCCGTCTCCGCGGCACTCAAAAGCATGAACAGGGCGTTTGTGGACACGCGTTCGACCCCCGAAGCGTCGACATCGACTGGCCCTGCCGACAGGGCATCGATCAACGTCTCAGCGATGTGGTCAAGTGCATCGAGATCGACAATCCGTGGCAGCGCTACGGATTGAACTTGCGATTTCGCCATTTAAGGCCGGCTCCCGCCCTTTGGTTTTCGGTTGGAGCAGTTTGTCCATGAAGCGTTTAAGAATTCCTAACCATAGCCATGAAACCGGTTACAGGACGCCGGTTTCGCACTCATCCGATCAGATTGTTTCCGCCTCAGCCCCCCCCCCCGCGCTCGCGCCAAACATTTAAATCAAGCGCCACACTTGACCTTCCAATGATGGGAAGCCCTATCTGATATCGATAAATCGGTTCCATGATGATCGCGCCACGGCGATCGCCAAGCTTGCAAAAGTCGACCGACGTCGGCCCGGACACGATCAAGAATGTAAAACAGGAAGCTCAAATGGCCCAGAAAAACGCGCAACTCTACCGAATGGTTACTCCCGAACACACATGTCCGTGGGGACTCAAGGCCCTCGACCTGCTCAAACGCAAGGGGTACGCGGTCGAAGACCACAAATTGACGTCGCGTGAGCAGACCGACGCCTTTAAGGCCAGCCACGACGTAGCCACAACGCCGCAAACATTCATCAACGGCGAACGGATCGGAGGCTACGACGATCTGGAGGCATTTTTCGGCAAGGCCCCAAAGGACGAGAACGCAACAACCTACACGCCGGTTATCGCGCTGTTTGCCATGGCCCTTCTCATGGCCCTGGCAACAAGCTGGGCCGCGTTCGGCAACCTTGTGACGCTCGAAGCGGCCGAGTGGTTTGTCGCTTTTTCCATGGCCCTCCTGGCACTCCAGAAGCTTCGCGATGTCGATGGCTTTGCCACAATGTTTCTCAATTACGACGTGCTGGCCCAGCGCTGGGTACCCTACGGGAAGATCTACCCATTCGCCGAGGGCCTGGCCGGTGTGTTGATGATATCGGGGGCGCTCATGTGGCTGTCGATCCCGGTTGCTCTATTCATCGGCACGATCGGTGCAATCTCGGTGTTCAAGGCCGTCTACATTGAAAAGCGCGAACTCAAATGCGCCTGCGTCGGCGGCGACAGCAACGTGCCCCTCGGATTTGTTTCACTGACGGAAAATCTCATGATGGTCGCTATGGCGCTCTGGATGCTGTTCAAGCCGATGGGCTGGGGCCTTTGATGCACACCGGCTGACCGCAGCGACCCGGCGTCTGCTCTGAACATGCAGGCGTCCGGTCGTGTCCATCCAACCGGTATTGACGTTCGATCTCAAGCAGGCGCTGCTTGCGCCACAACCCGCCTCCATACCCGGTCAGCGCGCCATCTGCCCCGATCACCCTATGGCACGGCACCATCAACGCAATGGTATTGGCTCCATTGGCTCGGGCGACAGCCCGAGCCGAAAATGGCTTGCCAATCGCCATGGCGATGTCAGTGTAACTGCGCGTATGACCCGCCGGTATGCGCCGTAACTGGGACCAGACCTCGTGGGTGAAAGCGCTGCCCTCCTGATGGAGCGGTGTGTCAAATCTTGCGGAACGCCCGGTGAAAAATGCATTCAGCTCGACTTGGGCCTGCTCAACCGGATCGGTACGGCCGATCCCAAGACTTCCCTTTGCTCCCGCCCTGAGCTTTTTGAGTGCGTTGGGCAGCGCCTTTCGATCCACGAACTCGAGCAAATGCAGGTGGGTCTGGCTCGCTACGGCGATCATGTCTCCAAGCGGGGTCTCGATCCAACTCGCGCGCAACAGACCATCCTTGCTCAAATCCCTTGGCGCACAGCCCAGAATGCGGGCAAATGCGGCCCGGAATGCGCTGGGCGAGTCAAATCCGGCTTCGTGCTGCGCAGTGACCACCTTGCCGCCATCGGCAAGCGTTTCAAAACCTTCTCGCAGTCTGCGTTGACGGGCAATTTCGAGAAACGTCATTCCGAAATGACGTTTGAAGCTGCGGCGCACTGTGGAAAGGTCATGCCCCATCCGGATGACATCTCGCTCCGACCACCGCCGGCCGGGCTGCGCATCGAGCGCCCGAAGCAGGTCCTTGATCGTCGGATCGTTCGCAGCAGCAGCCTGCATTGGGTGGCAGCGCTTGCATGGCCTAAACCCGGCCTCGATACAGTCCCCGATCGTCGCCCTGAATGTACAGTTCTCCGGCAGTGGTTTTCGCGCGGGGCAGGTTAGCCTGCAGAAAATGCCTGTTGACGACACGCAGACATAGGCCTGGCCGTCATAACCGGGATCACGCTCGATCAGCGCCCGATAAAGGGTTTCGTGGTCTGGAAAGTCGAACAACATCGTCCATCTCTACCATCGCGGCAAACGGCAGTCGGTCTGAAATCAGGCGTCTATTTCAATATTCGATCCGCCACCGGTCAGTGTGCCGGTCAAGCCAGAATTGGTTGGCGCAACGAGCGCAATTAGCCCACGGACTCAGCTTCTCCCAGAATGCGTTGAAGCGTCGTGGTATCCACATCGGCCAGCCGTGCAGGCTGCCATTTGGGCGCCTTGTCCTTGTCTACGAGCACAGCGCGCACCCCTTCGGCAAAGTCAGGGCGCATGGCCATGTAACGGGCCAGACCAAGATCGTCTTCGAGAATGGCGCGCACATCCCGTTTGTGACGCGCTTGCCGATGCGAAAGGACAATTGCGGCCAAGGACGTTGGGCAATGCCGGCCGATCGACGCGTACAGCGCAGCAGCGCCCGGATCGCCATCCTCGGAATAATCGAGCAGCCCTTCGACGATATCTTTGACCTCGGCGCCGGCAAAAATCGGCGCCAGAGAATCGGCAAGCTCACAAAAATCAGCCTCTCCAGCGTCCACCGATTCCGACTGGATCAGGGTGGTAATCGCAGTGTCGGGATCTGAGGCCTGGGCAGCCTCGATCAGGCGGGCGCGTATACCGCTTAGCGCTGCCTCCGGCACCACGGTATCGGCCAGCCCCAGCGCAATCGCATCGGCCGCTCCGACAGTCTGACCCGACATCAAAAATGCCAGGGCCCGCGCTTGGCTGGTCTTGTAGAGAATGGCGTTGACGCCAACATCGCAGAAGAACCCGATGGCCCCTTCGGGCATGGCAAATCGGCTCGATGGCGTGGCAATACGATAGCGCGCATGGGATGAAATCCCGATGCCGCCCCCCATGACAATCCCATGCTGGAGGGCAATGACGGGCTTGCGATAGGTGCCAATCAACCCGTTCATATCGTACTCGTCAGCAAAAAATGAAAAGACGGCGCGAGTTTCACCAGCCATCGCCATATCACGCGTGCGACGGACATCGCCACCGGCGCAAAGCCCCTTTTCGCCTTCGCCTTCGATCAGGACAGCGCGCACCGCGTCATTCTCATCCCACTCATCCAAGGCATAGCGCACCGCCCCGATCATATCCGGGGTCAGCGCATTGATCGTCTTGGGCCGGGTCAGCCGGATAATCCCGCATGCCCCCTCGATTGAAATGGAAATCTCGTCCATGAACCTGTCCCCTATCCTTATTATCCATACTGATGCCAAGTGTCGGCTAAGGAAAGACTTTCCCGCTCTATTTCCAATGCATGCCAAAATGATCTAGACAGGCGCGACACAAACACTTCCAAACGCACAAAGAGCCCCAAAGGGTCATGACAATTTCCAAAACGGGTATCGCGCGCGACCTCGAGCGCCTCAAGGATAGCGGCAAACCGGTGCGTCTGGGCATCATTGGGTCGGGCGAAATGGGCACCGATCTGGTGACCCAGGTTTCGCTAATGGATGGCATCGAGATTGCCGCCATCTCCACGCGCCGCCCACACACAGCCATGGCCGCCATGGATATTGCTTATGGCGCGGGCGACGGCGCCAGCCATGCAACCGAAGTCAATACCCGCTCGGCAATGAGCGCTGCTGTTGAGACGGGCCGGATCGCGGTAACCGCTGACACCGAATTGATGGTCACCGCCCCGGAGGTCGATGTCATCATCGATGCTACCGGCAAGCCAGGTGTGGGCGCCGATTTCGACCTGCTCGGCATGGAGCACGGCAAGCATCTGGTCATGATGAATGTAGAAGCCGACGTTACCATCGGCCCCTATCTCAAGCACGAAGCGGACAGACTGGGCGTGTTCTATTCGGTTGGTGCCGGAGATGAGCCGTCATCGTGCATGGAACTTATCGAGTTCGTCTCCGCGCTGGGACTCGATATCGTTGCTGCCGGAAAGGGCAAGAACAATCCGCTCAACCACGATGCGGTGCCCGACGATTATCGCGAGGAAGCAACTCGTCGCAACATGAACCCACGCATGCTTGTCGAGTTCATCGACGGCTCGAAAACCATGGTGGAAATGGCCGCAATCGCCAACGCGACCGGGCTGATACCAGACCGTCCGGGCATGCACGGCCCCAATGCCGACCGCGAAACGCTGGCCAAGGTTTTAATCCCACGCGCCGATGGCGGTGTGCTCGAAAGATCCGGTGTCGTCGACTATACGATCGGCAAAGGTGTAGCGCCGGGCGTATTTGTCGTCGCCAAAGCCACACACCCGCGCGTCGTCGAGCGCATGGATGATCTCCATGTCGGTATTGGTCCCTATTACGGGTTCTTTCGCCCCTACCACCTGACCAGCCTGGAAGTTCCACTCACCGCAGCGCGCATCATGCTCTATGGCAAGCCCGACATGGTGCCGCTGGCCACGCCCGTTGCAGAGGTCTGCGCGCTTGCCAAGCGCGACCTCGTTGTGGGTGAAGCACTCGATGCAATAGGGGAAACCTGCTATCGCTCCTGGACGATGACAGTCGGAGACGCCCGCGCCGCGCGTGCCATCCCCGTCGGCCTGCTTGAAGGTGGGCGCATAACCGCACCGGTCAAAAAGGGCGAATTGCTGACCGCAGCAAATGCCACACCGGACACCACAACCAAACTATTTGCACTTAGAGAGCGCCAGGACGCCATGCTCGGCTTCGGTAAATAAAGGCGCGCCCGAACATCAACAGACATGGCACATGGGTTTGATGGGCACCACAGAGAGGAATTTCATGGCGGTCCAAAACTTGCACCGAACATTGCAGCTCTCCCCGCAACGGTTCCCTTTGTCGGCCCCGAGGTTATCGAGCGCAATAGCGGCCAAAAGTTCATGGCCCGGCTGGGTGCCAATGAAAGCCCCTTCGGACCCTCGCCCAAGGTTATCGCCGCCATAGCAGCGGCAGCCCCAACGGTCTGGACATACGGCGATTCCGAAAATCACGACCTCAAACACGCCCTCGCGCGTCATCTGGGAACGCCGATGGACACCATCGCGATCGGGGAGGGCATCGACGGCCTGCTTGGGCTCACATGCCGCCTTTTTCTGGAAGCCGGCGACGTTGTAGTGACCTCGCTCGGCGCGTACCCCACATTCAACTATCATGTGGCAGCACAGAGCGCGGAACTGGTTACAGTGCCCTATGATAACGACGATCGCGAAAGCCTCGACGGCCTTTTGAACAGCGTTCGCGCCAACAGCGCCAAAATCGTTTACCTGGCCAATCCCGACAATCCGATGGGCACATGGTGGAGCGCTGCGGACATCGAGGCATTCGTCGATGCCATCCCCTCCGAAACGCTGATTATCCTCGATGAAGCGTATGGCGAAACCGCGCCAGGCGGTACCCTGCCTCCGATAACGCTGATGCGTCCCAACCTTTTGCGATACCGCACATTTTCCAAGGCCTATGGCCTTGCCGGAATGCGGGTGGGCTACGCCATCGGCATCACTGAGACCATCGCTGCCTTCGATCGCATCCGCAATCATTTCGGCGTCACCAAACTGTCCCAGATCGCCGCCGGCGCTGCTCTGGCCGATCAGGACTACCTCGCAAGCACAATCGCAGCTATTGCCGCTGGACGCGACGAGATTGCTGGCCGTGCCCGTCGTTTGGGTCTAAAACCGATCCTATCGGCAACCAATTTCGTCGCCATCGATTGCGGCGGCGACAGTGATTACGCAATGGCACTTTTGCAAAGCCTGCAGCGCCGGGGAGTCTTCATCCGCAAACCTGCAGTTGCCGGTCTCAATCGCTGCATCAGGGTAAGCGTCGGAACACCCCAAGATATCACTATTGCCTTTGCCGCACTTGAAGACAGCCTGAAAACAACGACCGGATAGCTCCTCAAAAATGACGCCCAAGTCTCTCAACCATTCAGCGTCCTGGGACAAAGCCGGTGCGATAACCGAGGTTTTGACACGCATAGCGCTCGAGGCGGGCGCCTTGATCCTCAAGATCTACGGCCGCGATTTCACAGTTACAACCAAAAGCGATGACTCCCCGCTGACCGAGGCCGATACGGCCGCCGAAGCGATGATCCTTGATCGATTGGCTAAAGCATTTCCTGAGATAGACGTTGTGGCGGAAGAAGCCGTGGCCAACGGAAATGTCCCCGAATGCGGTCGATTTTTCTTTCTTGTCGATCCGCTTGACGGGTCCAAGGAGTTTATAGCGCGAAATGGTGAGTTTACAGTCAACATAGCGCTGATCGAAGACGGCATGCCAATAGCAGGCGTCGTTTACGCGCCCGCCCTGAAATGTATCTGGTGGGGCCGTGTCGGCGCTGGGGCGTTTGTGTCCAAGGTAGAACAAGACCTTCTCGTCGCACCCACGCCCATCACTGTGCGCGGCGCCCCGCCCGAGGGTCTGACGGTGGTGGGCAGCCGCTCCCATGGCAGCGGCCAAGACAACCCCCGGCTCGACGGACTTGCGATAACCGATTTCGCCGCAATGGGCTCCTCGCTCAAGTTCTGCCGTATCGCTGAAGGCGCAGCCGATCTCTATCCGCGCTTCGGGCGCACCATGGAATGGGATACCGCGGCCGGAGACGCAATTTTGCGCGCGGCGGGTGGCCAGGTGCTCGATCTCGCTGGCGCGCCCCTCGTTTACGGCAAGCGTAACCAGTCCCATGATAGTGATTTTGCAAACCATCATTTCTGGGCATTCGGTGACGACACTTTGATCAAAACGATCTGCGTGACTGACGAGACACCCAAGACGTAAATGCGAACGTGACCACATAGGCGGCACTTGCCGGTCAAACCAACGACAGCGCCAGCCTCCAAGGCACAGTTGTCGTGCAATGGGACAAGACAGGCCGAGAAGGCGAACGGAGCGAATAGGAATGCGGATTGCAATGATCGGGTCGGGATATGTCGGCCTTGTAAGCGGCGCATGTTTTTCCGACTACGGCCATGACGTCACCTGCGTTGATGTTAACCAGGACAAGATCGATCAGTTGAACAATGGTGAGATCCCTATTTTCGAACCCGGCCTTCAAGCCTTGGTCGCTGATAATCTCAATGCTGGCCGCCTGAGTTTCACCACTGCGTTGGCCAGTGCTGTGGCCCAGGCCGATGTTGTGTTCATCGCTGTCGGCACGCCGTCGCGTCGCGGCGACGGCCATGCCGACCTTTCCTACGTTCGTGCAGCCGCAACCGAAATTGCCAACGCGCTCAAGGGCTTTACAGTGATCGTTACCAAATCCACGGTGCCGGTCGGAACGGGCGACGATGTCGAACGCATCATCGCGCAAGCCAATCCAAAAGCCAATTTCGTCGTCGCCTCGAACCCCGAATTTCTGCGCGAAGGTGCTGCTATCGAAGACTTCAAGCGCCCCGATCGCATTGTTGTGGGCATCGAAGATGAACGCGCCCGCCCCGTTCTGGAAGAAGTCTATCGCCCGCTCTATCTCAATCAGGCGCCCCTGATGTTTACTGGGCGACGCACAGCAGAACTTATCAAATACGCTGCCAACGCATTTCTTGCCATGAAGATCACCTTCATCAACGAAATGGCTGACCTCTGCGAAAAAGCCGGCGGCGACGTGCAGGCGGTGGCACGCGGCATTGGACTGGACAAGCGCATCGGATCGAAATTCCTCAATGCTGGGCCCGGTTATGGCGGCAGCTGTTTCCCCAAGGACACCCTGGCGCTGGTCAAAAGCGGGCAGGATTTCGATGCGCCATTGCGGCTGATTGAAACCACTGTCGCGGTCAACGATCAAAGAAAGCGCGCTATGGGCCGCAAGGTCATCGCGGCCTGCGGCGGCGACGTGCGTGGCAAGACGATCGGCATTTTGGGGCTGACCTTCAAGCCCAATACTGACGACATGCGCGACGCCCCCTCCATAGCGATCATCCAGACATTGCGCGATGCAGGTGCAACCATACGTGCGTATGATCCCGAGGGCATGGATATGGCACGGACGATAATCGAGGGTATTGAGTACGCTACAGACGCCTATGATGTCGCCACCGGCGCCGACTGCCTCGTTCTGGTGACCGAGTGGAACCAGTTTCGTTCGCTCGATCTGGACCGCATCAGGCAATCGATGGCAACGCCCGCACTTGTTGATCTGCGCAACATCTATCGTCGCAAGGAGATCGAGGACGCTGGCCTAAGCTATGTCTCGATCGGTCGCGGCGCAGATAGCGGCGACCA
The DNA here is from genome assembly GCF_048264985.1 of Pelagibacterium sp. Taxonomy (GTDB): domain Bacteria; phylum Pseudomonadota; class Alphaproteobacteria; order Rhizobiales; family Devosiaceae; genus Pelagibacterium. The sequence continues at coordinate 148,072 of NZ_JBLXCL010000004.1, forward strand.
TGACGGCGACCAAACGGCGGCCACGCAATGAAGATTTTTGTTACCGGCGCAGCCGGCTTCATCGGCTTTCACCTCGTCAAGCGCCTCATCGCCGATGGGCATGAAGTGCTCGGCTTTGACGGCATGACCGATTATTACGACCCCGCTCTCAAACGCGCACGACTCGGCGTTCTGCGAAATTCGAACGCCTTTTCATTCGTTGAGGCCATGCTTGAGGACAAGGCGACGCTTTGCGACACCGTCGGTGCGTTCGCCCCCGAAATTGTCGTCCATCTCGCCGCTCAGGCAGGGGTACGATATTCGATCGAACACCCCCAGACCTATATCGACTCCAATCTTGCCGGCACATTCAACCTGCTCGAAGCCGTGCGCGAACATGGTGCACGCCATCTTCTGATGGCATCGACCTCTTCTGTCTATGGCGGCAACACAGAGCTTCCATTCAAGGAAACAGATCGCACTGACTTTCCCGTTTCGCTTTACGCAGCCACCAAGAAGGCCGGTGAAGCGATGAGCCATTCCTACGCCCATCTGTGGAAGATCCCCACAACCTGTTTCCGCTTCTTTACGGTCTATGGTCCTTGGGGGCGCCCGGATATGGCGCTCTACAAATTCGTTGATGCAATCGAAAACGATGACCCAATAGATGTCTATGGCAATGGCCGTATGCAGCGCGATTTCACCTATATCGACGATCTCGTGGAAGCTATTGTCCAACTTGCTGATGCTGTTCCCGAGCAAGGAGCGCCCATCGCTGCGGACGGCATCACCGATTCCCTCTCCAGCGTCGCGCCATGGCGCGTGGTCAATATCGCAGGCGGTCAACCCGTCGAATTGATCGATTTCATCGGATCGATCGAGACCGCTTTGGGCAAGACGGCCAGGAAGAACATGCTGCCCATGCAGCAGGGGGATATGGTCGCCACATTCGCCGATGCCAGCCTGCTCAAAGCGCTAACAGGGTTTCAACCAGAGATCGGCATCAATGATGGCATAAGGGCATTCATCGACTGGTACGGGCCCTACAAGGCCACCGATCGGAACCTGGACGTCGAGGCGTGAGTCTTTCTTCGGTGCCATCCGTCAAATTCGGAACATCCGGGCTCCGTGGGCGAAGCGAAGCGTTCAGCGCCGATTTGGTATGTGCCTACGTCGGCGGTTTTCTCGATACCGCCTGTGCCACTGCCGATAGCCGCCAGGTGGCTATCGCGCGCGACCTTCGGGATTCGAGCCCACTGATTGCGGCGCGCGTTGCGGCCTCAATCAGCGCCCTGGGCTGGCACCCGATCAATTGCGGCACCGTACCCACGCCAGCGCTTGCTGCCTATGCATTGGCGCGCCGCATCCCCGCTATCATGGTCACCGGAAGTCATATTCCAGCGGACTATAACGGGTTGAAGTTCTATCGACCGGATGGCGAACTGCTCAAGAGCGACGAGGCGGCAATCGAGGCTGAAGCCAAAGCCTGTTTCAATGCCGCCCTCTCGCTCGAGCCTACACTCCCCGACCCCGATCCAACCGCAGAGTCAGAGTACCGAGCGCGTTACCGCGATGCCTTCGCCCCCACGGCGCTGGCAGGTCTCAACATCGCAGTATTTCAGCATTCCGCCGTTGGCCGGGACGCGCTGGCCCAGCTGCTCGAGGCCCTGGGTGCGATTGTCAAAACAGTCGGCCGAAGCGAGGAATTCGTTGCCGTAGATACCGAAGCCCTCGAACCAGAAGCAATGGTTCAGATCAAGGCCGTACTTGATACGGGCCAATATCACGTTGTGGTATCCACCGATGGAGATGGCGATCGGCCATTGATCGTTGATGCTACGGGTACGCAGATCAATGGCGATCTGCTTGGCGCACTCACTGCCCGGTTCATTGGCGCACGCACGATTGTTACGCCCCTCACGTCCACCAGCGCGCTCGAACAGAGCCAATGGTTCGATACAATAGCCCGGACCCGCATCGGCTCACCCTTCGTTGTTGAGAAAATGGCGCAGATCAACACAGACGCCATCGCAGGTTTTGAAGCCAATGGCGGATTTCTGTTGCAGAGCGATTTCGCGTTGGCGCACGGCACGCTCAAGCGTTTGCCGACACGAGATGCCGTCCTCCCAATCGTCGCGGTTCTGGCCGCTGTTGCGGCGCGGAGAGTCTCGATCACCGATCTGGTTACCGAACTCCCCCGCCGTGTCATGCGCGCCGCTCGTCTAAAAGACATAGTGCCCGATCATGCACTTGAACTCGTCGAGAACCTTGCCCGTTCATCCGAGCTTCGGGCCGGTTTTGCCGCGGACTTGGCTCATCCTGTCACCATCGACACAACAGACGGCACACGGCTGACGACGGAAGCAGGAGATGTTATCCATTTCCGACCGTCCGGCAACGCGCCCGAACTCAGGTGCTATGTCGAGACGGCAAATGCCGATCAAACAAGCGCAACTCTGTCGATCATGATGGCGGCGCTGGAAAGACATTTGTCCACCGGGGGAAACGCATGACTGAGCCAGAATTCGACAGTGAGGCCAGCGGCAAAAACCGGATTGTGCCCATCGTTCTGGCTGGCGGAACCGGCACTCGGCTGTGGCCCATGTCTCGATCCTCGCGACCGAAACAGTTCCTGATGCTGACTGGCGAACACAGCCTGTTTCAAAATACCCTGCTGCGGTTGGCGCAGGATCCGCGCTATGATGCGCCGATCGTTGTGACAAATCAGGACTATCGGTTTCTCGTTGCCGAGCAGGCATCGGAGTTGGGGCTGGCGCTCTCTTCGATCGTGCTCGAACCTGTGGCGCGCAATACAGCCCCTGCCATTCTCGCTGCCACGCTTGTCGCCCTGGAGGGGCATGACGACCGGATCGTCCATGTTTTGCCGTCCGATCACTTGATTGAGGTCGATGCGGCCTACATTGCCGCGCTCGATACGGCCGAAGCCGCAGCCAGGGCCGGCGCGCTGGTGACCTTTGGCATTACCCCGACCGAACCCGCCACCGGCTTTGGCTATATCGAGGCAGGCATAGCAGACGCGACAGGAGCAAGAACGGTTCGGCGTTTCGTTGAAAAACCCGACAAGGAGCGCGCCCAATCAATGATTGATGCCGGCTCTTTTTTCTGGAATTCGGGGATGTTCGTCTTTGGAGCCAATGTGTTCATAACTGAGTGCGAGGCGCTGATTGAAGAAGCGGCAACAGCCGTCAAATCGGCGGTCGAGGGCGCTGTAAAGGATCTTGATTTTCTCCGCCTCGACAGCGAAGCCTTCGGCAAGGCCCCCGATATCTCGGTGGATTATGCCATTTTCGAGCGCACCGCTTTGGCCGCAGTCGTTCCCGCTGCCATATCATGGTCCGATCTTGGGTCTTGGGATGCTGTCTGGAAAAGCAGGGTCCACGATGCCCAGGACAATCTGCAGTTGGGACCGGTGACGCTCAACGCAATGTCGGGATCGCTGGTCATATCCGAAAAGCACCATATAGTCGTCGATGGCCTTGATGACGTTGCGGTGCTGGCCAGCGAAGATGCTGTTTATGTCGGCAAGCTGTCGTCGGCACAATCGGTGGGCGCGATGGTCAAGCACCTCAAATCCGACCCGGCCACACGCCCGCTCACGGAAACCCATCAGACCAGCTATCGGCCATGGGGCGGTTATGCCTCGGTGCTGAGTGGCGAACGGTTTCAGGTCAAGCGCTTGTTCGTAAAACCCGGCAAGCGGTTGAGCCTGCAAAAGCACTTCCATCGATCCGAACACTGGGTCGTTGTGCGCGGCACTGCCGAAGTTCAGGTGAACGAAGAGACCAGAACACTGCGCGAAAACGAGAGCGTTTACATCCCCCAAGGCGCCCTTCATCGACTTTCAAATCCGGGCAAAATCGTACTCGAATTGATCGAGGTGCAGACCGGATCCTATCTGGGTGAAGACGATATCGTGCGCATCGAGGACGAGTTCGGACGAAACTAACGGGACCTACGGCTCGGCCTGGTATGCCTTGGCATGCCGAGTTACCTGGCTGTTGCGGCTATGGTCATCCTGCGTGTGGTTTCTTCAGCCCTGAGCTCCTGGGTTGCTTCGGGCAGGAACGTGTCGCACGAGGCATCATGATGGGCAATTGATGAGACAATGTCATAGGCGGCTTCAGCCATAAGCCAGCGTATGCCGGCATGCAGGCCCTCCTGGGAGCGGTCCCCGATCCTGACATCATAAAGACTGTTGTCGAAAAAGCGGAAGACTGAAGCAAACACTTCGGTGCCGACGGCCTGCTTTGAATAGGTGCCTGCCCGCACGATCCGAGTGGACTGCGTCTCGGTGACTCGCAAATCGGCAGCTGTCGTCAGTGCATAGACTCGCGCCCCACCGCCGATACCGGCTATGGTAGCCTCTGCACCGCCCGAGTAGGTATTGAAATCGAGCTGGGTGATCGCCCCATCAATCACATAGTCCGATCCGCGCAGCGAGCCAGGGGTGATGGGCCGGAAATCAACAGTCTGATTGCCAACGGTCACCGAACCGCCATCGCCGAGCACCTGCTCGCGCGCCCGCGCCAATTCCCATTCGGAAACGACAGTGTTTGAGCGGTTGACCTGCGCCACGCCAGCCATCTGAAGCGCCGTTACCAGCATGCCCGCGGCATCGCGTGGCACAACGCCACCTTCTTCCTGCGTAATCTTGTTGGTTTGATCGCTCACCGTGTGAACTGCAAATACCGCATTGAGTCTTTTCACTTCGGGAGACTGGCTCAGACAGAACAACGCATCATCGGCAGGGGTTTTGGTCGCCAATGGGACGGGACCGTAGAACTGGGCGGAGGGCCGGGACATTTGGGGAAACAGCGTACACCCCGAAAGCGCCAACAGCGCGACCAGGGAACCTGCTGTCTTCCAGATCAACATCCGTACATTCCTCCGGTAATGTCAAATGTGCTGCTGTCGCAGGAACTTGTCTGCGTCTGGTCGCCGCTGTTGCTTTGCGTTACCGAAATATTGTTATTGTCGCCACTGACGACAATTGACGTCGCATTCCCGGTCTGCCCCGATCCGCCCCCAAGGCCAGACCCTGTCGAGGGGAACATACCAAGCAATTCGAGCCGGGTACGCTCGACAGTCAAAAGTACTTGTCTCTGACTATCGCTTCGAAACTGCCACGATGAGCCTTCGCCAATTCCATTGGCGGCTGCAATGGTTGTTGACGCGACAAACACGCCAAAACTTGTGACGTAGATCAAAATCGTGTTCCAAGACACAAGCTTGCTTCTCCGATTCAACGCAGAGACAGTATCACCTTGAACGCGCTGGATGGTCAATTGCAGCAATTGCATTAATTTTGAGATGTTGCTTGCACGGCACAGGTCATTTTTAGGACCGATAAGTAATTGCGGATATTGGCATTTATTTCGCCGATCGCGCCAGCGCGCTCACCTTCGGGCAGCGCTTAGCGGTCCAGGCAGTAGTTTGCGCTGCACCAGGGGCCGGGCGTTGCCGCCGGCGCTGGTGGCCAAACATCGGGGCGATTGTTTTCATAGGCAGTGGCCGCCGCATCGTATCGAGAAAAGGCCTCTTCGAGCATCGACTGACAGAGCATTGCCGCCTGCGATCCGACAAACCGGCGCAAGCTGGCTTGCGTTTCAGCGTCGGAGACATCGGGCAGCTCCTGCCCTAGCGCCTCGAAATAGGCAACCAGGCCATCGGTCCGCCGCGCCGGGTCTCCACCGACAAACGGATCACAGGTCAACGTCACGCTTCGCAGCGCTATCATTGAATTGAGAAAGGGCTCGGGATCAAATTCGGGCTCGCCAGCTTGATCGGCAAGCTCTTCTGCAGCCTGTTGTTCGGAAGGAGTCTCGCCCTGCGGCAATTGTTCGGCAGATAATTGAAACGGCGCGAACATGAAGACAAAAGAAAGCAGAACAGCCTTGCGCATCATCTGGATAATTTCGCTGTCATATTGAGGGTGAAACCCTCTCACCTGCGACCGATGCTGTCAATGACTGGTTCAAAGCGCGCTATTTCTACCGGTTTACAACAAGAACGTTGCCGGATTGCGACGGACTGCCACTCCCTTGACTTGTCTGATTGAAGCTGGCGTCCTGGGTAATAACCATATCTTGGTCGCCGCTCTTGCTGGCACCGGCGGGCGGCGCCACAATCATCAAGTTGATGACATTCGAGGCGCCCATGTCGTCAGAAATCGACTGGTCGAAATTCGCGTGTGTGACCTTTTCACCGCGAGCGCCGAGCACGCTGTTGACGACACTCTGAGTTCCACTTGAAATCTGGCTGATGGTGCCCACCGAGTCCGCGGCAATGAAATTGGCGATATTATTGCCCGATTGAACGATATGGGGCCGGTAGCCGTCATTGAGAATGACTGTGTTGGATACTGCTTGTGCGCCGTTGAACCGGCGAATGACCTCATCGACCCGCTCTGCCAGAAGCATATTGCCGATATTTGTCCCTGTTTGGGAAATCTCGCCATCGATGGCCGAGCCAGCGCCCAGCGCCAATTCATTGACGATCGTTTGTTGCGAACTTGAGTCGATGTCTTGAATGCCAACACCAATGGCATGCACGGCTTCCGCCATGTTTGCGATGTTGGTTCCGGTCTGGCGAATACTCTCGGCTGCGCCGCCAATCGCTGCAATGTTGCCGATCGACTGTGTGGCGCCTTCGCCCATAATTTGAATCGCCAGGTTGATGGTATCCCCGCTTGCCGTATTGGCGCTGTTGATACCTTCTTGAGAAACTGCGCCCCAACGTCCGGGCGCGCCCGGATCGATCAAATTATCGATCCGTTGCAGGCCATGATAGTGCTGGACGACAGACCCGATGGCGGTCTCGTAATCGACAAGATTGGCTGTGTTAGAGCCGGTTTGAACGATATCGAACACGGGCGTTTCAGTGTCGGTCCTTGCCTGGGCCGCGACCGGCAGGTCACCGCCAAACCCGATGGTTTGAACAATTGCCTGTTCGGAACCGTAATCCTGACAGATATCCACTGATGTGGTCTGCAAACGCTCGGCAGCAGCGCGGACAGTGGCTTCGATACTTGTGAAAGATTGCACCTGAGGCGAGGGATTGCACATCTCGCTCGGAGAAGAAGGCCCGTCAGCACCAAGTGACACTGATGGGAAGAGCAGTGCTATCGACAGCATAAATGTACGTCGCATCTCCTCCCCCTCGTGTTCGGCGTTGAACGTGCCCGGTCGGGCCATTTCCATTGAGGGCATCGCGCCGGCAAAAACCGCCGGCGCGATGCATTTGCAATATTACTCGCTGGGCATAGAACCGCTGATCGAGTTTGCAATGTTGGTGGCGTTCTGGATGGCGCCTTCGATCGCACCAAATCCGTAGCCGGAGCCAAGTATCGAATTGGCAGCTAATTGCGGACCCGTGGCGATCTGTGTGATTTCCACGCATTCGCAATCTTCGAATGTGAAGAACTCGGTCGCCGAGATCGAGTTGGCAACATTGGTTGCCGACTGGGAGATGTTGGTCACATCGCCGCTATAGAACGGGAAGCCCGGAATGCTGCCGTATTCGGCAGTATTGAGGGCCGTCTGCCAAGTCGAGCTGTTCTGCTCTGCCGGTGCGCCCAGTGCCGGGACGCTCACCAGATTGACAGCGTTTAGCGCTGACTGGGTCTGGTCGATCAGCGTTTCGCCGTCATAGGCGAACTCGGGACCGGTATATCCGCCAGCGCCGAACTCGATGTAGTTCGCTGCGAACTGGAAGCCGGTAGCATCCTGGATAAGGCTGCTCATATCGGGCAGCGTAATATCGTCATCAAAGCTGACCGAGTTGCCAACGTTGATGGCTTCCTGGGTGACATCGCTGACCGACTTGAAGCCTTCGATCTTGTTCTTTGCTGTTTGTGCGGCTGACAAATCCTGGAGCACATCAAGCGCATTGGGCACACAATCGCATTCCGGATCGTCCCAATTCCAATCCCAGGCTTGCGCCGCGGATACAGAAGCGCCCAGCGCACCAATGGCCAAAGCTGCTGTAAATAGAACCTTCATTTTACTCTCCATCTTTGAAGTATTGCTGAAGTATTTGCGCAGCCGTACCCGTTGGCCTGCCATCGTTAAGATGGAGCCCCTTGCAGACCGTCGCAAACGTCTAGGTGCGCAACGCCGAACAGACGCAGCGAGCGGGATTGCCCGAAAAACGTGGAATTACGGACGTGAATTCGCCGCCGCACTGCTGAGCAGATGCGCGTCAATATCCGAGATGAGGGAGATTGCCTCCAGTGGCGATCGCGATATCAGGGATAAAGGCCGGATTGACCTGGAAACGGCACAGAGGCGCCGCTTGCCGACTACAAAGCCAACAACTTCATTCCAAGTCCATAAAATATAAGGTATATTATGAGAACGCTACTAGAGCGCTGAATTCCGAGTCGCCATGATACGGATTCCCCAAAAAGTTGCTTACAACTATAACCCTACGCATTTTTACACTGGATCTATACTTGTGTCCAGCATCTTGCTAACAAAGTATTTACCTTTTTGATCCGTGCGGGATTAAGATTTTGATTCTTAGGCTTTTTTCCGAACTGTAATTTTTGAAAAATCGGACTGCGCACAAGTTGAATTGCCCAGCAAACTGGCGACGATGACTACAGCGGGTAGAAGTTAAACTTGAATACCGGCTTTGCTGCGCGCACAGCATTACCGACCGATTCAATCCCTGTTGGGCTGTCGATGTCGGTCTTTTTCATTGTCGGTTTTCCTTGCGAAGCGCCCTTGTTGGCATGGCCAAAGGCGCTCTCGGAACCCGGACAATTCGTCGACAAAAATTATACAAAATGCTAGGCGGTCGGGTGGCAAGCTTTCTCCGCTTGCAAACGTCGCGCCACTGCGCGCTCAGCTTTACCGTCACCGACCGAGGGCAAATTGATGACAACACGTCAAAGCGTCTCAATTGCGGACCTTACACGCAAGATCGAAGCCATTTTCATAAAGGGCGGCCTGTCCGAAACCCAGGCGGGCGCCGTAGCGCGTGTCATCGCGGCGGGAGAGCGCGACGCCTGCGCCTCCCATGGCATTTACCGTATCGAAGGCTGCCTGCGAACCGTCAAGGCTGGTAAGGTCGCGCCAAGGGCCGAACCCACGATCAAGACCGACGACACGGCCATTGTGCGCGTCGACGCCAATGACGGCTTTTCTTGTCCTGCAGTCGAACTGGGGCTGCCCGCTCTGGCCGAGCGTGCCCGCAAATTCGGGCTGGCGGCTATGGTCATCAACAATTGCACGCATTTCTCTGCCCTTTGGTACGAGGCCGAATTGTTGACCGATATGGGCCTTGCGGGTCTGGCCATGTGCCCAAGCTACGCAACTGTAGCCCCGACCGGTGGCACTAAACCGCTTCTGGGCACCAACCCTTTGGCGTTCGGTTGGCCGCGTCCGGGCCAACCCCCTTACGTTTTTGATTTTGCCACAAGCGTTGCTGCCCGTGGTGAAATCGAACTCCATCGCCGTGCCGGGAAACCACTCCCCCAGGATTGGGCGCTTGATGCCGAAGGCAACCCCACGACCGAGCCGGAAGCCGCCTTGGCCGGGGCCATGCTGCCATTTGGGGGACACAAGGGGTCGGCGATCTCCACGATGATCGAGCTTCTCGCCGCTGCAATGATCGGGGATATGACCAGCCGTGAAGCCCTCGATCACCTGGGCACCACAACGTTGGCGCCTCATCATGGGGAATTGATTCTCGCCTTCGATCCGGAAACTTTTGCCCGCGGCGGTTCGGGCAACCCGTTCGACCGCGCCGAAGCGATCTTTTCAGCCATTCTCGATCAAGGCGCCCGCTTGCCCTCCCAGCGCCGATACCAGGCGCGCGACAAGGCGCTCGCGCATGGCATTCCGCTTAAGGACGCTGATATCGCCATGCTCGATACCCTGCTTGCCAACGGGCTTGACGCGATCAGCCTGTAGCCGCGATGCCGGGCGACACAACCTTGTGCTGCGCCCGGCGATGTTGGAACCGCGCGCCAAAGGCAGCCTACCCGATCTCGATGGCGCACCAATGACGATAGGGTACCGCAGGGGTCACGATTGCCGAGGGGAAGTGAGGGTTGTTCACGGCATCGGGGAAATTCTGATCTTCAAGGCAGAGCCCTCCGAAGGCCGGATAGCTGACGCCATCGATACCGGGAACCGGCACGTCCAGTTTCAGGCCATCATAGACCTGCAGGCCAGGTTGGTCGGTATAGAGTTTTAGCGTCAGAGCGCCGTCAGGCGCTTCAAGAACGGCCACCGGCTCGCTCACGTCACGACCGGTGTCGAGGACGAAATTGTGATCGATGGGCTGGCCCGACCCATCGGCCTGCCGCAGCGCGCGCGCCTGCCGGAAATCGAGCGTCGTGTTTTTGGTGGGCAGGATGGCCCCTGTCGGAAGCAGGGCGTCATCGATTTCTGTGTATGCGCCTGAAGCAAGCCGAAGACGGTGATCGAGCACATCACCGGAGCCCATCAGGTTGAAATAATTGTGCTGGACGATGTTGACCGGTGTCGGCTTGTCGGTTTGCGCGGAAAACGCAATCTCGAGACGATTACCTGTGAGCGTATAGGTCAACTCGATATCGAGATTTCCCGGATATCCCATATCGCCATCGGCGCTGAAATGGCTCAGTTTCAATTGGTCTTCACGCGCCTCCTTTATGGTCCAGATCTGATGGGACAGACCCTTGGGGCCACCATGCAACTGGTTTTGCCCTTCATTGGGCATCAGGTGATAGGCAGTCCCGTCCAGGGTGAATTGGGCCCCGCTGATCCGGTTGGCCACGCGTCCGGCAATGGCGCCGAAATAGGGGCTGTGTGCGCGATAGGATTCGATGTCGTCAAAGCCCAGAACGACAGGTCGCAATGCGTCGCCCACCGGCACCCGCCAGTCGCGGATCAGCGCGCCATAGTTAAGAATGGAAACCCTGACCCCCGATTTTGACGCCAGAACCACTTCGTGGACCGCGTGTCCGTCAATCGATCCCACCATTTTCGCCATTGCGCCCTCCTTGTTTCCGCTCTCCTGAGCCAGAGTAGTCCACCATTTCGCGGAAACAGCGCAACCCCTAAGGTGTTGACCTGTCGCGCTCCGGCAAGTCAATTTCACCGGCCCGCACAGCTTCACAGGGGCCGCCGACCTGTTTGACATCCTTGCCGCCAATCAATGGAAATCGCGCGATTTAGGCACGACGCGGCTGTTGCGCGGATGGCCATGCAGGCGCTGCGGCACGGGATGGCTCGCTTCGTCGGCCCGTGTCAGCTGGGGGGTGGCGCGGTGGGAGACAGCAAGGGAATCGAGCAGGGCCGAGCGGTCATGGACAGCGGTGGCGATCACATGGATAACCCCTTCCTTGCTCTTTTGCAGCTGCCCCTCGATCACCGCCAGACGCGACGCCATGATTTCGCGCCGGTATTTTTCAAACCGGCTGGCCCACATAAGTCCATTGGCGATGCCGGTTTCGTCTTCAAGGGTCATGAAAATCGCATTGCCCTTGCCCGGTCGCTGCCGCACCAGGACAATGCCGGCCACCTTGATCAGTCTGCCATCGGGCAGGGATTTGAGCTGGTCGCAACTCACAACGCCCTGCTCGGTAAAGGTCTCGCGCAGAAACACCATCGGATGCGCCTTGAGTGAAAGCCGCGCTGTCTGATAATCGGCGATCACATGTTCGGCGAGCGCCATGGAGGGCAATTCCATATCCTCTTCTTCGCCCAGCTCATGGCCTTGGGCGGCAGCGAACAGAGGCAAGGGATCGTCCTGGGGCAGCCGCCTTATACGCCAGGCCGCCTCGCGCCGGTCAAGCCCGATCGACCCCATGGCGTCGGCATCGGCAAGCAGTGTAAGCGCCCGAACAGGCACGCCCGAGCGCTTCCAGAGATCTTCGATCGATCCGTACTCCCTTGTCCGCTGCGCCACCAGATTTTTGCTCCATTCCGTCTTGAAGCCGTCAATCTGGCGAAACCCGATCCGCAAGCTGCAAGTCTGGCCGGGCCGATCTTCGAGAATGTTGTCATGAGTGCTGTTATTGATGTCGACTGGATTGACGACAACACCGTGCTCGCGCGCGTCGCGCACGATCTGGGCCGGTGCGTAAAAACCCATAGGTTGTGAATTGAGCAGCGCACAGGCAAAGACGTCGGGGTAATATTTCTTGATCCAAGCCGAAACATAAACAAGCTTGGCAAAACTGGCCGCATGGCTTTCAGGAAAGCCATATTCACCGAACCCCTTGATCTGGTCGAAACAGCGCTCGGCAAAGGCCCTTTTGTATCCGCGCCGCACCATGCCCTCGACCATCATCTTCTGGAACTGGCCGATCGTACCCTTGCTGCGGAAGGTCGCCATCGCCTTGCGCAGCCCATTGGCCTGTTCGTCGGTAAATTCGGCGGCGACCATAGCCAATTGCATGGCCTGTTCCTGAAACAGGGGAACCCCAAGCGTGCGCGCAAGAACGCCACGCAGCTCGTTCCGGTCATGGGGCGGTCCGGGTTCGGGATAATCGACAGCCTCTTCCTTATTGCGCCGGCGCAAATAGGGATGGACCATATTGCCCTGGATCGGGCCGGGCCGCACGATCGCCACCTGAATGACCAGATCGTAGAACTTTTTGGGTTTGAGCCGCGGTAGCATATTGATTTGCGCCCGGCTTTCGATCTGGAACACGCCGACGGAATCGCCTTTTTGCAGCATCTCGAAGACACCGGCGACTTCAGAACTGTCCGGATCGCTGGCATTGACGTCCGCCAGCGCAACCGACCGGCCATAATGGCTTTCGATAAGGTCGAACGCCTTGCGGATGCAGGTGAGCATGCCGAGCGCCAGAATGTCGACCTTGAGCATGCCGACCCGATCGATATCATCCTTGTCCCATTCGATGAAGGTGCGCGCATCCATAGCCGCATTGGCGATAGGCACATAGGTATCGAGCCTGTTCTGGGTCAGAATGAACCCGCCAACATGCTGGGAAAGATGGCGCGGAAAGCCCAGGAGCCTGATCGCCAGTTTGACGGCGCGCAAAATGTTGGGGTTTGAAGGGTCAAGGCCAGCCTGGACGATATGATGGTCGGGAATGCCCTGCCCACCCCAGCTTCCCCATACTGTCGAGGCAATCCGCGATGTAATATCTTCAGTCAGCCCCAGCGCCTTTCCCACGTCGCGAATGGCAGAACGCGGGCGATAGCTGATCACCGTCGCAGCGATCCCGGCCCGCTCGCGACCATAGGTCGTGTAGATATGCTGGATGATTTCCTCGCGCCGCTCATGCTCGAAATCGACGTCGATATCGGGCGGCTCGCCACGGTTCTTCGAGAGAAACCGGGCAAACAGTAATTCATGCTCTTCAGGGTCCACAGCGGTGATCCCCAACACATAGCAAACCGCCGAGTTGGCCGCCGAGCCGCGCCCCTGGCAGAGAATCCCCTTGTCCTGCGCCACGCGCACAATGTCAAAGATGGTGAGGAAATAAGTTGCATATCGAAGCTCGGCGATCAGCGCGAGTTCGCCAGTGATCAGTTTGGTGACCTTGTCGGGAACACCCCCTGGATAGCGCAACTGCGCCCGCTTCCAGGTCAAGTCCTCAAGATAGTCCTGCGCCTCCCATCCCGGCGGCACCGGTTCTTCCGGATATTGGTAGCGCAACTGGTCGAGGGAGAAATCGATGGTCTGCAGCAACCGCTCGATTTCAGTCAGCGCTTCGGGAAAATTACAAAACAGCCGCTCCATCTCCCCGGGCAGTTTTAAATGCCGCTCGGCATTGGCCTCGAGCAGAACGCCAGCAGTCTCGATATTCACTCCTTCGCGGATGCACGTCATTATATCCTGCAAGTCCCGCTGTTCGGCACCATGATAGAGCACGTCATTGGTGGCGATCAGGGGCACACCATGACGTTGGCCAACAGCAGCCAACCAGGTCAGCCTGCGGGCGTCGTCGCCGCGGTAATTCATCGCTGCGCCCAACCACACCGCCCCCGGTGCCGCCTTGGTGAGCTGGGGCAGGATGGTATCGAGCGCTGCGAAATCATCGGATGCCATGATGACAAGGCTCAGTCCCGATGCAGAAAACAGCAGATCGGGAAAACTGAGCAGACACTCTCCCTTTTTTGCCTTGAGATTCCCCCGCGTCAAAAGCCGACACAGCCGCCCCCACCCCTCCATATCCTGAGGATAGGCGATGATATCGGGCGTCCCGTCGGTAAATACCAGCCGTGCACCCACCACCAGTTTGAACGCTTTGGCCCGCGCCTGGAGCTCCTGGAGTGTAAAGGACAGGTCGAGATCGGGATGTCTGTCGATCACCACATATTCTCCGGGCCCGGAGCCTTCGCGCAGCTTTTCGACAGGTTTTATGCCGTTGCGCAGATCTTCGAGCGCCCCAAAAGCACGCACCACACCGGCCACCGAATTGCGATCGGCAATGCCGATGCCGCCATGGCCGAGCAGCAGCGCGGCCAGCACCATGTCCTGAGCGTGCGAAGCACCGCGCAAAAAGGAAAAGTTGGTGGCCGTGGCCACTTCGGCATAAAAAGTCATGGGAAAATGCCCTGCAAGAACCACTCGACCGGCGCCATGTCCTGAGCATAAAGCCCATAGCGAAACACCCAGAAGCGCCGCCCCTTTTCGTCCTCGATACGAAAATAATCGCGGGTGCGCGTATCGGAGGTCCTCCGCCACCATTCCGGTGCAATCCGTTCAGGTCCTTCGGCCCGCTTGATCTCGAACCACATCTGCCGCCAGCGAAAACTGCGCGGCGGGCTATGGGGCACTTCGGCGATCACCTCGATTTTCGGGGCCGGATAAAACAGAAACAGGGGCCGCGCCGGAACCCCGAACACCCCACCACTGCGCCACTCCCCATGCCCTGCGGCATCGGAAATTGCAGGCATGATGCGCGATGCCCGCTCGGGCAAATGGCTATCCTCGGGCACGAATCGCTGAACCGAGCCTGCTCCAAAGCGCGCCGAAAGCCTGTCGATCAATTCTCCCACAGCCTGGCCCGCTGCCGCACGCCCATCGAGCGCATTCTGAAGCGCAGGCGCCGCATCCCCTGCCAGGGCACAAAGCTGAATCATGTCGAACCCGAACCCCGGATCGAGCGGATCGGCCAGCGCATCGAGTCGCATTTCGATGAGCCGCTTGAGTGTCCTGGGCGTCTTGAGCGGTTGACCGGACAACAATTGTATCCGCACGATCTTGCCGTCTGCCCGGAAGAATACGATCTCGAAACACCGCCCACCCTGCCCGTGCCGCGAAAGCTCGACGCACAATTGTTCGGTGAGCGTTTCAAGAGCGAGCGAGATGTCGCCCAGCAGCCCGATCGGGTCGGCAAAACGCTGCTCAGCGACAAACAGGGGCAAGGGCCGGCGCGGCGTTATGGGACGATCAAATGCGCCCAGCATCTGGGCGAGCCTATCGGTAAGTCCATGCCCGAAACGCGCCGCAAGCGGTTTCTTGGGCCGGCGCGCCAGGTCCTCGATTGTCATCAACCCGGCCCGCCGCAAAGCTGCAAGCGTCTTGGGTTCGGCCTCGAGCGCCTCTATGGGCAATGGACCAACATGACTGGCCTCGGCCCCGCGCGGCACAATCGCGCTTCTGCCGAACCGGGCAATGGCGCGCGCAGCGCCTGGCGTTCCCGCAATGGCAGCGCGCAGGGCAAATCCCTGTCCGCCCAGCCGACGCCTCATATCGGACAAAAGACCACCCTCGCCACCGAACAAATGATCGACGCCCGTGATATCGCAAACAATGCCGTCTGGGGCCTGGCTCGCAACGAATGGGCTGTAGCGTTCGCACCAATCTGCGACCGCCTCGAGCAGTTGGGCATCGGCGGCTTCATCGTGCTCAACCACCCGAATTTGCGGCACGCGCGCCTTGGCGTCGGCAAAGGTCAGGCCGGGATAAAGCCCTTTTTTCTGCGCAGCGTGATCGGCTGCGACCACAGCCAGAACATTGCCACGCCGGGCAACGACAACCAACGGGCGCTCATCCGGCGCGTGCCCAGCCTGACGCTCGATGCGGGCCAGCCGGTCTGTCGAGATAAGGGGCAGATAGAGCGCCAGATAGCGCCTGCTGAGAGAAGTGATGGCTCTCATGGTTCCACTCCAATGTCCAATAGGCATCGGCCTTTCCACTGCGCTGGCGCAGCAGGCGGGCATAAATCGCGCCCCTGCCCACAAGCCCCGGCGCGTCAAGCGAAGGCGCCGCCCCGATCTGCCATCGGGTCATCGCCGAGCTTGCTTCTGGCGCGGCCATCGCCCGCAATACAAAGCCCGTCACCCCACTTTCCTGGGCTGCCAGCGAAAGCCTGCGGCTCGCCGTCAGATCGAGATGGCGCGATGCCCCCCAACTTTCGAGTACCATGCTGCCCAATCCCGAACAGCGCAGCGCATCGAGCGCCGCGCGCAACCCATCAACGATATCATCGACAACAACCACGACGAGGTTTCTCGGGGCCAGACCCATTTCCGCCAGCCCATGGGCATATAGTCCGCCCGTTTCGATCTCGACCCGCCTGTGACGGATCCAGACAACACAGTTTTCCCGCGCTGCCCGAAGGGTCAGACCGGTCATAAATCCCGCAGCCGCCGCAATATCGAAGGCCTGGGCAGGATAGATTTCGTGCACGGCGCCCCGCGCCAGCCCACCCCCCAAAGCGGCATCGACCGGGCCGGCGCCCAAAGTGAAGACGCCATGCCGCCCGCTCTCGCCAAAAGGATCGAGACTGGCCAGAGCCTGCCGCAGCACACCAATTTGGTGAGCTTTGTTCATGGCTCAATGTTCCTATTTTGTTCTATTTGGACTCAGATCGAACCAAGAGTCAATCGAGTCTGTGCCTATCTCATTTGAGAAAAACTGCGCTGTCCCGATAACGAGCCGATTTTTCCACATAGCCGTTCGCGCCCTGGGAAAGCCGGCCGATCTCGTCTGCAGAAAGCGCCCGTGCAATGCGTCCGGGCATACCCAGCACCATCGAACCGTCGGGAATTTCCATACCTTCAGGGACCAGTGCCTTCGCGCCGATCATGCAATTGCGCCCGATTTTTGCCCCGTTGAGGACGGTCGCGCCCATACCCACGAGACTTCCATCCCCAATGGTGCACCCATGCAGGCACGCCAGATGCCCGATCGTGCACCCTTCCCCAATGACAAGCGGATAGCCCATATCGGTGTGCAGCACTGCATTGTCCTGAACATTGGAATTGCGCCCAACAGCTATCCATTCGTTGTCGCCGCGCAGGACAGCCCCAAACCAGACACTCGCCCCTTCAGCCAGACGCACTTTGCCAATCAGCATCGCCGAAGGCGCCACATAGCCGCTGTTGCGCGCAATCTCGGGCGCCTGCCCTTCAAACCCGATCAGACTCATAACCGCTCCCTTTCCCGACACGTCATGCTAGAGCCGGAATCCGAACACGTCGACACTATTTGCCCCTCGTCTTGCGGCCCTGGTGCCAAAACTTATCCCCCCACTCAAATCCGCCCCCATACTCTCTCTCACGAACCCGCTTTTATGGACGCAAGCGCAACGAACGTTTGGGCGGGTTTGGTTCGGGT
>NZ_JBLXCL010000005.1:0-164321 GCF_048264985.1 Pelagibacterium sp.
GTGTCGAGCGTTCGGACAGATCGTTTGCACCCGCAAGGATTTCGCCAGTCGCAGTCTTCAGCCCGCGCGAGGTCGTCTTAAGCTGACCAACGATCTCGGTCAGCTTTTCAGCAACAGCATTGGTGTCGTCACGAAGCGCAGCGAAAGCACCTTGATACCGGCCTTCCATCCGCTGGGTAAGATCGGTGCGGGCAAGTGCCGATAGCACGTGTCCTGCCTCTCCCAGCCCGGCATTGACCGTGTCGAGCATGGCATTGAAATTGGCAGCCACTCGATCGATATCGTCATCGCCGAACTTCTCGTTGATCCGTGTGGTGAAGTCGCCGGCAACACAGGCGTTGATCACGGCGTCAAACGCTGTCTGAAACCGCTCCATCATGGCGGCGCGCTCGGCCGCCGTCTTGGCATTGAGCAGGCGCTCCGCCTCGGCAGCTTCCATGGCTTGACCATTCGAGCGGAATACCTGCAGGGCCTTGGCCATCTGGCCCAATTCGTGCTCGCGCTCGCTTCCCGAAATGTCGGTATTAAAGTCGCCATCGGCCAGCCGCCGCATCATGGCTGTCATGCCTGAGATCGCGCCCGATAGCCAGCGGCCCATCGCAAACGCGCACGCAGCGCCGATCAACAAGGCGGCTACGATCTCGGCGATCAGAAGCGTCATATAATAGCTTTGCTCAGCGTCGATACGGGCACCAAGCGCATTTTGCTGGTCGGTGACCTGATCCGAGAGATTGTCGTACAGGGACTGCATCTGCGGCCCGAGTTCATCGAGCGTACGCGATGCAGTGACTTGGGCCGTGACATTCATCGACTGCTGCCCGGCGATCATATCCTGGGCGGCGGCGAGATATTCCAGCGCCAGCACTTCGACCCTGCCGATGGTTTCAAGGGCCAGGCTATCGCCTGCGAAATGGGCAAGCCCATCAGCGTCGTTGGTCGCCACGTCCTCGATCATGACCACAAGGGCTTCGGCTGTTTCTTCGGACGGATTGAGCCGGAATTCGTAATTGAGCCGCTGCGCTGCCTCAAGGTCGCGCACATAATCGTTGATTTCCTGGGTCTTGGCGGCACTCGCCTGGTAGCCATCGAGCAGTCCGCTCATGGCCTGCACGCCGAGCTGGCCAGCCAGTCCGACAAGAAGCAAACACGCCATAAGAACGCCAAAGGCGCCATAAACCCTGAATTTTACGCTGAGTTTCGAAAACATTCTGTCTTTCAATCCGTATATTCGAGCCCGTGACCCGGCCGTCCTTCTGGAGGAAAGGTCCTGATTGCGACGGAGGATTGAACACCAGCGACAGATAATACCGCCATACGCATTGTCCTCCGCTAAGCCTCACCGTTGCCGTCCCTCAACACCGGCGGAGCCTTCAGCGACCCTATGCAGAAATGCTTAAAATTTTCGGCACTTGGACTTTGATGGGCCGCGTTAGCGGAATGCCCGGTCCAAAATCGACTCCATGCGCACCATTCAGGCGCGGTTCAGTTGGAAAATGTCCTTATGTCTGCACTGCGCACGAAACTGTCATCGGCTGAAACCAAATCCGACGTCGAACCGTTTAATGCAGTACAGAGGCATCAAACACTGGAGGCTAAAAATGGCCCGCACCCTTATTCAGATGAGCATCGGAACCGCCGCCGGCGCTGTCATGGTCACAATGATGGTTACAGTGATGGCATTCACTGGCGCCTTCGCCTGACCGGCACACGTTCTTCGCCCAAAAAAGCCCCTGCCGATCCTCCCCGGCGGGGGCTTTTTCTTATCCGGCGTCCGAGCCGCAGCACAGTTACAGCGCACTGTTTCGCCAAATTGCAACTTGGCAGGCCGTAACACCTTGCAACCTGTCACAAATCGTCCTTGAATACACAGGCGAGTGATTTGCCTGATTTTCTGCAAGACGGCTTCCCGTTGCAGGTCGGGCTTTTTTTGATGTCTGGATAATTCAGTGACCACCCTCACGGCTGGCCGCGAGCGTTCGCGTGGCGACGCTCGGGCCCATGTTGCCGCCGCCCATTCCGGCAAGGATCGCAGCCCCCTGCTGCGCATCGCCCTTCTCTCTTTGCGCCACCATTGGCAAGTCGCAATCGCGGTCCTGGCGACCATAATTGCCGCCCTGCTTCAGCTTGCAGTGCCGCGCCTTCTGGGCCAAGCCATCGACCAGGCCCAGAATATCGTGTCGGTATCCGGCCAAAATGCCGAACAGGCCCTTTGGCTGAGCGCAATCACCTTGCTCGTCGTTTCAATCCTGCGCGGCGTGTTCACACTGCTGCAGAACTATTTTGCGGAATCGGTGGGCCATCACGTCGGCTACGAATTGCGCCTGGCCTTCTACGACAAGGTCCAGCGCCTTCCATACAGCTATCACGACAAGGTCCATTCAGGCGACCTGATCACCATCGGTCTACTCGATCTCGACGGTATCCGTATGTTCTTTTCAACAGGTCTTATCCGGGTCGTGTTGCTTACTATCCTGATTGGCGTTGGCGCGTGGATGCTGATTTCAACCGACCTGGTGCTCGGCCTGCTGGCGTTGAGCTTTGTGCCCTTTGTCGCCTGGCGGTCTTCGGTCGCCCAGTTGACGCTGCGCCAGACATGGCTGACCTTGCAGGAAAAACTCTCGGTTCTCACCCGCATCATGGAGGAAAACCTCGGCGGCATCCGCGTCGTCCGCGCATTTTCGGGCCAGAAGCACGAGCTCAATAAGTTCGACACAGCGTCAGCTGATGCTCTCGGATTGGCGCACCAGCGCACCAACATCCGGGTCAAGAACACCTCGATGATGACCTTCTCGTTCTTTGCTGCGATGGGGCTTGTCCTTTGGGTCGGCGGCAACAAAGTCATCGCCGGAGATATCAGCGTGGGCACGCTGGCCAGCTTTCTCACCTTCATGACCATCCTGCAGATGCCGGTGCGCCAGCTTGGCCTGATGGTCAATTCCTTTGCCCGCGCTTCCACCTGCGGCAATCGATTCTTTGCCTTCATCGACGCTCCGGTGGCGATCAAGGACAAGCCGGGCGCCAAGGATCTGGTTGTCCCCGAAGGCACGCTGACATTCGACAAGGTGAGTTTCACTTACGATGGCATCACCCATCCCACGCTCAAGGATATCAGCTTCACCGCCCGCAAGGGTCAGACCATCGGCATCGTCGGCGCTCCGGGCAGCGGCAAGTCCACCCTGGCCCATCTGATCGCCCGCTTTTACGACGTCAGCGAAGGCAGTATCAAAATCGACGGGCAGGACGTCCGCGACGTGTCACTCAAATCCCTGCGCACCAGCGTCGCAGTCGTGCAGCAGGACACGTTCCTGTTCACCACGACGATCGAAAACAACATCGCGTATGGCGATCCCTGGGCCAAGGAAACGCGCATCGAGAAAGCGGCTGAAAGCGCCCAGCTCCACAACTACATCATGGGCTTGCCCGCTGACTACGACACGGTGGTCGGCGAACGCGGCGTTTCGCTTTCGGGCGGCCAGCGCCAGCGTCTGTCCATTGCGCGCAGTCTGGTTCTAAAACCAGCCGTCATGGTGTTCGACGATTCCACAGCCGCCATCGATGCGGGTACCGAGCACCGCATCCGCTCGGCCATCCGCCGCTATGCCAAGGACCGGATTACCATCATCATCGCCCACCGCCTGTCCTCGCTCATGGACGCCGACACTATCTTCTTCCTGGAGGACGGCGCCATTGCCGAACGCGGCACACACGCCGAACTGCTTGAATTGGGCGGACGCTATCGCGCCCTCTACGATCTCCAGACCCGGCCCACAGAAGACATCGAATTGACGGAGGCCGGCCAATGAGCACGACCGATCTCGACGACGAACGCGACATCGCCACTTTCCCCGGCCAACGCCCGCCTCGCGCGACCGTAGGCAGCGCCCATATCGAGGAAGAGGTTTTTGGAAAGGCTTACGACCCGCGCACTGTGCGCCGCATCTGGGCCTTCGTACATCCCTACCGCCACCGCATTTATCTCTCGGTTGGCGCCGTTCTGGTATTCACCGCCACCCAACTCTCCATCCCGCTCATCATCGGCTACGCGATCGACAGCGGCATGACTGCCGGCGGCGATACGACCAACCTGCTGTGGGCAGTGCTCGCCTTCGCCGTGATGGTGGCTCTGAACTTCGCAGCCTCCTGGGTGCAGGAAAAGCAGGTCGGCAACGTCGCCGAAAACGTGCTCTTCGACATGCGCCGCGCCATGTTCGCACGCCTTCAGGCGGTCGCGCTGAGTTTCATGGACAAGACCGAAGTCGGGCGCCTGATGAGCCGGCTGCAGGGCGACGTCAACTCCATGCAGGAATTTCTTGAGACCTCAGTCATCTCCATCGGCGATCTCGTGCTGCTGTGCGGCATCGTCGTCGTGCTGCTCAGCCTCGATTGGGGCCTGGGGCTGTTGACCCTGGCCACCATGCCCGCGCTGTTCATCGTCCGCATTTTCTGGCTGCCCCCAGCCAAGCGGGCCTTCTGGGCCGCGCATGAGACCAATTCGGCTACCAATGGCGCCATGGCCGAAGGCATCAATGGCGTGCGCACCATCCAGAATCTCGACCGCCAGAAGGTCAATTTCGATCTCTATGACGATAAGGCCTGGTCCAATCTCAAAACCCAGCTGACCGGCTCGCGCTACGCCCAGGTCATGGTCCCGATCGTTGACAGTTTGACCGGCATCGCCATGGCTACCGTCATCGTGGTCGGCGGCTCGCTGGTCCTCAATGGCTCCATGCAGGTCGGCATCATCGTCGCCTTCCTGTTCTATATCCAGCGCTTTTTCGATCCGATCCGCTCGCTGACCATGCAGTACTCGATCATGCAGCGCGCCATGACCTCGGGCCGCCGCATCACCGAAGTGCTCGACGTCCCCGTTTCCATCGCCGACAGCCCGAACGCGGTAAATCTCACCAGAGACATGGACGGCTCGGTCGATTTCGACAACGTCGTCTTCGGCTACGATCCCAAGCGCCCGGTTCTCAAGAACGTCTCCTTCCACGTCAATCCCGGCGAAACCGTTGCCCTTGTCGGCCCCACCGGCTCGGGCAAGACCAGCGCCATGGCCCTCGTCCACCGCTTTTATGAAGTCCAGTCCGGCGCCGTCCGCGTCGGCGGCCATGACGTACGCGAAATCACCCAGGAAAGCCTGGGCGAACAGGTCGCCATGGTGCTTCAGGAACCGTTCCTGTTCACCGGCACCGTGTTTGAAAACATCCGCTACAACAAGGCCTCCGCCACGCTCGATGACGTCATCGCCGCCTCGAAAGCCGTCGGCGCGCATGAATTTATCACCCGCCTGCCCGATGGCTACGATACTGTCCTCGAACAGCGCGGCTCCAACTTCTCGCTCGGCCAGCGCCAACTTCTCAGCTTTGCTCGTGCCCTTGTTGCAGACGCAAAGATCCTCGTTCTCGACGAGGCCACTGCCAATATCGATAGCTACACCGAGCGTCAGATTCAAAAGGCGCTGGAAACACTGCTCGAAGGCCGCACCGGCCTCGTCATCGCTCACCGCCTCGCCACCATCCGCGGCGCCGACAGGATCATCGTACTGCAAAACGGCGAGTTGATCGAACAGGGCAACCACGACGAACTGATGGCCAAAAACGGCCTCTACGCCCGCCTCTACACAATGAACTACTCAAGCTTCGACGACATCCCCGACGACGTAGTCAACGCCGCCACCGCTGGCGACGGAACGACGTGAGGGCGGCTCTCAGGATGCTCAGTACTTGAATACGTTTTCTCTATGGCACAACAGGAATTCCGGATGCGGTCGATCTCGCAGTTCGTCTGGCCCGATAAGCCGCCCGGACTTATTGATTAGACTTTCCAGCCCCTGCCGATCATTGACCTGACGGGAAATAACGATCTCCAGATCATCCTCCAGCGTGATCAGACCCCGATCAAACATCCAATGGATTGTCCCCGAAAGCGGCACGCCATTATTGATGATATCGGGGCCATTTGCCTCAACCGGCCGAATGTGCGCGGCCTCCACTTCGGCCCGCCCCCCGCCATTGATAAGTTTGAGACCCGTAATTCCGCACCGCGAGTCGTACGCCTTCAAGACGACGCGCCGAAATACTCTATCACGTAGAATGCGGGACGTAAGCACACGCACCCGCTCTCGTTCGACTTCAAACGGCGCTTGCTCTTCCTCCAGTCCAGGCGGCACAGAGGCTAGTGCATCGCTTCGCGGAAGCAAATCGTCCTGCCCGACGAGGCCCATATCGATGATCCGATTGAAGTCTTTAGACCCAAGAGAACGGACTGCCGCTTGCGCCCTGCCCGATATCCGCCCCAGATCATTGAGCAGGCCAGCCTCGACCAATTTGTCGTCGAGAACAAACGGCACAGGGTTGGTGAAGGGCAGATAACTTCCAGGCTCGATGAGAGCTAAGAACATATCAGGCGTGTTGGGATCGCGTATGACGTCGGCGACCTTTGCCACGGCATAATAGCCGCGCGAATTTCGCACTTTGGTTGGTTCGTAATAGACAACCCAATCGCCGATACAGGATTTCACACGGGAATAATATTGCGACGGAAACTGGTATTGAGTGGCCGGGCTATCGTCATAGATCGAATCTGCGCGATGAATAAAAACACCAAAGCCCAAATTCAATCTCCCAATCGTATCATCCGACAATGTCCCACCATCACCGGACTGTCTACCCTGACTAAGCCACCGCCTGCTCCGACCGCACCAACGCCCGCTCCAGCGCTTCGATGCACAAAGGGTCGTGCGAAGTCCCCGCGCCCTCCCACAATATCCCCATCGCCTTGGACATCGGCATCGCCGCGCGATAGGGCCGGTCCGCCGTCAGCGCGTCGAAAACGTCCGCCGTCGAAACGATCCGTGTATCCAGATCGATGTCGTCAGCCGTCTTGCCGTTGGGATAGCCCTTGCCGTCGAGCCGTTCGTGATGGGCGCCTGCGACCACGGCCAGATCGGCGAACGCTCCGATCCGCGCCAGAATATCCTCGGACAGCCGGGCGTGATCGCGCATGGATACCCATTCGGCATCATCGAGCTTGCCCGGCTTGTCGAGCACGCTGTTGGAAACGCCCAGCTTGCCGATATCGTGCAGCAGCGCGGCGCGCTTGAGCCAGCGCCGACGTGCCCCAGTGTAGCCGAGCTCCTCGGCGATCAGATCGGAAAACACAGCAACTCGCTCGCTGTGGCCGGAGGTGAACGGGCTTTTCGCGTCGATCACCCGCGCAAAGGCCTGCGCGATGTCGTCGAGATAATCCTCATCGGCCCGCTGCATCTCGTGGCCCGGCTCGAGATCGAGCACCACCTGCTCGATATCCTCGCGCGCCAGCATGGCCCAGAACTCATCGTCCGCCGCCACGTCGGAAAATGCGAACACCACCGCCGGGTCGAACCACGTCGCCGACCGCGAGGTGATTTCGGCCATTGCCGCCTCCGGCCCGCCGGACATGAAGAACACGTCCACCACCTGCGCCATCAGCGCAATACGAGAAAACAGCGAGATATCGGTGCCGATCTTGCCCGTAGGCTTGCCACCACCATTCCACTGCTCGTCGAGATCGAGGATGCCTTGCGCCACATTCTCGGAGAACCGCATCTGGCGGGCGATTTCCGCCCCGCGCTGACACCGCGTTTCGATAAGGTCGGTAACGATCTCCCCGCCATTGCGCATGATGTTGACCACCGAGCGGAACCGTTCTGCCAGTCCCGCCTCCGCCCCGGTGTGCGACAAGACGAACCGCAGCACCTGCGGCAGGCTGCCGTCGAGATGCTTGAAGTCCCGCTTGAAGGTCAGGTCGTCGGCCAGATACAATTCGCAGATGCGCGCTGCATTGGACGAACACCCAAGATCCTTGAGCAGCAGCGCATAATAGAGATCGCGCAGCGCTGCCTCGTCCATGCCCATCGACCGGCCCACCTGCACCCCGATCCAGCAGCACCGCATGCAATGACCGGGAGGCTGCCCTTCTGTCATATCGAGAGCCCGGCTTAGCGCCCCCAACACTTCGGCCAACCGTATCGAACCACTCATCCTGCGTTCCTGCGCGTAGAGAATTTCCCCGATGGTAGGATCACACTCGCCAATGCTGCGTTAACGCGGACCGCAGCATCGCGTCCCATGGCGCATAGACAGCTTTGAGCACGGGACACGGCACCGGGAACCAAGCCACTGGCGGAACATTGCCTTTCCGATGCCGCAAAAGCGGCGAAACTTTGAAAGCTCGCTAATGACGCTTCTGACAATCTACATCGTTCTGGCCATCGGCATTTCGTTCCTGTGCTCGATGCTCGAAGCCGTGTTGCTCAGCATCACGCCGACCTACACAGCGACGATCGAGGGCGAAAAACCGCGGGTCGCAAGTCGGATCAAGGAATTGAAGGACGATATCGACCGGCCGCTATCCGCAATTCTAAGCCTCAATACCATCGCACATACAGTGGGCGCGGCAGGTGCCGGTGCACAGGCGCAGATCGTGTTCGGCGATGCTGCAGTCACTGTTTTTTCAGCCGTGCTCACCTTTCTGATCCTGGTATTATCCGAGATCATCCCCAAAACACTCGGCGCTCTCTATTGGCAGTCGTTCGCACCCTCCGCATCACGCATCCTGCCGGTGTTGATCATTGTCATGTGGCCGCTGGTCAAGATGTCTCAGTTCATTACGCGCCTCCTGTCGCGCGGCGAGCCGCAACCGCCAGTCACCCGCGAAGAAATCATAGCAATGGCAGATATCGGGCGGCGCGAGGGTGTCATTGATCGCGGGGATTCCAAGGTAGTGGCCAATCTGCTCAAATTCGACAAATTGACGGTCAAGGACATCATGACCCCGCGCACGGTTGCGTTCGCCCTCGATGAGCAAACGACAGTGCGCGAGGCGATCGAGCGCCGTCAGGACCTTCGCTTCAGCCGTGTTCCGGTCTATGAGGGTTCCATCGATACGCCCACCGGCTTCGTTCTCAAGA
This sequence comes from Pelagibacterium sp., assembly GCF_048264985.1. GTDB lineage: Bacteria > Pseudomonadota > Alphaproteobacteria > Rhizobiales > Devosiaceae > Pelagibacterium. Next base: position 8,954 of record NZ_JBLXCL010000005.1, read on the forward strand.
CCGACATCCTCAATCTGGCGCTGGAGGAAGAACTTGAGCGCACCCTTGCAAGCTTTCGCCGCGAGATCACCAGTGTCGTTGAAACCACGCCGCTTGAAGAGCTGTTCGACATCCTCGTCCTCAAGGATCGTCACATGGCGCTGGTCACCGATGATTTCGGCGGCACAGCCGGTCTGGTGACGCTCGAAGATCTCATCGAAACCCTGATTGGCGAGGAAATCGTCGACGAAGCCGACTCAGTCGCCGATCTGCAGGCTTACGCGCGCAAGAAGTGGGAGGGGCGCACCGCCCGGCACAAGCAACGCAAGACCATACCCTCCTGACACGCCCTGTCAGCAGCAACTGTTCACACTCCGTTCTGTTGATGCTATTGAATAGCTCTAACTGCGGCCCGATATGGTGCTCCATGACCTCCGAGAAAAAATCCCGCCCCGGCAAAGCCGAATTCTCGATCGACGATTTCATCAAGGAAATCGAAAAAGCCGAGGATGCACAGGCCTCCAAGCCGCTTTACGCCGAACGCATGCGCAACAAGCGCGCCCTCGATCGCGCCGATCAGAAAGCCGCCGCCGAGGCCCAGGAAACCGAGCGCCTCGCAGGCAAGGGCAAGGACAACGCCAAAGCCAACGCCCGCAAGTCCAGCGCCGCCAAGGGCAAGCGCTCGGAGGCAACCGGCATGTCGCTCAAGGCCCCAAAATCCAAGGCCAACTCCGTCGAGCGCCCCACCAACCTCGATGGGTTCGCCGAAGCGCCGCAGGCCGGCTTTCACGCGCCCACCGACGTGACCAACTCCTCGGCCGGCGTTTCGGCCACCGTCGCCGCGCTCGAAAAGATCATTGCCGAGGGCCGCAAGGAGGTCGAGGGCACCAATGCCTGGAAGCCCCACCGCCCGGCCGCGCTCAAAAAGGACAGGGGCGGCATCCCCTTCCGCCTGCAGACCGATTACACCCCCGCCGGCGACCAGCCCACCGCGATTGCCGAACTGCTCGAAGGCGCCAACAATGGCGAGACCGATCAGGTGCTGCTCGGCGTCACCGGCTCGGGCAAGACCTTCACCGCCGCCCAGGTGATCGCCCAGACCGGCCGCCCCGCCCTCATCCTCGCCCCAAACAAGACGCTGGCCGCCCAGCTCTATGGCGAGTTCAAGCATTTCTTTCCCGACAACGCCGTCGAATACTTCGTATCCTATTACGATTACTACCAGCCCGAAGCCTACGTTCCGCGCACCGATACCTATATCGAGAAGGAATCCACCATCAACGAGCAGATCGACCGGATGCGCCACTCGGCCACCCGCGCGATCCTCGAACGCGACGACGTCATCATCGTCGCCTCGGTCTCCTGCATCTACGGCATCGGCTCGGTCGAAGATTACACCACGATGACCATCTGGCTCGAAAAGGGCCAGCGCATCGACCAACGCGCCCTATTGAACGAACTCGTCGCCCTGCAATACAAGCGCGGCGACATCGGCTTCGTGCGCGGTACGTTCCGGGTGCGCGGCGACACCATCGAAGTGTTCCCCGCCCACTATGACGACGCTGCCTGGCGCATCACGCTGTTCGGCGACGAGATCGAATCCATTTCCGAATTCGATCCCCTGACCGGCAAGAAATCGGCCGAATTGACCGCCGTGCGCGTCTTCGCCAACTCCCACCACGTCACCACCCGCACCACGATGAATGCGGCCATCAAGGAGATCAAGAAAGAGCTGAACGCCCGCCTGCAGGAACTCAACGGCATGGGCCGGTTCCTCGAAGCCCAGCGCCTCGAACAGCGCACGCTCTTCGATCTCGAAATGATGGAAGCCACAGGCTCCTGCGCCGGCATCGAGAACTATTCGCGTTATTTCTCGGGCCGCAAGCCCGGCGAGCCGCCCCCCACGCTGTTCGAATACCTCCCCGACAACGCCCTGGTCTTCGTCGACGAATCCCACGTCACCATCGGCCAGCTCGGCGCCATGTATCGCGGCGATCTGCGCCGCAAGGCGACCCTCGCCGAATACGGCTTCCGCCTCCCCTCCTGCATGGACAACCGCCCCCTGCGCTTCGAGGAATGGAACGCCATGCGCCCGCAGACGGTCTATGTCTCGGCCACCCCCGGCGCCTGGGAGTTAGAGCAGACCAATGGCGTCTTTGCCGAACAGGTCATCCGCCCCACCGGGCTGATCGACCCCGTCGTCGAAACCCGCCCCGCCACCAATCAGGTGGACGATGTGGTCGACGAAATCCGCCAGACCACCGACAAGGGCTACCGCACGCTTTTGACCGTCCTCACCAAGAAGATGGCCGAGGATCTCACCGAATATCTGCACGAGCAGGGCATCAAGGTCCGCTACATGCATTCGGACATCGACACCATCGAGCGCATCGAGATCATCCGCGATCTGCGCCTGGGCAATTTCGACGTGCTGGTCGGCATCAACCTGCTGCGCGAAGGCCTCGACATCCCCGAATGCGGCCTCGTCGCCATTCTCGATGCCGACAAGGAAGGCTTCCTGCGCAGCGAAACCTCACTGATCCAGACCATCGGCCGCGCCGCCCGTAACGTCGATGGCAAGGTCATCCTCTACGCCGACCGCGAAACCGGCTCCATGGAACGGGCGCTGGCCGAAACCAACCGCCGCCGCGAAAAACAGCTCGCCTACAACGAAGAGCACGGCATCACCCCGCAATCGGTCAAGGCCCGCATCAACGACATCGTGGATTCCGTCTACGAACGCGACCACGTCTCCGTCAAAATCCGCCCGGGCAAAGACGGCAAGGACACAGTCCCCGTCGGCGCCAACCTCGCCGCGGTGATAAAAGACCTCGAACACCAGATGCGCGAAGCCGCCACCAATCTGGAATTCGAGAAAGCCGCCAAACTCCGCGACGAGATCAAGAAGCTGCGGGATATGGAGATGGATGCGCTGGAGGGGCCTGGGGGGTGAAGCTGACCAAGTTTCGCAATATTTGGTAATATCAATAGGTCGCCCGCTAGCTGAAACGAGGCCCGTATTGCGCCGCAGAAGATCTGATCCCCCCGGCGTTCGATTTACCTTTGCAGGCGTTTGATACGCGCCTGATTGACCAATTCGCGCTAGAAGCTATCTTGGCCATTAATCTTCTAGGGGGCCGAGTTGCTAAAAGATGCTCTGATAGGGACACTCACACAGGGGGTCGTTTTTTGCTGTGCGCAAGCCGACCGATATGCAGAACGCCCTGTTCATGGAGTGATTATCACAGCTCGCTGTGACCTAAAAAATGACAAGGTCCCCTTGGTCAACTACCTTCCAGTGGTGCGCTTGGAGGATTGGGTGTGGGTGGACGGATGCGACATACTTGAGGACCGCCTGACTCGACAGATTGACGCCCAGAAAAAGGAGACGCTCGCAAATCTTAATGTTCCCGACGATTTGCTCCGGATTCATACTATTACCGAGCTAGCTTATTTATTCTTTCCAACTGATGAAAAAAAAGATCGTTTATCGCGGGAACGGTTAGGAAAAATTTCCAAACGTGAAGGTGAGCTTTCCGATTTGGCGCTCAGAAACTTAAATGAGGTTTCACTTTTGTCGCCGTTCAGAAAGGAAAAAGAACGCCTCCTAAAGGAACTATTTTCTCACAAACTGTCTGGTTATTACTTTCTACCTAGAATATATACTGATGAAATTGAATCTGGTTACGTCGTATTACTTCGGGAAGTAAAGAATATATCATCGTCGGTTGCGACATGCGTCGCCGGCGGCATGAGTCGGCCCACAAATACATTGGTTAGCGGACTCGCATTCGACGCCGACGAATTTGCAATGCCCATTTCCGAGCTTCAGCCGCCTTTTGTAGAACACCTACTACAGAGTTTCTCAATGCTCTATGGACGCATAGGTGTTCCAGATTTCGCAGAGTCACAAATAGAGACCCTTACCCGTTCGCTTCTTGGTTCCAACGAGGTCAAAATAAATGAAGACGTTAACTCTTGATTTGGCAACCATTGATGAAATCATTTCGGAAAGAACTCTCCAATCTATAGAGTTTCCTGACGGAAATGTCCTTGCGGACCTATTATGTGGAAATGCCGAGCGGGCAGTATTGCCAAATAGTATAAAACAGATCAATAATGATGCGGGTACGTTCTGGCACCATATCAAGTCGAATGAAAAGCCTAGATACCTGGTGATAGATTCACAGCAATCAGGTATATTTGATCAACTTCCGCCGGCCGAAATTCTTTACGTTTTTCAAAAGTTGCTCCGCTTCTGTAAAAAGCTATGGACTGGACTATCGCTAACTTATTCCGAAAGGGTGATTACCGGGAGTAGCAAAGCCATATTATTCCCATTTCAGTTTCGCCCCGATCCATATCGGGTCGTTATTGAGCGGGAACCCATGGCCGAACGCTTGGAAAAGCGGGGGCGTGCAGGCACCTTTTTGCTCGTTTATAAGGCGGGCTTTGACAAAGGTGCCCCGTCCGAAGAGCCATCGTTTGCCAACTTCAAGCGAGTATACGAAGGCCTGCCTCGCGTAATTGATGCGGTTAGAAGTGAGCGTGACACTAGGCCCGCAGAGAACCTAGCCGACATTGATCAGTTACAGGTAGCTCGTTTAACCGGACTAGGTAACGGCACGGCGACAAGCATGTTTCGCAGTTACGACGACTGGTTGCCACTCCTAACCGACTCTCAACGACGCTTTGTAACTGCACCCATTGTAGGGAGCTTCCGCATAGAGGGACCGGCAGGCACTGGAAAGACCCTCTCCCTTATCTTGAAGGCACTGTTCAATTTAAATCAGGCCGCTGGTGAGCAGCGGGACTTTCATGCCGCTTTCCTCACTCATAGCGCAGCTACCCGAGACACAATCCGGGAAACAGTCCAAGTCATGGACCAGCGCGGCTTTGGCGAACAGTCGCCTTCCAGCTCAGGCCAATCTCTTTCTATACTGACGCTGAGCGACCTCTGCTCGCAGCAACTAAGGCAATCCATTGCAGAGACCGAGTTTCTTGATCGTGATGCAATGGAATCTAAGGGACTCCAACTACTTCATATTAATGAGGCAATCGATCAAGCCACACTAAAAATCGATTCCTATGCGAAAATTATGAGCTCCAAATTTTTATCATTTGTCAAAAATGAGGATAGATGGACATTTAGTGAACTCATGCAGCATGAAATAAGCGTTATTATAAAAGGGCGCGCTTCTGAGCACTTTGACACTTATAAGTCCATTCCTTCCCTAAAATATGGGCTCCCGGTCGAAAACGATGGCGACAAGTCTTTCGTTTACGGCGTATTTAAAAATTACCAAGATCGTCTTCGCGCTACGGGTCAATTCGACACCGATGATGTTGTCATTACCACCATCGGCCAACTTGATACGCCTATCTGGCGAAGACGGCGTTCTCGTCAAGGATATCATGCAATATTTGTGGACGAAACACATCTATTCAATATTAACGAACTACACGTATTTCATCATTTTACTCGTTCGGAAGGGCCTTATCCGATCGTCTATTCGATCGATCGATCACAAGCAGTCGGTGATCGTGGCTGGACTAACGAACAGATCGCTGAGTCAGTAATTCCAGGAGATCAACAATCTGACGGAAATAGTGCGATAAAAACTGTATTCCGATCTTCCCCGGAAATTGTTAATCTCGCATTCTCCGTTGTGTCCTCTGCTGCCACCTTATTCGAAAATTTCGATAACCCCTTAGATATGGCCTCATCTGGCTTTACAGCTGACGAAGAGGCTCTGAGTCGGCGACCAACTTATCTTGAGTACGGTAGCGAGCAAGATATGATTGCCGGGGCATTCTCGATCGCGGAGTCGTTTGTCTCTGATATGGGCTGTCGGCGCAGCGATTTGTTGATAGTTTGTCTGGACGACGCTTTGCTGGATCAGCTGAGAAAATATACCGAAGAAAAAAACAAACCTATAAGTATTCTAACACGACGAGGTGACCTGCAAGCCGTCGAGCAGGCGAGAAAATCTGGACACTTTGTTTTGGGGCATAGCGATTATGTAGGAGGCCTTGAATTTTTTGGTGTCGTGATTGTTGGGGTTGACGAAGGACGCGTTCCGTACAAGTCACCTAACGACAGTGAAAGCAGCAAGCGATACCTGAGTTACATTTCCCATAACCGTTTGTACGTCGCAATTACGCGTGCAAAGTATAGAGTAGCAGTGTTGGGCGAACAAAGTCGGGGACCCAGCAAATTGATTGAGCCGGCGATTTATGCGGGCGTCCTTGAACGAGAACCTAACTAATCCCCACCGCCTCAACCTCCCCTATCCTCTCCTGTCACCCTCCGCCCCGCCGGAGCGAGACCTGACACGGAGACCGGCCCATGCCACGCCGCAAGACATCCACGCCCACCCCCGCAGCCTATGCCGCGTTGATGGCGCGGCTGGCGGCGGTTCTGGGCTTCATGACCGCGCAGGGCAAATCGCGCCCCACGCTTGAAGCGCCCGAGGGAACCATCCGGCTGGTCCGGGCCCTGTTGACCGATCTGCGGCGCTTTGCGACCGGTCTCGGCCACAAGCGCACAATCCCGGCGCTCCCGCACGGCCCGGTCAAATTTTCAACCCTTCTGCTGGTGCTGGGCGAAGCCAAGGCCCGCTTGGAAACCCTCGGCCTCGAACACGGCTTCCCCTACGCCGATCCCCGCAGCCTCAAGGGCCGGATCGATGCCGCGAACACCGATATGGCCGCCCTGCTCGCATCGGCCACCGCCAGCTTTCGCAGGCGGCGGCAACAGCGCATGGACGAGGAGGAGCGCGAAACCCAATGGGGCGAATAGCGACCCACGCAAGAAACTTATCCCCGCGCGTCCCGCCCGCATTAGGCTTCGCTTCATGGGCTTGCATCGGGCGCGGATGCATACGAGCTTTCGGCAAGCCTGGTCCGGGTTCCTCGCGGGTCGCTGCGGGGAAGGCCCAAACGTCACAAGCGCCGGACGGCGCGAACCGGCCGCCTGATCTCCTGTGTGGGACTGGCGCGATTGCTACCGCCGTCGTACTCCCGAAAGGGAGAGGGGATTGACCCTAGCCTTCTGAAGGGCGACTAAGCCAAAAACCCCGGTCATGAACGGCGAAGCTGGCTTCGCACACTACAAAAAATCGGATGAAGCTTGCTTCGCCGTTCATCGCCCACCCCTATCCCCCGAGGCCCATGGCCGTCGGCCGCTTTCGTGCGCGCCCCGACTCTAAAAATTGTACCGGACGAGGTGAAGCCGAGGACCCCGGCGCACCATTGCGCCGCCCCGCCGGAGGGTCAGCGCAGCGCATAGGTCCGGCTTTAGGACCGTCATGCGCGGAGCGGTGCGGCCCGTGAGGCAAAGGAAACAACTGCGCGCCGTGAGACAGAAACAAGCAACCCATAAGCCCTCTCCGCCGTTCTTCCCCGAACACAAAAAGGAGTTTGCTCATGTCCCATCACACCGAACAGGCCGACCAGCTTTCCCCCGCCGAGACGCAGGACAAGATCTGGAATCTCGCCGACGATATCAAGATCTGCATGCTCACCACCTGGAGCGGCTCCGAGCAGCATTCGCGCCCGCTCTCGGCGCATGTCGATCGCGACGCGCACGCGCTTTACTTCCTCGTCGATGAATCCGGCCACAAGAATGAGGAGATCGAAAAATTCCCTGAAGTCTCCTGCGCTTTCGTCGACAAGGGCTCAAACGATTACGTGGTGATCGCCGGCGAAGCCAAAATCACCAATGACCGCGCAAAAATCGCCGAAATCTTTTCCAACTTCGCAAAAGCCTGGTGGGATGATGAAAACGACCCCGCCATTCGCCTTTTAACGGTTTCTCCCTCGCGCGGTGAACTCTGGGACGGCCCCGGCAGCGCCGTGGCCAAAGCCAAGCTGCTGTTCGCCGCGGCGACCGGCGGCGATATCGACATGGGCGAGACGGGGAAAACCCGGCTCTAGCCTAAATATTACATTCAGTTAAGGTTCAGGTGGATTGGGCTTTATTGGGGTCAAGGCAGTGAAAGAGCTGCCAGCAACTCACAGGAGAAGCGTCATGGCTCTCGGAAAAACAGCAATAAAGGGCGGCATCGCCGCTCTCCTGGTCGCGGTGATGACCACAGGCGCCTTTGCCTGGGAAGCCTACGCGACCAATGCCCTCAATGTCCGCTCGGGACCGGGCACCAATTATGGCGTGGTGACCACCCTCCAGCGCAATCAGGTTGTCGATGTGCAGTACTGCCGCTCGGGCTGGTGCTTCCTCGACACGGGCCGCTACGGTCGCACCGGCTGGGCTTCGCAGAACTATCTGCGCGAAGTCGGCAACTGGACCCCGCCCCGGCCCAACCCGCCGAGCTGGCAGCCCCCGCGCCCCAATCCGCCGAGCTGGAACCCCAATCCGCCGCGCCCGCCCTTCTGGGGCAACAACCCGCCCCGCCCGCCGCACTGGGGCAATCCACGGCCTCCGCACTGGAACCCGGGCCCACCCCCGCGTCCCCGGCCCCCCAACAATTCCGAAGTGTGCTTTAACGGCCCGAACGGCTATTTCTGCATCGGAAACTAACGACAACACATACGATAATGGCCGGAGCTTTCATTGCTCCGGCCATCTTGCTTTCTCAAAGCCCAAAACCAATATGGTGGGCTTTCAGTCAGTCTTTCGATGGACCATCCGATGAAATCCTACGTCAAGCTCGCTTCCGCTCTCATGCTTTCCGGCGTCGGCATGGTCGCCCTCGAACGCGCCATCGCCAGCGGATTGGCCAGCGGCAATATCCATCTGCCAGCCGGCACAGGGTCCATTGTGTCCGTCCTGGCGCTCGCTCCCCTCGGCCTCATCGCTGCCGGCGCTCTGGTTTATGTGGGTGGCGCGGTTCTGGGGCTGAAATAGGTTAATTGGTCCGCAGCCGCTCGGCATCCAGCCCGCGTGCTGCAAGCCGGGCACGAAGGACGGCGCATGATTACGGTCACCCCGTAGATCGCCGCCGCGCCCACCAGCAGGGCCAGGAGAAAGGCCTGCACCCCGCCCGCTTCAATGCCAAAGCCCAGGGCGACAAAAAACACGGCCATCCCGCCAATTGTCGCGAGATAAAACCGCCTGTCGCTCTCGGCCCGCACCTCATGGCCGGCGCTCATCACGATATCCCTGCGCTCGACCTCACTCATCGCGGCAAGCGCCTCGGGCAACCCCTCGCGCTCAAGACTGGCCAGGTAAGCTTCGCCGCGCGTGCTGATCCGCGTTTCGATGCGCTGCGCGTTCCATTTCGCCAGCATCAAATTGCCAATGATGGTGATCGCCGCCAGTCCGAGCGCCGCATAGAGCACGATAATCAAACCAATTGTCTCCTCACAAACACTGTCGTTCCAACATGGCCATCACCGACCGCTCCCGCAACCTCTCCCACCCGAACGTCTCATGCTAAGCTCGTTCACCTCAGGGTCAGGATCGCTGATCTATCCTGACCGGGTCATTTGCAGGAGCACGATTAGAGCCATGACAACGTTTCGCTGGGGTATCGCCTTCATCCAACTCGGAATGCTGCTGCTTGCCATTGGCCTTGTCCCGCTGGCAATCATGGCTCTGCTGTTTCCCGGCGTTTCCAACCTGGTGCCAGTCCTGCTCAGCCTTTCAGTGGCCCCTCTGGGCGGTCTTTGCCTGATCGCCGGACTGGTCATGTGGGGCATTGGCAAAGTCAGGGGCTAGACTGTGCTGCAGCCAAGGACCCGGACGCTGCCGCCCGGGTCCGAAATCACAATCGCGAAGACGTCATTTTGCCATTGATTTGCGAACAGCGGCAACGATCGCTGTCAAAACACCGCCGCCTACGAGCCCCGAAAGACCTTGCGTAACCAGCATACCGGCATCCAAACCGGCGCCTGCACCGCCGATAAGATTGGCCAGACCCGGTATCAGACTGGCCAGCCACGTTCCGCCAACACCGCCGATAGCACCGGCAATAGAGTTTCCCGTCGGACCAAGACTGAGCGTCTTGGTCGTCGCGCCAATGCCGTTGCCACCGATGGCCCCGGCCACCAGTTGGATTATAATAGGGATAAGCGTTTCCATAGTCCCCTCCTGATAACGAGGTGCTAAATTGCACCTCCCCACGATCCTGAGCCTACGCCCATTCCTGATTCGCGGTAAGCTGCAGCATCACGCGGCCCGAACCATTGCTTTGGAAGCCCGTTCTGCCTATCTCGGTAACAGGCCAATTCGCACTCACTACGGAAGTTCAGACATGCCGCCAGCAGCGCTGATAACAGGAGCCGCAGACAGGATAGGCGCAGCAATTGCCACGCGTCTGGCCGCTGAGGGCTATGCTGTCATCATCCATTATCGCTCGTCAGGCGAGAAAGCCGAAAGCCTTGCCGACGCCATTGGCGCCGATGGCGGTTTCGCTGCTGCGCTGCGTGCCGATCTGGCCAATCGTCAGGATCGCATGGGGCTGATTGCGGGCGCTTCCGAGCTGTTTGGTCCGTTATGCGTTCTGGTCAACAACGCATCAATTTTCGAACCTGACAGCGCCGATACGCTGCATGAAGATCTTTGGGACCTGCACATGGCAGTTCATGCCGAAGCGCCGATCTTTCTGGCCCGCGATTTTGCCGCGCAACTTCCTGCCCACGAAAATGGCAACATCGTCAATATCATAGATGAACGGGTACTAGCGCTCTCGCCGGACTATTTCTCGTACACGCTCTCTAAATCACTGCTCTGGACGGCAACGCGCACCTTGTCGCAATCTCTTGCACCCCGCGTTCGGGTGAACGCAATTGGTCCTGGACCGACTCTGGCCAACAGCCGCCAATCCGAGAGCGAATTTGAGGCATCCCGCAAGCGCCTTCCGCTCCAGACGGGTGCCGACCCGGACGGCATTGCCGATGGCGTTGTCGCAATTCTAAACCTGCCCTCGATGACTGGGCAGATGATCGCGCTCGATGGCGGCGAACATCTCGAATGGAGCGCGCGCAGCGCGCCGACCCCCCGCAAGCAATGACAGACGAACCCCTCCCCGGCCCCGACATCATCAAGCGCTTTGTAAGAACCCTGCCCACCGGCGCGGGGGTTTACCGCATGATCGATGAAAAGGGCGACGTCATTTATGTCGGCAAGGCGCGCAACCTCAAATCGCGCGTTACCAACTACACGAGCTATGAAGGCAATTCGGTTCGCATCAACCGAATGATTGCATCGACCCGGTCGATGGAGTTCGTGCGCACCGAAACTGAAGCCGCAGCACTTCTGCTTGAAGCCAATATGATTAAGCGCCTTCGGCCGCGCTTTAACGTATTGCTGCGTGACGACAAGACGTTCCCCTACATCCTCATCGCCACCGAACACGAGGCCCCCGAACTCACGAAGCATCGCGGCTCTCGACGCCGCAAAGGCGATTATTTCGGCCCTTTTGCATCCGCTGTTGCGGTCAGCCGCACCATCGCGGCACTGCAAAAAGCGTTTCTGTTGCGCAACTGTTCGGACAGTTTTTATGCCGGGCGCACCCGCCCCTGTCTTCAGCATCAGATCAAGCGCTGCGCAGCCCCCTGCACCGGCGTCATTTCGATCCCGGACTACAATGAACTCGTCGACGAGGCTCGCGCCTTCCTCTCGGGCAAGACAAAGGCGGTGCAGGACCATCTGCAAAAAGAAATGAACGGAGCTGCCGAAGCGCTCGATTTCGAGCGCGCAGCAATGCTGCGTGACCGCCTCGGTGCGCTCGCGCTCATCCAGGGCTCAACAGGCAACGGGGCGCAGTCGGTTCCCGAGGCTGACGTTTTCGCCATCCATAATGAGGCCGGCGGTTTCTGCGTGCAGGTATTCTTCTATCGCGCCCACCAGAATTGGGGCAATTACGCTTTTTATCCCCGCGCCAACGATGACAGCACCAATGCTGAAGTGCTTGAAGCCTTTATCGCCCAGTTCTATGAAAATCGCACCCCGCCAAAGCTCGTGCTGCTTTCCGAGGATCTGACCGAGCCCGATGTATTGCGCGAAGCGCTCTCCTCCCGCGCCGAGCGCAGTGTGCGAATCGAAACCCCGCGCCGGGGCGAAAAACGTACATTGGTCGAAAACGCACTGACCAACGCCCGCGAAGCCTTGGGGCGCCATCTTTCCGATTCGGCCAGCCAGCGCAAACTGCTCGAAGCCATGGCGGATACGTTTGGCCTCGAGGAGACACCGCGTCGCATCGAGATCTACGATAACTCCCACATTCAAGGTACAAATGCCGTCGGAGGCATGGTCGTGGCAGGTATGGAAGGGCTTTCAAAAAAGCACTATCGCACCTTCAACATCAAGTCCCACGACCTCACGCCGGGCGACGATTTTGGCATGATGCGCGAAGTGCTTACCCGCCGATTTACACGGCTAGCCAACGAAAGCGCGCCCGACGCCGGGGATGATGCCAACGAGATGCCCGATTGGCCGGACGTCCTGCTTATCGATGGTGGTGCCGGTCAAACCAATGCCGTCAAGGCAGTGCTGGCGGAAATGAGCCTTCCTCGCGACGTCACTATTATCGGCATTGCCAAGGGCGAAGAACGCAATGCGGGCCGTGAGACGTTCTATATGGAGGGTAAGGAGCCGTTCATGTTGCCTGCGCGTGACCCCGTTCTCTACTACGTTCAGCGCCTTCGCGATGAGGCGCACCGTTTTGCGATCGGCACCCACCGTGCCCGTCGCAAAAAGGAAATGGTCAAAAATCCACTGGATGAAATTGGCGGTATTGGCCCAACACGCAAGCGTGCTCTGCTCCAGCATTTTGGCTCGGCAAAGGCCGTCTCGCGCGCGTCCGTCGCCGATATCGCCGCGCTGCCAGGTATATCGACTGCAATGGCGCAAATGATCTACGATCACTTCAACCAAAGATAACCAGGGTCAGGAATACGAAATGACCGAAACAAAATTCGATATGGCCCGACTGCCAAACCTTTTGACGTATGGCCGCATCGCCGCCATTCCCGTCGTCATGCTGTTCTTGCTGACCGACAACGGCCCGCTGCGTTGGCTGGCGCTGCTGCTCTACATCGCTGCCGCCGTAACCGATTTCTTTGATGGCTATTTTGCACGCAAATACGGCTCTGTCTCGCCAATAGGCCGCATGCTCGACCCCATTGCCGACAAATTGCTCGTCGGCGCACTGCTGCTTGTTTTCTGCTTTGACGGCAGTTTTGGCCTCTGGGACCTCATCCCAGCCACGATCATCCTGCTGCGTGAGATCTTTGTCTCAGGCCTGCGTGAGTTCATGGGCACAGAGAAAATCACGGTTCCCGTTTCAAAGCTCGCCAAATATAAAACCACTGTTCAGCTTGTAGCGCTCGGCGTGATTATCGCCGAACCGCTTATCCCGGGCATGCGCGAGCTGAGTGATATTCTGCTCTGGCTGGCCGCAAGCCTCACAGCCATCACCGGATGGCAATACTGGTCCGGCGTATCCCGCCATCTGGCGCGCGACGAGGACGAATCTCTATGAAAATTCTATATTTTGCCTGGCTGCGCGAGCGGCTCGGTCGAGACAGCGACCACGTGACCGTTCCGGAAACAGTTGCAACGGTCGCCGATCTGATTGGCTGGCTCGCCGACCATGATGAAGGTTTTGCGCTGGCAACGGCAAACCGCCAGCTCATTCGTGCTGCAATCGATGACGAGCTGGTCGATCACGACACGCCTTTGGGCAATGCACAAACTGTCGCGCTTTTTCCGCCGATGACAGGCGGCTGAAATGAGCGTCACACTGCAATCAGATGCATTCGACCCTGGCGCCCTGTTCAATACTTTTCTAAGGGCCCACACTGGTGCTGGCGCTGCACTGACATTTACGGGGCTCGTGCGCTCGACGCCTGCAGATCCCATTACGTCAATGACGCTTGAGCATTATCCCGCTCTCGCGCGACGCCAGCTCGAAGACTTACGTGCAATCGCCATGACACGGTTCAAGCTCCTTGATGCTGAAATCGTCCATCGCTTTGGCAAGCTCTATCCAGGAGATCCCATAGTGCAGGTGATGACTCTCGCGCCGCACAGGCAAGCGGCATTCGACGGCGCCAATTTCATCATGGATACGTTGAAAACCACTGCGCCCTTCTGGAAGAAGGAAGAAGGAGCTCACGGCATCCGATGGGTGGACGCCAAAGATAGCGACGACAAAGCCACTGCGCGCTGGCAATGAATTCACCAGTATCGCCAGCAATTCTCGATATCCTTGGTTCGACCCACAAAAAAGAGCCGGAGATTTCTCCCCGGCTCTTCAAATTCGCTCATACTGCGGCTTTTTATTCAGCTGCTGCCTTTTTGGGCTGCACTTCGCTCATATAAGCTTCAACCAGCGTCCGGCAGGCTTCGCCCGGCGCGAACTTGTAATCGCCCACTTCGGAAACCGGGGTCACTTCTGCGGCGGTGCCGGTCAGGAAACACTCGTCGAATTGTGAAAGTTCTTCGGGCTTGATGTGCCGTTCTGTGACGGTATAGCCATTTGCCTTGGCCAGCGCGATCAGTGTGCGGCGCGTAATGCCGTCGAGGAAGCAATCCGGAAGCGGTGTTGTGATGTCCTTGCCTTTGACAAAGAACACGTTGGCTCCAGTGGCTTCAGCGACATAGCCACGATAATCGAGCATCAGCGCATCGGCATAGCCCTTATCCATGGCCGCGTGCTTGGACAACGTGCAGATCATGTATAGGCCAGCAGCCTTTGCCTTGCACGGAATGGTTTCCGGCGATGGCCGCTTCCAGTCCGCCCAGCAAAGGCGAATGCCCTTGAGCCGCTCTTCGGTGGAGAAGTAGCTCGGCCAAACCCAGGCCGCGATCGCCAAATGCACAGTGTTGTCACGTGCAGGAACCGAAAGCGTTTCCGATCCGCGCCAGGCGACCGGGCGCATATAGGCGTCGACAAGATTGTTCTTGGCAAGAACCTGACGGCAGGCGTCATCGATCTCTTCGGCCGAGTACGGAATTGTGAAATCGAGCGTCTTGCCCGAAAAGATCAACCGCTCGGTATGCTCGCGCAGCTTGAACACCTCTCCGCCATAAGCGCGCTGCCCCTCAAAGACGCTGCTGGCATAGTGAAGACCGTGAGTCAGTACATGGAGCTTGGCGTCCTTCCAGGGCACCATCTCGCCATTATACCAGATCCAACCGTCTCGCTGATCCATTGGCACGGTGGCCATCTTAATCTCCCGATTATGCGTTTGTTTCGTGTGGGCCAATCGCCCACAATCTGTGTCCCATAATGCAGTATTCTCTCACCACTTGGCAAACCAAAGCGGCTCTGTGATAAGTCATTAGAGGGCAAAGATATTGGTAGGACGATGCCAGCGCATTCAATTAATGTCAACAAGGCTGACATAAATTCGGCCATCTATGATTTTCCTGAGATGCCGATCGATATCATGGGGCTGTTCTTCTTTGCCTATCGTGATTTCGTGCGCGACGCCGATGCACTTCTCGAGATGCAGGGATTTGGCCGCGCTCATCACCGGGTCATCTATTTCGTCAATCTGCGGCCTGGCATGACAGTTGCCGATTTGCTCGATATCCTGCGCATTACAAAGCAGAGCCTTGCGCGAGTGCTGCGTCAGTTGATCGACAATGGTTATGTGGCGCAAAGGCATGGCGAAACCGACCGACGTCAGCGCCTGCTGTTTCCCACCGAAAAGGGTCGCGATTTCTTTGAAGTCCTCAGCGCCACCCAGGCGCGCCGCATTGAAGCGGCCTTTGCAGCACTTCCAGAAGAAACCCGCGAAGGCGTGCGACATTTCTTTGCCGAAATGACCGAGCGTAGTGACCAGCAATTGCTGCGCTCCCTGCGCCTGGTCGAACCAACGTCATAGGACGACTTCCCAATTGGACATCATCAGCACCGTCTTTCTGGCTCTGGTTCAGGGCATCACCGAGTTTTTGCCTATCAGCTCCTCGGGACACCTGATCCTGGGCCGTTGGCTGCTTGGGCTTTTGGGCGTCACGTCCACTGTAATGACACCCGCCGAGGAACTTGCGCTTGATATCGCGCTTCATGTCGGCTCTCTGGGTGCGGTCATCGTCTATTTCTGGCGCGATGTCGTTATGCTGTTCATGGGCCTTGTTGACGGCGTCACAGGCAGGATGGGGCCCCGCTTTCGCACGCTGCTCGTGGTCATTGCGGCTTCACTTCCCATTGTGGTCGTTGCTTTTCTTGCCAAGGATCTGGTCACCGAAGCTGGCCGGAACCTCGCGATCATCGCCTGGACCACAATCCTTTTCGGCATACTGCTCTGGCTTGCCGATCGTCGTCCCGAACAGAAGGACACGCTCGAAGCACTCTCGCTGCGCGACGCCATGGTCGTGGGATTTGCGCAATGCCTAGCGATCATACCCGGCGTTTCGCGCTCGGGCATCTGCATGACTGCCGCACGGTTCGTGGGCATGGACCGGCCTCTGTCTGCCCGGCTTGCCATGCTGCTGTCCATTCCGACAATCTTGGGCGCCGGCGTTCTCGCGGGTTACGATCTGTACAAATCGGGCAATGCGCAGGTCACTTCGGATGCGCTTTTTGGCGGCATTCTTGCGTTCTTCGCCGCATTTGCAAGCATTGCGCTGCTGATGAAATGGCTCGAACGCCAGTCCTATACGCCCTTCGTTATCTATAGGATCGTACTAGGCGTTTTCCTTTTGGGCCTCATCTTTGCGGGCATCGCCTAACGCGTCTGTCTCGGGGGGCACTGCAAGGCCCGCGCCCCCGTCATCATCGGATTGATCGAGATCGTGGACCCATTCGCGCCACATCGAAACAAACAGCGCCATCAGTACGGGGCCGATGAACAGGCCCACAAAGCCCATCGTCTTCACCCCGCCAATCAAGCCAAAGAAGGTCGGCAGGAATGGCAGCTTGATCGGCCCACCGACAAGTTTGGGCCGCAGTGTCTTGTCGACGATGAACAACTCGACAGAACCCCACACGAACAGTGCAATCCCTGGAATCACAGACCCGCTGGCCGCCAGATAGACCGACACAAGTGTAAATGAAAGCGGCGCCCCGCCCGGTATCATTGCTGCCACACCGGTAATGACGCCCAGCAGCACCGGCGACGGCGCGCCGGCAAGCGCATAGGCGATACCAAGGACGATGCCCTCGCCAATCGCGATGATGGTCATTCCAGTTACTGTCGAGCTGATGGTGGCCGGCACCACCCGCGACAACCTCTGCCAGCGGGTCGGCAGAATACGCTCACCGAACCGGTCAAGCTGTCCAGCCAGATTGGCCCCGTCGCGATAAACGAACAGCAGAGCGATCAGCATGAACAGCAGATTGAGCGCAAGATCGAGGAAGCTGCCTCCGGCGGCCAGCACTGTCTGGTAGATGCTGTAAATATTGGCGCCGCCGATATAGGCGACATATTGCCCCAATGCACCGGGGCGACCAACGTAAAGGTCCCACTGTTCGGTTGCCCATTCTCCCACCATCGGCAGGGTTGCAAACCATTCCGGGGCAGCCGAACCATTGGCATTTGTCGCGAGCACCCAGCCGATCAACTGACGCGCTTCATTTGTCGCGTAGGTCAGTGCCATAAGAATAGGGATCAGGATGAACAGCACGATCACAGCGATCATCAGGCTGGCCGCCAGCGTGCGATTTCCGCCCACAGTGCCCAACACGCGCCGATAGACCGGCCAGCTCGCAAACCCGATTATCAATGCGGCAAGGACTGGAACCAGGAACCCGTGGAAGAAATACACGCAGGCTAGAAGGATCAGAATAATCAACCATCGCGCCACTGCCATGGGCGGCACAAGCGCCGAACCGTTAGATCCGAGCAGACGAGGTTCGCGTTCGATGGGATGAAGGTCCGGGTTGGTCACATGCTGCTTCCGGTCTGAGGAGGCTCACCTATATGGCAAAGCCTGACGTCAAGACAAGCCAACCCTTGCCAGCCGCAGTCACATAAGCTTGCGGCCATTGGCAACCGGCGTGTCGACAGAGGCCAGAACGATAGCGCCGTTTTCATCTTCGAAACCGAGCGTGAGCACTTCCGATTTCAGTGGGCCGATTTGGCGTGGCGGAAAATTGACCACCGCCATAACCTGCCGCCCCACCAATTGCTCGGGCGTGTAATGAACAGTGATTTGTGCCGAGGATTTCTTGATGCCAAGCTCGGGGCCGAAATCGATCAGCAAGATGATCGCAGGCTTGCGCGCTTCGGGAAACGGCCGCGCTTCTACAACAGTACCCGTACGAATGTCGACCTTGAGAAAATCGTCGAAGGAAATGGTATCGCTCATTGTCCCAGTTCTTCGCTGCGCTTGCGTGCGGCACTGACGGCGCGCTTCATCAATGACCCAAGCCCGTCAGGCGCCATCAGGACATCGAGCGCAGCCTGCGTGGTCCCGTTCGGCGAGGTAACGTTCTTGCGCAATTGCGCTGCAGCACTGTCGTCAGCGTCCATCAGGGCCGCGGCGCCGACAATTGTTTGGCGCGCCAAAGTCATCGCCTGTTCCGCGCTCAGACCTTCAGCTTCACCCGCTGCCGCCATGGCCTCGACAAGATGAAACACATATGCCGGTCCCGAGCCCGACACAGCGGTTACCGCATCGATCAACGCTTCGGTCTCAACCCAGACGACGCCGCCGGCT
Source organism: Pelagibacterium sp. (assembly GCF_048264985.1). Classification (GTDB taxonomy): domain Bacteria; phylum Pseudomonadota; class Alphaproteobacteria; order Rhizobiales; family Devosiaceae; genus Pelagibacterium. Next base: position 27,507 of record NZ_JBLXCL010000005.1, read on the forward strand.
GCAGCAAGCAACGCGCCGGTCAACGCCCTGTCGTCAGGCGTTACGGCCTCACCGGCAAACGCGCCGGAAATGCCTTTTCCGATCTGAGCCGGCGTGTTGGGCATGGCGCGCACAACGCGGTCCGTCCCCAGACCGCTCACGATCTTGTCCGACGAAATGCCAGCAGCAATCGAAACAACGAGGGTTTCAGCCCCGACTGAAGGCTTGGTCATTGCCAGAACGCCATCCATGATCTGCGGCTTGACAGCCAACACCACGACGCGTGGCGTCCGGCTCGGCGGATCAGACCGCACTGTAGCGCCGTGCGCCTTGGCAAAGACTGCAACACTTTCGTGGGGTTGAGGATCGACAAGGGTCAGCGCCGAACCGGGCAAGCCACCCTGTACCCATCCTGACGCCATCGCCATGCCCATCTTGCCGGCGCCAATCAAAAGCACCGAGCCCACGTCCGAAAGGGTCATGCCTGCCCCACAGTTTCAAACATCACTTCGGCAAGCGCATCGGAAGCGGACTTACCGGCCCATACGACAAACTGGAAGGCTTGATAGTAGAGATCGCAACTCTCGGTAGCCGAGCGCAAGAGAGCCTCACATTGCTGGTGAGAAACTTCTGCTCCGCCCGAAAGCAGATGCGAGTTGCGGAACAGCACTACGCCTTCTTTACTCCAGATGTCGAAATGACCGATCCAGAGCTGTTCGTTGATCAGCGATATAAGCTGCTTGATTTCGCCCCGGCGTGCCTCGGGCACCTTCAGATCGAACGCGCAGGCGAGATGGAGAGATTCCATCTCCTCCATCCAGTTGAACGACACGTGGTAGTCGCTCCAGCCGCCTTTGACCGAAATGGAGATCTCGTCGGCGTCCTGCCGCTCGAACGACCAGTCACTGATCGCGGCGATGTGCTCGATAATATCGACCGGATGAATGGTCCGATCCAGTTCCAATTCGAGGAGTGACATGGCTGGCTCCGCACGCTTATGCGTTGGTTCGAAGATGCAGCGACCGACAGGATGCCGGACGCCTTACGCGGCACAACCGAACCGGCTTCGCCGGGGACAGGATGTACGAATCGTCATTGAACTCAACTGTACACTGCACCCCCGGCACGGACCCAGAAACGCGGACCCAAAACCGAAATTCTCTTGTGGATGATCGGAGCGTTATGGTTAACGGGTTCTTAACAAACCTTTCAAACCACAAGGTTTTACACTGCTGTCATAAAGCAATTTATCGCCTGCGGCCTTTGGCCAGATCCTGCGACCATTCTTGCTCGCCCCAGGCACGGGCCATGGCCGATGCCGCCATGTTGTCATAGGCGACCTGCCTGAGATTAACGTGCCATTTGCCTGCCGAACGCTCGACGATGGCGTAGGACGCGGCCGGAGACAGCCGCATGGCGGAGTCTGTGTCGCTCATGTTGAAAGAAGGCCGGCCCACGCTTCCAGGATTGAAGACAATCCGACCGTCGGCCAGCGGCACGACACGGGCGATGTGGGTATGGCCACAACAATAAACGGGATAGTCAGCATTGGGCAATTCGGCCTCAACCTCATCGATCGAGGCAACGCGGAATCCCTGCTTTTTCACCTTGCGGTCCAGCCAATAGGTTTCATCCGAACGCGGCGACCCGTGGCTCATGAAAATCGTATCGCTGTACACTGCCGTTTCGGGCAGGCTCTTCAGCCAACGCAACGGCTCACCATCGATTTCGGCAAGAATCTTTAGATCGCTGGCATCGGCATGAGCGACGTCGCCTTCCAACAGATAGCGATCCGTGTTCCCTCTGATCGCGACCATTTCGCGTTGGGCCAACAGGGCGGCCGTTTGCTTCGGCCACAGCGGCCCGGCAAAATGATCGCCGAGATTGAGAATTTTTTCGACGTCATGGCGCTCGATATCGGCCAGCACCGCTTCAAGCGCCAGCGCGTTCGCGTGGACGTCCGATATGACCGCGACCCGCATCGATAGGCTCAGGTCGTCTTCTTGCGGCGCTTGAACGCGTCGAGTTCACGCCGCAACGCTTCGATTTCCTCGCCCTGGATACTGACCAGTTCGCGCAACGCGTCATAATCTTCACGCTTGACCAGATTGAGATCATTGGCAACCCGCTCCATCTGGCCCCTGATCGCAGTCTCTGCCTCACGGCGCGCACCATCGGCAACCGAGGCGGCATCGTTCATCAGCCGCCCGAGATCATCGAAAAACTTTTGTCCTTGCGACATCGCTCACTTCCTCTTGTTTGGCCGTCCGGCCCACTCCCAACTATGTAGGGGCTCCAGCGCCGCTTGACCAGAGCCGGTCCGGGCGGCATGGTCGCGCCAAATTCAATCAGCTTTGAGGCTCCCTGTGCCCTTCCCTATGATCGATCCGATTGCCTTCGCCATCGGACCCATCGTCATCCGCTGGTACGCCCTTGCATATCTGGCGGGTATTTTCCTCGGGGTCGGCTACGGGATGCTGCTGCTCAAGCGCAAGTCGCTATGGGTCAATGGCACGCCACCCATGACTCCGGACGAATTGTTCGACTTCACCTTCTGGATTGTCATCGGCATCATCGTTGGCGGCCGGCTGGGATATGTATTGTTTTACGACCCGCTGGTCTTCGCCGCCAATCCTGGACAGATCATAGCGCTCTGGGATGGCGGCATGAGTTTTCACGGCGGCATGCTGGGCCTGATGATTGCAATGATCCTCTATCTCAGGAAAAAGGACGCCAATGTCCTTTCTGGCCTGGACCTGCTGGCATGCTGCGCCACCATCGGCCTGTTCCTGGGGCGCGTTGCCAACTTCATCAATGCCGAGCTTTATGGCTCGGTCACGACGATGCCCTGGGGTGTCGTTTTCCCCGGCGGCGGCGATCTTCCGCGCCACCCCAGCCAGCTCTATGAGGGTCTTCTGGAAGGCGTCCTGCTGTTCCTCGTCATCCGCTATTTCACGCACGTCAAACTCGTCCTGCGACGCCCCGGCATCGCCGCTGGCATTTTCGGCATCGGTTATGGCCTCTCGCGCATATTCGTCGAGTTCTTCCGTCTCCCCGACAGCCATATCGGCTATCTTGCCTTTGGCTGGCTGACGATGGGCATGGTGCTCTCACTGCCTATCGTCGTTGCCGGCATCGCACTGATCCTTTGGGCAAGGAAGCCGCGCCATGCCTGAGGCGGGCCTTTCGCTGGGTGACCTTATCGACATGCAGATCCGGCAACAGGGGCCGATGTCGCTGGCAACATATATGGGTTTGTGCCTGACTCATCCAACACGCGGCTATTATCGCAAGGCCGACCCTCTGGGGCCGCGCGGCGACTTCATCACCGCGCCGGAAATAAGCCAGACGTTCGGCGAAATGATCGGCGCGTGGATCGCCGATCTTTATCTCCAGATGGGCGCGCCGGAAAAATTCACATTGCTCGAACTTGGCCCCGGACGCGGGACCCTGCTCGCCGACGCCCTTCGGGTAGCGAGCCGTGCCACAGGCCTTGCTGCAGCGGTCGATCTCAAACTCTACGAGACCAACCCCGTCCTTATCGCCATGCAGCGCGAGAAGCTCGCATCCTATTGTGCGGACTGGATAGAGGATGTGGAAGCACTCGGTGATTGGCCACTCATTATCATCGCAAACGAGTTCTTCGATGCGCTCCCGGTGCGTCAATTCGTTAGGCGCGACGGAAAATGGTATGAGCGCAGCGTGGGGCTTTCCGATGGTCAACGCGTGTTCGGCCTCTCGCCCACCCCGTATGAGGAAGCGCTGATCGGAGAACCCTTTTCGGCGGCAAAGGACGGAGAAGTTGCCGAAATCGGATTGGCTGGCCAACAGTTCATGGGCCAGCTCTGCCGTTTGCTCGGCCCCCGCGGCGGCGCCCTGCTCGCCATAGATTATGGCTATGAACGCACCCAGCCTGGCGAAACGCTTCAGGCTCTGTCCCGGCACGCATCTGTCGATGCCTTGGCACAGCCCGGCAGTGCCGATCTCACAACGCATGTGGATTTCGAAGCTCTGGGCCGCGCTGGACGCATGGCTGGGTTGACGGTCCACCCCATTGTGACCCAGAGCCATTTCCTTACATCATTGGGACTGGCAGAGCGTCACGACGCCCTTGCCGCTGCGAACCCCGAAAAGGCCGCCAACCTGGCATCGGCCTTTGATCGACTCACACGGGCCGATCAGATGGGTGAACTGTTCAAAGTCCTGTGCGCAGCGAGTCCAGGACTGCGTCCAGCGGGATTTCCCGCATAAAGAAGGCCTGCCTCACAATGCATCCACCTGTCGAAAAAAGCCCCGCCATCTCTGCAGCAAATGCTGTCCGCCATGGTTTTTTCGGGCGACGCGGCGGGGTATCTGAAGGCGAGTTCGCTTCACTCAACGCCTCGCGCTGGGTAGGCGACGACACGGCCAATGTCGTCGACAATGTCCATCGCGCGGTGATGGCGCTCAAGGGCGGCCCCATCGAGGTCGCACTCGCCAAGCAGGTCCACGGCACACATGTCCATGTCGTCGACAAGACCTTCAGGCTGGAGGACCGGCCAGAAGCAGACGCGTTTGTGACGGCCCGCTCAGGCATCGCGCTGGGTATTCTGACCGCCGATTGCGTCCCCGTGCTCTTTGCCGATGCAAATGCCGGAATCATCGGCGCTGCTCACGCTGGCTGGAAGGGCGCTGTCGGCGGCGTTGTCGCCAACACTGTGATGGCAATGGAGGCCCTGGGCGCAGATCGCGCCAACATTATTGCCGCCGTCGGTCCCGCCATATCGGCGCAGAACTATGAAATTGGCGAAGAAATGGCCGCCGACATCCGTGCTCGATTCCCGAATGCTGCCGATTTCATAGTCACCAAGGGCTGGCCAAAACCCCATTTCGACGTTCCCGGCCTGGTCATCGCACAGGCCAAGACGCTGGGCATCGGCAAAGTTGAGGCTGTCGGAAGCTGCACCTACGCCCACCCTGACAATTACTTTTCGCATCGCCACGCAACCCACAACAACACGCGGGCTGGGCGCCAGATCGCCTTGATTGCTCGAGGGTAACGGCCGGTGCATACGGGCAACACCGTTAACTGCCCTTCACCTTCATTCAAAAGTCATATTGAGTTTAGCCGTTGCTAGGTCTAAACGTCCGCCCCACAAGCTTGGGGCATTGGCGGCCTCTGGCGATCAGGGCACACATAGAGGCTGACCATGAAGCTGGTGACGGGTAACTCAAACCTCACCGTGGCCAAGGCCGTTTCCACCTATCTCGAAATTCCATTGACCGATGCGTCGGTCAAGAAGTTCGCTGACAAGGAGATTTTCGTAGAGATCCACGAAAACGTACGCGGCGAGGATGTGTTCATCCTTCAGTCCACGTCCTTTCCAGCCAACGACAACCTGATGGAATTACTGATCCTGATCGACGCCATGCGCCGATCTTCAGCGCGCCGCATAACAGCAGTCCTGCCCTATTATGGCTACGCACGACAGGATCGCAAATCGGCGCCCCGCACACCGATTTCGGCGAAGCTGGTTGCCAACCTCATTACTCATGCGGGCGCAAACCGTATTCTGACCTTGGATCTGCACGCACCGCAAATCCAGGGTTTCTTCGATATCCCCACCGACAACCTCTACGCCGCGCCTGTCCTTACCCGCGACATCGCCGAGAACTATGACACCTCAAAGGTCATGATTGTCTCGCCCGACGTCGGCGGCGTGCTGCGAGCGCGCAACGTCGCCAATCGCATCGGCGCTCAACTGGCCATCGTTGATAAGCGTCGTCCACGCGCAGGCGTCTCCGAAGTCATGAATATCATTGGCGACGTCGAAGGCCAGTCCTGCATCCTCATCGACGACATCGTCGATTCCGGTGGCACTTTGGTCAACGCTGCCGAAGCGCTGCTCAATGCCGGTGCGAAGGAAGTTTCTGCCTATATCACCCACGGGGTTCTATCGGGAGAAGCGCCGGAACGCATCGCCAAGTCGCGCCTCAAGGAGCTTGTCACGACAGACTCGATCGAAATGACTGAAGCTGTAGCCAAGGTCGACAAGATCCGTCACATTTCGATCGCCACGCTGATCGGCGAAGCCATAGCCCGCACGGCGTCCGAGCAATCGGTGTCCAGCCTCTTCGATTAAGAGAAGAATCTTCCAAGGTTAACGCCAGATTAACGGGCAGCCACGCATTCGTCCTGGCTGCTCTTTGATGGACGAATCCTTCACGCTTCCGGCATCGGAAGAGAGCGAAGGGTTTTTGACCTATGGCCACGACTCAGCCACAAGCGCTGTCAGCGTACGGAACTTTGTGCTGGCTTCGGCATTTTCCCTTATTGCGGAAAATCCGGTGGGGCAAGCAAGCCATGACCGCGTACGCTGCGTATGTGGAAGTATCAGTGACCAAGACCCCTATTCGCCACCCTTTGGTGGCCCCGCGCGCAAGCGCCGAGACTGAGCTATCGGCTCTGCTGGACGAAATTCCCGGCTGGCCCGACGCAATGCTCGTGCACATGCACAAACGCTTTGGAACCAGCAGGCTTTTCCGCGTACATCACGATCCAGACGGACCGTTGACGGCCAGCGCTCTGACATTGCGCGCTGCAGCTCTTGAAGAAATGGACAGGCGGGGGCTCGAAGCGCTCGCCGAAGACGAAGGCTAGCGGCACCGGTCCTCTTGCCCATTTTTTCGTCCTCCTATATAGACCCGCTCCATGAAGCGTTCGTCACCCCTGGAGGACGGGCGCGCACTCTGCGTTTGCAGATTGCACCCAACAATGGATGTTTTCCATGAGTGTCGAGCTAAAGGCTTCGGTGCGGGACCGGGTGGGCAAGGGGGCCGCTCGTGAGCTGCGTCGTCAAGGTCTGGTTCCTGCAGTTATCTACGGCGATAAGAAAGCCCCTCTTTCTATCGCAATTTCCTACAAGGACACGTTCCGCAAGATTCATGATGGCGGATTTCTTTCGCACGTCATCGAGATCGATGTGGACGGCAAAAAACATCGCGTGATTCCTAAGGATTACCAGCTTGAGCCGGTACGCGATTTCCTCGTGCATGTGGATTTCCTGCGCGTGGGCAAGAACTCGACCCTTACGGTCGATGTTCCCGTCCACTTCGAGAACGAGGAAAAGTCTCCCGGTCTCAAGAAGGGCGGCGTGCTCAACGTCGTGCGCCACACTGTGGAAGTCACTGTCCCTGCGGATTCGATCCCCGAGCACCTCGTGGTGGATCTCTCCAAGGCCGAAGTTGGCGATTCGTTGCACATCTCGGCTGTGGACCTGCCCAAGGGCGTTGTTCCGACCATCACCGATCGCGATTTCACCATCGCTACAATCGCTGCGCCGTCAGCTCTGCGTTCGTCCGAAGGCGCTGAAGAGGCCGACGCCGATGAGGATGAAGAAGACGAAGACAAGTCGGAAGACTAGAATTCTATGGACCGGCGGCATGTCTGCCGGTCCCCCTCACTTTCCCGGAGAGCTTCGATGCACCTGATCGTAGGGCTCGGCAATCCCGGCGCCGAATACGCCGCACACCGGCACAATATCGGTTTTCTGGCCGTCGACGAAATCGCCCGCCAACACAATTTCCCGCCATTTCGCCAAAAATTTGCCGCCCTCGTATCTGAAGGCGTCATCGATGGCGAGAAAGTCATGCTGATCAAGCCGCAGACCTTCATGAACCGCTCCGGCGATTCCGTAAGCAAAGCGGCTCAATTCTATAAGCTCACCCCCCCCGACATTTCGGTCATCCACGACGAACTCGACTTGGCGCCCGGCAAGGTGCGAGTCAAAACCGGCGGCGGGAATGGCGGCCACAACGGCTTGCGGTCCATTGAAAGCCATTTGGGCAAGGACTTCATACGTATTCGCCTCGGCATCGGCCACCCAGGTCACAAGGACCGCGTGCACGCCCACGTGCTTTCGAACTTCCACAAAGCTGAAAACGAATGGCTCGAGCCCCTGCTAGACGCCCTGGCGCGTAACGCCGCCTTGATTGCCAAAGCCGATGCAGCCGGCCTGATGAACAAGCTCGCGCTCGCCGTTCCTTCAGCCCCCAAAGCCGAACCGACAGACGAAAAACCGGTGCCCAGACCAAAGGCACAAAGCCACATCCGTCAGGCGCGCGGCTCGGACCCACGGCCCAAAATCCCCGAATCCGGCCCGATGTCGGAAATGCTCAGAAAACTGTTCGGCAAAAAGGACTGATACGCTTAGGCGCGCTAAACGGGAACTTACTTATCCCCGCGCTCAAATCCGCCCCCATACTGGCTCGACGAACCCGCTTTTATGGACGCAAGCGCAACGAACGTTTGGGCGGGTTTGGTTCGGGTTCCTTGCGGGTCGCTGCAGGGAAGGCCCAAACGTCACGAGCGCTGGACGGCGCGAACCGGCCGCCTGATCTCGATTGAGACTGGCGCGATATTGCTAGCGCCGTCGTACTCTCGAAAGGGAGAAGGGATTGACCCTGGCCTTTGAAGGGCGACTAAGCCAAAAATCCCGGATGCATGGGGCAATGATCGCTTCATAATTACAAATCTCAGTGCGGAGCGTTCATCGCCCCACGCCGTCTATACCTTCATAGCCCGAGGTGATGTCGCCGTCGGAGGTTGGCGCGTGGGGAAGGCTGACGACTCTTGGACCCCAGCACGCCGGCAAGGCGTCATCCGGACGCATCCACCGCCCACCGCCAGAGCCGAATATGGGTTCCCCCTCCATTACGCTTCGGTTATGGTCCGCGCCGAATTCTCCCTTGTTTTTGCCAAGTCCAAAGAGGCCCGCACTTCCCATGTCCATGAGTGAGCTTGCCGCAACTATCGATGACGCTTTCGAGGCACGCGATAGTGTCAATTACCAGACGACCGGTGAGATCCGCGATGCTGTCAACACGGCACTCGGCCTGCTCGACGCGGGCGAGGCGCGCGTTGCGGAAAAAGGCGCTGACGGCGATTGGGTCGTCAATCAGTGGCTGAAAAAGGCAGTGTTGCTTTCTTTCCGCCTCAACGACATGGAGGCCATTCCCGGCGGGCCGGGCGGCGCACAGTGGTGGGACAAAGTGCCATCAAAGTTCGATGGCTGGAGCGAGAACACGTTCCGCGACGCTGGCTTTAGGGCAGTGCCCGGCGCAATCGTTCGTCGCTCCGCTTTCATTGGCAAGAATGCCATTCTCATGCCGTCCTTTGTCAATCTGGGCGCCTATGTCGATGAAAGCGTGATGGTTGACACCTGGGTCACCGTTGGTTCGTGCGCCCAGATCGGCAAGAATGTTCACCTCTCGGGCGGCGTCGGCATCGGCGGCGTGCTCGAGCCGCTGCAGGCCGGCCCGGTTATCATCGAAGACCATTGCTTTATCGGTGCCCGTTCGGAAATCGTCGAGGGTGTCGTGGTCGGCGAAGGGTCGGTCATTTCAATGGGCGTTTTCATCGGCCAATCTACAAAGATCGTCGACCGCACGACCGGGGAAATCTTCTATGGCAAGGTTCCACCCTATTCAGTCGTTGTCTCGGGCTCACTCCCCGGCAAGCCGCTGCCCAATGGCGAGCCTGGACCGAACCTTTATTGCGCAGTGATCGTCAAGCGTGTCGATGAAAAAACCCGCTCCAAGACATCGATCAACGATCTGCTGCGCGACTGAGCCAATGACAAATCCCGCCGTCGCCCTGCTCGCCGATCTTATCCGCCGCCCATCGGTCACCCCGATCGAGGACGGGGTGCTCGATGTGCTCGAAGCCTTTCTTTCGCCGCTGGGCTTTGCCTGCACGCGCATGAAATTCGAGGGCGACGGCTCTTATCCTGTCGATAATCTCTATGCTACCCGCAAGGGTAGCGCACCCGGCCCTCACCTGTTGTTTGCCGGCCATACCGATGTTGTCCCACCAGGCGACATTGCCGCCTGGACACACGACCCTTACGCCGCCGATATCGTCGATGGTGTGATGTGGGGACGCGGCGCCACCGACATGAAAAGCGGCGTGGCCGCGTTTTGCGGCGCCATGGCACAAATGGCCGCCACCGGCGGGCTTGAGAATGGCACGGTCTCGCTGGCCATCACCAATGACGAAGAGGCCGATGCGGTCAACGGGACCAAAAAACTTATGGAGTGGGCACAGGCACAAGGCGAAGAATACGACTTCGCCATAGTTGGTGAACCGTCCTCATTCGAGACGTTTGGGGATTCGATCAAAATCGGCCGCCGCGGATCGGTTTCGGGCAAGATAACTGTCATCGGAAAACAGGGCCACGCGGCCTATCCGCAGCGGGCCAACAATCCAATGCCGGTGATCGCAGCGTTAACCCAAGAGCTTTATGCTCCCCTTGATGAAGGCACAGAGCACTTCCAGCCGACAAATCTCGAAGTCACTGCAATTGACACCGGCAACCCAGCTTCCAACGTCATCCCCGAGCGCACGGCGCTACGCTTCAACGTCAGGTTCAACGACACCTGGACGGGCGAGACGCTGCTTGCAGAAATCCACGACCGCATCGCCGGTGTCGACAATCGCGGCTGTCGCATCGAGTTTGAGCAGCTCGGTCCCGTGTCGCGCTGCTTTATCTCCGAGCCCGCCGGCCATGTCGCTCATCTTTGCGATGTGATGGAAACCTTCAACGGCGTTCGTCCGCAGCTCTCGACCATAGGCGGCACTTCGGATGCGCGGTTCATCTCGCTCTATTGCCCGGTAGTTGAATGTGGTCTGATCGGGGCCACGATGCATCAGGTCGACGAGCGCGTGCCGGTCGCCGACGTCGAGCGCCTGGCTGATTTTTACGCCGCCTATGTCTCCAGCTTTCTTGCCCGGGAGCTGTCGTGATGCTTGAAGCGCTGAAGCAGGCTGGAGCCGGCTGGTCAAAGATACTTGGCAAGCGCGACGATTGGAAACGCCATTTCCGTCTCGACGCCGAGGGAATCAACAATGGCTTCATCGTCTTTGGCGGCGCCGTTGTGGCCGCCATGGTTCTGGCGACGCTCCGCTTCGGCTTCCCCCCACCCTTTGCCATGGTGTTGGTCGTCATCCAGCACCTGTTGTCTCTGCTCGCGCTGTTCATCGCAACGGGCCTGGTCATGCGGTTCATGGGTTTTTCGGGTGAAAGCGCGCGCTTTCTGGTGCCGGGCCTTTACCTAATGGCGCTCATGAAACTGATCGAGGGCGTCGCAACGGTTGCAGGGATTCCTTTGGCCGGCGCCATCCTTGCCGTAACAGGCATTCTGGGCTTCCGGCTGGCACAGGCAAACGGGCTGTCGCTGCCGCTTGCCATCGGCTACGGGTTGGCGCTGTTCGTGCTGCTTGCGGTCCTGCCAATCGCCCTCTACATGTTGGTCAACGCCTTTTAGAAAGCCATTTTTTAGTGTCCCAAGCCCAGCCGACCCTTTTGGAAGAAACCCGCTCTGCTTTTGTTGGCACCTGGCGGTTGATCGCTGGACGGCGCGATGCGCCTGGCTATTTCTTCACCGACATGCGCGGGCTGGCCTCGAGCTTTATTGCGCTGCTGATTTCGGTGGCAATCACCTTCCTGATCTCGGCGCTGGTGGTGCCTAGCGGCTCTGAGGTTTCGACATTTGCCGCGCTGGTTCAGAACGCCCTGCTCTATGCCGGCATAATGAGTGCGTCATGGGTCGTCTTGCGCCTCACCGGACTTTCCGAGAAATTTACAGCCTTTGTGACAGTCGAAAACTGGGTCAACGCCATAGTGTCGATTGCGCTGGCCGTCGTTGCTCTGGTGACTGTGAGCGCCGAGTTGATTCTTATACTTGCTGTAGTGATCGGCTTTCTGGCCCGCATCAACAATGCACGGCTCGTGGTTGGCATGAAGGCCGGGCAAATCGTGATGCTCATCGTCGTCCAGACCATCGGCATGATGTTCGCGCTGCTCGCCGTCGAAGCGCTGTACGGTACTGTTCCCACCCCTGAGATGTGATCGGGTGGACCTGCATCGTTCATCATTGCTTGAGGAAGCAGGCTGGGCGCTCGGGGGCACATGGCGTCTCGTCCTGTCCCGTAGCGATGCGCCTTCATGGTTTGATTTTTCCCAGCGTGGACTGGCAGGGAGTTTCGTTCCACTGATCATTGCCTACGCTGCTTTCGTGGCGTTCATGGGACTGGGTGCGCAGCAGGCTCAGATCTTTTCGGCGGCAAGCCTGCTATTTATTTTCGGCGCGCTGGTCTGCGCCCGATTCCTGGCGCTTCGCCTGATTTTCCCAAGACTGGGCGTGTTGCACGCCTTCCGGCCTGTACTGGTGGCCATAAACTGGTCGAACGCCTTCACGCTGGCCGCCATCTTGATCACAATCTTTGCTGTTTCCTTTCTCGGAGCATTCCTGCTCGGTGCGGATTCGGGGGGAACCCTGGTCAACACGATCCTGATCGTATGGGCAGCTCTGGGCCTGGCCATGCTTGTCGTCGAGATTAACATTCTGCGTCTGATTGCCGGTCTGGGAGCAGGCGACGTCGTAATCGTCCTGGCCGCGCAGATTTTTTCGCTTATCGTTGCAGCACTTATCCTCGGTCAGCTGCCGCTGCATTAGGTTCAGGATAGTCGATAGCGGTGAGATAGAGACCCGACGAAGGGGCCATAGCGCCGCAACGTGCCCTGTCCTGCGCATCGAGCGCCGCGCGCAGGCCTGAAATGGGCCAGCGCCCCTCGCCCACCAGTTTAAGCGAGCCCGTCATGGAGCGCACCTGATGGTGCAGGAACGCGCGCGCCGATGTCTCGATGACCACAAGATCGCCATCGCGACGCACGTCGAGCCGATCGAGGGTACGCACCGGCGAATTGGCCTGGCAATGAACAGATCTGAATGTCGTGAAATCGTGCAGACCGAGAATGGTTTGCGCAGCTTCATGCATGGCACCCTCGTCAAGCGGCTTTGCAACATGCCAGACCCTTTGGGCCTGCAGCGCAGGCCGGGCCCGGCGGTTGAGGATGAGATAGCGGTAATGGCGGCCAGTCGCTGAAAACCGCGCTTCGAAATCCCCGCCCACCAATGTGCAGTCTAGAATGGCAATCGGGTGGGGTCTGAGATGGTAGTTCAGAGCCTCGGACACACGAAAGGGATCCCAATCGCGCTCCAGATCGAAATGGGCTACCTGCCCCTGGGCATGAACACCGGCATCAGTGCGGCCCGCCGTCTGGGTGCGCACGGTTTCGCCAGAAAACGCTTCGATGGCGATTTCGATGGCTTCTTGTACGGACATATCCTCGGCCTGGCGCTGCCAGCCGACAAAAGGGGTTCCATCGTATTCGATTGTGAGCTTGTAGCGGGGCATCAGCCCACCTTGCGCCCGGTCAGGTCACCTGCGCCGCGCAGAAAGGCTTCAGCGTCCATGGCGCCCTTGCCCTCGCGTTGCACCTGCTTGAATCTAACGGCGCCCTCGGCACAAGCAATGGTCAGGCCCTCAAGAACTGTGCCGGGTTCGCCCTGCGCCTGGACGAGGGTAGAGCGTAGGACCTTTACCCGAACGGGCTTGCCCCCGAGTTCGATCTCGAACCATGCGCCCGGAAACGGCGAAAGACCCCGAACGTGGTTGTGAACCTCATTTGCGGGACGCGCGAAATCGATACGCGCCTCGGCCTTCTCGATTTTTTTGGCATAAGTCACGCCGTCGTCGGACTGGGTCGTAAACTCCAGCGCATCCCGCTCGAGCGCGGACAGCGCTCGCCCCATCAAATCGGCGCCGGTTCGCATCATTTCGTCGTGGAGTTCGCCCGCCGTCATGTCGGGTGCGATGGAAATGAAATCGATAAGGCCGACCGGACCGGTATCGAGCCCCTCTTCCATTTTCATGACCGAAACGGCAGTGCGCTCATCGCCTGCCATGATGGCGCGCTGGATCGGTGCGGCACCGCGCCAGCGCGGCAACAAAGATCCATGCAGGTTCAGACACCCCTTTTCAGGCGCTTCAAGCACAGCTTCAGGCAACAGCAGGCCATATGCAACAACGACTGCCACTTCGGCATCAAGCGCTGCAAAAGTCGCCACATCGGAGGGGTCACGAAAATTCCTGGGCGTGAATACGGGGATGCCGAACTCTTCGGCGGTCAGATGGACCGCCGATTTGCGTTCGGACTGCCCCCGCCCAGCCGGTTTTGGCGCGCGGGTATAGCAGGCAACAACTTCGTGGCCGCGCATAACGATTTCGGTAAGCGTGGGCACAGCGAAATCGGGGGTACCCATGAAGACGACGCGCATCGGATTACCCTTCGATTTCGAGACAGATGGCAGGCGCCCAGCTTAACTGGCGAGCCGTGCCCTTTTTTGGAATTTCTTGTTCACGCGGTCGCGTTTGAGGCGCGAAAGGTAGTCGATGTAAAGCACCCCATCGAGGTGGTCGATCTCGTGCTGCATGCAAACGGCCAGACGGCCCGTTGCATGGCGGGTGACTTCCTCACCCTTGGGCGTAAAATACTTTACCGTCACCTCGGCGGGACGCTCGACCTCATAGTAGAGCTCGGGAATCGACAGGCATCCTTCTTCGGAAACTGCCGTTTCCTCGCTTATGCCGACGATCTCAGGATTGACCATGGCGATCTTGCCCGAGTCCGGATTTTCCTCGTCAGCAAGATCGATCACCACAACACGCTTCATATAGCCGATCTGTGGGCCGGCCAGTCCGATGCCCGGCGCGTCGTACATGGTTTCGAACATATCATCGACAGTCTTCTGGAGGTCGTCATCGAACGCCTCGACAGGCTCTGTCACCTTGCGGAGCAGGGGATCGGGCAGGATGAGAATTTCACGTACGGCCATTCAACGATCTCGGAATTGATGTGTGAGGCACTGGTTAATGCAGGTGGCCCTTGTGGGTCAAGCAAAGCGGATATGGGAAGGGCCGAATCAGATAACAAGAACATTATGGAAACAGTGCTCTTTGACATCGGCGGAACGCCAATAACGATCCTTGAAGTTCTGACGGGGGGGCTGGCGATCGCCGTTATCGGGCTGATTGTCGTATTGCTCGGGCAAACACGTGCTGCCCGAGAGCGAGAGGCTCAGGCCGCATCAGATTTGACCCGCAATGCCGAGATGGAACGCCATATGGCCGATATGATGCGCATTCAGTCGGAAATGACGGGCCGCATGCAAACAATGAGCGAAATATTTGGCACGCGCACATCCGATCTTGCCCGTGTCCTTACCGAGCGGATTGATGCCAATTCCCATCGGGTCAATCAATCGATGACCGAGAACCGTACAAAGACCGATGAAACACTGACCAAGCTCAACGAGCGGCTCGCCGTGATCGACAGGGCTCAGACAAACATAACTCAACTCTCGGGCGAGATCGTCTCACTGCAGTCGATTCTGTCCAACAAGCAGCAGCGCGGTGCCTTTGGCCAGGGGCGCATGGAAGCCATCATCGCCGACGGGTTGGCACCCAACGCTTACGAATTCCAGGTTACCCTTTCCAACAATTCGCGACCGGACGCCCTCATTCATATGCCCAACGATGCACCGTCTTTGGTGATCGACGCGAAATTCCCGCTTGAGGGCTGGCAAAGGATCGCCGAGGCTGAGACGCCCGAAACTGTGCGTTCGGCCATGGCAGGCTTTCGTAGCGACTGCGCCACTCACATCAAGGCGATTTCGGAGAAATATCTTATTGCCGGCGAAACTCAGGACACAGCATTCATGTTCGTGCCCTCCGAGTCGATCTTTGCCGATCTCCATGAGCAGTTCGAAGATGTGGTGCAAAAGGCTGCGCGTGCACGGGTTGTGATCGTTTCTCCCTCGCTGCTGATGCTGTCGATCCAGGTAATCCAGGCACTCTTACGCGATGTCCGCATGCGCGAGCAGGCTCATATCATCCAAAAGGAGGTTGTCGCGCTGCTTACCGATGTCGGTCGCCTCAATGACCGGGTCAACAAACTGCAAACGCACTTCCGACAGGCCAATCAGGATATCGATGACATTCTGATTTCGACCGGCAAGGTCACCCGACGTGGCGAAAAGATTGAAGCTCTTGAGTTTGAAGAGGAACGACCATCGCTGATTGAATAACGAGCAACCTTGGGGCTGCTGCGACGTTGTCCATGCAAGATCATGCCAAGGAGTACAGTGATGGCAGAACATCCCCATGAAGGTCGCGTCATACCGGTCGATCAGGCGCTTGGTGACGATGCAAACCCCACAGCCGCGCTGATGCCGATGAGTGTCGATGAGGTCAACGACTACCTCTATGACGATAGCCGACCGACCGAAGAGCGGCTCGATCGACTGCGTGAAATATCAGCCGGCCTCATCGGCCTTGCAGCCTCGGACGCCGGAAGCGACATCGACACCTTGCGTGACGAGGTCAACGCCGCCATTGCCGCACTTGAAGGTGCCGAGCGCTCAGCGCCAAGGGATGCAGCGACCAGTTTTGATCCGGCCGACCATATTGAAAGCCAGTCTCCCGACGATGAGGATGCGATCTCGCGGATTACCGGTGAAGCCGATAACCAAGGTTATGAAGACAAGCCAGATTGACCTTTTACGCTAGGCGCGACGCTTGAGTGGCACGACATTCTGATCTGAGGAAATCGTTCTCTGGGTTCCTCTCACGATCTCTTCGAACGCAGAAATATCTTCAGGCTTCGAGAACCAGTACCCTTGGGCGGCATTGCAGACCTCGCCCCTGAGGAATTCCAGTTCCTCAGGTCGCTCGACGCCCTCCGCCAGAATTGGCAGGTTCAGTCCCTTGCCCAACCCAAGCACCGCCCTCACGATTGCGGCTGACTGATCATTGTCGTGGACGGCGCGAATGAAGGACTGGTCGACCTTGATCCTGTCGAACGGGAATGCTCGCAGGTTCGACAGAGAAGAATAGCCGGTGCCAAAGTCATCCATGGCGACTTTGACACCGAGCGCCTTGATCTGGCGCAGATTGACAAGGGCGCGGTTCATGTTGCGGATCATTGCCGTTTCAGTGATCTCGATCTCCAACCGGTCGGCAGAGAGGCCCGTTTCAGACAAGATACCCTCAACGAAGGCGACAAAGTTCGGCGCATGAAGTTGCACTGCCGATACGTTAACAGCAACCATCAACGGAGAAGTCCAGCTTGCAGCCTGTTCACATGCAGTCCGCATGACCCATTCGCCGAGTTGGAGTATGAGACCAGTCTCTTCAGCGATAGGAATGAAGGTCGAGGGGGGAACTGCACCGCGTTGGGGGTGGGCCCAGCGCACCAGTGCTTCAAAGCCCGACACCTCTCCAGACTCGAGGTCCACCTGAGGCTGGTAGGCAAGCGAAAGTTCGCGGCTTACCAACGCTGCACGAAGATCATGCTCCAGCAAACGTCGATCGCGCACCTGAGCCCCCATCTGGCTCTCAAACAAGCGGTAGGTCCCTCGACCTTCAGCCTTCGCGCAATAGAGCGCAGTATCGGCATAAGTCATCAACTGGTCGACGTCCTCTGCGTCGTCTGGATAAAGCGCAATACCAACCGATGCCGAAATGACAGTACCGTCTGTGTTTTCACGATTTGCACGTGAAAAAAGTTCAAGCATGTCCTCGGCAAGTTTTGAGGCGTGTTGTGCCGAAGGCACATCTGGGAGGATCACGGCAAACTCATCACCCCCAAGACGCCCCGCAAACTGGCGCCCTTTGAGCCCATCTTCGATTAGCCTGGCTACGCGCTGCAACAACGCATCTCCGGCAGCGTGACCGAATAGATCGTTGATTTCCTTGAAGCGATCGAGATCAAGGCACAAAACGGCCAGCTTCTGTCCGGCAAGACGGGCGCGGGCAATTTCGTCTTCGAGCCGATCATTGAAGCTGGCACGATTGGCCAGGCCCGTCATCGCGTCGTGATGGGCGAGAAATCTTATATGATGTTCGGCCTGTTTTCTGGCACGCAGATCGCGGACCGCAATCGCCCGATGCAGGCGGCCACCAAAGTCAACCTCGCGCATGACCACTTCTACCGGGATATGTTCACCTTTAAGGTCAGTGAGTTCGGTTTCGACAAGTTCGTCGGCCTGCTCAAAGATTGCCACACACCCTGTGGCCGCCAGGAACTCGCCAATTGACGTCCCCGCCAGATCCCTGCCTTTTGCTCCCACCATTTCTTGAAATGCGGCGTTGACTGCAACGACAGTGCGGTCAGAACAAACAACCAAGCCCTCGACAGCCGCATCGGCCAAACCACGCATGCGGCTTTCTTCGGCGGCGGCGCGCTTGCGGTCTCGCAAATCGAGATAGAGACTGGCAAGCGCGGCAAGAAAAATGAGGATCGAGGCTACGCCCACAAATAGCGACAGCAATGCGGGACTAAATTCTCCCGCTGCCGCAATTGCAAAACAATTTACGAACCCTGCGGCGCCCATTGCCGTAAAGTGCATGGAGCAGATCGCGAGTGTCAAAAGCCCCGTTCCAAACGCACGGGCTTTGGCATTTCGGCTCACTCCAACACGCAGAGCTGCAGCGCCCAGCACCATGCCTGAAATCACAGATCCAGCAACAAGGCCCGAATCCCACGACACCTCGCCGCCAATCTCCAGGGCCCGCATGCCCGTGTAGTGCATAGCGGAAATACCAAGCCCCACGATGGCACCGCCCAGAACGAGGTCGGAGCGACGACGTCCCATCCCGGCTGCGGCCAGCCCCATACCACAGACGGCTATCGCAATCAGCAGAGAAGCCAGGGTCAACCCGATGTCATAGCTGGCTGGAAAGCCGACATCGAACGAGAGCATTGCGACAAAATGGGTAGCCCAGATGCCAAACCCGACCGACACTGCAGCAACCGCCAACCACACCGATCGCATCAACCCGATGGAACGCCTGGCATGGGTGAGAATGGAAACACCCGCAAAAGACGCCAAAGCGCATATTAAGGCAGCGAGGATTACGAGCTTGATATCGTGTTGATTGTAAAGTGTCGAAAGAACTTCGCCCATGTAACGATTGCCTGTCCCCAGCATTGATGGTGCAGGTTATCGGACAAAGACGTAAACAAATCGGAGATGGCCGCCCGCTGATCCAAGCAACACCCGCAAATACACTTAGCGAGCTGTAAACGAGTTTCTAGAAGCGCGTGCGGGCTTTAAGCGCCTGACTGAGCGTGCCTTCATCGAGGTAGTCAAGTTCGCCACCGACAGGAACCCCATGTGCGAGGCGGGTTATGGTAACACCGGTGCCGGCTAGTCGGTCGGTTATGTAATGGGCCGTAGTCTGCCCTTCCACGGTGGCATTGACCCCCAGGACGACTTCTGAGTACTCGGGCGCCCGACGGATGAGCTGATCTATTGAAAGGTCGTCCGGCCCCACCCCATCAAGCGGGGAAAGAACGCCACCGAGCACATGATAGCGAACGGCGCCGATTCCAGCGCGTTCGAGCGCCCACAAATCTGCGACGTCCTCAACAACAATCAGCAATCCGGATTCCGCGCGGCGCTGATCCGAGCAGATCGTGCATGGCGAGATGGTATCGATATTGCCGCAACACTGGCAAACCTTGACGGCTTCGATCGCACGATCGAGCGCTGCCGCAAGCGGCGCCATCAATTGCTCTTTTTTCTTGATCAGATGCAAAACAGCCCTGCGACCCGAACGCGGACCAAGGCCCGGCAGGCGCGAGAGAAGCTGAATGAGTTGTTCAATTTCCGGCCCGCCGGAGGTGCTTGCCATTTCGGCTTGATCCTAGAAGGGAAACTTCATGCCCGGCGGAATGGGCAATCCTGCGGTCATTTCGCTCATCTTTTGCTGCATAAACTCTTCGCCCTTACGACGGGCATCGGCGTGGGCAGCAACGATAAGATCTTCAACGATTTCAGCCTCTTCGGGTTTAAACAAAGAGGGATCGATCTTGACGCCCTGGAGGTCGCCTTTTGCCGTCATGGTCACGACAACCATACCGGCTCCGGCTGTGCCATCAACCATATGCGCTGCCGCCTCAGCCTGCATGTCCTGAGCGCGCTGTTGAAATTCCTGGGCTTTTTTCATCATGCCCATGAGATCTTTCATTCGTCTTCCTCCGGATCAATAGGAGCTTCGAAATTCTCTGCTGCGGCTTCCAACTCATTGGTCAGGTCCGGGCGAGACTTAATATTGACG
Organism: Pelagibacterium sp.; assembly: GCF_048264985.1. Lineage (GTDB taxonomy): Bacteria > Pseudomonadota > Alphaproteobacteria > Rhizobiales > Devosiaceae > Pelagibacterium. Next base: position 47,491 of record NZ_JBLXCL010000005.1, read on the forward strand.
AGTCTGGCGCCCGGAAAAGTTTCCATCACAGCCTTGACCAGAGGATCTTCGAGCGCCGCATCGCGCGCGTGATCTTCGGCCGCCCGCCGGGCTTCACGCAAGGTTGGCGCGGCGATTTCCTTGGTCGAAATAGTCACGAGCCAGGGGCGGCCTGTCCATTCCTTGAGCCGTGCCGACAACATCGAAACGATGGATGGGTTGGCCGTTGGTGTCAACGCCACCTCGATGCGTCCGACTTCGAACGAGACGGGCTTGATATCGGATTCCAAGGCGTATTTGACAGCAACATCGCGCTTCTCGCCAGCCAGGGCGACAATCTGCTCATACGATTGCGGCACCTGTTTTGTTTCGGCCCGCGGGGCTGGACTGGGCGGCGCCGATGGCGCCAAAGCACGCGCTTGATGCCCGCCACCGCCATTGGGAGCCGGCGCTGACGGTGCAGGACCGGAACCAGTCGGCTGATTGGTCAGCTTTTCGATGAGTTCATCCGGGCTCGGCAGATCCGCAGCATAGGCAAGTCGGATAAGGACCATTTCGGCGGACTGCAGACCATTGCCCGACTGTGCTATTTCCGTCAGACCCTTTGACAAAATCTGCCAGGCACGCGTCAGTATCCGCAACCCAAGCTTTTGGGCAAGTTCGGAGCCGCGGCTGCGTTCATCAGGTGTCAGCACAGGATCATCGGCTGCTGAGGGCACTATCTTTATGCGTGTGACCAGATGGGTCAATTCAGCAAGATCGGTGATAATCGTTGTTGGATCGGCTCCAGAATCATAGAGCTCGCGCGTATCGTCGAGCGCTCCAGCGATGTCGCCGCTCATCAGTTTTTCAAACAGATCGATGATCCGGGCGCGATCGGCAAGGCCTAGCATGTCGCGGACGGACTGAACGGAAATCTCTCCACCCCCATGCGCAATGGCCTGATCGGTCAGAGACAGGCAATCACGTACCGATCCTTCGCCTGCGCGGACGATCATGGACAGTGCTTCGGGCTCAACCGCTATCGCTTCTTTTTCCAAGAGACCCGACAGATATCCCGTCATCACTTCGGGCGAAATCCGGCGCAGGTCAAAACGCATACAGCGCGACAGAATTGTCACTGGAACCTTGCGGATTTCAGTCGTCGCGAAGATGAACTTCACATAGGGGGGCGGCTCTTCCAGAGTCTTTAGAAGGCCGTTAAACGCCGACGTGGAGAGCATGTGCACTTCGTCGATGATGAACACTTTGTAAGGTGCACTCATCGGCGGCGTGCGCGTCATCGCATTGATCTCACGAATTGAATCAATGCCAGTGTTTGACGCCGCATCCATCTCCATGACGTCGACATGGGTGCCCGCGATGATTTCGGCGCAATGAACCCCTTCCTTTGAAAAATCAAGGGTCGGACGCGCACCAGTTTCGTCAGCGTAATTGAAGGCGCGGGCAAGGATTCTGGCAGTCGTGGTTTTGCCTACACCGCGCACGCCGGTCAGAATAAAAGCGTGATGAATCCGGCCTGTGGCAAACGCGTTGCCCAGAGTCTGGACCATGGCGTCCTGCCCGACAAGGCTCTCAAAGCTCAACGGCCGGTGTTTCCGGGCCAGAACCTGATAGGGCGTTGCTGGGGTCTGGGGGGTCACCATCGCGGGCCGTTGCTGGGAGAAATAGCCGCGCCATTACCGAATGGCGCCAATATAAAGCAGGAGGCTGACGACGACCCGTGCCGTACTCGTTGGGGCTGCTTCCTTCCGGACCTGACCCGGTTGGCGAGCGGTTCGTCCGCCACCAACCTCCCGTCCCCTATGTGCTGCATCGGGAACGGGTTTGCAAGAGGTCTGTATGACTCTTTCAAGGCGCGGAGTCGGCTACCGGATAAATTCCGAGGAGTTTGAAGTGATCGGAGAAAAATCCGAGTTCTTCGAGCGCCAGCTTTACATTGTGATCGTCAGGGTGCCCCTCGATATCGGCATAGAACTGGGTGGCAGTGAACGAGCCGCCAACCATATAGCTCTCGAGCTTGGTCATGTTGACCGAGTTGGTCGCAAATCCACCCATTGTCTTGTAGAGCGCTGCTGGGACGTTGCGGACGCGGAACACAAATGTCGTTTTGATCTTGTTACCGTTGGGCCTGGGCGCCACAGGTTCACGCGCCATAATCAAAAAGCGCGTTGTGTTGTGGGAAGCATCTTCGATGTTCTCGGCAACCACATCCAAGCCATATGTCTCGGCGGCAAACCGTGAAGCAATGGCAGCAACTGACCGATCACCCATTTCTGCGACCTCCCGCGCCGAACCCGCTGTATCGACGGCGCTGATGGTGCGCAGCTTGTGCTTGGCAATAAAATTGCGGCACTGACCTAGCGCGACCGACAGAGATTGCACAGCTTCGATTTCAGAAAGCGTCGTTCCGGGCACGCCGAGCAGGTTCATGCGGACGGGCAGATAATGCTCACCTATAATATAGAGCCCACTTTCGGGCAGGATGTGGTGGATATCTGTTATGCGACCGTAGAGGGAATTTTCGACAGGCACGACTGCATAGTCGGCATCGCCAGACTGCACGGCTGCAATTGTCTGCTCAAACGTCACACAAGGCACCGGCTGGTCGTCTGGAAACACTTTTACAGCCGTTGCGTGACTGAAAGCTCCCAATTCTCCCTGAAAGGCTATCTTGCGTGACATAGGCTTTGTCCCAATAAATGAATGCGCGCACCTAACCCCCACCGCCAACGGGTGTCAATTGAACCTGCGACACCTAAAAATTTGGCTTGCGGGATTGTCGCACCCGGCCTATGGCGGTTGCGTGGGCCGATGCTTCCATTTATGGTCCGCGCGCGGGCTTGACGGTCGAATCCGTGGCTTTGGCGCAAGCGTGGTAACACGCTTGCTTCCCGGATCACCGATCGGGGCCCGTGTTTTGCGTTCTGCTGCCGGCGCTCGGGCGGGGATAACGGTACGGAGAGACCGAGATTATGAATTCATTTGAACTCAACAAGATTTTCGGTGCCATTCTTGGCACGCTAGTCTTTGTGATGGGTGTCGGCTTCATTGCCGACGAAATATACGCTCCGATCGAGGGGCGTGGGGCCGATTATGCACTGCCCGAACCGGCTCCCGAAGGTGGAGAAGGTGGCCAAGAAGCTCCCGGAGTGCCATCCATCGCGGCCCGCATGCAGACGGCTTCTGCAGAAGAAGGCGCCAATTTGATCAACCGGTGCCAGTCGTGCCACGATTACTCACCTGCCAACGAAAACCGCACCGGCCCCGGCATTTACGGCGTTGTCGGCCATCCGATAGCAAGCCATGAAGGCTTTGCATATTCGGACGCCTTGGCAACGCTTGGTGCCAATGGCGAAGTTTGGGACTACGAACACCTTGATGCTTTCCTTGAAAGCCCTCGCAATTATGCACCGGGCACAAAGATGAGCTTTGCCGGTCTCTCCAACCCCGAAGATCGCGCCAATCTCATCGCCTTCCTGCGCGAGAACTCGGACGATCCGTTCCCGCTTCCCGAAGCCCCGGCTGAAGAAGAAGTAACCCCCGCTGAAGGTGAAAGTGGAGAAGACGCTCCGGTTGAGGACGAGTTGACTGCCGCTCTTGCTGCCGTGACCCCTGAACAGGGCGAAGCGCTCATCGTGCGCTGCCAGTCATGCCATGACTATTCGCCTGCAAACGCAAATCGCGTCGGACCGGGCATTCATAACGTTGTTGGCGCGGACATTGCTCTTCACGAAGGCTATTCCTACTCCGACGCGCTCGCTTCACTGGGCGCAGAAGGCGAAACATGGACGCCGGAAAACCTCAGCGCCTTTCTTGAGGACCCCGCGGACTTCGCACCGGGCACGCGGATGAGCTTCCCCGGCCTTGCCGATATCGAAGATCGCGCGGCGCTGATTGTGTTCCTCAATTCCATCTCGGACAATCCGATCGATCTGACCGGCGGGGCTGCCTCGGAAGGCGATGCTGCGGCGGAACAGCCTGTCCTTGACGAAGTCGAAGCGCTTAATCTCGAGGAATCTGCCGAAGGTGATGATCCGGTGGTGATCGACGCTGAAGAACCTCAGGTCAACCCGACCCCGCAGACTGAAGATGCTGCACCCGGCGAAGGTCAGCCAGCTGGCGAGACCGACGAAGGCGGTGCCGAACTCGACAATGCGCCCGAAACCACGGCCAACTAATTGACTGGCCAAACTAGACTTAAGGCAAAGGCCGCGCCATCTGGTGCGGCCTTTTTCGTAAATATTACCTAGGAGCGTTCAATGGCCCTGTTGTTGCATTTGACCGGAATCGATGAGGCTGGTTGGGCTAAAGGGTTCGGCGAAGCAATGCCGGATTATCGTGTTGTCACGCGCGACGACTCATTCGACCCGGCGGAGATCGAGTATATCTTTGTATGGAAGCCGGAGCCTGATGCATTCGCGGGAATGAGCAATCTGAAAGCCATTTTGTCTCTGGGCGCGGGTGTCGATGCATTGCTGGAGCACCCTGCGCTGCCCAACGTACCGGTTATCCGCTTCGTTGATGAAGAGCTTACCCATTGCATGAGCGACTATGTGATCTCGCAGGTCACCATGCATCAAAGACTGTTCACGCGCTACGCAGCCCACCAGAAGGCCAAGGTATGGCGCCAACTGTATCCTCCAGCCAGCCATGAGATCTCTGTAGGCATCATGGGTTTGGGAGTATTGGGCACAGATGCTGCCCGGAAACTCAAAGCAATCGGCTTCACTGTCAATGGCTGGAGCCGTTCGGCTAAATCAATTGATGGCGTTGAAGGCTTTGCCGGTGATGCAAGGTTCAACGACTTTCTTGCGGCAACCGACATTCTCGTCTGCCTGTTGCCGCTGACCGATGAAACACGCGGCATCCTCAACATGCAGACCTTCAAGGCGTTGCGCACGGGTCGGTTGGTGGGAGGCCCGGTGCTCATCAACGCGGCGCGTGGCGGCCATCAGAAGGAAGCCGACATCGTTGCAGCCCTCAATGACGGAACGCTCGGAGCAGTAAGTCTCGACGTTTTCGAGGTCGAACCCCTTCCCCGCACCAGCCCGCTGTGGGAACTCGATACCTGTTTCATCACGCCCCATATTGCGGCGATATCAAACGAACAAAGCGGCGTTGGTTATTTTTCGCAGATCATCGCCGACCATCAGGCCGGCAATGGATTGCGAAACATTGTTGACCGCGGACGGGGTTACTGACCGTAACGCGCCTTGAGCGCGCCGTAGAGCGCACGAAGACCCTGATCGGTTCCGCCATAGGGGCGGCCCGGCCGCGCGTCGGGAGCCCACGCAAAGATATCGAGATGCATCCACTCTGTTTGCGGCTTCACGAACCGGCTCAGAAACAAGGCCGCAGTGATCGAACCGGCCATTCCACCGGTCGAGATATGATTGACGTCAGCGATCTTTGACGCCAGCAACTTGTCATAGCCGTTCCAAAGCGGCATTGACCAGAGAGGATCATCGACCGCCATGCCATGGTCGACGAGTTTTTTGGCAAATCCTTCCTCGCGGGCATAAACCGGCGGCAATTCCGGACCGAGCGCCACTCGCGCCGCGCCGGTCAGGGTTGCCATATCGATGACCAGATCGGGATCTTCTTCGTCAGCCAAAGCCAGCGCATCGGCAAGTATCAAGCGCCCCTCTGCATCGGTATTGCCGATCTCCACGGTCAATCCCTTCCGTGATGGGAGCACGTCTCCGGGCCGAAATGCATTGCCCGCAATCGCATTTTCAACGACCGGAACGAGCACCCGTAGGCGAATCTTTAGTCCAGCTGTCATGATCGCGTTGGAAAGACCAAGCACATTGGCTGCGCCCCCCATATCCTTTTTCATCAACGCCATGGAACTGCCAGGCTTGATGTTTAGGCCACCGGTATCGAACGTGACCCCTTTGCCCACCAATGTGACCTTGGGGTGCGCAGGGTCACCCCAGCTAAAGTCGATCAAGCGCGGCGCCTGATTGCTGGCCCGCCCCACGGCGTGGATCATTGGAAAGTTCTGCGTGAGCAGATCATCGCCACGGATGATTTTGGATTGGGCGCCATGGGATTTTGCAAACTCGGCAATCCAGACCTCGAAGGCGTCCGGGCCAAGGTCATTTGCGGGAGTATTGACGAGGTCACGCGCGATGAATGCAGAAGTGACAAGATTTTCGATTTCGTCAGCGTCGACCCCATCCACCGGAACCAGCGTCGGCCGTTCCTTGGCCTTGGTGTATTTGTCAAATCCGTATGCCCCCAGCCTGAAGCCGAGAGCTGCCAGAGTGGGATCGCCATAATCACCTTCCAGCCTGTAGGAGCCGGCAGGCAATGCCGCAGCAGCAAGGCCCAGAACGAGCGCCGAGCGATTTGCTTCTCCCCCCAGGCCGAACAAATACGCCTCAATTTCTCCACTGCTGGCGGGAAGAGCCAAAAGCTTTCCTGTTTGTCCGGCAAACCCATTGTTCTTCGCCCAAGCCTTGTGCCCCTCGCTGATGTTGACGGACTCAAATCCGTTTTCGGCGACGCAGATGATGGGCAAGGTCTTGGACATAAAATAGCTCCGAGTGTGGTTTCGATCTGTTTGTAACTCCAGCACTCCGCAACCGCAATCGATCCCCGCTGTCACTTAACCCGTCGTTAGGGTTAATGAATTACTGCTGAAGATGGATAGGCATTGTTGAGCGCGCGGCTCCCGGGGGTTGGAATGGGCAGAGTTGGTTTGATGTTGCTGGCCAGTGTCGCGACCATCGCTCTGACAGGGTGCGCTACAAATCGCACCGGAGCGCAAAATGCCGATTACGCTAATTATTCGGGTCCGCAGATACAGGCAAGCGTTGCCGATCTATCCCAGCGTTATGCCCGCGATCCGCGCAACAAGGTGTTAGGCATCCATTACGCTGCCGCTTTGCGCGCAGCTGGCCAGGTTGAACCCGCCGTCACCGTCCTCGAGAATCTTGTTTCGGCCCATAACGGAGATCCAGAGGTCGGCTTGGCCTACGCCAAGGCGCTTTCCGCGGCGGGCCGTTTCGAACAGGCACTCCGGGTGGTGGACAACGCGATGAACCCCATAACGCCCGATTGGGACGGGCTGTCAGTGCGCGGTGCCATCCTCGACCAAATGGGCCGACCGGCGGAAGCACGCCAAGCCTATACCCAAGCGCTGTTGCTGGCGCCTCAAGAGGCGCGGCTCTATGCCAATCTTGGGCTGTCCTATGCTATGACCGGAGAACTGGTGCAAGCAGAAGCCAATTTGCGAAAGGCGGCTTCGCTGCCTGGCGCAACCTCAAAGGTGCGGCAGAACCTGGCACTTGTCCTGGGATTGCAGGGTCAGTTTGAGCCAGCTCGTGCGCTTTATGCCGCCGAATTGCCGCCCGAACAGGTGCGGGCCAACATGGATTATATCCGCGCCCTGCTTACCCAACAGGACCGCTGGCAGGCAATCCGCAACGACACGCCGAGTTGAACGGCATGAGATCCTGGGGCGTACGCGCGGGGGATCAAAGTGACGTGACCGAGATGATGGCCGGCGCCATGATAACAATAAACAGAACAGGCAGAAAAAAGACGATAAGCGGTACTGTCATTTTCGGGGGCAGTGCGGCTGCTTTCTTTTCTGCTTCCATCATGCGTGCCTCCCGCCCCTCTTCAGCCATGACCCGCAACGCCTGTCCCACCGATGTTCCGTAGCGTTCAGCCTGGATAAGGGCCGTCATGACCGAGCGCACGCCGTCAAGACCTGTGCGCCTGGATAAATTATCGTAAGCACGCGTTCGGTCCTCGAGAAACGACAGTTCGGCGGTGGTCAGCGTCAGTTCCTCGGCCAACTCCACACTTTGCAGCCCGATCTCCTTTGCGACCCGTTTGATCGCATGTTCGATCGACATGCCCGACTCCACACAGAGCAGGACAAGATCGAGTGCGTCGGGCCATGCCTTCTTTATCGACTGCTGGCGCTTTTGGACCCTGTTGCGAAGCATCAGGAGCGGGATGTAAGCACCGACCAAGCCAACGCCCAGCGCGTAAACCAGATTGAGAAAAACGGGTCGACCGCCGGGCGTGATAAAGATCAGATAAAACGCGCCGAGAACGAACAGCAAAAACGGGGTAACGAAGCGCAGAAACAAGTGTTTTGTCAGCTCTCCCTGCCCTCTCAAACCGGCCTGTGCCAACCGGTTCACTGTATTTTCGTCCACGAAGGCCTTCTGTAGCGAGAAACGCTCGACCGTCGATTTCATGTAGGAGCGCGCATCGGCACCGCGGATATTGCCTCGCGCACTCTCTTTGCTATCGGAATGATGACGAAGCCGCGCCATTTCCCGGACGCGCATTTGTTCGCGCTCGATGGCTACTTTTTTCATGCGGTCCTTGCGCTCTACCTTCTCAAAGATATGAGATCCGAACGTAAAGACGATTGCTGCAGCCGAAACGGCAGCGAAAATAGCGATAAGGAAGTCTGGATTTACGATCTGATCAGCGAGGTTCACGCGCAAATCTTCCTTAATAGTCGAACTGAATCATGCGGTTCATTACGAATGCGCCAGTCATCATCATACCCGCCGCTACGCCCAGGCAGATCATGCCCACGCTCGTGGTCATCAGCGGTGCGAGATAATTGGGACTGACAACCGATACCGCTCCAATAACGAAGAGGGGCAGAGCACCGATGATCATGGCGGAAGCTTTTGCTTCCGAGCTCATTGCTTTGACCTTCGCCTTCATCTTCTTGCGGTTACGCAATACGATTGCCAGGTTTGAGAGGGCCTCGGACAAGTTGCCGCCTGACTGCTGCTGGACGGTAATGACGACAATGAAAAAGTTGACTTCCGCCAGCGGGACGCGATCAAACAGCACCGGCACAGCTTCGGCCATGCTTTTGCCTACTGACTGCTGGTCGAGCACACGCATGAACTCCGACCTCACTGGCTGCTTGACCTCGCGGGCAACGAGGCGGATTGAATCGTTAAGTGGCATGCCGGCCCTGACACCGCGAACGATGGCTTCGACAGCATTGGGCAGCTCATCAAGATAAGCGCTTTGATATCTCTTGCGTCGCCAGCCGAGATAGACGTTGGGCAGCACATAAGCACCTGCAACAGCGATAATCACGGCATAGAGAAGCGGGACCTGAGCGACAAACAGCACAGCAAACAGCCCCACTCCCAAAATTATCGAGTTGCGAACCCAAGAGCTTAGTGGCGTCTTGATGCCAGCCTGAAATATCCTGTGCTTCAAGGTTGCCTTGGCACGACGGGCAGTAAGCTGCGCGGACTGCTGTTTGAGCGCGTCCTGAACAGTGCGACGACGCGTCTCCTTGGTCTTGTCAGCCGACATTGTCTGCCGACGCACCTGCACGTCGGCTTGAAGTGCCTTCATGCGTTTATCGGCTCGGCTCGAGCCGGCCAAAGCAGGCACGAAAGCAACACCCAACGCGCCGACGCAGATCACAACAAGTATAGCTAGAACAAGTGGGCTCATGTTCACCGCATCAATTCGTGCTGTTCGACGTTGGCCCTCTCAAGCGCTTCCACCAGGGCTATTTCCTCGTTGAAATAACGCGCCTTCTCGGTGAACTGCGGCTTGGTGATACCAGTCGAGCGATGCCGTCCCAACAGAGCGCCATTGGCGTCTTCGCCCATGATGTCATAAAGGAACACGTCTTGGGTGACGATGACGTCGCCTTCCATGCCGAGTACTTCTGAGATGTGGGTAATCCGCCGCGACCCGTCTCGCAGACGCGCTGCCTGAACGATAACGTCGATCGACGACACGATCATTTCTCGGATTGTACGGCTGGGCAAGGCGAACCCACCCATGGTGATCATCGATTCGAGACGAGATAGCGCCTCACGTGGGGAGTTGGCGTGCAACGTGCCCATCGATCCATCGTGACCAGTGTTCATGGCTTGGAGCAGATCGAAAGCTTCGGGTCCACGAACTTCGCCAACGATGATGCGTTCAGGACGCATGCGAAGACAGTTTCTCACAAGCTCTCGCATCGTCACTTCACCTTCGCCCTCAAGATTGGGCGGGCGGGTTTCGAGGCGCACAACATGGGGCTGCTGAAGTTGAAGTTCAGCCGAGTCCTCACAGGTGATGACACGCTCGTCTTTATCGATAAAGGCAGTAAGACAGTTGAGCAATGTGGTCTTGCCCGAGCCGGTACCGCCGGAGATCAGCACATTAGCGCGCACACGCCCAAGAACCCGCAACACTTCGGCGCCATCGGGAGAAATCGAGCCGAACTTGACCAATTGTGGAAGCGTCAGCTTGTCCTTTTTGAACTTACGAATTGTAAGAGTGGGACCATCAATGGAAAGAGGCGGCGCTATGACGTTGACACGAGAGCCGTCGGGCAGGCGCGCATCGCAGATGGGCGAGGATTCGTCGACACGGCGCCCGACCTGACTCACGATGCGCTGGCAAACGTTCATAAGGTGCGCATCGTCACGGAAACGCACATTGGTCAGTTTCACACGCCCGTTGACTTCGATGTAACAGCGCTGCGAACCGTTGATCATGATATCGGCGATGTCGTCTCGAGCCAGGAGCGGCTCGAGCGGACCATACCCCAAGACGTCATTGCAGATATCGTCGAGCAAGTCCTCTTGCTCGGAGATCGACATAACAAAATTCTTGAGGGCAATGATTTCGGCAACAATGTCACGAATTTCCTCGCGCGCCGAATCCTGGTCCATAGCCGCGAGCTGGGACAGGTCAATCGAATCTATAAGCGCCGAAAAGATCGAAGACTTTGTCTGGAAATAATTCTTGTCGCGCCCCGTAGGTTCGGGCGCCTCGGCTTCTTCCATCCGGCCAGCTCTGGCTGGCTCGGGCGCGGCACCAATGGGTTGGTCGCGCGCGCGTTCAAGCTCCGTCGCCTCGGGAGGCGGCGCCGGACGATTCGGAGCCGGCTGTGTGTTGCCGCCGAAACTCGCTCGCTTGCCGAACATCGTGTGAGCCTTCCTTTTGACTAAGCCCGCTTACGCTTGCGAAACAGGTCGGGTATACGCAGACCGGACTGACGGCTGCTTGCTTCGGCGCTGGCCCGCCCGGTTAGTTCAAGTCCGAGCGTGCGGAAAATATCGTTGACCTTATGGGTCGCCGACACCTCTGCAATCATCTGGCCGTTGTTTGCAGCGGTGCCGAAAAGCGCCGGCTCGAAGCCAATCTGGGCAGCGAGGCGACATTCGATCGACGACGCAAATTCGGCAGCAGGAATTTCCGGACGCTTGGCGATACCAGTCTTGTTGACCACAATGATCGGATCGCTGTCGCTAGGGCGCATCGCCTTGACGGCATCTGCTATGGCTTTGGCATTGCGCAGATTGGCAAGGTCTGGCTCGGCTACAATGACAACTTCGTCGACGGCGGCCAAAGTGTGGCGAACCCAGCTCGTCCACAAATGAGGGATATCGAGGATGACAACCGGCACCGTCTTCTGGCTGAGTTCGATAATCTGTTCGAAGCTGCGTTCAGACAGGTCATAGGCGCGATCAAGCGTTGCCGGTGCAGCAAGAAGTGAGATGTGATTGGCGGCCTTGCTCATCAATCGATCAAGCATGACTGCATCCATTTTGTCGCTGGCATAGACAGCATCGGCTATGCCTTGAGGAGGGTCCTGATTGAAATCGAGCCCTGCCGTTCCAAACGGCAAATCCAGATCGGCAACCAGAACGTCCTGGCGAATTGAACGTGCAATGGCCCAGGCGACATTGTGGGCTACCGTCGAGGCGCCCGCTCCGCCTTTGGCGGAGATAAAACCCATTGAACGGCCAATTGGCGCAGCGCCCTCCGATGCAAAAAGATCCGTTATCGCGTTGATGATCGTCGCACTGGAGGCCGGCATTACCAAGTATTCCGAGACGCCTGCGCGAATCAGACTGCGATAGAGCATGACATCGTTAACGTGCCCGATAACGATCACACGCGTTGATGCATCACAAACCTCTGCGAGCTTTTCCAATGCGCTTTCAATCTGGTCGGCGGAAAGCGTGGTCTCAACGACAATCAGGTTCGGCGTAGGGTTGGTGCGATAAGTCTCCACCGCGCCTTCGAGACCCCCATTGTGTGTGGTTAAGGCCACCTTGGACATTCGCCTGTCGTGGGTTGTGTCTTCGATGATCTGTGCCGTCTGGGAGTGCTCACAGAACGCCTGGATCGTGATGCGCGGGATCAACCGCGCGCCACTTACAGTTTCGGTCGCCGGCTCGGAGCCTTTGGCACGATCGTCATTATCGATAAAATTCATAGTTTCTACCCCAAGCGGGACGACAAATGGTGCACCTGCGGCAACGCCGGCGCTAAAGGATCAATCGAGCATGAAACCAACAGAGCCTCGGAACTGGCCGCTTTGCGCGCCGCCCACTCCGTACATGCTCTCCATGCGGCCAAGGAACATGGCTTCTGCATTTGATGAGGGCTGATAGAAGTCGTCGGGTGTAGCAACAGGCGCAACGCTGGGCTGAGCAATGACCGGTGTGACAAGTATCACCAGCTCGGTCTGGGACGTGCTGTACTCGTACGACCGGAACAGGGCGCCAAGAATGGGGATATTTCCCAGTCCGGGCAGCTCATTGATCTGACGGCGCGTGCGCTCTTCGAGCAACCCGGCGATCGCAAGGGTCTGATATGCGGGTAGCTCTACAGATGTAGAGGCGCTTCGCGAGTTCAGGGCACCTGAAATCGTATCGGAAATCTCGGAAATCTCGGTATCAATCTCCAGACCGATCAAGCCGTTGGAGCGGACGGTGGGCGTGAAATTGAGCCGAATTCCATATTCCTTGTAGTCGTAGCTTGTCTCTCCATCCCTGACGACACGGATCGGAAGCTCGCCGCCGACATGAAAGTTGGCTTCCTGACCTGACATCGCCGTCAACACCGGTTCGGCAAGGAGCCGCAAGGCATTCTGGCTCTGCAGGGCCTGCAGTGAAGCGTCAATCGAGAAGCTGCCTTGCTGAAAATCGCCGGAATAGCTGCCGGCCGAGGCACCGCTTTCCGGTGCTGAATTCAGGCCAAGGTTGAGGGCGCCGACCGAGAGCGAGCCCGAGAGGTTGATGCCCAACGCTTGAGCCGCATCGCGCTTGATTTCAGCGACGACAACCTTAAGCGCAACCTGTTGACCGCCGGCTACATTGATAACTGAGGTCACATTGGATTCGCCGCCCACATATTGCGCTGCGATCGCAACAGCCTTTTCCATGTCATCGCCGGACTGGACGTCACCGGAAAGAATAACCGAATTGGCAAAGGACTGCACCTGCACCCGCGACCCGGGCAGCAACCTGTTGATTGTTGCAGCAAGACCCGAGGAATCCTGGGCCACCGAGATTTCGATCACGGCAATGCCGGCGCCAGAAGAATCGAGAAACAAGATGTTGGTTTCGCCAGCCGAAATGCCTTGAATCACCGCGCGTGTGCGTGTCCGCATCAAGGCGTTGGCGACCCCTGGCTGGGACACGATCACTTCGCCCGCCTCGACTGGCAAATCGATGATGATCGATTTATTGACCCCTATCTCCACATGTTGGGTGCGCCCCAATTCGCTGTGCGCGATGCGCAGATGGGGCGATGTGGCGCCCAAGACCGGGGTGAAAAGGCCAAAGCTTGCCAGGAGCAAGCCCGCCATAACTGCACTCATGCGACCGAAGCGAGCGGCGAAAGTCTGTTTTGGAGCGAAGAGCATTATCTGACCTCGATGACGGGCGACAACGGCTGAGCCGGCGCAATTGGTGCAGCGGGATTGTCCAGGGCCGATACGGAAGTGCCCGAAGGCGGCGTCATGCGCGGAGCGCTTGATGTGACCGATTGAGACTGGCCGTACCGGACAAGTCTCACGGTCTGGCTTCCAGCGCTGCTGTCCGGGGTGGTCTGAGCGAAATCGACGACCGAGCGCAGGACCAGCGCGAGACGACCAATCGATCCTGACTGAAGTATTGTTTCCGACTGTGCAGGGGTGACTTCTAGAGTTGCGACCTCAGCACTTTCAAACACTTGGGAGGACGGGTTGTCAGGATCGACCTGTCCGCCAGTACTCCCCACTTCTCCAAGTCTAGTCCCAATTGCCAGAACACGAATATTGGAAAGAATCGTTTCCGAGTAGTCGCCGCCCGAACGGGTAAGAACGACATCCACGCGGTCGTTGGGAACGATGTAGCCGCCGGAGGCCGAATCTGGATTGACCGAGACCGAGACCGCGCGCATCCCCTGGCCAATCACGGCAGAAAGGTAACCTTGCGTCGAATTGACGAGCTTGGCTTCGCGGATCGGCTCGCCGGGAAAGAACTCAAAACGCGCCACCGAACCCGACACCTGCTGAGGTGCATCTGGGATTGCGCCGGCCGTGATGTATTCGGACCGCAGCGCGCCTTCGGGCCAATCCTGCCAACCAACATCGGCTTCTGTCAGCCGCTGTCCCAGTCCGATTGCACGTGTTGCCACAAGGACCTGCGCCCTGGCTTCCCGTTCGATCTGTACAGCAGCGGTCGGTGTGTCCTGGGGACGAGGGCTATTGCCGCGCGTTGCCAAAAATGCAGCTAGCCCACCCGCCACGACAGCAACCACTATGAGCAGAATACGCGCCGGTTTCATCTGACCCTATTACTCCCACTGGCTCGTGCCACTCCGGCACATGCACTGTTCTCGGGAGACAGGACGTCTCATGCGCTACCGGCCCCCGTAATCTCACCCCAGACACGCAATAGTCAGACGCGAGTGGGGCATGACCGGAGAACTATTGCCGGGAAAGGGTCAAAACTTGGTTAATCGATGCTTTTTCACAAAGGTTAACCAATGGTTTAGAAGCAAAGCTTCGCCCAACCAAAGCAAAGCCACACGCGCTTCGTCGATGGGCGTTAGAACGTCGAGAGCTGGTCGAGCAATGTCTCCTGGACAGCACGATCGGTCACTAGTTCTTCGTAAACGAGGGTCTGGGGATAGACCAGCATCGCAGCGATCGCCAGAGCGATGCCGTAAGGCACCCCGGTCTTGGGGTGGTGCAGCCGCTGTATCCAACCAACTCCGAGCAAGGGAGCAGGAAGGGCATAACGTCGACCAAAGAGCAGAACAAAGGTCAAAACGCCGCCCAAAATCGAGGAATAGAGCAAGAAGGGCAAAGTAAATTCAAAGCCCATCCACATAGCGATTGCTGCCGCCAACTTAGCATCGCCACCGCCAATCCATCCGAGTGCAAACAACGTGAAGGTGACGACAAGCACCACGGCGCCTGCTGCCAGATGCAGCCCGATCGCTGTCAGACTTAGACCTAAGATGGCAGCAATAGCCACGAAACCTACAACCACAGCAGCCACAAGCATGTTGGAAATGCGCATTGTAAGCAAATCCGAGCAGGCAGCGAAGGCCATAAGAAGCGGAAAGATAAGCGCCAGAAGATGCAGCGTCATGGGATAGATCCTGAATCTAGCCGCCCAGTGCAGGACCAACGTTGTCGACGATATATTGAAACATGCCGCCGGCCGACGAATTGAGGACCAGCAAAGCTCCAACGATGGCAATGGAAACCAGCGACGCAATGAGAGCGTATTCGATGGCCGTTGCCCCTTCATCGTTGCGCGCCAATTTCGTGACCATATGCATCATTTGGCTCCCGCCTCGGACCTCAACTTCAAATGTAGTTTATCGGAGATTGTTTTAACGTTTCCCAAATAAAAAGGAGGGCCTTGCGGCCCTCCTCGCTAAAGACGTTAATGCCTGACTTATTACTCAGGGCAAGCGCCGTCGCCAGCGTTATCGGCATCAAGACATGCTGCGATGTTGCTGAACGTGGTTGTAAGATTCTCGCCGATCAGGGTCATTGCGGCAATTGCAACGACGGCTACGAGAGCCGCGATCAGGCCGTATTCGATAGCTGTAGCGCCGGATTCATCGGCAACAAATTTCTTAAAAAGGTTCATGACTAAGCTCCTTGTTCGTGCGTCCTCAAGTGACTGCATCGTTCGACGCGTCACACATCGAACATGAGGCGAAGCTAGTCTGACCCAGTTGAAATTGAGTTAATCTGAAGCCTCAAAACCTGACGTTCCGCACCAATACTCGACATGACTAGCAAATGGTTTCCAACACACATAAACTGCTAACTATTACGAGCGCAGACACTCAGTATATATATAGCGATGACGTGCCCATCGCGTTTGCCAAATCGTAACCATTGCCGGCCATGATCGGGTAACCATATCACTCAAGGCGGGAAATCTTATTATGCCGGGTCAGTTGCGCAGCGCGTTGATTGCTGCAGTCTTTGTCATGAGTGGGTACTGCGTTTATCCGGTTTTTGCTCAGGACCAAGACGCCATTACGGTGACGGTCAATACCAACATGGCAAGGGTACTCCGTATCAATGCACCGGCGGCAACGGTCATCATTGGCAATCCCGCCATTGCAGATGTTACAATCCAGGATCCTCAGACCCTTATCCTGACCGGCAAGAGTTTCGGCCGAACCAACATGATTATCCTCGATTCCAACGGCGACCCCATAGCCGATACGATTGTTGAGGTGGCTCAGCTCAACACTGACACCGTAACTGTTTTCATGGGCGCTCAGCGGACTTCAATGGCTTGCGCGCCCAATTGCCAGCCCGTCATCATGTTGGGCGACGATACGAGCTACACCTCTGATGTCATCTCCTCGAGCAGCATTATCGACGGCGCTGCCCGTCGATAGAACCAAACTTCTAACGCCCCTTAACGCCAGGTTTACCTTGGTCGCAGATGCCCGGTCGTGGCGTCCAAACCTAACTTTCGGTTAGGGACGCTTTGCGTATTGTGCCGTGCGATTTCATACGGAGCGCGGGCATGGGGACTACCCCACTGAAAAAACCTAGCAGAACCTGGCTGCCGCGCAGACTAGCGCAGCGCTTTGCGCGATCCGAACGCGGTGTCACCATAATTGAATTTGCGATTGTGGGGCCGGTGTTTTTTGCCTTCATCGGAGCCACCATTGAAACGGCACTGGCGTTTTTCGCCGGCTACGCGCTCGATGCAGCTGTAATCGATACCTCGCGCCTGATCCGTACCGGGCAATCCGCCTACATTTCCAGCGAAGCCAATTATCGCGATGCTCTGTGCGGCCAGCTCTACGGTATTTTCGACTGTGACGAGTTGCGCATGTCCGTGCGCCCCATTTCCAGCTTCGCAAATTTCTCGACAACCGACCCAGTCGATCCCGACACCGGTGCCTGGACAATGAACAATACTTACACCGCAGCACAGCCGCTACAGATCATGATGATCGAGACTTACTACAAATGGCCCACATTTTTTAACATTCCCGGCCTCAACGCAGGCCAGACTGGTGACGGCAAGCGTCTCTTGGCTGCTGCCCATGTTATTCGCACGGAGCCATTCTGATCATGAGCCGATCGCGCAATGGAATTGTTGATACGGGCGCGCGGTTGCTTGCCAACCGCAAAGGCATGGCTGCAGTCGAATTTGCCCTGATCGTGCCTGTCTTATTGGTGAGCTATCTTGGCGCTACCGACGTCACACAAGGGCTGGCGATTGATCGCAAGCTTGGCCAGGTTGCTTCCACCGTCTCCGATCTTGTGGCTCAGGAAGATACGATTACGCGCGACCAGGTGCACGGATTTTTTGAGTCTGGCCTGGCCATAATGCGTCCCTTCGATTTCGAAAGCACAAAGCTCAGGCTTACGATCATTGAAGTGGATGGTGGATCCACTGAAGTGACCGGAGCAACGGCGCGAAACTGGAATATCGAGGCCCGCAATGGGCAATCTTATGATCTGCCCAACGACATGATCGCGCTGTCCGAAGGCCGTTATGTTGTCGTTGCTGACGTCAGCTACGACTTTGTTCCGATGTTCGGAACGGTTTTCAATGGCACCGTGTCGCTTGAACAGCGCTCTCTTCACGTCACCCGCAAGGATGTCGAGGATTTCGGTTTCCCACCAGATGGCTCGCCCAATAGCACAGGTCTGCTGAACGATGTGCTGGACACTGTGGACGAGGTCGTGGACGAGGTGGCTGGAGGCCAAACTGAGGACGACGGCGGAGGCGGAGGCGGAGGCGACACGTCCGGCGGAGGATCTTCTGGCAATGGCAGCAATGACAACTGGTGGAACCAGTGGTGCTGGGCTTGGGGCTGTTAAAGTATGCTGCGCCATCCGCTTCGAGGGACGCGCAACCCATCGCAGCGTTGCAAATCAGTTACCGACCTGACATGAACTCAGTTCATTCCCAGTCCGGAGGTCCCGATGTCCGAGCCACTTGTTCCCGTATTCGATCTCGGCGGCGTGTTCGTTGATTGGGATCCGATGTATCTGTTTCGCAAGCTCTTCGCGACCGAAGAAGAGGCACGCTGGTTTGGCGAGTCAGTTTGCACCAAAGACTGGAATCTCGAGTTCGACGCAGGCGATATCTATGCCGAAGGGGTCGCGCGACTGATTACCAGATTTCCGCGATACTGGCGTGAGATCCAAGCCTATGATGCGCGCTGGCGGGAGACTATCGGTGGGGTATTTCAGGGCACAGTCGATATCCACAACGAACTGATCGAAGCCGACATTCCAACGTTCGCCATCACAAATTTCTCTTGGGAGAAATGGATTTCGATGCTCGATGAGTGGAGCTTCCTTGAGAAGTTCGACGGCGTCGTCGTCTCCGGGCTTGAAAAACTGGTCAAGCCCGACCCCCGGATCTTCAGGTTATTCTGTGACCGCTACGGCCTCGCGCCGGAATCGTGCGTATTCATCGACGACAATCAGGCAAATGTCGTTTCGGCCCGGGCGATTGGCATGGAAGCAATCCAATTTTCTTCACCCGAAGCCCTCAGAGCCGAACTCGTCAGCCTTGGATTGCCGCTTAAGGGTTAGCGCGTACCATACATTCGGTCCCCGGCATCGCCGAGCCCTGGCACTATATAGCCATGCTCGTTGAGTTTTTCGTCCAGGCTTGCTGTAAAGATCGGCACGTCAGGATGGGCTTTCGAAAAGCGCTCGACTCCTTCCGGCGCGGCCAGAAGGCAGAGAAATCGAATGTTATTGGCGCCACGGTCTTTGAGCTTTTGAACTGCGGTGATGGCTGAGTTTGCCGTTGCCAGCATTGGATCGACCACAATGACCAGACGATCGGCCGCGTCCGACGGTGCTTTGAAATAATATTCGACCGCCTCAAGCGTATCGGGATCCCGATAGAGTCCGATATGGGCTACACGCGCTGAAGGCACCAGATCGAGCATACCGGTCAGCAACCCCTCTCCAGCCCGCAATATTGAAGCGAACACCAGCTTTTTGCCCTTGAGCGTGGGGGCAGTGGTAGGGCCGACCGGCGTTTCAACTTCGATGTACTCGAGTTCGAGATCGCGCGTGATTTCATAACAGAGCAAATGGGCAATTTCGCGCAGCAGTCGACGAAAACTCGCTGTCGAGGTGTCTTTGCAGCGCATGATGGTGAGCTTGTGCTGGACGAGGGGGTGTTGGACGATGGTCAGGTTCTGCATGTGGCCGCTCTTTTGTTTTCTTGTTACAGGACGCTCTTGCCGTGCTTTCCCGGTGCTATGCCCAGCCAGTGGGCAATGGTCTCGCCAATATCGGCCAGAACGGGGCGCAAGCCAATGCTGCCCTTTTCCAATCTGCGACTAAACAACAAGATTGGCACCTGCTCGCGCGTGTGATCGCTCCCCCGCCAGGTCGGGTCATTGCCGTGATCGGCTGTTATGACAAGCAGATCGTCGTCACGAAGCTTGGAAATGAGCTCGGGCAAGCGGCGGTCAAATTGTTCCAGCGCATCCGCATATCCGCCAGGGTCACGGCGATGGCCAAACTCGGTGTCAAAATCAACAAAATTTGTGAAAATCACCGCACCGTCGCTGGCCATATCCATAGCGTCAAGCGTGCGATCGAACAGCACCATGTTGCCCGATGCCTTGATCTTGTGCGTAATGCCACGCGAAGCGTAGATGTCGGACACCTTGCCAATGGCATAGACCTGCCGATCGACGGCCTTGAGCCTGTCAAGCAAGGTTTCCTCAGGGGGGGCGATCGCGAAGTCACGCCGGTTACCCGTACGTTTGAAGCTCATCTTGTCTTCGCCGACGAAAGGACGCGCGATAACCCGACCAATTTGCAGTGGAGCCGTGAATTGGAAAACCGTCGCGCACAGCGCATACAGCCTTTCGAGGCCGAAATGGTCTTCATGAGCCGCAATCTGAAACACAGAATCCACTGACGTATAAAAAATCGGCTTGCCGCTGCGCACCGACTCCTCGCCGAAATCCTCGATGACCTGGGTACCGGACGCGTGAGTGTTGGCCAGCGAACCTTCAAGACCGCCAGCTTCGTAGATCTTTATGAGCAGGTCTGTCGGGAAAGCAGGATTCTCATCTGGAAAGTAACCCCACGCGAACGGAACTGGCACACCGGCAATTTCCCAGTGACCCGATGGCGTGTCTTTTCCAATGGACACCTCACGTCCAACTCCCCAACGGCCACCCAACGGAGCGTTGGTCAGACCCGGCGGAACTTTTCCGGTAGAAAGCTCTGCGGCCGCGCCAAGCCCAAGGCCGTCCAGATTTGGCAGATACAGCACTCCAGTTCTGGTGCCCTCAATATCGCCGCCTCCCTGCGCGCAAGCATGCGCGATATGGCCGAGTGTATCGGCACCTTCATCTCCAAAATCAGCCGCGTCAGGCGCACCGCCGATGCCGAAACTATCGAGCAGACATAAAATTGCACGGGGCATCATTGGCCTCCTTGGGGCAGAATTTCACTATAGATTACGGGATGCTCCGCCGCATTCTCGCCAATTCGATAGGCGGCGATCAGGCGCTTTTCGGCCTCAGCCGCAGTGGATACGTCATTTGCATGAATACGGGCAATCGGCTCTTGAGAACTCACTTTCGCCCCGATGCCGGCAAGGCGATCAAGGCCAACCCGATAATCGATTTTCTGGCCAGGATGAGCGCGCCCGCCCCCAAGAACGACAATAGCCATGCCCACCTTGCGCACCTCGATGTGCGTTACACTTCCGGTCGACGTCGGGAACACATCCCTTATCACAGCAGCGGGTTCAGGCGTGTAGGTCTCCAGATCATGCCAGGAGCCCAGCGCATTAGCCATCTTGAAGAACTTTTCTGCCGCAGCACCGCTATCGAGCGCCATTTGGGCGCGAACCAAGCCATCATCAATATCGAGCGCCATGCCGCCGAGCACAAGGCCGTGGGCACAGAGTGCGAGCGTCGCCTCCTGCAAGCGCGGGTCACGATGGATACCCGTAAGAAAATCGATCGCGTTTTTGACTTCGAGCCAATTTCCCGCTGCAGATGCCAAAGGCTGATTCATATCGGTGATAAGCGCACCGGTTTTCAAACCTGCACCATTGGCAACCGCGACGAGGCTTTCAGCCAACCCAATCGAGTCGGCAAGGGTATCCATGAAAGCGCCAGACCCTGTCTTGACGTCGAGGATGAGCGCATCGAGACCCGCCGCGAGCTTTTTTGAGAGGATCGATGCGGTGATGAGCGAGATATCTTCGACAGTCGCAGTGACGTCGCGAATCGAGTAGACGCGCCGGTCGGCCGGGGCAAGGTCGTTTGTCTGCCCGATGATTGCGCATCCAACCTGTTTGACCACCCTCTTAAGCGTGTCGATATCGGGATTGGTCATATAGCCGGGTATGGCGTCGAACTTGTCCAGCGTGCCGCCGGTGTGCCCAAGTCCACGGCCGGATATCATGGGCACATACGCCCCGCTAGCGGCCAGTATCGGTGCAAGCATTAAAGAGACGTTGTCGCCCACACCGCCCGTCGAGTGCTTATCGATCGTCGGGCCTTCCAAATCGGTCCAATCGAGCACACGCCCGGAATCACGCATGGCCAGTGTTAGCGCCACGCGCTCATCAAGCGTCATGCCCTGAAAATATACTGCCATTGCGAAGGCTGCGATTTGCGCGTCATCGACGGTTCCAGACGTAATACCGATGACGAACTCTGTAATGTCGGATGCATCGAGTTCGATCCCGTCGCGCTTTTTCGCGATCACTTCCTGTGGAAGAGCCGGCATGCGGGATCAGACCTTGTGAAGCCGCACGGGAGCCTTGGGCGCGCGCTTCAATACACCCTTTGCTTCGAGATCAAGCTGAACGCATTTGAACCACCTGCCTGCCTTATCTCCGCCCGGAAACAGATCCTGGGGAAGATCGGGCTTGATGGAAGCGATTATCTCCGAGGGCGTCGCGCCGGGTTCGGTCGTTGGAATGTGCTCCAATACAGCGTCGCGGACAGCCATGTATTTCGCCTTATCGACACGCGTTGTTCGACCTGGCGACGTGAAGTTTTCGACTTCGATCTTTTCACTCATGACGGTTTCCTCCGTTCTGTCGTACGGCCCCAAGGCTAACGCCGACTTTTCTATGCTCCGTAGGGCACCCAGACGTTTTTGATTTGGGTCGCCCTTGTCAGAAGGTAATCGCCCTCCAGCACAGGGTCAGTCCAGTCGAAACCCAATCCGCGCGTGGTCCAGCTTTGCTTGACGTTACCGGCAGCGCACTTTTCAATTTCGGTTGAGTCTTGTGCCGATCCGGCAAACCAGATGCCATCGACGCCGTCATGCTCAGCAAGCGTTTTCGCAAGCGATGTCGCCTCGCCAGTGACGATGTTCACAACGCCCGAAGGGACATCAGAAGTTTCCAGAATTTGGTAAAAATCGGTCATAGCCAAAGGATAGGCGGCAGACGGGATCAGCACGGTTGTGTTGCCCATAGCGATGGCTGGGGCGAACAGCGAGATAGCGCCGAGCAAGGCGCTTTCGATGGGGGCGACGATTCCAAGGACGCCGATCGGTTCGACCATAGCGACGGCCATCATCCGGGCGGGCGGATTGTGGACGGCTCCATCGAATTTGTCGGCCCAGCCGGCAAATGCAAAGAGCCGTTCGACGGAAAGATCGACTTCTCGACGCGCAACATTGGCCGAAACACCACTCATCGAGCGGATACGTTCGGCAAATTCGGCCCTACGGTAGTCAAGATTTTCGCCCAGGTAATACAATATCTGCGCGCGGTTATGGGCTGTCGTGTTGCCCCAGCCTGCTGCGGCCCTGGCAGCTTCCACCGCATTGCGAATGTCCTTGCGATTACCCTCGCCCACCTCTCCGAGATGCTTACCATCGGACGCAATGACGGCCCGGGCATAACCTGAATCAGGGCGGGCCTGTTTGCCACCGATATAGAGCTTGGCGGTCCGGTCGATGCCCGAGCCCGCAGCACCGTCGATCGGATCAGGCAATTTGACGCCCGGCGCGGGTTTGAGTTTTTTCTCCCAGGCCGGTTTCAGGTAAGCGGCCATCCCTTCCCTGCCTCCCTCGCGGCCGAAGCCGGATTCGCGATAGCCGCCGAAGCCGACGGCGGCATCGAACTGATTTGTGGAATTGATCCACACAACACCAGCCTTGATCTTTGGCGCGATATCGAGGGCGAGATTGACGTTCTCGGTCCAGACAGAGGCGGCCAGACCGTATTTGGTGTTGTTGGCCAGCGCTACAGCCTCTTCGGGCGTACGGAAACTCATGGCGACGAGCACAGGGCCAAAGATTTCTTCGGACGCCAAGGAATGGGCCGGGGAAATGCCGGTGACCAAGGTTGGACGCACATAACATCCGTTTTGCGGTATGTCCCCTTCGGGAGAATAGAACTCGCCACCCTCGGCCTTTCCGGCTTTCAACAAATCGAGGACGCGTTCGACCTGAACCGGGGCGACGAGCGCTCCGATATCGATAGATTTGTCGAGCGGATCACCGACACGCAGCGTCTTCATGCGTTCTTTGATCTTGACGACGAAAGCGTCCTCGATGCTCTCTTGCACCAAGAGACGAGACCCCGCACAGCACACTTGGCCCTGGTTGAACCAGATAGCATCGACCAAGCCTTCAACGGCACTGTCGAGATCGGCGTCTTCGAACACGACAAAAGGCGATTTGCCTCCCAATTCGAGCGAAAGCCCCTTGCCAGATCCGGCTGTGGCGCGTCGAATAATCTTGCCGACCTCTGTCGATCCGGTGAAGGCGATCTTGTCGATATCTGGGTGCGAGACTATGGCCTCACCGGTTTCGCCTGCACCTGTCACAATGTTGACTACCCCCTTGGGCAGTCCAACGCGGGCACAGATTTCTGCGAACAGCAATGCCGTGAGCGAGGTAAACTCGGCTGGCTTGAGCACCACGGTGTTGCCAGCAGCCAATGCCGGAGCAATTTTCCACGACAGCATGAGGAGCGGAAAATTCCACGGAATGATCTGGCCGCAGACGCCGTACGGCACATGATCGGGAAATGATTTACCCAGATGCTGAGCCCAGCCAGCGTGATGATAGAAGTGCCGTGCGACCAGCGGAATATCGATATCGCGGGTTTCACGGATCGGCTTACCATTGTCCAGGGATTCGAGAACCGCGAACAGGCGGCTTTCTTTTTGGACCTGCCGGGCAATGGCATAGAGAAACTTGGCGCGCTCGTAACCGCTCAGTTGAGACCATGCGGGAAACGCCGCTCGGGCAGCCTTCACTGCCTTGTCCACATCCGATTTGCCCCCATCCGATATGTCCGCAAGCTTTTCACCATTGGCCGGATTGGTCGAGGCGAAGGTCTTTCCCGGCTTGGTGAAATCGCCATTTATGAAATGGCCAAACGATTTACCGTGAGCTTCAAGCCAGTCAAGCGCAGGTCCCGCCGCTTCAGGCGCCGGTCCGTATTCCAGGGTTTCGAAGATTTCCGCCACTTTGCTCATTTCGTGTTCCTTTGCCTCACCCGCAGTATCGGCATGGGCATGACGCTATTTGTTTGACCAGTTTCCGGCGCTGCTGCAGGACGACCAACTCGCTGGTTGAATTTCGCGCTGCCGTCCGCGCCTTGCCAGGTGCCGCCTCACAGTTTCTCGGTCAGGCCATGGCGAAGCGGTAATCAGCAGCATAATGACCAGTAATACCGTGCTCGATCTGGCGTTCGATATCGGTGAGGAGCGAGGACGCGCCGAAGCGGAACAAGTGCGGCTCAAGCCAATTGCGCCCCAATTCCTCACGCATCAGCGCCATGTATGTAATGGCGTCCTTGGCCTTAGAGATACCACCCGCCGGTTTATATCCGATCTCGATGCCGGTCTGCTCGCGAAACCAGCGGATCATGCGGACCATCGTCAATGAGGTCGGCAATGTGGCGTTGGTCTTTTCCTTACCGGTCGAGGTCTTGATGAAATCCGCGCCGGCCAGCATGCAGACAAGCGAAGCTTTTGCCACATTGGTCAGTGTCGCCAACTCGCCGGTACCCAGGATTGTCTTGATGTGCGCTTCCCCGCATGCCGCGCGCATCGCCCGCACCTGGTCATAGAGCCCTTGCCAATCGCCATTGAGCACCATGCCACGCTCGATCACTATATCGATTTCCTTGGCGCCGTCCTCAACGGATGCCTCGATTTCCGACAGCCGAATCTTGAGAGGAGTCAGACCGTGTGGAAAGGCAGTGGAAACTGCCGCCACCGGGATGTCTGTCCCATCGAGTGCCTTAACGGCAGTGGAGACGAAATTATGATACACGCATACAGCTGCTGGTGTCAGCGCGAGCTGCTTGACGCCCATCGCCTCAATCAGGTCAGCGCGGATGGGCTGACGGGCTTTGGCGCAAAGCCGCTCGACCCGGCCCGGTGTGTCGTCGGAATTGAGCGTCGTCAGATCCATGAGCGTCACGGCCTTCAACAACCACGCAAGCTGGTGGTCTTTCTTGACCGAGCGACGGGCGCCGATTGTGCCTGCGCGGCGCTCCAGCGCCGAACGGTTCATACGCACGCGCTCGACCCAGTCGAGGTCCAGCGGAAAGCCGGGATTGCGCTTATGGCCCGTCGCCTGGTTCTGGCTATCGACGATCTTGAGACTCATATCTCCTCCATCAGCGCCGGAATGAGACGCTTCAATTTCTCGGCCCCATATATTGCTATGTCCTTGGTCTGGGTATGCGAGATGTTTTCCTGGGCCATGCCCGCGCCCATATTGGTAATCGAAGAGCACGCCCAAACCCGCAATCCCATGAAGCGCCCTAAGATCACCTCTGGGACAGTCGACATACCCACCGCATTCGCACCTAGAGTTTGCGCCATGCGGATTTCAGCCGGCGTTTCAAAGCTTGGTCCAGAATACCATATATAGACACCCTCCTTGAGGGCGATTTCGAGGCGGGCAGCCACTGCATGGGTAGCGGCGCGCAGCTCGGGATCATAGGCATCGACCATGTTGACGAAGCGCGCCTCGGCTTGCTCTCCGATCAATGGATTGATGCCTGCGTTATTGATGTGGTCGGATATCAGCATCAGTTCGCCGGGCAGGACGTCTTTATCGAGCGAGCCGGCGGAGTTGGTAAGCAGCAGGGTTTTGGTACCAAGCTCTGAAAGAGTTTCCAGTGCCGGCCGCATGGCAGCAGCGTCACCGTGTTCGTAATAGTGTTGCCGCCCGGTGAGAATGGCCAAGCGCTTGCCTGCCATCTGGCCGATCAGCAACTCCTTGCCGTGACCTGAAACGCCGCCCTGGGGGAACCCTTCAAGATCGTCGAAGGGGATGGTGATCTTATCGGTCAAGAGATCGCCGGCTTCCGAAAGGCCGGACCCCAGTATAAGCGCAGCATCGATTGGTGCGGACCCCGCCAGATTGCGGATCGTTTTGAGTGCCTTGGCCATTGTCAGTGCCTTATGGTTTGGTCTTGAGGCCCAACGGGGCCTCCCCGTTCGGCAGATCGAAGTTTAGTGGCCGAGAAATTCAGGGCCAAAAGAATGCGGCAGCAAATCGCCCAACGTTGTGAACAGCGGTTCACCATCCACGCCCAGGCAAATAATCGGGGTGGTCTCCGAGGCAAACTCGCGGATGCGCTGACGGCAACCGCCGCAGGGCGTCACAGGCGCCCTACCAGGCCCTGTCACAAATATCTTTTCAATGCGCTTGCCGCCTCCGGCGAGCATTGCCGCAATAGCAGACGGCTCAGCGCAATTGCCGACCGGATAGGCGGCATTTTCCACATTGCACCCGGCATAGATATTGCCATCGTCGGCCAAAATTGCCGCACCGACCTGAAAGTTCGAATAAGGCGCGTAGGCGCGGTTACGGACTGTTTCTGCGGCGTCGAAAAGCGATTGGTCCTCTGTGGATAGGGCTGCCATTACCGCTCCTTGACGTAAGGCTGACCGGACGCTTTGGGTGCAATTGCACGGCCGACAAAGCCGGCGAGCAGCAGAATTGTGAGGATATAGGGAAGCGCCTGCATGGCCTGTGTCGGCACTGGCCCGATGATCGGCAGGTCAACGCCTTGCAGGCGGTATTGCAAGGCTTCGAGAAACCCGAACAACAGGCACGCGCCAAGCGCAGGCCACGGCTTCCACTTGGCAAAAATCAACGCGGCAAGCGCTATATAACCGCGCCCCGAACTCATTTCGCGCGAAAAGCTGGCAGCCTGGGCTGTCGAGAGGTACGCTCCACCCATGCCGACAAGCACAGCAGTGATGGCGAGCGCCTTATAGCGCAAAAAGCTGACCGACATACCAGCTGTGTCCAGAGCCTTGGGGTTTTCCCCGACCGCACGCAGGCGCAAACCAAACCGTGTACGCCACAGGATCCATGCCGTCAGTGGCACCGCAAGAAAGGCAAGGTAGGTCAGGATGGTGTGGCCCGACATCAGCCCTGAATAGATCGGGCCAAGCACTGGCACATCGGCCACTTCCCGGGCGAAGGGAAGCTCGATGCCATAAAAGCGAGCCCCGCCAGAAAGCGCCGGCGTGTTGCCACCACGCCCGAACCAGGCGCTGCCCAAAAACACTGTCAGGCCCGATGCGAGGAAATTGAGCGCCACGCCTGAAATGATCTGATTGCCGCGGAAGTTGATGGATGCGAGGCCGTGCACGGCAGAAAACATCATCGATACACCGATCCCGGCAAGCAGCCCCAGCCAGACGCTGCCCGTGATTGAAGCGACAACAGCGGCGCCGAATGCCGAACCAAGAAGCTTGCCCTCAAGTCCGATATCGACAATGCCGGCGCGTTCAGAATAAAGGCCAGCCAGACAGGCAAGGATCAGCGGGGTCGAAACGCGAATGGTGGTAATGAGAATGGAGATGATGTCTTCCATCGCCTAAGCCCCTTTCTCTTGCGCCACAGGATCGGGTTCTCGCTTGTGTCGAGTGGCCATGAAAGCGAACTCGACCGGGCGGCGCAGCATGTTGCTCATGGCCCCGGTAAACAGGATGACCAGGGCCTGAATGGTAACGATCATCTCGCGCGTAATCGCTGGCATGGTGAAGGCCAGCTCTTGCCCACCCTGATACAGAACCCCAAACAGCAGTGCTGAAAGCCCGACCCCTATCGGGTGGGCCTTGCCCATGAAGGCAACTGCGATACCGACAAAGCCGGTTCCCGCAACATAACCAAGGATCAGTCGTCCATGCGCGCCGGCAGTGTCATTGACGGCGACCATGCCGACAAGAGCGCCCGATACGGCCATTGTGAGCATGATCAGCTTTGCATTGGACATTCCCGCATAACGCGCGGCGGTGCCGTTGTGACCCATGGTGCGCAGGGCATAACCAAATTTGGTGTGCCAGATGAGGATATAGACCCCGATCAGTGCCAGGATCGCGATGATGAAGGAGATGTTGACCGGTGTGTTGCGCAGAAGCGGTATCCATTCGGACAAGAACGGCACACGGGTCAATTCATCGATACGCGCGCTCTCATCGGAATTGATGTTGTCAGGCTTGAGAACGCGCGAGATGATGTAGCTCATCATCGAGGTGGCGATGAAGTTCATCATAATTGTGGTGATAACCACATGGCTGCCCCGCTTTGCCTGAAGATAGCCCGGAATGAAGGCCCAGGCGCCGGCGAACAGTGCCGAAGCGATCATGATCAAGGGCAATGCGAGCGCCCAGTGCAGCCCACCAACCGCCAGCGCGACCAAGATAGCCCCCAGCCCTCCGACATAGGCTTGGCCCTCACCGCCGATATTGAACAGCCCTCCGTGAAAGGCGACTGCCACTGCCAACCCGGCGAAAATAAAATTGGTCGTGTAATAGAGCGTGAAGCCGAACCCGTAGCCATAGCCGAAAGCACCATAGAGCATGATGCGCACGGCTTCGATGGGGTTCTCGCCAACGATCAGCACCACGATGCCACCGATAATGAACGCCAGTGTCACGTTGAGCACCGGCAGTAGGATGACATCGACCCAGCGGGGCAAGGGCATGGCGGCACTCATTGGCTCGACTCGGTGGTTTTGGTTTTGTTGTCCGCCTTCACGCCGGCCATAAGCAGGCCCAGCTCGCCCTCATCGGTGGTGACGGGGTCGGCTTCACCGACAATTTTGCCATCGAACAAGACAACGATCCGATCCGACAGTGAGCGAATTTCATCGAGCTCAACAGACACAAGCAATATCGCCTTGCCAGCGTCCCGCATCTTGATGATCTGATTGTGGATGAACTCGATGGCCCCGATGTCAACGCCACGGGTGGGCTGACCGACGATCAAGACGTCGGGATCGCGCTCCATTTCGCGCGCCAGGACGATTTTTTGCTGATTGCCGCCCGAAAAATTGGCTGTTTTCAGATCTGCATTGGCGGGCCGAATATCGAATTTTTCGATGTGACGCTGCGCTTCGGCGCGCGCCGCCTTGACGTCAAGCATCAGGCCCTTGCCGTAATTCTCGTGATAACCAAGAATTGCGTTCTCCCACTCGAAGAAATTGGTGACCAGCCCCATGCGGATACGATCTTCGGGAACGTGTGCCAGCCCGTTTCGGCGCAACATGGCGGCGCTATCTTCATTGACCGCGGTCACATCGTGGCCATTCAGCGATATGGACCCCGATTTGGCTGCGCGCATCCCGGCCACGCACTCGAGCAATTCGGATTGCCCATTGCCGGCAACACCGGCGACCCCAAGAATTTCGCCAGCCCGCACCTTGAGCGAAATGCCCTTGAGACGCTCGGTCCCCGCATCGTCGGTCACCACAAGCTCGGCGACGTCGAGTAACACATCGCCGGGCTTTGCTTCTTCCTTGTGGACACGCAACAGGACGCGGCGCCCTACCATCAGCTCGGCCAGTTGCTCGGGGCTGGTTTCTGCGGTCACCACCGATTCGACCATCTGCCCCTGGCGCATGACCGAAACCGTATCGGTAATGGCCATGATCTCGCGCAGCTTGTGGGTGATCAGGATAATGGTCTTGCCTTCATCGCGCAGCGTCTTGAGCACTTTGAAGAGATGATCAGCCTCGGCGGGCGTCAGCACGCCCGTCGGCTCATCAAGGATCAAGATATCGGCACCACGATAGAGCGCCTTGAGAATTTCCACGCGCTGCTGCTGACCGACAGAAAGATCCTGGACCAGCGCATCGACGGGCACGTTGAGCCCATAATCATCGGCAAGGCGCTGCAACTCCCGGCGCGCCTTGTCGACACTTGGCCCCAACAGCGCAGAGTCCTCGGCGCCGAGGATGACGTTCTCGATCACCGAAAAATTGTCGACCAGCATGAAATGCTGGTGGACCATCCCAATGCCGAGCGCGAGCGCATCGGACGAGTTGTGGATCGTCACAGGTCGGCCCTCGACAACGATCTCACCGCTGTCGGCGTGATAAAATCCATAGAGAATCGACATTAAAGTCGACTTCCCGGCCCCGTTTTCGCCAACGATTCCGTGAACCGTGCCGCGCCTAACGGCAAGGTCTATATCCTTGTTGGCGTGAACCGGACCGAAGCTCTTGTTGATCTTTTTCAATTCGATCGCAAAAGAGGTATCAGCGGCCGTAACCGGTCGCTGAACGTTTTCGGTTTGCGTGTCCATTATCGGACCCTTCCCTTACAGGGGCAAATCAGACCGGGCAGGATTCGTCTTCGCGATAATCGTGAACAACGATTTCACCAGAAACGATCTTCGCAGTGATGTCATCGACCATGGCAAGCATTTCATCGGTGATCAGATCAGCGTTGTTTTCGTCGAATGCTGCGCCAACACCTTCTTCGGCCAGGCCAAGGACCTGAACGTCGTTTGTCCATGAGTCATTGGCAAAATCTTCGAAGGCATTATAGACAGCCACGTCGACACGCTTGATCATCGAAGTCAGGACCTGGCCAGGATGAAGGTGGTTCTGGTTGGAGTCGACGCCGATCCCGAACACGCCTGCATCTGCCGCCGCCTGAAGCACACCAACACCGGCACCGCCAGCAGCGTGATAGATGACGTCAGCGCCGCGATCGATCTGGCTGCGCGCCACTTCGGTACCGCCGCCCGGATTGTTGAACGCATCAAAGCCGGTACCGATGGCGGTTTCGATGACCTCGATATCGGGATTCACGTAGGCAGCACCCTGCTTGTAACCACAACCAAAGGCCTGTAGCAGCGAGAAATCGAAGGCGGGGATGAAGCCGATGGTGCCCGTTTCGGTCGCCATTGCAGCCAGTGCGCCGACCAGGTACGAACCCTCCTGCTCCTTAAACACCACCGAACGTACGTTCTCGATATCGTCGACGACTGTATCGATGATGAGGAATGACGTATCCGGGAAATCCGGCGCGACCGAGCGGAGGGCCGTTTCCCAGCTAAAGCCGGGCAAGACGATGGGATTGTTGCCGCGCGCTGCAAACTGGCGAATGGCCTGTTCGCGCTGGGCGTCACCCGAAATCTCGAGATCCTGATAATCCTGGCCGTTTTCGGTCTTGAACAGCTCGGCGCCATTATAGGCCGCTTCGTTGAACGAGGCGTCAAACTTGCCGCCGCCATCATAAACGAGCGCGGGATCGGCAAGCGCCGTGCCGGCTAGAAGGGTGGTCAGGGCGACGCCGGCCAGGGCGGCGATGCCAGTCTTTGTTGTTTTGGACATGATTGATGCTCCCTATTCACGGGCTGCGGAAAGAGACCCGGCGACGGCCGGTGCATTTCCACGCGCGATGGGTTCAGATACAATCGCGCAAATAAAGCAGACGCAATAGCCAATTTCGATTTTTTGACCATTTGGGCAAAAAATTTTGGGATTGCGGTAAACTGCGCTGATCCCCAGCTAAACCTGCGGCTCCAGGGGAACGACATTTGCCCCCATAGCCTCGCCAAAGCGCTCAAAAAACCCATCAATGATTTTCTGAGCCGAATTGCCGATGATGGCCTTGCCCAGTTTCATGATCTGACCGGAAGCGCCACCCGTCGCGGCGAAGCTCAATAACGTCGCCGTATCGAGATCAACGAGCGTTATGTCCGCGGCAGCCTGCGCCCTGCCCAAAAGACCGCCCCTGCCCTGCCCGGTCAGCCTGTAGCTTATCGCAGGGTCGATATCAGACAGGAACAAATCGCCTTTGAAAACCGGCTGAACCACGCCAAGATTGACAGCGATCTCGAGTTCAAGTGCCGTATCGGACACCCAGCGGATCGACTTGCAACCGGGGATGCAGGCTTTGAGCACTTCGGCATCGTTGAGCGCATTCCAAACCGTGAGCCGATTTGCATCAACCCTGTAGCGTCCACCGAAATCCAAGCCGACTTCCTCTTCATTTAATTCAAACGCCGCCTATGCGGCTTTTTGGCACCAATGACGAGAAAACATCCCCATCTTGCGCATGGCCAATTGTCTTATCTCTTGCCAGGCGGAATCATGTCACCACATCTGCCAAAGTTGCAACAGGGACGTGGGCAATGAGCACCGAGATTACCCAAACCGAAGCTCCCCAGCTTATGGACAAGCCGCTTCAGTATCTGGACAAGGCCGTAACCGCGATCAAGGATCTCGGGTTGTGGCCCGAAGGCGAGCCGGGCGAAGCGCCGATCACAGGGCTGCTGGCCGAAATCACTCATCTCGATGACACCAAAGTTATCCTGATCGGGCGCGTATTAACTCAGGCAAGCGCCTTTAACGAGGTCGTGCGCACCCAGATCGCCGCCATGAATGTAGGCGAGCGCTATGAAGACATCACCAAGTCGTTCAACTCGATCCGCGACGATGCAAAAGGCATGGTCGACCAGCTCGAAGACGGTAAGATCGACATTTTCGAACGCGCGTCAAATGTCTGGATGAAGGTCTCACGCGGTGACATCGCCGCGCGCTTCGACAAGATTCGCGATACATATCTCGACGTTTCCAGGGACACCAAGGACCAGATCGACCGGGAGCACACGATTCTGGAAGCGTATCGCGACTTCCGCGGGGCGCTCAAGCAGGCCGAAGTGATGGCGCTCGAAGTCCTTGAGATCGCCAATGCCCAGCTGGAACAGCGTAAGTTCGACTTGCAGGGCGCTACTGACAAGCTCAACGCGTTTACCGAAGGGACGCCGGCCGACCGCGCGCGGCTGGAGATGGCGCGAGACGAACGTCTGCGCGATCTTCAGAACGAGGAACGCCGCTACCAAATCGCCAAGGATTTGTCAGACAATCTGACGATTTCCTATTCGACCTCAGAAGTCATCATGGCGCGGCTCATGCAGACGACGAACGCCAAAGAGCGCGTCTATCAGCAGTCGATCTCTTTCTTTTCGACCAACGAGACCGTTCTCACTGCGCTTTCGGCCTCGTTTACGGGCCTGTTCGGGCTCCACGAATCGACCGAGACGCTCAATGCCATGAAAGAAGGCATGAGCCAGAGTCTGGAAACGCTTTCGGAGATCGGCGGCAAGGTGCAGGAAGAAGCACTCAAGGCGGGTTATGGCCCGACGATCCGCGCCGATGCTGTCAAGAAACTCGTCGACAGTGTGGTCAAATACCAGGAAAAGAGCTTCACGATCATTGCCGAAATGCGCGACCAGGCCACCAAGAATTCGGCCGAAATCCGCGATGCCGTTGAAGATGGCAAGAAGCGCCTGGCGACACTTGCCGCCGATGGCAACGCGCTCGTTTCGGCCAGTTAGGACGCGAAAATCCGATTATGGCAAGCGGTGGGGCAATAGCGGGAAAGACCGGCAAGGCGCCGCTGGATGACGTGATGTTGGCCATGGACGTGGTGGATACACTGCGCCATGACGATAATCTCGTGGCCCGCGAACTTGGCGCTTCATCGCGTGAAGCCGCTCTGATCGAGCGCTTGCGCAAAATTTACCGCGATCAGGGTATCGAGGTGCCCGACCACATTCTCAAGGAAGGCGTCAAGGCGCTTGCCGAGAGCCGGTTCACCTATGCCCCGCCGCCCGATAATCTTTCGACGCGGCTCGCCAAACTCTATGTTGGCCGCGCCCGCTGGGGGCGACCGGCGCTGATCGGCGTGGCGTTGCTTGCAGTGGTTCTGGGTGGGTACTTTCTCGCCTACCGCCCCTATCAGGCGAGCGTGGAAGCCGCAGCACAGTTAGAACTGGCCCAAGAACTCCCGGCCAGGATGGACGAGATCTACCAGCAGATCTTCAATGAAACCAAAGTGCAATCAGCGCTCGAAGTGGCGCAGCCTTGGGTCGACCGCGGCAAGGCGGCGGCTGCGCGAGGCGATCGCGATGACGCGCTTGCAGCCATCGAACAGCTCGAAACCATCCACGCGACCCTACTCGCGGACTATTCGATCCGCATCGTCAATCGACCCGGTGAATCGACCGGGATCTGGCGGTTCCCGGAAAACAATAGCGCGGCAACCAATTACTACCTCGTTGTCGAGGCGGTCGGTCCCGATGATGAGCTTGTGACCCTTCCGATCACCAACGAGGAAACCGGACAGACTGAAGAGGTCTCGACCTGGGCCATTCGCGTTCCGGATGTCACTTACGAGTCGGTGCGCGCCGACCGGCAGGACGACGGGATTATCCAGCGCAATATCTTAGGCATAAAGCAATACGGCTTCCTTGATACGGACTTTGCGATGCCGGTCCTTGACGGGGCGATTACCCAATGGTGAGGCGGCAATGAGCGTTAGCGGACCTCAGGCCATGCGGGCGCTCGACGATGCGCTGCGCGACATACGGCGCGAGGAAGACGACATCACAAAACGCATAGCGCGCGCCAATGAGCGCGTGGGAAAACTGCGTGAGACAGAGTCTGGCCAGTTACGCGCGCTTGCGGCGGTGCGGTTATCGCCCGACGTTCAGAGCGAGCTTGCGGGTAAACTTAGCCAGGCGGAAACGCGGGCGCGTGAAATGCTCAAGAACCATGCCGCTGCAATGGCGGATATGGAAAAGACACTGGCCGCCAAGGAAGCCGCACTCGCCAAACTGAGTACCGAGCGGCAGGAGCTTCTGGAAAACGCAGCCGAATGGCAGGCTGAGATCGATGCGCTGGACGCTCCGGTCAAGGCTGCATTGGCCAATGACCCGGCTTATGGCGGGCTGATCGCAGAGCGCAACGAGACCGAAAAGGTGGCTATCGAAGCCGATCGAAAGGCCGACATGGCCGAGGCCGACCGCGAGGAAAAGGGGCGCCCCTATCGAGATGACCCCTTGTTTTCTTATCTGTGGGATCGTGGATATGGTACGGTCGACTATAGCGCCGGCAACATTACGCGCATTCTAGATGCCTGGGTTGCGCGCCTTGTTGGCTTTGCCAAGGCTCGGCCCAATTATGCGATGTTGATCGCCATTCCAGACCGACTGCGCGAACATGCCGAAAAACTTGCCCAGGACACCGATGCGCTCGACACCCGGGTAAACGATCGAGAAAGAGCCGCGCTCGACGCTGCGGGTGGTGGAAAGGCGCGCACGGCAATTGAAGCTGCCCAGGCACGCGTTGATGCAATCGATGCAGAGCTGCTGACCATCGAAGATGCGCGCGAAGACCTCACGGAAAAGCAAAAACAGATTGCCGATGGCGGCGATCCGACCTTCGCCGGTGCCGTTGACATGTTGGCCGAAGCGATCGGCGGCACAGGCATAGAAAAACTTCTAGCCGAAGCGCGAGCCACGCGCACTGATGAGGATGACGCCATTGTGGTGCGGCTCGAACAAACGCGACGACGCATCACTGAGGAGCAGCTCGAACTCGACGATGAGCGCAGCCGCCTCAAGGTGCTTGAAGCGCGCCGCCGTGAACTTGAAGACATTGAGTTTGAGTTCAAGAAGTCTCGCTATGATCACCCGCGCTCGCGGTTTGGAAATGACAAACTGGTCGGCGATCTGCTGACCGAGTTCCTCAAGGGCGGGATGACCGCCGCTGCGTATTGGGGACAATGGCGCCAATCCCAGGATTGGACCGGCTCATCGGGGCCGATCGTCCCGACCTCACGGTCGCGCTCATCGAAGTCGAAAGGCAGTTTTCCCCTCCCTCCCGGTGGCTTTTCGCCACGCCCGCCTTCAGGTGGCAATTGGGGCGGTTTTTCGCGGCCGCGTGGTGGCGGCATGAGCGGCGGCGGGTTTAAAACCGGCGGCGGTTTCAAAGGCGGCGGATTTAAAACCGGCGGCGGCTTCTGATCTTTTTATAGCCCTGAACATTTGCGTAGTGGTTCGCGCTCTTGACGGGTTATCACTCGCGCTATATTAAACCAACTAGTTTACAACTTTTTGGTTTAATTAAATGACCTCAATCGACCCTCTTAGCCAGGTTTTCGGCGCTCTCGCCGATCCGACGCGACGTGCGATCCTTGCTCGCCTTTCTAAGGGTCAAGCAAGCGTGGGGCAGTTGGCCGATCCACACGCGATGAGCCTTGCCGCCGTATCCAAGCATATCAAGGTGCTCGAGAACGCTGGCCTGATCGCGCGCAAGAAAGATGCGCAGTTCAATTACTGCACGCTGACCGCGTCGCCCCTGAAGGATCTCCAGGGCTGGCTGGATGCGTATCGGAAATTCTGGGACGAAAGCCTCGACCAGTTCGAAGATTACATTGCTCACCTTCAGCGCGCCGATCTCAATTCAAAACAGTGACAAGAGGCATTCACATGAGCGACACAATTATCGA
The DNA here is from genome assembly GCF_048264985.1 of Pelagibacterium sp. Lineage (GTDB taxonomy): Bacteria > Pseudomonadota > Alphaproteobacteria > Rhizobiales > Devosiaceae > Pelagibacterium. The sequence goes on from NZ_JBLXCL010000005.1 coordinate 84,295, forward strand.
GCTTCCCTCCAAAACGCCAATCATCACGTTTACCCGAACCTTTGCTGCTCCCCGCGCTTTGGTATGGAAAGCCTATACCGAACGCGAACACGTGGCGCGGTGGTGGGGTCCAAGATCCATCGGATCCGTCGAGATTATTGAGCATGACTTTAGGGCCGGCGGCCGCTGGCGCTATGTGCAGGATGTCCAGGATATCGGCAAAGTAACGTTCTTTGGACGCTTTATCGAGATCGATGCGCCCGAGGGCTATGTAAACACTTTCGGATTTGAAGGCCCATTTGGATCGACCGAAGGCAATGAAGGGCGCGAAACCCAGCGCTTTGAAGATCTGGGTGAAACGACGCGATATGTCGGAACGTCATATTTCGATGATCTCGCAACGCGCGATGCAGCCGCTGCATCCGGCATGGAGGGTGGCGCGCGCGAACAGATCGAGCAATTCGCGCGCTATGTTTCCGAACTGGCATAGAGGCCACAAGGATTGTGGCGAAAGGCGCGGTTCAGATCTCAATCTGAAGGCGGGCGCGGGTACCTTGTGCGACAGCTTCATAGTTGAGCGAAGCACCCAGCCCGCTGGCTGTTGCAGCGATCACGCGAGAGCCGACGCCGGTACCATGAACCTTGCCCTCGCCCGTCCATCCGATGCCGTCGTCTTCAACGATGATCTCGAAAGTGCCCGGCACGACCTGACTTGCTTTGACCCGGATCTCCCCGACTTCACGGTCCCGGTAGGCATATTTGGCCGCGTTGGTGACAAGTTCATTGACGATGACGCCGACAGATACGGCCTTATCCGTGGGAATACGAATAGGTTCGGCCACCAGTTTGATATCGGCTGCTGAGCCATCAAGACTCATTGACGCCTGAATTTCGCTGGCGAGATTGCCCAGATAGGAATCGATTTCGACAAAGCGGACATCGTCCGTTGTGTAAAGTCGCTTGTGAATCCCGGCGATAGCCGAGATGCGTCCCTGGGTTTCAGCCAAGGCTTCCTTTGCAGCCGGATCAGCAACGGCCGAGGCCTGAAGCCTGACCAGTGCCGCTACCAAAGCGAGCGAATTGGCCACGCGATGGTTCACTTCGGCAAGCGCGAGCTCCGCACGCTCTTTTGCTGCACGCAATTCGCGCTCTGCCTGCTCGCGTGACTTGCGCAGGCGCGAGGTCATGATGGCCTGCTCGACCGCATTGCTCAACAGTTCAAGAAAGTCTTCACCGACAGTCTTGAGGACATAATCGGCGGCACCGGCTTTAAGTGCTGAGACAGCGATTGCAGCTTCGGTGGAGCCCGTTACATAAACGACAGGTGGGGCCTCTACCCCGGCTGCGACCTGTTCGAGCATACCCAGGCCAGTACCATCACCCAAATAGTGATCGAGCACGAGCACATCGATGTCACCCACCGCAAGCCGCTCGAAACCCTCGTCGGCGCAGGTAACGTGAATGATCTCGCGCCCCTCGCGCCCAAGAACTCTCTGGACCAATCGCCCCAGGGCTGGGTCGTCATCAACGTAGAGGATGTTGGCGGGTGTGTTCGGCATTTGCCTCACGCGGTCTCCGGAACCTGCATGACAGAAAAGAACATCCCGAGCTGACGGATGGCGTTGGCAAAGCCGTCATAATCGACGGGCTTTGTTATGTAGACATTCGCGCCAAGGTCATAACAACGCTGAATCTCGCGCTCGTCATCCGTCGTGGTCAGCACCACAACGGGCGTGCGCTTAGTGTGAGGATTGGCTTTGACCTTTTCGAGAATCGAAACCCCCGTCATGTCGGGCAGATTAAGATCGAGGAGGATCAGGTAGTGCCGGTGCGCACTCACCGTCCCGCTGCCGTCCTGTCCGAAAAGATAGGTAAGGGCGTCGGTACCATTCACAAAAGGAATGATCTCATTGTTCACCCCTGCGCGGCGAATGTTCTTCTCGATAAGGCGAGCATGACCGTCATCATCTTCGACCATCAGGATCGTGACGGGTTTGGCATCGGTCATTTTCAGTCCTTGCTTCTCGCGATCGCGCGCAGGTCAGGCGCGATAATTACTGTAAACGTGGTTCCATGTTCGGCATTGGATTGCAATTGGATATCGCCGCCAAGGTTACGGGCCATTATCCGCACGTGAGCGAGCCCAATACCCTCTCCGGGGACACTTTGATTGCCCGATCGGCGAAACAATTCAAACACGCGGTCGTGATCGTCAGCAGATATTCCACGGCCATTGTCAATCACATCAATGATAATCCGACCGTCGCGTTCCTGACGGCCGTTCACGGCAATGGCGATAGGGCGCTCTGGATGCCTGTATTTTATGGCATTGTCGAGAAGGTTTCCCAAAATCTGCTCCAGTGCCAAACGGTCTGAAAACACCGGCGGCGTCGTTACCTTAACATCGACATCGCCTTCGGTCTCCGCAACCTGGTGGCGAACGGCAGCTACCGCTGACTCCGCGAGTGCTTCAAGATCGATACGCTCAGCCTTGAGTTCGCGCCGCCCCTCGCGTGAAATCTTGAGAATGGCGTTGATCAAGCCGTCCATCTTTTTTGTCGAGGAGCGAATAAATCCAATCGCTTCGGGCAGATCTTCGGCAGCAGTCTGGCGCGCTTCGACCAGCACAGGATCGTCAGGATTGTCCGGATGACTTTCGACCAACGCGTTTATCGGTCCCAGTGACGCCTCAAGCTCGGAGGTAAAGCCCATGATATTGACCAGAGGGGCACGCAAATCATGGGTCACGATATAGGCGAAACGCTGCACCTCTTCATTGGCGCGCATCAGATCGCGTGTCCGTTCGCCGACCCTGGCCTCCAGATCACGATTAAGCGTTTCCACCTCGGCGCGAGCGGTATCGATTTCCCGCGTATAGCGCAACACGAGCCAAGCCGCACCGCCCACCACGGCGACAATCACCAAAGCTCCAAGAAGTGCGATGATCCGCAATGCACCCACTGCGCCACGCTGTTCCATCACCCCGTCGATAGTGCGCTGGTCGGCAGAACTGACGATGGCATCGAGTAGAGTCCGGATACGCTCCATCGTCACTTCTCCCTGATCTGTCCGGACCAGATCGAGAGCAGATTCGAGATTGCCCTCTCGCGCCAACTCGAGCGTCCTGTCGAGTTCGTCAAGTTTGGCATCTATATCGACGCGCATCTGCTCCATTGCCTGCTCGGCCTGGGGATAGGAGACCAGGAGCTGGTTGAGCCGCTCATAAGCAGGAACTATGCTATCGATTACGTCGCGGTAGGGCTCAAGATAGCGGTTGTCGAGGGTCAGCAAATAACCACGTTGGCTCGATTGAGCACTCTGGAGAAGATTCCTCAAATCCACGGCGGCTATGCGTGCTGTGCGCGCTTCGGTGACCTCGTCAAAATGGGCTCCATTGCGCTCAACGAGCCAAATTGTCGTACCGACAATCCCTATGAGTGCAAGAAGGCCAACTATGATGAGCGCAAGGCTGGACCGGGCGAAGCCCTTTGACGATATTGGCATTTTCGATGATGGAGCCCGGAAATCATGGCACTGGTTTTCACTTTTGCAGCAAAATCGATCACGACACAAGCAGTACCGCCAGCCTGGACTTGCAGGGTGTCGAACGGCGGCCCATATTCATAGCAAAAGGAGAGGACGTGGCCGAAAAGACACCAACAAAACCCGCGACGTCAACGCAAGTTGATGAGCCAGCATCCCATGCCGAGGTTGCCGACTTCGTTGCCAAAGTGGGTGCCATGAACGCGACAAAGACAAGAAGTGCCGGCGAGCGCGGCAGGTTGCTCTTTGCCATGGACGCCACAATGAGCCGTCAGCCCACATGGGATCTGGCATGCCAACTACAGGGCGAGATGTTTGAAACCGTAGCCAAGACCGGCGGTCTTGACGTTCAGCTCATCTATTTCCGGGGGTTTGGAGAATGCCGGGCCTCGCGTTGGGTTTCCGATGCACGGGCGTTGGCAGGTCTGATGACCGGCATCGACTGCCGGGGCGGGCACACGCAGATGTCCAAGGTATTTGCCCATGCCCGAACCGAGCACAATTCCAAAAAAATCAATGCCGTCGTTTATGTGGGCGACGCCATGGAAGAGGACATCGACAAGCTAGCCCAGAAAGCAGGCGAGCTGGGATTGCTGGGGTGCCCGATGTTCCTGTTTCAAGAAGGTCATGACCCTTTAGCACAGACAGCGTTCAAAGAGTTTGCACGACTGACAAAAGGTGCCTATGCGCGGTTCAATGCTGGCGCGGCAGCTGAACTGGCTGCGCTGCTCCGTGCGGTTGCGGCCTATGCCAGTGGCGGACGGGCCGCGCTCAAGCTTCAACAGGGCGGGACGGCAAAACTGCTGCTCGAACAGCTTTCATGATCTGGTTCGTGCTCGCCGGCGCAACAGTGCTGATCGGTATCTATCTTTACTCGCTCTTTTTAAGGGCTGAGATTCGTCAACTGGTGCGAACACTGCGCTGGGTTGTCGGTGGCGGACTGATCGTTGGCGCCGCGCTTATGGGGCTACGGGGACAGATGCTGCTTGCCAGTTTTATGGCGGCTGGCGGGTTGGGCGTGATCATGCGTGGCCGACTTGGACCCATCGATTTTGGTGCAGGCATGTCCAGTCCGAACAATGTCTCGGCTGTGTCTTCGCGTTATCTCGACATGCGGCTCGAACATGAGACCGGGGCGGTTTCGGGCATCGTGCGCACGGGGCATTTTGCGGGTCGAGACCTGAGTGCATTGTCCGCCGAGGAGTGCTGGGCATTCTATGATGAGGTGAGTGACGATCCGGACTCGCTGGCGCTCTTCAAGAGCTGGCTCGATGCCAATCGCGCCGGGTGGCGCGATTACTTTGCCGACGAGTTCGGCATGGAGACCGAGAATGACGATCCTGAGGATGCGCACAACAGCGCGCCCACTGTCACCGGGCTTGAAGAAGCATATGAAATGTTGGGACTAAAGCCCGGAGCCGGTCCGGATGCCATCAGAGCTGCGCACCGCAAGCTGATGAAAAAGGTCCACCCCGATACTGGCGGATCAGCTTTTCTTGCCGCCAAGATCAACCAGGCGAAGGACTTACTGCTCAAGGAGACGACATCGCGCAAACCTTGAGGACGTGATCCGGAAAAGTCTTTGGAACATTTCCTAGCGAAGGTACGTTGCCCTTCGTTAAAGCATTAGGGGGACGTATGCCGGGCTTCGTCATCAATCCGCCGGTCTTTTTTGGATCGATCGTTATCATATGCCTGTTTTTAGCCGTGGGAATCGTGGCCCCGGATCAGGCAGAGGTCTTTTTTCGAGATCTCCAATCTCTCATTCTGGTCAATTTCGGGTGGCTGTATCTGCTGGCCGTCGGCATCATGTTGATCGCAGTTGTGCTGTTCGCAGTCTCTCGATTTGGCAACCTCAAACTCGGGCCCGACGATTCAACGCCTGATTTTGCCTACCATTCCTGGATTGCCATGCTGTTTGCAGCCGGCATGGGCATCGGGCTGATGTATTACGGCGTTGGCGAACCTGTCAGCCACTATGCTTCGCCGCCCGAAGCCGACCCTTATACGATCGAGGCCGTCCGCGAGGCGATGACCTCGACCTTCTTCCACTGGGGTGTGCATGCCTGGGCGATCTATGCAGTCGTAGGGTTAGCGCTTGCCTATTTCGGTTATCGCTACAATCTGCCACTGACCATCCGGTCAGGCCTTTACCCGCTGCTTAAAGACCGCATTCACGGTCCGATCGGCCACGTCGTCGACATTTTTGCCATCGTGGGCACCATGTTCGGCCTGGCGACTTCACTAGGCTTGGGCGTGAACCAAATCGGCGCCGGGCTGGACTACCTTATTGGCTTTCCAAACACTCCACAAATGCAGGTTATGCTGATCGCCATAATTACGGCGGTGGCAAGCATTTCCGTGATGACCGGCCTCGACAAGGGGGTGCGCATCCTGTCCGAGACCAACCTGGCCGTTGCTGTGCTTTTGATGGTTTTCGTGCTCATCGTCGGCCCCACTGGCGATTTGATGCGCGATCTTGTCCAGAACGTTGGGTTGTATTTCGACAGGTTCATTCTCAAGACCTTCAACATCTATGCTTACGAGCCGCGCAGCTGGGTTGAGGATTGGACACTGTTCTACTGGGCCTGGTGGATTTCCTGGTCACCGTTCGTTGGCATGTTCATCGCACGGATATCGCGCGGTCGAACCGTACGCGAGTTCCTTGTGGCCGTACTTTTCATTCCCGCGGGCTTCACCTTCATCTGGATGACCGTATTCGGCAACACCGGTATCTTCGTCGACATGACGCTCGCCGGTGGGCAACTGAGCACTGCGATCGGAGACGACATTTCTGTCGGTCTTTTTCAGTTCTTCGAGTACCTGCCACTGAGTGGCATCACCTCGACACTTGCGATCATGCTGGTTGCCGTGTTTTTCATCACATCGTCAGACTCGGGCTCGCTGGTCATCGATACGATCGCTGCTGGCGGTGAAACCTCTACAAAGCCGATTCAGCGCCTGTTCTGGTGCGCGTTCGAAGGGATTGTCGCCTCGCTACTGCTTTTGGCAGGCGGCCTTGCTGCCTTGCAATCGGCCACAATTGCCAGCGCCCTGCCCTTTACCTTCGTCATGTTGGCACTGATCTGGTCGCTGTTCGTTGGTATGCGGGCAGATCTGGCCCAAACCCTCGCGCCGGCCGGCACGAGCCTTCCGCAACCTGCGGCGGGAGTCACCTGGCAAAGGCGGCTGGCCATGATGCTGCGCGCACCGAACCAGAAGGAAGTCGATGGCTTCATTTCCAAAGAAGTCGTTGCCGCACTTGAATCGGTCAAGGCTGAAATGGAGAAACGTGGCCGAACTGCTGAGGTGACCGAAAACGGAGAAACCGGCGGCGCCGCGCTGACGGCCCCTGCCGATGGCGTTCGCGACTTTATTTATGGGGTGCACAGAGCCGAGCACCGTCTGCCAGCATTTTCAGCGCTGGAGGCATCGCGACCGGACCTTCGCTATGAAGCTCGTACGTATTTCTCCGACGGCAGCAAGGGCTACGACATCATGGGCCTGAACCGCGACCAGATCATCACCGACGTTCTGGTCCAGTTCGAGCGCTATTTGGCACTTGTAGCTTCGCCTGCCTCGCAGATCCTTTCGGTTGCCCCCGAGCATGCGCCCGAGGCCGTGGAGGTCAGTAGTTCTTCATCTTGAGATGGGGAATGCCGGCATCCATAAACTGGTCGCCATATGCAACAAAACCAAGACGGGCATAAAAGCCCGTCTTGTCGGCCTGGCTCTCGAGATAACATCGCGGCTGTCCCGCAGCTTCTGCCTGCGCCAGGGCAAAACAAACGAGCCTGGCGCCAAGCGATTTGCCCCGATGCGACGCCGCGACCGCGACACGGCCGATCTTAGCGTGTTCGGGCTTGAACAGAATACGAGCGACGGCAACGACAGTCCCATCCATGACGCCTACTAAATGGGTTGCCGTCAGATCATGCTGGTCGTGCTCAAGCTCGGCTGGCACAGCCTGCTCGATGACAAAGACTTCACGCCGCAACGCAAAGCCAAGATTGCACAGCGGCGAAAATACCGGCACTGCCAGCAACGTCAGTTCGGGTTCCATCAGGCAAAAACGCTGGCGCCACGATCGGCTGGACCGACCAAGTGACGGAAACCGGCAAACAATTCGCGCCCCATGCCGTAGTGCTGCTCGGACAGATCTTCGGTCGCCGCGGTGCGAGCGTCAAATTCACCGGCGTCGCCAAGGTATTGGAGCGTCCCTGCCTCGGCATCGAGCCGGAGCATATCGCCATCTCTAAGTTTGGCGATGGGACCACCATCGGCAGCTTCCGGCGTCATATGAATTGCGGCGGGCACCTTGCCCGAAGCGCCTGACATGCGACCGTCAGTGACCATCGCAACCTTGATGCCACGATCCTGAAGAATACCCAGGGCGGGGGTCAGCTTGTGCAGCTCGGGCATACCAATGGCCTTGGGGCCCTGAAACCGGACAACGGCAATGAAATCGGAAGTCAGCTCGCCTGCCTTGAACGCATCCTGCAGCCCCTGCTGGGTATGAAAGATCCGAGCAGGCGCTTCGACAAGTCGGTTTTCAGCTTTGACGGCCGAAATCTTGATAACCGACTTGCCCAGATTGCCCGATAGGAGCTTTAGCCCCCCGGTTTTGGCGAAGGGTTCACTGGCAGTTGTGAGGACTTTGGGATTGCCGCTCTGGGCTGGCGCGGGCGTGAACGACAGTTCCTGCTCGATATAGCGCGGCTCTTTGGTATAGGCGTCCAGGCCCTTGCCCCACACGGTCGTTACATCGTCATGCAGATATCCGGCATCGCGCAGTTCGCGGATCAGGAAGCCCATGCCGCCGGCGGCGTGGAAATGGTTCACATCGGCAAGCCCGTTTGGATAGACACGGGCAAGAAGGGGTACGACGTCGGAGAGTTTTGACATGTCGTCCCAGGTGATTTTCAGTCCCGCCGCGTTGGCCATAGCGATCAAGTGCATGGTGTGGTTCGTCGAGCCACCTGTTGCGAGCAGTCCCACGAGACCGTTGACTATGGATTTTTCGTCTATGACGTGTCCGGCCGGAGTATATTCGTTGCCCTGAGACGTAATCGCCAAAGCGCGTTTGGCAGCGGCCTTTGTCAACGCATCACGCAATGGGGTGCCCGGATTGACAAAGCTTGATCCGGGCAGGTGCAAACCCATGATTTCCATGAGCATCTGGTTGGAGTTTGCGGTGCCGTAGAAGGTGCAGGTGCCGGGGCCGTGATAGGATTTGCTTTCGGCTTCGAGCAACTGATCGCGCCCGACCTTGCCTTCCATGTGCAGCTGGCGAACCTTGGCTTTCTCGTCATTGGGCAGACCGGTTGTCATGGGACCGGCTGGGATGAAGATTGCAGGCAGGTGTCCAAACGTCAGTGCCGAGATGACGAGTCCGGGAACGATCTTATCGCAAATGCCAAGAAACACCGCCGCGTCGAACATGTTATGGGACAGGCCAACGGCTGCTGCCATAGCGATCACATCTCGCGAGAAAAGCGACAGATCCATGCCGAGCTGGCCCTGGGTCACGCCATCGCACATGGCTGGAACGCCGCCTGCAACCTGGGCTACACCGCCCGCCTCGCGCGCGGCATCGCGGATGATTGCCGGATAGGTTTCATAGGGCTGATGGGCCGAGAGCATATCGTTGTAAGAGGTGATGATGCCCAGATTGAGAGCCTGATCGCTGGCAAGCTGAGCCTTATCGGACGGACCGCACGCAGCGAAACCATGGGCGAGATTACCACACGAAAGTGCCGAGCGATGCACGCCCTGCGCGCGCGCCTTGTCGAGACGATCGAGGTACGTACCGCGGGAAGCCTCCGAGCGCTTTGCAATGGCGTCGGTTACATCCTTGATTGCAGTCTTTACGGTCATGGTCGCCTCCTTAGCGAGGATGAAGGAGGTGACCCTGGGTCTGGTTTGGCCTCAGGGACACCAGAAGAGAGAAACTGGAATGTGGCTTTGCGAAAGCACGGCGCGCACCGGCATGGCTTCAACCGGTCCGGTTTGAAGCGCATTGTCGAGAACCTGTGCCTTTTCATCGCCTTCGATATGGAGGTAGAGCGCACGCGTTGCTATGAGGCGCGGCAGCGTGAATGTGACCCGTGGTTCGCCGGCGCCGGGCGCTGTGATGGCGATCACTGGCCCATCGGAATTGAGTGCATCCTGAAGCGTATCGCCGCCGGGGAAAAATGATGCTGTATGCCCATCGGTGCCCATTCCAAGAATTACGGCATCGAACGGCATTGGCAGCCTGCTCAGAGCGGTTGCGGTTTCTGCTATGCCTGTTGCATCGGGCTGGGACGTACCGGAAAAAAGCGGGATAAAGCTCGCGTTGGCTGCCGGTCCGACAAGAAGATGGTCTTTGACCAGCCTGGCGTTCGAGCGTTCGGATGTTTCGTCCACCCAGCGCTCGTCTACAAGCGTGACTGTCACATTCTCCCAATCCACATCCTCGCGGGCGCCCAGCACCTCGAAAAACCGCTTTGGAGTCGAGCCACCCGAAACGGCCAATGAAGCTGCGCCGCATTCGTCCAGTCCGGCATTGAGGTTTTCGGCGACAGCATCAGCCAAGGCTTCTGCCAGCCGCTCCTTTGTCGAAAAGACATTGCGCTCGATGGTCATCGCGATCTCCAGGTGTTTCAGTCGTCGCCTTCGTGCCATGTTCGGCCATCGCGTTCGATCAGCGCGACCGATGCCGTCGGACCCCATGTTCCCGCAGTATAGGTCTGGGGGGTATCTGACGCATTGTCCCAGGCTTGCCGGATCGGGTCGATCCAGCGCCAGGCGGCTTCGAGTTCGTCGCGGCGCATGAACAACGTCTGGTTGCCGCGAATGACGTCCATCAACAACCGTTCATAGGCTTCAGGGGTCCGTTCTGTGAAGGTTTCCGCAAATGATAGGTTCAAAGGCACTTCACGCAGACGCATGCCTCCGGGCCCAGGATCCTTGATCATCAGGAAGAGTTTCACACCTTCATCAGGCTGAAGGCGCAGAACAAGCTTGTTAGGCTTGGGAGCACCTTCGGCATGGTCGAAAATCGAATGAGGGATGCTGCGGAACTGGATGACAATTTCAGAAACGCGTGACGGCAAACGCTTGCCCGTGCGCAGGTAGAACGGCACACCCGACCAGCGCCAGTTCTCAACCTCTGCCTTGATCGCCACGAAAGTCTCGGTTTTCGAGCCTTTTTTGTCGTCCGGAAGTTCGTCCTGATAGGACGCAACCGAACCGCCATTGACCGCGCCGCCCTTGTACTGGCCCCGGACCGTGCATTTGGAGACATTGTCGCCCGTTATTGGCTTGAGCGAGCGCAAGACCTTGAGCTTTTCGTCGCGCATGGCATTGGCATCATCGGAAGCGGGCGGCTCCATTGCAACCAGGCACAAGAGCTGCAGCATATGGTTCTGAACCATATCGCGCAGGGCGCCTGAACTGTCGTAATAGCCTCGCGTGCCAGCGCCCACGTCCTCGGCCACTGTGATCTGGACGTGATCGATATGAGCGGCGTCCCAGATCGGCTCGAACAAGATGTTGCCAAAGCGCAGAGCAAGAAGGTTCTGGACGGTTTCCTTGCCGAGATAATGATCGATCCGATAAACCTGATCTTCGGCGAACACCTCGGAGATCGCATCGTTGATTTCCATCGACGATTCGAGGTCCTGCCCAAGAGGCTTTTCAACAACGACACGGGCATCGCGACGCCAGTACCCCTTGTTGTCGAGATATTCGCAGATCGGACCGAACAGCGCAGGGGCGACCGCAAGGTAAAACGCACGCTCGACTTCCGGGTCGGTGCGCAGCGCCTTTTCGAGATCCGCCCAGCCCGACTTGTCGCTCACATCATTGGCGACATAGGAAAAGCACGAGACGAAACGCGAAATGATATCTTTGTGCTGATAGTCTTTATCGACAAACTCGGTCACCGCTTGCCGGGCGAATTTCTGGAAATCAGCATCGGACAATTCTGAGCGCGATACGCCAATGATGCGCGAGCGCTCGTCAAACTGACCATCAGCAAATCGGTGATAAAGCGCCGGGATCAGTTTGCGTCTGGTCAGATCACCAGTGGCGCCGAACACCACATAATCGAATGGCTGGACCGGAATAATGCGTGCGGACAAGGACAAGCCTCCGTCTTGGGTGCGGTTTAGCGGGCGGCGTTCTGGCGGGCCAGGATTACAGCGCCATGCAAGGGTTCGGCGCGGGGCAGAGAGACGAAATCGCCATAGCGGATTTCGAGCAAAGACATCAGCCTTTGACCAAAACCACCGACAATGGCGAGTCTGTCTGCACCACAGGATTTGAAGTAAGACACATACCGGTCGATATGGCCAAGCTCGATTTCCATCAATTCGGCTGCGACCGGGTCCCCTTTTTCAAAATATTCGATGAAAAGCGGCATCAACGCCCCGTAATCGGCGGGCTGGCGCCGGTCAAAGCTCCAGGCCATTACCGCATTGAGATCGCCGCCCAGTTCAGCAATCACCGCCTCGGTAAGCGGCGATGTGGGAACAAGTCCATCGCTGGCTTCGACGGCGTGCCGGACGAGGTCTCGCCCCAGAATGGCGCCCGACATCTGATCGCCGATATAAAAGCCCCAGCCGCCAACCTGATAGCGTTTGCCATCGACAAGAGCCATGCCAGCCGAGCCGGTGCCAACGATAATAACAGCGCCGTCCTCGCCTTCGTGAGCGCCGGCACGGGCGATATCGATGTCATCATAGACAGTGACGTGGGCGAAAGGCCATGGCCGCAACGCAAACGCTTCTCGGGCGGAGGGCAGGCGCGCGCCCGCCATACCGAAACAGGCTTCCGTGTTTGCGGTTTCACCATAATCGAGCCCGGCGAGTGCAAACACCTGGCGTGTACCTTCCTGTATGGAGGCATAGGCCGGGTCACCGCCCTCGAGCTGGAGATTGGATCGGCCGCCGCGAGCTTCGGCGAGCGTTTTCATGTTGGCGTCGGCGAGACGAATGCGGCAATTGGTGCCGCCGCCATCAACGCCGAGGAAGTATTTGGGCACGATCGGATCAGCTCCCCGTTTTTCGCGGCGGACCATACTGCGCTTGCGCATAGGACGAAAGTATTATGAGGTCAAATCGTAAATCGGCCAGGTGAAGCGATCAGGCTGGTTGAAGAGGCGAACGGCCGGGCCCATTTTAGCCCCGGACACAGACTGCGGAGGGCATGTCATTGGCTGATCATATCCTAGTCCTCGGGGGCACGCGCTCGGGCAAGACCGCTCTTGCCGAACGGATTGCCCTGCGATCGAGTTCAACACCCGCCTATCTGGCGACTGCCGAGGCGTTGGACGATGAAATGATTGAGCGGGTGTCGGCCCACCAGCGCAGCCGTGAGGGACGCTTTGCGACCATTGAGGAGCCGTTGGAGCTACCCCAAGCACTGTTTGCCGCGGCGCAGGCTCATGATGTGATCCTTGTGGATTGCCTGACGCTGTGGATCACAAATTTGCTGAGCATGGAACGCGACGTCGCCGAAGAGGTCGATCTGTTGGTTGAAGTGCTTGAGAACATGGCCGATACACAGGTCATCCTGGTTTCCAACGAGGTGGGACTTGGGATCGTGCCGGATAATGCTCTGGCTCGCACCTTCAGGGATTTGACCGGTGCTGCACATCAGGAGTTGGCCGGGATTTGCGAGCACGTATATTTTGTTGTTGCCGGATTGCCCATGGTGGTCAAAGGCAAACCGCCGGCGCTCTAAAGGACCATCCGCATAACCGCCCAGACGGCCAAAGCGCCAAGCGCGAACAGCATTGCCCGATCGTAGAGCCTTATGGCAGTTGCGATATCGTCGGCAGAGAGTTCTCGTTTTCCAGTGCCCATTCCAGGTAGATCGAGGGTTTTGCCACTATAGGCCCGTGGGCCGCCAAGGCTGAACCCAAGCGCACCGGCCATGGCCGCCTCCGGCCAGCCTGCGTTGGGAGACGCGTGGCCAGGCGCGTCTCGGAGAGCGGTTTCCCAAGCGGCTCTTGCATCGGCGGAGGGCATGGCGCGGGCAGCCAGCGCGATCAGGCCAGCGGTCAAACGCGCCGGGACAAAATTGACCAGATCATCCAGCTTTGCAGACGCCCAGCCGAAAGCGGCGTGACGTTCCGAGCGGTGACCGATCATGGAATCTGCTGTGTTGATGGCTTTATAAACGGCGGCTCCGGGCAAGCCGAACAGGGCAAGAAACAGCATGGGAGCGATTACACCGTCGGACGTGTTTTCGGCCAAAGTCTCGATAGCGGCTCGGGACACTTCGGCTTCATCAAGCTGCGCGGTGTCTCGGCCGACGATGTGAGCGACCGCAATGCGGGCTGCCTGGATACCGTCTTTTTCCAGCGCCCTGGCGACACTGAGCACTGCGTCTCGAAGAGACTTTTGAGCAATCAGCGTGGACGCAAGAAGGATCTCAAACAGCCAGCCAAAAGGCACAAAGTGCAGCAATTGCTGGATGCCGAGCGTAACGGCCAAGGTTACCAGGACCACCGCGATAATGGCGAAAACGCCCCATATCCTACGGGATTCAAAGGGTTTTCCGGGGTCGTTGTAGCGTCGATCGAGCGCGTCAATCAGGTTTCCGATCCAGATGACGGGGTGGCCAATCCGGTCGGTCACCCAGGCCGGGTAGCCGATAAAGCGCTCAAAGATTGCAGCAAGAACAGCGATCAAGTCTGCGGCTCCCGGGCGAGTACAAGGATGCCATCAAGGTCGAGATGGGTCTCGAGATGGTCGGCAAGATCATCCAGAGTTTTGTCGATCATGGCATCAAACTCAAGGAGCGGATCGCTGGAAACGCCAAGGTCTGCAAGGAACTGGCGCCGGAAAGCATCGGCGGCGAACAGTCCGTGCAGGTAAGTGCCCATGACTTTTCCATCCGCAGATCGGGCGCCTTCAGGCATGGCATCGACCATGGCGAAGGGTCTTTGCGTGTCCGGGCCGAGCGTCGTGCCCATGTGCATGTGATAGCCGGTGAGCTCGAGGTTTGAGGCTGCGTCGGTTGCGGTTTCGAGGCGGAGTTGCTTGACACCTTCCAGACGGGTCGAGACATCGAGATGACCAAGTCCTTGCGTTTCACCGGCTTTACCTTCGATGCCATCGGGATCGGCAACCAGACCACCGAGCATTTGATAGCCACCGCATATGCCCAGGACATGCCCGCCGGCCCGGATATGGGCGGCGATGTCGATATCCCAGCCTTGCTGCCGCAGGACATCGAGGTCGGCGCGCGTGGCCTTCGTGCCGGGGATTATGATGAGATTGGCACGGCGCGGGATGGGCTGGCCGGGCTGGACGATGACAAGGCGGACACCGGGTTCGGCGCGCAGGGGATCGAGGTCGTCGAAATTGGCGATGCGTGCCAGACGCGGCACAGCAATAATCGTCTCGGCTTCATTTTGTTCAATACTTTCAAGGGCCAGGACGTCCTCCGCCGGGAGGTATCTGGCGGCATCAAAATAGGGAATGACCCCGAGACACGGGCGCGACGTACGGGTTTGTACGATGTCGCGGCCTGCGTCGAACAGGGCCGGATCGCCATGAAACTTGTTGATCAGCGTTGCCGCGATCAGATCGGTATCGGTGGGATCAATGACGGCAAAGGTGCCCACCAGCGATGCGATGACGCCGCCACGATGAATATCACCGACCAGAATGACCGGAATTTTCAATTGCTGCGCGAAACCGAAATTGGCGATGTCGCCATCGCGCAGATTGACTTCCGATGCACTTCCCGCGCCCTCGACGATGATGAGATCATTTTGGGCAGCAAGCAGTTTAAACGCGTCGGTGACGGCGGGCATAAATTGGCCGCGCGCGGCAAAATACTCGCGGGCGGACATTGATGCGACGCGCTTCCCTCCGATAACCACTTGAGATCCCGTGTCTTTCTCCGGCTTGAGCAGTACGGGGTTCATCAAAGTGGTCGGCTGTTTGCGGGCCGCCCTGGCCTGCAGGGCCTGCGCGCGACCGATCTCGCCGCCGTCTTGGGTGACAGCTGCGTTATTCGACATATTTTGTGGTTTGAACGGCGCGACAGCAAGGCCACGATTTGCAAATGCCCGACAAAGTCCAGCTACTATCAATGACTTACCGACGTCAGAACCGGTTCCCATGACCATGATTGCCCGTGTCATGCCGGTGCGCCTTCGATGATGTGAGCGTAAGAGCCCATTACGTTTTCGCGCACGCAACCCATGGGATCGAGCGGGCTGCCAAGGGCGTCAACTGCACCAAACAATGGCGCTAAAATGTATGGAGTTGAGTGTTCTGGCGCCCCAGATTGCCGCGAATAGTGAAATTCGTGCGCACATAATTTTTCGGGCCAAGGCAGTGGTGATGTGTGGGTAAGGCGGCGATAGCCCAGCACACGTTTAGGGCGATCTATGGATGTGGAGACCGGCAGGAGGCCAGCCATCTGGTGGGTGGCTCCGGATTTGTCCGTAAGAGTTTGTCCCAGAACCATGTAGCCACCGCATTCGCCGTAGATCAGCGCCCCGCTGTCTCGAGCTGCGATAAGTCCCGATTTGAACCCTGACGCGTTGGCGAGGGTTTCACCATGCAGTTCAGGGTAGCCACCGGGCAGAAAAACCGCATCGACGTCCGGATCGGGTGCCTGATCTTCCAGGGGCGAAAAAAAGCTGAGCGCAGCGCCCCCACTATGCCAACTGCCAAGCAGATGGGGATAAATAAAAGCAAATGCCGCATCATGGGCGATGGCTATACGCTGGCCGAGAGGTGGAAGGCTGGGGGCCCGCGCGGCGGGCACAACCGGGGCGGCGATGGCGCCAAGGAGGCGAAAATCGAGATGGGTGGTCATCACAGCGCCGGCGCGGGCCAGATAAGCGTCGATGCCCTCGATATCGCCCGGCAGGACCAGACCGAGATGACGCTCGGGCAGCGCGAGATCGGTGCGGCGCGCGATGGCACCAAGACAGGCCAGCCCGGTTTTGGCCAATGCGCCACGCAGCATGGTTTCGTGCCGGTCTGACGCGACCTTGTTGAGAATAACCCCGGCGATTTCGACATCCTCGCGCCATGAGGCAAATCCATGCACGAGCGCGGCAACCGATTGGGCCTGCCTGTCACAATCGACGACGAGAATGACCGGCAGATTAAGAGTTGCGGCCAGATCGGCGGTCGAACCCTTGCCATCTATTGCGGAATCGAAAAGCCCCATGACGCCTTCGACAAGCAAGATGTCATTGCCTTTTGCATGATCGGCGGCGCGCGCTTTGAGCGTCGCCGCATCCATCGCCCACGGATCGAGATTGATACAGGCCGACCCGGCGGCCCGGGCCAGAAAGGCGGGATCGATATAGTCGGGGCCGGTCTTGGCGGGCGCGACCCGATAGCCCGAGTTGACCAGAGCGCGGGCGATGCCGAGCGTGGTTGCCGTCTTGCCCGAGCCTGAGCGTGGGGCGGCCACGACAAAACCGCGTGGGGATGAAGTCATGTCAGGCATGAAACAGCTCCTGGCCCGTATACGGCCATTGGTGCGCCTTGGCAGCGGTGGGACGAGGCGAGCGCGGGCGAGACAACGTGTCATCGCTGTGGAGCGGTTCAGCCAAAGCTGTTCTCCCGCAGCGTTGCTGCGTACCACTCGAAGGATTCGCGGTAACGCGATACCGGGCCAAGGACGATGATGGCCGGGGTCGGAATGCTAGCGTCGGCAAGATCTCCTGCCCCATCCAATCTCAATTCGCGCACTGACTGATCGGGCAAGGCAGCATTGGACACAATGGCAACGCGATCTGCCGGATCGCGACCGGCAGCGATCAGCTTTTCGGCAATCGAGGGGAGATGCTTGACGGCCATATACATGACAATGACCGGAGAGGCCGTTGCGATTGCAGCCCAATCGACCCCCTGGGGGATGCCGCCCTTTTCATCGTGGCCGGTCAGAAAGATGACTGTGTGATTTGTATCGCGATGGGTAACAGGAATGCCCGCATAGGCCAGCCCGCCGATGCCCGCCGTGATACCGGGGACGATGCGGAAGGCAATGTTTTCGCGCACGAGGGTCTGAACCTCTTCGCCACCACGCCCGAACATCATCGGATCGCCCCCTTTGAGGCGAAGCACACGCTTGCCGGCGCGGGCGTGTTCGACAAGCTTTAAGGTGATGTCGGCCTGTTTGGGCGAGGGCTTGCCACCCCGCTTGCCCGCATAGATCTTCTCAGCTTTGGGGTTCGCCATATCGAGCACGCCGGGATTGACCAGCGCATCATAGACAATGACATCTGCAGCGCCGAGCGCATGATAGCCCAACAAGGTGATGAGACCGGGCGCACCCGGCCCGGCCCCGACCAGCCACACCGAACCGGGCGCAAAGGCGGGAAACCGGCCAGCATCGAGTCGAGCGAAATGGCCAGATGTCGTCAATTTGCGCTTGAGCCAGCCCAGCATTGCTTTCCCGTTTCAATTTTCAAAAGGCTGTATAAAGCTATGGCATGGAAATGAGCAATCGCGACACCGCCGGCAGGCGCATATTGATGCTTGGTGGCACAAGCGAGGCGCGGGCGCTGGCCGGCACGCTGACCGATGCAGGCTATGGGCTGATCACGTCTTTGGCCGGGCGGACCGCCGCGCCGCGCTCGCTGCCCGGAAACGTACGGATCGGCGGTTTCGGCGGCAGTACGGGGCTGGCCGACTATCTGCGCGCCAACGCGATCGACCTGCTTGTCGACGCAACCCACCCCTTTGCTGCGCAAATTTCCGCAAATGCGGTTGAAGCGGCGCGCGAGGCCGGAATACCCCTGCTCCGGCTAGAGCGCCCGGCCTGGGACAGGCCATCGGGAGCAAACTGGGTTGAGACCGGGTGCATCGAGGATGCGGCGGACGCGCTCCCCAAGGGGGCGCTGGCCCTTTTGACAGTGGGCCGGCAGGAGTTGGCGCCCTTTGCAGCGCGGACCGACTGCCGTTTTGTCGCGCGCATGATCGATGTCCCCGACCGGTTGCCTGACGACTGGGTGGCGATTGCGGCGCGCGGGCCATTTACGCTCGAAGGCGAGTTAAGATTGTTGACCGATTATCAGATCACCCATCTGGTGACCAAAAATTCCGGCGGCGCGCAGGTTGGGGCCAAGCTCGACGCTGCCGCAAAACTATCAATTCCCATGATCGTTGTCGCGCGGCCCCATCTGCCCGCGGCGGAAACACTGGCCAGTGTGGATGACGCATATCAGGCTATCATACGGGTTTTCCGAACCGATTGACGTCCAGAGGGGTATCGGCCCGACCGAGTGCGCACGTAACATTGCCGGCAATCTGTTTGGGAGCGATGAGCGCGCCGGCCTTGATGGCAACCGCCTCGCAGACGCCAGCAACCCCGATGGCAGCCTCGACCGCAGCCGATGGATTGACCAGGCGCTTTTTTTCCCTGTCGATTTCGCGGCGGGTAAATGTGCGCAGCGGCACGCTGAAATGATCTGCGGCCTCAAGCAGCGCCGGAGTTCTGCCATGGGTGTGAATGGTAGCCAAGGCGGCCAACGCCATTGGGGCGATGCCTGCGGTTTCGAGCGTTGAGCGCACGAGCGAGACGACCTCGGATGTCTCTGCCCTGCTGGTGCAGCCCAGGCCGGCCACAACGGTTTTTGGATGAACAAGAAGGCCTGGGCCAGGCACCGGGCTTTCGGTGAGGCGCAAGAGCTGGCTGCCATCGCGCGACACAGGATATCCGGCAAGCTCAAGCCAGCCCGACAGCCCCTCGACCCTGAGTTTTTCACCCTTCAAAAGCGCCGCCATGAGTGGGCGCACCGCTTGGGGGTTGGCAACGACATAACCTGGCGGCGGGTCGTCGAGCGAGAAATCATAGAGCGTATCGGAAGTGGCGGTGACAGCGGCAAAGCCACGAAAGCCATCGGCAATCCAGCGGGCGAGCGCATTGGCGCCACGGTGGCTGCCCAACAGCGGCACTGCCACCTTGCCATCGGCAGACACCGCAACAACCGGCGGCTCGGAACTCTTGTCACCCAGATTGCCATCGAGCAGCCTGATAAGGGCGCCGGTGGCGCATATCCCGACGATGGGCACGCCCTGGCCATAGGCGGATGTAACCAAGGGCGCGGCATCGGGCCGGCCCGAGCCACACAGGTGCACCGGTGCTCCCAGAAGCTGGGCCACGTGGCGGGCAATCTCGTCGCCGCGAGGCGAGGTGGAAAATACGAGCGGGGTTTTCAACGCCGGACATTAACTTGAGTGACAGAGTTCAGTTTTTTCGCCTAGCATGGTTGGCGATGGCGGGCAATCATTTGGCGCAGCCACAATCGAGAGAAACACGCGCATCGGGCAATGGCGCTCAAGGCTGGCGGGCAACCGAGTCGCGCGGGACCAGATGGACTGGCAGTTCAATGATGGGCAGGTCCGATCTGGTGCGATGTTCGATAATGTCGAGCACCAGGTTCATGGCGTGACGGCCCATTTCCTCCTTGGGCTGATGCACCGTGCTCAGACCAGGGACGTAGGTGTCGGCGAGCACGATATCGTCGAATCCCATGACCGAAAGCTCATCAGGAACCGAAACGCCATAGCGGTTCAATTGGGAGATAAAGCCCATTGCCGCTTCGTCATTGGCACAGAAGATGGCGGTGGGCCGCTCTTTGAGCGAAAGAAAGCTCTGGGCGGCGGCGCGCCCGCCAATGGCGGAAAACCCACCCTCGAAAAACCATGTATCGTTGACGGTAATGCCCGCTTCACCCAGCGCCCGACGCAACCCATTGGCCCGTGCCCGGCGAACCGGCGTGCGGTGAGGACCATAGGCGTGACCGATGCGGGTGTGCCCCATCTCGATGAGATGCCTGCCCGCTATATAGCCTGCACGCTCATTGTCGATGAGGATATGAGGCACGCGGATATAACCGCGCTCCTCGCTCATGGCGACTATGGGCGGGGTGCCCGCATAGAGCTTTTGCAGCAGCAAGAGATCGTGATCGGCAATCTCGTGCCCGGACAGCAAGATGACGCCATCGACCTTTGCCGTGCGCAGGTTCGACAGGATCAGATCCTGGGTGCCTCCTGGACTGGGATTGGCGATAATGATGGAATAGGCCGACGCTTCGGCGCGGCGCTGGATGCCGCGAAAGATCTCCGAATAATAGATGTTGCCGATATCGCTTGCCACAACGAGCACGGTATTGGCGCGTTGTTTCTTGAAATTGCGCGCCGTTTCCGACTGCACGTAATGAAGGGAATCGACGGCCTCCTGAACCTTACGGCGCGTCTTTTCAGTGACAGTTTCGGGCGCGTTGATGGCCCGCGAGACGGTTGCCGTCGATACGCCAGCCTGGCGTGCCACGTCTCCGATTGATGGTCTTTTCACTTCCGCTTGTCCCAAGCGCTCGATTATCGGACGCCCTGTTTACGGCAATTGCGCGCCGAGCGGAACCGCGACGCGCAAACAATGGGGCAAAGCCGGCTTGCGAAAACCACATTCGGTCGGCAATCATCGCAAAATGCTCAGTCGATTTGTTCTTGCCGCAATAGTTATCGTCAGCGTTTCCGGGAGTTTTCCGGCCGCGGACTGGATGCGTTACGTCAATCCGCGATTCGGCGCGGCCGTCGACATTCCGGCCACCTTCGTTGCCGACGGGCCGGCGCAGGTCGATGGCGAGGGCAAACGGTTTCGCGCGACCAGTGGGCGAGCGGTGATCACCGTGTGGGGTGGGCCGGCCAAGGACGCCGATTTCCTGGCCGAGATGCGGCGGCGGATCGGCGCTGAGGAATCGGAGGGCTGGGCGATCACCTATCGCTCGGAAACGCCGGACTGGGCGGCCTGGGGCGGCACGCGCGGCGGTCACGTTTTTTATGCGAAGGCCATTCTCGCGTGCAACGGACGGCAGACCGCCAATGTGCGGCTCGATTATCCGGCCGCGGACGTGCCGGCATTCGACGCTGTGGTTACCCGGCTGGGGCAGAGTCTGGGCCAGGACGGCGCGTGCTTTTAGGTTTTACGCCAGAGCCTGAAGCGATTGTCCGGAGCGACCAGTGTGTTCGCCGCAGCAACGGCATCGGGCCATGACCTGGCTCGGCCGAAGACCGAGTGGATCAGGCCGCTCAAAATCGGGGCTATCGCCGCGCCGTCTGGATAGTCCTCCGGAGCAATGTACCAGACTGCGCCTGCAGCGAGAAAGGCGGCGGCGAAGGCGTCTGTTCCGGTACCACAAGCCGTCGATATTACCGTTGAGGCGTCCACATCCGTTCCAGCCAGATCAGTAGCGCGGAGGCGATTGCCGACAAGATCGAGCGAGTCGATCCCGCGCGCCATTTCGGGCATTATGAACCCTTCTTTGTCACCATGGCCGGCGATGACAGCAAGGTCAGTTGAGCCACCGTTGAAATTGAATGCAGTCATAACGGCGCTCGGTTTTCCAATACGGCGAAGCTGAACATCGACGCCTTGGGCTTCCAACAGGCTGCGGATGAGCAATGGTTCATCGCCCGGCTCCAGCGCGATGATGACGGCACTGCTCAAAACTCGATACCCGCCTGGGCCTTGATGCCCTGTTCGCGGAAGGGGTGTTTAATCTGGGTCATTTCGGTGACCAGATCGGCGATCTCGATGACTTCATCCTTGGCATTGCGGCCGGTGATGATGACGTGCTTGTCGACGGGGCGGTTTTTGAGCGTCTCGATGACCTCCTCGAGCGGCAGATAGTCGTAGCGCAGACAGATGTTGAGCTCGTCGAGCAGAACCATCTGGTAGTCGGGGTCGGCGATCAGCTCTTTAGCGCGGTCCCAGGCCTGGCGGGCGGCTTTGAGGTCGCGCTGGCGGTCCTGGGTCTCCCAGGTGAAGCCATCGCCCATCGCATTGATCGAAACCTGATCGGGAAAATGCTCGAGGATATCGCGTTCGCCAGTGTGCCATTTGCCTTTGACGAACTGGACAATGCCGACCTTGAAGCCATGGGCGATGCCGCGGAACACCATGCCGAACGCGGCTGTTGACTTGCCCTTGCCCTTGCCAGTGTGGACAATGAGCAGGCCTTTCTCATTGGCATTGGCCTCGACGAGCTTGTCGCGCGCCGCCTTTTTCTTTTTCATTTTTTCGGCGTGATAGGCGTCGCGCTCGGCCTCGGTCATCAAATCTGTTTTTTTAGTGCGTTCGGTCATGTCTCGTCCTCGAGATAGGCGTAAGCGGAATTGGAGCGAGGGGTCCAGAAGCCGCGCCGGCGAGCCTCGTTGAATTTTTCGATCAATTCGTCATAGCCAAAGCGGTTGGCGTCGATAAGGAAGTCGCGGGTGGCGTCGTCTTCGACAAAGGCTGAAAAGGCCATGTCGAAGTGGTGGGATTTGACGGCACCGGTGGTAGCGGCGAACCCGAACATGAAATCGACTGTGGCGATGATCTCGAAGGCGCCGCGATAGCCGTGGCGCTTCATCGCGCCGATCCATTTTGGATTGACGACGCGGGCGCGCATGACACGCGCGATCTCTTCTTCGAGTGTCCTGACCTTTGGCATGTCCGGACGCGAGGTATCGAGGTGGTAGGCTGCGGGTTTATGGCCGGAAAGGGTTTCGACGGCAGCGGAGAGGCCACCTTCGAACTGATAATACTGATCGGAATCGAGCAGGTCGTGTTCGGCGTTGTCCTGAACGTGGACCACCGCATCAGCGGATCTCAGCCGGGCGGCGAACAGGCTTTTTTCAGCTATCCCTTCGGCGTGGGCACCATAGGCATATTGGCCCGACGCAAGGACGGCTTCGGCGAGATCCGATTTTTCGGCCCATTTCCCGGTATCCACAAGCTTGCCAACGCCCGTTCCGTAGCCGCCCGGGGCGGCGCCAAAGATGCGGTGTCCCGCGCGCAGACCGGCATCGTCCTGGGTTGCGCCCGCTTCCATCATGGCGAGGGCATCGGTGCGCATACGGGCTGCGATGGGGTTGTCTTCGATGGGTTCGTCCAGTGCGCCTATGGCGCGCACGGCGCGATCGAACAGGGAGATCTGGGCGGGGAACGCATCGCGGAACAGGCCGGAAATCCGCAAGGTGACATCGACGCGGGGGCGGCCGAGTTTGGCCAGCGGAACGATCTCATATCCGGAAATGGCGAGCGAAGCGCCTTGCCAGACAGGTTTGGCGCCGATCAGTGCGAGCGCCTGGGCGATATCGTCGCCCCCGGTACGCATATTGGCGGTACCCCATACGCTCATGGCGAGCGAGGCGAGCCAGACGCCGTGATCCTGGTAGTGCCGCTTGAGCAGATTTTCAGCGGATCTTTGCCCAAGCGCCCAAGCGGTCTGAGTGGGGATTGCACGGTTGTCGACCGAATAGAAATTGCGGCCCGTGGGGAGCGTGTCGATGCGGCCACGCGTTGGCGCGCCAGAGGGGCCAGGAGCGACAAATTTTCCCGCCAGACCGTCAAGGAGCGACTTGATCTCATTGGGGCCCGATGCTGCAAGTCGGGGCCGGATAAGTGTTTCGATTGTTTCGAGAACTTCAGTTGTGGCTGCCCAATCAGGATCGGGCGCGCTCCCGGTCACGAGCCTGGCGGCCAAGATCTCAAGACGATCGATAGTATCGCCATTGGAACGCCATGTACCATCCGCGCTCAAAACTGGCGGCTTTGGGCCGGTCCAGGGCGCAGCGAGATCGAGGGCAAGCGGATCGACACCGAGCCGGAGATCGTCGGCCAAAGCACGGATCAGCGAGGCATCGCCTCCCTGCCCTCCGCCACGCGGCACACGGGCGAAGGCGACGAGCAGGTCGCGCTCGAAAGTGCCGGTCGGAGATTGACCGAAGACATGCAGCCCGTCGCGGATCTGGGATTCTTTGAGCTCGCAGAGAAAATTGTCGATCTGGTTGAGCGCCTCGGCTTCATCGTCGGGCAGCGCCAGATCGAGATCCAGGCGGACGTCACGGGAAAAATCGAGAATCTTGCGCTTGAGGCTTTCAAGCCGGCGCTGGTCCATGCCCATCGCCGCGTAATATTCATCAAGCAGGGCTTCGAGATCCTTGAGCGGGCCATAGGTTTCGGCGCGGGTCAGCGGGGGCACGAGATGGTCGATGATGGTCGCGCCGGCGCGGCGCTTGGCCTGGGTGCCCTCGCCCGGATCATTGACGATGAAGGGATAGAAATGGGGGATCTGGCCCCAGAGAACCGAAGGGTAGGATTCGCTATCGAGCGCGTTGGCCTTGCCGGGCAGCCATTCGAGATTGCCATGCTTGCCGTTATGGATCAGCGCGTCGATGCCAAAGGTATGGCGCAGCCAGAGATAGGAGGCGATATAGGCATGGGGCGGCACGAGATTGGGATCGTGGAAGCTGATCTCTTCGGCCACATCATAGGCACGGGCCGGTTGGAGCAGGATCGCTACATTGCCGAAAATCTTGATGGGCAGGTGGAAGGCACCGTCGCGCACGAAGGGATCGGCTTCCGGGGCGCCCCAGCGCTGCGGGACGTCCTCGCGGATGCAAGGATGGAGGGCGTTGAGCCAGGCCTTGTAGGTTTTAACCGGCAGGATGGCGTCGGAAGTGCCGTTGCGCGGACGGGCATTGGTGGGGCCGGTCTGGAGGTGTTCGATAAGGGCGGTGCCCGACGACGGAACAGGCTCAATATCATAGCCCGTTTCAGCGAGGGTTTTGAGAATCTCGACGCTCGATTGGGGGGCGTCATAGCCGACGCCGTTGGCGAGGCGGCCATCCTTTAGGGGATAATTGGCGAGGACGAGGGCGATCTTGCGCTCGGCGGGGGATTTGGCGCGCAGGCGGGCGTAGTTCTGGGCGAGGTCCGTGGCGCGGGCGATGCCGTCGGGTTCGGGGGTGAAGGCCGTGAGCGGGCATTGGGTGCGTTCGTGCCAGACCGCTTCGGCCTTGTGCCCGACGATCAGCGCGCCAACGCGGCCATCGATTTCGGGCAGAACCACCTGCATGGCGAGGTCCTTGGAGGTCAGACCCCGCGGATCGGCTTCCCACATGATGGGCGGACGCGAGCCCTGAACGAGCTGGATGACCGGCGCGTCGGTCAGCGCAAAGGGGTTTTTCTCGAGCGTGAGATCGTTAATGCCCAGGGCGAAGCCTGTGAGGTTGAGAATCGCGGCGGGCTGGATATCGCCCAAAGCCTCTCGCACAAACGCAGCGCAGTCGGGCGATTTAAGCGAGGAAATGACGATGGGCACTGGCGCCAGACCTTGACGTTCCAGCCCGTTTATCAGTGCCTCAAGCGTTGCTGTACCCGACCCTTCCAGTACGGCGCGGTAAAACAGAATGGGCACATGGGCCGGCTTTTCGCGCTGTGTGTTCACTGGTTCGGGACAGACACCGCGCGCCGGCGCGCTGACGATGCCGCGTTGGCGATCCCAGAAGCCGAAGGCGGGAAAAGGGTGGGGCGCGGTGGGGATGGGTCCGCCCGCAGCGAGGGCGCGGAAGGCCGACAGGATCGCGTCCGCATTGTCGGGACCGCCGGTCAGAAACAGTTTGTGCAAGGCATGCCAATCGGCGTCCGCAATGGTCGAGCGGGCCAAAAGGATCGGGTCGGGGGTTGCGTCGCCGGGCAGGAAAGCCAGAGGAATGGATTTTTGCCGGGCCAGCATTTCGATTTCGTCGCAACCATAGGGCCAATAGGCCGAACCGCCGATCAAGCGAATGACGATCAGTTTGGCCTGGGCGAGGGTATCCTGGCACCAGAGGTCGACCGAGAAATTGTGGGTCAGCCGCATGAGGTTGGCCAGCCGCAAGCCGTCTTCGCCGGACCGGTCGGCGGCGGCTGCGAGCATGGCCAATTCGCTGTCAGCCGATGACGCGAAAGCGAAATCGCCGGGCGTCTGGGCGAGGTCTATGGCCTCGCCCTCCTGCTGGAGCGCACCGGCCTGTGCTGCGAGAAGGTGCACTAGCTTCAGGCCCTCTTGAGAAATTCTGTTCGCAGCACCAGACCCTTGACCTTGGGAATGCTGGCTTCGATTTCTTCGGGATTGCCGGTGAGCCGTATTCCCTTGACCAGCGTACCGCGCTTGACCACGACGGAGCTGCCTTTGACCTTGAGATCCTTAACGACGGTGACTGCATCCCCGTCGTTGAGCTGGTTGCCATGCGCATCGCGGACGATTTCGCTCATGCTGCCGCCTCGGCAATCTTTTGCAGGCTTGCCTCGATGGCCTCGCGGGCCAGAGGGCTTTCGCCGATCACCACGAGCCGGGTCACCTTATCTTCACCCTCGGCCCAATCCCTGTCGAAATAGGCGTTGACGCGGGGGCCGACGGCCTGGATGGCGAGGCGGGCGCGGGCGCCGGGGATGGCGGCGAAGCCCTTCAACCGCAGCACGTCATGGGTGGCGATGGTATCTGTGATGGCGGCAAGGAGCTGGTCGCGACCGGGGCCGGAGGGCAGCGTGATCGAAAAGGAATCGAAATCGTCGTGCTCGTGGCCCTCGCCATCGTGTTCGAGCTCGTGGTGGCTTTCGCGACCTTCCAGATTGTCCTCGGTGGACATCCCCAAGCCGAGCAGCGCCATTGTATCGACATGGCCGTTGGCGGCGCGCACGATCTGGGTGCCCTTGCGCATGTGCTTTTTGAGCTCTGCTTCAACGGCGTCGAGGGCCGCAGGGTCGACAAGGTCAGTCTTGTTGAGCACGATCATGTCGGCGGCGACCATTTGGTCCTCGAACAATTCGCCCAGCGGGGTTTCGTGGTCGAGCATTTCGTCGAGGCGGCGCTGGGCGTCGACGGCTTCTTCGTTGGATGCAAAGCGGCCTTCGGCGAGGGCGGCGGCGTCGGCCACAGTGACCACGCCATCGATTGTGACTTCAGCCTTGATCTCGGGCCAGTTAAACGCGCGGATCAGGGGCTGGGGCAGAGCGAGGCCGGAGGTTTCGATAACGATATGATCGGGGCGGTCAGGGCGCGCGAGGAGCTGTTTCATCGTGGGGATGAAATCATCGGCAACTGTGCAGCAGATGCAGCCATTGGCCAGCTCGATCATATCCTCTTCGCGGCAGGTTTCATCGCCACAGCCGGCCAACACGTCCTTGTCGACACCGATATCGCCGAATTCGTTGATGATGAGCGCTATGCGTTTGCCTTTGGCGTGAGCCAACAGATGACGCACAAGCGTCGTCTTGCCGGCGCCGAGAAAGCCAGTGATGACAGTCGTTGGGATTTTCGAGGTCATAGGGTCCTCCAGGGGACGAATGAAAAACTGTTTATGCGGAAAAGAGCGCCGCGCAGGCAGCGTCGGCACCAAGGGCGCAGGGGGGGCTTATGCCTTAACATGTCCTATGCCGGTCCGGCTCATGCCCTAACGGGCACGGAACAAACCGAAAAAGACGGATCGCGGGCGGGCCGCAGGAAAAATTCTGGTCGTCACAGCAACACCCTCCGTGTGCAAATGCGCAAATCCGAATCCCGGGACGGGTCGGTCCTGTGTGCTGGCAGGTCTCCTGGCTCATCGCTTTCAGGCCATTGCGCTCGATTACTGGCAGGGATGATCCATCCTTGCCCAAAGCGCGCCATCGGTGCCTGTTTGCCTTCCCAGCCCCAGGGCCAGTGGATTTGAACAGGATCCATCGCGACTTACAGTTGCGGGGGCAGCCACGGGATTGGCCCCTTTTGGGTCGTCCGCACCGTGTTCCCTTTTACTTCCCGTTTCGACTCTTGCAACGAAAGGGGAACCAACACGGTTTTAGATGTGCCACGCCGAGTGTCTCCGCGTCAATTGCATCGCGGCGCGCGCTCGCTTATCACCGAAGAGAACCAGACAACAAAGAGGCAGGCCAACATGAGAACGCGGCGATTGGGAAAGACCGATTTTCTGGTGTCCGAGATCGGATTGGGCACCTGGCAGCTGGGCGGCGATTTCGGCCCGATCGAGGACACCGACGCATCGACAATTCTTGCCAATGCCGCGCGGCTTGGGGTCAACTTCTGGGACACGGCGGACGTCTATGGCAGTGGACTGTCCGAGCACAGAATCGGCACGTTCTATGGCAAGCCCGACGGGTTGGTGGTGGCCACCAAGGTGGGCCGGGCCGCAGCGCTCTATCCCGACAAATATACAAAGGGCGGTGTGCGCGAGAGCCTTGAGGAATCGGCCAAACGCTTGTGCGTGGACAGCATAGATCTTGCCCAACTCCATTGCGTTCCACGCGACGTGCTCGAGGCTGGCGAAATCTTTGCGTGGATGGACGAGATCAAAGCCGAAGGGCTGATCAAGAATTGGGGCGCCAGCGTGGAAACGGTTGCGGAGGCAGAAATCTGCCTTGAGCAAGCTGGGCTCGCGACGCTGCAGATCATTTTCAACATTTTCCGTCAGGACGCCGCCGAAAGCCTGCTCGACAAAGCCATGGACCGCGATGTCGGGGTGATCGTGCGCCTGCCGCTGGCTTCAGGATTGCTGTCGGGTAAATATACCCGTGACACAGAATTCTCACCCACCGACCATCGCAGCTACAACCGCGAGGGTCAGGCGTTCTCGGTGGGAGAAACGTTTGGCGGGATACCGTTCGAGACCGGCGTGGAGCTGGCCGATGAGTTGCGTGGTTACGTGCCCGAAGGCCAGAGGATGAGCCTTTTCGCGCTGCGCTGGATCCTGGACCACAAGGCGGTTTCCACGATCATTGCCGGGGTCTCGCGCCCCGACCAGATCGGGGTCAATGCCGAAGCCGGCGATCTGCCCGAACTGCCCGATTCCGTGCATGAAAAGCTCAAGGCATTTTATGACGAGAAGGTGCGACCGACCATCAGAGGCGAGATCTAGCGATTGCTCGACCCCGCCGGGATAAGGATGTTGCGCCCTTGACCCCGTGGCCCGCAGGGTCATATGGATGGTTGTCAGCAGAAGGAGATTTATGCGCAGAGGCTCCGATTTGAACCGCTTTTAGCGGCATCGCCCGGCACATCGATGTGCCGGACCTCTTAGCATATCCAAATTCTGCGGAGTTCTCATGCAGACTCAGAACGTGACCATCCGTGCCTATGAACCGGCAACGGACACTGAAAAACTGTCGGGCATATGGCTCGATGCCAGTTTGCGCGCCCATGGTTTCATCGGCGAAGACCGGCTGTTGCAGCAACGCGCGCTTATCGAAACAGAGTACCTGCCCAATGCCCAGACCTGGGTGGCGTGT
The DNA here is from genome assembly GCF_048264985.1 of Pelagibacterium sp. GTDB lineage: Bacteria > Pseudomonadota > Alphaproteobacteria > Rhizobiales > Devosiaceae > Pelagibacterium. The sequence goes on from NZ_JBLXCL010000005.1 coordinate 113,881, forward strand.
CTTAACGAAGAGCCCGTCGGCTTCATCAGTCTGATCGACACTTTTGTCGGGGGAATATTTGTCGCCCCAGACAGGCAAGGGCACGGCATTGGCCGGCGGCTGATCGCAAAGGCGATTGGCGAAAAGCGCACGCTTAGCCTTGAAGTCTATACGGCCAACCACCAGGCCATGCAGTTTTACACTGTGCTGGGGTTTGAGGAGGTTTCACGCCGGCCAATCGACGATGAGGGCCAGCCCTTTGAAAACGCCCTTCTGCGTTTGAGCGATTGATCGTGTGGCCGGGCAACCGTTTGCGCTGCCCGGCCATTTCTGATTGTCGAACGGGATCAGGACCAGTTTGGAAACGGATCGGCCAGATGGGCCCAGGCGTTCGGGTTGAACCGATGGGCAGGAACGAGACACCCGTCCAGCGCGCGGCGCAGAGCGGTTTCGTCCATGGGATCGCAACCGATAAAGACGATTTCCTGCCGGCGGTCACCCCAGACCGGATCGAGATAGGGCGCCATTGCGCGCTGCCAATCGGGATCATCGGGCCAGCGGTTTTTTGGCACGGAGGCCCACCACAGGCCGCGTTTTTCGGTCCGGACAAGAGCGCCCGCGTGGCTGAGTTCGCCCACATGATCGGGCCGGGTGGCAAGCCAGAAAAACCCCTTGGCACGTACGACGCCAGGCCAGGCCGAATTGACAAAGCGCTGGAAAGGCTCAGGCACGAAGGGGCGTTTGGCGCGATAGACAAACGAGCGGATGCCATATTCCTCGGTTTCGGGCACATGGTCGGCAAAGCCGCTCAACTCGCGAAACCAGAGCGGGTGTGTCTGGGCGTGATCGAAATCAAACCGCCCGGTGCCCATGATCTTTTCGAGCGGCGCCTTGCCGAAATCGGTCTCGACAATCTCAGCCTCGGCGTTGAGCGAACGGATGATCTTGCGGGCGGCATCGCGCTGATCGGCGTCGCCAAGGCTTTCGCCATGCTCGGCGAGCCTGTCGCGGGAGGCGTAATGGGTGAGAAGATTGGCCGCGTCGACGACTGTGACCATTGTGTCGAGCCGAGCGAAATCGGACAGGCTACGCTCCTCCTCGTCGCGAAACGCGAAGGTTGTGGCGACCGGAAGCGGCTCGGATATACCCGTGGATTCGATCAAAAGGTAATCGAAACGCCCCTCTTCGGCCAGCTTGCGCACTTCAACAAGCAAGTCATCGCGCAGCGTACAGCAAATGCAGCCATTGGTCATTTCGACAAGCTGTTCGTCGGTACGCGAAAGATTGGCGCCACCCTCGCGCACAAGGGACGCATCGATATTGACCTCGCTCATATCGTTGACGATGACGGCGACCTTGCGGCCCTCGCGATTGGCGAGAACATGATTGAGCAGCGTAGTCTTGCCAGCGCCCAGAAAGCCCGAAAGCACGGTGACGGGGAGACGGGTGTCCATGAGTTGTGACCTTGTGCGATGAAGACCGCGGGGCCGCGCAGAGCGGCCCCGCTCAGATTCAGTGAACTGTGCCCGAGCCACCCACTGCGACAATGTTCATGGGCACGCCTTGCACCGCGACGGTGCCGGTCGGCTCGAAGGCGACGGCGTCGATCCGGTGGATCAAAGAAGCGTTGGGATCGGTCACGAGAATTTCGTTTCCAGCCACAGCGATGCGGGGACGCGGGTCGGACCAATGGCCGTCCATCGAATAGGGCGCAGTGAGCGAAAGTTTTGTGCCAAGTTCGCCCGAAAGGATGTTCAGGCGATGCAGATTGCCATCTTCAGTGAAGATGTAAGCAAACTGGGGCCGCACCGGATCCACGGCGAAATGCACGCGGCGCGCAGGCAGATCGACAAGACGGAAAGCCGGCGCATTTGGGTCGATCAGGACAACCCGATCAGCACCGAAATTGCCCAGAAAGTATTGAATACCGACGCCGCCGATCAGGGTCGAGCTTTTGCCTTCGGGAAGATCCTCGCCATAAGCCAAATGGGATATCTGGGGGCCGTTCGCGCTATCTGTGACCAGCAGCAGGCCGGTATCGCAGGCGATGGCGAGCAGATTGGCTGAGCTTGCCTCTCCATGAAGACCGGGACATTCGTACGTGTCGCCAAGTTTTTGGTCGTTGGCGTCCAAAATATTGATACCGACAGGCAGATTTGAAGGATCTTCAGGGTCAGGCTCGGTGATGAGCACATGATCCCCATACGCTACTGCAACGCCATGATGCGGCTCACCGGCCGCAACGCGGCGCGGCGCGTCTGTGCCGAAGCGGGATTCTTGGACGATCCTGGCGGCGCCCTCCTGATCGAAGAACAGGGCGATCTGGCCGTGATGTTCAACGAAATGGACGGGATATTCGCCTTCAACCGCAACGTCGAGCAGCGCGGGGTCGCCGATTTCGATATCACCATGGTCACCGTGATCGTCGACAGCAATGCCAGTATCGATTGCCTGCACGATATTGGCTTCGGCCTGAACAGCGAAGACGTGCTTGCCGCCGGAGGTGGCGTACAGGCTGGCCGGACCTTGTAGTGTGAAGGTGTCGGTGACCTTGCCGCCATCGAGATCTATGACGCTGACACTGCCTTGCGCCTGGTCGGACACGAAAGCGCGCCAGATCGAGACCTCATCGGCAAGTGCTGCATCTGGCAGGACGATGCCGGCCAGAAGGGCGGCACTCAAAAGGGGGCCATTAAGCTTCATTACAATCTCCACTAAATGTTATAACATTACATATTGGGTTATACTCGGGCGCGCAATGATGCGTTGAGAACACCGTGACGCCGAGGGTGGGACGGGCTGCACACTGGCTGCCCGTCCCCTTGCCCATCAACCAATGCCGGCAGGCAAACCGGTTCAGTCGGCGAGGCAATCGATAAGGTTGCTGGCCATTGTTTCGATCAGCGTGAAATAGAGTTCGGGGCCATCGGCGATATCTGCACCAAGCGGATCAAGCGTTCCAATGCGTGCGCCGGTCCCTTCGGCGATGGTCTGGATGACTTGGGGCGAAAATTGAGGCTCGGCAAACAGACATGCCGCGCCTTGCTGTTCCACAACCGAACGGATCTCGGTCAACCGCCCCGCCCCTGGAGCGATTTCGGGATTGACCGTGAATGAGCCCGCAGCCTCGATGTCAAAGCTCTGTTCGAAAGCGTGATAGGCGTCGTGGAAGACAAAATATGGTTTGCCACGGGCGGGGGCGATGCGCGCATCAACTTCGTCTTGCAGTGCATCGAGACGGGCGACGATGGCTTGACCATTGGTATTGTAGGTTTGCGCGTTCTCAGGATCAGCAGTTATCAGCGCATCGGCTATAGCTGCAACCATAAGGCGGGCATTGTCGGGATCGAGCCAGATATGGGCATCGCCATGCTCATGATTGTGACCCTCGTTGTCGTCTTCATGCTCATGGCCATGATCGTCGTGATCTTCTTCATGGGCGTGTTCTTCGTGACTGTGAGCCTCGAAGAGACCACCCTCGCGAAGTTCAAGAATCGTCATGCCCTCGATATCCATCATCTCGACCTTGGTGGCGTTGGCCGATAGCGTCTCGAGCGGACCATCGAGGAAGGTTTCGAGGTCTTCGCCGATCCAGAACACCAGATCGGCGCCTTCGAGCTTTCCCGCATCGGACGGACGCAGGGAAAAGCCGTGCGGGCTGGCCGCGCCCTCGATCAAGAGCTCAGGCGTACCGACCCCATCCATGACTCCAGCGACCAAGGAATGCAGCGGCTTGATTGTGGCGACAACATTTGGCGCGGCCAGGGCTGGGCTGGCGGCGAACAATGCGACGGCGACGGGAGCGAGAAGAGCAAAAGCTTTATTGGGCATTGTCGGGAGGGCTCCAGACGATTATGTTATGACATTACACGTCAATGTAATGCTATAACATTGCAACTGAAGTCAATGCACATCTCTCAGGATTGGGCATGAAAAATTTTTCAGCGCAGAACCGTCCCGATACGCGCGACACTATTGTCAGGGTCGAGGGCGTGGGGGTCAAGCGCGACGGCCGATGGCTGGTGCGCGGGGTGGACATGGCGATTGCGCGCGGCGAAATCGTCACCCTGATCGGGCCGAACGGCTCGGGGAAATCAACGACGGTCAAAACAGCACTGGGCATCATCAAGCCCGATGAGGGCAGTGTATGGCGGGCCAAGAACCTCTCCATCGGTTATGTGCCGCAAAAGATCGCCATAGACCGTTCGCTGCCCATGACCGTTGCGCGATTGATGAGCCTTGTGGGGCGCCCAACACGGGCAGAGATTGCTGCGACGCTGGAGCTTGTCGGCATTTCCCACCTTGCGCGCGCGCAGGTGCATTCGCTTTCAGGCGGCGAATTCCAACGCGCCCTGATTGCCCGCGCCGTGATCGGGCGTCCTGATCTTCTGGTGCTCGATGAGCCCGTACAAGGGGTGGATTTTTCCGGAGAGGTTGCGCTTTACGATCTGATCGGGCGCATTCGCGACGAGACGGGTTGCGGGGTCATTCTGATTTCCCATGATCTGCACGTGGTGATGGCGCGCACCGACACGGTGATCTGCCTTAATGGGCATGTGTGCTGCCAGGGGACGCCCGATAGCGTGGCCGCGAGCGGGGAATATGCAGCGCTGTTCGGCCCACGGGCTGCGGAAACGCTGGCGATCTATCGCCATGAGCACGACCACGCGCATCTGCCCGACGGCACAGTGCGCGATGCTGCGGGGCAGCTCCATTTCGACCATCACGCCCACGGCCCTCATTGCGACCATGACCATAAAGAGGGACGCACCCATGCTTGAGAGCTTTTTCACGCGCGCACTGATTGCCGGTGTGGGACTGGCAGCGGTGACCGGTCCGCTGGGAAGTTTCATCGTGTGGCGGCGAATGGCATATTTCGGCGATACTATGGCTCATTCGGCCATTCTGGGCGTGGCGCTGGCGCTGTTCTTTTCGTTTTCCCCGGTGGCCGGGGTGTTTGCAATCGCTGTCTTGGTGGCCTTGATCCTGGCGCTGCTGCAACGCCGGGCTACGCTATCTGCAGATTCCCTGCTTGGGCTATTGAGCCATTCGGCCCTGGCGCTGGGGCTGGTGATGGTCTCGCTGATGCCTAATGTGCGGATCGACCTGATGGGACTGCTGTTCGGCGACATCCTGGCGGTCTCGGTGAACGATCTGGTCCTGATCTATGGCGGGGGCATCGTGGTTCTCGGGGTATTGGCATGGCTCTGGCGACCAATGCTGGCGGGCACCGTGTCCGAGGACATCGCGCAGGCCGAAGGGCTGAACCCAGAACGCTCGCGGCTGATTTTCATGGTATTGCTGGCGGGGCTGATCGCCATTTCGATGAAAATCCTTGGCGTCTTGCTGATCACCGCAATGCTGATTATTCCGGCAACGGCAGCGCGGCGGCTGGCCAACACGCCCGAGCAGATGGCAATTTATGCCAGCATTGGCGGAATTGCCGCCGTTCTTGCAGGCTTGTGGGCATCGCTGCATTTCGATACGCCATCCGGACCTTCGATCGTGGTTGCGGCGCTCTGCGTTTTCGCTATTACCTCCATCGTCCCGCTTGGCAACAAGGGAGCCGCTTAAGATGAGTGCGCATTCCGATCTTACCCGTAATCAATCCCTGGTGCTCGATCGGCTGGAAAAAGCCGAAACGCCGATGAGCGCCTATGCGATTTTGGATCAGTTGCGCGATGACGGGCTTCGGGCGCCGCTTCAGATCTACCGGGCGCTTGAAAAGCTCCTCGATATGGGGCTGGCGCATCGGCTGGAGTCGATGAACGCTTTCGTTGCCTGCGCCCACCCTCATTGCCATGAGTCAGGACTTATCGCCTTTGCGATCTGCGAGAAGTGCGGGCAGGTCTCGGAGTTTTCCGACGATGTTGTGCGCGAGCGGCTGAACGGCTGGGCGGACCAGGAGGGGTTCGTGGTCAAGCGCACGACCATGGAAATACGAGGCGAATGCAGGGTTTGCGCAGCTGCCTGATTTTGACTGACGGCGCGAACCGCGCCACCGGCGATCGTCATGCGTATGTGCTATGTGGGACGGCCCGCGATCACTCAAGGAAATAGGTGATCGTCGTTACGACCCTGACCTTCTTGTCCATCTGCTTTTCGCTGCGCTGATCGGGGATTTCGACGGCAGCGAGGATTTCAAAGACACCCTGATTGGCTGTCTGGATGGTGCCCACTTGCGCGCCAGCTTCATCGGCAAACTGCTGGGCGGCTTCGCGGGCGCGTTGAGTGGCTTCAGCCAGCATGTCGGTTTTCAGGTCGGTCAGTGCCGTAAAGACGTAAGACGGGCCGGCATTGTAGCTGTCTGAGGAAAACACCACCCCGGCGCGCAACAGATCGCCGATGTCGCGCGAGGCGGCGGCGATGGCTTCCACATCGTTTGAGGTGACCATGAACTCCTCGGTCAAGACGAAGCGCGCCTCGTCTGGGGTGCTGCCCGCGTTGTAGCCGGCGAGGCGATCCTCGACCAAGATGTTGTTGACCTGCATAGCCCCGTCTTCAAATCCGCGATCGGTGAGGAACGAGCGCACGGCGGCATCGGAGGTTTCAAGCTGGGCGCGAGCGTCTTCGAGGGTGGGGCCGGTGGCAACGAACTTGATGGGCCAATAGGCGAGATCGGCGGTGACGTTACGCTCGGAGAGGCCCTTGACCGTGACTGTGCGGATCGGCTGACGGGATTCGACGAGCGCCTGCCCGCCTAACCAACCGGCCAGCGCCAGCCCGATTGCGACCAAAAGCGCAGCAATGATGCGCGAAACAGATTGCATGATGGGTCCCCAATTACTCTATCCGGTCGCGACACTGCGGTTGAAATATCCAAATGTTCGCGCACCAAAAAACGCCCCCCGGCGTGCAGCCGATGGGGCGCTCTAATTGTGGTGGGTTTTGGGCGAAATCGCCCTCCCCGCAACCTGATCAGGCGACTTTGGAAATATCGGGCACAGCGTCGAGCAGCATGCGGGTATAATCGGCCTTGGGCGCGCCAAAGATCTCTTCAACCGGCCCGCTTTCGACGAGATGGCCATTGTGCAGGACGCCAACAGCGTCGGCCATCTGGCGTACAACGGCGAGGTTGTGGCTGATGAGCAGATAGGTAAGGCCAAACTCTTCCTGCAACCGGCTCATCAGTTCGAGTACCTGTGCCTGAACCGAGACGTCCAGAGCCGATGTGGGCTCGTCGCAGATGATAAACTCAGGCTGGCTGGAAAGCGCACGGGCGATGGCGATACGCTGGCGCTGGCCACCCGAGAACTCGTGGGGATATTTGCGCATCGAGATTGGGTCGAGCCGCACGCGCTCGAGCAGATCGGCAACGCGCTCGGCAATTTCACCGGGCTTTCGGGCGATGCCAAGTGCGCGCATTGGTTCGGCGATGATCTCCCCGACCCGCCAGCGCGGATTGAGGCTGGCATAGGGATCCTGAAAGATCATCTGAATCTTCGAGCGCCGTTTTGCAGCGGCACCCTTTGACCAGATATCAGTACCCTCAAGCGACACAGTGCCCGAGGTGGGGGGCAAGAGGCCGACCATCATGCGCGCGCAGGTGGATTTTCCCGACCCCGATTCTCCGACGAGACCATAGGTCTGCCCGCGCTGGATGGTGAAGGACACATCTGTGACGGCCTTGACGATCTTGCGGTTGCGACCGGTGAGCCGGGACAGAAAGGAGCCGGACAGGTCGAACTCCTTGTTGAGCCTGTCAACGACAACGAGCGGCTGGTCGGTTTTCTCCGAAGCGAAGCTGTCGCCCTTGGCGACGGCCGCCGCGAAACGCGGATTCTGTGCCTTGATCGAGGGAATGGCCTCGATCAGTTTGACCGTATAGGGCTCTTTGGGCCGATTGATGATATCGCCCACCGAGCCGGTTTCAACGATCTCGCCCTTGTTCATGACGATCATGCGGTCGGCAGCTTCAGCGATGACGCCCATATCATGGGTGATGAGCATTACGGCGACGCCACGCTCGGCGCAAAGGCGCTTGAGAACCTTGATGATCTGGGCCTGAACCGAGACGTCGAGTGCCGATGTCGGCTCATCGGCAATCACCAGTTCAGGTTCGGCCGCCAGCGCGAGCGAAATCACCACGCGCTGACGCATGCCGCCGGAAAACTGATGCGGATAGGAATCGATGCGGCTTGCGGGATCGGGAATACCTGCATCGGCCAGAAGGGCAATCGCACGGTCACGCGCTTCATCCTGGCTGAGCGGCAAATGGCGCCGGATCGTTTCGATAAGCTGTTCACCAACAGTGAACAACGGATTGAGCGAGGTTAGCGGATCCTGCATAACCATACCGATGCGGCGCCCACGGATCTTGCGCAGGCTTTCCTCGTCCAAGCCATCGATCCGGTCCCCGCTCAGGGTGATCGATGCCGAAGAAATCTCTCCCGGAGGATCAATGAGACCCATGATGGCGGTGCCGGTCATCGATTTACCGGCGCCCGACTCGCCGACCACCCCCAGAACCTCACCAGGCATGATGTCGAACGAGATGGAATTGACGGCTTTGAAATCGCCGCGACGCAAGTGAAAGACGACTGAAAGGTCTTTGACGGAAAGAACAGGTTCGCTCATCAGCGCAGCCTTGGATTTAGGGCGTCACGCAGCCAGTCACCCAACAGGTTGACCGACAGGGCAAGAAGCACAAGCGTGATGGCAGGGAAAAACAGGATCCACCATTCACCGGAAAACAGGAACTGCTGGCCGATGCGGATCAGTGTGCCCAGCGAAGGCTGGGTGGGCGGAACGCCGACGCCGAGGAACGAGAGCGTGGCTTCGGCAATGATGGCGAGCGCCAACCCGATGGTACCGATAACCAGAACCGGTCCCAAAACGTTAGGCAGGATATGGCGGATCAGGATGAACACCGGTTTGACCCCAATGATCCTGGCCGCAGAGACATAGTCCTTTTGCCGCTCGACCATTGTCGTGCCACGCACGGTTCTGGCGAACTGCGCCCAGTCTGAAAGCCCGATGGAAAAGATCAGCACAAAGATGGCCATGGACTCACGCTGGTTGGGCGGAATAATGCCGCGCGCGATGCCGAAGATCAAAAGCGCGATCAGAATCGAAGGAAACGAGAGCTGAATGTCGGCGATCCGCATGATGATGGTATCGGTCAGCCCGCCGCGATATCCTGCAATCAGGCCAAGCGTGACGCCGAGGACCATGGCGAACAGGATTGCAGACAACCCCACCATAAGCGAAACGCGACTGCCATAGAGAATGGCCGAGAACACGTCGCGCCCCTGATGGTCGGACCCAAGCAGGAAGAAGCTGCCGGAAAAACTCTCGCTCATGGGCGGGGTAAACCCGTTCATGAGGTTGAGGGTGCGCGGATTAAACGGGTCGTATGGCGCGATCCAGGGCGCAAAAATCGCGGCAAGGATCAGAACGGCTGCAACGATCGAGGATACGATGGCGACCGGCGAGGTGCGGTAGGAATAAAACACATCGGAATCGATGATGCGGGCCATCCGGCTCTTGGGGGCCAAAGGGGTGATGTCGTTCATGTTCAGTGCCCCTTTGCCGCGCCGACCCGCAAACGCGGATCAACGACGTAATAGAGAATGTCGACGATGAGATTGACGACAACGAAGACAAAGCCGACAAAAATCAGATAGGCCGCCATGACCGGCACGTCGACGACAGCGACCGACGACAGAAACAGCGAGCCGATACCGGGCCATTGGAACACGGTCTCGGTGATCAGCGCGCCCGTGATGATCGAGCCCAATTGCAGGCCCGCGATGGTGATCACGGGGACCATGGTGTTTTTCAGCGCATGGGAGAAATTGATGGCGCGCTTCGAAAGCCCGCGAGCCCTTGCGAACTTGATGTAATCCTGGCGCAGCACTTCAAGCATTTCGGCGCGTACAAGACGCATGATCAGCGTCATCTGAAACAGCGAAAGCGTGATGGCCGGCAAGATAATCGAACGCAGCCCGGTTTCAGTGAAAAACCCTGTACGCCACCAGCCAAGATCAATCACTTCGCCCCGCCCAAAACTGGGCAGCCATTGCAGCTCTACGGCAAAGATGTAGATCAACCCGATACCGATGAGGAATGTCGGTAGCGACACCCCGATAAGCGAGAATGCCATGATGGCAGCGGCGCCCGGATTCTTGCGGTTCAGCGCAGTAAACACGCCAGCCAGGATGCCGAACACGAGTGCAATGGTGGCCGAGGTCAGCGCCAGTTCAATGGTCGCTGGCAAACGCGACATGATAAGATCGGCAACCGGGGTCTGAAGACGGTACGAGATACCGAAATTTCCCTGCAGCGCGTTGACGATGAACCGGAAGAACTGTTCGTAGAACGGGTCATTGAGCCCGAGACGTTCGCGCAGGACTTCCTGATCGGTGATCGAGGCTTCCTGGGACACCATGGACGCGACAGGGTCGCCGACATAGCGGAACATGATGAAAGAGATCAGAGCGACAGCAAGCATCACCAGTACGGATTGCCCAAGTCGCTTGAAGATGAAGGCCAGCATCGATGTGGTCTCCGTAAACGCTAGTGCGCTTCAGCACGGGATACCCCGAACCTATGTGCATTGCGTTTTACTGTATCGGAAAATTCGCCGACGACAATCGCGGCCATAGGCTGGCGATCTTGTCGAGATAAACGAAACGCCGCGCCACAAATTTGAAGACCAAAAGTGTGGCGCGGCGCGCTGTCAGGATGAAAATCTTACTCGAAGACGATACCTGTCATGGACGGCTGGTTTTCCGGATGCACGGCGAGGGTCAGGTCGTCGCGCATTGCGTAGGCCAGAACCTGGTTGTGGACCGGGATGAAGACGCGGTCTTCCTGAACCTGAGCCCAGATGTCGGCCATTACGCCATTACGGGCTTCAAGATCGGTCATGGTGCCGAGCGAGACGATCATCTCGTCGACTTCCGGGTTGGAATAGAGACCGATATTGTAGGTGCCGTACTCTTCGCCCTTGGAGTGAACCAGATCGTTGAAGATGTAGGCCGAGTCAAAGGTCGGAACGCCCCAACCGAGGAGATAGAAATCGGTTTCATTGGTCAGGATCAGCGGCGAATGCTGAGCCACTGGCCGCGAAGCCAAGGTCACATCGATACCGATCTGGCCGAGCATGCCCACGACAGCCTGGGAGATCGCTTCGTCGTTGACGTAGCGGTCATTGGGCGTGTCGAGCGTAACCGAAAAGCCATCGGCATAGCCGGCTTCGGCCATCAGCTCGGTGGCGCGGTCGATATCAACTGCGGGACAGGCATCGAGCTCTTCGGTCCAGCCGTTCACGAACGGGGGCGCATTTACGCAAGTGGGCAGCGACTGGCCGCGCATCACGACCTGACGAATGGCATCGCGGTCAATGACCAGCGACATGGCTTCACGCACCAGCGGGTTTGCGAAGGGGTTTTCGTCAGTGACGTTGGAGCTGATCAGCGGCTCGTCATCCATGGCGTAACCGAAATAGATCGTACGGTTCTCAGGGCCGGTTTCGACCTTGATGCCATCGGTGCTGGCAAGGCGCTCGATATCCTGGACAGGCACGTCCTGGACCAGATCGACTTCACCTGAAAGCAGCGCAGCGACGCGGGTCGCGTTGTCCGAAATCGGAGTGTAGATGATTTCGGTGACGGCGGGCGCATCACCCCACCAGTTTTCATTGACGTTGAGAACCGAGCGCACATCGGGATCACGTTCGGCAAGGATGTAAGGGCCCGTGCCATTGGTGTTGCGAACAGCGAAGTTTTCTTCGCCAGCCGCGAAATCCTGGACTTCCTGGAGGTCGTTTTCTTCCGACCAGCCTTTGTCCATCATGAACGTGTTGGTGATGTTGTTGGGATAGAGCGGGCTTGGACCAGCCATCTGGAATTCGACAGTGTAGTCGTCAACGGCGGTCACGCTCTCCACGTCGGCATGAAGCTGACGCATGTTGGAGTTGTCGGATTTGGCGCGGTCGATCGAGAACACGACGTCTTCTGCTGTAAACTCTTCGCCGCCATGGAAGGTCACACCTTCACGCAGCTCGAACACCCAGACGGTTTCGTCGCCTTCCTTGACATACCAATCGGTCGCAAGGCGCGGCTGAAGCGTGCCTTCCACATCGCGGTCGAGCAGTGTCTCGTAGATGTGGTGGTTGAAGGTGTGGGTCACGCCCTGGTTCTGCGAGTGCGGATCGAGCGTGAGCGCATCGGACTGACGGGCCCAGCGCAACGTTTCAGCGTTGGCCGCACCAATGAACATTGTGGAAGCAAAAAGAGCAGCCGAAATACCGGCAAGCGTGTTTCGCATATCGAGTTTATCCCCTTGAAATTACCCGCCACCGGCGCCTTTTGCCAGACGCCGATGGCGGAAGCCATCATCCAGAAAGCACCCGCGCCTGTTCGGCCGCAACGAGATACTGACTTGAGGGTCGAATATGTCGAAACGGCACGGTCAGACGATTAAGCTCTTCCTGTTGATCGATGTGCAGGGATTATCTTTTTTTGCATGATGATCCCTCCCTGCGACTTGGGGCCAGCAACGCGTGGGAGTTAAGCCCCAAGCGTTGCGCGCCGAAGCCGCAACAAAGCGTCTTTTGTTTGATCGCGCAATGGGTATGTGGCGGACGTTTACGTCAGATATACTGTCCTTATTTGACTACGTGGTCAAAAAACTGCCCAATTCCGGGCTATTCCAGCGTACTGCCCAGTACGATATGATCAAAAAATCGGCAAAAAAATTTTTGTGCGCGATTGCTGAACAGCCCGCAATTCGGTGTATGCGGCCGCGTTTCGCCTCACGATTTCAAAAAGGGCTGTAAGAATCTGGCACGAATGAGGACTAAACGAGCAGGCCCTTGAAAACAAAAACTGTATTGGATTTGCGGTGATACCGGCGCAGCGCTTGGACAGAGATCAATTGTACAGCATGGCGGTGCACCGTTTCGGCCCCGCCCTGGCGCGACTGGCGCGCGGATACGAGGCTGACGGGGAATTGGCGCGCGATCTCGAACAGGAGATGCATGTGGCGCTGTGGCGGAGCTTAGAGCGTTTTCGCCGTGAGGCCGAGCTGTCCACCTGGGTCTGGCGTGTCGCGCACAATACAGGCGCCAAGCATGTGCAATCGGCCACCCGCCAGAAACGCCATGCCCCGCTTGTCCCAATCGAGGATGTCGAGCTGGCCAGCGATCAGGCGGGGCCGGAAGTCCAGACCGACAAGGCTCTGAAATTGAAGCGCCTTTATGGGTTCATCCATGCACTCGAGCCGCTCGATCGTCAGGTGATGCTGCTCTATCTCGAAGATGTGGACGCCGCAGCCATCGGCGAGGTGACCGGCCTGTCGCCGGGCAGTGTGGCTACCCGAATCCATCGCATCAAGGCTGCCTTGTCTGCACGATTTGAAACGGGAGACACGCCATGAGCCCCCACCCCAACGGAACCGAGCCGACGCGCCTGCACGATTTGTGGACTGAGCAGGACACGTCAGTTCAAGAATTCACGCCAGAGGTCCTTGCACGAAGCGCTGCAGCGCTGGACGCCAGAGTGCGCAAGCGCAATATGCTTGAATATATCGCCGCCGGTGCCGTTATCGTCGTTTGCGTCATCGTTTCGGCCATCACAATTGCCGCGGGCATTTCAGATGGTGCCGAAGGCATTGCTTTGGGGGGCATGATAGCGCTGGCGGTTGGTGCGGCAGTGGTGGCATGGCAGCTCCACGCACGCACCGGACAACCAAGGGCTGCAAGTGGCCAAGAGACCACGCTTGATGCAATGCGGGGAGAACTGGTCCGTCAGCGCGACGCACTGAAGGCGATATGGAGCTGGTATCTGCTGCCGTTTGCGCCGGGCCTGATCTTGATCTATGGCGCCGATTTCTTCCGGCCCGAAGCCAATCCGGCGCTCTCGCTGGGGCTTCTGGTCGCTTCGGCGGGGCTAGGCTTGTTTGTCGGATGGATCAACCATATGGCGGCCCGCCAAATTGACACCGAGATAAGACGGATTGATGCCGAACGCGCGCCTTAGCCCGAACTTATCTGGCGGGAGGCTCCCAAAGCTCGATGGGATTGCCTTCGGGGTCATGGATGCGGGCAAAACGGCCGGTTTCGGGCGTATCCCATTCCGCGCGGGTTTCCACTGTGATGCCCGCCGCAGTGAGGTCTGCCATTAAGGTCGAGAGATCATCGACGCGGAAATTGATCATCCATTGCTTGTCGTGGGGGAAATAGTCGGTTTCGCGCTGGAAGGGCGCAAAGACAGTCATGCCTGTCTCCTGCTCCCAGAAACCGGGGACGCCCAGATGAGCCTCGTACCATCGGGCCAGCGCTTCGGTGTCGCTGGCGCGGAAGAACACGCCGCCTATTCCTGTCGCCTGCGCCATTCCCAGCCTCCCTGACATCTTGCAACATTGGGTTATGTTGCAAGACAAAGGTCAAGAGGTTGCGCCGGAGGGCAAGGCCAATTATGACATAATTGCCTTTTTTGTGAGGAGTGCCTGCCTCTCGTGTCGATGATATCGCAAAAAGCCCGCTACGCCCTTCGCGCCCTTGTGGCGCTTACACGTGCCGGCCATGGTGAAAGCCTGATGATCTCGGAAATTGCCACAGGGCAGGACATTCCGAAAAAATTCCTCGAACAGATTCTGCTCGAACTCAAGCGCAGCGGCGTTGTGATGTCCAAGCGCGGCAAGGCCGGTGGCTATCTGTTGCTAAAAACGCCCGGAGAGATCAGCTTTGGCGAGGTGCTGCGGATCATTGACGGTCCGATTGCGCCCCTGCCCTGTCTGTCGAAAATCGCCTACCGGCGATGTATCGACTGCCGCAGTGAGGACGATTGCGAAATCCGGCACGTGTTTGCCAAGGTGACTGACGCCACCCGCGCCGTGCTCGATCGCACGACGCTGGCCGACGCAGTGGGGGAAGTCGATCTGCTGGAAAAAGCCAGCTAGAGCGGACTAGACCCCACTCGGCTTTTACCCGAAAGCCTTTTCGCCCTCGACCCAGACGCCTGAGACATCAAGCGTGTCCGAGAGGTGAACGAGTGAGGCTGCCGCTCCTGCACCCAGATGGCCCATCGTGTCGGCCAGACCGACTGCCTGAGCGGGGTAGAGCGAAGCCATGCGCAGCACCTCATCGAGATCAAGCCCGATGGTCCTGTGCATATAGGTCACAGCATCGATCATGGTAAGATCGGCCCCGGCCAGTGTACCATCGGCAAGCCGCAACGCGCCATCCGCCCTGACGATTTCACGCCCATTGAGCGCAAAACCGGTCATGTCGGTGCCCATGGGCGACATGGCGTCGGTGACAAGGAAGATCTTGCCCGGACCGGTCTTGGCGCGCAGGGCGATGGCGATGGTGGCAGGGTCGACATGGATGCCATCCGCAATGAGTCCGGCCCATACACCATTGGCCAGAGCCGCACCGACAAGTCCGGGCTCGCGATTGCCAAGCTGACTCATGGCGTTGAACAAATGGGTGACCATCGACGCCCCGGCCCCGAAGCCCGTCACAGCGCCAGCAATACCTGTATCGGAATGACCGAGCGACACCGTCACGCCCGCCTGCACCAGCCTTGCGATCTGATCGGGCCCGACGGATTCGATGGCAACAGTGGTCAACAGGGCAGGCATGGCCTGCCCAGCTTCAGCGAGGGCCGTCAGATCGGCTTCATCCATGGGGCGGATAAAACCGGGATTGTGGGCGCCCTTGCGCGCCACCGACAAATGCGGCCCCTCGATATGGAGACCGGCAAAACCGGGCACCTTCTGTTTGTGTGCGGCAACGCCGGCATCGAGCGCGGAGCGGGTGACCTCACGGGTATCGGTGACCAGGGTCGGCAGCAGCGCGGTGGTGCCGAACTGGAAATTGGCGGCACAGAGCTTGCGCAAGCCCTCGACGCTCCGATCCTCGTTGAACAGCACGCCGCCGGCGCCGTTGACCTGAAGATCGACAAAGCCCGGCGCAAGCATGCCGTGGTCAAGGTCGATCCGCCTCGCTTCGGCCGGAACATCGTCGATACGGACAAGCGATTTGACGCGGCCATTCTCGATCAGAACCGCCTGCCCCTCGTGCCAGGCGGTGCCGTCGAAGATTTTGGGCGCCGAAATGGAAAGCATTGTCATAGCGTGGATGTCACCTTGCGCAGGTGCGGGGGCTCGTCGGGATTGAAACCACGATGGCGAGCCAGCGCTTCGATAAAGCCATAGAACGAAATGACCAGAGCAATCGGATCGGTCAGCGGATGACCGGTGCGCGCGACGGGCAGCGCGATGCCCGTGCCGGGTTCGGGGTCGGTGACAAAGACCGAACCGCCCTGCCCCTGGAGCCGTGAACACGTTTCCAGAATGGACCCGCGGGCCTTGTCATCAGCGCTCAGAGCAAGCACCGGAAAGCCCTTCTGAACGATTGCAGCCGGGCCGTGGAGCACTTCAGCGGTGGAATAGGCCTCGGCATGAAGACCGGAGGTTTCTTTAAATTTGAGCGCAGCTTCATGAGCGATGGCGGCGCCGGGGCCGCGCCCCAGCACGTAGAGCGAATTGGCATCGGCAGTCGCTTCAACAAGTGGCGACCAGTCACAGGCCAGTGCCTTTTCGAGGGATTGCGGCAAAGTATCGAGTGCGGACAGAAGGGCCTTGTCGCCCGTCCAGCCGGCAACCAGCGCCAGACCGGCCACGGCCGAGGTGACGAATGTCTTGGTGGCGGCAACCGATTGTTCGGTGCCCGCGCAGATGTCGACGACGTGGTGCGCCGCTTCAGCGAGCGGGGAGCCATGGGTGTTGGTGATGGCGATCGATGTGGCGCCCGAGCGCCGGGCACTCTGGAGCATGGCGACGATATCGGGGCTTTTGCCCGACTGGGAGATGCCGATGGCGGCAGCGCGATCGAGCTTGAGATCGACGCCATAAATCGAAGCTATGGACGGCCCCACCGAGGCGACGGCAACCCCTGTCGAAAGCTCGCATGCATATTTGAAGAAGGTTGCAGCGTGGTCGGACGATCCGCGTGCGATGGTGACGATGAGGCGCGGATCGGCATCGGCGAGCGCCTTGGCGGCTGCGTCGAGCGCCGGACGTCCCTCTCCGAGCAATCGGGCGACGGCAGCGGGGATTTCGGCGATTTCGCGCTTCATATGGGTTTGGGTCATACCAGCGATGGTCCTTTTTTAGTTCTGCAGGCGCAATTCGGCGACGAAATCATAGGCGTCGCCACGATAAATCGAGCGGGTGAATTCAACGATCCGACCGGACGAAAGGTAAGAGGTTCGCTCGATACGCAAGCTGGCGGCGCCGGGCGCGACCTCGAGCAGATCGGCATCCTGTTTGCCCAGGTTGAGCGCCGCTATGCGCTGAATGGCACGGACCGGGCGATTGCCGGTTTCATCGAGCTTTGCGTAAAGCGAATGGGCAATTGAGTTGGGGTCAGGCAGCACCGATGCGGCAATCGACGCGCGCTCGATGGCGAGCGGATTGCCGTCGGCGACACGCAAGCGGGCCACGCGGGCCACCTTTTCGCCGGCACCCAGACCGAGAATTACGGTTTCCTCATTGGAAGGGTCGTAAAGCCCGCGATCAAGCCATTGGGAACTCAAGATCATGCCGCGCCGCGCCATATCCTCCGTGAAAGAGGTGAGGCTGGAAAGCGACTGCTCAACCCGCCGAACAGTGGCGGCAACAAAAGTTCCTGAGCCGTGACGTTGAATCAAAATACCATCAGCCACAAGATGCTGCACGGCTTTGCGCACTGTGACGCGGGATATTTCGGCAGTGGCAGCGATGTCGCGTTCCGAAGGCAGCGCATCGCCGGGATTGATGAGGCCCGACTTGACTGCATCCTCGATGGATCGGCGCAGGCGCATATACAACGGACCGCCGCTTCGCGCCCCGGCAGTTTGCCGAAATATGTCCTCGATGGTGGCACTCATCGGATCGCTCCTCAGCCGGCGAGACGCCGGGCACCCACATTGACCAGCATAATACCAATAATAGACCATTGGCCAAGCTGGCAGATCGCAAAATCCGTAAAAAGTGGAAAAAGGGGGCGTTTTGCCGCGATTTTGGGCCTAAAATGGGCCATGAACGACAATTTCGCGACACCCCACTGGACAAGTGGTATTTTTTTGGCACTATCGAGGCAACAGGAGGATTGTGCATGGAACGCAGGGGCAACATGCTGATCGGGTCGCTTGCGCGGAGGCCGAAGCCGTGAGCGCGCTTGTCCCAACCGAACATGCCGATCCGCGTTTTGCCGGGCTGGATGCGTGGGACGACAACGCTATTCTTTCGGCACTGCTCGCAGGCCAAAAGCGCGGCCTTGGTGCCATCGACACAGCCATTTCCGAGATTGCCAGAGCCGCCGCGCTTGGCGTTGCGGCGCTGCAATCGGGCGGACGCCTTATCTATGTCGGAGCTGGAAGTCCCGGACTGATCGCGCTGGGCGATGCACTGGAAATCCCGCAAACTTACGGCATCGCCCGTGACCGCATCGTCATCGTGATGGCTGGCGGACTGGCGATGACCGAAGAACTGCTTGGCGGGCCCGAGGATGACGCCGACCAAGGCAAATCCGATCTCGCAGCGCTGGCCCCAACCGCCAATGACTGCGTTGTCTGCGTCTCGGCAAGCGGGACCACCCGCTATACTGTCGCCGCGCTGAAGACGGCCAAGGCCGCAGGCGCCAAAACTGTTGGCATTGCCGGCAATGGCGGTGCGCCACTGCTTGAACTTGCCGATGTTGCGATCCTGCTGGCGAGCGGGGCCGAGGTCATCTCGGGTTCGACGCGCCTGGCAGCGGGGACCGCACAAAAAGCCACGCTCAACATGCTCTCGACCCTAATCGGGGTTCGCATGGGGCATGTCCACGACAATCTCATGGTCAACGTCACTGCCGATAACGATAAACTGGTCCTAAGAGCCACCGGCATCGTTGCCCGCATCGTCGGGGTGGGGCCCGAACTTGCGGCGCAGGCCATGAACACTGCCCACAACCAAGTAAAGCCCGCGATCCTTCTGGCCGCTGGCGCACAAAATCTGTCCGAGGCGCAAGACTTGCTTGCGCAATCGGGCGGTGTCGTACGCAAGGCCCTGACCTTTCTGGGTCGCCAATAACGCCTTGCGCGACAAGAGGGAACGCCCGCCCGGAACCATTCCGGACGGGTTTAACAAAGAAGAGGAACCATCATGATCTCGAAATCGAGACTACTTTGCACAAGTGCCGGCTTCGTCGTTGCCCTGACAGCGACACCGTTGCTGGCTCAGGACGTGACGCTGACAGTGGAAAGCTGGCGTAATGACGATCTGACGATCTGGCAGCAAACCCTGATCCCGGCCTTTGAATCCGCCAATCCGGGCATCAAGATCAATTTTGCACCGACAGCGCCCACCGAATACAACGCAGCGCTGAACGCCAAGCTCGACGCTGGTTCGGCCGGTGATCTGATCACCTGCCGTCCGTTCGATGCGTCGCTGGCCCTGTTCGAAGCCGGTTATCTGGCCCCGCTCGATGACCTCGAAGGCATCTCGAACTTCTCGGACGTTGCCAAATCCGCCTGGAATACCGATGACGGCTCGACACCGTTCTGCGTACCGATGGCTTCGGTGATCCACGGCTTTATCTACAACGCCGACGCGTTTGCCGAACTCGGGCTTGAAGAGCCGACGACCGAAGAAGAATTCTTCGCCGTTCTCGACGCCATCAAGGAAGACGGGACCTATATTCCGCTCGCCATCGGCGCAGTGGATCAGTGGGAATCGGCTTCAATGGGTTACCACAATATCGGCCCGGCATACTGGGCCGGCGAAGAGGGTCGCCTTGCCCTGATTTCGGGCGACGCAAAATTCACCGACGAAGAATGGACAAAGCCGCTCAGCGTTCTGTCGCGGTGGGGCGAATATGCTGGCGACGGCTATCTTGCGCAAACCTATCCTGACAGCCAGAACCTGTTCACGCTTGGCCGTGCCGCCATCTTCCCCGCCGGGTCGTGGGAAATCGCGCTGTTTGAAGAACAAGCCGATTTCGCGCTTGGCGCATTCCCGCCGCCGGTGCCTGCTGAAGGTGACACCTGCTATATCTCCGATCACAACGATATCGGTATTGGCATGAATGCATCGACCGACCACCCCGAGGAAGCCCGCACGTTCCTCAACTGGGTTGCATCGGCCGAGTTTGCCAGCCTCTATGCCAACGCCTTGCCAGGGTTCTTCGGTCTTTCGAGCGATCCTGTGACCATCGAGAACGAACTCGCCAACGAATTCGTTTCCTGGCGCGAAAACTGCGAATCGACGATCCGCCCGACTTACGCGATCCTGTCGCGCGGCACGCCGAACCTTGAGAACGACAACTGGCTGCATGCCTCCAACGTTCTGGCCGGCACCGAGACGCCGGAAGACGCCGCGGCTGCCATCCAGGCCGGACTTGAAAGCTGGTACACACCGGGCATGTTCGACGAGTAAACACGCCCCGGACTGCACGCCACCCTGGCCCTTCGAGGCGAGGGTGGCCCTTGCAGCCACCGGCCGAACGCCATGCTCCCTGCCGGCAAAGCGGGGAATGAGCGGCACTTGCACACATCATTTCTTTCGGGCGGCATCGCATCGCCCGGGTTTTGGACTTTAAGAGGGGAACATCATCATGGCGGTGGATCAGGACGTCACGTCCAAACCCGCACGGCGCTGGCACATAGCCGTTTTCCTGGCACCGGCGGTGCTCGTTTATACCGCCATCATGATTATCCCGCTGTTCTCGACGCTGTTCCAATCGCTCTTCAACACAGTTGACGGCGAGCGTGCTTTTGTAGGGCTGCGCAATTTCGGAACATTGTTTTTCGACCCGCGCTGGGCGGCTAGTTTCTGGAATGCGCTGGCGAACAATTTCTGGTTCTTTGTCATCCATATGATCGTGCAGAACCCGATCGGTGTGTTGCTGGCGGCCATCCTGTCCAACCCCAATCTGCGCTTGCGCGGGTTTTATCGCACAGCGATCTTCATCCCCACGATCCTGTCCTTTGTGATCGTCGGGTTTGTGTGGAAACTGATCCTCTCGCCGCTGTGGGGTATTGCGCCCAACATGCTCGACGCGATCGGTATGCGCGGCCTTTTCTCGCCATGGCTGGGACAGGAAGGCGCAGCGCTGACAACACTGGCGCTGGTTTCTGTCTGGCAGTTCGTGGGCATTCCCATGATGCTGATATACGCCGCGCTGCTTTCGATCCCCGACGAGGTGATCGAGGCCGCGGAAATCGATGGAGTGACCGGGCCAAAACAATTCTTCAAGATCCAACTCCCGCTGATCCTGCCGACCATCGGCATCATCTCGATTCTCACCTTTGTCGGTAATTTCAACGCTTTCGATCTTATCTATGTCAGCCAGGGCGCGCAGGCGGGGCCAAACTTTTCAACCGACATCCTTGGCACTCTGCTCTACCGGACGTTTTTTGGTTTCCAGCTCCAGCTGGGCGACCCCAACATGGGTTCGGCGATTGCCACCATGATGTTCCTGATCATCCTTGTGGGGGTTTCGATCTACCTGTTCGGGATACAAACACGGCTTCGGAGGTATCAGTTCTGATGAATACGGCCCGTTCCTCCCTGCCCCGCGCCTTCGCCGCCCATGCCGTGCTGATCACCTATACGCTGATCGCGCTGTTTCCGGTGTTCGTCATCATCGTCAACGCGTTCAAGGAGCGGCGAGCGATCTTTAACGATCCGCTGGCGCTGCCCGAGGCGGAAACCTTCTCGCTGATCGGGTTTGAAACCGTCACCAACCAGGGCGACTTTCTGCTCTATTTCCAAAATTCGCTCGTCGTTACCGTCGCTTCGCTGTTCTGTGTGCTCTTGTTTGGCGCCATGGCTGCCTTTGCGCTGTCCGAATACCGCTTCAAAGGCAATGCACTCATGGGGCTCTATCTGGCGTTGGGGATCATGATCCCCATCCGGCTGGGCACCGTGGCAATCTTGCAGATCATGGTGGCGACCGGGCTGGTCAACACGCTGACGGCGCTGATCCTGGTCTATACGGCGCAGGGCCTGCCACTGGCGATCTTCATTCTTTCGGAATTCATGCGGACAGTTTCGAGCGACCTGAAAAACGCCGGCCGTGTCGACGGGCTTTCAGAATACAAGATCTTTTTTACCCTGGTGCTGCCGCTGGTGCGGCCCGCCATGGCAACCGTTGCCGTGTTCACCATGATCCCGATCTGGAACGATCTGTGGTTTCCGCTGATCCTGGCTCCGGCCGAGGCAACAAAGACCGTGACGCTGGGCGCACAGGTCTTTATCGGACAATTCGTCACCAACTGGAACGCCGTGCTGGCGGCACTGACGCTGGCCATCATCCCTGTTCTGGTTCTCTATCTCATCTTCTCGCGGCAATTGATCCGCGGCATTACTTCAGGAGCGGTCAAATGAGCCAACCTATTCGCGTGCTCGTTGCCGGCCTGGGCAATATGGGCCGGGCCCATGCCATGGCCTATCACAACCACCCCGGCTACGAGATTGTCGGCGTCGTAACGCGCAGCAGGGATTCTGTACCCGCAGGGCTCGACAGCTATCCGCACTGGAGCGATTTTTACGAGGGGCTGGCCGCAACCAAGCCCGACCTCGCTTCGATCAATACCTATTCCGACAGCCATGCCGACTATGCGGTTGCCGCCATGGAGGCTGGCGCACATGTGTTCATCGAAAAGCCATTGGCGACAAATATCGCCGATGCCGAGCGGGTCGTGGCTACCGCCGAACGCCTGGGCAAGAAGCTGGTGGTGGGCTATATCCTGCGCCACCATCCCTCCTGGGTGCGCTTGATTGAAGAAGCGCGCGGTCTTGGCGGACCTTACGTTTTCCGCATGAACCTCAACCAGCAGTCTGCCGGTCGGTTCTGGCGCACGCACAAGACGCTGATGGAGACCACATCGCCCATCGTCGATTGCGGCGTCCATTATATCGACGTGATGTGCCAGATCACCGATGCCAAACCGGTGCAGGTGCGCGGCATGGGCGTTCGGCTATCCGATGAAGTGGCGCCGGAAATGTACAATTACGGACATTTGCAGGTGCTTTTCGACGATGGCTCGCTGGGCTGGTACGAGGCCGGCTGGGGGCCGATGATTTCGGAAACCGCATTTTTCATCAAGGACATCATGACACCCAAGGGCTCGGTGTCGATCGTGATGGACGAGGGCGCCAAATCCTCAGATCACGAAACCCATACCAAAACCGACCGCATCCGCATTCACCGCGCAGAACTGGGCAGTGATGGAGAGTTTGTCCATCAGGACGAGATGCTCTCAATGGAGGGCGAGCCGGGGCATGATGCGCTTTGCGCTCGTGAGCAGGATTACGTCCATCGCGCGATTACCGAAGACATTGATCTGGGCCGGCACATGAGCGACGCCGTGCAATCGCTGCGCATCTGCATCGCCGCCGATGAATCGATACGGACTGGCAAGCCGGTGGATCTGTGATGGGAACGAGCGCTATGGATTTGAGTGCCTGGTTCGCCCATTCCACCCTTTGTGCCCCGCGCGGCGAGGGCGCGAACACTGGGCGCGCTGAAAGCGCTTTCAACGTTGAAAGGCTCTATAAATGACCGCTCTCGAACTTTCGGGCATCAAGAAGACTTTTGGGTCGACAGACGTTCTGCACGGGATTGACCTTTCGGTCGACGAGGGGGAATTCGTCATTTTCGTCGGCCCGTCTGGCTGTGGAAAGTCGACATTGCTGCGGATCATCGCGGGGCTTGAAGATGCCAGCGGCGGGACCGTCAAGATCGACGGCAACCTGGTCAATTCCACCCCGCCTGCCAAGCGCGGCATTGCCATGGTCTTCCAGTCCTACGCGCTCTATCCGCACCTCACCGTCAAAGGCAATATGAGCCTGGCGATGAAGCAGGAAGGCGCTGCAAAGTCCGAGATCGACGACCGGGTCGGGGTTGCAAGCAAAATGCTCGGACTCGATCCGCTGCTTGAGCGGCGACCATCGGAGCTTTCGGGCGGTCAGCGCCAGCGCGTGGCCATTGGCCGGGCCGTTGTGCGCAAGCCGAAACTGTTTCTCTTTGACGAGCCGCTTTCAAACCTCGACGCTGCGCTGCGCGTCAACACGCGCCTTGAGATCGCGCGGCTGCACCGGGAACTTGCGGCAACCATGGTCTATGTGACCCACGATCAGGTCGAAGCGATGACGCTGGCCGACAAGATCGTGGTTATGAATGCCGGCCGTATCGAGCAAATCGGCTCGCCCATGGAGCTTTACAACCGCCCCGCCAACATGTTCGTCGCCGGATTTATCGGTTCTCCGCAGATGAACTTTCTCGAGGCGACGACACTGGGGGAAACCGGCGCCAAGACCGTGGGCATTCGGCCCGAGCATATGAGCGTGTCCCAGACCGAAGGCGATTTGAGCTGTGAAGTCGTCCATATCGAACAGCTCGGGGCCGACACCAATCTGTATCTGCGGCATGAGAAATCAGGACTTTTGACGGCTCGGCTGTTCGGCGAACATTATTTTGCGCCCGGCTCGAAAGTGTTTGTGACGTTTGACAAGGCCAAGCGGCATTTGTTCGATGACGAGGGCAAGGCAATTCGATAAGACGCGCTCAGAGGCCGTTTAGAAACGCGCGCGAGCGGTCGAGGCAGAGTTTAGCTGCAGCTTGATTGTAATCATCGAGGCTGGGGTCGAGGAAATAGTGGCCCGCCCCGTCATAGCGGTGCATCTGGAGATCGGCCTCACCCTTGTTGGCCACCCAGTCGGCGAAATAGTCTTCATCATCGAATGGATCGGGATGGGCAATGTGCACCGATACGGGCAGACCGGGGGTGGGCGGCGTCATCCAGTCGGTGATACCCGCGTACAAAAGGGCTCCGGCCATTTTCGGGCGGTCGGCCCAAAACTCCCCGACCAACGCAGCGCCAAACGACACACCCGACAAAACAGCCTCAGCCGGTGCAGCCTCAACGGCGGCTCGGGCACGCGCCATAATGGCATCTGTTCCCACTTCCTTGCGCAAGGCGAAGGCGGCATCGTAATTGTCTGCTGATTGTCCATCGAACAGGTCAGGCAGCATTACAGTATGACCGTCGGCCTCGAAAACGGCGGCAATTTCACCCTCGACCGGCCGCAGACCGAGGATGGAATGAAACAAGACGATATGAGCCATGACGTACCTCCATTGGTGCCGCGCAGGATGTCGTTCTTATTTTGTTCCGTCAAGGCGCGATTTCAGCCCGCGCAAGGCCGCTATTGGGCAACCCTCACGACGACGCTGCCCCGTTTGCGTTTGCTGTCGACCCTTGCGTGAGCCTTGGCGATATCGTCAAAATCAAACACATCATCGATGACGATCTCATATTCTTCGCTGGCGGCCAGGCCGGCGAGGAAGGCGACGTCCTCGGGGCGTTCTGCGGCCATACCGGCCATGGGGCGCTTGCCGTCCTTAGGGCGAGCGAGCATTTCGGCCACGCCGCCGCTTATGGCCAGGTAGCGCCCTCGGGGTTTGAGTACCGACAAGCTGGATTGGAAATCGATTGCACCGACCGTATCGGCGATCACATCATAGGCTGAGAAATTTGCCATGTAATCGGTGGTCACGTAATCGATGACAGCATCGGCCCCCAGACGCCGAACCAAATCAGCATTGGCGGCGCTCGACACTGCGCTCACCTTCGCACCACGCCGTTTGGCCAATTGCACAATTGCGGCGCCGACGGCGCCCGACGCGCCGATGACAAGAACATGCTCGCCCGCTGCAAGATTTGCCTTGTTGATGAAATGAAGCGCTGTGGTACCGCCGAAACACAGACCGGCCGCCGCCTCGAACGATAGGGTTGGAGGCTTTGCAACGATCGGCTTGCGCTCGGAGACCGCAACATATTCGGCGTGCGCTCTGAGTCCGGTGCCCGGAAAGGCGATCACCGAATCTCCTATTGCGAAGCGGCTGGCCCTGGGGCCAAGCGCGACGATCGTTCCTGCCAATTCGGCGCCAAAGATCGGCTGACGTGGGCGGAAAAAGCCGATGGCAAGGCGCATCAAGGTTTTCATGCCGCGCGGCGCATCAAGGGCGCGCATGCGCACATCACCCGAATTGACAGTGGTGGCCACCACCTTGATGAGCACTTCGTCATCGCGCGGCATAGGTACCGGGCGTGACTGGATCTCGACAGTTTCGGGCCCGCCATAGGCTGTAACGATCGCAGCTTTCATCGTGTTGGGAATTGTCATTTTTCGGTCTCCCCGGCTTTCCAGAAGAACACCTCGCCAATGGGTGCGCCGAAGGTTTCGGCAATGCGGAATGCTGCCTCCAGCGAAGGAGAATATTTGTTGTGCTCGATGGCAGCGACGGTCTGGCGGGTCATGCCGATCTTGTCGGCAAGTTCCTGTTGGGTCATCTCGCTGTGCTCGAAACGCAAGCGGCGGATCTGGTTGGTGATCGGAGGGCGGGCCATCAGTCCATCATCCTGAAACTTACGATCTGGATGACTTCACGCACCAAGGCAGCGAAGGCGAGGGCAAAGAGCAGCAGATTGATCAGCATCACCACTGTGGCACCGGCCGGATCGGGCGCGTAGGCCTGGCGGGCAAAGGCTGCGATAACCCCGCTGGCAGCGATCACCCCGATGATGAGCCATTCAAGAAGAACCAGCCCGACCCGGTTGGCTCGTGCATCGATGTCGCGCTCACGCTCATCGGGTGCTGCGTCCATGTTCTGGCGGGCGAGAACCGCCGCCACGATATTGATCGGCAACATGATGGCGATGGAAAGCCCCAAGCACCAGACGAACAACCAAAAGACGCCATCGCCATCAAGCGTACCCGCCAAGGCGGCGGATCCCACCTGCCAGAAATAAACTGTCCAGATGACCAGCGTGGTCACCACAGCAATCCATGCGTTCTTTTCCCGAAAGCTCATAGCACGCTCCAATGGACGACATCATTGGAGCAATAGGTAATATTTATTACTTCATGTCAAATATAATTAACATAATGGCGCATTTTTTTGCCATAGCAGCAACGAACGGCTTACAGCATGGCTTCGATTTCCCGGCGATGGGCGTGCATCTTAAGAAACACTGCATAGTCAATATCGTAGCGCGCCTTACGGGGCAGGTCCGGGGTCCGGGTAACCGAGGCGTGGCGCATGGCGTGGGCGGCGTCGGCAAGACGAGGGTATAGCCCTGCAGCCGTCGCGGCGGCCATGGCGGTGCCAAGGATCATGGCATCTGCGTCCGGCAATTCGTGGATGATGCAGCCAGTCACATCAGCATAGAGCTCCATCAGGAGGGGATTGCGGGTGTGGCCGCCTGTGACGTGCAGCGTGTCGATGGCATAGCCGGTGGCGTTCAAGGTTTCGAGAATGTGACGCACGCCGAGCGCTATGGACACGGCGGCACGCCAGTAGAGCTTGCACAACCCGTCGAACGAGGAATCGAGACTCATCCCGGACATGACGCCCAACGCGGCTGGATCGGCAAAGGGCGAGCGGTTGCCGTGAAAATCGGGGAGGATATGAAGGCGGGGCGCCAGATCGGGCTCGCTCTCTCGCAGGCGATTGATGCGATTGATGATTTCCGCATGCATTACGGGCGTGGGCGCAGCTCCAGAAGCATGTGATCGAATGATGTAGTCAAGCGCGGCGCCTGACGCTGACTGGCCCCCTTCGGTGAGCCAGAAACCGGGCAGCACGGCGCCAAAATACGGCCCCCACAGGCCAGGGGTCGGGCGCGGATCGCGTGCAAGCGCGGTCACCGCGCTGGAGGTGCCGGCAACCAGTCCCAGGTGCCGATCGACGCCCAGTGGGTCTTCGGCATACATGCCCAGCGCACCGGCATGGGCATCGACCATGCCGGTGCCGACGACGACGGAACGCGGCAGGCCCAGTTCGCGCGAGGCTTTGGCAGTAAGGCTGCCGAGCGGGGCACCAATGGGGGACGCTGTGCGTGGCAGGCTCGCGCGGGAAAGCAAATCGTCAAGGCCAATGGACGCAAGGAAATCGGTGGGCCAACCATCGGCACGATGGGCAAGAAAGCTCCATTTGCTTGTCAGCGTCGATTGTGACCGCTCGAGACTGCCGCAGGATTTCCAGGCGAGAAAATCTGCAAGATCGAACATGTAGCCGGTCTTTTGCCAGATGGACGGCAAATTGCGCTTGAGCCAGAGGAGTTTGGGAATTTCCATTTCCGGGCTGAGCGCTCCGCCAGCGAACTCAAGAACCTCATGACCCGTCGCGTTGATGAGCGCGGTTTCTTCCATGGCCCGGTGATCGAGCCAGACGATGGTATCCCAATCGGCCTCACCATCTTCGCTGACAGGCAGCGGTGCGCCATCCCTGCCCCGAACGACGAGGGAGCAAGTGGCAGCGAACGCCATGGCCCTGACCGATTGCGGATCGGCATTGGCTTCAGACAGTGCAGCGCGCACCGCGGTGCAAACTGCCGACCAGATATTTTCGGACCGGTGTTCGGCGCGAATCGCGCCTTCGCGACGGATGTCGATCGGCGCTTCGGCGCGGCCAAGACTGTCGCCTGTCGCTGTTACGACCCCGGCCCGGGCGCTGGTCGTCCCCACATCGACAGCAACCAGAAGGGCGGTCATGCAATCCTCTAAGCGTGCGAGCTTTTTCTGGGAAGCGACCTTAATGAAACATGCAAATTGTGCAAATCGTCGATGAGGGCATCGGGTTCAAGCGCCGCAAGCTGTGCCTTGAGCCCGGCAGGCGCAATATGGCTCCCACCGGCAAAAGCGATGACGGCCATGCCCGCAGCTTGTGCAGCCATGACCCCGGCGGGGCTATCCTCGATCACCACGCAATTGGCGGGCGCAACGCCCATACGCTGGGCAGCAAGCAAGAACAGATCCGGTGCTGGCTTGCCGTTGCTGACCATAGTGGCCGAATAGATGTTTGGGGCAAGGCGGTTGTAAAGTCCGGTCAGTTTAAGGCTGATTTCGATACGCTCGGAAACGCTTGAAGAGGCGACGCATACGGGGATATTGAGCATATCGAGCACATTTGCGATGCCGGGCATGGGCCGCAGCGCGCTTTTGTAGCGTGCATAGAGGCTGTGACGCATGTCCTCGAGCGCTGTGGCATCCATCGTGACACCATAATCGGTGGCAAGGGACGCCGATACAGCCTTAAGAGTGCGGCCGAGGAAATCGCGATAGGCGACATCTTTGGAAATGGTCACGCCCAACGATGCTATCGTATCGACAAGCACATCGATGGCGATGGGCTCGGAATCGACAAGCACGCCATCACAATCGAAAATGACCAGCGAAGGCCCGTGTGCATCTGATGTACGGGCTTGCGCCCCATTCATCAGAGCTTGCCCTGTATGTAGCGGGTGAGGGTTTCGCCGGCGCCATGCGACCAGACCGTCCGCAGCGCGTTCTTAAACGCAGCACGGTAGTCGGGATGATCTGCGGCAACGCCGAAAATGTCTTTCATCTCCAAAAACGCCTCTGGGTCGTCCTTGGCACGGATGGCAGCGGCCTGGATGCGATCCCAATTGGGATCGTTAGGGCCGATGGGCGCGCCGGAATCGGTTACCCCGTAACAATAACGGCACCAAAGCGCCGAGACCAGTGCCATCCCTTTAACCGAGCCCCCCGATTTGAGGCGATCTTCGACCGAGGGCAGGATGAATTTGGGTTGGCGGTTGGAGCCATCCAGACACAGACGTTGAATGGTATCGGCGATCCTGGGGTTGGCGAAACGATCCGCAATCAGGCCCCGGTAATCGTCGAGATCGGTATCCGGCACGGGGGGGACGACGGGAATGATCTCGTCCTTGGTAAGCTTTTCGAGAAAAGCTGCAATCAAGGGATGCGCCATGGCTTCGTGGGCGAAATGGATATCCATGAGCGCAGCGGGATAGGCGATGGCGGCATGACCGCCGTTGAGGATGCGGATTTTCATCAGCTCCCAAGGCGAAACGTCATCGACAAAGGTAACGCCGACCTTTTCGAGCGCGGGGCGCCCTGAAGGAAAATTATCCTCCAGGACCCATTGCTTGAAGGTTTCGCAAAACACCGGCCAGTCGTCGGCAATGCCGTATTCATCGGCAACGATGGCGCGTTCGCGGTCGGACGTTGCAGGCGTGATGCGATCGACCATGCCATTTGGAAAGGCGACCGACGAGCGGATCCAATCGGCCATTTCGCTATCGAACAGATCGGCCAATCCCGCCACGGCATTCAGGGTCACCTTGCCGTTGTGGGGGATGTTGTCGCAGCACATGATGGTGAAGGGATCTATCCCCGCAGCGCGGCGCGCTTTGAGTCCGGCAAGGATGAGGCCGAATACAGTCCTGGGCGCTTCGGGCTGGGCCGCGTCAGCGACGACATCGGGATGTGTGGGGTTAAAATTACCGGCAGCGTCGAGGTAATAGCCACCCTCGGTGATGGTGAGGGACACAATGCGGATAGCGGGATCGGCAAGCTTTGCAACGAGCGCTGCCGGATCGCCGGGATCGAGAAAATCGACCATCGGGGCCGTGATCCGCGCACTGGTTTTCGATGCCTCCTGCTCGACGATCGTCGAGAGGTAATCCTGCGCGGCGAGGATCTTTCTCATTTCGGCGTCATTGGCACGCACGCCGGCCCCCACGATTCCCCAATCGTGGTCCTGTTCGAGATCAAAAAGATCATCGAGATAGACGGCCTGATGGGCGCGATGGAAGTTGCCAACACCAAAATGGACGATCCCCGCCGCGAGATTCGAGCGATCATAGCGCGGCACGGCGACTGAACCGGGCACGGAGGAGAGAGTGTTTGCCGCGAGTTTGACGCTCATGATGCCGCTGATCCTCGAATAGTGGTCTATCGTCTGTCGGCCCTCAGGCTGCCTGGCCCGAGGCGTCAAACTTGTAGATGCGCCCCTCTTCAGGCGAGAGGGATACGGTTTCGCCATGCTTGAAGGGCACGTCGCCAGCGGCACGCGCAGTCAATGTGCCGATGCCATCCACATCGATGTGGAAGAAGGTGTCGGATCCCAAATGCTCGGACACTTTGACCACGCCCGACCAAGTGCCGCCCTGCTTTGCCACCGCCAGATGCTCGGGGCGGATGCCAATTGTGTGCGCGCCGAATTTTTCGGCCTCTGCACCCTCGATGAAGTTCATCTTGGGACTTCCGATAAAACCGGCGACGAACTTGTTGGCGGGCTTTGTGTAAAGCTCGAGCGGAGAGCCGTATTGCTCGACGCGGCCGGCGTTGAGCACCACGATCTTGTCGGCCATCGTCATGGCCTCCACCTGATCGTGGGTGACATAGACCATGGTTGTCTTGAGCTTGTTGTGCAGATCGGAGATCTCGAGCCGCATGTTGACGCGCAAAGCGGCGTCGAGATTGGACAATGGCTCGTCGAACAGGAATGCCTTTGGCTGGCGCACAATGGCACGGCCAATGGCAACGCGCTGGCGTTGGCCGCCCGAGAGCTGGCGTGGCTTTCTGTCGAGGTAGTCGGTGAGGTTGAGGATCGAGGCCGCATTGTTGACGGCGGCGTCGATCTTTTCCTTCGGCGCTTTTTCCATCTTGAGGGGAAAGGCGATGTTGCCACGCACGCTCATGTGGGGATAGAGCGCGTAGGACTGGAACACCATCGAGAGCTTGCGCTGAGCCGGCGCAGCCCTGGACATATCCTCGCCGTCGATGAGGATCTGGCCGTCGCTGACATCCTCAAGGCCGGCGATCAGGCGCAAAAGCGTTGACTTGCCGCACCCCGACGGGCCGACGAAGACAACGAACTGACCATCCTCGATCTCAAGCGATATGTCGGGAATGACGGTGACGCCGCCGAAATTCTTTTGAACGTTCTTAAGTGTGATCGATCCCATGTGTGTGGCCCTCCCTTACTTCACGGCGCCAAAAGTGAGGCCGCGGACCAATTGTTTCTGGCTGAACCAGCCCATTATGAGGATGGGCGCGATGGCCATCATCGATGCTGCCGAGAGCTTGGCCCAGAACAGGCCCTCGGGCGAAGAATAGGCCGCTATGAAGGCCGGAAGCGGGGTTGCCTGGGTGGTGGTCAGAACGATCGTCCAGAACGATTCATTCCACGCCAGAATGATATTGAGCAGCATCGTCGAGGCGATGCCGGGGATCGCCATGGGGGTGAGCACATAGATCACCTCCTGACGCAGGCTGGCGCCATCCATGCGAGCCGCTTCAAGAATATCGACGGGGATTTCCTTGAAGTAGGTGAACAGCATCCAGATGATGATCGGCAGATTGATCAGCGTAAGGACAAGAACCAGACCCAGGTGGGTATCGGTCAGGCCCATCATGCGAAACAGCATGGTGATGGGCACAAGAACGCCAACCGCCGGCAGCATCTTGGTCGAGAGCATCCACATCAGGATGTCCTTGGTGCGCTTAGTGGGCGAGAACGCCATTGCCCAGGCTGCGGGAATGGCGAGAACCAGACCCAGCAACGTCGAACCGACGGCAGTGATTATCGAATTGCCCAGGAAGCGGAAATAGTTCGAGCGTTCGAGAACCGTCTCGTAGTTTTCGAGCGTCCAGCTGAAGAACAGAAACTGGGGTGGGGTCGCAATGGCTGTGCCTTCGGTCTTGAAGCTGGTCAGAAACGTCCACAGGATCGGAAAGAAGATCACAAAGGCGATGAGCCAGGCAAAGACAGTGAAGCCAATTTTGCGTCGGGTGGAAATTGCGCGTGCCATGTCAGGTTCTATGCCTCCAGATTCTTGCCGACGACGCGAAGCAGGAAGATCGCGACAATGTTGGCGAGGATGACAGCGACGATGCCGCCGGCCGAGGCCAGTCCAAAATCGTACTGGAACTGGGCCTGGAGATAGATCAGGAACGGCAGATTGGTTGTCGCCACGCCCGGCCCGCCATTGGTAGTGACGAAGATTTCGGCAAACACCGAGAGCAGGAAAATGGTCTGGATGAGCATGACCACGGTGAGTGCACGCGACATGTGGGGCAAGATTATATAGAAGAATAGCGAGAGCGGCCCTGCACCATCCATGCCGGCGGCCTCGCGCTGCTCTTCATCGAGCGATTGAAGCGCTGTGAGCAAGATCAGCGTTGCAAACGGAAGCCACTGCCAGGCAACGATGATGATGACCGAAAACAGCGGAACATGGGCAAACCAATCGACCGGCTGGAGCCCGAAGTTGCGCGCGATCCACGCGAACAGCCCGTTGACCGGGTGCATGAGCATGTTCTTCCACACCAGCGCCGAAACTGTAGGCATGACGAAGAACGGAGCGATGACCAGAAGGCGCACGATGCCCTGCCCGAACATGGGCTGATCGAGCAGCAGCGCCAGCAAAGTCCCGCCAACAAGAGTGATGAGCAGCACGCCGCCCACAAGGACGAGAGTATTTAAAAACACCGTCCAGATGTTGGGGTTGGCGAAAAAATAGGTGTAGTTGGCAAAGCCGGTGAATTCGGGCGCCCTGAATGCGGTGTACCACTGGAACGAGAACCATACGGTCATCGAGAGCGGCACGATCATCCAGATCAGGAGCGAGATGACCGATGGGGCCATCATGAACCTGGCCGCTGTGCGGGTTTGAGCTGTTGCCATTGTCCTCTCCCTGACCTTGGCGTGCGATTGGGGGATCGCAATTTTTCTAGTCCGCTCTCGATATGCGGAGCCGAAAGGTCTCAATGCAGTCAAAGCGAGGGGCCGAAATTCTCCGGCCCCTCAAATTTGGATCTAGCGGTAGTAACCGGCGCGATCCATTTCCATGCGCGCCGTCTGCTGGGCCTGCTCAAGCGCCTGATCGACATTGACCTGGCCAGCCAGGGCAGCCGAGAAGATCTGGCCGACCGATGTGCCGATGCCCTGGAATTCAGGGATGGCGACAAACTGACCGCCAGCGTAGGGCACGTCCTGAACCGAGGAGTTCGTCGTGTTGGCCGACTGGATCGCCTCAAGGGTGATCTCGGCAAACGGAGCAGCATCGGTGTAGGCCGGGTTTTCATAGAGCGAGGTGCGCGTTCCCGGAGGAACGTTGGCCCAACCTTCTTCCTCGGCGACCATTTCGAGGTAGGCTTCCGAGGTTGCCCAGTTGATAAACTGCTTGGCTGCATCGACATTCTGGCTTGATGCAGGAACGGCCAGTGACCATACCCAGAGCCAATTGCCGTGGTTTTCATACTCGCCATTGGTCGGGAACAGAGCGTAACCCACGCTATCTGCAACCTGGCTGTCATCGGGATTGGACACGAAAGAGGCAGCGACTGTAGCATCCATCCACATGCCGCACTTGCCCTGCTGGAACAGCGCCAGATTTTCGTTGAACCCATTGGAAGACGCGCCTGGAGGGCCCGCATCGGTCATCAGGTCAACATAGTAGGTCAGCGCTTCATTCCATTCTGCGCTATCGAACTGGGGCTCCCAATCCATATCGAACCAACGGCCACCCATCGAATTGGCGAGAGCGGTGATGAACGCCATGTTCTCACCCCAGCCAGCCTTGCCACGCAGGCAGATGCCATAGATTTCGTTGTCACGGTCGGTGATTGCCCGCGCCGCTTCGCCAATGAATTCCCACGTCGGGCTTTGTGGCATTTCCAGACCGGCATCTTCAAAGAGGTCGGTGCGGTACATGATCATGGCGCTTTCCGCATAGAACGGAGAGGCATACTGGGTGCCATCGACCGAAAGCGCCTCGCGCACTGCGGGGATCAGGTCGTCGGTATTGTAATCATCGCCAAGTTCGTCGAGCGGAGCGAGCCAGCCCTGGGCGGCCCAGATGGGCGTTTCGTATGCGCCGATAGTCATAACGTCATACTGGCCGCCGCCTGTCGCGATGTCGGTGGTGACGCGCTGGCGCAGTACGTTTTCCTCCAGCGTCACCCACTCAAGGTCAATCCCGGTTGCTTCGGTGAACCTGTCAGACAGACCCTGCATGCGGATCATGTCGCCATTGTTGACCGTGGCGATGGTGAGCGATTGGGCCTGCGCGCCGGCTGCAAGGGCAAACAGCGAGCACGACCCGATGATGATCGAGCGTAATTTCATATGGTAATCCTCCCATATGCTCCTAGAATGAGCATTTGCTATACGCATGGGCAATTACTCATTTTCTGTGGCGCGATGTCAAGGGAATTTGCTCACGGGGCGGGAAATTGCCCAAGATGGACCATCGGTGTCAGGGCTAGTCCGACAGCGCCCCGGGTGAAATTGGCGTTGGATCAGAGCGATGGAACACCGCATCGTTGCAGATACCGAAAAGCCCAGAAACTCTCATTGGCCAGCCAATCGATGCTGCCAGATGGTCGCGGCCAACGGGGCGCGGGCGCAATCAGGCCAGGAGCTTGGCGGCGGTTTCTTCGTCGGTAATAAGGCCATTGACCAGACCGCTGGCAATGGCGGCGCCGATAGCGGCAACCTTGTTGGGACCGCGCGCTGAAGCGACAACGAGCGCCGAATCGCTCATGGGCCAGGGCGCGGAGGCCACGCGTTCATTGGTCATGCCGGCGACCAGTTTTCCATCCGCGTCGAATACCCAACCGAGCATTTCGCCCACGGCACCGGCTTTTTGCAGGGCCTTGAGTTCGGCGCGCGTGACAAAGCCATCCTCATAGAGCGGGGCGTTGGGGCCCAAATCGCCGACTCCCACGAACCACACGCTCGCCTGCGCAGCCAGGGCAAGGTTTTTTTCGATTCCGACCTGGCTATGGAGCAATTGCCGATCATGGGCCGAGGCGGCGATAACCGGCAGTGGCATTGGAAAGCTGGGGGCTTTGACCTTGTCGGCAATCGAGAAGATCACGTTATAAAACGCCGCCGAGCCATCAGGGGCAATATTGCCGGTCAAAGAAACAATCTTGTGCTGCGGACAATCCATGGCGGGCAGCATATCGACAGCGGCTTTGAGGGTGCGGCCGGTGCCCACCCCCATGATGACCGGGCTGGCGCCCGAGAGTGTTTTTTCAATTTCCAGCGCCGTCGCATCGGCAACGCCGAGCGTGGCATCGGGATGACCGGGGTCGGAGGGCACGATTTCGACAAGGCGCAGCCCGAAACGGGTCCGCAGACCGGCCGCCAGTTCAAGACAGTTGGCAATGGGGTGATCGAGGCGGACCTTGATGAGTTTTTCGGTGATGGCCAGAGAGACAAGACGCTGCGCACTCTGGCGCGACACACCGAGCTTGGCCGCGATCTCGTCCTGGGTGTTGCCGGCAACATAATAAAGCCACCCTGCACGGGCGGCATCGTCGAGCTTGTTGCGAGTGGCTTCCGAACGCGGCGGCACAGTATTCTCCCCCTCCAATCTGGCCTAGATATACCGCATCGCCGCATATGGAAAGGATCTGGACACATAGAGCCGACCAAACCTGCAATCACCATGACCGATTGCAGCGGATGCAACCGGCTGCTGCGCGCCGGCTGCTCTTTGAAATTTCGGCCAACACGACATCGACCTGGGGGCGCAAACGCGATGGCGGCTGTCCCGATGTAAAAACGTTGAAGCAAAAGGTGCGCAATCTCATGGATCCAGCGCGCGATCTGGGCCATATCCACCGCTGGACTGCCTTTGGGCTTTCATGGGCCCCTGCTGCAATCGCTTACCCTGCGATGGCAGCAATTGGGCAAAACATTTTCCCTGCCACGGGGTTCATCGCAATGGATTGCACCCCATATTGGCGGTAACGGTTTTCGATCCCCCGACCCCATTTTCGGGGCAACAACGGAGAAACGCACATGGCTATCCTTATCGGCGATACAGCGCCCGATTTCACCGCGGTGACAACCGAAGGAGAGATCCGGTTCCACGATTACATCGATGGAAGCTGGACGGTGCTGTTTTCGCACCCCAAGAATTACACACCGGTCTGCACCACCGAACTCGGCTATACTGCCAAATTGAAACCCGAGTTCGATAAGCGCGGCGTCAAGGTGCTGGGGCTATCGGTCGACAAGATCGAAGATCATGAAGGCTGGGCAAAGGACATCGAGGAAACCCAGGGCGCCGCTCTCAATTTCCCGCTGATCGCAGATGATGGCACAATTGCGCGCCAATACGACATGATCCACCCAAATGCCGACAATACGCTGACAGTGCGGAGCGTTTTCGTTGTCGGCCCGGACAAGAAGGTCAAGCTCAAGCTCGAATACCCAGCGTCCACGGGACGGAATTTCGACGAGATCCTACGGGTAATCGACAGCCTGCAATTGACGGCCAAACATCAGGTGGCAACACCGGTGAACTGGAAGGACGGCGAAGACGTCATCATCGTTCCGGCCGTGACAAACGAGCAGGCCAAGGAAAAATTCCCCGATGGCTGGAACGAGGTACGGCCCTACCTGCGCATCGTCAAGCAGCCCAGCGCCTGACCACCAACATCCAAACCAAAGAAAAAGGGCCCGTTCGGGCCCTTTTTTTGCTTAGTAGGATATGCCTGCCTGGTTGAGCCGGCTTTCTTCCTGTCTGCGAACCAGCGCCAGGTTCTGATCGGCGGAGCGCACTCGGGATTCGAGTCTGCGGCGGTCCGATTGCAGGAAGGTCAATTCCCGCGTCAGCGTAGCGATCTCCTCAGCTGTCAGGTCGCTGCGACGCAGCTCGGCCAACTTTGAATCGATATCGCTGTCGAGACTGTTGAGTTCGGCTTCGAGATTGAAAACATCCCTACCCGCATCATGGACCCGCGCGAACGCAACGCCCAGATCACCTTGGCAAACACCGTAATACCGCTCACCCGCCCGGCCCTGTCGCTCGGCATTGTTGAGGCGGCAATAGACCCGCAAACCTTCCGTGCGACCGCTCTGATAGAGCGCATTGTCGACTGGAATACCGAATTCGGAACACGCCTCAACGTGGCTCGAAATGCGGTCCGCGGGGCGCCCGTCGGCACCGTCGCCGAACCCGATGGAACGCCAATCGCCAGCTTCGCATTGCTCACGCGATAGTGTGGCGCATGACGCCAGAAGAAGCGCGGCGAAAAGCGCTGCACACAGTATGAGTAGTCTCTGCATCGATAAGGTCCCCCAAGAAGCAACAAGACCCGACCATACGGCGGGGCCCGCAGTCTTGGCAACCCGATCAGGGGGCCGGCATCGGGCAGGAAACGCCAGTCCCCTTCAGGCCACAATAGCCATCTGGATTCTTGGCCAGATACTGCTGGTGATAGGTTTCGGCAAAGTAGAACGGGCCGGCCGGCGCAATCTCGGTGGTGATTTCACCCCTGCCCGCCGATTTGAGTTCGGCACCATAGCGATCGCGACTGGCCGCAACGGACTCGGCCTGCGCCTGGGATGTCGTGTAGATCGCCGAACGGTATTGGGTCCCCACATCATTGCCCTGCCGCATGCCCTGGGTGGGATCATGTTCCTCCCAGAAGGTTTTCAGCAGTGTTTCAAGCGCAATTTTTTCAGGTTCATAGACAACCATGACGGCCTCTGTATGCCCGGTGCCGCCCGAACACACTTCGTCATAAGTCGGGTTTCTCGTTTCACCACCCTGGTAGCCGACGGCCGTGACGTAGACCCCCGGCAATTCCCAGAACAAGCGCTCGGCACCCCAAAAGCACCCGAGGCCGAAATAAATCACTTCGCTGCCCGAGGGATATGGACCCTTGAGCGGATGACCGCTTACGAAATGATCTGCAGCAACGTCCAGCTCGGTTTGACGCCCGGCGATCGCGGCACCTGGAGCAGGAAGCGTTGAGGGTTTGGAAAACAACGAAAAGATCATGCGCATGGGCTCCGATCGGGATTAAGGGCTCGGACCAGGCCCAGCGCGAAATCTGCTAGAACTGATCGATGCTGACCAAGCGCCGCCGCGACTGCGAGCGCCCCAAGAGGGCAAACAGCAGGCCGATGACGCCGATCACGGCCCAGCCGGGCCATGCCAGCAATGTGGTGAGCGTCGGCTCCCACAGCAAGGGGTGCAAATTATCTTGAACGGCCAGTTCAACCGATTCGAGCGTGCCGGGAAACAGACTGGCAATCGTTGACGCCAGGGGGGTCGCGACGAACGCATTTGCTGCCAGCATGGCCGTGCCGTCGGCAACCAGAAGAACCACCGATAGCGCCAGGAAAGCTGCCGCCAGAATTCTCGATACAACACGCATGATACTCGTCCCTGCCTGTTCTGGCATGGTGCTATTGACGCAGCTCGATCGCGTCGAAATGCTTGAACAACAATAGCATGGCGGGCCCAAGCAAACGCAATCGGATTCTCGATATTTGCTTAACCGCACCAGCCTGAACGCCCCGAACGCGGCAAATGTCCCCTCAAAACAAAGTTTTCACGCTTTTTTGCCCCGCGCCCCTTGGCAGAGACCGCAAACCCAGCTAATCGGGCTGCCACGCGGAGAGATGGCCGAGTGGTCGAAGGCGCACGCCTGGAAAGTGTGTAGGCGGGGAACCGTCTCGAGGGTTCGAATCCCTCTCTCTCCGCCACTTACGTCCGGAACCTTCGGAAACGCTGAACATCCCGGAAATCAAGGCCGCTCCACCACCCAATTGGTACATAAGGGTGGTACAAAATGGTCCTTTCCCTCAATCGCCCCTTCCGGCGCGATGGCATCTATTATTATCGCCGGTGCGTGCCCCCCGATCTCCAGACTGTGATCGGCAAACGGGAGGAACGCATCAGCCTGAAAACGCGCGAAGGTCGCATTGCGCGCCTCCGCTATCTTACTGTTTCCGCGCGGGTTGATGCGCGATGGCGCCTCCTTATCGATAAACCTACGACAGCCGCTTGCTTGAGGAAGAAGTACCTTCCGCTGCTCCTCGGAGAAGAGCCCGCGGTCGGCACGGAGCTGGCTCCTGTTTCTGTCCCAAGACCAGAAGAGCCAGTTTCTGTCGCTGAGGCGAGCTTGTCAGCGGCCTATCTCGTGGAGCTCTGGGCTCAGCGCACCGGTCCCAAGCCCAAGACGCTCAAGCGATGGTCGGGTGTCATGGCCAAGCTCATGGCGTTCCTCGGACACGACGACATCCTGCGCATCACGGAAGAGGACGCTGAGCGCTGGCGCGACTACCGCCAGGCCGCCGGCATCTCACCAAGCACCATCGCTGCTGCGGACCTCGCCGGTCCACGAACAATTCTAAATTGGGCTGTTTCGAATCGCTCCTTGCCGATCAAGCACAATCCCTTCCTCGGCGTGCGCATCAAAGTCCGCAAGCGCATCCGGCTGCGTGAGCGTGGGTTCACCCTGTCTGAGGCCGAGACAATTTTAAAGGCGACCTTGGCCGATCAGGGACCGAAAATCTCGATCACTGGGGCTGCGGCCAGAAGATGGGTGCCCTGGCTTGCGGCCTACTCCGGCGCGCGCGTTAATGAACTGACGCAACTGCGGCACGCGGACATTATTCAAGAACGTACTCCTGACGGAGAGCCGCTCTGGTGCATGCGCATTACACCCGAATCCGGAACCGTAAAGACCGACGCGGCCAGGGTTGTTCCCTTGCATCCCCATGTGATCGAGCAAGGCTTTCTCGCTTATGTGGGCAGGCGACAAAACCTGCCCCTCTTCTTCGAACCTTCGCTAGTGCGCAAGGCCAATGCGGCGCATCGCCAAGCCGACAAGGTTGGGGAGCGGCTGGCCGCCTGGGTGCGCGCACTGGGTGTGCCCGATGGCGTGCAGCCTAACCATGGATGGCGTCATCGCTTTCGCACGATCGGGCGATCCTTGCGCATCGCCGACTCCATGATGAACGCGATCGATGGTCACGCGACCGAGAGTATTGCCGATGCCTATGGAGATTATGTTATTAAAGCGATGCACGAAGCGATCTCAGTCTACCCTGCGTATACCATCTAGCTCAGAAATAGCGGTAACGGGATTTTAGCCAAGGTTTCGGGTCAATCGGATAAGCCAAGCGCCAAATGCGCTCGAGTGCTTTGTCGCGTTGGCCCCCTGCTTGATGCGCAGGTTTCATTGGCGCCGCATGGCCTTCTTCGCCCCCGATCTGGTGAGCGCGTGTTCTGATCTCTCCGATATTGACGGGTATGATGCCCTCCTCCATCTTCTCCCTCCAATCCGGAACTCCGATGTCGGCTTCCGCCGTAACCATTGATATGGACAGGCTCCATTGCCGATCTCCATCATGCACCGCCGCTCTATGCTCGATGGCATTTTCACCTTGAGCAGCGCCATGGAAGTCGGCTCGTGGCTGGACAAGATCGAAGACATGGTCTTCACTAGAGCGACACTTCGGGGACAAGATGCACGACAAGATCACCGTCAGAATACCTACCGAGGTTGCCGAAGCATTCGAGCAGTTTCTTGAGGAGCGGCCGGACTGCGGGGATACCCGGCAGGATGCCATGCGATACATTTTACGCGACTGGCTCATCGGCCAGGGTTATCT
Source organism: Pelagibacterium sp. (assembly GCF_048264985.1). Classification (GTDB taxonomy): domain Bacteria; phylum Pseudomonadota; class Alphaproteobacteria; order Rhizobiales; family Devosiaceae; genus Pelagibacterium. Next base: position 155,102 of record NZ_JBLXCL010000005.1, read on the forward strand.
GGCTCTGCCTCCCCGCCAGGAAACAAGCACTGGCGGGAGATGAGGGATGGGAAGACCAAGGACTGGCTTCGGATATTGAAGCGATTGCCACAAAGTCCTTGGCACTACCGAACGCATGCCGATACTTTCTGATCGGGCTATGGTTCTGGGGATGTGGCGGCGTGGACAAGTAAAAAAGGAAGATCGCGCTCGCCTCAGTTACGCCGCATGTCCCCCGCCGACGCCAGGTGTAATCGGGCGCGCGCCCAGCTTGAGCGAAATCCGATTCTCTCCACAGGAGCTGTGTGGCGCGATGGCCCGGTGTTCCTATCTCCACCCGATCTCCGACTTGCCGTTATAGTCGTGCGAAAAGTCGCCATGGGCCGAACGCGCCGAATTGGAGTGCGGGCGTCAGCCAGACGCCAGTAAGGGTTCTATCGCCGCCACCACTTTTTCCCGGGACTTTGCCTCAAGCGGAAGGATCGGCCGAGGTGGAGCGAGTATTCCAATTCCGATCAATTCGACCAGCAAGTACATGACCCGTAGACTGCCGAAGGCTTTGAAGGTGTCCCACAAAGGCGCGAGCATTGCGTCAATCGTCCGGACTTCATCGGCGTTGCCGGCTTGCGCGGCTCTTACCATCGCCAAGACGGGACCAGGTATTGTGCCGCCAAGAACACTGTAAAAGGCGTCGGCGCCCGCCAGCATCGCATCTGCCATTCCCCAATCGCCACTGTAGCCGATCGCAAGACCGGTTCGTTCGCGCAGAGTTGCGATTTCGGATGCAAAGACTCCATCGGACGGCAAAGGCATTTTGACCGCCCTGATCGTTGGCAGGTAGGAAAGCCGGACCAAGAGGTCCAGGGTAAAGTTGAAATGGGTGGTGCCGGGATTGTTGTAGATGCAGAGCGGCAGATCGGACGCCTCCGTGACGGCCCGGTAGTGCTTATATGCCTCATCCTGCGTGAGCGGCGTATAGGAGACAGGAGCCATTAGCAGAGCGTCAGCGCCGGCTGCCTCAGCGTCCCGTGCGAGATGTTGCGCCTCGTCTGTGCGGAGGGCTCCCACCCCAACGATGAGCGGTACGCGACCTCGCACACACTCCACGGCCGCTTCTGTCGCGCGCCGACGTTCGTTGCGAGTCAGGTACGCGTAAATGCCTGTCGAGCCCAGCAGACCGATGGAATCCACTTTCGCTTCGCAGAGCCGTTCCAGCAATTGCGCCAGGATATTGGTGTCAACGCGGCCATCTTTATCTGCTGGCGTGATCGGGAAAGCGGAAAGCCCGTGAAAGGGTGATGAGCTGAGCATTGCGGCTCCTTGAACGATTTATCTTGAGATGAGCAGTCGAATGCCGACCCCCGCAAAGAACAACGCAAGCACGCCCTCAAACCAACGTCTTGCCTTGGCATAGGCCTTTACCATCGGAGCCGTTGAGAACAGCAGCGCGTAGCCCGAGAAGATGAGGAGGCCGAGTAAGATGCAGCCGATCAGCGCGGCCGCCACAGTGGTAAGTGTCGCATCTGAGCTGACTTCAAGGAACATTATGGCAATCCAACCCAGCACAGCCTTGGGGTTGCCGATATGCATGAGCACACCGCGACGGTAGAACAACCAGGCGTTCGGCGCGGCAGTCGCCGTTTGGTCCAACTCCTCGTCCGGGGTAACGGCCGATCGGGCCGCTTTCCAGGCAAGCCACAATAAGTAGAGAGCGCCCGCCACCTTCAGGATCGTCACGGCATGCGCGTAGGAGGTGAAAAGAGCCGAAACACCTGTTGCAGCAATCGTTCCCCAGATAACCGACATGGTAACGACGCCGGCGGCCAGGGCGAGACCGGAGCGGCGGCCGTGGCGCATCGCTGCGTTCATGATCGCCATGTTGCTCGGGCCAGGACTCGCAACAGCGATGACGTAGGCGGTATAAACCAGCAGCAAGTCGTGAACGGTCAAGATCGGTTCAGCCCGGTTGATAGAAGGCGTTCATCAGAAGCGACGCTGAAAGGCTTAGCATGACGATGCCGACAAAGGCGTCCAAAAACCGCCACGCCAATGGCCGGGCGAAGACCGGCTGAAGCAGTCGAGCGCCGTAGCCAAGAGTGGCAAACCATACAAAACTCGCCGTTGCAGCGCCGATCGCAAACACCGGCCGTGTTGCCTCTGGCTGGGCCGAGGCCGACGTTCCCATCAAGAGGACCGTATCAAGATAGACGTGGGGATTGAGAAAGGTGAATGCCGCACCCGTTAAGATGACATGGCCAAGCGGTAGTCTCGCAGTAGCTGTCGCTGATAGAGCGTTTGTCTTGTTCATCCGGAGAAGTGCAGTGACGCCATACCACGCCAGAAAGAGCGCACCACCAACCGTCAGGATCGTTTTCAAGTCTGGCACAGCAGACAGGAATGCGCCCACCCCGCTGACACCGGCTGTGATCAGCAAGGCATCGGATAGCCCGAAGAACAAGACGATTGCCCCAACATGCTCTCCTTTCAGCCCTTGACGCAACACGAAGAGATTTTGTGCCCCGATCGCCATAATCAGGGCGGCGGAGAGGGCAAAGCCGGAAATGAATGGGGTGACAGCGTTGATCATGCAACTGTTGATGCCGCAAGGCTGCGATGAAGTAAAACTTGTTCTTCTACGTCAGATGAAGCAATGCTTCATCCATGTTGGATTATCCCGCTCTCGCAGCCGTGGCCGCAGTCATCCGAGAAGGCACGTTTGAACGTGCAGCGCTCTCACTCGGCATTACGCCCTCGGCCGTTTCGCAACGGGTTCGCGGTCTCGAAGAACGGCTGGGAGCAATCCTGATCATACGCGGACAACCCTGTCAGTCCACAGAACTTGGGGGAACGCTCTGCGCCCACTTCGACCGTGTGCGACTGCTTGAAACCGATCTCTCGCCCGATTTAGCGTTCGATGCTGGCCATGAACGCTCAAGAGTCCCCCTTAAAGTGGCAGTCAACGCAGACAGCCTCGCTACATGGTTTCCGCAGGCGGCAAAGCTCTTTGGACATACGTCCGGCGTGCCGCTCGAGCTGACTCTGGATGATGAGTCGCACACGGCCGATCGTCTACGCTCCGGTGAAGTGATGGCTGCGGTGACAGCTGACGCCCGCTCGGTGCAGGGGTGCCGTACCTTTCCACTCGGTTCGCTGCGCTATGCCGCCTGCGCGAGCCCCGATTTCGTCGCTCGTTTCTTTCCAAGCAGCATGACCGCTGCTGAACTGGCGAAAGCGCCCTGCCTGCGTTTTGATCGACGGGACGGGCTTCAAGCGAGATGGGCAAGACAAACGTTCAGCGTTGAGCTTGATGCTCCAACATACGCGGTCGCCTCGACACATGCCTTTATCGATTTGGCGATCGCCGGATTGGCTTGGGGTATGCAACCAGTACAGTTGGCAGAACCCCACATTGCTGCCGGGCGTTTGGTCGAACTCGATCCACAAACGCGGATCGATGTCGAGTTGAATTGGATCGTTGCTGGCCTCCCTGCAGCCTCTTTGGATCTCATGACCAAGGCCGTTCGCTCGGCAGCGCTGGGCGCACTTTTTTGAGATGCTTGCCGGGCCGCCTATGCTGCGGCCTTGAAGGCGTTGATTGATGACGTCCGCATTACTCCGCGGCGGCGCGTGCAGCGTTAAGCCACCCATCGACCCTATCGCGGTTATCCTCGATCCACTCCGTGGCATGGGTAGCAATGTCGTCATCGCCATTGTTCATTGCGGCGTTCTGCGCAGAAATATCGGCGAGCGGAACCGAAGCAGTTTCGAGCAGCGCGCGCACTGCGGGGTTGGCTTCCAGAAATGCTGAATTGGCTACTGGCACGATATCGCCGCCCGGGAATCCTACGGTGCATGGATCGTTTACGCAGCCAACTACACCTTCCAAGGTCGCCGTGGGGGCAAGGCTCATGTCAGGCAAATCTACTTCGGGAACTTCGATCCACATCACATCTTCGCCCGGAACCAGCTCACTCAAGGTCCAGTTCGGGGTCCAAGTATAAAAGAGGATATTTTCACCTGCTTCATAAGCAGCGATAGCGTCGGCCATGGATGCAGGATATCCCGCCTTGATCGGGTTGATATGCTCACGCAGCTCATAGGCATCGAGATGGTGCTCGATCATCAGTTCGCAGCCCCAACCCGCAGGACAAGCTACAAGGTCAGCACGGCCATCGCCATTGCGGTCGAATGCAGCTTTGACTTCATCACGCTTGAAATCCGCAAGGGTTCTAATGTCGAACTGCTCGATTGCTGCGATGTTAACGAGGTAGCCCTCTATGGTGCCGGCCTCCACAACTGCGCCTACGATCTCGGCATCTTGCTCGAACGCCTGCCGATAGGAGTCGTGAAGGGGAAAGGAGCCATCAACCCAGAGATCCATGTCGCCTTGGGCGACAGCCTGGTAAAAGAGCGGTGCGTCGAGCGTAGTGATCTGCGGGACGTCATAGCCCAGTTCATCAAGCAGTTGCCGGTAGACCTCGGCGTAGAACCAACCAGTGTCCCATGTCGCCTGTGCCATGTTAATGCTTACGCCTTCGCCTGGCCGGTCCTTGGCCATTGCGCCGAGGGATGGGCTGGCACTGAGAATCGCGGCAGAACTGAGCGCGATAAGAGAAGATTTGATGCGAAACATGGCGGCTTAGACTCCTGCATTCTGATGGGATCCCAACGGGCTGAAGCGGCCGCCAGATAGTCGGCTAGTGCCGAACGCGCTGCTCTGCGCCGGAGAGGGGCGGATATAGCGACATCTTACCCATGGCACGCTTCCGGGTAAACCCGCGAGGAAGGCGGTATCCTCCGTGGCAAAAACGGGACCATCAGCATTCGGAACCGCACCGAGTCGGGTTAAGAGGCCGGAATGGGGCGCGTTGCTTATGGCCGGAAAGGGGCCGAAACCGGACTATCCGGTTCTAGCCAGGAATCTAAGAAAACCGCCGTTCAGTAAACGACCCCATTACCGCCGTTCGCAGGCTCCGTTGCCTACGTTCGTTTTCCAGCCAATCAACAGAGCCTGAGACTTTTGCGGGTTTACCAGGCATGCCAGTAAGTGCGCCATCCGGCGCGCAAAACCATCTCGTTCCGTCAGATGTGGCGCTGTACACGCACTACCCGATCCAGCGCCGAGATTTTAACAGGGATAGGTTCCCTCAAGGTCGCGCGGGTTCTCCTATTAAGGGCTCGGCGTCAATGGCCGGCGCACGAAAGCGTTTTAGCCGCAACGCGTTGCCAAGCACGAATACACTCGACATCGCCATCGCTCCTGCCGCCAAGACCGGCGACAAAAGCAGCCCAAATGTGGGATAGAGAACGCCGGCGGCGACCGGAATGAGAGCGGTGTTATACGCAAATGCCCAGAACAGGTTCTGACGGATGTTGCGGATCGTTGCCTTCGAGAGCGCGATGGCATTGGGGACGCCCCTGAGACTCCCCGACATCAGCACCACGTCGGCGGCCTCGATGGCGATGTCGGCGCCTGTTCCAATAGCGATACCGACATCGGCTTCCGCCAGCGCGGGCGCGTCATTGATGCCGTCCCCGACAAAGGCGAGCCGACCGTGCGCCAGTTTCAGCTCCCTTACCGCAGCGACTTTGCCATCGGGCAGCACCTCTGCCACCACGTGGTCGATGTTCAGACGCCGGGCGATCGCCTCGGCAGTGCAGCGATTGTCACCGGTGATCATCGCTACCTTGAGACCAAGATCATGAAGGGCTTTGATGGCATCTGGTGTGGTTTGTTTGATCGGATCGGCAACAGCAATGAGTGCTGCGAGCTGCCCGTCGATGGCGGCATAGAGCGGGGACTTACCGTCTTCGGCGAGCTGGGCTGCAGTGGCAGCGAGCGGCGAGACGTTGTGCCCGAGACTTTCCATAAATCGGTCAGCACCGATCTCGACGGGACGTCTGTCTGCCAGGGCGCGTATGCCGAAACCGGTAAGACTCTCAAAATCGGTAACATGTGGGAGCTCCAGACGCTGTTCTTGAGCTGCGTGGACAATGGCTCGCGCAATGGGATGTTCGGATTTGGCTTCAACTGCGGCGATGAGAGCCAACACATCGTTGCTGTTAAACCCGTCAACGGTTTCAAGGTCTGTCAGGACGGGTCGGCCCGCGGTCAGCGTTCCGGTCTTGTCGAACGCCACAATTCGGGCGCCCATCAATGACTGGAGCGCCTCGCCCTTGCGGAACAAAACGCCCATCTCGGCGCCACGTCCGGTTCCAACCATGATGGATGTGGGTGTTGCCAGCCCCATGGCACATGGGCAGGCGATGATGAGCACGGCTACGGCATTGACAAGGGCAAAGGTGATCGCCGGATCAGGACCAAGGATCGCCCAGACAACAAAGGTCAATGCGGCCAAAGCCAAGACGGCGGGGACAAACCACAGCGTCACCCGATCGACCAGCGCCTGAATTGGGAGCTTGGATCCTTGCGCTTCTTCGATCATGCGGATGATCTGGGCAAGCGTGGTGTCGGCGCCTACTGCGGTCGCGCGGAACGTTAGCGCACCAGTCTGATTGACCGTGCCGCCGACGATCGTGTCGCCCGCTGTCTTTTCGACAGGCACCGGCTCACCTGTAATCATGGATTGGTCAACAAAGGAGGACCCCTCTACGACTTCACCGTCTACCGCAACGCGTTCGCCCGGCCGGACGTCCACCAAATCGCCAGCGACGATTTCGGAGAGAGAGATCTCCACACTTTTGCCGTCGCGTTGAACACGTGCTGTTCTGGGCTGGAGGCCAACAAGGTGCTTGATCGCATCCGATGTTCGCCCCTTTGCACGGGCCTCCAGATAGCGGCCAATCAGGATCAAAGTCACGATCACGGCGGCCGCCTCGAAATAGACGTTCACGGTCCCAGCGGGCAAAACCTGCGGCGTGAAGGTTGCCACCACCGAATACGACCAGGCGGCGAGTGTGCCCACGGCCACCAGCGAGTTCATGTCTGGCGCGGCCCTGGCAAGTGCCGGTAACCCGGTCCTGTAAAAGCGCAGTCCGGGCCAGAACAGCACCAGTGTGGTAAGGGCAAACTGGAGATACCAGCTCTCTTGCATACCTATGCTGTTCATTACCAAATCGTGGATTGCAGGGATAAGGTGCGAGCCCATCTCCAGAACAAAAACCGGCAAAGTGAGCAAAGCTGCAATAGACACGTGCCGGGCGAGAGCCGACTGCTCGAGCTGCTTGCGGGCGGCTTGGGCCTCCCCATCCGCTCCGGCGCTTGTTGCGTGCGCCTGATAACCGGCTGAAGCAATGGCTGCGACCAGTGCGGCCTCAGTGAGAGATGCACTTCCCGAGACGGAAGCACGCTCAGACGCAAGGTTCACCGAAGCGCTGGTCACCCCGGGAACCGAAAGCAACGCCTTTTCCACGCGACCGACACAAGAAGCGCAGGTCATCCCTTCGACTGCGAGCTCCAGTTTCTGGCCAGGAACCTTATAGCCTGCATCCTCGATTGCCTTGACCAGAGCATCACGGTCTACAGCTTCAATAAGTGTAATCTCCGCGCGCTCGGTCGCAAGATTGACGCTGGCTCCAGAGACGCCTTGCACGCCCACCAAAGCCCTTTCAACGCGACCAACGCAGGATGCGCATGTCATTCCGACCACAGGAAGCGTGATCTTTGTTGGCCCAGCGGCCGTAGCCGGTCCAGTTCTGGCATCGAGGTTTGTATGGGCGGTCATCGGTCGCTCCTGTTGGCAAGCTCTGAGATACGTTCTCTGCGCCTTCCAGTCGATGGAAGGTCAATAGTGCCAGGAAACTATTTCTCCAGTGCCGAATTCCCTTGACCTTCCTCCTGCTGGAACCCCCATCGTCCAAAACAGCAATTCATAGGAGAGACACATGGAATTTCACATCGACAACATGACGTGCGGCGGCTGCGCCAAGAGCGTCACCAAAGCGATCCAATCGGTAGATCCTGAAGCCAAAGTCGATATCGATCTTGGTGCCAAGGTGGTGCGTGTCATCTCGAGCTCTGAAGAGGCCGCCATTGCCGGCAAACTGGACGCTGTGGGCTATTCACCGCGGCGTGCGGCCTAGCCAACGCCCGGGCTCTCACTGTTCGAGTTCGGCAATGAGCGTTTTCATCTCATCGATCTCCCGGCGCTGGGCTTCGATGATTTCGTCAGCCAGCTCGCGCACCCGTGGGTCGGTCAATTCCGCCCTCTCGCTGGTGAGAATGGCAATGGAATGATGTGGGATCATCGCTTTCATCCAGTCGACCTGATCGACACTGGTCTGCGAGCGCACCATATACAAAGATCCCGCAAATATGAGCGCGGCGACAGCAAAGATCGCTGCATTAACCCCTTTGTGATCATACATGCCCAGCATGAAGGCCATCATCACGATGGCCATCGTCGCGCCCATGATCAGCGCCATATAGGCCCGAGTCTCGCTCCAGTAGACGTGCTCGAATGCATATGTGTTGAGATACATGAGCCCAAACATGATCACCGTGGACGTGGCGATCATTGCAGCAAAGCGCAGGTATTTGCTCATTGTCGATCCTTTCTTCCGGCAGGTTCGGTCTGCTGTCTGACAGTTCGGTCCGATCGATCAACCCCAACCGATAAGTCCTCGTCCTCGAAACCGCCATACTTTGGGGAATTGTTCAGTACGATGGGAGCTCCGAACCTCCCGCAGGCCATGGAGTTAGTTTGTTGAAGTTTGGCAGCCGGACGGCACAGTTGATGATCGCCGCACTGCTTGCGCTGGCCGTCTCTCTGGCCTGGCTTCCGGTTGGTGTGGGTGCCCTGGAGCATCATCCCCAAATGCATGGCAATGGGATCGAGGAGGCGCACGGTGAAGCTCATCGCGATCCCGACTCTGGCGAGATGGCCAGCGACCAAGTCCCATGTCAGCCCTGCGGCGTCGATTGCTGCATGATGACACATTGCCATCCCGGCTTGGCGACCGAAACCCATGGCACCTTGTTTTCGGGTTCAGGCGACACGACAGTCAACACCATTGAAGCGGGCGTATTCGGCGGCGCGCCCGATGTTGCCGTTCCTCCTCCACGTATCCTGCTGATCTGATTGAATATAAACCAGATTTGACAGGAGAATTCCGATGAATTTTACAAATACAGTCTTCATGGCTGCCCTTGCAGCCACTGCGCTTTCCGTCCCCGCTCTCGCGCAGGAGGCCGACTTCCAATTGCCCGAACAGTGCACAACCTCCGCTGGGATGGGCGATATGGATCATTCGTCCATGGGCCATGGTAATATGGATGGCA
>NZ_JBLXCL010000006.1:0-135896 GCF_048264985.1 Pelagibacterium sp.
AGCGGTCAAGCCGAGTGCCTGGCACAGGCTCCAAAAAGGCCAGCGGCCAAACCGGCGCTCGGTGCAGGCGCGTCAGTCGTCAGGACCCATGCTCGGCGCCGCGGGCGCAGCTCCAGGCGCGCGGCCGACCAACAAGGACAGCGGGCGACGTTGAGGCTGGGCACCTCCCGGGCGCCGCCAGATCCCACCACCACAGCAACACACAAACGGGCCCAGCGCTTGCAAACCCAATCAACCCTCACGCCCAGAAATCCAACCCGCAACCAAAAATAAAACTGATACAAAAATACCCAGAAAAAACATCAATAACCATAAATGAAACCCGCCAAACAAATACAGTGCAGTACCGCCAATCAAAGGGGCTAAAGCAAAGCCGAATACGCTGAAGGAAAAGGCGCCAAAATAGCTGCCCTTCATTTCGGGCACGGCGATTCGGTCGATGATTATGCTCATTGTGGGGAAGAAAATGGCTTCACCCAGACTTAGAATGACCATGGCGACCAGGAGTGCATATGGCGGATCTACCGGAGCGAATGCAAATCCGAGAAAGCCTGCGGCAAACAAGGCTACACCGATCATGGCGCGCATAAAGGGTGATGTCTTTGACGTGAGCTTAAGTAGCGGAAACTGGAAAATCACGATGGTCGTCGCGTTCGTGCCGATCAGAAAGGCGTAGAGGGTAGCGATATCGGCAACCTGTTCCTGCTGCAGATATTGCACGAGGCCGGCGTCGATCTGACCATAGGCGATCGATGCCAGTAGGCCGGCAATGACAAAAAGGACGAATGCATTGTCGCGCCGCAAGACGTTGAGGACATCTACAAACTTGAATTTACGGCCCATTGCCGACCCCTTTAAGGGCCGCTCGATATTGAAGACTATCGCTGCAGCGGAAAGGTAGACGGCATAAATTGCCGCGACCAACAAAAATGTCGTCTGCTGTCCAGTAAGGCCGGCTGCAGCGCCGAGTATGGGGCCCAAGGCTGCGCCGACATTGAGTGCGAAATAGCGAACGTGCAGCGCCATGTCCTTGACGTTGCGATCATCAACCATGTCCGTCATCAGCGCGCGTCCGGGATCTTCGACCATGGGGCCAGCGAATGCCTGGAGCAATGTGCCGATGAACAGCATGATCAGGCTATCGGCTGTACCAAGAATTATCAGGGCGACAATTGAAAGTGCCAGACCTGCAGTCATGATCTTGCGCCGGCCGATCGTGTCGGAAAGATAGCCGACATAGAATCCGAAGACGACGCCGGCTGCTGTGGAGAGCGCTAGAAAGAGGCCGACCTCAAATTCGTTAAGTCCAAACTTTCGATACAGTAAAATGGCCAGAAACGGCCATATCATGAAGAGGGCGAAACGGCCGGCAAATGTCGCGAGAATGACAAGCCAGATTGTGAGGTTGAACTGACGAATTGCGGCGAACATGATGGCAGTCCCGATAAAGCCCGACGAATCGCGCCGGTACGTAACGGCGGCAAATTAGTGCTGTTGGCAGTGGGGGCAAACCCGATTAATGCGGGCGAAAGACGTCAGCAGACAAGGCGAACAATTTGATGACCAGGTTTCATTCCTATGATCCCGCGCAAGGCCACGGGTTGCCCCATGACCCGATCAAAGCCATTGTCGCACCGCGGCCGATTGGCTGGATATCGTCGTGCGATACAACGGGATCTGCCAATCTAGCGCCCTATAGTTTCTTCAATATTTTTTGCTCGGCACCCCCGATACTGATTTTCGGAAGTGAAGGACGCAAGGACTCGATCAACAACATCGAGGCGACTGGCGAGTTCGTGTATAATCTTGCAACACGCGATCAGGCTGAAGTCATGAATGTCAGTTCTGGTGCGTTTGATCCATGGATTGATGAGTTTGCCGAGGCCGGTATTGCAAAGCTACCGTCAGATGAGGTCTCGGTGCCAAGGGTCTGTGGGGCTCCGGCCAGCTTTGAATGCAAATTGCTGGAGATCAAACCGCTTGTCGATCTCAACGGCAATGACCTGTCGCGCGAACTTGTGATCGGGCAGGTCGTCCGGGTCCATATCGACGAAAGTTATCTGCGTGATGGGCTGTTCGATATTGAAAGAGCACGGCCGATTGCCCGCTGTGGTTATCGTGGCGACTATGCTGAAGTGAGTTCGGTGTTTGAAATGTTACGACCTGCGATTTCATCGTAGGATTTCTTTAAGAGCTGTGTCAGAGCTTGCCCCTATCCTGTCTAAAATTGGTCGCTATCATGGGGCAGGAAAGGGTTTGATTACAGTTTCCTCCAAATTGTTGTGGCTGCAATGAAAGTTTCGCGTCGCCATTTTATTGGTACCGCAGGTGCCTTCGCCCTGGGTGGCGGCATGTTGCCCGGGTCGGTTCAGGCCGTCTCGCTCATGGATCCGTTTAACCTGCCGACCGCCGTTGATGGCGGGGTGATGAAGATGGGTGATGGCATTGCCTATGCCGGTGGCCCGCGAGGCAAGCTCGACGTGTATGTGCAGCAAAATCCTCGCGGCAACGCGCCGGTTGTCATGTTCATTTATGGCGGCGGCTGGTCGCGCGGCGAGCGCTGGGAATACGATTTTGTCGGTCGCGCACTCGCAGCGCGCGGGTTCGTAACGGTGATTGCCGATTATCGGCTTGTGCCGGAAGTGACCTATCCCGCCTTCCTCTATGATATCGCTGTGGCGGCTAAGTGGGTGGAAGACAATATCGCCACTTTTGGTGGGAACCCCGACAAATTGTTTCTCGCCGGTCACTCTGCAGGCGCTTATAACGCTGTCATGCTGGGTCTCGACCCGACGTTCCTGCGCGAGGCGGGGTCGTCACTCAAGGTGCGCGGTATTGCCGGTCTGGCCGGCCCTTATGATTTCTATCCGTTCGAATTTAATGAGGTGCGTGAGGCGTTCGGCTACGCGCCCAATCCTGAAGGAACGCAACCGGTCCGTCTGGTCACCTCTTCGGCGCCGCCGATGTTTCTGGCAACCGGCAATCTCGATCTGATTGTCAAGACCGACAACACCACGGCACTGGCGGCAAAGCTGCGCGAAAACAATGTGCCCGTCGACGAGCGATATTATGACGGGATCGGGCATATGGAAATCGTAACCGCGCTCGGCGCGATGTTGCGCTGGCGCGCGCCGGTGCTCGATGATGTCGTCAATTTCTTCTCCAGCCTTGGTGCGTTGGACGCATAGAAACGCAGTCAAATTTACCGCTCAGTCTATGAAACCATGTGGCGTCCTGGGACGTATCAAGCTGCATGAACAATGGAACGCGTGCCCTCGTCTGGGCGGGAGCACTTATGGTCGGGGCGATTGCGGGACTGTTCGGGATAGCCAACGCTTTTTCGCCAGTGGGAATTTTCAATGCGCTCGTTCCCAAGGACGGTGATGTCGCTGTTGAGCGCGATGTCGCATACGGCGTTCATCCCCGCCAAAAGCTCGACATCTATCGACCGGCTGGTGAGGCGACCGGTTTGCCGGTTGTCTATTTCAGCTATGGCGGCGGTTGGGAGTCTGGGGAGAAAGGGGAATACAGTTTCGTGGGACGCGCGTTGGCTGCGCGCGGATATCTGACCGTTATTGCCGACTACCGGCTGGTGCCCGATGTGGTATTTCCCGACTTTGTTGCCGACAATGGGCTTGCAGTGCAATGGACCCGAGAACAAATAGGGACGTACGGCGGGGATGCTGGCCGGATGGTTCTCATGGGACATTCGGCTGGTGCCTATAACGTCATGATGCTAGCGCTCGACGCTCGCTTTGCGTTGGAGATGTCCGATGTAAGAGGCATCGTTGGCTTATCAGGCCCCTATGATTTTTTCCCCTTTGACGTCTCCCAGTCGCAGAATGCCTTTGGTGGCTTCTCACAACCCGAGCAAACGCAGCCTGTCAATTTGGTGTCGGAACCGCTTCCACCTGTATTTCTGGGGCACGGGGATAAAGACGAGACTGTCTATCTGCGCAACTCTGTGGCGTTGGCTGAAAAAATGACAGAGAGCGGGACCGATGTGTCTCTCAAGATTTATGAGGGCGGCAATCACGCCGATACCCTCGTATCGTTGGCGATGCCTTTGCGCTGGCGCTATTCGGTGATCGAGGACGTCCTGGCGTTTCTTGAGGAAAACACGTCTGTCAGGTGAATATGCCGATCTAGCGTTTGATAAAGCGCTCAAGGCGCTCAAGTCCGTCAGCGATTTTATTGGGGGGGGCGGCGAAACACCAGCGTAGCCAACCCGCGCCTTCGGGACCGAAAGCGCTACCGGGTGCAAGGCCCAAACCGTAATCGGCGACGAGTGTCCTGGCGGTTTCCATATCGTCTGGCGCGCCCTCGATACGGAAGAAGGCATACATGGCGCCATCGGCATCGGGGTTTTCAATGCGTCCCATCTGCGCCAAACCGGAGTTCAAAGTTTCGCGCGATGCGGCCAGGCCGGACTTGAGCGCGGCTATTGTTTCTTCGCCTCTTGGGTCGTTCAGTGCAGCCTGGCCGCCCTTTTGGATAAAAGACGGCGCGCAGGAGGTGTTGTACTCAATGACTTTGGGAACATCGGGCATCAGGGCAAGGGGCAAAGTCAGCCAGCCCAACCTCCAGCCGGTCATGCGCCAGGATTTGGAGAATGAATTGACCCGAATTATGCGATCCTCGGGGGTGGCATTTCGCAACATCGAGGGCGCGGCGGCGCTACCATCAAAAATCAGGCGCTCGTAGACTTCATCGGTCAAAACCCAGATGCCGAGTTTCCGGCAATGATCGAGGATCGTCTTTTGAACGTGCTGATCAAGGGTGAACCCGGTTGGATTGTTTGGCGCGTTTATGATCACCATTCGCGTGTCGGCCGTCAGGATATCGAGAAACCGATCAAGATCGAGCGACCATTTTCCATTCGAAACAGTCAATGCAAACCGCGTGACCTCGGCACCCAGAAGGCGAGGGGCCTCTGCGATGTTGGGCCAAATGGGGGTGACCACAACAACCTTGTCGCCGGGCGAAACGATGAGCTGGTTGGCGATCATCAGTGCCGAGACACCAGAACCGGTCACCGCGATCTGCTCAGGCTTTGAAACTATATTTTGCAGTTTGCTTTCATAGGCCGCGATGGCGTTGCGCAGTTCGGGAAGACCGAGATTGTGGACATAGAAAGTTTCGCCTTCGGACAGAGCTTTCTGCGCAGCTTCGCGAATAAAAAGTGGTGTTACCTCATCGCCTTCGCCAAACCAGAAAGCGGAAATGTCGGTTCGGCCCATTCCGGCATTGGCGATGTCGCGGATGCGCGAGGACGAAAGTGCCGAGACTTGTGGCCGCGCTGTTGCTGACATTGATAACTCTTCGATCAGGCTTTCGGCTGCCGGCGCGCACCGATGATTGTGGCTGCCACAACGCCGATGGCAACGATGCCGATAATGATAGTTGCTAGCGCGTTGACGTCGGGGGACACGCCAAGGCGGATTTTTGAGAAGATCACCATGGGCAAGGTCGAGGATCCAGGGCCAGATACGAAACTGGCGATCACCAAATCATCAAGTGAGAGCGTGAAGGCAAGTAGCCAACCTGAAATCAAAGCTGGCGCGATGATGGGCAGGGTGATGTCGAAAAACACCCTGAGCGGTGTTGCGCCCAAATCCATTGCCGCTTCATCGAGCGAGCGGTCCATATCGATCAGGCGCGAGCGCACGACCACAGTGACATAGGCCATACAGAAGGTGGAATGGGCGATGGTTATTGTCGTAAAGCCGCGCCCGCCCGGCCAGCCGAGAAGCGCGTCCATCGACACGAAAAGCAAGAGGGCTGAAAGTCCTGTAATCACTTCGGGCATGACAAGCGGGGCCGAAACCATGCCCGTCAGAGCCGTCTTTCCACGGAACTTGCCCAGTCGCGTGAGGGCAATTGCAGCAAGTGTGCCCAACAGGGTCGCGATGGTTGCGCTGACCGCGGCAATTTGAAGGCTGAGGAGACCGGCGGCCACGACCTGAGAATCATTGAAGAGTGCAGCATACCAGCGCAGGGAAAATCCGGTCCAAACGGTCACCAGTCGGCTTTCGTTGAATGAAAACACAACGAGCGATACGATTGGCGCATAGAGAAAAGCAAACCCTATGATGGCCATGATCGTGGTGAAATAGCCGCGCTTCATCGGTCTCCCTCAACCACTGCGTTCTGCGCTCTGCTCAAGAGCATGATCGGGACGACGAGGATGACAAGCATGACGATGGCCACCGCTGAAGCGACCGGCCAGTCGCGATTGGCAAAAAACTCATCCCAAAGAACGCGGCCAATCATCAATGTGTCGGCACCGCCCAGGAGCGAGGGGATTACGAATTCTCCGATGGCCGGGATGAAGACCAGCATCGAACCTGCAATGACGCCGGGCATCGAAAGTGGAAGTGTAACCGTCAGAAACGTCATGAAGGGGCGGGCACCCAGGTCGGCCGAGGCTTCAATCAGGCTCTGGTCGAGTTTTACCAATGCTGTGTAGATGGGCAGGATCATGAATGGCAGATATGTATATACAATGCCCACAAAGACAGCGCCTTCGGTCTGGAGCATTGTGATGGGCTCATCGATAATGCCCAATCCCATCAGCGCGTTGTTGATGATGCCGTTGCGCCCGAGAAATCCCATCCATGCATAAACGCGCAACAGGAAAGACGTCCAGAATGGCAAGATGACCAGCATGAGCAGCAGGTTTCGGTACTTGTCATCAGATCTGGCAATGAACCACGCCATTGGGTAAGCGAGAACCAGCGCTAGGGCTGTCGAGATGGCGGCGATGCGAACTGAGTTTATGTAGGCGTTTGCATAGAGCGCATCCTGCAAGATGAACAAGAAGTTCGAAAAG
Organism: Pelagibacterium sp.; assembly: GCF_048264985.1. GTDB lineage: Bacteria > Pseudomonadota > Alphaproteobacteria > Rhizobiales > Devosiaceae > Pelagibacterium. Next base: position 6,833 of record NZ_JBLXCL010000006.1, read on the forward strand.
TGCAGTGTGATGGACAATGACTCATCTGCGCTCCATGCGAACATGGGCAGATAGGGCGGCTGGCCCAGCGCGAACGCACTTAAGGCAATCTTGAACACGACGAGCAGCGGGATCAGGAAGAAAACCGCCAGCCACAGCGTCGGCGCGAGGATCAATGCCGTTCGGCCGGAAATGCCCAGCCGGTATAATCCTTTGGTGATGAAGCTCCAGGCCAGGCGTCGAGGAGACTGGATTGCGCCCCCGCTCATGACGTCAACACCGCCCCGGCATCCGGCTCCCAGGAGATGAAGACTTTTTCGTCCCAGCTGATCGATTGGGGATCGTAGCGCGAAACGTTGGTCTGGGAGACGTGAATGCGTTTTCCGCTGTCGAGCAGTATTCGGAAAACGCTCATGTCGCCGAGATAGGCAATGTCTTGCACAAGGCCGTGAGTGACATTGGCATCGCCCTCGGGCCGCTCACGCGAGAGCACCATTTTCTCGGGTCGGATGGCGTACCAGAGCGTCTGCTCGGGCGCGCAGTCGACGCCGTGCGACACATAGATATCGCACCCTGCTTCGGCCGAAGAATCGATCCTAATATGATCGTCTTCGTCTTCGGTGACGACGCCTTCGAACATGTTGACCGAGCCCACAAACCCGGCAACGAAGCGGGAGTTGGGAAACTCGTAAATTTCCTGGGGCTCGCCGATCTGTGCAATCTTGCCGTCGTTCATAACGCCGATGCGGGTCGAAAGCGTCATGGCTTCCTCCTGATCGTGGGTGACGACAATAAAGGTGACGCCAAGGCTTTCCTGGATCTTGACTAGTTCGTACTGGGTGTCTTCGCGCAGCTTCTTGTCGAGCGCGCCGAGCGGTTCATCTAACAGGAGAAGTTTTGGGCGCTTGGCCAGCGAACGGGCCAGGGCGACGCGCTGGCGCTGCCCACCGGACAGTTGGTGTGGCTTGCGCTTGGCAAAGGGATCAAGGCGCGTGAGCTTCAACAATTCTGCAACCCGCTCGGAGATATCGGTGCGGGCCATGCCTTCACGCTTGAGGCCATAGGCGATGTTGGCCTCGACGCTCATATGCGGAAAGAGCGCGTAGGATTGGAACATCATATTGATCGGGCGCTGGTAGGGCGGCACTCTGGCCATGTCCTGCCCGTCGATTTCAATGGTTCCGGCGGTGATGGATTCAAAGCCCGCGAGCATGCGCAGAAGAGTCGACTTGCCTGACCCAGATCCCCCGAGCAGGCAGAAAAGCTCGCCCTTGTAGATATCGAGAGAGACGTCGTCGACCGCATAGACGTCGCCAAAAGTCTTGGTGACATTGCGAATGCGCACGAAAGGCTCTGCGCCCGCATCGCGCCAAGGGCGCGCATCGGCGGCGATTTGAGGCTTTTTCAAAAGAGGACTTCCCCACCCCCGAATAAGAAGATTTGGCAGGGCACCACAATGCGCCCCGCCATGCAACATTTGAGCGCTTAAACGCCGGTCTTGATCCGGGTCCAGGCGCGCGTCAAGAGCCGGTCGTAACCGGGCGTGCGAGCCTTGAGCGGGAACAGATTGGCCATTACGTCCTCTGTGGGATAGATCGCAGGATCTTCGAGCACCTCAGGATCGACAAACGCATCGGCCCCGGCATTGGGGTTCGCGTACCAGACGTAGTTGGTAATGTCGGCTGCGATCTGGGGTTCAAGGATGAAGTTGATGAAGGCGTGAGCCGCTTCAGGGTTCGGCGCATCAGCTGGAATGGCCATCATGTCGAACCAGATCGATGCACCTTCCTGGGGGATGACATAAGCGATTTCAACGCCTTGGTCGGCTTCGGCGGCACGATCTGCGGCAATGAACACGTCACCGGAATAGCCCACTGCCAGACAAATTTCGCCATTGGCGAGATCGGAGATGTACTGGGAGGAGTGGAAGGCGCGGATGTGGGGGCGGATCGAGGCAATCAGCTGCTCGGCCTGCTCCAGATCCTCGGGGGCTTCGGAGTTGGGATCGCGGCCGAGATAGTTGAGCGCGGCCGCGACCATTTCGACGGGAGCGTCCAGAACCGAAATGCCGCAATCGGCAAGTTGAGCGGCTATTTCGGGATCGAAGAGCAGGTCCCAGCTTTTCAGCGGGCCGTCTTCACCCAACCGTTCGGTGATCGCGCCGACGTTGTAGCCAATACCGGTTGTACCCCACATGTAGGGGACAGCGTATTCGGCGCCGGGATCATGAGCCTCCACGATTGCCATGATGGCGGGATCGAGGTTGTCGATGTTGGGAAGCTTGGATTTGTCGAGCGGCTGGAACAGGCCGATGGGAATCTGGCGCTCAAGGAAAAATCCTGATGGAACAACGACATCATAGCCCGAAGAGCCGGCCAGAAGGCGGGCTTCGACGATTTCGTTGGAATCGAAAACGTCGTAATTTGTAGTGATCGACGTTTCGGTTGTGAACTTTTCGAGCGTGTCTTCGGCGATATAGTCAGACCAGTTGTAGATATTGACGGTCTGGGCTTGTGCAAGCGCAGCGGTGGCCAGCACCGAGGCGGTAACGCTAAGGAAAATCAACGGTTTGTGCATAGTGACGGAGGTCCCTTTCGATAGGAAAAAGAGATGGTGACAATGACGTGCGACTGCTCCGGAGTTACCTCTTGGCGGCGTCAACCACACGGCACTCCCTTCGCCGCTTCACCAATCGGATCCGCGGATGAAATTCCGCGCTTGGCCCCGACCGCTAGGCATAAAAAGGTCGATTTCCGGATTACAGGCAAGCGCGATCCCTGAAAAGCGAAATTGTGGGCAATAGAGGTTTCCAGCAGCATAATTTTTGCAGGACCGGGGCAATGACGTCAACAATGGCGAAAAAGCTATGGAGTTGAGTGTCGTTGCCCAGCATGTTTGTGCAACGTTGACACAACAATGACACCGCACGCAAAAACCCCCGCAGCCGGAGCGAGCGGGGGGTGAAATAACTTAAACTTGAGACGAGGCTAATCGGCTTCGTTGGCCGGCTTTGCGTTGAGCTGACCATATTTTTCCTCGCCGATGGTCGCGAGCAGGTCGAGTTCGGTTTCGAGGAAATCAGTGTGACCTTCTTCGTCGGTCAACAGCTCTTCAAAAATACGCTGCGTGACGTAATCACCGAGATCGTTACAAAGCTTGCGCGATTCACGGTAAGAGGCGATGGCGTCGAGCTCTCCGGCAAGATCGGCTTCGAGCACTTCCTTGATGTTCTGACCGATGCGCAGTGGCGCTACACGCTGCAGGTTGGGATGGCCTTCAAGAAAGATGATGCGGTCGATCAGCTTGTCGGCGTGGTGCATCTCTTCGATGGATTCGGCGCGTTCCTTTTCGGCGAGGCGCTTGAAGCCCCAATCGTCAAGCAGGCGGTAATGAACCCAATACTGGTTGATGGCACCCAGTTCGAGAAAGAGCGCTTCGTTAAGCCGCTCGATGATCTTTGCGTCGCCTTTCACTTTCACCTCCTTGGCGCGTGGACTTGCGCAGGGTCTTCATTCTGGTCCTAACGTCCACCAGATTGGCGGCGTTCCCGGCCAATTTAAGGTGATAAGTTTCGGTGACCTTGCCGATAATGTCCACAATGTTGGGCACGCAGCCGCAACATTGCCCGCGCTTGCCAAGCTCGCGATAGATGTGAGCCGGCACGACGAGCTGCCAGGGATCCTCATCGAGAAGATCGACGACGATATTTTCAATGTCTTTGGTGGAAATCAGATTGCACTGACAGACAAGCATGATTGGCGCGCGGTAAGGAGTTGGGACTTTGCGAGCCATACATACGAAATAAAAGCTGATTGTCAATGTCAGCTTTGGGCTGCCCTTATCACAAAATCGCGGTCAACGCTCGTCTTCGGGCCGATCGTCGGGTGCTGTGGGCGCGTCGGGCGTTTCCTTGTTCCAGGCGATAAAGAAGATATAGGCCGCATAGGCGCCCAAGCCGCCAAAGACCAGCGCCCAACCGAAATTGCCGTGATAGATGTCGACAGCAGCGATAATGGCGGGGATGAGGACCATGAGGGCGCGGCGCCACATGGGGCGAAACCAGGGGTGGTCGGCGTCGTTGTTCATTACAGTCTCCTGGTGGTGCGAGCTGGCATCTTACCCCTCCGGGTTGAGATAGCCCGACAGTGTCTGGGCGCGGCGGGCGGTTTCATCGAGCATGCAACTGGCGTGAGCTATGGTGCGCATCGAGCCATTGCCCCAGCGGTCATATTCAAACCCGCAGCTTTGATCGCGATAGGCAATCCATGCCCGTTGGGCATGTTGCAGCGTGGTGAACAGATCGGCCTCGAGCGTTTCCCCCAAGCTTGCGTAGCTTGTGTTGAGCTGACTGTCCCACCAGTCGGTTTCGCGCGCCATGCACTCAACCATGCCGATTGTCGTATAGCCACCGTCCTCGGTGTCCATGCACACATTGGACGCTGCGCCGATACATTGAGACGCTTGCCGCACCGCATCGGGGTTTTCCTCGGCGCGCTTGGGATCGGAGAGTTCGGCGATGCAACCGGTCATCAGCTCGGCATCGGCCGTTGTGAAGCTTGTGGTGTCCTGCGCAGTGGCGGGCAAAGCAATGAGCATGGACGCTATGATGGCCAGGGCTTTCATTGACTGTCTCCTTTCGGGCTTTGTCTGGAAACGCCCTGGTGCGGCGTGATGCGCGCAACCAACCAGCGGGCGTTGGAAAAATACTCGCGGTGGAGCAGGAGGCCGATAGTGCATATGGTGACGATAATAGCCAGCCAGCTCGACACGAACCAGGCGACCATCGGAATGGCGAAATAGTAAGAGCGTATCCCTGAGTTGAAGCGCTGCGCGGCCATTGCATTGATGCGGGCAATGGTCCTGATCTCATCCGCCGGGGCAGGTTTGCCGTGGTCGAGCGCACCAAGCAGAATGCAGAAATGGTTGAACTGGCGCAGCGACAGGGTGAAGGCGAGAAACGCATAAACAAACAGAAACAGCAGCACGACATTGTGCACCTGCAGATCGAATTCGGTATAGGACGGGCCGAAGCTTATCGTGGACAGCGCAGGCAGAAATTCTTGCAATTGGCCGATGACCGTGAACAGCGCCAGAATCAGCAGCGCTGTTGTCGACGCGAAAAACGATACCGAGCTCATTATGTTGCCCGACAGGATCGCATCAAGCGGAGTGTCGCGGCGGGCGGCCTGGGTAACCCAATTGAACCGCTGCTCGTTCATCAACGCCGATAGCGAAGGCCGGCTGCGATCCAGCAGCTTTGATGCAAAGCTATAGGAATAGAGGGCCAGAAGCGGAAGCATGGACGCAAAAAGCGCGAAGCCGTTTATCTGCACGAAATCATTGCTCCCTTGCCTCTTTGTCGAACGATAGCGTCTGCGCCGCCCTATTGCGACAGCAAATCATCGCTCGCCCCCGCAAGAATTTATTGCAGGCGATCGATGTGGGAGAGCCTTGGCGTTTGTGCCATGCAAAGAGGAGCGGCCACGATCTAGAGGTGGGCCCTAATCGGTGCGGTGGCGCAGACGAGCGCGCAGCAGAATGACCAGAGCACTCGTTGTCCCGAGCGCAATCAGCGTTGCGACCACAGGTGGGATCATCGCTGGAGCGGGCTGGACCAGTTGGCCGACCCAGAACGTGGGCACAATGGCGGCGAGATAACGCCAGGGGGGCGCAATCAGCGCCGCCAAGGGGGCAAGGAGGGCAAGGTTGATAAGCTTAGTCAGGGCCAATCCTTCCACCTTGTTACTGGCGAAGGCCAAAAGAAACATTGCGCACAGCACAGCATGGCCAGCGGCGATCATCGCCATCAAGACGGTCACGCTTGCCGGTTGGGCGGGCAGGACGATCAAACCGATGCCGACCGAAACGGACAGTGTGAGAAAGATTGTGACGATCAGGCGGTAAGCCAGAAACCCACTCCGTCCGATCGGCGTGATTCCAACCGCCATCAGTACGCCATCGTCACGGTCTTCCAGCAGCATGAAGCCTGTGACCCAGCCGAGCATGGCGCCGGGCATGAGAACGGCAATAGCGCCAAGCATTTTGGTCATGCCCGATATGGCGAAAGCTTGAAATGCTGACGTTTCGACGAGCGGGCCGAAGACAAGGATCAAGGGAACCGGTAGCAGGCACATGATGATGCCCAACATCAGCATTGGATCGCGCGAGACATTGAGTGCATCGGCGCCGAGCAGATTTTTCAGTGTTCTGGGCGAAGGGATGCTCATTTGATGCCGAGCTCGATCTTTAGGGCGCGATGGGCGAAACAGCATGCGGTGGCGGCTGCGATGAAGGCTGACGAAAACATGACAGCGAGATCAAGGATGCCGGCAGTACCATATCCCAGCGCTACAAGCGTCAACCGGAGCTGTGCCACCGGAGGCAGAAGGGTCAGCACTAAAGGCGGGGGATTGAGGAAAGCGAAGCCGGCAGAAATGAGCGCCGGTGCAAGCAGAAGCGCCGAGCCCAGCAGATAGGCATTTACGGTCTTGAAGCGGAGCGCGATGGGTATTCCGATGCCGACATAAAAAACCGAAGTGAGCGCGACGGTGGAGATCAGGATCGCCCAGTCGGTGGGGTGCGCCCTAGCCAGAGCCAGCACGATGACGGCAGCGAGCGCGAGCGTTGTGAGGGTTATCGTTTTTGCCAAAAGGTAAGTCCGGGCCGAAACCGGCGCGATTGCCAAAGCGCTCCGTACCCCTTCGCCCTTTTCGAGCAGCATGAGCCCGCCGAGAAAGAAAAAGCCCAGCGCCGAGGGGTCGGAATAGATCAACAGTCCAACGAACCAATCGGGAATGTAGGGGCCGGCAAGAACAAGAATGGCCGCGTACAGCGCAACAACGGCGCCATAGGCGGCGTGGATGCCATAGCGATATTGCAGCCGCAGATCATGGGCGAGCAGTGTGGCAAGCCCATTCATTGCCTGGCGCTTGCCACTGCGACGAAAACCTCGTCGAGGCTGGCCTCACGCGTGTGAAGGGAAACGATGTCGCCCGATTGCAGCAGGGCCTGGAAGCGGGCATCGCGCGCAAGGTCTTCCATTGCGAATTGCTCGATCTCGATAGTGCCGTTTCGGCGCACGCCGGCAACGAGTTCGGGTTTGCCAAAACGGATCATCAGTTCGGCCGGAGTCCCCTCAAGTGCAATTTTACCGTCGATAAGAAACCCCACGGTGTCGCAGAGTTCCGCTGCTTCGCTCATATTATGTGTGGTGAGAAAGATCGTTTTACCGCGGGCGCGCAGATCGGCAATCAGCTTGCGGGTTATCCGGGCGCGGGCTGGATCCTGCCCTGTCGTCGGCTCGTCCAGAAACAGCAATGGTGGATCGTTGAGCAGCGCCCGGGCCAGATTGAGCCGCATCTTCATGCCCTTGGAAAAATTTTCGACCCGCTGATCGGCGGCATCGAGGAGATCGACGATTTCAAGTGCCGCGTCGGGCGCAAGCGGAGCCTTGTCGTAAAGTGCGGCGAACAGGGTGAGGTTTTCGCGCGCTGTCAGCCGAGTATAGAGCGCGGGCAATTCAAAGCTGACCCCGATCCTTTCGTAAAATGCCCGGCCCGACTGGGCCGGAGGGTGGCCGAATACGCTTGCCTTGCCCTCATAACCGGCGAGCAAGCCCATGAGAATTTTCTGGGTGGTGGATTTTCCGGCGCCAGACGGACCAAGGAGGCCATAAACCGAGGCCTCCGGAACAGCGAACGACACGCTGTTCAAGATGGGTTTTCGCGCGCCCTTGTATGTGAAGCTGAGCCCCGAGACGGAAATCATGGGATGCTGGCTGTGAGCTTTTGAACGAACACATCGCGCAACAGCGCGCGGCTCGCCGAGAACTGGCTGTCGCTGAACAGGCTCTTTTGCAGCACAAGGCTGACCAGCAGCGTGAGAATTGCAGCAAGGTCGTGCGGATCGACGGGCCCGATCAGGTTCTTTTTCCTCAGCCCCGTGCAGAACCCTTCGATGAAGCGCAGGTCCTTTTCCTCCTCATGGGAGAGGCGATCGGGCGGTGTCTTGCGCATGAGTGCAGCAAAATCGTCGGGTACGCTGACGATGGCGACCAGGGGGTCGGACATGAGCTTTTCCACCAAAAGATCGAAAAACCGTTCAGCGCGCTGGGCAACCGTGCCGTTGCAATCGGCAAAGCTGGCAAGGATATCTGCCTTGTGCATCTGGTCGCGTTGTTCGGCGATCGCCAGAAACAGCGCTTCCTTGTGCTCGAAGAATTTATAGAACGTGCCTTTGGCAACCCCGACATCCCTGCACACATCGTCGACGCGCATGCCGCGCAGACCATATTGCGCGAAATGGTTCAGACCGGCGGTCAGAAGCTGGGCGCGGATCAGGTCATTGTCGGCCTTGGTGAAATGACGGGGCATGGACAAGCCGCTGTGACCAAAATTGTCACTTGGTCATAGCACAACGAAAAATGAGCGGCAAGACGGAGGCCGTCCTGCCGCTCGATACCGATCAGGCGACTGTGCGTGGATAGAGCCTGTGCAGCTCTTCGATTCCTGTGAGCACTTCAGGCGTGAGGGTGACGGCGTGGGCGGCGATGTCGGTTTTGAGCTGTTCTATGCTTGTGGCGCCGATGATCACCGAACCGACGAAGGGCCGGGTGAGGCACCAGGCGATGGCCATCTGGCAGACATCGAGGCCGTGGGTCTCGGCGAGCGTCATATAGGCACGCGTCGCGGTTTCGGACTGGGGATTGAGCCGCCACATGGCGCCGAGCGCGCCGCGTGAGCCGGCGGGTATCTCCCCACCATTATATTTGCCGCTCAAAAGACCGGCGGCAAGCGGCGAGTAGGCGAGCAAATCGACATCCTCGAACGCACAGACTTCGGCCAGATCGTGATCGAAATGGCGGCGCAGCAGATTGTATTCGTTCTGGATGGTCGCCATGCGCGGCAGGCCGCGTGCTTCGGCGATCTTGAGATATTCGGAAACGCCCCAGCTGGTTTCGTTGGACAGGCCCACGGCGCGGATCTTGCCGGCCTTGACCTGGGCGTCGAGGGCTTCAAGCACCTCGGCGATATTGTCCCGGATGGCCTGACGGTCTTGGCCATAGGGATTGAAGGCCCAGGATTTCGAGAAATTGTAATGCTCGCGATTGGGCCAGTGGAGCTGGTATATGTCGATGTAATCGGTCTGCAGGCGCTGGAGGCTGGCGTCGAGGGCGGTGACGATCTCCTTGGCGTCCATGGCGCGGCCACCGCGAATCCATTCATTACCCGGGCCGGCGATCTTGCTGGCGAGCACCCAGTCCTCGCGCCGTCCGTTGGCGGCGAACCAATTGCCGATGATGGTTTCGGTGGACCCCTGGGTTTCAGCGCGGCCGGGCGTCGAATAGAGTTCGGCGGTGTCCATGAAATTGACGCCGCTCTCAAGCGCAAGATCGATCTGGGCGTGGCCCTCGGCCTCGGTGTTCTGTTCGCCCCAAGTCATTGTGCCGAGACAAATCGTGCTCACGGAGATGCCGGTGCGGCCGAGCGTGCGCTGTTGCATGAGGAAAATCCAGGTGCTTGAAAACTGAGGAAATATGGAAAGGGCAGAACCCCTGACCCAAATGTAGCGGCGCTTGGCGCAAAGTGCAATCGCGACGAACTGGAGGGCGTTTCGGTCAGTGTCAAAAAAATGTCGTTTAGGCGTTCGCAAGGGGTATGCAAACGCAATTTGCACCCCTATATAAGCGGCGTCCCAAGCGGTTCGCACGACGCACCGCACATACGAGACACTCTTGACGCGGGGTGGAGCAGCCCGGTAGCTCGTCAGGCTCATAACCTGAAGGTCGCAGGTTCAAATCCTGCCCCCGCAACCAAAAAGACCCAGTTAACTCAATGAGTTAGCTGGGTCTTTCCTTTTTTGGGCAAAGCGCTGCAAGCGGCCAAGGACTTGAATGTCCAGGGGCCGCTTTTCTGTGGTTCGGTGTGAAGACGACTTACTCGGTCATTCCGCGTAAACTGTCGCAAAGGACACGGTGCGGTTGTTGTCGCAATCTGCGCGTTCGCGGTTGCCGCGGCAGCCAAGCCACAGCCGCTGACCTACTGGATCGTAGCGATCATTTTTGCGCTCGGCACCGATTGGCCGGGAGGGATAGGGTCGAGTGCTGCTCGGCGCTAAAATTGTCGAACGGCACGGCATCACTTTGGGGTGAGATGACTGGGCCACTCCCACGTCAACTTGTGGCGCGTTCACCAATGACCTGCTGCAGTGCCGTCTTGAGGACATTGCCCGAGAGTATGTAGCTTGCTTCGGTCGGGGTGCGCAGGTCGACAACCAACGGAACGGAACGAGAGGATCCGTCGGATCGAGTGACCTTGGCCACAATTTGTGCCCCTTGGACAAGCTGTCCGTAAAGGTTCTCGATGGTCACAGTTTCATCGCCAACAAATTTCTCAAAGTCGGACGGATCTGAAAATGTGAGAGGCACGATGCCCATAGCCGCCAAGTTGGCTCGGTGAATGCGCTCAAACGACAAAGCCACAACCGCTCTCACACCCAACAGAGCAGGACCTTTTGCGGCCCAGTCGCGGCTCGATCCAGTCCCATACTCGCGTCCACCAATCACGACCAACGGCGTATCGTTCTGAGCATAGGCAATGGCTGCATCAAAAACGGATACTATTTCTCCGCTTGGCATCATTTTAGTCCACCAGCCTTCGGTGTCTGGAGCCATTCGGTTTTGGATGCGGATATTGGCAAAAGTTGCACGCATCATCACTTCATGGTTGCCGCGGCGGCCGACATAGGTATTGAACCTGCGCGGCTCGACGCCTTTGGACAAAAGGTATTCCCCCGCAGGACTATCGGCAGGAATTTCACCGCCAGGAGAGACGTGGTCTGTGGTAAGAGAATGCGCGTACACGCCGAGAATCCGTGCGTTGGTCAGGCCCTGGCCTGGCTGTCGGTCTTTCACCTTCAAGAAAGGCGGCGCCATAAGATATTGGGACCGGCTATCCCACAAGAACGTCCGGCCCGTCGGCGCCTTGAGGTTCGTCCATTCGGCTGAGATTTCGGTTTGGATGCCATAAACCGATTGATAGAAGCTCTTGTCTCCCGCGCGCAGGGTTGCGCGTTGAACCTCATGGTCTTCGGGCCATATGTCGGCAAGATAAATGGGCCTGCCGGAGTGGTCATGGCCCAGGGGATCGTGCTCGAAATCGATGGTAATTCGGCCCGCAAGAGCATAAGCCACGACCAGTGCCGGAGATCCCAAATAATTGCCGCGGACCAGCTTATGGATTCGTCCGGAAAAATTACGATTTCCCGACAACACGCTGACGGCGACCAGGTCGTTTTCGGTAATTGCCGCTTCGGCTTCTGGCAAGAGAGGGCCGGATTTGCCCCCGCACGTGGTGCAGCCATAGCCAACAACATCGAAGCCAAGGGTACGCAGCGGCTCCATAAGACCCAAGTCCTCAAGATAGCCGGTGACCACGCGAGACCCCGGAGCAAGGGAAGTTTTCACCCATGGCTTCGAAACCAGCCCTAATTGAGCGGCTCGCTGCGCCATAAGTCCTGCTCGCACCATAACGGAAGGATTGGCTGTATTGGTGCACGAAGTAATGGCAGCGATGACGACCGCCCCATGAGTTGGCACGTCATCGCGGGCGCTCATGGGAACTCCATCCGGGACACCGAAGCCACCCTCCTGACGTGATTGACCGAGGGCGTTTGAAAACGATGCTCGGACAGCATGGAGGTCAATCCGATCCTGGGGACGGCTCGGGCCGGCCATAGATGCCGAGACTGTCCCAAGATCGATCTCTATAGTTTCATCAAATGACGGATGGTCACTGGCATCGTGGAAAAAACCAGCGGCTTTGGCGAATTGTTCAATCCGGGCAGTATCGGCTTGGTTTCGGGCGGTGTTGGAGATGTACTCGAGTGTGCGCTCGTCTATCGGCCAGAAGCCGATCGTTGCTCCATACTCTGGCGCCATATTTGACAGGGTCGCACGGTCCGGAACACTCAGCGAGGGTAAGGCGGGACCGCAGAACTCAACGAACTTCCCTACCAGATCAGTTTGGCGCAAGCGCTCGGTGACTGTTAGTGCCAGATCAGTGGTCGTCACGCCGGGACGCAGGGCACCGCTCAGGCGCACACCAACGACAGCTGGCATTGCCAGAGGATAGGGTTGACCGAGGAGCACGGTTTCCGCTTCGATTCCCCCAACGCCCCAACCCAAAACGCCGAGAGCGTTGATCATTGGGGTGTGGGAATCGCTGCCAACAACCATGTCGGGAAAGGCCAGTTTGGCCTGGCCGTCGCTTTCGACGCAAACCACAGGTGCTATGGATTCAAGATTGAGCTGATGGATGATCCCAGAGCCTGGCGGATGGATTGTGAGATTGTTAAAGCTCGATTGCGCCCATTTGAGAAAGATGTAGCGTTCGGAATTGCGGTCAAATTCACGCTCTGCATTGATTGCAAAGGCGGCGGATGAACCAGAGGAATCCACCTGCAGTGAATGGTCTACGACAAGGTCCGCTTTGACCTTTGCATCGACGTTTGCGGGATCTTGCCCCAGATCAACCAGCCCATCCCGCATGGCAGCGAGGTCCATTAGGATCGGAACTCCCGTTGAATCCGGCATGATCACGCGCGGAATCTTAAGGGACAGCGCTGCGCCAACGTCACGCCGCAAGATCGTATCGACCTGGGGTTGCCCGTCTGACGTGGAATGGTTGCGCACAATGTTTTCAAGGACAACACGAAGGCTATAGGGCAGACTGGCCAGGCGCTCCTTGCCTATCATTGCCGCCAAATCGATATAGGTAAGAGGCTCGCCATTATTTGACATTGCGGTGCCGAGTTGGCGCTTCATGGTTTTCTCCTGGGACGCGAGAAGGGGCGCATCGCGCCCCTTCCAGATGTCAATTTTGGGCAGCCGGGCCTATTCGAACTGCATTTCGAAGTTTTCAGTGAGGAAGTCCCGCAGCCATCGGGTATCCTCATCGCTCATATTGGCAACGGCCTGTACAGCTGCGTTGAGCTCCGAGCCGGCAACAAAATCATAACCTTCTGTGGATTCAGCGGCCTCGGCCAGGAACTCTTCGTCGGCCAGCAAGCTTTGGACGGCCGCCGCGAGAGCATCTTTGGCCTCGTCGGGAGCATCGGAGTGGATCATGAGGATCTTGCCGCCATTGCCGATCGCCGTAACTGCGGCTTTGAACGCCTCCCAGACTGGGCCGGATGGATCTTCGCCGTGAAGCTCACGATAGACCTCTTGCACTGTCGGAATGTCTGGCGCGGCCGGATCGCGAACCAGCTCGCCTTGGTTGTCGAGCAAACCCTGGGCAAAGAGCGGCACCGCGCGCCCTTCTTCCACCGCGATTGCAGGCTGCTGGAGGAAAACCGGAGTGGTTTGAGCATCAAGATTTAGCTCACCGCGTTCGAACGCGAGGTAGGCTTCACTCTTGCCTTCATAGCCAATGATAGCCCGATAGTCGGCGCCGAGTAATTCCAGGCCCAAGACCGCATCAATGGTGGAGATGACCTCGGGGACGCCAAGGACAAGGGGCTGTGCAGGATCGAGCAGGTCCGAGGGGCCTTCAATTCCCGCTTCAGTGCTTCCAAAGGTGATCCGGCCCATGGGTAGAGCAACGATCGGCTGGAGATCGGCGAGGGATGCGGTCGAGCCTTCCAATCCCAAGACAATGCGCATGAGTAGCTGCCCGGTACCGACGAGAATTTCGGTGCCATCGCGCTCGGCGCGATCCACATAGTAGTTCGAGGCCAGAACACTGCCGGCGCCCGGCATGTTCTCGACAACTATATTGGGGTTTCCTGCGATGTGCTCGCCGATGTTTTCAGCAACCAGTCGTCCAAAAAAGTCTGTCCCCCCACCGGGCGAAAATCCCACAATCGCTGTGACGGTCTTGCCCTCGTAGTAGGGCGCTTGAGCACCGGCAACTGCGGTCATGCCCAACACCATTGCTGATGCGAGACCGCTTTTGAGTAGGCTGAGCATATAGTCCTCCCATATGTCGAATTTGATTGCGACCCCAAGAGGGCCGACTGGCTATTCAGTGGCATTTCAAAAAACAAAGTGTCAACTCTTTTTTCTTGAACGCCTTACAAGATGGTGTTACGCAGCGCTTAAATGAAAGGTCAAAGTCCTGTTTCGCTGGATATTCAGGTTGCGTGACTGGATTGGTCAGTAGGCGCTTTCATCTGTTTGGAGGGCAAAGAGTTGACAGTTTTGGAGAGTGCCAAAGAAGCCTTCGCTGGGAAAACCAGGACGGACACCGCGTTCGAGAGGCTCGCCGAGCTGATCGTTTCAGGAGAAATCGCGCCAGGCTCTGTGGTCAACGAGGCGGAATGGGCGGAGCGACTCGAGATGAGCCGGGGGCCGGTGCGCGAAGCGGTGAGGCGTCTGCAAGGTCGACGGCTCGTAACGCGAGAGCCGTATCTCAAAGCCCGAGTTGTAACGCTTTCGACGCAAAACTTGATCGACATTTTTGAGCTGCGTGAGGCGCTTGAGGGTATGGCCTGCCGTTTGGCGACGCAGCGCATGTCGGATGCGGCGCTTAAGGAGATCTTTGATCATCTTGATCCCGGCTCGGCCCCGAGCCCGGTCAGGTTCGACTTTCACGTTGCCATCGCGCATGGAAGCGGAAACGCCCGGATCATCGAAGCGCTGTGCGATGATCTTTACTACCTGTTGAGGCTCTATCGACGCCATTCGGGTGCTGCTATCGGGCGAAGTAAAGAGGCCTCGCGAGAGCATTGGCAGATTGCAAAGTCGATGATGGCGCGAGATCCCGACCTTGCGGAGTCGCTTATGCGCAGTCATATCAGCAGAGCAACGGTCAACCTTGAGGCTCAGATTGCCTCGGCGGGAGGCGGGTATGCTTGAAGCCAGTCTTGCGGCCCTGCCGACGATTTTCTCGCTTCAGCATATGCTTCATCTCATGCTTGGGGTCACAGTCGGCCTCGCTGTTGGCGTTCTGCCTGGTCTTGGCGGCATTGTCGGCATGGCGCTGTTGTTGCCTTTCGCGTACGGACTTGATCCGATGCTGGGGCTTTCGATGCTCATCGGCGTTGCCGCGGTTACGACCACGTCAGATACGTTTCCAGCCGTCTTGATGGGAATTCCCGGCTCGTCGGGCTCGCAAGCCACGATCATGGACGGCTACCCCTTGGCCCAAAAAGGTCAGGCGGCACGCGCCTTGGCTGCCGCGTTTGCCGCTTCAATGATTGGGGGTGTTATCGGCGCTATCGCCTTGACGCTCGCCATTCCAATCGCGCGTCCTCTGGTTTTGGCGTTCGGTACGCCAGAGCTTTTGGCCATGACATTTCTTGGACTGTGTATGGTTGGCGTCTTGAGCGGGCGTCGTCCCTTGATGGGCATTCTGGTTGCGGCATTGGGTTTGCTCATCGGTACGGTGGGGGCGGCCCCCACTTCGCCCACTTATCGATTTGTCTTCGATCAGGACTATCTGTTTGACGGGTTTCAGCTCGTGATCATTTCTCTTGGGCTGTTTGCCATTCCAGAAATTCTCGACGTACTGGCCAAAGGCGGCGCTATCGCCAAACATGCTCCCAGCCGCGTTGGCAAGGGATGGTTGCAAGGGTTTAGAGACATTTTCACCCACCGCTGGCTCGTCCTGCGCCACTCTGTCATTGGCGTCGGCGTTGGTATCGTACCTGGATTGGGTAGCGCGATCGTTGATTGGCTCAATTACGGGTATCTGGTCCAGACAGCAAAGGACAAGAGCCAGTTCGGCAAAGGTGACATCCGGGGTGTGATTGCGCCAGAGAGTGCCAACAACGCCAAAGAAGGCGGTGCGCTCATCCCAACACTCCTCTTCGGGGTTCCGGGCAGTGCAGGCATGGCTCTTTTGCTCGGAGCGATGGTCGTCGTTGGCGTTGAGCCTGGGCCACGCATCATCGACACCAACCTCAACATCGTGGTTGTCCTCATCTGGTCACTGGCGATCGCCAACATTGCCGGCACCATCATTTGCCTGGGCTTTAGTCGCCCAATTGCTGCTTTGACCAGAGTGCCGTTTCCCGTCTTGTTTCCGTTCATCTTCCTGCTTGTGACTTTAGGGGCCTATCAGGCGACCCGTCACATTGGTGATCTGATCGTGCTGGTGGGTTTCGGGATACTGGGCTGGATCATGAAAAAGCTCGGGGCGCCAAGGGCGCCGCTGCTTGTGGGCTTTATCCTTTCAACACTGGCCGAGCGCTATCTGTGGCTCACCACTTCCCGGTACGGCCTGGATTGGCTGACGCGTCCAGGTGTCATGGCCATCATTGCGATTACTGTCGTTCTCTTAGCCCTCAGCCTGAGAAAAAAGAAATCCCAGGAGGTCGAACCGTGACGATGATTAACACCGCAACGCCCAGATTTTCCGGCCTGAGCATCGCGCGCCTCGTTTTTTCGGCATTGGCTGCAGCTATTGCAGTCGCTGCGTACCTGTTGTCGATGGATTTTGCACGCGGCGCCCGATTATTCCCCCAAGCTGTCTCCATTGTCGTCTTCGGCCTGGCCGTCGCCTCCATGGTTGTTACTGTGTGGCGAGGGCGCAAGGCCGAGCGCGTCGAAGACAACGCTCCGGAGACATCCGACCTCACATCCGACACGTCGTTCAAAGAGGTCTGGCCCTATCTGATCTGGATTATGGGCGCCTATCTGGGAATGTACCTGATCGGGTTTTTCCCAGCGGCGGGACTGTTCTGCCTGCTGTTTCTGTGGCGCGTGGCGCGCATGAAATGGCTTGGCAACATCGGAATGACCGCTCTTTGCCTACTCACGGTGCTTGCACTTGGAATGGGCCTCAACATCAGCTGGCCGCTAGGACTTCTTCCGCGCCTTCTGGCCTAATCACTATCTCAAGACAGGGTAATCGAGATGACCAAAGCAAAACGCATGCGCGAGCTCTTGAACGGGGACGAGCTCATCGTTTCTCCCGGCGTATTTGACGGCTACAGCGTGCGGCTTGTCGAACAGGCTGGGTTTAAAACCGCATCGACATCGGGCGCGGCGGTCTCCAATTCGCGTTTCGGCCAGCCTGATGTTGGCATCATGGGTATGCTCGATAATGCCCAGGCGGTGGCCCACCTTGCACGCAGCGTGTCCATACCTTTGATGGCCGATGCCGACACGGGCTATGGTAACGCGGTGACCGTACACCATGCGGTGCAGTATTTCGAAGAGGCTGGTGTAGTCGGCATTAACCTGGAAGATCAGGTCTGGCCCAAGCGCTGCGGCCATATGGAAGGCAAGCAGGTTATTGAGGCTCAAGAGATGGCAAAAAAGCTCGAAGCGGCCTGTAACGCTCGCCAGGACGATGACTTTGTTATCGTGGCCCGGACCGATGCGATTGCTATCGGTGGCATCGACGAAGCCGTGCGTCGCGCCAAGCTCTATGAGGCTGCGGGGGCGGACGTGCTTTTTCCCGATGCGGTGCGCGGTGAAGACGACATTAAGGCCCTTCGCGATGCCATCGACATTCCGATTACTGTCAATATGGGTTTTGGTATTCGAGCGCGCCCCACAACGCCTCTGATCCCGTTGCCGCGTCTGTCCGAACTTGGTGTCAAACGGGTCAGTCTTCCAAGGATGTTGCCCGCTGCCGCGATGCACGCAATGCGTCAGGCCCTTATGCTCATGAAGCAGTCGGTTGAAACTGGCGAAACTATGGACCGCTCCGACTTGTTGTTTGGCATACAAGACATCATGGACTTGATGGACTATTCCAAAATTCGCGAGCTTGAGGCGCGCTATACAACGGGCGCCTGATGGCGCGCGGAGCGGGAACACCGCCGATCTGGCTGCGGGGGCGGGCGTTTTTGCCCGCCATCGGTGCTGCGACGGTTGGGGGGGCGATCTTTACCTGGCTCGGTGTGCCGCTCGGCTGGATGCTTGGCGCCATGATCGCTTGTATGGTCATAACCATCTCGGGAGGGCGGCTTCAAAGCCCGCGCAAGCTCCGGCCCCCTATGGCGGTCCTCCTTGGACTGGCGATTGGTGCGGGGTTTCAGCCTCAAATGGTGGCCCAGATGGGCCAGTGGATCATTTCGCTCGTTCTGGTAATCCCGGTTTTGATTTCGGTCTCCTTATTGGGTCGGGCCTATTTCTCCCGCGTTGCCGGCTATGATCGACTTACTGCGTTGTACTGCGCCATTCCTGGTGGACTTTCGGAGATTGTGCTCCTGGCAGAACAGACAACAGCCGATGTTCGCACGATTGCGCTTGTCCATGCTGCTCGCATTGTCATCACCATCGGCGTGCTCTCAATTGGGGTGGGCCTCTTCGTCGACCTGAGCGCGGTTCCAAGTGCTTCCGGGGTCTCGCCCTTTGTCCCTGCCGCTGGTTCGTTTGTCGAATTGGGTATCCTTCTAGGTCTGGGCATTTTGGCCTGGGGCATTGGCAAGCGGATCGGGCTTCCCGCGCCTCACATGATTGCCCCCTTGGTTCTAAGCGCGGTCGCTCACATGAGCGGGTGGGTGGTGGTGGAATTACCCGCCGTCTTGGTTGCTGCTGCGCAGGTGGTGATTGGGGCGAGCATTGGCTGCCGTTTCGCTGGCACAAGGTTGGCATTTCTCGGCCGGGTCTTCGTGCATGGCTTGGTCTTCGTCGGAATTGTCCTCAGTTTTTGCCTGCTTCTGGCGTTCGGCTTAACGGGTTGGGTGGGGCAACCAGTTCCCACAATCGTTATGGCGTTCTCGCCTGGGGGGTTGACCGAGCTCTCGCTGCTGTCGTTGGCCGCTGGACTCGAGGCAGGCTACGTTGCTGCCCACCATCTGGTGAGACAGCTAACGGTGGTAACTGTTGCGCCCTTCTTGGCTCCCCGAACAAACATTTGAATTCATCATGTCATTTTCTGCCCCGGGCCGTGCGTGTATTGAGGACAGGCGAATGGTGGTATCGGGGGCTACAGACTTCCACCCTGACGCAAGCGTTGGGGGCGCAGCTGCGGCGCTTGTGCCAGCTTTGATGAAGCTCGGCTGGGCTCGGCGGAGATCTCCGGCGTCACCCTTGGGCCTGGATTTATTTTGTTGTCTCTTGGCCGGCTGCGGGAACGCCATGTTCAAACGGATCGTCCGGTCCGGTCTGGCTTTGAGGCCGGGCGGCCTTGGCGAGAGCGATTGGCACGGCCCAGCCGGTGCTTCCTGTTCCTGGCGCAGATCGCGGTTTGCGCTTCGGATGTGTCGATCATGGGGAGGGTCTGAACCGAGCCAAATTTCTTTCCTCTGTCTGTCGATGGACAAACACAGTTTTTCACAGACGAGCTATAGCCTGAGCCGATAGCTGGCCTCGCCAATCGGTATTGGACATTTCTTTGGGGTGACCACTAAGTCGATGCAAGAGTTGCTGAAAGAGGAGGCGATATGCGTTCGGACGAGTCGGGTCGAGACACACAAGGGGGTGAATGGGACGTCGTCGTGGTTGGTGGCGGGGGCAGTGGACTGGCTGCTGCCATCGAGGCGCGCAGCCTCGGGCGGCGCGTCGTTTTACTGGAGCGTGATAGCCGTTTGGGCGGCAGCACCGGCCGGTCGATCGGATCGTTCACCGCCAACAATACGCCGCAGCAGATCCGGGACGGAATCAAGGATTCTCCCGACGAACATTATGAGGACATGAAGCGTTTCTGCGAGCAATCCCCGCGTATTCATCGACAGGCTCGCAATGTCCCAGACAATGATGAACTGCGCCGGTTCTTTGTCGATAATGTTACCGACACCTTCAATTGGATCAGCGAGATGGGCGTCGTTTTTTACGGCCCTTTGCCCGAGCCCCCACACAGGCGGCCGCGCATGCACAACGTTCTACCCAACTCACGTGCCTACATCTATCACCTCGAGCGGCGCGCGCGGAAAATCGGGGTGGAAATCAAGACTTCGATGCGAGCCGTCGAGCTGATGGTCGAGCAAGATCGTGTGACCGGGATCAAATGTGAAACGCCGGCCGGTCAACGCCATGCCTTCAGGGCGAGGGGTGGGGTGGTTCTGACGACCGGCGATTTCAGTGCGGACCGTGATATGCGGGCACGGCATCTGCCAAGCCTGACGGACGTGCAGCCGGTCAATCCCCACAACAGTGGCGATGGTCATCGTATGGTGCTCGAACTCGGGGGACGGTTGATCGACACGGGCCTATACAGTGCCGGTATCCGTTTTCAGGCGCCGCCGCCGAGCTGGATCACCCGCTTGCCGCCCCAGCGCTTCTTTACCCGTATTATGGACTGGTCGATGCGCAGCCTGCCCGACTGGCTGCTCAGGCCAGTGGTGATGAGCTTTTTGACAACGATCCTGGTGCCATCTGCCAAGCTGTTTAAAGCCGGCGCTGTTCTGGTCAACAAGCATGGCGTGCGGTTTGTCAACGAGATCGACAATCCGGCGGACAGCGGGCGACCGGCGCTCGCGGACCAGCCCGACCAAATGGGCTACATCATTTTTGACGCTCGGGTATCTCGGCAGTTCGCGCAATGGCCCTATTACGTCTCGACAGCGCCAGGTGTGGCTTATGCCTATGTCCCGGACTATCGCCGCACTCGCCCCGACGTCTTCCACGAGGCCAAGACGATTGGTGAGTTGGCCGGAAAGATAGGCGTCGAGAGGTCGGTTCTCGAGGAGACGGTAAACGACTTCAATGCATCGCTTCCAATCGGAGACGACCAGCGCAAGCCGATGACCGAAGGCCCGTTTGTCGCAATGGGGCCGGTCCGTTTCTTTCTCAATTTTTCTGACAGTGGGATTGCCGTGGATACGCAGATGCGGGTTCTGGGAGCCGACGACATGCCCGTGCAGGGGCTTTTCGCCGCCGGGTTTACAGGGATGGGTGGAGTGCTGCTTGAGGGGCATGGGCACCACATTGCCTGGGCCTTTACCTCCGGACGCTTTGCCGGACGACATGCTGCCAACACGGTCACGACGCCGGCGGATCCTGTGTGATCAGGGTGGTCGAAGCGGAGCGGTCCGAATTCGGACTTGAGGCGAACCCACGCAATGACAACATTGGTAGTCCCGCTATTGTATGACGGGTGGACAAGGAGGTCGGCATGAACCGCCCGCGAACTTACGACATACTGGCTGATGCCTTTGCTGCAGAGCAGGTCGATGCCGTCTTCGCCCTGTGTGGCGATGCGAACATGCACTGGGTTTCAGCGCTGATCGAACGACACGGTACGCGGGTCATTCATGCCCGCCATGAAAACAGTGCGTGCTCAATGGCAATCGGCTACGCGCGCGCCTCTGGCCGTCCCGGTGTCGCCTCGGTAACGTGTGGGCCGGGGTTCACCCAGCTCATAACCGCGCTAACCACCGCGGCCAGAGGCAACATACCGCTCGTGGTGTTTGCCGGCGACAATCCCATTGCTAGCAGATGGAGCCTGCAAGATATCGACCTTGCGCCACTGGCCCGCGCATCCGGAGCTCATTTCATCGCATGCTCCGACAACGGGACCCTGTTGCGCAATGTGCGCGATGCATTCTACATCGCACGGTTTGAGCAGCGGCCCGTGGTTCTTGGCGTTCCGTACGACCTGCAGGCCATGCCGTTTGATTCTGATAGCGCGTATGAGCCTTCATCTGCAGTCATTCCTGACCTTGATCGCATGATTCCCAATCCAGCAATAATCGAGCAGGCGGCAGACCTCATCCATGCAGCGGAACGGCCCATTATTGTCGCCGGCAGGGGCGTTATGGATTCAGGAGCACGAGATGCAGTCCGCGCATTGGCCAAGCAGTGCGGGGCGCTGCTTGCCAACACTTTGCATGCTCGCTGCATGTTTGATGACGATCCCTATGCCATTGGGATTGCCGGCGGGTTTTCGACCGATCTGGGCCATGAGCTTTTTGCTGAAGCGGATCTTGTTATCGGCATTGGAGCAATGCTCGGCAATCATACTGCGTTCGGTGGAAAACTCTATGCAAACGCAAAGGTCATCCAGGTCAATACGAACCCCAAAGGGATCTCTCAGGGGATCAAGGTGGCCGATCTCCATGTCAGATCCGACGCTTTGGAAGGAGCTCAGGCGCTTGAAGACGCATTGCGGAAACGGGGACCCGTACGCATCGGGTTCCGGACCGAGGGCACTGCCCGACGGATACGGACTGAGACGGAGGACTCTCTCCAATTCACTATAGATCGAGGGACTGTTGATCCAAGGGCCATCATCAGGGAAATCGACCGGGTCGTGCCTAAGGACTGGTACATGGTAGGCGGCAGCGGACACAGTGCCTATTTCACGGTCACTCACATGCGCGATCGACCGCCGGAGCTCTTCCAGATGACTCGCGATTTCGGTGCCATCGGATCGAGCCTGTCCCACGCCATCGGAGCGGCAGTGGTGCGGCGCGATGGCAGGATCGTCTTGATCGACGGCGATGGCGGTATGCTGATGAATATATCGGAGCTCGAAACTATCCGTCGGCATGGGCTGAAAATGCTTATCGTCGTTCTCAACGACGGCGCGTTCGGCGCGGAGCTGCACAAACTGCTCGCCGATGGCCAAGCTGGAGAGATGACGATTTTCGGACGCGAAGACTTTGCAAGACTTGCGGACGGCTTTCGCTTGCGCGGCGCGACAATTTGCGAGGAGGGGCAGTGTGCCGACCTGTTCGCAGGACATCTATTAGGTGAAACGGCTGAAGTCTGGGACGTGCATGTGTCGCGGAATGTGGTTTCACCGTATTTTCGTCGCGCGCACTGAGCACGAGGAGCGGGTTTCATCAGCGTATGGCCCGCTAAAGATCCTGCGGCGGCGGGTACCAGCCGGTCATGCCATCCTCGATACAGGACGCAACGATCGGCCGGAGAAAGGACAAGACTTCCTCTAGCACTTCTTCGGCCAGAAACTTCGAAGCGATCAGCTGGACAGAACGGCTGATCGTGGGCTCGACGATCCGCAGTGCCGACAGTTCACCACGCCGGATTTCGTTGATGAACAAGCCCAGTGGCACAATAGAGCAGACCGGCTGCTGGGTCAGTATTTCCCGTTTCAGATTTATCGCTTCCACTTCCATGGCGATGTCGAGTCCGACTTCTTCCTGGGCGGCGAGGGCATCCACGATGCGCCGCAGACCGTGATCGGGCCCGTCCAAAACAAGTCTGAAATCTGAGACGGTGCGAAAGGCGATTTCTCGGTCATGGCCAGAAAGCAACTCAGGCTGTCCGACGAGAAAGAGGTCTTCACCATAGAGCGTAACGGCGTCAGTTCCTCTCGCTTCCAAGGCGCTGCAGATGGCCATATCCAGGCCGCTGGTTCTAACGAGGTTGCAGAGATCCTCAGAAAAATTCTGGTGGACACTGACATTGAGAGAGGAGGCGGCCATGCGGCTTAGCAATTCGGGAGCGATCGCCCGGCCGGCGGTTGGCGTCATGCCCAGTCGGAGTGGTTGGCGGGCCCCGGCACGAAAAGGCTGAAGTTTGACTTTGATGCTGTTGGCGCGCGCAAGAATAGCCTCGGCTTCATCGACCAGCGCGTTGCCAGCTGGAGTCAATGTAACGCCGCGCGAATGCCGATCGAAAAGCCGCACGTCGAGATAATCCTCCAACTGCTTGATCTGATAGCTGAGGGCGGGCTGGGAGATGTTCGCCAGCCGACCGCCTCCGATCATGCTGGACGCCCTCGCGACGGCAAGAAAATACCTCAGTTGCGTCAATAGCACGATTGATCTCTCCTCCTGGCCACGTAGTCCGCCGTCAATCATGGGTAATTTGTCTGGAAAGGCAAGTTGGCCAATGGGATCAACAATGACCCCGATCGCAGAGTCTCACGAAAAGCCCGTCTCAGGTCATTCAACGAATTATGATTATAAATCAATATCTTATTTCAGTTCTGGTTCGCCGCACCTTTCGCTTGCTGGCGAGCCATCAATCCAACTTATCGCAACGATCCACATTCGGTATTTGCCGTTACAGCGCAAAGACTGCAGCTTCGAGGCTGGGTGATAGGAATTTTGCGACCGGTCCCTGTCCCATCGCAATCTTTGTGGCATAGACCGGCGCATCTCAAGTCTGCCCTGTCCGTCGTGAACTGGGGGACTCGCGTAACCAAGTGGTCCGTCAGAGAGCGTCAGCACACAGCGTTGGGAATTAGAATTTGTGCGGGAGGGGCAGGGACTGCAACAATTGAACGTTGAAAGGGAGTGAGGAATGTACAAACTCGTAGCAGGTGCTGTTCTGGCGGCATCACTGATCATGCCGACGGCATCAGCGGCACAGGAATTTCCGGAACGCACAGTAACTGTAGTGGTCCCGTTCAGTGCAGGTGGCGGCAACGATACGTTGGCCCGTTTTCTGGCTGAAAAGCTATCCGAGCGTTGGTCCGAAAACGTCGTTGTTGAGAACCAGCCGGGTGCTGGAGGGACGATCGGCAGTGCCTCGGTCGCCAACGCGGAGGCCGATGGTTACACAGTGCTGTTCAGTTCGAGCTCGTTTGTTACGAGCGCGGCGGCACGGAGCGATCTCCCATTCGATGCCCTAGCGGACATCCAGCCTGTGGGGCAGGTGGGAGCATCAAGCCTGATCGTAGTGGGTTCGAACGACCTTCCGTTCGACGACATGAGCGGACTGGCCGAAGCGGCAAAAACGCGCACGGTCTTTTATGCCAACAGTGGCGGCGCGAGCATTTCTACGTTCGCTGCCGAGTTGTTCGCCGACATTGCCGAGGTCGAACTGAGGGCCGTCAATTATAGCGGTGCTTCGGAAATGCTGCTCGATATTACTGCTGGTCGCGTCGACGTCATGTTTGGAACGCCAGCGTCACTGATCGGCGCGGTTCAGGACGGCCGCGTCAAGGCACTTGCGGTGCTAGGACCAGAGCGCTTGCCAGAGCTTCCCGACACTCCGACGATCGCTGAGGCGGGGTATCCGGGGGGTGAATTCAGCAGCTGGTGGGGCGTATTTGCGCCAGCAGGAACCCCCGAAACCGTGCTGTCCGAGTTCAATGCCGCCATTAACGAAATCATGAACTCTCCCGATGGTGTGGACATCCTGGGCTCGGTGGCGGCTGTCCCGGTAAGCGCCAGTGTCGAAGAGTTTTCCAGCCTAATCGTGGACTCGCTCGACCGCCTCAAGGCCCTGGCTGTGGACCGCGGTTTGATCGACGGCTGAGCCGGTCACTCAGGGGCCGGTCGGCATAACCTGACCGGTCCTGATTGTGGAGGTCCAATAGAAGGGTCCTGGCACAAATGCATGAAGGCGAGACAATTCGCGATGCGAGGAGAGGTGCAAGGGCGCCATGGGTATGATCAATCAGAAAAATCTCGCTGCGGGCATCACTTATACGGTTTTTGGGGCGGCGGTGTCGCTAGCCTCCAGCCAGTTGCCCATCGGTACAGCTGCTGACATGAGGGCAGGCTATTTCCCACTTATGATCGGCATCGCCCTGATCGCGGTGGGATTGCTTCTCGCGTTGAGTGCACTGCGGTCGTCTCCTGTCAGGATCGACATGACCCTGCAAACACTGCGCCCCATGTTGTTTGCCTGTGCAGGCGTGGTGACTTTCGGGCTGCTGATCGGGCCGGGTGGAATCATCCTTGCTGTTCCGGCGATGTTTGTCTTCCTCGATCTGACGCTGGGACGGTTTTCGCCGCTGCGTTGGCTCGTCATGTCCACACTGATGGTGACTGCGGCCTGGTTGATTTTCAGGGTGGGATTGCAACTGCGGGTGGATCTTTTGCCTGCCATCCTGACAACGGGAAACTAGGATGGATATTTTTGCCAATCTTCAACTCGGACTGCAAACCGCCGTTACTATAGAGAATCTGGGGTTCGCTCTGGTCGGCTGTCTGTTGGGGACTTTGATCGGCGTGTTACCGGGGATGGGTCCCCTGGTGACCATCTCGATGCTCCTGCCGTTCACTTTCGGGATGGATCCGATATCTGCTCTGATCATGCTGGCCGGAATCTATTACGGTGGCGCCTATGGCGGATCGACCACAGCGATCCTGGTCAATGTCCCTGGAGAAACGTCTTCAGTCGTGACGGTGATTGACGGGCACAAAATGGCCCAGCAGGGCAGGGCAGGGGTGGCAATCTGCACGGCGGCGATCGGATCGTTCTTTGCTGGCTGCGTAGGCACGCTCTTGCTTGCAGCCTTCGCCACGCCATTAACCCGGCTGGCCCTAGAATTCGGCGCTGCCGAATATTTTTCGCTCATGCTTCTGGGGCTCGTGGGTGCAGTTTCGCTCACGTCCGGCTCCACGCTTAGCGCCATCGGCATGATCCTGGTCGGCATTATGCTTGGCCTTGTGGGGACCGATGTCCAAACGGGTATTCAGCGCTTTGTTTTCGACCAGCCCCAGCTCTGGGATGGTATCGATGTCGTTACTCTGGCGGTCGGAATTTTTGCCTTCGGCCATGCAGTTTCCGGGCTAAGGCTGACCCAGGATGCAGCCGTGACGCGTCCGGACGTTGGCTCGGTCTTTCCAACCCGACAGGACATCAAGCGGATGGTTCCGCCAATTTTGAGGGGAACGATGGTCGGCAGCGCGCTGGGGATTCTTCCCGGGGCGGGACAGGCGATCGCCTCGTTCATATCCTACAGTCTTGAACGCAAGGTTTCGCGCTATCGCCACGAGATGGGACACGGCGCAATCGAGGGGGTAGCTGCGCCGGAATCGGCCAACAATGCGGCCGCACAGACTGCGTTTATCCCCACACTGACACTGGGCATTCCGGGCAGCGGCACAATGGCTTTGTTGCTTGGCGCGATGGTGATGCACAACATCCAGCCCGGGCCACGTGTCATGGTGTCCAACCCCGATCTGTTCTGGGGGCTGATCGTCTCCATGTGGATCGGAAACCTCTTCTTGCTGATCCTCAACATTCCGCTCGTGGGCTTGTGGGTACAGCTCTTGAGGATTCCATATCGCTTCTTGTTTTTTGCGATCATCATGTTCAGCTGCTTTGGCATATTTGCGACGAATTTTTCGCCGTTCAGTATCTATCTTGCTGCCGGTATCGGGTTGGTGGGATATGTGCTCAAGCAGTTTGAGTGCGAACCCGCTCCGCTGCTGCTCGGGTTCATTCTCGGACCGATGATGGAAGAGAACTTCAGGCGTACGTTGATCCTGTCAGAGGGGGAGTACAGCGTCTTTGTCACCCAGCCGATATCTCTGGTTTTTCTTGTGGGATCGGTTGGATTGTTGATGATGGCGCTGTTTCCAAAAATCCGGCAAAAACGCGATGAAGTGGCCATCGAAGACGCCTGATTGCGTTGTTTTTTCGGCGCTCTTGAAGCTGAAATCAACCCTATCGTTTCGCTATTGGTACGGCGCGGCGCTCTCCAGACCGGAGGGCGCCGTGATTGCGACTGTCGATCCAGGTTATCGCTGGTTCTGACACGCGTGATGAAACGGAAGGTCATCGAAGACATCGGCCAGCTTCGGTGGGAGCTTCCTGGGTTTTTGTCTACGGCTGTTTTGCACCTCTGATGCCTCTTGTGCGGTTGTCGGTTCGCCGGGATTCCAGACGGATCGATGCGGCAAGAACTGACCATCAAAACCATGGATGGCTTTGATCGAAATTCAGTATTTGTTCCGTCTGAAAGAAGTCCCCAAAGTCAAAGTCAAGTAATGCCCGGCCGAGTCAATCCAGGTCGGATGCGGGCGCCGTTTGCCCTGGGCAGGGCACCATTCATGTAAGGATGATCCATGAGATATGTCGACGCGTTTAACCACTTTTTTCCCGAGGGTATCTGGTCGCGTATTCTCGAAATCCCGGGAACGGGCGCTGATATCGGAAAGCGCATGCGCGGCATTCCCTGTATCTATGATCTGGACGAACGGTTCAGGGTCATGGATCAGTTCGAAGACTACAAGCAAGTTCTTTCACTGGGGATGCCACCACTCGAGACCCTGGCTGGCCCGGAGACAACCCCGGAGTTGGCCCGTATCGCCAATGACGGGCTTGCCGAATTGGTTGATAAATGGCCGGACCGATTTGTGGGTTATCTGGCCTCGCTGCCCATGAATGCGCCAGACGAAGCCGCAGCCGAGGCTGAACGGGTTCTGGGCTCGGGTTCTGCCTGCGGACTTCAGGTTCATTCCAATATTAACGGAGCTCCGCTTGATGAGCCGCGCTTTTTTGGCGTGTTTGAAGCGGCGGCGCGGCATGGACGACCAGTGATGCTGCATCCGGCGCGCACGGCGAGCTTTCCCGACTACAGCACCGAAGATCGATCCGAATATGAGATCTGGTGGACGTTCGGCTGGCCCTATGAGACCAGCGTCGCCATGGCGCGTCTGGTGTTTTCCCAGATGATGGATCGGCTGCCCGATCTCAAGGTTCTGGCTCATCATCTCGGGGCTATGGTGCCATATTTCGAGGGGCGTGTGGGGCCCGGCTGGGACCAATTGGGAAACAGGACTTCTGACCGAAACCTCGGCGAATTGCTGGGCAAGCTGAAAAAGCGGCCGATTGAATATTTCAAGGATTTCTATGCGGATACCGCCGTGTTCGGGTCGCGGCCCGCGACGATCTGTGGGCTGAACTTCTACGGCGTCGACAAGGTGCTTTTCGCTTCGGATTCCCCTTTCGATCCGGAAAAGGGACCCGGCTATATCCGGGAGACGATTGCCATACTTGAGAGTCTCGACCTGCCTTCGGGCGATCTTGAGAAGATCTGTCACGGCAATGCCGAAAAGCTCTTTGGGCTGACGCCAGGTCGTTAGCGGCAAGGGATATTGCCGTGGTTCCATACGCTATTATAGGGAGGATATTTCATGTCGAAAGAACGCAAGTCAGCGCATGTCGCATCAGGGCCAAGTGGCCTGAGCAGGCGTGACCTTCTCAAGGCGGGGCTGGTCGCGGGGGTTGGCGCCACATCTTTGGGCGCAACCCAGACCAGCCAGGCACAGGACATCGACAGTACAGGCGAACTGGACTGGGACTATGAGGCCGATGTGGTCGTTGTGGGCTCGGGAAGCGTCGGTCTGGTCGCTGCGGTCAGAGCACGAGACCTGGGTGCCTCGGTCATTGTGATCGAACAAAACCATGATGCCGGAGGCAAACTGGCCCATAGTGGGGGGCGTGTGTCGCTGGGCGGCGGTGATGCCATCCAAGAACGCGACAGGGCCGGGGCCGATCCCGACGGATTCGGTTTGACGGCACCATTGGTCAGTCCTGAAGACCTCGACGACAATCCGGACCTCTTGTTCAAGGATGTGACGGACTGGTCCGTTGTCGAGAACTCCGGCGTTGCGCCCTATCGTCTTAATGACCGCGAGCAGCACCGTGCCTGGGCAGACAATACCGTCGCGACGCGGCAATTTCTAATGGACAATTATGTCAGGTTCGCCCGCATTCCCGATACCCATGAGGGTGGCGGGATGTCCCGGGCGCGGGCTCCGCGCAGCATGCTCAAGCTTGCCGAGACCACCGACATCAAAGCCGGCACCGTTTCGCGCGAAGATGCGGGAAGCGGAGAAGAAGAACGCACGGGCTTTTTCAATCCCCGCACCGGCAATCCTGCACCCATGGCAACCAGCGTCGGCGCCCCGGGCTGGATCCATGGTGGATTTGCCATGGCGCGTGGCCTTGAGTTCGCCGCTCGCGAGAAAGGTGTGCAATTTTTCTTCAACCGCCATCTGGATTCTGTTGTGCGTGGGGAGCAGTTCTCGGGACCCATTCTCGGTGTTGAGGCGAGCTATACGCCGCGGCTGCATCCCGACACCAACGAGCCACTGGGAAGCTATTGGCAGAATGGCAATGTCGATGAAACCGCACCGGTCATCCGGATCCGCGCTAGGAAGGGGGTCATTATCGGCAGTGGCGGCTTTTACGGGAACAAAGTGCTGCGCATGATGGTCGATCCGCGCTTGAGCGATGATTCCTTTCAATATGGCGACGGCCTGATGGGGCCGCTGCACGAGGACGGCAGCGGCATTGTGGCCGGCCTTCGGGTCGGGGCCGGACTGGCCGGCATGATGCAGGGCTATCATAGTCGGCTCGGTTCGCCAGGTCTGAAGAGCCTATTGGGCACGAGCGCTGCGTGGGAGGCGGTCTATCCGGGCCATCCTGCGTTCCTGTTCATCAAGTCCAAGGGAGTAGAAATCGGCAGCTCCGGCTGGGAGCATGTGATTACCGTCAATCAGGTCGGGCAGCGTTTTTTCAACGAGACGGCCATTGCCGACAGCATTCCCGCAGGGGCAGCCTATCCTCCCGGTTCTTCCGGGACCCGAACACCGTTCACGCCGACCGACTGGCGCAACACCAGTGTGGAGCACATCAATACGACGATGACGCGAACGGCGGCCGTCGACGCCGCACTGGCGATGAATGAGGGGTCAAAACCACCCCATTATTCCTCTGGTCCGGTGTGGGCGATTTTCGACGCTGATGCTGCCGAACGCGGTGGCTGGCCACTGCGCTACCCTTACATCGCGGAGCCGTCGAATGGATATTTCATTCAGGCAGACACATTGGCTGAGCTGGCGCAGAAAGTCATGGATAACCCCCACCAGACCATGCCGTTGAAATATCTCGAAGAAACGGTCGCTCGCTACAACTCCTTTGCCGAGACAGGAGTCGATGAGGATTTCGAAAAGCCGGTCATGCACAAGCTGCAGACCCCGCCCTTTTATGCGGCGATTGTTCCGGTGTGTGTCAACGATTCCTATGGCGGGCTTCGGATCAACGGCAATTGTGAGGTGACCGACCTTCAGGGGGAGGTGATCCCGGGATTGTATGCCGGGGGTGAAGCCAGCGGCGGGGGACGAATGCATGGCATCGGGCGTGCTGCTGTTCATGGTTACATCGCCGCGTCGCATGCTGCGGTCAAACAGGTCGAATAGACCGTGCGCGATCCTTTCACATTTACCCAACAATAGCCCATGGAGAAGGGATCTATCATGCGGCTAGAGACTGTTCCTGCCGATGTCGAAGCTGGCGGGAGATGCATGCTTCGGCTTAGCATGCCCACTTCAGCTTTCGACTTCAAACATGGCGCGGTAGCGGTCATCCATGGGGGGGACGGAGCCGTGGTGGGGGAAGTCGCCCTGTCTTCCGACCTGGATAGCGGCGAGCTGCGTGGTGAGATTGAGATTACGGCCCCGTCGGCAGTGGGAGAGTATCGGTTTACAGCGGCTCTTGAGGGAGACGACGCGGTTGCGACGGAAACGGCCGTGCTGCACGTCAGTCCACAAGCGACTCGGGTCTGCTTTTGGAGTGTGCCCGATGTGGCTGCTGCCGGGCAGCGGCTGACGTTCTTTGTCGGCGCCAAGAGTTCCGGCGCCTGTTCGCTGGCCGGTCGACCGTATTGGGTCGTTTCCGATGATGGGGCAAGGCTGGCCGATGGTGTTCTCGAGCAGAGCATCTGGCCGAGATCCGATGCGCTCTATTTTGCCCGTATCACCGTTGCGGTACCCGAAAGAGCCGTCAGTTTCGCATGCCGCATCGAACTTCCAGCTCAGGACATGGACATGCCCCTGGCGGCTGGTGAAGCGCGAATGTCGGTAAAAGTCGCGCCGTCCCCGGACAGCTCTGCAATAATCGAAGTGCGCGATGATCAGGATCGTCCGGTCGATGGGATGAGTGTGCTCATGCACCCCTATCGTGCCCGCACCGACGCGTTGGGAACAGCGCAACTACGCGTCATCGCCGGGAACTATTGGCTCCATATTTCCGGCGCGAACTACCTTCCTTACAGGGAAGAAATTGCGGTGGATGGCGACATGGTGCTTCGGCGGACCGTATTC
Source organism: Pelagibacterium sp. (assembly GCF_048264985.1). GTDB lineage: Bacteria > Pseudomonadota > Alphaproteobacteria > Rhizobiales > Devosiaceae > Pelagibacterium. Next base: position 38,468 of record NZ_JBLXCL010000006.1, read on the forward strand.
GCTGAACCCGAGCTGGATGACTACGAGGTCAGTTAGCGACTGCCAAAACATAAGCATATGAGATCGAAGGTGTTCTATGAACAATACGAGAAAATTGAGCAGGTTTGCGCCTGCGTTCATGGCTGGGGTGACCATGCTGTCCTGGGCAATGGTGGCGGATGCTGACGACACCATTGAAATCGGGCAGGATGTCTGGATTGAGGCTGGTTGCGCTTCCTGTCACGGCAGTCGAGGACAGGGAGGAACCGATCCCGACAGCCCGGCTGGGCCAAGTCTGCGTACAACTCAATTGTCCGAAGACGAGATGTTCGAAGTGATCGCTTGCGGTCGGCGCGGTGTATCGGGCATGCCGGGCTGGGCGAGAGGCGCCTATTTTGAAATGGCTTGCTATGGTGAGACGCCAGGGCAGGTGCCAGAGGATGTCCTGTTGATCGAAGCATTTGATGCTGACCAGATCGATGCACTTGTCGCCTACATCTTTACAACCTTTGTTCAGGATTAGGGTATGGACGCTTGGTGGGGCGCAAGTCCGACATACATGGAGCTTAGAGAAATCCTTCGCCGATATCGAGGAATTCCATGGCTCGACTTCAAGTCACTTTGAACTCTTAGGCGTAGGATCACGCAAGGACTGGCCGATAGGTCATCAGGTGGGCCGGACAACCCTGAAACCATGGAGTGTCGTTGCGCTATCCGGGCTTGTGCCTGACCTCGCAGCGATACGGGAGCGGTAGCAATAGCTTTTGTAGCACAGGCGTGAGGAGCGCGGCGGCCCTTCTCCATCGTTGGGGATCATTTGGTCCGATGTGCCGATCAAGCCCCTGCCGCCTGGTATCGTCACCACATCGGATGGCATGTGCGCAGTGCGAGAACGGCCAAGGGCCGCCGATGGTGGGCCCGGTTGCGACACTGTCGTTGAAGGGGAGCAGCAGGAGGTCGCGCTATGGCGCTCGGATATCGTTGGCGGCGTTCCTGGCTATCTTGAGCCTTTATGGCTTCTAACCCAACGTCGAAGTCGGGCCATTGCAGCCTTGTCATGCATTATTAGTCGACTCCGGAAATACAGGGATATGGCATGATCGCGGAGAGGAGGGCGCTCAGGCCCTCCCACGACGTCCCGAGCTCTCGGGCGCCTCCGATCTATCGAGTATTACGGTTGAGCGCACGCTAGGCCGGCATGGCCAGCTTGCCGCGTTTTTTGAGATATTTGACCATTTGTTCGGGGCGGTCGGTCATGATGATGCGGCAGCCCATGTCGGCAAGCTTGCCCCAGGCGGCGTCCGGGTCGCGCAGGGCGATTTCATCGGACAGGCCCGCGCACCATCGGGGGAGCACTGCGATACCCATATAGCAGTGATCGTCGGCGCCTGCCAGCTTACCGTTCGCGTCCAGCGGCCAGTAATCGCGGTCTTGCGCGACGACTTCGAAGACAGGGGTATTGGTGTGATTGGCGAAATCCCCGATCTGGGCTTCAAAGCCGCGCTGAGACTGCCAGACGATGGGCGCGAGGCTGGACAGCCCTGTCGTGTCGATGCCGTCAACGATTGTTGATGCGGAGCGTTCAGCACTTACGTCACCTCTGAAGCCGGGCAGCAGGTCGAGTTCATAGGTGCGTGTGGCGGCGGGGATTTTCCAGAGCACGTGTTGCTCGATGTTCATGTCCAGCGCCAGTTGACGGGCAGCGGCGAATGTTTCGACGAACCCGAACTTTTCACCGGATTTGATCTCGAGGTTGATGAGAATTTTTCCGCGCGCTGCCTCAAAGATTTCCGCGAGGGTCGCAAACTGGATATCGGTCAGGAGCCTGCGTTTCCAGATGTCACATGGCGCGCCATCGCGCTCATAGAGCCGAAAAGACTTGAGCTGGGCCAGTGTATGATCGGCCACCAGGCCGGTGCCGTTGCTCATTCTGTCGATCGTGGCGTCGTGATTGACGATGAGCTGGCGATCGGCTGTCAGCTGTACGTCGATTTCCATGACGGCAACGCCCATTTCAACGCAGGCCTCAAGGGCGGGTACCGAATTTTCAGGTTCGATCAGCCAGGCCCCGCGATGGGCGGCAATCAAGATGCCTTCCGATCCCGCGTTGGCTATGACGTCCATTGCATAGGCAGGGGGCGGCAGGACTTGGTTGCTGGACATGGTAATGGTCTCCTGAGACATAGGATTAAACTGGGATTTTTCGGGCAATGTTGGTTTGGCAGTCGGGAAGCAGGCCAAGGGTCCTGCCGAAATCGGCGCTACCCGCTATGACATTGACCTTGGCGGTTGGGCCCGGTGTCACATCGACCAACAGGCCAGCCTCGCGACAGACAATGACGCCGGCTGCGATGTCCCAGATGCTGACCTGGTGCTGCACGTATCCTTCAAGGCTTCCCAGCGCGACGAACGCTAGTTCGGTAGCGCAGGAGCCCAATGAAACCAGGCTGTAGCCAGCAGCTTCCAACAGGCGTTCAGTGTCGCGATAGCCTTCAGCGAGCCAGGGAAGGTTACGTCCGATGCCGGCAAGTTTCGGCCCGCTGCGTTGGACAGGCGCTAGCGGCCGACGATTGCGCCGCACACCCGAGCCTGACGCTGCCGCTACAAGATCGCCCATCATAGGCAGGGCCAATGCTCCAACCACCGGCACGCCGTCTTGCACATAAGCGATCGACACCGACCAGAGCGGCAAGCCGCTCAGAAAGTTTGTCGTGCCGTCGATCGGATCAATGATCCAGCAGCTATCGGCCAGTTCTCCTCCGGCCTCCTCGCCAAGGATCGCATCGTTGGGAAACCGCTCTGCGATGAGTTGGCGTGCCATACGTTCGGCGTCGATATCGGCAGTTGAGACGAAGTCCTGGGGCCCTTTTGCAGACACAGTCAGGCTTGTACGGCGCTTGGCCTGCCCGGTAGCAAAGCGACCCACCTGTTCGGCGATGTCTTCGGCGGCAAGCAGCCGGTCCTCAAACTGAGTTTTCACATATCCCTCTTTTGTTTCAGGAGCGCTGGCTTCGAGATTGATGGCGCGGGTGGTCATCGTGTGCCGGGCCGATCGGCACTGAGGCGGTCGGCCGCCAGGATCACGATGAGGGAGAAGGTCAGCAGCAGGACAACATAGACCATAGATATGGCGATCTGGTCGGCCCCATCGGCACGGGCGGCGTTTTGCAGGGCGACGCCAAGGGGAATGTTGTTGATGTTGTAGAGAAAGACCGAGAGCGTGTATTCGGACAGAAGATCATTGAACGACATTGCGGCCACGAGAGCGATGACGGGCGCCAGCAAAGGCGCCGTCAGCCTGCGGAACCGATAGAATGGCGATGCGCCCAAAGACCGCCCGGCATCGTTGATGTTGGGATCGATACCCGCCAGCGCGGCGCCCAGCATGCGGACCATCAACGGGATGACGACGAAGATGTAGGCAATGGGCAACAGCCAGTAACTGCCCACGAGCGTCTGGCCGAAGGCGAACGGGGAGGGCGCATTGTAAGCCGAGATCAGGCCGACGGCGAGCAGCATGCCGGGCAGGACCCAGGGTATGAACAGCGAGAACTCGAGCCCGTCGCTGACCAGACCTTTCGAGGAACGGATGCGCATGGCAGCGAAAAGACTGACCGCCAGGGCAACAGCAACGGCAAGGGTGGCGAGCACCAGACTGTTGCCGAGCGGACCAAAGGCCTGTGCGTTGGAAAACACCGCAATATAATGATCGAGCGTAAAGCCGGATGGGAGTGCATCGCGGACAATGCTCTCACTCGGTGCGAAGGAAAATGCGATGGTGATCAGGATCGGCGCGAGGTAGATGACGAGCAGGGCATAGGCGAACGCATGCACAAGGAAATTGATCAACGGATTGGCGATTGCCGTCTTGCGCAGTGGCGACTGGGTCTTGGCGATCGAAACCGTGCCGCCGCGACTTTCCACCCGTTTCATCCATAGAAAGATCGTTAGCGAAATTGCGGCGAGCAACAGGGCAAGCAGGGCAGCCATATCCGTGCGGCCGAGCGCGACGAGTGCCTGGATCATTGAGCTGATCATGTAAAAGTCCCGGCCGCCGAGCATGCTCGGTGCTGCAAACGAGTTGAGAGCGCCCAGCAAAACAAGAAGACTGGTGGCCAGCAGGACTGGCGCGAGCATGGGAAGAACGATCTTGATAAAGGCGCGGGCCGGTGAAACGCCAAGGCTCTGCGCGGCTTCCACTGTCGAAAAGTCGATCTTGCGCAGGGCTGCTCGCACAAAAAGGATATGATAGCCGGTCATCGTGAATGTGTGCACAAACACCACCGCCATGCCCCCGGTGAACCAGTAAGGGTTCATGTCGGGGAATACGCCCAGCAGCAGTTTGGTGACAAAGCCATGGGCAGAATAGACGAAGTTATAGCCTGAAACGGCTGCTACGCTCGAGAACACGAGCGGTGTCGAAAAGGCGACGAGCAGGAGTGGCGCGAACCGCACCTTGAAAAACTCAAGCACGGCAACCTGAAAGATGCCCACGATGTTGACCGTGATCACAGTGACAATCGCGACGATTGCCGTGTTCCACAAGCTGCGCGTCACGCGGGAGGAGCCGGCCAGTCGTTCTGCGGCGCTGGACGACAATTGCCCGTCGGTGAAAAACGCTTCGATCAGGACGTAGGTGATCGGATAATACAGAAAGGCGACCACCAGCCAGGCGATGACAAGCAGTCCAAGTCCCGAGAAGATCTTGTTTGCCGATATGTTTGGACGGGTCACGGCGCTGTCCCCGCCGGACGGAGCAAATCATTCTTGGAGAAATGGATTGTGTGCCTGGAGCCAAGCGCCAACCTTGATCTTGAGCCCGAAACGATAACGTCGATGCTGCCGTCTGCCACCTTCATGGTGTAGCGCACCAGAGCGCCAAGAAAGACTATGTCTTTTATGTGCGCCGAAAGGCTGAAATGGTTGGGCGGCGCAACCCCTATGCCGATATGTTCGGGGCGCACAAACACCGGATCATGGGCCGTGGTTTGCTGGCCCAACTCGGCAAGCATGGACGGGGTGAGCCGGTTGGCCTCGCCTATGAACTGGCAGACAAATTCTGTTTCCGGCGCATCGTAAATGTCCTGAGGGGTGCCGATCTGCTCAATGCGGCCGTGGTTGAGGACCGCTATGCGATCGGACAACGACAGGGCTTCTTCCTGATCGTGCGTAACGTAGATTGTGGTGAAACCCAATTGCTGCTGCAGGCGCTTGATCTCATCGCGCATCGCCACCCTGAGCTTTACGTCGAGATTGGACAATGGCTCGTCCATCAGCAGGATGCTTGGGCCCATGACGAGCGAGCGCGCAATGGCAACACGTTGCTGCTGGCCGCCCGAAAGTTCTGACGGGCGCTTTTTTGCATGCTCGGATATGCCGGTGCGATCGAGAATGTCGGCGACGCGAGGCTCCGCCTCGCTCTTTTTGATACCCTTGGCGCGCAGGCCGAAGGAGACGTTATCGGCCACGCTCAGGTGTGGAAACAACGCGTAGTTCTGAAAGACAATGCCAACCCCACGCCTTTCAGCTTCAAGCCGGGAGATATCTTGGTCCTTGACCAAAATCCGCCCCCGCGCATTGGGCACAAAGCCGGCAAGGCAGCGCAATATCGTGCTTTTGCCACATCCGGACGGGCCCACCAGAGTGAAAAATTCGCCCTCCTGGATCGTTAAACTGAGGCCGGGGACTGCGAGGATGTCCTGATAGGCGATATCGACGTCTTCGAAGTGGATCACGTGGCTGTCCTTTCGGCGCAAGGACGGCAGCGGGACGGGTACGCCCCGCTGCCGGAATGAACTCAGGGCATGATGTCGAGCTGGACGGTTTCCAGCCAGTCATTGAGCTTGCCCGACGCAACATCCCAATCGATTGACTGCGGGCTGAACTGTCCAACGATGTCGCGAACGTCCTCAGGTGAATTCGCAAGAGCTTCGGGGTGGGCCGGGGCCTGATTGAACTCGGCGGCGTAGGCGGCCATGAACTCGGGTGAGCCGAACCATTCAACGAACGCCTTGGCGGCTTCAAGGTCGTCTGTGCCGTTGATGATGCCAATCGATTCCGCCACCATGGGGGTGCCGCCTTCGGTGGCGACATAGGTGACGCCGATGTTGTTGCTGGCGGCGTTGTTGACCACGCCGCCGAGCCAGGACAGCACGATGGGCATGTCGCCGCTTGCCACTGTCTGCCAGTAGTCTGCGCCCTCGGGCAGAACACGGGCGTTGGCGTAGACGGCGCGAAGATAGTCCCAGCCCTCGGGCGCGATTTCGCCGGTTTCGGGATCGGCAAAGCGCCACAGGATGCCCGTCAGGATCATGCGCGTGGTCTGGCTGGTGATCGCGCCAACAGTGAACTTGTCCTGATATTGGGGATCGTCGAGGTCGAGCCAGGACGAGGGGATCGCATCGCCGCTGACCTCGTCGGTGTAGGCCATGACGATCGGAGTTTGCCAGAACATATGGAAATTGCCGTCAGCGTCCTTGAAGTCGGGGCCCAGTTCTGCGGCCCAGCTCGGCACGTAGGGCTCGAACATGTCTTCGGCTTTGAGCTGGTACATTGACGGTTGCACCAGGCCGAGCACGACATCTGCCTGGGGATTGCTTTTTTCGGCGATCAGCCTGTCGAACAGTTCTCCGCCACCGCCACCAAGAAACTGGATGTCGATGCCGGCTTCCAGAGCTTTTTCGGTGATGAAGGCTCCGCGGTCATCGCCAGCCTGTGGCGAATAAACGGTGAGTGTCTGGGCCTGAGCGCCAAGACCGGTGGTCGCCAAGATCAGTGCGGCGAGCGAAACTACCTTGTTAGACATTATTGACATCTCCTCTGCAGCGATTGTCGCTGCCCCTCGCTTAGTCATCTCCTGTGACAGGTTTATTACATTGCGTAATTTAATTGAGAGGGCAATGGTCGTCGTCAATGGAGCGACTCATGACCCTTTCGTTCAACGAGCGCCAGGTGCTCGAACTTATCTTTCTTGGACAATCTCCCTCTCGTATCGAGATGGCGCAAACCATCGGATTGACAGGCGCATCGCTGACGCGGATCGTCTCGCGTCTTCTCGCTGAAGGGCTGATCGAGGACAAGGCCGAACGCACCGGTCAACAAGGTCAGCCACGCCGGGTGATTTCAATTGTTCGCGGGCAGCATTTCAGTGCCGGCGTTACATTTTCGCGTCGCCAGGTCCAGGTTGCCCTGCTCGATCTTGCCGGTGATATCGCTGGCACGCGCTCTGTGCCCATCAGCGATGCTGCGCCCCAGCACATCGTGGCGGCGACCCAGTCCGGCCTCGGCGCGCTGTTGAAGCACAAGAAACTTGAACGCAGCGATCTTGTCGGATTTGGCGTTTCGGTGCCAGGCAATTTCGGCCGCGATACCAATGATTTTCGCGCGCACGAACTCTTTCCGCAGATCGATAATCCCAGTTTTGCCGACGATCTGACGGCAATGTTCGAGGCGCCGGTGTTCTTCGAAAATGACGGCGCCTGTGCAGCTTTGGGCGAGCACATGTTCGGCGCAGGACGCGGTGTTAGCCACCTCTTTTTGATCCATGTCGGCCATGGATTTGGCGGTGGCGGCATCCTCGATGGTCGATTGTTTCGTGGTGCCAATGGCAACGCCTGTCTGCCCGGCCCCATTTTCCCCATCGGCGGGCCCAGGCCATCCGGGCAGGATCTGCTGGATACGCTGGCCGATAATGGCTTTCCCGGACTTGAGTTGACCGATGCCGAACTTGAGGGCGATGCCGTCCGGCCCTATCTCCTGAAGTGGATAGAGCGGGCCGGCGAGCAGCTTGGACGCGCCGCGCTGGTGATCAGCGGCCTTTTCGATCCTGCCAGGATCTTGGTGGGGGGCAGGCTGCCGGGCTGGGTAAATGAAGACCTTGCGGCCAGGGCAAGCCAGTTTGCTCAGGCAGCGCCCGGCCCCTCGCGCGGGCTTCGGACCGTCGATTTGACGGCAGCGAAACTGGGGCCATCGGCGGGTGCCGTGGGGGCTGCGAGCCTGCCCCTTTTTGCTAAGTATTTTTCCGGGGCGACCAACGATGCGTTCAGCAATTATCGCAATGGACGGCGTGCTGCAAAAGAGGCGCAACTCGTCGAGGATGCTCTCTAGCGTCGTGTCCTGATCGGCGTTTTTAGGTGGTGGCCCGTTTTTGCTGGACCGTTCGATCGGCCTGACACAAAATCGAAGCCATTGGCTGATGGAGGGAAAGGCATGAATATAACACGTCGGTTTGTACTCACCGGGCTTGGGACGATCGCTGTCACCCCTGTGTTGGGTCCAATGGCTCAGGACAATTTGTTCGACATTGCCGGTCTGGCGCCCGGTGATTTCACCTGGCATCCCGAACGCCAGCCGTCCGGTCCGGTTTCCGTCATCGTTTCCATTCCCCAGCAACTCGTCCACGTTTACCGCAACGGGGTGAGGATTGGCGTATCGACGTGTTCGACAGGGCGGGAAGGCCATAGAACGCCGCGCGGCGTCTTTGTCGTGCTACAAAAAGACAAGGACCATCATTCGAGCACGTACAACAACGCGCCGATGCCCAACATGAACCGGTTGACATGGTCCGGCATCGCGCTGCATGCCGGTGACTTGCCAGGCTATCCAGCTTCGCATGGCTGCGTGAGGCTGCCGCTCGAATTTTCTGAGCGGCTTTTTACCGTTACGCACCTTGGAACGCCCGTCATCATCGCCGACGACCATGGCGACCCATGGGAATTGACCCATCCAGGACTGATCCTTGCCCCAAACGCCGAAGCAAACCTTGAGGCGGCCGAGAACGCGCTGGATGCCAAGAGCCGGGCTGAAGACTGGATCGAGACCGCACCGCATCCTGTGTTGTCGATCATTGCGTCGTCCGCCGACCGCACGATCATGTTGATCGAAGATGGAATTGTCAGAATGCAGAGCACGCTTGAAGTGTCAGGCGACCACCGGCTTGGCTCCAACGTCCTGATGCTGCAGGGCACGAGCCAGGGTGCCATGAAATGGGTGGCCGTAGCTCACGATCAGGGGGAATGGGATTCCCAGCAGCGTGACGATCAGGTGCTCGCGCGTCTGGTTACCCAAGATGATTTCCGCGAAGCCATGGTGCGCGCGATGCATCCGGGGATGACGTTCGTGACGACTGACCTGCCGCTTCATCCCGACACGCGCACGGGTGCAGATTTCGTCATCATGGCATGAGGCATGGTTGGTGTTTGCCAGAGGCATTGCATTGGAAAATTACAGCAAGCACCAAAGCGTTGCGGTTTCCAGCCGGTCGTTGGACAGGTCAATGAGATCGGGCGGAACCGTTGTGCGCCTGGCGTAGGAACGCTGCCAGGAGGGCGTTCACGATTGGTCAGGTCCGGCCCAGCTCGTCGGCTAGAAAATCGAACACCATACGCACGCGTCGGGAGGTGTTGAGTTCGCGATGTGTGGTGAGCCAGAGCGGGAAAGTGAAGGCCTGGTAGGCGCCATCGAGCGCGCGCGTGATGCCGGAGGTGGTTTCGCCGAGAAACTCGGGGACGATGCCGATACCAGCGCCCGCTTTGAGCATTTCCCAATGGACGAGATGACTGTCCGTGAGGACTGTAAAGTTGGTTCTGTCGATCTCGAGGCCGGCTTGAACCAATCCGGCAAGGTAGGTGTCAGGTTCCCACAGGCTGATGAAATCGGCCTCGGCGACATTGTGGACGGTCAAGGGTTTGCCAAAGCGCTCAAGATAGCGGTCTGAGACATAAAGCCGGGCGGTCACGTCGTTGATCTTGCGGGCGATCAGTTCAGGCTGGTCGGGGCGGAAATTGCGGATGGCAATGTCAGCCTCGCGGCGACGCAAATCGGATGCAGTGTTCTTGGCGATGAGATCGATTGTCAGCCCCGAAGCCGTGCTGCGGAGTTTTTCGACGATTGGCGGCAAGAGGTATGCGGCGTCGATCTCACTCGCCGTAATCGCAATTGTCCCCTCCAGCGCCAGGGCGCGTCCCGAAGCGCCCAACGACAGTCTGCCGGCAGCTTCTCCCATCGAGCGGACATGATCGAGAAGATCGAGCCCGCTTGGGGTCAGTTCCAGACCGCGCCCCGTGCGTTCGAAAAGGACGACGCCCAATTCTTCCTGTAGCGCCTCGACCTGACGGCCAAGGGTGGGTTGGGCCATCCCCAGCGCGCGCGCCGCAGCTGACAAAGAGCCTTCTTCGGCCGTGACCAGAAAGGCACGGGCACGGTTCCAGTCGAATTTGATTGCGCGCCAGTCCATGCAAATATGCATATCTCAATACAGTATTTAGTCAATTCTGTAGAGGATTTGCCTGCCGTATCTCTTGTCCATCGGCACCGGTGTGGTGCACCCGAGAGGAGATTTGAAAATGAAAGCCGTTATCGCAAACGCCTATGGCGGTCCCGAGGTCTTGAGTGTCGGCGAGATGGCCCGGCCCGAACCCAGGGCCAACGAAGTTCTGATCAAGATTTATGCCAGCGCCGTGACGCAGGCCGATGTGATGATGCGGGCGGGAACGCCCTGGTTCGGTCGGCTTATTCTGGGGCTTGGCAAGCCCAAGGCCGTGGTGCCGGGCACGGCCTTCGCGGGAAAAGTCGAGGCCGTTGGGGTGGGCGTCAGGCGCTTTGCCATTGGTGACGATGTGTTTGGAGAAACCAGCGTCGGCTTTCACGCCCATGCCCAGTATGTCGCTGTGCCCGAGGACGGGGTTGTGGAGACCATCCCCCTGACGATGAGCTATGACCAAGCAGCTCCGGTGACCGATGGCGCGCTGACGGTGCATAACTTTCTGACCCGGCTGGTAACGATCAAGCCCGGTCAGCGGGTGCTGGTCAACGGAGCTGCCGGCGGGTTGGGCACATCTGCAGTGCAACTGGCCAAACATCTGGGCGCGGAGGTCACTGCGGTTGCCAGCAACCGAAATGGCGATTTCCTGCGCCAGCTGGGAGCCGACCACGTAATCGACTATGAGCGCGAGGATTTCACAAAGCAGGTTGGCCGCTATGACATAATCTTTGACACTGTGGGCAAGGTGAAGTTCGGCAAAGCCAAGCGAGCGTTGAAACAAGATGGTGTCTACCTCAGCCCGGTGCTGGGGCTCGGCCTGTTGTTCCAGGCGTTCTGGACCGGAAAATTCGGGCGGAAGACAGCAAAGTTCTCAGCGACAGGATTGCTGGCCCATGGCGAGTTGCGCAAGCGGCTGGCTGAGGTCAAGTTGCTTGTGGAGGACGGAGCGCTCAAGACAATTATCGATCGGCGGTATGGGCTTGACGAGATTGCCCAGGCTCACCGCTATGTAGAGACCGGCCACAAGCGTGGCAATGTGGTGCTCGAGGTCGCTCACGAGGATGTCGCAATGCTTGCCGCCCAATAGGATTGCAAAGATATGCGCCGCCCCGACCCAGGGCCGGGGCGGTAAATGATCAGAGGCGACCCGCTTCGATAATGCGTTGCAGGAATTTGCGGGTGCGCGGGTTCTGGGGATGCGAGAACAAGGATCGCGGGTCGCCCTGCTCAAGGATGCGCCCGCCATCGAGAAAGCATACACGATCCGCGACGTCGCGGGCGAAGCCCATTTCATGGGTCACGATCACCATCGTCATGCCATCGGCCTTTAGCTTGCGGATGATGGCAAGGACCTCGCCGACGAGTTCGGGGTCGAGTGCGGCGGTGACTTCGTCGAACAGCATGACCTCGGGCTGGGTGGCAAGGGCGCGCACTATCGCGACGCGCTGCTGCTGACCGCCGGACAATTGCTCGGGATAGGCGTTTTCGAACTCGGCCATGCCAAAGGCGTCGAGCAATTCGCGCGCTGTGGCCAGAGCCTTTGGCTTTGGAGTGCCGTGGACCTTGAGCGGGGCAAGGGTGATGTTTTCCATCACGCTCATATGGGGGAACAGATTGTAGGACTGAAAGACGATACCGATCTTTCGATAGACCCCATTGCGTCCCCAGGAGGGGTCTTCCAAGGATACCCCATCCAGAGCGATGGTGCCGTAGTCGAATTCGGTGAGCCTGTTGATGCAGCGCAGAAGGGTCGATTTCCCCGACCCTGAAGCGCCGATCAGGCAGACGACTTCGTGGGGGGCGATGGCGAGATTGATATCGTCGAGCACAAGGGCCTCACCATAATATTTGGTGAGACCCGATATTGTAATGCGGTCGGTCACATGGCCCCCTGAAGACGGCGCCTGCGGTCCTTTTTCGAGATGTAGTCGGTGAGCCTGGCCATGGGGATAGTGGCGACCAGAAACAGCAGGGCCGCTGCGATCAACGATGAATAATTGAAAGTCTGCGCCGTATAGATCTGGGCTTCGCGCACCGCATCGCGGACACCGATGACCGAGAGCAGCGCGACATCCTTTTGCAGTGCGACGGCGAGGTTGAGCAGTACGGGCATGACGTTCCGGATAGCCTGGGGCAGGATGGCGTAGCGCATTGTCTGCCATTGGGAGAGGCCAAGGGCAGTGGCTGCGGCGCGCTGGCCGTCATGGACGGCCTCAATGCCGGAGCGATAGATTTCGGCCGAATAGGCGGCATAGGAAATGACCATGGCCGTCGCGCCCCAAAACAGAGCCGAATTGGGCAGGCCCGGCAGATTGAGCGCCGGAATGCCGAAACCGAAGATCAATACGAGCAACAGCACGGGCAGGCCCCGGAACAGATCGATATAAACGATAGTGAACACACGCAGCGGTGCAAACCACGGGCCGGTGAGCGAGCGGAACAGGGCAAGCACCAGACCCCAGGCCATGATCGCGAACAGGCAAATCGCCCAGACCTGGATATTGAGCCAGAAGCCGCGAAGAACCTGCGGGAACGATGTTGCCATCGCACCGATATCGAAGAACTGCCGTGCTATGCGGGGCCATTGCTCGGCGGAGGTGACTGTGTAGGCGATGACGCCGAACACAACGGCAATCATGGCAATCGAAATCATGCCGGGCAGATATCGATCGCGGGCGCTGAGCTGTTTTTTCCTGGGTGGGCGCGGGCGACGCGGCTCCGATTCCGGTGCCGCGTCGAGAAGGCTGCCTTGCGGCGATGGCCCAGAGCTCATTCGGTAATGACCACGAGGTCGGGGTCGGCGATCAGATATTCGGCAACAAGTGCGTCGATGACGCCTTCCGATTTCAGTTCGGCAATAGCCTGGTTTACCCAATCGACGAGGTCGTTGCCCTGTTCAAAGATCAGGCCGTGACCGTAATCGTTTTCGTCAGGGGTAAGGATTGCGGCGATCGTTGCATCGGGCACCTGAACGGCCGTGAGATAGAGTGCTGTTGGCAATTCGGTGGCCACTGCATCGATCTGGTTGCCCTGCAGTGCCTGGAACAAGCCAACCTGATCGTTGTAGACTGCGGGTTGGTCGACGCCGATGATATCTTCGACATAATCGAGATCTGTGGTGCCGATCATCACGCCCCAGCGCACTTCGCGCAGATCGGCAAAGCTTGTGGCATCTTCGACCGCTGAGCCGGGCATGGCAACAACTGCCTTTTGAGGCTGGTAATACACGTCGGAAAAGGTGGCGATCGCGCTGCGATCCTCGGTGACCGAAATCTGCTGGATGCCGAAATCGTAGTTTTTGGCGCCGGGCGCTATGGCCTGATCGAAGGTTTCACGGACCCAGACGACATCTTCGGCCGCAAAACCCATTCTATCGGCGAGTGCATAAATGAAGGCGCTCTCAAACCCTTCGCCGTTGGAAGGATCGTTGTCCATCATCCAGGGCGGAAAGACCGGGTCGGACGTCGCAACGGTCAGCGTACCCGGATTGAAAAGCCGTGCGTCGTCTACGGTTTGATCCTGCGCGTGGGCGGTGCCGATGCCAAGCGCCGCGCACAGCGCCGCCAGCACCATCGTGCCGCGTGACAAAGAGAAATTTACCGACATGATCGAAGACCTCCAGCGTCCAAGGGAGAAAAAGTCCTGAAAGCGATATTATCGGGACGGTTGAGGTGCGCAAGGGGCGTCGGTGTACTCAATGGAGACAAACCCTGGTCTCTGCTCGATAATTTTTTGCTTCCAAAGCATGTTTTTTGGCCCTGTGGGGGTGGACGGGACGCATTGGCGCCGTAATCATTGTCACTATTGATCTTTTCACCTTACGCGGCCGGTTCGGCCGGCTGCCAAACATTTTAGATCGGGTCATTTGGGGATGATCGACTGGATTTACCCGCTGCTCCTCGTGGGCGCGGCCCTCATCGTTGTTTCGGTTTTTACCAGCCTCGTCGCGTTCCGCTTCGGGGCACCCTTGCTGCTGCTGTTTTTGGGGATTGGCCTGGGGGCAGGTAGCGATGGGCTGGGTATCCAGTTTTCCGACGTCAACACAGCCTATTTCGTGGGCTCGCTGGCGCTTGCGGTCATTCTCTTCGATTCCGGTTTTGGGACCTCGCTTAAGTCGTTCAGGCAAGCGGCGGCGCCTTCAATCGTTCTGGCCACGGTTGGCGTGCTGTTGACCACGGGCGTTGTGGGGATGGCTGCCCGTTTGTTGTTCGGTTTCGGATGGGCCGAAGGCCTGTTGATGGGCGCTATCGTGTCCTCGACCGACGCGGCGGCCGTGTTCTTCCTTTTGCGCGTTGGCGGCATCACAATCCGCGACAAGGTGCGCTCGACACTGGAAGTGGAATCGGGATCGAACGATCCGATGGCCATCTTCCTGACCATCATGTTCGTCGAGCTTCTGGTCTCGGGCTCGGGCATTACCGGGTTTACTCACGAGTTTCTGGTCGGGTTCGGCTGGCAGATGGGGCTTGGCGTCGTGCTTGGCATTGCCGGGGGCTCGGCAATCGTTTTCATCATCAACCGTGTCGAGCTTGAGGGCGCGCTCTACCCGATTATCGTTTTGGGCATGGCGGTGCTGCTGTTTGCCTTTACGGGACTTTTGGGCGGCTCGGGGGCGCTTGCCGCCTATGTTGCCGGACTTGTGGCGGGCAACAGGCGCGTGCGGGCGCGCGCAACGCTTGTGCGTTTTCAGGACGGCATGACATGGCTGGCCCAGATCGTGATGTTTCTGATCCTAGGGCTTCTGGCCAGCCCGTCCCAATTTGGCAATGTGGCGCTGCCGGCCGTGGCGCTGGCATTGTTCCTGATGTTTGTTGCCCGGCCCGTGGCGGTCTGGCTGTGCCTGTTGCCGTTCCAGTATCAGCGCGACGAAATCGCCTTCATTTCATGGGTGGGTTTGCGCGGCGCGGTTTCGATCCTTCTGGCCATTCTGCCTTTGATCGCCTTGCTGGAAAACGGCGCTGTGCTCTTCAATACGGCCTTTATTGTCGTTCTGACCTCGCTTCTCATTCAAGGTTGGACGATCAAGCCCATGGCGCAGTGGCTCGGACTTATCGTGCCGCCGCGCATTGGGCCAGTGGAACGCGTGGGGCTCGAACTGCCCGGTAGCGCCCACCATGAGCTTATCGTCTATCACGTTGTCGACAAAAGTCCGGTGGCCGAAGGCGAGCGTCTGCCACGCTGGGCGCGCCCCTCGCTGATCGTGCGGGATGGGCAATCGATGCGTTTTCAGTTTGCCGGACGGATCAAGGCCGGCGACTACGTTTATATGTTCATTGCCCCGCGCTACACACGCCTGCTCGACAGGCTGTTCGCCAGCCCCGCCAAGGTGGAGGCCGATGACAAGGATTTCTTCGGCGAGTTCAGGATCAATCCCATCCGTCCGCTCGGTGCGCTCAAGGATGCATATGACGCCCAGATCGGCCCCAATGTGTCGCTGGAAAAATCGATCGGCGACTATATGCGAGAGCGGCTCGGCGGCACGGCCGAGATTGGCGACCGGGTGGCGATCGGTGCGCTCGAGTTGATCGTGCGTGAGGTCGATATCGAAGGCGAAGTGTCCGAAGCGGGGCTGGCGATCGACCAGGATGCGCAGAAGGCTCGTGTGCCCGTGTTCATGAGCGGCCGCGAACTCACAGCGTTCGCCAAGTCAAAGATCGCCGAGCGGCGCAACAAGAAGATCAATCAGAAATTGAAGGCAATGCCTGTTGCCGAGCCTGCCGACGAGCAAACTCAGGACTGATCGAGTGCCCGGTAGCCGCGTCGCTGCCAGATGAGCGGCGCGCGGTCAGGGTAGGACCGGGTGTGGGTCACGATGCCCGCATAGAGCAAATGGGTGTCCATTTCGATGGTGCCGGCAACGACGCAATCAAGGCTGCTCACCGCACCAATAAGCAGCGGCTGGCCGGAGGGCCATTGATCCCATTCAGCGCTTGAGAACCTGTCTTTTGCGCCCCAGCCGGCAAAGGCGTCGGCGACGCTCTGCTGGTCCTGGGCGAGAACCGAAAGCGAGAAGTGGCCCGAGGCCCCGATTGCTTGCGCCAACTCGGAGTCGCGGGTAATCGAGACCATAACGGCCGGAGGCTCGGCGCTGAGCGAGAGCATTGCAGTGACCGTGCGGCCCTGACGATCCTGGCCGTCGTCGGCGGTAACAACGGTTACGGCAGCGGCGAGCGTGCTCATGGCGCTGGTGAACTGAGAGGCGGGAACCGCATCTCGCGCCGCTGCGTGGTCGGCCAGAGCGAGTGTTAAAGCCGGTCCAGCCGGGGGCAATTTAATATTTGTTTTTGTCATTTCAGGGTAGTTCGAAGCGCCGGTCGGTGTGAAGAAACCGGTAGGGCTTGATCTTGAGGCCCGGTCTCTGTATTTTCCAAGTAAGTGCTTTCTAAATGTCGCTCAGGAGCCATGTCAAGCAGCAAACCGGTGAACGAAAATTCTGCATCATTGCCCGAGACGGGAAACTGGTCTCCGCGCAATGCGGCTGAACGCGTCCTGTTCCATCTCAAGATGCATGGCGACAAGACTGCCGCCGAACTCGGGCGGGCCCTGGGAACGTCCGGGGAGGCGGCGCGGCAGCAATTGGTGCGGCTGTCCGATGACGGGCTTGTCGAATGCTGGAGCCAGTCACGCGGGGTGGGGCGCCCGTCCCAGTTCTGGCGGCTGACGGCCGGCGGACAGGCGCGGTTTCCCGACACTCATGCTGCACTGACTGTCGAGCTTTTGGGAATCGTGGGCGATACGCTTGGCGATGCTGTCTTGGCGCGGATCATCGATGCACGCGAGGAGCGGACCAAGGCTGTCTATCACGCAGCGATGCGCGAGGCCGGGAGCCTTGGCGAGCGTGTTGCCCGCTTGGCTGATCTGCGCTCGGCCGAAGGGTACATGGCCGATTGGGAAGCCGATGGCGAGGGCGGGTATGTCCTTTATGAAAATCACTGTCCGATCTGTGCTGCCGCAACTGCATGCCAGAATTTCTGCAGAGCCGAACTTGCAGTGTTTCGCGATGTACTTGGCCCCGACACCAAGGTCGAGCGGACCGATCACATAGTTATGGGCGCACGCCGTTGTGCCTATCGGATCGCGGCGGCCGAAGATGAGCCGGAGCGTTCCATCGTTCGATAACATCGAATATTGAATGAACCATAGGGCTGATTATCTGAACCGATCGGCCGACTATATTGGTCTCCAACATGCCCAGTGGGCACATGCTTGGAGACAGAACAATGCTCGACCAGATCAAGGGCCTGCATCACGTGACCTCTATGTCGCGCGATGCTGACGCCAACAACCGGTTCTTTACCGACACGCTCGGCCTGCGCCGGGTCAAAAAGACAGTAAATTTCGACGAGCCTTCGGTTTATCACCTCTATTATGGCGATGAGCAGGGCACGCCAGGTTCGGTGATGACCTACTTCCCTTTTCCCCACATCATCAAGGGCCGTCCAGGCATTGGAGAGGTGGGGGAAACTCAGTTCTCGGTCCCCGAGGGCAGCCTTGCATTCTGGAAGGCACGGTTTGCCGAAAAGGGCGTCAATGGCGTGCTGTCCGACGAAGCGTTTGGAGAAAACCGGCTGCGCTTCACAGCCGTTGACGGTGACAGCTTCGCACTTGTCGAAGCCAAAACCGACACGCGGGTGCCCTGGACAGGCGGCGCGGTTGCTGGCGAGGAGGCAATTCGTGGCTTTGCCGGGGCCAGTCTGCGCCTTGGCGACAGCGGCCCAACCGAGGAGCTGCTCAAATTCATGGGCTATGAACACGCCGACACCTCAAAGGGTATCAAGCGTTTCGTCATCCCGGACGGCAACGGGGCCGATACGATCGATCTGCACACATTGCCCAACATGCCACGCGGCGATCTCGGGGCGGGATCGGTGCATCATATCGCCTTTGCCGTCGAGAACCGGGCTGCCCAGAATGCCGTACGTCAAGCGCTGCTCGATACCGGGTATCAGGTGACGCCGGTTATCGATCGCGACTATTTCTATGCGATCTATTTCCGCACGCCGGGCGGCGTATTGTTCGAGATCGCGACCAATGAGCCCGGCTTCGACCGTGACGAGGATGCCGCCAATCTCGGCGAAGCGCTCAAACTGCCCGCGCAGCACGAGCATCGCCGCGCATGGCTGGAAACTCACCTGCCCGAGATAAAGGACTGAGCCATGAGCGAGACGTATATTACCAAGGTCCATGAGGGGCAGCGCCCTGATGCGCCCACGCTTGTGCTGTTGCACGGGACGGGCGGCGACGAAAACCAGTTCTTCAATCTTGGGCGGCAATTGCTGCCCCAGGCGCAGATCGTTGCGATACGTGGTGATGTATCTGAAGGCGGGGCTCTGCGCTATTTCAGGCGCACCGGAGAGGGCGTCTACGATATGGAAGATCTTGCCCTGAGGACAAAAAAGATGGCCCGGTTTATCGAAGGGCTGAAAGCCGATGGGCCGGTAGTGGGGCTGGGCTATTCAAACGGCGCCAATATATTGGCATCGGTGATGATGACCCATCCCGACCTGATCGATGCCGGCGTGCTGATGCATCCGCTGATCCCGTGGTCGCCTGAGCCAGCGCAGGCACTCGCAGGCCGGCGTGTGCTGATCACCGCCGGGCGGCGGGACCCGATCTGTCCGGCTGAGCGCACACAGGCACTTGGCGACTGGTTTGGGGCGCAAGGGGCCGATACCGAGATTGTCTGGCATGAGGGTGGACACGAGATCGTGCAGGACGAACTGACAGCTATCGCGGGATTTCTTGGTGAATACCCTGACGGTTAACAGGACTTAAACCACTGATTCGCTATCGCTTCATGGACCGGCGCATGACTGCGCCGGTGTTTATTGGGGGACGAACCGGGCGATGATGAAATCGCTTTTTGGCCGACTGGCAGGGCCGAGTTTGCGCACGCGCGTGCTCTGGCTGGTGCTGGCAGCATTGGTTCTTGTAGGCCTTGCGGGCTGGCTGGCCATCAACCGTATCATCGAGTCTCTGACGTTCCAGTTCGGCACCATGATTGCAGAGCGGCAGGTCCAGTATGATCGCTATCGCGGCATGGCCGCGCTGGGGCAGGAACTTTCACTTGCCGAAACCCTGAGCCGTTCACCGGCCATTCTCGACTGGTTCGCCAACGAAAATGATGAAGAGCTCAAGGCCCGCGGTCTGGCCGAAATGGAGCATTATCGTAACGCGTTTACCGACAAGAGCGTGTTTCTGGTCATCAATGGCTCTGGCCATTACTATTTCAACGACGCCCTCAACAGTTATGGCGACGATCCTTACAGGTACACGTTGCGTCCGACGCTTGAGCGCGACTCCTGGTATTACGCGACACGGGGGCGGCGCGAGGGGTGTCACCTCAACGTTAATGTTGATGACGTTCTCAAAGTCACCAAGGTGTGGATGAACTGCCTCGTCAGCCGCAACGGGGAAGTGCTGGGGATGGTGGGCACCGGGCTCGATCTTTCCAGTTTTATCCAGGATGTCGTCGATGTGTCCGAACCCGGCGTTGAATCGATATTTGTCGACCAGGGCGGCGCGGTTCAGGCGCACAGGGACGCATCGCTCGTCGATTTTCGTTCGATCACCAAGGATATTGCCGAAAAGACCACGGTGTTTTCGCTGGTCGACGATGTTGCCGACATGGCTCTGTTGCGCGCCATGATGAACGGTGCCCTCGAAGCGCCCGACGAAATTCGGACAGCCATGCTCACCATGTCGGGCCTGCCCAAGCTGGTGGGAGTTGGCTATCTCGGTCACATCGGCTGGTACAACATCACTGTGATGGATGTTGAAACCATTATCGACCGCCGCGTTTTCCTGCCCGTCGGCCTGGCCGCAATTGCGATCCTGCTGGCTGTGGGGCTGGTGTTGAGCTGGATTTTCCGCATCGTGGTACTCAATCGGATTGAAAAGGTCGAAGCCGGGCTCGTCTCCCTGCGTGAAGGCAAGCGGGCCGTAATGAAACCCGATCGCAGCCCCGATGAAATCGGCAGGCTCTCGCGCACGCTGATCGAAATGTCTGACACGATTACCGAGGCCAGGTTGAGCCTTGAGAGCCAGGTGCGCGAACGCACCGAACAGCTTCAATCGCTCGTCAACCTCGATGCGCTGACCAAGATCTACAACCGGCGCGGGTTCGAGGAAAAATTCATAGTGCAGCGTCGGCGCGGAGCCGATGCCAAACATGTCAACGGGCTGTTGCTGATCGACATCGACAACTTCAAGACGGTCAACGATACGGCCGGGCATTCGGCGGGCGATCAGGTGGTTATCGAAGTGGCGCGACGGCTCAAAGCCGCATTGCGCCGTGTCGATGTCTGCGCGCGGTGGGGCGGAGATGAATTCATCGTATTAGTGCGCGATTGCTCTGCGCAAGGGTTGATCCAGATCGGCGAAGCCCTCAACGAGATGATGCGGCAAATGCCTGTCACGGTTTCGGACGGCGAGCGCCTTTCGGTGACAATCAGTGTCGGGGCAACGCTGGTCATGGCCGAAGACAGCCTCGAACTTGCTACCGAAATGGCCGACGCCGCACTTTATCGGGCCAAAGCCGAGGGGCGCGACCGGGTCGTTGTCTTCGAGCGCGCCGATGTTTTGACTTCGGAGGCAGCTGAGGCGCGCGAAGTCGATGCGCGCGACAGCGAAGAGGCGTAGGTCCCGGCCCTTCAAGGCTCCACGCGCAGATCAGGCAAGCAGCTCGTCCCAATCGGGATGACGGCGGAACTGGACCGCCACATAGGGACATTGCGGCACGATCTTGAAATTGTGCTCACGGGCGTCGGCCACTGCGCGTTTGACGAGTTTTAGCGCAATGCCCCTTCCCTCAAAGGCGGGCGGAACGCCCGTGTGGGTGATGATTATCGCGTTGTCAGGGCGCCGCAGATAGGTCATCTCGGCCTGGGCACCCTCGCCAAGCTCGGCCCAATAGCGCCCTTGGTCGCCGTCCAGGGTGTGTTCGATGTCGAGATCGGGTGTCATTGTGTGTTCCTTGCGAGAGCCTGGTTGTAAGCCTAACGCGCCAGACATGGTTGTGGTTGACTGCAAGGACAAGGCTTTGCACTCTTTGGGCGACATAAAGGAGTTCCCATGAGCCTGCCCATCCATCATATGATCGAGCGCGGCCCGCGGCCCGTCGCCCCGTTTTCCCATGCCGTTGAGGCCGATGGCTGGGTTTTTCTCACCGGACAGATGCCGACCGACCCTGACGCGCCCGACGCGCCGCTGCCCAACGGGATCGAGGCGCAGACGCGCCGGGTTATGGACAATCTCGGGATCGTGCTGGGCGGTGTCGGGCTGACATTGGAGAACGTCACAATGATCCGTATCTATCTCAGGGCGTTCGACCGCGACTACGCGCAGATGAACGCGACCTACCAAACCTATTTCGAGGCTGGCAAACTACCCGCCCGGACAACAATCGGCGTGACCGGGTTGGCAGTGGGTGCCCTGGTCGAGATCGATCTGATCGCGCGCAGGCCCGATTAAGCAGCGCTTGATATCCGGGCCAGCTCCGATCTCATCGGCCAGAATTTTTAGCCGATGAGGATCTTGAGGCGATTGCCGGCAGGGTCGCGTGTTTCGATGCCGATTTCGACCTCACTGATATCGGCGTTAGCAGCGACCAGCCGCGCTTGGATTTCCGAGAGGGTGGTTCGGTCGGGCACAATGATCTCGAACCAGCGCAGACCTGCGACGCCGGCGGGGGGCGTCGAGGGATTGCGACCGGCCCAGATGTTGAACGCAAGGATATGGGGCGCGTAATCGAGATTGACATCGCCCATGCCGTAGCGGCGCGAGAGCAACTGGCCTGCAAAACCGATCTGGTCGCGGTAAAACGCCATTGCTGTATCGAGATCGTCCACATGAACATGGACATGCCCGATGCGCGTGCCCTTTGGCATCGAAGCAAACGGTGTCTGGTCGCCATCGAGCTCGCTCATCAGGCCAGCGACATCAATTGGTTCGCGGCCGGAATGAGGTTGGCCGTCCGGGGTAATCGCCATGAGTTCGTCGTTTTCGACAAACCGGCCGCGCCACGGCGTCTCAAAGGTGATTTCGATGCCGTTTCCATCAAGATCCCAGAGATAGAGCGCTTCGGATACAAGGTGATCGGTGGGCGAAATGCGCACTCTGGCAGCGATGGCCCGATTCAGGGTGCGCGCAAAATCACGGCGCGTTGGGACATGGATGGCAACGTGATAGAGCCCGACAGTATGGGGCGCCACTGGTCCATTTGCGCCGGTTTCGAGGACCACAAGCACATCGTCGCCAGCGCCAAGTTCGAGCCGGTCCGGCGTGCTGTTTATGAGGGTGAGTCCGACAACGTCGCGCCAGATCGACAGCGCCTTATCAGCATCGGTCACTGCGATATGAATCTGACCAAGTCGGGTGGCCGTGGGCACCAGAAGGGGCGTTGTGACTGTAGGTTGGGTTTCCAGCATATATGTATCTCCGTGGCGGGCGTTGGCCCGCATGGGCTATTGAGTTGCCACGAAGATAGCGTCGATGAGCGTTCTGATTAAGTGGACGGAACGCGACGGATTGTTGCCAAATCGCGAATGACCTCCGATTGCGGATTGCTGCGATAGGCAGCACCCGGCACGAAAAGCTCGGGATGGCGGTTTGCCAGCGCCTCTGTCTCGCTGATCATGCCGTCGAGATGGACATGCATGGCGCGCGCTGCCCGGTCGGCCTTTCCAGCCCGGATTTCGGCGAGAATCGTTGCATGTTCCTCAATGCCGACGGCGATGCGGCGAATGGAATTGGTCATCTGCCGGGCCCTGTCGAGATTGTTGCGGGCCGTATCGACGACCGCCTTCATGCGGCGATAGCCAAGAGCGTTCAATATTTCGTCGTGAAATTGAAGATCCAGGCCATGAAATGTTTCGCGATCTTCATTATCGGCGCTTTTGCGTTGGGCCTCGATATTGGCTTCCAGCCGCTCTGTAAGACCAGAGGGATGGTGGGTTGCCAGCATGCGGACAGCTTCGCCCTCCAGCGCCTTGCGGATGAAGATGTATTCCTTGATCGCGCCGAGCGAGAGGAAGGATACTACGGTGCCCCGTTGGGGTAGGATATCGAGCAGACCTTCCGACTGCAGCCGTGCGAAAGCTTCGGCAACCGGTGAGCGCGATACACCGAGCCGCGCACAGATCTGGGATTTGTCCAGCATGGTACCCGGGGGCAACCTGAGCTCGATAATCGCGTTACGCAATTGGGCCGCCACTCTGGCAGCCATTGAACCACGCTGCATTTCAGCAGAGCTGGAAAGGAACGAATAAGTCGTTTCGGCTGTGTGCATTCGGCCCGTCATCATATCGGCGCAGGCCCTAAATATAGCAGTTTTGAACAAACTCGCCAGTAAAACTGCAACCCGGCCGCGCGCCTGTTGCCATAGGGCAATTTGAGGCGTTCAATCGTAAAAACACTCCAAGGAGGCTCGCTAAATGACCCTAACGTCAGCGCTCACCGACCGGCTCAAGGAACCACGCCTGATTGCTGCCGGGGGCTATATCAACGGCAAATGGAGCACAGTATCGTCACGGGGCAAGGTCTTCCGGGTTGCCAATCCGGCAACCGGGGCGGTGTTGGCACAGATCCCCGACCTTTCGACCCATGCAACGCGCGAGGCCATCGATGCCGCCCATGCGGCGCAACCGGTTTGGGCAGCAAAATCGGCCAAGGAACGTGCCGATCTGATGAAAAAACTCCACCGGCTGATGGTCGAAAACGCCGACGATCTGGCTACGGTGCTGACGCTGGAAATGGGTAAACCCTGGAAGGAAGCGCGCGGGGAAATTCTGTATGGCGCGAGCTTTATCGAGTGGTTCGCCGAAGAGGCAAGGCGCGTCTATGGCGACACGATCCCCGGTCACACTGCCAACACCCGGATAAGTGTCATCAAACAGCCGGTGGGCGTTGTCGGGGTGATCACGCCCTGGAATTTTCCTAACGCAATGCTGGCGCGCAAGCTGGCCCCGGCTTTGGCGGCGGGCTGCACTGTTGTGTCCAAGCCCGCTTCGGAAACCCCGCTCTCGGCACTGGCGATTGCCCGCCTCATGGAGTGGGCAGGCTTTCCGCCGGGCGTTCTCAACATCGTTCCCGGCACCGATTCTGCCGCTATCGGCCAAGAGCTGTGCGCAAACCCCAAAGTTGCCAAGATCAGTTTCACCGGTTCAACGAATGTGGGCAAAATCCTGATGCGCCAATGCGCCGACGGGATCAAGCGGATGAGCATGGAGCTGGGCGGCAATGCGCCGTTTATCGTGTTCGATGACGCCGATATCGATGCTGCAGTCGAGGGCGCAATTGCATCCAAGTTCCGCAATGCCGGCCAGACCTGCGTTTGTGCGAACCGACTTTATGTCCAGGCGGGCATCCATGACGCTTTCGTTTCCCGTCTGAGAGACAGGATGGCTGAGCTCAAGGTTGGCAATGGTATGGAAGAGGGGGTCGAACTCGGCCCATTGATCACCGAAAAGGCCGTCGAAAAGGTCGAAGAGCTTGTCGGGGATGCTCGAGACAAGGGGGCAGAGATCATCATGGGTGGTGCGCCGACCGGGGAGCGCACCTTTTATCCGCCCACGTTGCTGGTGGGCGCGACCAAGGATATGCGCTTGTCGCGCGAGGAGATTTTTGGCCCCGTCGCGCCGGTCTTCAAATTCGAGACCGTCGAGGACGCCATCGCATTGGCCAATGCGACAGAGTTCGGGCTGGCGGCCTATTTCTTCGGCAAGGATATCTCGAAGGTTACAAAGGTGGCCGAGGCATTGGAATACGGGATTGTCGGTATCAATACAGGCATGATCTCCACCGAAGTGGCCCCGTTCGGCGGGGTCAAGCAGTCCGGCTTCGGCCGTGAAGGCAGCAAGTATGGGATCGAGGACTATCTCAATATCAAATATCTCTGCCTGGCCGTATAATTCCGCACGGTAATTCGTCGAGCTTGGCGCTTACCACCCGTTAGGACGGGTTGCCTATCGTCTGCCCTTTTGGGCATGGAGGCGATTCGGCTATGCGGGCGAGAACCATATTTGGGCGGGCGCGTTTTGCCGCCCGGCCAAGACGGCGCGTGCCACGTTTGGTTGAGCCGGTGGTTGCGTTTATTGCAGTTGCCGCGCTGGGCTGGGTGGCCATCGATCGTGGATATGTCAGCGTTCCCGGTTTGGAGCTGCCGGCGATCACCACCGGGGCCACCCCCGATGTTGTAACCCAGCGCTTTTCGCTGTGTGCTGTAGGCGGTGGCACCTGCGTTATTGATGGCGACACGATCCGCATCGACGGACAATCGGTACGGATTGCAGATATCGATACGCCCGAAGTGCGAAATTATGGCTGCGCACAGGAAAAAGCGTTGGGCGACCGTGCGACGGCGCGGATGCTTGAGTTGGTCAACCAGGGGAGGTTTTCCATGCGGTTCTGGGACCATCGTGACGAGGACAGGTATGGCCGCAAGCTGCGGGTACTGGAGCGCGACGGACAATCTCTGGGTATGATATTGGTGGCTGAAGGGCTCGCCCGTCCGTGGGACGGAGCGCGTCGGGACTGGTGCTGAGCCGACGTCCGCTCCTGGTCGGCATGCCATCCGCGGACGCCCGTTAGGCGCTAATAATGGGGCGGTGGCGGTTCTGCCTTGCCGGTACGGGCGAGTTGCTCGACGGCGGCGATCTGATCGTCGATCATGGCAAGCTGTCGTTTGAGCCTATCGATTTCGCGCCACTGGCCGGCAATTACGCTGCTCAGTTCCTCAATCGTCTGGTCCTGATGGGCCAGGCGCTCTTCGAGAGCTGTGAACCGGGTGTCGTCAGTGTCGGCCATGTGCTGGTTCTTTCTAGTCGATGTTTAAAACCCCGGCGTCGGTGGGCTTGAAGCCGCAAGACAGGTAGAAGTCGCGCAGATGTGGATCGAAGTCTACATGGACTTTGCGTAATCCACGCTTGCGGGCGACCTGTAGCGCAGCTTCAACCATCGATTGCCCAATGCCGTGGTCGCGAAACTCGGGATGGACACAGGCATCGACAAGAAAGCCGTGAACGCCGCCATCCCAGGCCATGTTGGTAAACCCGATGATGCGGTCTCCAAGATAGGCGCCGACATGGGTCAGGCTACGTGTCAGGATCGACTGAAAGTCGGAAACGCCGTCAACCTCCCATGTTGCTCGCCACAGATCGGAAAGTTCGCGCTGGCTCGGAAACGGGTCTATCCTTACGTCAACGACGTCCATAGCAATTCCCTCGTGATTAAATGAAAAAAAACGTCACGGGCACAATGCGTCTCTCTCTCAAAGGTTGCAGCCCGGAAACTGAATGGAGCCTGGCGGTGACTTTAGTTGCGTAAACATCTGCCCATGCGCTTGGCGAATGCCCGCGTGATCGTGTAGACAGACCGGGCCCTTGGCTCAGGAGGAAGCGATGTTTGTTGTTGCGGGGGAAAGCCTCATCGATCTCGTTGCGCGCCCGCAGGTTTCCGGCGGCGCCATGGACATGAGCGCCCATGAGGGAGGGTCACCCTATAATTGCGCCATAGCGCTGGCGCGTTTGGGACAGGCATCGGGTTTCTTGTGCCCGATTTCCAAGGACACATTCGGCGACCGCCTTATGGGGCCACTCGCGGCGGCCGGCGTGGTCCCATTGATCGCCGAGCGCTCAAACTGCAACACGACGCTGGCGGTGGTGACACGGAACGCCAAAGGTCTGCCCGCCTATGCTTTTTATCGCAAGGGCACAGCCGAGCGCGATATTTCGCGCGAAAAGTTGATGGCGGCTCTGCCCAAAACAATCGATGTCTTTCAGATCGGTGGTTTCCTGCCCATCGAGCCCGAGGATGCGGAGATCTGGCTTGATGTGGTCAAACAGGTGGCGGCGCGGGGTGCAGTTCTTTCGATCGACCCGAACGTGCGACCGTCGCTTATCGACGATTTCGCAGGCTACAAAGCGCGGCTGGACGGCTTTCTCGATCTTGCTCATATCGTCAAAGTTTCCGACGAGGATCTTTCAGCGCTTGACGACACGCTGAGCATCGAGGCGCACGCACAGCTCCTGCTGGCTAGGCCCAATGTCAAACTTGTTGTGGTTACCATGGGCGATGCGGGGTCGCGGGCCTTCACAGCGTCGGGCGAAGCACACGCCGCGGTCCATCGGCCGGCAGTGTTCGGCGACACCGTTGGCGCCGGAGACAGCCTGATGGCGGGCGTTCTGACGGCGCTTGCCGAACGCGAAGCGTTGACGGTCGACCGGTTGGGCGGCCTTGATGCTCAGGATTTGGGCGAAGTGCTCAGGTTCGGTGCGGTGACTGCAGGGCTCAATTGCGGTTTCGTGGGCTGCAATCCGCCCAGCCGCGATGACGTAGACGCTGTGCTCAAGAGCTGATTTTGGCACATTGCCGCCAGATTGTTGGACGAGTTTCGGCCCTGAAAAGTGTAATGAGGATCGTTGCAATGAAAATGCTGTTGGCCGCTCTCGCTCTTGTGTCGCTCGGTGGTACGCCGGTCCTGGCGCAAGCGATCAGCGAATACACACGCTATGATCTGGATGCCGATTGCAACATGATCGCGCGGGCTCCGGACAATGAAGGCGAATGGGCTGATTTCGTTTGCACAGGCCATGCCGGTTATCCGTTCGTATTGCGCTCCTCCGATGGGCGCGACAGCGTAACATACGGGTTTGCAACAGATTCAGGGATGGCGACGTTTGCGCCGTTCAATTACGCCAATGACACTGTCGAATGGCGGGTGCGGCTGGACCGGGACACCGAGCGCCCCGTCGCAGCGATCCAGCGCTGGTTCATTGCCGATGAAATGGGCGATTGGACGCGGCAGCTCCTCGTGGTTTCCAAGGTGGGGCAGCCCGATGGCGGTGGTGCGTGTGCGATGGCGTATGTGGCCAATACCGAAGGCGCCAATGGGCGGGCCCGGCAGTTGGCCGACCAATTGGTTGACGGGTTTAAGTGTGGCTCTACCGCACCCACGATCGAAGATGGCATTGGCGACATCGTCGGAGAACGCTAAGACCGTCCCGTAAGCCGGACGACTGGCGAGGGTATGGCTCGCGTCCGGTCGCAAGATCTTTTTTGGGTAAGATGTCGGGTTTGGGGCACGCCAGGCGTCCTTGGTGAACGTTTGGCGATTGTCGATGGCAGAAGCTGGACGTAAACTCTCATCCTGAGCGGTCCGGACGGTGCCATGAACCCCTTTCATCAGATCTTGGGCAACAACCTTGTTGCCAACATCACGAACTTTACTGTGTGGTTCGCGATAACCTTCTGGATCTTTATCGAGACCCAGTCGGTTTTCGCGACGGGCATGATCGCCGGAATCTATCTGGTGTTCACCGCGGCGTTCGGGTTCTGGCTCGGAGCGATCGTCGACCACAATTCCAAACGAATATCGATGATGGGGTCGAGCCTTGTCTCGTTCCTGTTCTATGTTGCCGCGCTGGGCATGTTGCTGGCCGAACCCGAGGGGGCGTTTGGCGATCCCTTTTCGCCCTATCTTTGGGGGTTCGTGCTGCTGGTCATGCTCGGGGTGATCGCGGGAAATATCCGCTCGATTGCGCTACCGACGCTGGTGACGATCATGATCCCCGAGGATGAGCGCGACAAGGCAAACGGGCTTGTGGGTATGGTGACGGGGGTCGGGTTTTTGACGACGTCGGTGATCTCAGGGTTTCTTGTCGCCTGGGGCGGCATGTGGCTGGTGCTTATCCTGGCGCTGGCGACGACCCTGCTGGTGTTTGCCCATCTGGGCTTGCTCCGGGTAAATGAGGGCCGCCCGGTTCCCACTGAAGGTGAAGTGCAGCCGCCGCGTACGGTCGATATCGCGGGCACCATTGCCGTGATTGCGGCGGTGCCGGGGCTGTTTGCACTGATCTTTTTCGCGACCTTCAACAATTTCCTCGGCGGCATTTTCATGGCGCTGCTTGACGCCTATGGGCTGTCGCTGGTTTCGGTCGAAGTCTGGGGGCTGCTGTTCGGCGTGCTCTCTACGGCGTTTATCGCCAGCGGCTTGCTGATTTCGCGTATCGGGCTGGGCAAGAACCCACTGCGCACCCTGTTACTGGTCAATCTGATAACCTGGTCTGTGTGCTGCGTGTTTACGGTTCAGCCCTCGATCTGGCTCTTGATGGCTGGATGTTTCGTCTGGATGTTCATGGCGCCTTTTGCCGAAGCCGCAGAGCATACGACACTGCAAAAGGTGGTGCCGCTGGAGCGACAGGGGCGCGTATTCGGGTTTGCCCAATCGATTGAGCAGGCGGCGTCGCCGCTAACCGCATTCCTGATCGGGCCCTACACCCAGTTCGTCGTGATCCCGTTCATGACCGACGGGCCGGGCGCGCAAACCATCGGGGGGTGGTTTGGTACAGGAGCGGACCGGGGCATTGCTCTGGTCTTTACTGTGGCGGGGCTGATCGGCGTTCTTGTAACGATCTTGGCGCTCAACTCCCGACCCTACAAGCAGCTTTCGGCGTTTTATTCGGGAACGCCGGACGCAACGGACCTCGCCGAGGACACCAAGCCGGCCTGAGCAGTCAGGGCTGAATGCGTGCAATTCTGCGGTCGACGCTCATTGTGAGGGCCAGCGCCACAAAGGCAAAGATCAGCATTGCAAAGGCGATGATATGCGCCTCGGTCCAGCGGAGCTGTTCGACATAATCGAAGATGGCAATTGAGAGCACTTTGGTCTGGCCCGGAATATTGCCGCCGATCATCATCACCACACCAAATTCGCCAACTGTATGGGAAAACCCCAGCACCGTTGCCGTGAGGTAGCCCGGTCGGGCCAGGGGGAGGATGACAAGAGCAAATGCTTTGCGGAAGTCGAAGCCGAGCGAATAGGCCGCCTCGAGCGGACCGGGGCCTATGGCCGCAAAGCTGTTGCGTAAGGGTTGGACGACAAAGGGAAGGGAATAAAGCACCGAGCCGATAACGAGGCCGGGGAAGGTGAAGGCAAGGCTGCGTCCACCCCAAATCGGCGCCAACCAGCCCCCAGGGCCGCCGGTGCCCAACAAGATGAGCATGTAAAAGCCCAGAACAGTGGGCGGCAACACCAGTGGCAGGGCGATCAACGCATTGACGATAATGGTCCAGCGCGATTTGGAGCGGGCCAACCACCAAGCAATCGGCGTGCCGATAACCAGCAAGATGAGGGTTGTTACGAGCGCCAGTGAAAGCGTGAGCCTGATCGCTGGCCAGATTTCCCAAAACAGTGTCACCGGTCGATCAGCCCATAGCCATAGGATGTAATAATGGTGTGGGCTGCCTCGCTCGAAAGGAAATCGAGAAAGGCAATTGCTGTCGGGTTATCACCGTTGAGCAGCAGGGCGTCTTGAGTGATCGGGCCATAAAGATCCTCGTCGACAATCCAGCGCGAACCATCCTGGCGTGCAGCCACCTGGGACAGCGCGACGAAGCCAAGCTCGGCATTGGCTGTATCAACGAACTGATAGGTCTGGGAAATGTTCTGCCCAATGACAAGCCTGTCGGCGAGCACCGCGCTTTGACCAAGCGCCGCAATGACTTCGATTGCAGCGGTGCCATATGGCGCGGCGGCCGGTTCGGCAATGGCAATATGGGTGAAATCGGCATCAAGGCTTTCCGGGCCGGTGACGAGGTCGGGCAGGGTGGAAAACAGAACAAGCTTGCCCACAGCATAGGTAAATGTACTCGCGGCGTCGCCATAGCCCTCGTCGCGCAGACGCGCAGGGGTCGCGGCATCGGCGGACAAAAAGGCATCGAAGGGCGCGCCCTGGGTGATCTGGGCATAGAGCTGTCCGGTGGCGCCAAAGGAAAAGGCTATCGTATCGCCGGTTTGGGCTGTAAACGCGGCACCAAGCTCTTCTGCCGCTGCGTTGAAATTGGCAGCGACAGCAATCTGGGCATGCTGGGCGGTGGCCGAACCGGCCGGAACCAAGATCAAGAAGGCAAAAACAACGACGCGCAACATGAGTTCATCGATATGTATATAAGGACATATCGTTTCTGGCATGAAGCGCGCGACCAACGCAAACGCTATGTTTGGGACGGGCCGTTGACCTTGATCTGGCGGAGGGCCGCGATGTCGGAGGCTATCGCATTGCTTGTCTTGCTTTCGATGGCGCGATAGCGGGCGAGAACTTCACGCCCGGTTTCTGTCAGGTGCGCGCCCCCCTGTGCCGTGCCGCCCCTGCTGGTTTCCACCAGCGCGATGCCGATCCCCGCATTGAGAGCCTGGACGAGATTCCAGGCACGCTTGTAGCTCATGCCCATGCGTTTGCCGGCGGCACTGATCGAGCCGGTTTGCGCTATATATTCAAGCAGATCGGCGCGGCCGGGTCCGATGTAGAAATCTTCATCGAGCACGATCCGCAGATGGCCCAGACCGGAGGCGGGAACGGGCCGTTTCATCTATGACGCGAGGCTGGCTGCTTGCCGGGCGAGGGTTTCGATCCTGTCAAAATCGCCGTCGGCTATCGCATCGGCTGGAATAACCCACGAGCCGCCAACGCAAATGACATTGGACAGGCCGAGATAGATCTTGGCTTTTTCGATATCTATGCCCCCGGTGGGGCAGAAGGTGATGTCGGGCAGGGGAGACGCGAATGCCTTGAGGACGGGGGCGCCGCCCATGGCTTCCGCGGGGAAGAACTTGAGGTAGGAATAGCCCATCAGTGATGCAGCCATCGCTTCTGACGGCGAAGCGATGCCGGGCAAAAGCGGAATGGAAATATCTTCGGCAGCTTCAAGCAGGGCAACAGGGGCGCCGGGGGAAACCATGAACTGGCACCCGGCATCGCGCGATGCTTCCATATCTTTTTTGCGGCGCACAGTGCCCGAGCCGACCACGGCGCCATCGACCTTTGCCATTTCTTCCATGACTTTAAGGGCATTAGGAGTGCGCAGGGTGATTTCGAGATTTGGCAATCCGCCGGCCACCAGGGCCTCGGCAAGATTGCGCGCCGTTGTGACATCGTCATGGATAATGACGGGCACCACAGGCGCTGCCGAGAGGATGGATTTGAGCGTTGCTGCGTCCTGTGCCATGGGCGATCTCCAACCAAAGTCGTATGCAATATCGGTGCTCTAGCACGGGCTTTATTGAATTGGGAACGAAAACTCCCTAGATCATCCAGGCTTGAAGGTCGCGCGCGGCCAGTGTCCAGTCGGCCGGGGAGCCCGAACATGATCCAGCAGATCAACGCCCTGACACCGATCGAAGAAGCGCGGGCCGTTCTGGCTGCCGACTTCGATCTGAAGTTTTCAAAGGCGATCGAAACAGAAACCCGTCCGATCTTTGAAAAGGTCAAAGACCGTATCCCCGAGATCGAATGGCCGTTTTATGCTCCGCTGATCTTCCAGATCAATAAGCTCAAGCGCGAACAGAACGCCGTGATCCTGGCGCATAATTATCAGACGCCGCAGATCTTTTTCGGTGTTGCCGATATTGTGGGCGACAGTCTGCAATTGGCCATCGAGGCCACGAAGGTCGAAGCCGATACGATCGTGCAGTGCGGCGTTCATTTTATGGCCGAGACGTCAAAACTGCTCAATCCGACAAAGCGGGTGCTGATCCCGGACAGCCGGGCAGGGTGCTCGCTGGCATCTTCGATCACTGCTGACGACGTCCTGGCCATGCGGGCGCAGTATCCGGGGGTGCCGGTGGTGACCTATGTGAACTCCTCGGCAGCGGTCAAAGCCGTGACCGATGTGTGTTGTACGTCGTCGAATGCGCTCGATATCGTCGACGCTGTCGAGGGCGACACCGTGATCATGATCCCGGACCAGTACCTGGCCCAGAACACTGCAAAAAAGACGAAGAAGAAGATCGTCACCTGGGCGGGCGCCTGCGAGGTCCATGAAACCTTTACTGCTGCCGACATCGCCGAGTTGCGGGCTGCCTATCCGGGCGCCAAGATCATCGCGCATCCCGAATGCCCGCCCGAAGTGATCGACGTCGTCGATTTCGCCGGGTCGACCTCGGGAATGATCGACTGGGTCAAGACCGAAAGGCCCCCCAAGGTCGTGATGGTGACCGAATGCTCGATGAGCGACAACGTTGCCGCCGAAACCGAGGGTGTCGCCTTCCTGCGTGGCTGCAACATCTGCCCGCACATGAAGCGCATCAACCTCGAAAACATCCTCTGGAGCCTGCACACAGGCACCGAGGAAGTGACCATCGCCGAAGACCTTATGGCGCCGGCGCGGGCGGCGGTTGAACGAATGATCGAATTCTCGCGGCCCAAGACCTAGTAATCGCCTTTGGCATCGGTCCGGGGGGAGGGATCCGTGGATATTTTTGACAACGTCTTTAACGCCGAAGGCGTGGTGATTGTGGGCGCGGGGCTGGCGGGGCTGTTTTGTGCGCTCAAGCTGGCGCCGCGGCCGGTAACCGTGCTTTCGCCCATGCCGTTGGGCTCGGGGGCGTCATCGTCCTGGGCGCAGGGCGGGGTGGCGGCGGCGGTCGGGGCGGGCGATAGCGCGCTTGCCCATGCTGCGGACACCGAAATGGCCGGAGCGGGGATCGTCGACCACGGGGTTGCCGAATCGGTGACCGGGGAAGCGGCAGCGCGGATCGAGGATCTGGCGAGTTGGGGAACCCCTTTCGATCGCGATGCGCTGGGGCAGTTCATCCTGTCGCGTGAAGCCGCTCATTCGGCCAATCGCGTTGTCAGGGTTTCAGGCGACAGGGCTGGTCACGCCATCATGCAGGCGATTATCGCCAAGGTGCGCGCTACACCGTCGATCCGCGTTGTTGAAGGCATCACTGCCGTCGATCTTGCTCATGCCGATGGCCGGATCGTCGGCGTATTCGGGCGACGGCTAGGTGATCGCTATGTCGAGCCGGTGTTCATCAGGGCGCGGGCGACAGTTCTGGCGGCGGGGGGACTGGGCGGACTTTATGCTGTGACCACCAATCCGCCTTCGGTGCGTGGGCACGCAATGGGCATGGCGGCGCGGGCCGGGGCCGTGATCGCCGATCCCGAATTTGTCCAGTTTCACCCGACGGCAATTCTGACCGGGCGCGATCCGGCGCCACTTGCGACCGAGGCGTTGCGCGGCGAGGGCGCGACCCTGATCAATGATCTTGGCGAGCGCTTCATGCCCGACATTCATCCCGACGCCGAACTGGCGCCCCGCGATGTCGTGGCGCGCGCCAATTTCCGCCAGATCAAGGCGGGGCGCGCTGTGTTTCTCGATACGCGGGCGGCGTTGGGAGACAAGATTTTGACGGCTTATCCCACGGTTGCACAATATTGCCGGACGGCGGGCATCGATCCGGTTGCCGATCCGATCCCGGTGACGCCGGCGGCACACTATCATATGGGCGGGGTCAAGGTGGACGAGGATGGTCGCTCCTCGTTGCCGGGACTTTGGGTGTGCGGTGAGGCGTCTTGCACGGGATTGCACGGCGCCAACCGGCTGGCCTCCAATTCGCTGCTTGAAGCCATTGTCTATGGTGCACGCATTGCAGACGATCTTTCGGGCCTCGAGCCCCAGCGGCAACCCTTGCCCGAATTCGGAGGCATTGCCTGGGATCCCGAGAAGGGCGCGAAAGCCGAGCATGTGCTTCGCAATCTCAAGGCGGTCAAGGATTTGCGGGCGATCATGAGCAATGATGTTGGCGTGGAGCGCGACGCTGCGGGGCTAAAGCGCGCATTGCGGGGGCTTTTGGACCTTGAGGAAACCGCGCAGCAAGTAACGCGCGCCTATTTGAACATGGTGACCTCGGCAACGCTGGTTGCCGCTGCAGCCCTCAAGCGCACCGAAAGCCGTGGCGGGCATTTTCGCACCGATTTCCCGGACGTAAACGATGGCTGGCAGCGTCATACCGAAATGACGCTGGCCGAGGCGCGGGCGATCAGGGCAGGGTGCTGATCAGAACCGCAGCACTTCGATGATGCGTTTGAGAGCCTTGCGCAGGTGCTTCTGGCGCTTGTCGCCAAGATCTTGCGCAAGGGTTTGTTCGAGGTAGGCCCAGTGGTCCTCGATAGACTGACGCATTGCGTGGCCTTGCTGGGAGAGCCGGGCGCCGGGTTCCATTTCCGGCCCGACAGCGAGGCGCAGCAGCAGATCGCGGCTTTCGAGCCGGGCCAGTCGCGCGTCGAGCTGATCGGCTGCGAGCCCGGTAAATTCGAGCAGCGCCTGGGTTGTGGTGCCCGAAGGGTCGGCGAGGCCAAGCAGGATTGCGTCGTCGCCGGCCTCAAGTCCGCGCGCCACCAATGGCGCAAGCAGAGCCTGCCGGGCCAGATGGCCCGCTTCGATAAGACGGTAAAGTGTCGATCCGGCGGCAGATTTGGACATGGATATTGATCTAGCCAAAACCGGGGCTCCCGTCGAATCGCCTTTGGAAGGAAAGTTAATCAGGGGCCGCATGCTTGTTCGCGCTCCTGGTGCGCTATAGGGTCGATTTTCAATTTTTCTTGTGTCCCGATGTTCCCCCGCCGGGCCATTCAGACCGCAGGTATCCTGGAGACGCCTCGTGCCGCTAGCCTTTGTGAACGATCTCGAGGCGCTTGATCGAGGGCCAATCGGGTCGGACACGATTGCCATTCTTCCGGTGGCGGCAACCGAGGCACATGGGCCGCACCTGCCAGCCACTACCGATTGCGATATCGCCCAAGGGCATCTTAGCGCTCTGGAGCCATACCTCTCCAGCCCTATCGACGCAGTGGCGCTGCCCATTGAGCGCATAGGGGCCTCGCGCGAGCATTTATGGGCGGAAACAACACAAAGCCGAGAAGAAGGCGCGCTGATTGGCGCCTGGTTTGCCATCGCCGAAAAATGGGCAGCAGCAGGCGGGCGAAGGCTGGTGATCGTTTCGAGCCATGGTGGCAACACGCCGGTTGTGGAAAGCGTTATCCTCAAAGCGCGGGCCGAGCTGAATCTTCTTGCCGTCAGCACCGCCTGGTTGCGGTTCGGCATGCCGGTGGGTTTGTTCGATGATGAAGAACGCAAATTGGGCATTCACGGCGGGGCCATCGAAACCGCATTGATGCTGCATTATTTTCCCGAAAGGGTGGCAATGGAAAAAGCTGAGGCATTTGCTTCGGCGCTCAGGACCATAGAGGCCGAGATGACCCATCTGTCAGCGTATGGGCGACACCGGTTCGGATGGCTGAGTTCGGACCTCAATCGGCACGGCGTGGTCGGCGATGCGAGGATGGCGAGCGCTGCCAAGGGGGCCGCACTTGCCGATCACATTCTTAGTGGATTTGCACAATTGCTTGACGATGTCGCCCGGTTCGACCTTTCTTGGCTCAAGGATTCGCGAGAGGAACGTCAATGAGCCAGGATCTGGCCCGCATACGGGCGTTCGTTCAAGTTTTCGACGCTGGCGGTTTTTCGGCTGCGGCCCGCATCCACGGGCGCTCCAAGGCGCTGCTTTCGAAATATGTCACCGATCTCGAGGATTATCTCGGGGCGCGGCTGATGAATCGCACGACGCGCAAACTGAGCCTGACCGAAGCCGGCGAGGCCTATTATCGCGAAGTGCGGGAGATCTTGTCCCAGCTTGACGATCTGGACGCCACCATAACCGAGCAGACTGCGGAGCCGCGCGGCATATTGCGGGTTTCGGCCCCGCGCAATTTCGGAGAGTCGACGCTTCTCGAGCCGTTGTTCGAGTTCACCCGCGCCCATCCAGACGTCACGCTCGACCTGCGGCTCGAAGATCGCATGGTCGATCTTGTCGAAGAGGGGATCGATGTGGCGCTACGCATTTCGCGCATGTCGGACACCTCCCTGATTGCGCGCAAGATTGCCGAGACTTCTGTTTCGGTCTGCGCGACGCCCGATGTCATCAAGGCATATGGGGTGCCCCAGACGCCCGAGGCGCTCAAAGGCGTGCCGTGCATAGTGGATACGAACATGACTGGGCAAGCCAATTGGCAGTTCGTTGAGGAGGGCAGAACGATCGCCATTCATGTTGACGGTCCGGTTCGGGTCAATTCTCCCGCCGGAGCGCTTGTCGCTGCACAAAAGGGCCTCGGTTTCGCGCTATTGCCCAGCTTTCTTGCCGATTCGGCTATCGAGAAGGGGGATTTGGTGCCGGTGCTCAGCGAATATCTGCCGCAACGTCCGTTCCTGCAGGCGGTCTATCCGCATCGCAGGCATTTATCGGGCAAGGTGCGTGCGCTCATCGATTATCTTGTCGCCTGGTTCGAAACCCACCCGGTCAATTCCTGATCTCATGTTTGCAAGATTTTTGCGGAAAATAGGCGCTGGCTGCCTTGTCGCGCTGGTTGGCTGTGTCGCCACTGCACAGGCCCATCCCCATGTCTGGATCGACGCCGCCGGCGAAGTGCTGTTTGAAGATGGCGCCATCGTGGGCATGCGGCACCATTGGACATTTGACGAGTATTTCTCGGCCTGGGCCATCCAGGGGCTCGATGCCGATGGGGACGGCCTTTTGACCAGCGAGGAACTTCAGCCGCTGGCCGAGGAGAATATCGAAGGGCTCGACTACTATTCATTTTATACATTTGGCGACCCCGAAGGGCTTAGCGGTCATGCGCCGGTCGCCGGGGCCAGCGATCCCTCGATGGTTCATGAAGATGGGCGTGTGACGCTGAGCTTTACGATGACGTTTAGCGAGCCTCAGCCGGTGGGACGCATCTATGATATCGAGGTGGGCGATCCTGAATATTATGCCGCCTTCACATTTCCCGAAGATAATTCGGTAACGCTGGAGGGCGCGCCGGCTGGATGCAGCGTGGTTTCCAAGGAGCCACAGCCAATCTCGCCGGAACTCGAAGAGCGCCTTTGGATGTTGGGGCCGGACGTTACCGAATTGCCCGAAGATTTGCGGGAAGCTGCGCGTGCGCTGGCCAATCTCGTTACAGTCACGTGCCCCAACCGAGTGCCGGCAAATGCGCTCGAGGCGATCGGGGAGGCTACGGTTCAGCGGCCACCAACACCGTTTGCTGCGCCACCGTCGGAGACATCGCTGGTTCCGACACGTGGTGGGTTTTTCGGCTGGGTCAGCGATCAGCAGCGGCGCTTTTACGGCACGATGACCTCAGCGCTTGGCGCTTTGCGGACCGATGGCAAGGCGTTCTGGCTGCTGGGCGGGCTGAGTTTTCTTTATGGCATGTTCCACGCAGCCGGTCCCGGCCATGGCAAGGTTGTGATTTCATCCTATGTGCTGGCCAATGAACGCCAGTTGCGGCGTGGAATCGTGTTGAGCTTTCTTTCAGCCATGATGCAATCGGCGGTGGCCGTGGCGTTCGTTCTGGTTGCCGCGGGCATATTGCAATTGACTTCGATCGCAATGAGCCGGGCAGCGTGGTGGATGGAAGTCATTTCCTACGGCATGGTGGCGCTGTTGGGGGCTTGGCTGGCGGCGCGCAAGCTGGTTTTTCCCGATCGGCATCACCACCATGGGCATGATGACGCTCATGGACTTGAGCATGATCATCATCACGGCGCTGATCACAGTCACGATCATGTTCACGACCATACCTGCGTGCATCATGTGACCCCGCAGAAGGTGCGTGGGGGCTGGAAGGAATCGCTTGGCGTTATTGTTTCGGTGGGGATGCGTCCATGCTCGGGCGCGCTTGTGGTGCTTGTCTTTGCGCTGAGCCAGGGGGTTCTTGCCGCCGGGATCGTTGCGACATTTCTGATGGGACTTGGCACGGCGATTACCGTTGCGGCGCTGGCAACATTTGCAGTTTATCTCAAGGGCGGCGCCTTGCGCCTGGCAGGCGATGGACGCGCCGGGGTGGTGCTCGTCTGGTGGCTGGAACTGGCCGGAGCGCTCCTCGTGATGGCGTTTGGCATGATCCTTTTGTTCGCAGCGATCTGATCGGCGCGAATCATCGTATTGAGCGGGCAAATGGCCGCATCGGATCGCCAAAGTGTTGCCCTGGCAGGCTTTGGCGCTATTGTGCGCGCCAACAAGACAATGACTTCACAGTCCAGCATTCTTCAGGAAACCGATGAACGCCCACCTTCCGCCCGATCACCCGCCCGTAAAAACGCGCAAAGTCGGGGTTCTGCTGCTCAATCTGGGCACGCCTGACGGCACCGACTATTGGAACGTGCGAAAATATCTCAAGGAATTCCTCTCCGATCCGCGCGTTATCGAGACACCGAAATGGCTTTGGTGGCCCATTCTCAATCTGGGTATCCTGACGTTCCGGCCGCAGAAGACCGGTGCGAATTATGCAAAGGTCTGGGACAAGCGCACCAATGAAAGCCCGCTGCGCGTTGTAACGCGCGGCCAGGCCGAAAAGCTGCAGGAAGCGATGGCGGCGGACGGCGTCGTCGTCGAGTACGGCATGCGTTACGGGAATCCATCGACCCAGAGCGCCATCGAAAAACTGCATGCGCAGGGATGCGACAAGATCCTGCTGTTCCCGCTTTATCCGCAGTATTCTGCGACGACGACGGCAACGGCCAACGATCAGGCGTTTCGCGCGCTTGCCGGTATGCGCTGGCAGCCGGCGGTCCGTACTGTGCCCGCCTATTTTGAAGATGAAATTTATGTCGAAACGCTGGCGCGATCGATCAAACAAGGCGTCGAAAAACTCGATTTCGAGCCTGATCTGGTGATCACTTCATATCACGGCATGCCCAAATCCTATCTCGACAAGGGCGACCCCTACCACTGCCAGTGCTACAAGACGACACGGCTCGTTCGCGAGAAGCTGGGCTGGTCCAAAGACAAAATCATGCTGACCTTCCAAAGCCGTTTCGGGCCGACCGAATGGCTGCAGCCCTATACCGATGAAACGCTCAAGAGCCTTCCGGGCAAGGGAATCAAGAAGGTTGCGATCCTTGCGCCGGCGTTTTCGGCAGATTGCATCGAAACCCTCGAAGAGATCGCCATCGGCGGTGAAGAGGAGTTCATGCACGCTGGCGGGGAGCGTTACGCCTATATCCCCTGCCTCAACGATACGCCCGATGGCATAGCCATGCTTGAAAGTGTTGTGCGCCGGGAACTTTCTGGTTGGCTCTAGGTGATTGTCAGCACTCGGACCCGTCCGTAAAGTCTTTCCCTTGGGACCAGCCCCGAGTCGGGCAAGAGGGAAGGCAGAACTATGGATGGGTTTTCGATCGTTCTAATCGTGGTTGGCATTCTGGCAGTCATGGTGCTGCTTGCGGGGGTCAAAACGGTCCCGCAGGGGCACAATTATACGGTTGAGCGGTTCGGGCGCTACACACGCACGCTCAAGCCCGGCCTGAACATCATCGTTCCGTTTATCGACGGGGTCGGGCGCAAGCTCAACATGATGGAACAGGTGCTCGATGTGCCCCATCAGGAGGTGATCACCAAGGACAACGCCTCGATCACTGCCGATGGGGTGACGTTCTACCAGATCCTCGACGCCGCGCAGGCAGCTTATGAGATTTCCAATCTCGAACAGGGCGTTCTCAACCTGACGATGACCAATATCCGCTCGGTCATGGGGTCGCTCGATCTCGATGAATTGCTGTCCAATCGCGACGAAATCAACTCGCGGGTGCTTCGGGTCGTCGATGCAGCCGTATCGCCTTGGGGCGTCAAGATCACCCGCATCGAGATCAAGGACATCGAACCGCCGCGCGACCTTGTCGATGCGATGGGTCGGCAAATGAAGGCAGAACGCGACCGGCGCGCAGTGATCCTGGAAGCCGAGGGGCAACGCCAGGCACAAATTCTCAAGGCCGAAGGCGAAAAACAGGCACAGGTTCTCGAAGCCGAAGGCCGGCGGGAAGCCGCATTTCGCGACGCCGAAGCGCGCGAGCGGTCGGCGGAAGCTGAGGCCAAGGCGACCGAAATGGTATCGGAAGCCATCGCCAAGGGCGATGTGCAGGCGATCAACTATTTCGTCGCCAACAATTATGTCAAAGCCCTCGAAAAGATCGCCTCGGCGCCCAATCAGAAAGTGCTGATGCTGCCGCTTGAGGCTGCCAATGTGATTGGTGCCCTGGGCGGCGTTGCCGAAATCGCCCGCGAAGCATTCGGTGGCGATGCACCAAGACGCAATGCGCCAGGGCGCCCGCCTTCGACGCGGAGCGAAAGCTAGGATTACAGCAATGGATGTCATCTCGGTAATCGCTGAAAATGCAGGCTGGGCCTGGCTGATATTTGGGCTGGTTCTACTCGGGATCGAGCTCGTGGCGCCTGGTGTCTTCATGGTCTGGCTGGGCGGGGCAGCACTTCTGACCGGCTTGACTGTGTTTCAGGCCGGGATCGGGTGGCCGGTCCAATGGGGGGTGTTCGGCGTCTTGTCAGTGGCGTTGGTTGTCGGCTGGCTCGCCTATTCCAAGCGGCGTCACGGGGGCGCTCCACCAAGTGACGATCCACTCATCAATGCCAGGACGGCGCGGCTGCTTGGGCGAGAGACCGTGCTGGTCGACCCGATCAGCGATGGTGTCGGACGTGTGCGTATCGACGATACGCTCTGGCGGGTTACCGGTCCCGAACTTCCGGCTGGATCGCATGTGCGCATCACGGGAGCGCGGGGCGGATTGCTCGACGTCGAAGCTGTTGGATAAACGCGGTCAGGGCGCCCATTCGACGGGAACTGGCGGCTCGTTGTTAAGCACCGTGATCTTGATCCGCTGATTGGCGGCAAGGTAGGGATCGTTTGCAAAATAGGGGTCGGTGTCCGCCCGACCGGCGACGGCCTCGATGCGCGAGCCGGACAATCCGAACTCTTCAAGGATCTGCCGGGACGTATTGGCGCGATCAAAGGACAACTCCCAAGCCCCGTACGCCGGATCGGCATAGGCAACGCCCGCTGCCGTGTGGCCGGAAATACGGATCTGGTTGGGCAGGCGCTGCAGGGCAGGGGCCAGGCTGGCCAGTGCCTGCCGGGTTGCCTCGTAGGGGTATTTCGAGCCTTCGGCAAACATCGGTCGCCCTTCCTGATCGGCGATCAGGATATTGAGACCTTCTTCGGTCTCCTCAAGAATAAGATTGTCGCTGATGGTCGTGATGACGGGGTTTTCGCGCCAGG
Source organism: Pelagibacterium sp. (assembly GCF_048264985.1). Classification (GTDB taxonomy): domain Bacteria; phylum Pseudomonadota; class Alphaproteobacteria; order Rhizobiales; family Devosiaceae; genus Pelagibacterium. The sequence goes on from NZ_JBLXCL010000006.1 coordinate 80,615, forward strand.
CCTGCTCGATGCTGGCAGCGGCCAGCGAGAAGCGCTTGGGGTTCTCGATCTCGGCACGCTCAAGTTCAAATGTCTGAACCTCGGGGCCTTGTCGTGTGGCTTCGTTATGGTCTTCGGTTTCGAACTGTGTTTCGAGCTGATCGTCGTCCTGGGTGACCATTCGTACAAAATCGCGCTGGGGATTGCCCTCGCGCTCTATCACTCCAGCGCGGGCCACCGTTTCGGAAAAGCCGAAGGCATCGCGCATCGAGCCGGCCACGATCTGCAATTTCTGCTCATCCTGGATCGAGAATGAAATGATGAGCACGAAAAAGCAGACAAGAATCGACATCAGATCCGCAAAGGTCACCAACCATTCGGGGACCTCGGACTTGTCGTTCTTCTTTTTGGACGGAGCGGCGGAGCGCGCCATGGTCAGGCCGCAGCCCTGAGTTGGGTCTGGTCGGCCTCACGCTGCTGTTCAGGCAGATAGGCGACAAGCATTTCGCGAATCAGGTTGGGGCTCTTGCCATCGCGGATCGACATGATGCCATCGATGATGAGTGTTTGATTGATTTCCTCGACACTGAATTTGGCGAGCAATTTGTCGGAGATGGGCAAGCACACAAGGTTGGCAATGATTGCCCCGTACAGTGTGGTCAACAGGGCAACGGCCATGGCCGGGCCAATGGCAGACGGGTCGTCCATGCTGCCCAGCATCTGGACCAGCCCCACAAGGGTGCCGATCATCCCGAATGCAGGCGCCGCATCGCCGAGGGATTTGAAAACACGTTGGCCTTCGCTCAGACGCGACAGATACTGATCGCGCTCGAGCTCCATGGATTCACGAATGAAATCAGCATCATAGCCGTCGGCAATATACTGGGCGCCCTTGCGTAGATTGGCTTCGTCGAAGTCCATGCCTTCAAGGCCCAGAGGGCCTTGCCGCCTAGCGATCTCCCCCATCTCGGCGATCTTTTCGATCAGCGAACGTGGTTCGACCTTCTTGTGCGTGAAAGCTACGCGACCGCCGGTGACCAGGGCCTGACCAACGCCGGCTAGTGGAAACCGGATAAGTGTCGCGGCAAAACCGCCACCGATAACGATGAAGATAGAAGGGATATCAACAAAGGCGCCAAAAGAGCCGCCCATGAAGATAGCAAAAGCAATAACGGCGGCACCCGCAATGATGCCAATAATCGTGGCGAGATCCATGCCAGAGAACTCCGTGGCTCGGAGGGCCAGTTCGCGAAGGTTCAAATTTAAGGGCACTATAGGAAGCAGGTCATACCAAGGCCTTAACCGCGCGCAATTTGTTTGAATGCCTGACCGGAAAAAGTGCTGCCGGTAAAGTTTTGTTAACCATAAGTTGCCAGCCTCCGACCATAACGGCCGGATTCGAAACATTGGACTTTAGCGCGCGAAACTTATTGATCCTGGTTCTTGGGGGAGCCGGCGCCTTGGCCGGCGCCTCGATGGCGCTTGGGCAAGGAGAAGGGTCGGGGACCGACAATCCCGATTTGCTGCGTGGCTCTCTCGGGGTTGGATGTCGACCGGGGACGTTGTGTCAGTTTCCCGCTGCCGACCTTGCAGCGCCAATGGCCGGGCCCATTGCCGTGCCCCTACATTCGGCGCCGCCCCTTACGTCTTCGGCCCCGATATCACCGGTGACCCCGACGCCTCCTGCATTGGTGGATCATGCGTCGGCGCCGGTGGCGGCAGTGAGTGCTGCGCCGATGCATGCGGATACGGCTGATTGGGGCGTGCTCGGTTATGGAGTGGCGCTGCGCGGCGCTTATGTGCGCAGCGGGACGACAGAGCGTTTTGAATTGCTCGCGATTCCATCAGTGTCGTTTTCTCGCTCGGGCAGCGCGACAGATCTCGAACTTGGCGCATCAGCGACGCTGGTGCTGCCGCAATCTGACGATTTGCGAATCGGCGCTGCCAATGTTTCGGCGCGTGGCGTCCATCGACTTTCGCCTTCAGCGGGGCTGGCATTTAATGCGGATCTGGCGCTATCGCAGGACGCGCCGGATGGGCTGAGCACAGACCAAACCGGACTTGCGCGTGCGCCGGTTCGCGTGTCGGGCGCTGCCGGGCTTGCCTATACCCAGCGGTTTGGCCAATTTGCTGTTACCGGCGGGGCCGATCTCGGTCGCGAGTGGGTTGGCAATTCCGAACGTATTGACGGGACTTCTGCCGACAACAGCCATGAGCAGGTGACCAGCTATGGCGGGAACCTCAGAATTGGCTATGAGCTGACGCCTGTCGTTTCGGTTTTCGGACAAGGTGGGGCCGGACGGTCTGAATTTGATGGTGTCGACCCCGATCTCGGCGCGAGTCGCACTGGCAATGATTTCGAACTTCGGGGCGGGATTGCAGCAAACTGGCAGGACGTCGTGACGCTGGAAGCGTCGCTGGGGTCAGGCTGGCGGCAGTTCGACGACGCCGCGATTTCCGAAGCCCAGAGCTGGCTCTACGGGCTTTCGCTGGGCTACCGCCCGACAACAACTACCGAACTGATCGCAAGTTTTGATACCGAGTTGACTGCGGGTGAAGGCAGTTCGGGCGCGGGTGCGCTTTATGGGTTGGAGCTGGAGGCGCGACACCGGGCGAATTCATGGCTTGCACTGCGCGCCGCTGTGGGCGCGCAATGGGATGTGCCTGACGATAACTCACCAACGACACGGACCTATTCAGCGGGGCTGGGGGCCGATGTGACGGTGGGCCAGCGCACCACGGCAACGCTCGACTATGAGTATGGGTTACGCGAAGACCCCGCCGCGGCGAATGTCAGCCGCGACGAGCACCGGATCAGCGGTGGGATCAGTCTTCAATATTGATCGGAGTGTCCGCTGTGAGTTTTTTCAACTCGCTGAGGAACGCGTCGGCAATATCGGGGCGGTCGAGGGCGAAGGCCACATTGGCCGTGAGAAAGCCGATCTTTGAACCGCAATCGAACACCTGACCATCATATTTCACGCCGATGAAGGGCTGGCGGTCCATGAGATAGCGCATAGCGTCGGTGATCTGGATTTCGCCACCGGCGCCCACTGTTTGTTCGCCTAAGAGCGAGAAGATCTCAGGCTGCAGAATGTAGCGTCCCGAAATGATCAGGTTGGAAGGTGCGTCTTCGGGCTTTGGTTTTTCGACCATGCCGGTGATGGCGAAGCCCTGATCGGGACCCTCGCCGCGACCGATGACCCCATATGAGGACACATCTTCGGGCGCGCATTCCTCGACGGCGATAATGTTGCCGCCCGACTCTTCATAGGTGTCCATCATCTGTTTGAGAACGCCGGGTGAGGATTTGAAGATCATATCGGGTAAAAGCAGAGCAAACGGCTCGCGGCCGACGATGTCGCGGGCGCACCATACGGCATGACCGAGACCCAGCGGTTCCTGTTGCCGGGTAAAGCTGGACTGTCCGGCCTTGGGCAGATCGTGGCGAAGCTGCTCCAGCGCTGCAGTCTTGCCGCGGGCTTCGAGGGTCGCTTCAAGCTCGAACTGGCGGTCGAAATGATCCTCGATGACACCTTTGTTGCGGCCGGTGACGAAAACGAAATGCTCAATTCCCGCTTCGCGGGCTTCGTCGACAGCGTATTGAATGACCGGTTTATCGACGACCGTCAGCATCTCTTTGGGCATGGCTTTGGTGGCGGGAAGAAACCTTGTTCCAAGGCCTGCTACGGGGAAGACGGCTGTACGGACTCTCTGGACCACTTCATACTCCATCGAAATTGCTTTGACATAAACTAAGACAGTTTGAATGTCTTAATGCAAGATTGCGGTTACAGTTGCATGCTCGCGCGCATGCGGGGACGAATATCGGATTAAGGAAAATTATGGCTATTCTGGTCACGGGCGGTGCGGGCTATATCGGGTCGCACATGGTGCTCCATCTAGCAGATGCTGGCGAAGACGTCATTGTCATCGACAATCTGACCACGGGTTTCCCCTGGCTTGTTGATCACCGGGTGAAACTTGTCGAAGGCAATGTCGCCGATGCGGCGCTGGTCGCAAGGGTCATTGCCGAAAACGACATCGACGCAATTATCCATTTCGCCGGTTCGATCGTTGTGCCGGAATCCGTCGAGAATCCGCTGAAGTACTACAAGAACAACACAGCTTGCACCCGCGACCTGATCGAGTCCGCCGTGGCCGGCGGGGTCAAGCATTTCATCTTCTCTTCGACTGCGGCAGTCTATGGCATGGTGGGGCTTGAACCGGTCGGTGAGGATGCGATCCTGTCGCCCGTCTCGCCCTATGGCCGCTCGAAGCTGATGAGCGAATGGATGCTGGCCGATGTCGCCGCTGCACATCCCATGACATATGGCGTATTGCGCTATTTCAATGTCGCGGGCGCAGACCCGCAGATGCGCTCGGGGCAGTCCACCGCCGGGGCCACCCATCTGATCAAGGTTGCGGTACAGACAGCGCTAGGACACCGGGAAAAAATGAGCGTGTTTGGCGATGACTATGCGACGCCGGACGGAACCTGCGTTCGCGATTACATCCATGTGGCCGATCTTGTTGCCGCGCACGGTCTGTTGCTTGACCACCTGCGTGGAGGCGGGGAAAGCACGACCGTCAATTGCGGCTATGGACGTGGATTTTCGGTCGATGAGGTAATTTCAACTGTCAAATCGGTTACAGGCATCGATTTTCCTATTGAGCATGGCCCGCGTCGGGCCGGCGATCCGGCTTCGATCGTGGCGGGTGCGGACAGGATCAAGGCGCTGGGCTGGGTGCCCAGGCATGACGACCTCGCCGGAATCGTGGAGATGGCCTACAAATGGGAAAAATACCTCGACACACGCAACGATCGGCCATCCATTCTCTGATTGGCGGGCTTTGCGTCTGGTTCGGTTTTGCCGGTTTGGCAGCGGCGCAGCCGATCGAAAGTTTTGCTGCCTTCAAGGACCGGATGGAAACTGTCGCCGTCACCAGTGGCGTGCAGCGCGATTTTTACCGTGCTGTTATGGGTCCGGTACAGCCCGACCCATCGATTGCGTCGCTGATCTCAGGGCAACCCGAATTCGTGACCCCGATCTGGGACTATCTCGATACCCGTATCGGATCGAACCGGATTGCTCGAGGACAATCGGCAGTGTCGGCCAACAGCGGATTGCTGAGCGCGATCGGACAAGCTTATGGCGTCGATCCCTATGTTCTTGCTGCGATCTGGGGCATGGAATCCGATTACGGTGCGGTGCTGTCCAATGGCGCGCTCATCAAGCCTGTCATTCCGTCGCTTGCGAGTTTGGCTCACCAGCGACGTGGCCGGGTTGCCGAGGACGAAGCTGAGCTGATCGCGGCCCTCCGCATCGCGCAATCGCGCGGCTCGGCAGACGGTCTCGTTGGCTCCTGGGCGGGGGCATTGGGACATTTGCAACTCATCCCCACAGCCTACCTCCAATACGGCCAGGACGGCGATGGGGATGGCGTTGTCGACCCCCATGCGTCGCTTGCCGATGCGTTGGCATCATCGGCGAACTATTTGCGCGGACTTGGCTATCGCCCAGGTCTCGATTGGGGATTTGAGGTTCACGTTCCCGATGGTTTCGACTATCTGTTGGCCGACAGGGAGACATTTCGCCCCATACGGTTTTTTGCCGAACGGGGCGTCGTGCGCGTTGCCGGACGGGATTTCTCCGATATGGAAACCGAAGTGTTTCTCTATGTTCCGGCCGGGGCGGGTGGGCCGAAATTCCTGATGACGCGGAACTATCTTGTGTTCAAGGGCTACAATTTTTCCGATTCCTACGCTATGGCCGTCGCTCATCTCACTGACAGGCTCAAGGGGAGCGGACCATTTGTGACACCGTGGCCGCTCGGCGCGCAGTTTCCCAATCGTCAGCAACGCATCGACATCCAGACGATGCTTGCACGCCTTGGGTATTATCGCGGCGTTATTGACGGCAATATTGGGCCGGTGACCCAGAGTGCCTATGCCCGCTTTCAGGCGGGGGCCGGACTGGTGGCTGACGGGTTTGTCACGCGCGATGCGCATGGACTGCTGGCCGATGCTGTTCAATAGCTTTTGGTGGCGCTTTGAGGGCGCACCATTTTGGACTAGAATCCAACAATGACTGTGTGGCGCGCGATAATTGTGAGTTTGGCGTTGGGGTGCGCGTTGGCGCTGCCGATTGGCAGCGCTTTCGCGCAGGAGCGCAGCACCCGTACGCTGTTTGAAGTGCTCTTCGGCTCGGGCGATGACAACCAGCAGGCACAGCCCCCGGCTCAGCCAACGGCACCGGTGACGTCCCAGCCACGCCCCCAGGCCCAGCCCGCACCCCGCACTCAGCCGCAGCCTGCACCAGCCGCCGCAGAACCCGAGGTGGAAAAATCGCAAAACGCTCGCCGGGTGGCCGTGTTCGGAGATTCGCTTGCTGTCGATCTCGCCCGGGCGCTTGAGCGGCTCTATGCTGAAAATCCCGAGGTCGTCGTTGACGAACAGGCTGTAGGCTCTTCGGGGTTCGTGCGTAACGATTTCTATGACTGGAACGCGGCGATCGAGGACGAGGTGATCGCCGACAGTTTCGATGTTGCAGTTGTGGCAATCGGGATCAACGACCGCCAGGCGCTCAATGGCGCCGATGCGCTCTCGGACCCTTGGCGCACTGCGTACCGCGCGCGGCTCGATGCGTTTCTCGCCGATCTGGGCGCAGCGGGCAAGCAGGTCATCTGGCTCGAACTGCCCCCGATGCAGCAACCAAGTTATGGCGCTGCAATGGCGCAGATTTCCTCGATCCACAAGGCCGCAGTCGGCGCTGCGAGTGGGGTTTGGGTCGAGACCTATGACCGCTATCTGGGAGAGGATGGCACCTATAGTGCGGATGGGCCTGATCTCAACGGCAATATCGTCGAAATGCGCAAGGGCGATGGCATCCATTTCTCGGCAGCAGGGGCCGACAAGCTGGCCTTCTATATCGACCGAGCGCTGGGCGGCACCACTGGCGGACGGGTCAGCATGTCGGGCAGTACATCTGAAGTGGCTGACCTTTTGGCAGGGACCGATGCCGCGCAGATGATCCGGCCGCCCTATCAGGGGCTGGAACAGATGCGTTTGCTTGAAATGGCGAGCTTCGTGCAGGACCTCAGCGGCGCAGCCGAGCGGGCAAGCGATCTCATTTTCGCCGGGGCAGCGACAGCCGGAACCCGCAGCTTTGATATCGAGGATATGCTCGAAGCGCCTGTCGGTAGAGTGGATGCGTTCGGGCTGGGCAAGGGCGGGGTCGAAAATCCCGGCGGGCGATAAACCAAAGCCCCGGTGCGAGACCGGGGCTTTACTCAAAAATTTGGCGCATCGACAGCCTAGCGGGGAAGTGCGGTTTCGCCCATGAGGTCGAGATCGATGGCGCGGGCTGCCTGCCGGCCTTCGCGGATGGCCCAGACGACAAGAGACTGTCCGCGACGCATGTCGCCGGCGGCGTAAACCCCATCGACAGTGGTCTTGTAACTGAATGTATCGGCAAACAAATTGCCGCGCTTGTCGAACTTGGCGCCGAGCTGTTCGAGCATGCCCTCGTGGATGGGATGGGCAAATCCAATGGCCATCAGCACCAGTTCGGCTGGCAGAATGAAGTCGCTGCCTTCGATCGGCTTGCGGTCGGTGCCGACACGGGCGCATTTCACGCCGAAAACGTGACCGCGTTCGTCCGAAACGATCTCGACGGTCCCGGCCTGGAACTCGCGATTGGCGCCTTCGGCCTGCGAGGACGATGTGCGCATCTTGACGGCCCAGTTGGGCCATGAGGTGAGCTTGTCTTCCTTTTCGGGCGGACGCGGGCGAATATCGAGCTGGGTGACAGAGACCGCACCCTGACGAAAAGCCGTGCCCACGCAATCTGAAGCCGTATCGCCGCCACCGATCACCACAACATTCTTGCCGGCGGCGAGGATGGGCTCGTCGGTGACTGCTTCGCCGCCATTGCGGCGGTTCTGCTGCACGAGATAGGGCATTGCGTAGTGAACGCCAGCAAATTCGGTGCCTTCGCAGCCGGGATGGCGCGGGAACTCCGAGCCGCCGCAGAGCAGCACTGCGTCATGGTCGGCCCGCAATTCGGCCATTTGGCGGGTGACGCCGATGTTCTCGCCGAAATGGAAGATAACGCCTTCGGCCTCCATCTGGGCCTGACGGAAGTCGATATGGCCCTTTTCCATCTTGAAGTCGGGAATGCCGTAGCGCAGCAGGCCGCCGGGCTTGGGTTCACGCTCGAAAAGGTGAACTTCGTGGCCGACACGGGCAAGCTGCTGTGCAGCAGCCAGACCGGCAGGACCAGCGCCGACGATGGCGATCTTCTTGCCGGTCTTCTTGTCGGCGATCTGAGGGCGAACCCATCCACCACGGATAGCCTTGTCGGCAATCGCCTGTTCGACAGTCTTGATGGCAACAGGGGTGTCCTCGAGATTGAGGGTGCAGGCTTCCTCGCACGGGGCGGGGCAGATCCGGCCGGTAAACTCGGGGAAATTGTTGGTCGAATGGAGGTTGCGTGAAGCTTCTTCCCAATCGTCCTGGTAAACAAGGTCATTCCAGTCCGGGATCTGATTGTGGACGGGGCAGCCCGTATCGCCGTGGCAATAGGGGATGCCGCAATCCATGCAGCGCGCTGCCTGGTTTTTAACTTCCGGCTCGGTGAGCGGGATTGTGAACTCGTGATGGTGCCTGACGCGATCCGAGGCGGGCTCGTAGCGCTGTTCCTGGCGATCTATTTCAAGAAAGCCTGTTACCTTACCCATGGGCTTTCTCCTTCATTGTGCTGCTGTGGGGCGCGCGCGACCCGTGCGCAAATCTTCCATTTCCTGCATCGCCCGGCGGTATTCGACAGGCATGATCTTGACGAATTTGGGACGGTATTCCTCCCAATTGTCCAGGATCAGCTTGGCGCGCGATGAACCTGTGTAGTGCAGGTGATTGGAAATGAGCTGGAACAGGCGTTCGTCGTCATGGCGTGTCATGTCGCCGGAAACGTCGACGCGGCCGTGCCATTCGAGGTCGCCACCATGGTGATGGATCTTGCGCATGAGCTCTTCTTCCTCAACCACCGGCTCGAGATCGACCATGGCGAGGTTGCAGCGTGAGCGGAAGGTTTCGTCATCGTCGAGCACGTAAGCCACGCCACCGGACATGCCGGCGGCAAAGTTGCGCCCAGTCTTGCCGATGACGACGACGACACCGCCGGTCATGTATTCGCAGCCGTGATCGCCGGTGCCTTCGACAACCGCGATGGCGCCCGAATTGCGGACGGCGAAGCGTTCGCCGGCCACGCCGCGGAAGTAGCACTCGCCCTCGATTGCCCCGTAGAGCACTGTGTTGCCTACGATCATCGATTCCTCGGGCACGATCGTAGCCTTTTCTGAGGGGCGGATGACAATGCGGCCGCCGGAAAGGCCCTTGCCGACATAATCGTTGGCATCCCCGATCAGATCGAAGCTGATGCCCTTGGCCAGAAACGCGCCAAAGCTCTGGCCGGCAGTGCCGCGCAGGGTGACCGAGATGGTGTCTTCGGCCAGACCCTTGTGGCCATGGGCCTTGGCGACTTCGCCCGAGAGCATGGCGCCCGCAGATCGATTGAGCGAGCGGATCGGCATTTCGAACTGGACCGGCTCTTTGGTATCGATGGCCGTACGGGCCTTGGCGATCAATTCTCGGTCGAGAACGGCTTCGAGGTGATGGTTCTGGAATTCGGTATGATGGATCGAATCCCCACCCGCGGGCTCGGGCTTGTAGAACAGCTTTGCAAAGTCGAGGCCCCTGGCCTTCCAGTGGTCGTCAAGCCGTGTCTGATCGAGCAGGTCGGAGCGCCCGATAACCTCGTTGAGCGTGCGTGCACCCATTTGGGCGAGCAGCTTGCGCAGCTCTTCGGCGACAAAGAAGAAATAGTTGATGACGTGCTCGGGCGTGCCCTTGAAGCGCTTACGCAGGACGGGATCCTGGGTCGCGATTCCGACCGGGCATGTATTGAGGTGACATTTGCGCATCATGATGCAGCCCGCAGCGATCAGCGGCGCTGTGGCAAACCCGTATTCATCGGCACCGAGAAGGGCGCCGATCAGGACGTCACGACCGGTGCGGAAGCCGCCATCAACCTGCAAAGCCACCCGCGAGCGCAGGCGATTGAGAACGAGGGTCTGGTGGGTCTCGGCAAGGCCGATTTCCCAGGGGCCGCCCGCGTGCTTTAGCGAGGTCAAAGGTGCGGCGCCTGTACCCCCATCATATCCTGAAATCGTAATGTGGTCGGCCCGCGCCTTGGCAACGCCGGCGGCAACTGTGCCCACGCCGACTTCGGAGACGAGCTTGACGGACACGTCGGCTTCAGGATTGACGTTCTTCAGATCGTAGATGAGCTGGGCCAGATCTTCGATCGAATAGATGTCATGGTGCGGTGGAGGGGAAATCAGGCCAACGCCGGGGGTTGAATGGCGCGTTTTGGCGACGACCCAATCGACCTTATGGCCGGGGAGCTGGCCGCCCTCGCCGGGCTTGGCGCCCTGGGCAACCTTGATCTGGAGCATGTCGGCGTTGACCAGATACTCGGTCGTGACGCCAAACCGGCCCGAAGCGATCTGCTTGATGGCAGAGCGTTGCGGGTTCATCGCCCCGTCGGGCAGGGGCTTGAAGCGTTCGGGATCTTCCCCGCCTTCACCGGTGTTGGACTTGCCGCCGATCTTGTTCATGGCCATGGCAAGCGTTGTGTGGGCCTCGCGCGAGATCGAGCCAAAGCTCATGGCGCCGGTTGCAAAACGCTGGACTATGGCTTCGGCCGGCTCAACCTCGGAAACATCTATGGCCTCGCCCAGTGGCTTGATTTCGAACAGCGAACGGATGGTCAGATGCTCGGCATTCTCGCCATTTGCTGAACGGGCAAAAGCTTCGTAGCGCGCTTGTGCGCCCTCAGGCGTTTCGTCCCTGGTCCGCACTGCATGCTGGAGATCGGCAATGGTATTGGGACCCCAGGCGTGAGCTTCGCCGCGCATGCGGTAGGCGTATTCGCCGCCCACTTCCAGGCTTTTGCGCAACACTGCATCGTCGGAGAAGGCAAGCGTGTGACGGCGCAGGGTTTCCTCGGCTACTTCCGCAAGTCCGACACCTTCAATTGACGTCGCCGTCCCAAAGAAGAAGCGTTTCACGAACTCGCTCGAAAGGCCAACGGCGTCAAAGATCTGCGCGCCGCAATACGATTGATATGTCGAGATGCCCATCTTGGACATGATCTTGAGCAAGCCCTTACCAACCGATTTGATGTAGCGGTAGATGACTTCGCTGGCATCGACTTCGGCGGGGAACTCGCCTTCGGCATGAAGTGCGGCGAGCGCCTCGAAGGCAAGGTAGGGGTTGATCGCTTCGGCACCATAACCGGCCAGAACGGCAAAGTGATGAACTTCGCGGGCCTCACCGGTTTCGACGACCAGGCCCGAGGAGGTGCGCAGGCCCTTGCGGATCAGATGATGATGCACGGCGGCGGTGGCTAGCAGCGCCGGGATGTCGATGCGGTTCGCTGCGACCAGACGATCTGAGAGGATGATGATGTTGTAGCCGTTGCGGACAGCGGCTTCTGCGCGCTCGCAAAGCGCATCGAGTGCCGCTTCCATGCCCGCGGTACCCTTGGCGGCATCGTAGGTGATGTCGAGGGTCGCGGTATGAAACTGGTTGTCTGCCATGTCGCCAAGCGCGCGGATCTTTTCGAGATCCTCGTTGGTCAGTACGGGCTGGCGCACTTCGAGCCGCTTGGTTGTCGAAAGACCTTCAAGATCGAAGAGATTCGGGCGCGGGCCGATGAATGAAACCAGGCTCATCACCGATTCTTCGCGGATCGGATCGATGGGCGGATTGGTGACCTGCGCAAAGTTCTGCTTGAAATAGGTGTAAAGGAGCTTGGGCTTGTCCGAGAGCGCCGAAAGCGGCGTATCGGTGCCCATTGAACCGACGGCTTCCTGGCCCGTAGTCGCCATGGGGGCCATGAGGATCTTGATGTCTTCCTGGGTGTAGCCGAAGGCCTGCAGGCGATCGAGAAGGCTCTCGGTCGTTGCCGGCGCCTTGGGCTCGGCTTCGGGCAGGTCTTCGAGAACGATCTGGGTTTTTGCCAGCCAAGAGGCGTATGGGTTCTTGCCCGACAGTGCCTTCTTGATCTCATCGTCGGAAACGATGCGACCTTCTTCGAGATCGATAAACAGCATACGGCCCGGCTGCAGGCGCCAGCGTTCGACGACGTCTTCGTCGGGAATGTCCAGAACACCCGATTCTGAAGCGAGGACCACGTGGCCTTCCTTGGTCACGAGATAACGTGCAGGGCGCAGGCCGTTCCGGTCCAGTGTTGCCACCACATAGCGGCCATCGGACAGCGACATCGCCGCGGGGCCGTCCCAGGGTTCCATCAGCGCTGCGTGGTATTCGTAAAATGCGCGACGCTCCTCATCCATAAGCGAATTGCCTGCCCAGGCTTCAGGGATAAGCATCATCGCTGCATGGGGCAGCGAATAGCCGCCACGCACAAGGAATTCGAGGGCGTTGTCGAAACACGCAGTATCGGACTGACCCTCATAGGAGATCGGCCAGATCTTGGTGATGTCCTCGCCGAACTTGGGTGAGGCCACCGAGGCCTGACGCGCCGCCATCCAGTTGACGTTGCCGCGGATCGTGTTGATCTCGCCATTGTGGATTGTCATCCGATACGGATGGGCCAGCTTCCAGGACGGGAAGGTGTTTGTTGAGAAGCGCTGGTGAACGAGTGCGATGGCGCTTTCGAACTGCTCGTCATGAAGATCGGGATAGAACTTGCCGAGCTGATCGGCCAGGAACATGCCTTTGTAAACGATGGTCCGCGCTGACATCGAGACGATGTAAAAGCCGTTATCGCCCTGAACTTCGGGGATTTCGCCATAGATTGTGTTGGAGATCACTTTGCGGGTGATCAGCAGTTTGCGCTCGAATGCGTCGATATCGTCAAGCGCGGCTGGGCGGGCGACAAACATCTGTTCGATTATGGGCTGGGTGTCGATCACGCCCTCGGACAGCGCCGAATTGTCGAACGGAACCACACGCTCGCCAAGAATCTCCAGTCCTTCGGCAGCGATCGTCTTGCGCACCAGATCGGCGCAGCGGTCGCGCAATCCGTCATTGGGATAAAAGATCATGATCGGCGCGTACTGGCCGGCGCCGGGCAGGTCGAAGTCGGTAACCTTGTCGAAGAATGCGTGCGGAATTTGAACCAGAATACCGGCACCGTCGCCCATGAGCGGGTCGGCGCCGACCGCGCCGCGATGTTCCAGATTCTCGAGAATTTCGAGACCCTTCTGCACGACCTCATGGCTCTTGGCGTTCTTGATGTTGGCAATCATGCCGATGCCGCAGGCGTCATGCTCATTGGCCGGATCATAAAGGCCCTGGGCGGCATTGCGTTTGGTCGCAGGGGTATCGGGAAGTGCTGGAGCTGCGATCAAATGCTTGTCCAATTCGCCCATAGTCTGGTCCTCGCCAAAGTTAACGGAAAGTTGCCATTCACCGTCCGTGCAGGTCGCTCGTGCGGGTCGTACAAGGATCAATGTACGGCTCGGGTGAGCAGACCGGTTGTTTACAATGGAGCGGCGCTGCATCCAAATGGCCGCTCAAATGAACCCCTGTTGGGTTCCGCCGGGCCGCTCCTCCTCTTTGACGGGCGGGCTTTGACCGGCGATGCAGATCTGTCCGGGAGACGGATGATGCTGCGGAATTTATGCCAGGTGTGTCCTTAGCACAAACAGTGTGTGAAGGATCGCCTGTCATTTGTCAATAATGGACAGCAATGCTGCCCTAAAATTTGCGCGACACTGGCAGATTTTTTGCGCAGCGGCAAGCGCACAGCGCTGAATTTAGGATGGGCAGCCTAAAATGAAAAGGGCGCTCCTTATTGGAGCGCCCGATTCTCTCCGATTGTGAGCCGGACCTATTCGAGGTGGGATTTGATAAACCAAAGGTTCTTATCGAGGTCACGCGAAAAGGCTGTGAGAATGTCCGCTGCGTCGGCATCGCCCGCTTCGTCTGTGGCATCGATGTCCTCGCGCACCTGGTTGGCGAGCTTTGCATAGCGCTTGGCCAGCTCGGTCAGGTGGTCCCTGGTCTTGGAAATGTCGGTCGGGTAGGCATCGAGCAATGTCTGCTCGGCAACGATCCGGGATGTGCCAAGTGCGACACCATCGAGCTGGGCGATGCGTTCGGCAATGACATCGACATGGGTGTCGATGCTGGCGCGCATCGGGTCGAGCATTTCATGGACTGCGATAAAATCGGGACCCTTGAGATTCCAGTGAGCCTGCTTGGTGATCAGAGCCAAATCGATGGCATCGGCGAGACGAGCATTGAGAATATCGATAACAACCTTGCGCGCGTTGCCATCCTTCCCAAGAGAAATTGAGGGAGTAGCCATGTTTGAAAATCCTTCAGCTGAAAACTGGTGCCGGTTCAACACCGATAGCACCGGTGAAGTTCCGCAGTTCAAAACAAAGGCGCGACCGCAGTCGCGCCTCCATCAGTATCGGCAAAAGCGTCTATTAGTTGACGGTCTTGTCTTCGATGGTCTGGTTCGCGCCTGAAATTTCGATCTGGCGTGGTCGCTTGGACTCGGGCAATTCACGCTTGAGATCGATATGGAGCAAGCCGTTTTCGAGCGAAGCGCCCGAAACCTCGACATGGTCGGCAAGCTGGAAGCGCAGCTCGAAGGCGCGCTCTGCAATGCCGCGATGCAAGAATTCGCGCTTTTCGGCAGAGCCCGAAGCGCGTGAGCCTTTAATCTGCAGGCTGTTTTCCTTGGTTTCGATGGCAATGTCGCCCGACGAAAAGCCAGCAACCGCAATGGTCACGCGATATGTGTCGTCACCTGTGCGCTCTATGTTGTAGGGCGGATAGGTCTTGGCATCTTCAGCGACCAAGGTATCGAGACGCGAAAACAGGCGGTCAAAGCCAACTGTGGAGCGGTAGAATGGTGAAAAATCAAGACGTTGCATTTTCGGTGTTCTCCTGAGTGTAGCAAGAACGTTGCGCAGTGCTGCCGGCTCGAGGCTCCCTATAGAGGCGAGCGGATTCCAGCGGCGTCCCCGGGTCATCCGGCGGACAGCACAGAGATAGGAACAGGCATTTTGCTGTTCAAGAGGTGGGTCAACGGGTGCCTGAATTGAATATGAACGGGCTACTCGGAGTGCGTTCAGGTGGGGTGAGCTAGAAGGGCGCATGTGATGCCGGAGACGGTGTCATTACAGAAGCGCAGGCGCCGTTCACCGCCCCCCGCAACGGCGTCTGCGCATTCTTCTCGCCTCATTTGACACGCATCGCTATTGTGCAGCCCACCATCAGCAGGCAACCGGTGCATATGGACGCGACATCCAACGGACATGATTTTGTCCATCTCGATACAAATCCCATACCTTCTGGCGCGCGGTCGGGCTTTTTCTCGACAAGCGACAATGTCCGTTTGCGATACGGCATCTTTCCCAAACAGGGTGAAGCATCGCGCGGCACTGTCGTTCTGGTGCAGGGGCGGACCGAATTCATCGAAAAGTACTTCGAGACTGTCGCCGACTTCCAGAAGCGCGGCTTTACGGTTGCAACGTTCGATCTGCGCGGACAGGGCGGATCGGACAGGCTGATCGGCAACCACAGCCTCGGCCATGTCGAAAATTTTGACGATTACTGGACTGATCTCCACGATTTTCACAGGATGATCGTTCTGCCCGATTGCCCGCCGCCCTATTATCTCGTCGGTCATTCAACCGGTGGGCTGGTGGGGCTATTGGCAGCGACCCGCGACCGGCTGATGTTCGACAGAGTGTTTCTGTCCTCGCCAATGGTCAGCCTGCCCGGATTGCCATTTTCGCTCAAATGGTCATCTCGGCTTGTCGATGCAGCGCGGTTTATGGGGTTGTCCGCAGTGCCGCTGGGGCGCAGCGAGGACAAGGCGCAGACAGACGCGGGATTCGAAAGCAACCCATTGACCTCGGATAAGGCGCGCTACATGCGCAGCGTCGAACTCCTCAGGGCGCGACCCGATCTGGTCATCGGTTTACCCACTGTGGGTTGGGTCGGTTCGTCGCTTGCAGCAATGCGCCAAGCCAACGGGGACAATTTTCCGGCCCAGCTCAAGATCCCAGTGTTTATCTGTGCAGCGGCTCTCGATCAGATTGTTGACACGAGCGCCACTGAAGCGCTTGGGCTGCGGATGCGTGCCGGGCATCACGTAATTATACCGGGTGCGCGTCATGAACTGTTCATGGAGAGCGACGCGATCCGCGCCCAGATCTTCGCCGCGTTCGATGCGTTCGTAACCGAACAGACGGGTTAGTCAGTGCGCCGCGTCAGAACGTGGCGCTACCCCGTAGCGGTTTCAGGGGCAGCGGCGCTGAAATCGGCATGGATCTATACGAAGCCTGCGGTCAGTCCGTCATCGCCTCTCGTAAGGTCCGCAGGGCCGCTTCGTGCAACTCTGGAGTTGCGGCTGCCACGCAGGTGCCGCCCTGTTCGGCGCGTCTCCCATCCCAGGTGGTAACCACGCCGCCAGAGGCTTCAATTATGGGGATGAGGGGCGCGATATCGACGTCCTTGAGACCTGCTTCGACCACCAGGTCGATATGACCCGATGCCAATAGACAATAGGCGTAGCAATCGAGCCCGTATCGGACCTGAAGCACGCGATTGCTCAGGGCTGTCCAGGCGGAAAGGTGGGGCCCGCGAAACATATCCGGGCTGGTGGTGCTGGTGCGTGCTTGCGAGAGCATTGTGACGGTGCTTGCCGCTGCGGGCTGGGGTGTGCCGTTACGGGTATGTTCGAGATTGCCGCCAACAGCCAGCCAGCGCTCACCTGAAAACGGCTGCTCCATCAGCCCGGCGATGGCTTTGCCCTCGTGGGTCAGCCCGATCAGGGTTCCCCAGACCGGTACGCCGGAAATAAACGCCCGGGTGCCGTCGATGGGATCGATAATCCAATTGAACGCTGTTGCTGTGGCCTTGGCGTCCCATTCCTCTCCGATGATGCCATGATCGGGGAAACTCCGGGCTATGATCTCGCGAATACGTGTTTCGGCCTCCCGGTCTGCTTCGGTGACCGGATCAAAGCCCACCTCGAACTTGTTATCCACAGCAAGTTGCGTGCGGAAGCGCCCCAGGGTCGAAGGACGCGCGGCGTCCGCGCCGGCGATCAGGGTTTCGGCAATGGCGCGATTGGTCAGGCCGACTGATGGCGAAATTGTCATGGACATCCAAAATCTTGCGGGAATGGCAGGGCGATTGCCCGGAGTTGGCTTTGTTAACAAGGGGTTTACAGAAGTGATTCCTTTTTGCAACAGCGCTTGCCGATTGCATACACAAACGGCCCGGAACACTTGCGCTTCGGTGAAAAAAGGTTCAATCACAATATTGCATGATGGATTGGTAGTTCTTTCGGCCCGGCCGATTTCAATGAACTGCCAATGTTTCCTCCCTTGACTTGGGCCGCCCAGCGCGGCCCACTCTTTTCCTCCCCAGAGATTTGTTGATTTATTCGGCGGCCAGTTGCGTGCGCGCCAAAGAGACCGCGTCGAACCGCACAAGTGTTGCAAGGAGCGTTTCTGCCAGCTTTTGCATGACCGAAAAGCCCCGATGCTTTTGCAGGGTCAATTCATGCATATAGAGGTGGCGCGAAAACTCTATCTGAATGGCATGAATACCATATTGCGGTCGGCCGTATGCTCTTGTCGTGTGACCACCCGCATAAGGGCGATTTCGCGCTACCTTCAGGCCGGCTCCGGCAAACACGGCTTCTACAGTGTCGATAAGCACCGGCGCGCAGGTGGTGCCATAGCGATCGCCCAAGACGACATCTGGTGATGTGCGATCATTGCCGCGACTGAGGCGCGGCATTGAATGGCAGTCGACAAGCACTGCCACCCCGAAATGCCCAAGCGTTTCGCTCAGAAGGGACTGCAAGGTCTTGTGGTACGGCTTGTAGATGCCCTCGATCCGCATCAGTGCGTCTTCAAGCGCCAGCGGCTCGCGATAGATCGGGCGATTTTCTGAGACGATGCGCGCGATTGTGCCCAGGCCTGCGGCAATGCGGGGCGAGCTCGTATTGAAGTGTTCGGGCAGTCGCTCGCGAAACATTTTGGGGTCCAGCTCATACGGCTCGCGATTGACGTCGAGATAGGCGCGCGGGAAATTGGCGCGCAGCAGCGGCAGGCCCATATGGGGCGCGCGCGTGAAGATTTCGTCGACCCAGGCGTCCTCGGACTGACGGATCGCCATTTCATTGAGGCGGGACAGCTTGAGAAAGCGCTTTGGATAATCGCGGCCCGAATGAGAGGAATTGACGATTATGGGCGCCACCTGGCGCCGGGGGCGGACGGTTTCAAAAGCGGGTCTATCGAAATAGTCTGATTGCACGCCCAACCTCTCGATGGCACGACCGATCCCGCCGCTCAAGCTTTCCCGCGTTCTCCATCAAGGACGCGATCGAAATCGATTTCACTCTAAGGTGCATCCGGACCTGCAAGCAAACAACTGCCGGTCCGAACGCACCTTTAAGCTTAAGTTTGCAACGCCGGCGCGCACTTGTCCACAAAAGGGAACCGGGATGAGGTGAATGTGACTGTTGCACGGGGCCAAGCTTTCGTAAAACATGCGAATCACGCCAGCTGCAGCTGGGAAAAAGATACTGGGACCTTTCATGAGCCAATCGTTGAACCGGATTTTGCTGGCCGAGGACGACGCCGATATGCGTCGGTTTCTCACCCGTGCCCTCAAGAATGCCGGCTATGATGTCGTTGCGTTCGACAATGGCAAGTCGGCTTACGAGCGGTTGCGTGAGGAGCCTTTCACGCTGTTGCTGTCCGATATCGTGATGCCGGAAATGGACGGGATCGAGCTGGCACGGCGCGCCACCGAACTCGACCCGGATCTCAAAGTGATGTTCATTACCGGGTTTGCCGCCGTGGCGCTCAACCCCGACAGTGAAGCGCCCAAGGGTGCATCGGTGCTTTCCAAGCCTTTCCATCTGCGCGAGCTGGTAGGAGAAGTGGAGCGGTTGCTGGCGGCCTAGCGCCGCGTTTGTTTCTGGCAGGCAGGTTGCGTCACAAGAGCTTCAAATAACGGCAAAAACCTATTGACCACCACCGGCGTTTTGTGGTGTATCCGCCCTGCGCTTCGCCATTGGCGGAACGCTGCTTAAAGAAAGAGTGGGCGTATAGCTCAGCGGGAGAGCACTACGTTGACATCGTAGGGGTCACTGGTTCAATCCCAGTTACGCCCACCATTCTTTCTCCCCCGGCCAGCCGGGACAGCCTTATATGACAAGGCGTATTTTCGGGCACCGTCGCATGTTTGGGACGGATAGGCCAAGCGGGTGTATAGCTCAGCGGGAGAGCACTGCCTTCACACGGCAATGCTGGTAGTGTGCTAAGACATTGAAAATAAACAGGTTTGCTTCGACCTGGTACGAACTTTGGTACGAATAGAGCGCCGGATGGGAGTATAGCTCAGCGGGAGAGCATTCGCTTCACACGCGAAGGGTCACTGGTTCAATCCCAGTTACTCCCACCATCCTCCAGTCTCGCTCTGTTGCATGCATCTGATTTGTAATCAGAGGGTCGCGGGTTCAAGTCCTGCTGCCGGCACCATCCAAACCCCCGGAAATGCGGAAGTTTTGGAATCGCCTGTCTGGGCGTCCCAGTCAATTCTGGGCGCTGGGACGCCGTTGGGACGCCGGGCGCGGAATCAAGGTTGCGATCCTTGCGTCCGACGGCGAATGCAGCATAGTTGCCCCATGCGCATCCTCACACTCATTTTCGTCCTGCTCTCGACACCGGCGTTTGCCGTCGATCCTGCGGTGAAATCGGCATTCTGGTCGACCCTCGCTCCCTTAGGCCCCTCGCTTTACTGTGAGGCAGATGTGGCCGAGCTGCTGGAGACGGACACGTACTCGGTCGAGCACGTGTACCCCTCAAGCTGGATGAGAACGACGCTGGGTTGCGAGGACTGCGACAACGATCCAGCTTATCGGGTCTTCGATAACGACCTCCACAATCTATGGCCGGCGGAACACAGCGTGAATTCGGCACGGGGCAATCGCGCGTTCGCCGATCTCGTGGCCGCCGACGACTGGCGCGGTGGCGAATGCGCATTCCGGTCACGCGGCGAGCAGATCATGGGCGACATCGCTCTGGACGGACTCGTCGAACCCCGAGACGAAGTCAAAGGGATGATCGCACGGACGCTACTCCATGTCCGGGACACCTATGGGGGCCAGCTTCCGATCACGCAGCTCGAAACGGCGCTGGACTGGCATCAAAGGTATCCGACGACTGAACTCGAGTGTGCGCGTGCAGCAGTCATACTCGAGCTGCAGGGCACGATCAATTCGTGGCTCGATTGCCCGTGAGCTGGACCGTTCGCATATTGCTCGCGTGCGGTGTCATCGGTCTCGCGCTCTCACTGGGCCTTTCACTCTCAGCTCTACTCTAGGTCCGGGACCAATCCAGCCTGGAAAATGACCCTTGCTTCTCCGTATTCGCCGATGTCGGGTTGGGCATCTCTGACCCATGCAATCGCGCCATCGTATGAGCCAAAATACCCTGCCGCAGCAGTGATAGCTTGCTCTTCTGATCTCATTTCTCGAGGATCGAATGCGGGTTGTAGCTCTCCATCGTCATCGATCTGAAATGCCCAAGCCACAATCAGTTTTTGCGGCCCTTTGCTCAGCTGTTCACGTTTTTCCATGCCATCTGGACTCCATTCTCACCTCAGTCATATAAGAACAAAAGCGGAACATTGAGCAAGAAGATTCGTCATAGTCCGCTTTTCGACACGTTTGGAAGGTCGCGATCCAGCCGATGTGAAACTGAGTGCGGAGGAAGCGTGGGCGATGTTTGAGCTGGGATTCGAGTTCTCGATCTACGGCGAAAACGGTGAGTATCGGCTTTCCATTCCATACGAAATGGTTCGGCGCTCAGATGACGATACGATCATCTTTCAGCAGCCGAAATGAATGCGTCCGAAGCCGGAATTCATCGTCGATTGGCCGTGGATAATTGTCCGCGTCAGTTGCTCATACTGCAGTCGCCGCGGCGCATTCCGGCTTGCTCGCATCGCGGAGAAATACGGCGCGGAATGTGGTGTCGAGCGCATGAGATTGCTGCTCGCGGGCGATTGTCCGTGGGCCGGCGAGCATTTCAAGCCGCAAAAATATCGCAAGGGGTGCGGCCTCTATTTTCCGGATCTCGAGGGTGCCCCCAGGCCACCGGATCTACCGCCTGCAGTCGGAGCATTAATTGTCATCGAGGGTGGAAAAAAGCGGAAAGCTGGGTAAACCCCGTTTTGCCGCTCAAGCCCGATTCAACGCCCCGGTGGGTAAACCAGCGGAAGGGTACGAAATCATACATTTGCGCTGGTCGGCAGCATCATTGCGGGCTCGTCGTCGGTATAGTCGAGAAAGATAAGCTGCGGCAATTCTGCGAGCCGCGCACGGATCGTTTGGGCGTCGACAGGCACGTAGCCGACATTGTCGACGCCAACGTCGATGCACTGGTTCGTACCCGGCAGCCGTCCGTGAGAATGCCCAAAGAGGTTTACGGCACCCCGGCGCATGTTCCGCCAGCTGCGCAGGCCATAATGACACAAGACGAACGTCGTGCCCTCGACCTCAACCTCGATCAGCTCGTTGATGCTGGCCCATGGCAGGTGCTGGGTCTCGTTCCTGAAGTCATGATTTCCGACAACCAAGTGCTTCTCGCCGTTGAGCTGGTCGAAAACCGTCCGCGTCTGTTGGGGACCACACCGGTACGCGAAATCGCCAAGGTGATAGATGGTGTCGCCCGGTCGCACGACGGCGTTCCAGTTTTCGATCATGACACGGTCGTGATCATCGATGTTAGCGAAGGGGCGGTTGCACATCGACAAGACCGAGCGGTGACCGAAATGGGTGTCTGCGGTGAAAAAGGTACTCGACATCAATCGATCCCCTCAATTGAACCACACGACGGCATCGGGTTCGTCTTCGCGCTCCAGTCGCTTCGCCGTGCTCACGATCCATCCTTCGGCGGCGATGCTCACCTCCTCGATCGACTGGCCGAATCTGGTCGCGCAATACACGCGTACGGCATCCGACCAAGAGTCGGTATTCTCGCGAAACCAATCGACGAGATCGTTCCAAGCCGCGTCTTCGTACATGCGGCCAGCGGGCTCGAGTTCGGCGGCTGGGTGCGCGTAGCCGATGCTCTCTGCAAGCGCGGCGATTTGCATGGTTTCGGCATGAGTGCGGGGCATCGATATTCTCCATTGGTGACGATGGAGGGAGGATGCCCTGGGGGGATGAAAGTCACACGCAATCAGTTGCTCTTTATATATGGGGGCTTGATTGCATTGCAGCTACCGAGTTAAGCGCGGATGCTCGAAGATCAGAATCCTTGCGTATCAAAATCGTCATCTGACGCGATGCGGAACGCTAGTAATTGATTCTAGTTGACCCCTAGAAACCCTTCGAAAATCGAAACGTTCGATTTCGTATTTCACGGCTGGCGGCATCGTAGCCCCGTTCACCCCTTAATCACAAGTTCGTGAGCGTGTCATTCTGAGGGCCGATCTGGTCGCTTTCATCGATCCGACGGATAACGAATCGATCGCAGCCAAGGAGGTCCAAGATGCGAGCGATTTTCAGAGCGTTTGCCGCGATGTTTGCGGCGATCATGAGTGCAGTGCGGTGGGTGCGGGATGAGACCGGCAAGCTCGTCATGAAGCTTGTCGGCGGTGGCATGCCCATGACCCCGATGCCGACAATTCAGGACGAGGTCGCGCAAGATCGCGGCGTCGCCCCCGACCGGGGATACGATCAGCTGCGCCTGGCAGCAGACCTGCTGTCACGGGGGCGTGTGCCCCACGCTGAGGTCTTGGATGCGATCGGGTCGGATAACGTCAAATGGCTGAGTGCGATGCCGGCCTCGATGCTGACGCTCGTCGTGCAAGCGTCCGATGAGCAGCTGTCAGCGCATATGCGTCAGACGCGCTCGATCCGGGGGCTGTTGGCGTACGATCATGAGAGCATTGCAGCGTACGAGCAAGCAGTCGAACAGGATCGCGCGATCGAACGTGAGCGGGAGCAGCGGACGCGGCGAAGGCCGGTGACGGATGCATTCCTCGACAAGCTGTATGCGTGAGATGGGCGGGAACGATCCCGCCTTCTTCGTTTCAGGAAAACAGACGGCGGCGCTTGGCAACAAGCTCGAGCTGCAGGCGAAGACCGCGCTCGCGGGCGAGCTCTTGCTCAAGCTCGGCGACACGGCGCTGCAATGCCGACAGTGCCGATGAAAGGCGGGCCTGACCGGCGGCTGCGCGACGGCGTGCGGTTTCGGCATTCTTCGCGCGTGTGGCCATGTTCATCGCGAGTACGAAGTCGGTATTATCTCCTGAAAACATGTGTTTCTCCTTGTCTACGGCTTATAGCACGAATCCTCGAAAATTGGGTGAAATCGATTGGTAAAATGCCGGCTATCAGGCCCTTCGGTGCCGTTGCATCCGCTCCCGATAACGGGTCGCTTTCACGAGGTCCTTGAGCGTTGCGCGGTCTTCGAGCCGGTTCGCAGATATCTCGACGAACTCGAGCGCGCGACCGACGGCGCCAGATGCCTTTCGTTTCGCCGACAGCCCGACGGAAAACTCGTCCGAAATCGCGTTGATCTGCTCTGCGCCCGGCGTGAGGACTGAAGCAAGCAACCGGCCCAGCGTGATTTCGTAATCACCATCTGGTCGCTCCCGACGGGCAGCGCGACAATAGTCGCCGAACATGTCGTGCACGTCCTCGGCCGTCATCCGTATCTTCATTTGCTTCATCCCCGGGTTGAGATGAAACCACGCGCCAAGGCGCAGCCGAAGCAGGATTGCGTGCACGGATGAATACGAGCGGAACTCTTCAACGCGGATCGGGACAAAGCCGCGATCAAGCTGCATGTGATAGCCCCCTGCAGGCGATAGCTTTCCTTTAATGACCCCTGCGGTCGTCCGTCGGATGCCGGGAATGTACTGCAAGTCATCGAACCAGAGGTCTGGTTCGGCGATATTGCCGACGAGGGATTCGAATAGAGGCATCAAAAAGCGCGTCGCGTTGTCGATGCGCAGATCGGCGGCTTCTTCGAGCTGAGGCTTTAGGATCTCGAAATAGCCGTCGGCATTCACACGCGACAGCAGCACGATCATGGCGCGCATCTGAGGAGCCGAAAGGCCTGACGGATACAAAGTCTGCGCAAGCGGCAAAGGGATGTCGATGACCGCATCGGTCGGCTGAAAACGGCTGCTACGCATGATTTAGACCCGTGAAATTATCCATTAGGCAGAAGATGGGGGCCGCCTGATGCTGATGTCAAGCGCTGGTTTTCTCGGGACATGTTGTGATAAATGTCTGACCCCTTGGGTTACCTTATAGGGGATCCCTTCTTTCCCCTACGGTTGCAACAAACGCATATGCTCCGCGCGCGGGAGGCGCGCTTCGCTTATCGAGAATCGGGTCTGGTCTCCCAAATCCCGTTCGTTGAAAACAATGCGCTGACGATCCAGAGGCTCGATTGTTTTAGAATAGGAGCCGCCCGCGCTGACGCGCGTATATTGCGCAGCTCTGCTGCGCGATGAATCCGGAATCCCGGAAGGGCAACGGTGAGCCCCCATTCAATGCGGAGCTGTGGTTAGAGTCTTTTGCCTCGGCCCCGGTCGTCTGCCTCGCCTCTCCCTTCGTCACATGATCCGCTTGCGTGAGGCTGGAGGCACATCGGGAGGCTTCCGCGTCCCGTTCTTCATCCATCCAAATCCGGCGGCCTCAGCGGGCTTCGTGACGGACGTTTCCATCCGACACGTCCCATCATTTTCCGTGACTTGTCCCTTGCATCGCCTGGCCACATCTTCGCGAACATGAGCAAGACAACAGCCCAGCGCCGCCGAGAAGACCGCGACCGCAAGCGCCTGGAGCGTGAGCGTCGGCGCGCGTCTGGCATCCCTGAGCCCTCGGCGGTCCAGAACGCGGTTACAGAAGCATTTTCCTTCGCGATTCTGACCCTGGACCGGAAATCCATCCAGCCCGGCAACGTACCCATCAACGCCGCCCTCATCATCGCTGTCGCTGTCGACATTCTCTCGAAGCGCGGCGGCTACAATGGAATCGAGACCCGGAAGGCCGTCCGCGATATCCTCGCTCCACGCGATGCACATCGTCTTGCTGGCCACATCCCCAGTGTGTCGCCCGACGGTTCATCTCGATATCGCACGGGTGCCCCGGCATCGTGACGCGTCGTCATCGGCACTGTGTTCACCCCCGTTACCTCCTCAGGACGCCTCCAGACGGGTAACGGAAATCCAGAAACACTTTCCGCGCAGCCAAAGGTATTGTGTCGTGCTTGCGGAAAGCATATATTTGACCCCGTCCTGTAGTGCTTTCGCACGACATTGGCCGCTGAGGGGTGCAAGCCTCGGCGGCCCACCTTTTCCCATGAGCTTACAGCGCAGAACCCCTTTCTCAAACTGGGAATGGAGACAAAGAGTCGTGAGTATTGCCGGACCCAGTCAGTCTGCCTCCGCCGACGAAGCTCAGAATGGTGACAATCAGTATGCCACCCCCATGCCGGCAATTTGCAGTTTTACGGCGACACCGTAGAACTGGCCATTCGTCGAGCAGGTTCCTGGTCCGCTTCGCGCCCCGTTCCGGCTGTTCCCCATCCCGCGTCGAAAAGCTAAAGGCGGACACTCGCCTAGATGGGAAGGGCGGCGGCGTAGCCATCTGGGCTTTGGCCAAGCGGTGGTCTTTTGCAGTGCGCCTGGGGGAGCATGCAGGACCGTAAAGAGGGGCAACGCCTATCCATCATAAGTTGCCCAGGCATGTTCTATCGCTGTGGACGTTCGTCGGGACCGCGGAGAATGCAAGCCGGATTGCCGAGGTCACAATCAAGAACTCTTCGGCAGCGCCTTCGTCTACGAGATCGTCGTCATACCGCCCGAGGAAGGCACCTTCTCTCACGACTCGGCATTTACTTAATATCGGTGAGTGAGGTCGCGCTAGTCGCCATTCTCTCGGGCCCCATTGGCGATTTCGGTTCCCGCCCGTTCCAGGTGTTCATTTCCAGGAGTGCGACCGAGCTTGGCAAAAAATGGCGAATTCGGTCCGATCTTCCATGGAGCAGCTGCAGTCCCACCGCGAGAACTGCGAGGCCCTGTGCACAGCGGCGTCAACCGTCACCGTCGCAGCGGTAAAGGGGTTCCTGCAGGAGGATAACGAGGATAGACTAGAATTGCTCCCAATCCGCGGCGAGCGCGGTATTACCCGATACCTGCGATGCGGGTCGAATATCCGGTGGGTTTGGCCAACTTCTGCAACTGCGGCACCGATTGTTCGGGACCGTTCAGCCGGAACACCGCCACAATCTGATCGAGTTCGATTGCCTGGGCTTCGGTCTGCTCGATGGCGGCATTGGTTTCTTCCACCAGTGCTGCATTGTGCTGGGTCATCTCGTCCATGGTCCGCGCCGCCACGTTCACCTCTTCAAGCGCCTGCGACTGCTCGCCATTGGCCTTGGCAATGGCATCGATTAGCCCCGCGCTTTCCTCGGCACGGGTCTGGATATCGAGCAAGGTCTCGGCTGCGCGCGCAACCAACTGGGTGCCGTTGCGCACCTCGCCCGCGCTGGCGTCGATCAACTGCTTGACCTCGCTGGAGGCCTGGGCCGCGTTTTGCGCCAGGCGTCGCACTTCCACTGCCACCACGGCAAAGCCCTTGCCGGCTTCGCCGGCGCGCGCCGCTTCCACAGAAGCATTGAGCGCCAGCAGATTGGTTTGGAAGGCGATGTCGTCGATCATGCCGATAATATTGGAGATCTTGGCCGAGGAGGTTTCGATGGCGCTCATGGCCTGATTGGCTTCGCCCATCACCGCGCCGCCTTCGGTCGCGCTGCGGGACAATTGGCGAGCCGTGTCGCTGGCGGTTGCCGCCCGTTTGGCATTTTCCACCACCGCCGTGGAAAGCTGTTCAACCGATGCAGAGGTTTGCTCAATTGTCGCCGCCTGCCGCGTGGTGCGGTCGGCCAGATCATTGGCGCCGGCCAGAATTTCTCCGGTCGCCGTCTTGAGTGAGCGGGAAGTCTGCTGCAATTGCCCGACGATCTCGGTGAGCCGTTCCGCCACCGCATTGGTGTCCTTCTTGATCTGGTCGAATTCGGGGTCGAGGGCCTCTGTCACCCGGCTGGTGAGATTGCCCTGGGCCACATCACGGAGCACCGCCCCGGTCGCGGCGACGGCCTTGTCGATTTTTGCGCGCGCGGCGTCATCGGCCTCTCGGGCATCGGTCGTCAGCTTGTTGAAATAAGCGGAGACGCCAATGTCGACATCGAGCAGCATGGATTTGAGCACCGCCACCAGCATGTCTGCCATGGCATCGGCATCAGCCAGCACGGCTTCGGACGTGCGCGGCACGGAACGGCCGAAGCGGCCTCTTTCCGGCTCGAGCGCTGCCGCCATGGTGTCGTGCACCAGCCCGCGCACCAGTGTTTCCATGATCAGGCCATAACCGCCGATATGCCAGCGCGGCTCCAGCTCGATCTTGGCATGGCGGAGCCCCACCTTGCTGCTGGCCTCCATATAGGCTTGGTCCAACTGCCCCGTCGCAATAGCCGACCAATGGCCTAGCTGCTTGGACTTGGCCCGATCCATCTGTGGCGTGCCATCAAAAAAGCGGGCTACGGCCGGGATCTCGGCGATCTTGGCGTAAAACCGGGTCAGGGCCGGTTCGAGATGAGCCTCGATCAGCGGCTGGGCGCGGGCCATGCTGTCTCGCGCAACATCATCAAGACCGATAAAGTCGAGACGGGACTGGAGAAGATCGGCGGTATCGGAGGTCATGGCGAGAGGCTTCCAGATTGGCGTCTGTGACGTTCTATGCCAATCGAGATTCCCAAATCTTGATCTGGATCACAGTCCTTGGTGAACATGGACAATCTTGGTAAAGGATCGGTTATCGCGTGTGGGGGTAATCAGTTTTCCCGTAAGGTTGGAGCGGGCAGCGGCTCGGTGTCTTTTCAGGTCGGCGGCCCAGCCCTGTGCTCCAGAATAGCTTAGGGTCGGTCCGCATTTAGCTCTGCCGTTCGGCGAAATGTGTATTTAAGCAGGTTGTTCTGACCGCAACGGGGCCGGAAGGTGACCTAAGTTCGCTTTCGGGCCCTGCGTCTCTCCGACCAAATGACCGTAATGGGGAACTGCGCCTTCACCTGTCTCGAAGTGCGTGTGTTTGCTCCCCGAGAACTGACTGCACCTGCTCACGGAGCCAAACATGAGCGCTATCGCGATCATATCGTCGATGCCAATACATGCCCATTTCCATCTCTTGGCCGCCCACTGGCAATTCAAAGAGCTCCAGGTCAAGGGGATTGTGCGGTGATTTCGGCAAACTGCACGGGCAACGACGCCACGACGTGACCCTTGGCAACTGCCAGTGCGAGCGCATGGAAGTGGGGCATTGTTAGAAACAGGTTTCGCTTACGGCCATTTTCTGCCAGCGCTGCATCGGTTGCGGTGGAGAGCCCGCCGTCTGTCGAGCATATGGCGTGTGGTAGCGTACAAAAGATGTCCAGAGGCACAATATCGCCTGCATGGATGCCAGCGTCTGCGAAAGTCGGATTTCCCTTCTTGGAGACCATCACAAGGCGTGACTTGAAGAGGAATTGGAATGCTGCCCAGTCAGGAATATCGACAGGGGGTGAAAGCGCAAGGTCGATTGTTCCCTGTGACAATACATGGGGCATGGCGCGAGGCCCGCCGTCCAGGAACTGTAAGAGCACCTTCGGCGCCTGCGCACGCACGCGATGGGAGAGCTCGGGCATCAACATGGTCGAAAAATAGTCCGAACCCAGGATCCGAAAGTTCCTGTGTGCGGTCGATGCGTCGAAAGTCGAGTTCTCGGAGAACACGGCGTCGATACTGGTCATCGCATCGCTGACGGCTCCACTAAGGGTGATGGCTCTTGGTGTTGGGACCATGGTATTGCCCTCACGCACGAAGAGCTGATCTCCCACAAGGTGTCGCAAACGGTTGAGGGCGGCGCTGACCGCCGGTTGACTTAGGCCGATTCGCTCGCCGGCGCGCGTAACGCTGCGCTCCTGCATGAGGGCATTGAACACGCGCAGCAGATTGAGATCCAGCGAAGCAATATTCATGGCATGGATCGGCCCGATACCATCATTGGATTTCCATCATGAAGGAGTGCCCGAGTATTCTCAAGCCAAGCCTGCAACAACAGACAGCGCTGCATGGGAGAAAACCAATTATGACTTTTGTTCTGGTTCACGGAGCGTGGCACACCGGCGATCTGATGGTGGCGGTAGCCGAACATATCGCATCTCGAGGTCACGTGGTTCACACGCCCACAGCGGCCGGAAATCGTCTTGGCGATAGTGCTGACACGAGCCTGGAAGAAGCGATTCAGTCGATCGTTGAGTTTATCGAGAGCGAGGCGCTGACTGATTTTGTTCTGGTTGGGCACAGCTATGGTGGCATGCTCATCACGGGGGTGGCCGACCGCATGCCAGCCGGCACAATTCGCCGCCTAGTATATTGGAGCGCGTTCGTTCCAAACGATGGCGAATGTCTTAACGACTTGGTCCCACCCTTCTTCCTCGATCTTTTTGACAAGATGGCCGAAAGCGGCGGCTCGGTCATGATGCCATTCCCAATCTGGAGGGAAGCTTTGACCAACGACATGACCGACGAGAGGTCAACTGCGGCTTATGCAAAGCTCGTCCCGCAACCCTATCGCACCTTTACGGATAAGATTTCGTTATCCCTCCCCCCGGCAGCGTTCGCTGTTCCAAAATCTTATATCAACTTCACCGAAGACACCGGGATGCCGCACTCGATGCCGTGGCATCCCCGCCTATCGGAAAAACTCGGTCTATTTCGCCTGGTGCAGGCGTCAGGCAGTCATGAGGTTTGCTTTAGCAACCCTGCCGCAGCGGCGGGAGCCATCCTGATGGCTGCGCAGTAGCCTGCAAAAGTTGCGGGCTCTTCTCCGAAAATGTGAATGTTCGGCATGTGCGACAGCTGCCACGGCATTTCTTCACGGGCAGCCGGCAGCACCGGCCTTGGTACGAACTCGTATGAATTAGCCAGCCGTTCGAGTTCGAACCCGACCTCGCCCATCCACTGCTCCAGAAGCGAATGATCGAGCTCCACACCGGATCGGGCGTAGATGGTCTCCTTGCGCTGCGATGACGCCGGACTGTGAGTCGGGACTTTGTGGCGGCGCTATTACCCACCGGCGTCGCGCCAAACGCGTTGGGCTAGCAGCGCCGCCTCCACGCGATTGCGAACTGCGAGCTTTTCGAAAATGTTCGAGAGATGGAACTTGACCGTCTTTTCCTGCACTTCAAGGGTTCTACCGATTTCAGCGTTGCTGAACCCCTGACTGACAAGTCGTAGAACCCGCGCCTCCTGATCGGTGAGTTTGGCAATCGCTTCTTGTTCAGGTGAGAGGGAATGGATCTGTTGCTGGCTGATCAGGTCCCCAAGCAGCCGCGGCGATATTTGCACCCGGCCATCAAAAATCTCCTTGACGGCATTGAGCAGCTCGCGCGCGGTTGTGCCCTTGAGCAAATAGCTGACGGCCCCTAGATCAAGTGAGCGCGAAACGTCATTGACCTTCGTCGACGCCGTAAGCATTACAACGAGCGTGTTGGGGCTGACCTTGAGCACGTCGGGGATCACATCAACGCCACCGGTCGCCATCGCCACGTCCAGCAACAGCATATCGGGCCGATGGCGCCCAGCGAGTACGATGGCCTCCGTGCCACTTTCTCCCTGGGCAACCACGTCAAAATCCGGCTCAAGCTCAAGCGTCTGTGTCAAGCCGGACCGAAAAATAGGATGATCGTCTACGATGACAATTCGTTGCTTAGACATGGGCCGCCTGTTCGTGCAAATTGAGCGACATTTCGAGCACACTGACCTCATCCAGTCGCGAAAAGTGCAGTTCACCGCCAAGCGCATTGATTCGAGCCTTTAGCCCTTCAAGTCCGATGCCTGGCGAGGGAGCCGATCCTGACATTGTTTTCCGCCCATACGAAATTACCCGGATATCCAACATTTCCTTGGAGTCCAGAGTCGCTTCTACCCTTGCGTTATCGCTTGCGCTATGACGATAGGCATTGTTGAGACCCTCCTGAACAAATCGAAATACGCAGATATTGATCGACCGGATCGATCGATCCAACCGCGCATTGCCCAGTGCCAGATCGGCATCTATGGTCATGCCCGTCCTGTCCTTGTGAATATGAACCGCATGGGCAATTGCATCCGTTAATGATCCTTCCTCGATCTGTGGCAACACAAGACCATGCGCAATGTTGCGCACATCGTTGAGGGCAGATGTCAAATTCGTTTCGATTTCACCTAGTTCTGAATGAAGTGCGGCCACGCTTTTTGCTCGTCGTGCCATTTCGACCTTTAGTACCGCGTAGCTGATCAACTGGCTGGGCCCATCGTGAAGATCGGCCCCGAGGGTGCTGAGGAAATGGTCATTGTGTTCTGTCAGCAGTCGAGAGGCTGAAAGGGCTTGTTCGCGCAGGGCACTATTGCGGTCGGCGAGAATCTGGGTCTGCAACAATTGCGTAGACAGGGATTTTTCCTGCCGCTCAAGCTTTTGCGACGCGCGCCAGACCAGGGCAAACAGCGCTAGATAGAAGACAAGACAAGCAAGGCCAACAGCAACCCAGCTGCGGATCGAAGCGGCAACTAGGGCCTCTCCAATGTCACTGGAGGCTTCGTGGACTTCCGACACGGCAATGATCTCTCCATCCGCTCCATGAATTGGCGTATAGATTTCAGTATACGTTCGCTGGAACCCGCGCGAGATATGCTCTAGCGCTGAGAGGTCGGTCTCAAGCGCCACAACCATGCCATTGAAGGCCCGAACGGCTCCGGGCGGCAATTCGAACTGCTCGCCGATTAGACCTTCGGAATTGGAGTAGAGAACCGTCCCGTCGGCGCGCCATATGTCAAGATAGGGAACTCGGTCGGCAAATGCGCTAGTGTCGAATAGGCTGTCCAATTGGACATGCGCCTCGTCAGTAATGTCTCCCCCGCTCCGCAACGCCCCCAGATGACTGACAATGGAACTATCGACAAACAAAGCAGTCGCCACTGCCCGATGATAGAGCGCGTTTGAGCGCACGAAGTTCGAAATGACCGTTCCGGTGACGATCATGACCACGATCATTACCGCGCCGCCCGCCAGGCTGAACTGCTCGATCAGACTGCGGCGGCCCCACAAACCTAGCCAAAGCCGGTGCCAAGAGCCCGGCGGTCTCGCCAATCTTTGTACCTGGCCCATATTCTCCCCCACTCCCGGCAGGCCGCTCGATGCCGTCTGAATGGCGCATCCTCCAGTTGCAGAATTACTTCAGTTTTGCCGCCACAGGCAAACATTACTTGACAAAGCGCAAGTGAAACCCGGCTCGCTAGACCAAGGTCCAGTATTATTTCGGACCTAAGCCCCCCAAACTCATCAGACCATCTGTCATTACCAGCAGCGGCCATTTCAGCGAACATCCAGTCCAAGATGGACAATTTGGGCGTGGTGCAACCACGACTAAGGACAGGGAACTGAAATGGCTAAGCTCGATCGGAACGACCTCGACTTCATTCTTAAGCAAATCAAGCTCGCGGAAGAACATTCGGCGCTGATCGCACAAGGTGTCGATCCGCGTGAAGCTCTTGAGCAACTGATCTCCAGCCCGTTGCTCCCCTTCGGACTACGCACGGTTGATGGCAGCTTCAACAATTTCCAGCCTGACATGATTCACTTCGGTGCGGGCGACGAAGCCATGACACGGCTGCTGACGCCCGATTACAGTCCTGCCGAAGCCAATCCGCGCACCGGCCAGCCCACCAGCTACGAACAGTTCGACGGCTCGGTCTATGACAGTCAGCCGCGCATCATTTCCAACCTCATTGCCGATCAGTCGATCGACAACCCCGCCGCCATCGCCGCAGCGCTCGCCTCGGTCGGCATCACCGGCACCCAGGCCCTGGAAATCACCGGTGCGGTCATGGCGCTACGCGCGGAGGCCCTCTCGCTGCGCGCCGCCATCGACGATGCACAGATCGATGCGCAAACTGCCTTCGATGCGGCAGACACCGCCCTCACTGCCGCGCTTGAGACCCAGGTCAACGCGCAGTCGGCTCATGATCTAGCCCTCGCCTCTCAAGCCACTGCGCAATCTGCCGTCGGCAATGCCAGCACTGCTCTGGCATCAGCGATTGCTGCACGCGATGCCCACCTGCCCGTGGTGTCCGAAGCGCAGACCGCCGCCGACACCGCGCTTGCCGCGGTACAGGCAGCTCAGGCAATTGCAACAAGCACCCAGGATGCGGTGACGCTGGCTGCTGCACATCTTGCATCGGCCCAGGCAATGGAAGCTGCGGCACTGGCCGCCTTCCAGGCGGACCCCACTTTGGCAAACGCCAATGCTTACGCCGCTGCCGTCGACATCAGGGAAGAGGCCGCACTCGCCCACGGACTGGCCCTCGAAGCCGACGAGGACGCCGATGCTGCCCTGCTGGCGGCTCAGGCCGAGCATACTGCGGCAGTCAGCGTGGTTCAGGACGCACTCACGCTGCTTCAACAACTCGACGCGGAAGTAAGTCTGGCTCAGGCCAATATTCAATCTGCGCAGGCGCAACTCGATCTGGCCGATGCAGCGCTTCAAGACGCAACCGAAACCCTTTCACAGGCCGACGATGCCGTGGCAGACGCTACGGCCGCGCGCGATGCCATTCCCCTTGGCGAAGCGGCGACCGCAGCCGCCGAAGCGGCGGCCGACGCCGCCGACGCCGCCGTACTCGCCGAATTGGCTGAACACGGGGTCGGCATGGATGAGGCTAACGTCTTTATCAAGAACATCGCCGCGGATCTCGGCGACACGGCCTCGTTCAATGGCTTCATGACGATATTTGGTCAGTTTTTCGATCACGGACTGGATCTTACCGCAAAGGGCGGGTCAGGCACGGTTTACATACCGCTGCACCCCGATGATCCGCTTTACGATCCGGAAAGCTTTACAAACTTCATGGTCCTAACCCGCGCCACCAACGAGCCGGGTCCAGATGGCGTTCTTGGAACAGAGGATGACGTCCGCGAGCATCGCAACGAGACGACACCATGGACCGACCTCAATCAGGTCTATACTTCAAACCCGTCGCATCAGGTTTTCCTGCGCGAGTATGTCATGATCGATGGAAAGCCCATCGCAACCGGTCATATGCTCGAGGGCGAAGCCGGCGGGCCCCCGACCTGGGCCGATGTCAAGGAGCAGGCTCGAGAAATGCTGGGCATCGCACTCGATGACCTCAACGTTCACAGCGTGCCGCTGCTCGCCACAGATCTTTATGGTGAATTCCTGCGCGGCTCCAACGGCCTGCCCCAGATTGTAACCGCGAATGGCCTGGTCGAAGGCAATCTCGATGTGCCCGTCGACGCGCTTGAAAGCCTGAGCGCGGGCCGAGCCTTCCTCAACGACATCGCTCACAATGCAGTACCGGGTTCTTATACGGTCAGCCAAGGCGCTAACGGGACCGTCACCGGCATCAAGAGCCCCGACCCCGATGATGAGATCGGCAATGAAATCGTGCCCAATATGTTTGGCGGCAATGCCACATACGACGACGAATTGCTGGATAGGCACTTTATCGTCGGAGATGGGCGGGGTAACGAAAACATTGTGCTGACCGCAGTGCACACAATGTTTCATGGCGAGCATAATCGTCAGGTCGATGCGATTAAGGCCAGCCTGGTGGCCGAGGGGGATATCGACTTCCTCAACCAATGGCTGCTCGTCGAGGTGACCGAGATGCCCGCTGACCGTTCCACTCTGGTGTGGGACGGCGAACGGCTATTCCAAGCCTCCCGGTTCTCGACCGAAATGGTCTATCAGCACCTTGTCTTTGAAGAGTTCGTTCGGTCAATCGCGCCGCAGATCGACCCGTTCGTGTTCTCCAACAGCGTCGAACTCGATGGCGCGATCTTCGAGGAATTCGCTCAGGTCGTTTACCGCTTCGGCCATTCGATGCTCAACGAGACCGTCGAAATGCTCAATTTCGCCGGGGGTGGGGCGACGCCAAGTGAAATGGGCCTGATCGAAGCTTTCCTTAACCCCATGGCCTTTGCAGAGGCGGGAACAACAGCGGAACAAGCCGCCGGGGCCATCTTGCGTGGAATGACACGTCAGGCGGGCAACGAGATCGACGAGTTTATGACAGGCGCCCTGCGCAACAACCTCGTCGGGTTGCCACTCGACCTTGCCGCGCTCAACATTGCCCGCGCGCGGGAAACTGGCATTCCCTCGCTCAATGACGCGCGGCGCCAGATCTATTCCCAAACCAACGATTCCTATCTCAAGCCCTATTCAAGCTGGTCAGACTACGCCCAGAACATCAAAAATCCACTTTCGATCGTCAATTTCATAGCCGCCTACGGAACTCACACTTCACTCCTTGCCGCAACGACGGCCGGGGCCAAACGCGATGCGGCATGGGCGCTGGTGTTCGGCGAAGACGGCGCGCCCGCTGATCGGCTGGACTTCCTCAATTCAACTGGAGAATGGGCCAATCAGGAAACCGGCATGAATGCCGTCGATTTCTGGATCGGTGGTCTGGCTGAGGCTCTGATGCCATTTGGCGGGATGCTCGGCTCGACCTTCACCTTCGTCTTCGAACTCCAGATTCAGAACCTGCAGAACGCCGACCGCTTCTACTATCTCAGCCGCACCCAGGGCATGAACCTGCTGACCGAATTGGAAAGCGACAGCTTTGCCGATTTGATCCGGCGCAATACCGATACCGAAGATGCTGGTTTGCATATCAACGGCGCCGCCTTCCAGACGGCCGACTATGTCATCGAAATGGACCAGGCCAAACAGTACAATGAAGGGCTGGGTTCGGCCGATCCGACGCGCGAACCCGACGTAATTTCGGCCATAACGGGCTCCGATTCGCTGGTTATGCGCCGCGATCTCGATAATGACGGCGATGTCGATTTCATCCAGTATACCGGTGGTGAACACGTCGTGATCGGCGGCACCAATGAGGACGATTTCATTGTCGGAGGCGCTGGCGACGACACAATCTGGGGTGAAGGCGGAAACGACACGATCGAGGGCGGATATGGCGTCGACCACATCCATGGCGGTGACGGCGACGACGTCATCACCGACAGCGGCACCGACATCGGCGATGCCGACGTGATCAAGGGTGAGGGTGGAGATGACGTTATCAATGGCGGCATGGGCCTCGACCTGATCTTCGGTGGAGATGGCAAGGACGTTCTTTCCGGCGGCTCTGAAGACAAGGCGATTTTCGGGGGACACGGAGACGATTTCATCCGCGCCGCGTCCGGAGGCGGCGGGGTGGTCTATGGCAATGAAGGCAACGACTGGATGGAGGGTCAGGGCAACATGAACACCCTGACCGGCGACAATTCCCAGCTGTTCTTCAACTCCCGCATCATCGGTCATGACATCATGATCTCTGGCGAGAACGATACCGATTTCGACGCTGAATCGGGCGACGACATCATGGTTCAAGGCATCGGCATCAACCGCAATAACGGCATGGCGGGTTTTGACTGGACCACGTTCCAGGATAACAACTACGCCGCCGATGCAGACATGAACGTCTCGATCTTCGTCAACCAGCAGAACAATATCCTGCGCGATCGCTACGATCTTGTCGAAGGCCTCTCAGGCTGGAACTACGACGACAAACTGACCGGACGCGAAGTGGTGGTCGGAGCTTATGACGCCCTCGGCAATGCCGCTCAGGTCGATCCAGACGCTCCCATCGACAGTTTTTCGAATGCGCTGCTGGAAAAGAACCTTCACCTCATCGACGGGCTGGCCGACCTGGTCGCCCATCTCGAACGCTTCGACGTCTGGAATCCCCACAATCTAATTATGCCCAGCGAAGAGGAAGCAGATGATGGCGCGGTGCCCATCGTCATAGATCCCAATGGCATCCGTGAAACCGCGGTCATGGATACCTCGGACGGCTCCGACATCCTGCTTGGTGGCGGTGGCTCGGACGAAATCCGCGGCATGGCTGGCAACGACATCATCGACGGCGACAAATGGCTCAGCGTCCGCATCGGTATCGTCGACGAAAATGGGGTCGAGTTTGCTACCGCTTCGCGCTTGACCAGCAAGGTCTACGATCTTGATGGCACCATGCTTTTTGAGGGCCGCACTCTGGAATCGCTTCTTTTCTCGCGCGACATCCGTCCCGCCCAACTTGAAGCGCGGCGCGAGATACTCGATGGCGGGCAAGAAGGCGATATCGATACCGCGGTCTATTGGGATGTTCTCGAGAACTACGAAATCACCCGCAACGCAGATGGCAGCGTAACAGTCAGCCATGTGGAGCAAACGGCGGGAGTCATCGATCCGGCTACGGGCCGCACTCTTGAAGCGGAAGGTACAGACCGTCTGTTCAATATCGAACAACTTCGGTTTGCCGATGGCACCTTCACCATAGATCAGCTCCTGCCGCCGCCCAACAGCCCTGCGACGGGTCTGCCAATCATCAGCGACATGACTCCCACCGAAGGTCAGATTCTCACCGTCGACACTTCATCTATCGCAGATGCCGACGGGCTGGGAGCACTAAGCTACCAATGGCAGGTCTCCAGCAACGGCGGCGCCACCTGGCAGAACATCTCCCCTCTGGTCGGTGGAACCTCTGCTGGATTTGCTCCCAACGATGGCCTTTTTGGTCTGGGTGGCCAGGTCGGAGACATTCTTCGCGTCCACGTCAGCTTTACCGACGCTCTAGGCAATCCCGAAGTTCTTGTGTCCCAGGCGACAGCAGTTGTCGGCGACGACTGGAACGGCACACCTCTGGTCAACAACACCTTCAACGGTACGGAGGGGGATGATATCGCCGATGGGGTCAACCCTCAAAATGTCCTGTTCTTTACGTTGGGCGGCAACGACACGCTCAACGGCAATGGGGGCAATGACATACTCAACGGCTTCGGCGGCAATGATACCATCGACGGCGGTGCCGGAGACGACATTATCGATGGCGGAGCAGGTGCCGATACCATCACGCAGACCAGCACACACGGGCGCGATCGCATCAATGGGGGAGCCGGCACGGATACCTATGTGCTTAACGGTGTCGCCGGTTCGGAAACGTTCCGCATCTACGCGGTAACGGGTGCCCAGAACGCAGCCATCGCCTCGGCGCTGTCCGCCTCACTCGGTGTTTCATTCGCAACGGGCACGGAAATCGCGATCACCCGGACTGTTGGCGGGGTCGAAAGTCTGATTGCCGAACTCGACAACATTGAAGAGATCCGGGTCAATACCCTCAATGTAACCGCAAACAACAACAATGGCGGGCTCGACACCGGCGTCAGCGGGGGCGACACCATCCAGGTGGTGGGCAATTTCAACCCAACCAGCCTCAACTTCAGCACCATTACCATCGATGGCATGGCTGGCGACGATATCGTCGACATAAGTGCTCTGCAGTCCGGGCATCGTATCGTCTTCCGGTCCAATGGAGGCAACGACACTATCGTGGGCACATTGAGGCCCCAGGATGTCATCGAACTTCCCGAAGGGACTGATGACTATTCGTCCTCGACTGTCGATGGCGTCACGACGATCAGCTTCGGCGAGAGTACCGTCACCTTCGCGGCGCCGACTGACGGCGACCCTTTCGTGCGCACGGCAACAGGCAACACCGATGACGACCATGATGAGTATGATGATGACGGCTGCCATTCTGACGATGATGACGACCACATCCAGACGCCCGATACCGCCGCGCCATCGGCCGCTGCGGCACCGATTGTCGGCAGCGCTGCCGCAGACGTGCTTATAGGCACGACGGGCAAGGACCTCATCTTTGGTCTCGGAGGCGTCGATTACATCGTCGCCGGCTCCGATGCCGACATGATCCGCGGCGATGACGGTGATGATTTCATCTATGCCGAAGGCGGACGGGACGTCGTCTTTGCCGGTGACGGTGACGACGATGTGTTTGGCGGCGACGGCGACGACGTCCTCTATGGCGAGGACGGAGACGATTGGATCTCCGGCGACAACGGCAGGGACATGCTCGATGGCGGCATGGGAAACGATACCGTGTTCGGTGGCGGCGGTGATGACATGTTCATCGCCAGGAATGGCGACGGCGACGATTACTACGATGGCGGCGCCGGCTCGGACACCCTCGACATGGGCTCGATCACCGGCGATGTCAACGTAAACCTGGGAACCGGAATCGGTGGCCGCGGCAGTGTTACCGGTGCCAATTCGGGCACAGATACGCTCTACAGCATAGAGAACGTTACAACGGGTTCGGGCAATGACACGATCATCGCCAGCACGGCCGTCAACGTGATGGATGGCGGGGCGGGCGAGGACGTGTTCGTTTTTGGTTCCGTCGCTGCCGCAAAAGGCGACACCATCGTCGGCTTTGAGACTGGTGACCGCATTGACCTGTCCGGGATCGATGCCAATGCCAGCCTTGCCGGTGTGCAAAGCTTCACGCTCGTTTCGGGCCAAGCCAGCGCCCCGGGGCAGCTCGCCATCAGCCATGAAAGTCGTGACGACGGTGATTTCACGATCATTTCGGGCAATACGAGCGGCGATGAGGACCCCGAATTCCGGATCGAGCTGACCGGAAACCATACACTCACGGCCTCCGACTTCAACCTCTAGCGCACTCTTGCTCAGGGCGGGATCTCCCACCCTGAGCACCATAAAGCAATGCAGGGCGCCGGTGCTGATCGAACATGACCGGCACGGCTCCGATAAAAAAGAGGGAAATGCCATGGCCAAGTCCAAAGCCGAGAACCAACTCTCAGCGCATCGCGAGGACGACATGCTTAAGAGCCGATTCAAGGGCATTGGCGTTTTCGTGTTCTGGATATCGGGTATCATCAACGTGCTGGCGCTGACCGGCTCGTTCTACATGCTCCAGATCTATGACCGGGCGCTAACCAGTGGATCGATACCGACCCTTGCCGCTCTCTCGATCCTGGCTATTGGGCTTTATCTTTTTCAGGGCCTTTTCGACGTAATCCGCGGTCAGATCCTTGTGCGCATGGGTGCCCGCTTCGACAAGATGCTGGCCCCGATCGCCCATAAGGTTAGCGTGGACATGCCACGCTTTGGCTTTTCCACGTCCGAGGCACTCGAACGCGGGCGCGACGTCGACACAGTCCGGGGCTTTATGGGAACGCAAGGCCCCAGCGCGCTGTTCGATCTGCCTTGGGTGCCGCTCTATTTGATGTTTGTATATTTTCTCCATCCGATGCTGGGGAACGTGACGCTCGGCGGCATCGTCTTTCTCGCCCTGCTCACTGCGCTGGCCGAGCTCAAGTCCCGCAAACTCACCCGAACCGCACAGCAGGCGGCGATCACGCGCAATACGATCGCAGATTCCAACGCCCGCAACGCCGAGGTCATCAGGGCCATGGGCTTCTCGGCGAGGGCAGTAGCCCGCTTCAACGCGGCCAATGATCAACATCTAGACCTTCAGACCCGGGCCAGCGATGTCGTGGGGACCTTCAGTGCCTTTTCTCGGGTGGCCCGAATGCTGTTGCAATCGGCCCTTCTGGGGCTCGGCGCCTATTTCACCATTCAAGGACAAATGTCGGCTGGCGCCATCATCGCCGTTTCGGTTGCGTCCGGACGCGCGCTGGCGCCGATCGACATGGCCATCGGCAACTGGAAGGGCATTGTCGCCGCGCGCCAAGCGTTCGGTCGCCTTCGTGACACCATGATTGCTCTCGAGACCTCCGACAAACCTCTGAATCTGCCCACCCCGTCAACGACACTCTCGATCGAAAAGATCACCGTCGCCGCCCCTACTACCGGCCAGATTCTGCTCTCGGAAATCTCTTTCGATATCCACGCCGGACAAGCGCTTGGCGTAATCGGCCCCAGTGGTGGCGGAAAGTCCACATTGGCCAAGGCTATCGTGGGAATTTGGCCGACCGTGCGCGGCGGCGTTCGCATCGATGGCGCGGAGTTGACCCAATGGGATGAAGAAGTCCTGGGTCACCAAATCGGTTATCTTCCCCAGGAAGTTTCCCTGCTCGATGGCACTGTGTTCGAAAACATCTCGCGCTTCGCTCCCGAACGCGATTCCAAAGCGATCGTCGAGGCGGCGCAAGCCGCTGGTGTGCACGACATGATCGTTCACCTCGCCGACGGCTACGATACCCAACTTGGGCCCATGGGCACCGCCCTTTCGGCCGGCCAGCGCCAACGGATCGGGCTCGCACGCGCGCTCTATGGCAAACCGTTCATGGTCGTGCTCGACGAGCCCAACGCATTCCTCGATGCAGAGGGCGAAGTTGCGCTCAACGCAGCCGTACGCAGTGTGCGTGAGCGCGGTGGTATCGCCATCGTCATCGCCCATCGCCCAAGCGTCTTGGCCGAAGTCGGGCTCGTTGCCGTCATCCAGAACGGACGGCTTTCCAAGTTCGGTCCCAAGGAGAAAGTGATCGGCGGGCCGCGTGCTGTCCGTCCCGACGAGCCGGCCACCACACCTGTCACCGCCATGCAGCCCCTCAAGACGGTGGGTTGATCATGACAATCGAAGTCAAGGGAACACGATCGGAAACCTCGGCTCAACCGCCGGCGG
The DNA here is from genome assembly GCF_048264985.1 of Pelagibacterium sp. Taxonomy (GTDB): domain Bacteria; phylum Pseudomonadota; class Alphaproteobacteria; order Rhizobiales; family Devosiaceae; genus Pelagibacterium. Next base: position 122,262 of record NZ_JBLXCL010000006.1, read on the forward strand.
AAAAATTCAATTTCTTCAACCCAAAGCAGCGGCTGACAATGCTCCCCGTCCATGTCGGAGCCGTCATCATAATGGTTGCACTCTATGTCCGCAGTTTTTTCGATTCTGTGGTGGTGGACGCCCAAGCGGACCCTTCACGCACAAAAGACAAACCCGAACCAGAGCCTGACGAGCACAGAATGCGCGAGCATTCCGATGTGCGGGACCATGCCAAGCAGGAAGAAGCTTCGAGGGCCGGGCGCATCGTCGATTTCGGCAAGGAGAACCCCAGTCAAGAGATCGACTGGTCGCCCGCTGCCCTGCTCGCAGACACAGCTACGCCATTCCGGTTCACGCGATTTTCGTTCGAAATTACCGGACTGTCCGCATTTCCCTCGGCCTACCGCATCACCTCGTCGAACGACAACCGCCTTGCCCAATCTTCCAGCAATAATGTAGACGAGGTCCCGACAGTTTCCGACCCCCAAAGCAATCGCGACGAACCGGAGATCACGGATAGTGGCCCGTCCGTCCCGCCCGGGGCCACAAAATCCAATCGTGCCCCCAAGCTCGAAGGTCCGGTGCGTCTAAACGATGTCTTTGCCGGCCAGGCCGTCCTCTTCAGTCTCTACCATCTGCTGTGGGGGGCAACAGATCCTGACGGCGACAAACTCACTGTTGAAGATGTCAGCGCTGACACGCTCCCGCTCGACGCCGTCGAGGGAGGCTGGCGCGTTACGACCGTCCCCGGCATGCTTGGCCCGGTAACGCTAACCTATTCCATCACCGATGGTGAAGCTGTTGTCTGGCAGACGGCGCATTTCAATATCGTGCGTAAAACCCATACCCTCATGCCGGACAACGACCTATTTGTCGGATCACCTTTCGACGACGATATCGACGCGTTGGCCGGCGATGACATCATCGATGCTATGGCTGGCAATGATCTGGTGGTGGGCGGCGCGGGCAATGATCACATCATGGGCGGTGCGGGAGATGATGTCCTTTATGGCGGAACGGGCGACGATGTTTTGCTTGGCGGCATTGGCAACGACATCCTCTATGGAGGCCAGGGCGCAGACCGCCTTTTCGGCGAAATGGGTAACGATACCCTGTACGGCGAGGATGGCGACGACTATCTCGATGGCGGCGCAGGCAACGATATACTCGAAGGCGGTGAGGGGCACGATTTTCTGTCCGGCGGCACTGGCAGCGACATTGTCTTGGGAGGAGCCGGCAACGATCGATTATACGGAGATGACGGTGACGACGTGCTTGATGCGGGCACCGGTAATGATCACCTTGAAGGGGGCAGCGGCAACGATATCCTGCGTGGAGGTGCGGGCAACGACGTCGTCAAGGCCGGAAAGGGCGACGATGTCGTGATCGGAGGCGCTGGCGACGACGATTATGACGGTGGCGAGGGCTACGATCTCCTCGATTATTCCGAAAGCGCCGAAGAGTTACTGATTCACACCGGAATGGGGCAGGCAAGCGGCAATTCCATAGGCGACGATCAGTTCAGCGGCTTTGAAGAAATCATTGGCGGAGCCGGCAATGACCTGTTCGTAATCAACGGATCAGCGCATGTACTGTCCGGCGGACGCGGCCGGGACACCTTCGTTTTCGAGGTTACCGACAACAGACCAGCCCTGAGCGAAGATTTGGTTCATGATATTCTTGACTTTGTCGTCGGCGACCGCGTTCGGGTGCGCGACTACGACATCAGTCGGGAAGCGCGCACGACTGAACGTGACATGTTCAGAACGGTTTATAACGACAACGACGATAACTGGCTGCGCTCTGAGTTTCCGATTCTTGTGACCCACGGCCAAGTCGAGGGAACCGACGTAACGATCCTGGCGGCCGACATCAACGGCGATGCTGTCATGGATTTCACCATCAACATCTTTGGCCTGCATCTCAACTATGTCGCCGACACGCTTTCGGCTTGAGTAGCGCCTGTCAGGAGCCTGATCATGACTGCCATCGAAACCGCAAACCTCAACCATGGGCGCGCAAAGAGCGGCGCTGAGCGCTATTCGTTCAGGGGCCGAGTGGTATCTGCCACAATATTGGGCGTGCTTCTTATTGGTGGCGTTGGGGGCTGGGCTGTTACCGCCCCGCTCTCGAGCGCCATCATCGGGGTTGGCACCGTGCTTGTCGATGAAGACATCAAGCTCGTTCAGCATCCAGATGGCGGCGTCGTAAAATCCATTGCCGTCCGCGAGGGTGACTTTGTGACCGAGGGTCAGGTGCTTGTGCGCCTTGACGACGCGCAAATCCGCGCCGAGCGAACGATCCTCCAAGGACAGCTGGCCGAGCTCGAAGTCCGCCAGGCGCGACTTTTGGCAGAGGCCAACAGCACTGCTAATATGGTCCTTTCTTCCGAATTGCTTGTTGCCTTTCCCGCAGCGGCAAGAATCTTTGAAGGCGAGCAACAGGTCTTTGCCGGCAATCTGGCGCGCCATCAGTCTCAGCGTGAACAGCTGGCTCTCCAGATCGCTCAGCTCAACAGAGAGATCGAGGGCCTGGAATTTCAAGTCACGGCTACCCGGTCGGAACTTGAGCTGGCTCGCGCCGAACTCGTGCGATTGCGCAGACTGGCCGAGAACAACCTTGTCGAGACCGCGCGGGTCTCGGCTGCCGAACGGGACGTGGTCCGGCTTCAAGGCCAGACAGGCGACCTCAATACGTCCATTGCCCGGGCGCGTGTTCGGATCGCCGATGTTGAGCTTCAGATCCTCGACCTTGACGGCACGCGCCAGACTGACGCCCAGCGCGAACTGCGTGCTGTTGAAGCCCAGATCGCCGAAATCGAGGAACGCCTGGGCGCCGCCGAAGCTCAATTTGCGCGTACCGAAATTCTTGCCACTGCAACAGGTGTGGTCAACGAACTCAACATCGCGACCATCGGCGGTGTCATTTCTCCCGCGGAGCGCATTGCAACGATAGTGCCTGAGGATGCCGATCTTACCATCGAGTTTCGGGTTGCGCTCAACGATATTGACCAGATTCATGTCGACCAGCCGGCGACCCTGCGTTTCAGTGCGTTTAATCATCGTACCACGCCGGAAGTGGAGGGCACGGTAACAAGGATTTCTGCTGCCACCCAACAAGACTCCCAGACGGGTGAGAGCTATTACGTTGCCCAGGTCCATGCCCAAGACACCGAATTGGCTCTCGGCTCTGGCCAACTCGTCCCCGGCATGCCGGTGGAAGTTTTCGTTGAGACCGAGCAGCAGACCGCTCTTTCTTACTTCCTCAAGCCGTTTACAGATCAAATCACGCGCGCGTTCCGAGAAGAGTAAGGGTGCATTAATTTGCTTTTTATCAAAAGGCACTAGTCCAAAGTCTAGTTTATTTGGTGAGAATTAATCACATTTTGCAAAATGCACCTTGTATTGATTATTTACTGTTTGTTTACGATTAAATATGGTTTTCTGTAAGGAGGGACAGAAGAGTAAAAAGGGGGAGCGATGATGACACCTCGCCTAAAGCTGGCATTTGTGGATGATCACCCGGCGATGCTGCGCGGACTTATTTCCGTGTTTGAGGACTATGCAGAATATCAAGTCATCGCGACCGCGGCCACGGCAGACGGCGCTCTTGAAATCGTGCAACATGAGGCGCCAGATGTCATTTTCCTGGATCTATCGATGCCAGGGGACGTCTTTGGCACGATCAAATTGATAGCAAGCGGGCATACAGCGACCAGAGTCATAATCTATACGGCTTTCTCCAGTACGGAGTCTGCTGTCAGGGCGATGGATATGGGTGCCATCGGCTTTGTGCTGAAGGGTGGCCCCATGGCCGAACTCACAGAGGCGCTTCGGTCCGTTGTATCCAATGAATTATACATCAGCCGCCAGTTCGCTTCGAACGTACTGTCCGGCCTGCGCGAACGCAGCAAGCGGCGCGAGATCAACGACGCCGTTCGGCTCAACCTTCGGGAAAAGCAGATTGTCGCTCATCTTTTCGAGGCCAAGACCAACAAGGAAATCGCCCACCACCTCAATCTGAGCGAGAAAACCATCAAGCACTACATGTCCGGCCTCATGCAAAAACTCAAGGCCCGCAATCGCGTGGAAGTCGTTATCGCCGCGCGCCGGCAACAGGAAGCTCAGAGGTCTGGTGCAACGCAGTAGGGGATGGGATTGGTCTTTTTTTGGTAGCGCGGTTCGCTTGATCAGGGCAGCCGGCCCACCCTGATCGTTCATCCCCGGAAATTCCGCATCCGGGTGGTCCAAAGTCGGGGAGTAGCTCAGTGACACGGTAGGTCGGATCGTCGAACAACATGAAGGCGCTGCGTTGGGTGAAAATCAATCAGGCATCAAGTCGGCGATGCTGATTGCAATGAGCAAGTTTTCATCCCATCCGGGTAATTTGACCTCGGTCGGCAGGTAAGATTGTGCCAGGAACTGGGCAGGCTCTTTGTACAGTTTGCCGAAGCGCAGATCGGGGTTGCGGGTCTGTAGATGGGCATGGTCTAAACCTAAGGCGACTCAGCACAGGCAGGGATTGAAGCGTCCCATATAAATGTTGGTCCGCTGCAATGTATTTCAAAAAAGCCCAGCAACCGGCTAAGGGCCGTGGTGGCCTTTCCCGTAGCCTAGACAGCGGCGAAAAGGGGGATCGCATCCCGGATGTCGGCTTTCCCAATGCCTTGCCGGAACCGGACCGACCGCAATCGGCCCCGAAATCGATGGAAGTGTGAGCTCTCAATATTCGCATTAGAGTACCCGCCGCAGAGAGTTATACAGTCGCCAGCTGCCTGACGGCATAATCGGCAGCGTCGTCGAACGGGTGCAGTATGACGCTCGCGCCCCGGCTGATCAGATCCTGAGTCTCTGCCATCGTCTGTACGGAAAGGAAGACTTTTCCCTGATATCCGGATGATGTCAGTCCGTGTAGCAGGGCCAGTTGAGGATCGGCCTCCGTAAGCGCGCCACGTTCGCGCGGAACAGCGCTTACAACAGCGCGAACTTGCTCAAGATTCAAATGAGCCAGGAAATCGGGATCGGTCGCGTCACCGTACTCAGCATCAAGGCCCAGTCGACGCCATGCAGCAACCGCCTCAGGATCAAAATCCACCCCCAGCGGTCGAAAACCGAGTTCCTTGAGACGTATACCAATACGACTCCCGTACCGGCCCAATCCGAATACGACAAAGTCGTGCCTGGCCAAAGATACTGTCTCGCTGTCATTTTCACGATAGGGCGTTCGACGTTCGAAAATGCCGAGGTAAGGCTCAAAAAGCTGATAGAGCCTGTGTGACCACGTGATCATGTAAACCGACACGGCAATGGTCACGAGGCCAACCAGCGTCACCAACCCCAACGCGTCTTCAGTCACGTGGCCAAGCGCCAGTCCCATCGCCATAAATATCAAAGAAAACTCAGATATCTGCGCCACAGTTAAGCCCGCAAGAAAGCCGGTTCGTTTGCGGTAGCCTAAGGCACCCATGATCGCGAGCACGATCATGGGGTTGCCGATAAGTACGAACAACGAAAGAGCTACGGCCGGTAGGATTTGGTCGCCCAAGCTACCCAGAGACAGGGAGGCGCCAAGATGGATGAAAAAGAACAGCAAAAGGAAATCGCGTAGGCTCGATAGTTGCGAGTTGATGGCATCGCGGTATTGAGTGGATGCAAGGGATACGCCTGCGAGAAGTCCGCCAAGTTCCTTTCCCAATCCGAATGCATCGGCCGCCGCCGCAAGGCCGGCGGCCCAGCCAACGGCGAATATCACGAGAAGCTCTGGCGACCGGGACATCAGATTGAGAAGGGGGGTTGCGACATGGCGTGCGAACACGATGACCCCAGCAAGAAGACCTATGCCGCCGCCCATAACCAGAACAATATCTTGGAAGGTTCCTCCATCATCACCGGCGCCGACTCCGATCGCGGATAGCAGTACCATCGCGAGCACGACAAACAGATCCTGAACGATCAGAAACCCCAACGCGATCTTACCGTGCAGTGCGCTTATCTCCTGCTTGTCCGACAGGAGCTTCACGATGATGATCGTCGATGAAAAAGTCAGCGCAATGGCGACATAAAGGCTGGTCAGCCAGTCGACCCCAAGGAGTAGGCACAGCAAGAAGCCGAAGAAGGCGGTGAAGGTCACCTGTCCAAGACCGGTAGCGACGGCAACCTTCCCTAGGCTTCGGATCAGGGTCAGATCCAGCTTCAGCCCGACCAGAAAGAGCAGAACAGCAATCGAAATCTGGCTGAGCGTCTCAATAAAATCTGTGGACGATACCAGTCCGAGCAGGTCTGGGCCGGCCACCACGCCAACGGCTATGAAAGCAACCACGAGTGGTTGCCGCAGGACGAGCCCGAGCAAACCAAGCGCCGAGGCCATCAGTACGAGCAAGGCGATTTCATAGAATATGCCATCGATCATGTGACGCATCTTCCTGCAACAAGGATCCCCTGACAATGGCCTTCGGCGCAGGCAGACCCATTTCGAAAACGAGACGCGTCACCGGAGTTAGAGCCAATATCCGCGCACTCCACCAGGTGCACGGTGAATTGGATCAGTGCTTTCCCGGAACGATGCTTTGCATCAGGATAAGTATTGGTTGCCGGCCCTGATACGAACGCCTCCCGGTGGACTCTGAATGTCGGTTTTCTGCACTTCCTCGCCAGAACCGGCCAGTCTGGAATCGGCCCCAAATTGTGCCAATGCCTCGGCGCAGCGGATCCTCTGCTGGTGACCGGCATGAGATAGTTTTAGGCGGGCAGCTTGCAGCGACCAAGTAGAGCATGCAGACGTTCGCGTTGGCTTTTGTCATGCAGACGACCGGGCGTCGAGGCGGCGTGACCGGGCAGCACTGTTTCAGCATAACCTTCAGGGGCTTGCCGTAAGTTTAGTTACCGTAGATGCTCAGTATCAGACTTTGGGAAGCTTTTCAGGTTGATCTGTCGCTATGGGGGAAACAAAAAACGCATCTGAAGTCAGCGACTTTCTGCTGGAACTATACCATGATGCGTCTGAATGCAGGCCGGAGGAACTTCGCCTGCGGGTGCTGAAAAACCTACAGCGCTTCATTCCTTTCGATTTCGGGGTGTGGGGCGGTGGCTGGGCCAATGGCCGGCTGGTTACGGACCTGACGGTTCTCAATCAAAGCGAGGCGATATTGGGCGAATGGGACTCTGTCGCCCAGGAGGATGCCTTCTGTGACCTGACGCTCAATAGTCTCGGCACGACCGCCCGTTTCGATGACGTTCCAAACTATCGCGCAAGTCTGGCCTTTAATGAGCATTGGCAGCGCTTCGATGCCACGCACATGATGGCGACGATCGTCGGGGAAAAGACGGACGGCTATGTTAGCTTCGTGGGTCTGTGCGCGGAAAATAGACCGATGACGTTCTGCGATACCCAGCGCAGGTTCAAGCAGCTGCTTATGCCACATCTATCGCAGGCGCTGCGTATGAACCGTGAACTGTGGACCGGTCGCGCGGCACTGGAACATGAAGCGATCGCGCTGATAGACCGGGAAGGTTGGGTGCTGTGCACACAGGGGCCCTTTGACGATTTTGCCGAACACGAATTGGGTGGGCGCATAGCGCAACTACCCGCTCACGTCATGGACACGCTTAAACGTGGCAATCGCTGGCGGGGCGAAATGCTGGATGTTCGATTGTCCCCGTTCGGCAGCAATTATTTCGTCCACCTGTCAATCCATCCCGCCCTTTCGAGTTTGTCTCCGCGTGAACGTGAGGTCGCTGGATTGTTCGCCTCCGGCATGACCACCAAGCAGGTGGCGCGTGCCTTGGGTACATCACCATCCACAGTGCGCAATCAGGTCGTGCGCATCTACGAAAAGCTCGGCATCTCCAGCAAAGCGCAGCTCGCGACACTTGCCGGCGGTAAGTAACCGCCGTGCTGCGCTGCCAATAGAGCAAATGCTCTATTTTCAATCGAGCCTGGACGCGATTACCTTCAGAACGCGCGCCAGACGAGAGCGGGCGCAATTGGGGGATGCATGTGGGATTTCAGTGTTGGCAGGGCAATTGGTCTGATGATGCAGACCCTGCCTTTCGTTGTGCTTAGGATGGCCGTCTATTTCGTTATTACCTTGGCCTATATCCTTGTGACGGGCACAGGCGCGGGAATCGGGTTTGGCGTAGGCGCCCTGGGCGATGCTGGCTTTCAGACCGGTTCGACATTCTGGGGCGGCCTGATCGGTTTCGGTATTGTCGGGGCCGTCATGTATTGGGCGCGCGAATATATCCTCTACATCGTTAAGGCCGGCCATATCGCCGTGCTGGTAGAGTTGATCGATGGTAAGCAGCTGCCCGAGGGGCGCTCGCAGGTCGAGCATGGCAGGGTCGTTGTGACGGAGCGGTTCGCGCAGGCCAGCGTGCTGCTTGCAGTCGATCAACTCATCAAAGGCGTGTTGCGAGCGGTCACCGGGCTGATCCGCGGTCTACTCACCATTTTGCCGATACCGGGCGTCCGGCAACTGACCGGCATCCTGCATGCCTTTCTACAAGTGGCGGTCGGATTTATCGACGAAGTTATCCTTGCCTACGCCATCAGGACTGGCTCGACCAATCCGTGGGCCTCGGCCAAGGACGCGCTGGTGCTTTATGGGCAGAACTACAAGGTCATGCTCAAGAATGCCGCCTGGCTCTCCATCATCGTCTATCTCCTGAGCTTTGTGGTGTTCCTCGTCATGCTCGCGCCCGCAGCACTGGTTGTCTACCTGATGCCGGGCGCGTGGGCGGCAGGCGGGTTCGTCTTTGCGCTTCTGTTCGCTTGGGCGGTCAAGGCTGCGCTTTTAGAGCCGTTCGCCATTACCTGCCTGATGCAGGTCTATTTCAAGACAATCGAAGGCCAGCAACCCGATCCCGAATGGGATGCACGGCTTGAACAGATGTCGGGCAAGTTCCGCGACCTCAAGACGCGTGCATTCGGCAGCCAGGCTCAACCTGATGCCAGCGCCCAACCTGCCTGACACGACACTGCGAGGGAAATTTGATCATGAGACTTTTCGCGCTCCTGCCGCTGGTGCTCGCCTCGAGCTTGGTGCCGTCTATCGCAGCCGCATCCGAGGATGTGGTGGTCGTTTACGACGGCTCGGGTTCGATGTGGGGGCAGATCGCTGGCGTCGCCAAGGTCGAGATCGCGCGAGAGGTCATGGGTGATCTTATCGCCACCTGGCCCGAGGGCGCAAACATAGGGCTCGTGGCCTACGGTCACCGGCGCGAAGGAGACTGCTCCGACATCGAGACCTTGATTGCACCGTCCCCGCTGGACAGGGCGACCTTCATTTCGACGGTCAACGGGGTCACGCCGCGCGGGCGCACGCCGCTCACCGAGTCCGTTCGTCAGGCCGCCGATCTGCTTTCCTATCGCGACACGCAGGCTACCGTGATCCTGATTTCGGACGGATTGGAAACCTGCCAGGCCGATCCTTGTGCGCTCTCGGCAGAGCTGGCGCAGCAGGGAGTGAACTTTACCGCCCATGTGGTCGGCTTTGATCTGACCGAAGAAGAGCACGCCGGCCTTGCCTGTATTGCGGAGAACACGGGCGGGGTGTTCGTGCCTGCGCAAAATGCCGATGAGCTGCGCGATGCGCTGGCTCATGTGCAAAACGTTGTCGACCTTCAGCCGCTCTCTCCGCCCCAATCCGTAACGGAGCCTGACCCCGTACCGGAACAGCAGGTCGATGCCGAGATCGAGCTTGACGTGCCCGCTACAGTGGTCACCGGTGCCAGCTTCACCGTCGCATGGTCTTCCACGATCGACCCGCAGGATTATATCACCATCGTTCCCGTTGGGGCGGATGAAAACACTTATGGCAACTACCAGCGGGTGTACGGCAATACAGAGAGTAGCCTGACTGCGCCCGCCGAACCGGGACTTTACGAGGTGCGCTATGTCCTGGACGAGGGCACACGCGCATTGGGTTCTACCCCGGTGGAGGTTGTCGAAGCCGAAGTCTCAATCTCCGCTCCCGACGAAGTCACGACAGGTGCCAGTTTTGATGTTTCGTGGTCGTCTTCTATTCATCCCCAGGACTACGTCGCCATCGTTCCTGTGGGCGCGGATGAAGGCACCTACACCAATTACCAGCGCGTGCGTGACCAGACGGAAGGCAGCTTGACTGCGCCTGCCGAGCCGGGGCTCTACGAGGTGCGGTATGTGCTGGAGGAAGGCGCGAGAACGCTGGCGTCGAACCCGGTGGAGGTGATCGAGGCCGAGATATCTGTTTCGGCCCCGGAAACGGTCACGACCGGAGCGAGCTTCACTGTTGCCTGGTCATCCTCGGTCCATCCCCAGGACTACGTGACCATCGTTCCTGTGGGCGCGGATAAAGGCGCCTACACCAATTACCAGCGCGTGCGCGACGACACGGAAAACAGCCTGACCGCCCCGTCCGAACCGGGACTTTACGAGGTGCGCTATGTGCTGGAGGAAGGCGCACGGACACTTGCATCAGCTTCTATCGAGGTTGTCGAGGCCGAGGTGATCCTGAACGGCCCGGATGTCGCGCGTGCACAAACATCGCTGCGCATCAACTGGTCTATGGCCATTCACCCCCAGGACTATATCACCATCGTTCCGGCTGGCGCCGATGAGGGAACCTATCGCGATTATATCCGCGTCAGGACTGACCTAGAGGGTGACATGAACGCACCTGCCGAGCCCGGCCTTTACGAGATCAGATATGTTCTGCAGGAGGGCGCACGCACGGTTTCCAGCCGCACGCTGGAAGTCGTTGGGGCTGACGCACCGCTCGATGATGGCGCGGGTCTGGTCGTTCCTGCGCAGGCCAGCCCCGGCGAGACCATCACCGTTTCCTGGTCGGATACCGCCGAGAGCGCCGACCAGCGCGTTTCGATCGCCCGGACCGATCAGGCCGATTTCGGCTGGATCGAAGCTCATCGCGTCGGCAAGGAAACTACACTCGAATTGACCATGCCTAATGAACCGGGCCGCTATGAGGTCCGGTATCTCGATATCGGCGGGCAGGCCGTTCTTGGCCGCGCCATCGTGGAGGTGGAATGATCGTGTTTGGGACCAGACAATCTCGCGGATTTGCCGTGGCCGCTATCGCCGTGGCGCTTCCTTTCTTCGCTTCAGTTGCTCATGCTCAGATCGACGGCCACGGTCCCGATGCGTGGCGCGTCATAGACGTTGGGGCCAACGATGTGCTCAATGCCCGCATGGGCCCGGGCACCAGTTATCCCGTTATCGAAACCTTCTCGCATGACGAGCGGGGTTTGCAGCAGATCACCTGCGTTCCGTTTTACACGATGGCGCATTTTTCGACGATGACCGAAGCCCAGATCGAGGCCCTGCCGCCGCGTTGGTGCCTCATGCGTTCAGCCGACATGAGCAAGGCGGGCTGGGTGGCGCAGCGTTACCTGATCGCCGATTTCGACGATGAAGTCCTTTTCGGGGATAGCGAGCCCGAAGAGGTGATGGACGTCACGAAGCTCCTTCCCGCGCCTACGACCGGTGCGCATGCGTGGTCAAGTGACGACCTGATCCATTACGCACGGGGGCTTGTCGCAACGCTCTATGAATATGATGATCCTGCTCGTGGGGTGAGCCATCGTGATCCGGCGGCACCCGACGTGTTTTTCTCCACTCATTTCAGAGACGCGCTGCGATCCCGCCCTCCCGGCGCGGACCTGCTCATTGGCGCGCAGGATTTCCAAGGCACCATTTCCGAACCCGTACCCGATCCTAATCAGCCCATGTTTCGGGGCATGATCACGATCAATGTCGAGGTTGTGAATTTCGGCCAGACGCATACGGTCGTCTTCCGGCTGCGCGGTGACACCACTCGGCCTGACGCCCCGCTACGCATCTTCCGCATCGAACACGACGGCTGGTCGTACCCGTAAGCGCATAAAAAGGACGTCTTCAATGAAACTGTATCCAGCGCCTATCCTGGCAGCATTCGGACTCACCCTGTGCCTGGCGCAGCCTGCGCTGGGCCAAATTGCAAAAACGGTGGTGGGTTCAGTCGAAGCTACGATCGGCGATATGGCCTATGCGGGCGAAACGCTCGATGTGCCCTCCGAGGGGACCTCGACCGCCGAAATTCGATCTTTTGGCCCGGTGACCTCTATCTCCATCCAGGCTCACGACCCCGAGGCCGACAGCCTCATGCGCAACGTCCTGACCATTGAGGTTTCGCTGATGGAAGGCAATGCCTCCGGCTTTGAACCGTCGGTTGCCTGGTGGCCGGAGGGGATGAGCCCGCCCTTCTATCTCAGCGAAGACAGCGGGAGGGCCCCCGAGATTGTCTTTGATGCGCTTTCTCTGGAAGACGAGGCCGCCGCCGCGCAGGGCAGTTTCTCGGCCGTCGTCTGCCGCAGGGAAAGCATGCTCACGGAAGCTGACACGAGCGACTGCCGTCAGGTCGAGGGCACGTTCGATACCGCCTTGCGCAAGGCCGATTGAACCATAACAAACCAGTCGCTTGCTCGTTTAATACTGGTGTCTGATGGGAACGCGGCGGCCCCTCATGGCCTACAATCACGTTCTGCACCGTGCGTAATAAGAGTGCGGAGGACGAGATAGCAAAACGTCGGGTGGACATGACGCGGTCGCCAATGACTACTGCACATGCAGGGTCCGGTTCCAAAAGCGAGGACTATTAACGCGAACGACCGGGATGGGGTCGGCAGCCGGATGGCCGCTTATCGAGCGATTTCGCCGAAACCGGACAGGCAGCAATCGGCCCCGCGGCTGCCGATCTCATCGTTTCTCTTTTGGCCAATCACGGCCAAAGGAGAACTGAAATGGGATACTCTCGATATGATGCCGCAGCCCGAGGACGGGCTGCATGGAATGCTGGAAAGACAGTCGGGACCAAACGCCCTCTTACGCAGAAGCAGATCTGGGCGGTCCGTTTCTTCCTGGATCGGGAGGGCCGGGTTCGAGACCGTGCCCTGTTCGACCTTGCCATCGACAGCAAGCTTCGCGGCTGCGATCTGGTCAAGATTAAGACTGGCGACCTAGTCACAGGGCCGGAAATTCGAACGCGGGCCATGGTCGTTCAGCAAAAGACCGGGCGGCCAGTTCAATTCGAACTGACCAGCGATGTGCGTGCCAGCCTGCTCTCATGGCTTGAGAAGCGAGGGGGCAGTGTCAGTGACTATGCCTTTCCGAGTCGTATTGACCACGGCAATCACATGAGCACACGGCAGTATGCCCGTCTGGTGGACGAATGGGTCACAGCCATTGGTCTTCGATCCTCAGACTATGGCACGCATTCGCTGCGAAGAACGAAGGCGGCGATGATCTACAAGGCAACCGGAAACCTGCGCGCCATCCAAATTCTGCTCGGCCACACCAAGATCGAGAATACCGTTCGGTATCTCGGTGTGGACATCGAGGATGCTTTGCTTCTGGCTGAACGGACCGAAATATGAGCTGGAGCGGTCATTCGCTCACCACGGATGACCGCTTCGTTCCACCGGCTCTAGGTTCACAGATGCTGGGAACCTGCCGTTCCCGCGACCAGCCCCTGAATGCAGCTATGTGGACAAAGCGCTAATTCGCTGCAGTTACTCGAACGACCGCTTCACGGTGAATCTAAATTCGTTCGGCAAAGCGCCTGATGCGTTGCACCAGGCGCCTCTTGTTCCTGTCACATCGCGTTACTTGATGGCGAGGATGTCG
>NZ_JBLXCL010000007.1:0-78216 GCF_048264985.1 Pelagibacterium sp.
CAATAAACGCTCCTCAAGCTGCTCAATCCCTGGCAGCCCCAAAACATAAAACCCCATAGCTCAAAGCATGCCGACCGCGGGTTCCTGCATGAGGGGCTTTCGTACGCCTGCCGGCACCCGAAAACCTTCACCATTCCCGCCGTTGCGCCTGCCATTGTGATTTCTCGAAAGCGGACATTGTCGTTCGTCACGCCTAACGACCAGATGGGGTAGAAAATCAGTCATTGACGCTCGGTCGCGATGTACGGATCGTGCTCGCAAATTCTCGAAGGCTTTGCTTCTCCGCTATCCATTCCTGCATTTGTACAATGGTCACGGGATGCACCGGCAGGGAGGCTGGCGGCCACTCCTCCGGAAACTTGGTATTTGTTCTGTGGATCGCGGGATCGGCTGCACATTGGTCCATCAGCCGCTGGATCGCTTGATATGCCCTTGCTGGGTGGGCGGAGTATATCGTAACCACCTCACCTTCTTCCGGGCGTGGGACGTACCGGTAGGCGTGAGAGGAGTGGGCTTCATCCATCTCTATGAGAACCTCGGCAACCTCGTGACTGGTCCGAAGGCCCTTGCTGATCGCCAGAAGAAGGAGAGAGTTTAGTGAATGCCGGACATCTTGGCGCTTAAGCTCCTTTTCCGATACTCCGGCGCGCTCGAGGAAGGCTTTGAGCGCCAACTCTGCCGCCATCGCGAAGAGGTGATTCTGTGGCTCCCAAAAGGTATCCGCTGTGGTCGAGTTCTTGTGTAGGACCCTTGCCGCATCAAGATAGCGGACGGCAATTGCTGTGATAACTTTGTGCGCGTTGACTGTCACAGCCGAGCTCGATTGGGTTGGTGTTGACGGGTTTCGATATACTCTGCCGGAGAAACGCCCGCTAACTGGAAGATGGAGACCGCCGTATATACCCCGATCGGCATGATCGCGCGATGCACTGGAGGTCGCCTAGGCGCCCTCATTCTCGCCATTCGGCGCGAACCTTTCAGATCACAAAAGCAGACATCGTTCGCGTTGCAGTCGGAAGGGCGTTTCGGGTTGGACTGGGGACCGGCATCATATTGATGTCTTTCCGATAAGCGCGTCGCGAAGGGCCGATGGGGGTACCGACACGTAATAACTTCCAGGGAAAAAATAACGACATTGGCAGGCAGCTACCGAGCAGTTACTGATCGGCCGATGGCGGAGGATGTCAATTGGCCGACGAACATGCAGTGTACGAATACGCGAAAACTCAAAGGGAGCTGCTGAAGTTCTCTTCCGAGAACATTGCGCCTGCGGCTCCCGTATACGTGGCTTGGCTGGACTTGATGGGGGCCGGACACATTATGTCTGTTTCGGTGCAGAAGTCTGCCAATTTCTTGGTGCGCCTACATATGGCGGTCGAACGATCCGCTAAAGAACACAAGTTCACCGGTACACGCCTACCCATCAACGATGGTATCTATCTTGTGTCTGAGAGCAAGACAGAAATAATCTCCATGGTTCAGACAGTGATGGTCACGATGGCTTCATTGTTCATTGCAACCAAGGCACCTCACGACAGATGCCTTATCCGAGGCGCAATCGCATTTGGCCCTGTTTACAGGGGTCAAGAGCTGGCGGGCGGGATGAGCAAGAGGATGCAACAGTCGCCGGCCTTTCTGGAGAATGTTCTATTCGGTCCGCCCATCATCCAGGCCTATAAGGCCGAAGGAACGGCTCCTCCTTACGGCATTGCAATTCACGAGTCGGCACGTAGCTTTTCCCCTGAAGGAGGCTCGCCGTTCAGAATGACCCACTGGCTCTGGTGGCAAAGACATGACGAAAATGCCCCAGGCAATGGACGAGGTTACAGTGATGTGAAAGCTGTGCTCGGCAGTCAACTCGCAGAGCATTTCGAGTGGATGGAGAAAACTCTGATCTTCCACGGTGTCCCAATGGAAAAGGTTAAGACATGGAAGGCACTCTGTGATCAGTACTTCAGCGCCGGATAATATCTGTCGGCGAAGCGCTGGATCCGCCGTTGCGAGGGTCATCGCCGCTTCTAAAATGCGGACGTCACAGCAACCATGCTCAAGGTTGCGGGGCGATCTCGAGAACCCGAATCAGATCATTGTCAGCGCGATAGGCCGCTCAGACATCTCATCGGAATGGAGGGCACGACAGGTCTTACGTGGAGCGAGGGCTGCAGCGTTCAGATTCTCGGCGGCATCGTCGCTTTGTCGATCCTGCGGTGAATGAAGGAGAGCAGTGAAAGCAGGTCCTCCGCATCCTCCTTCTTCATCTCCCAGTCCTTCCGCGGTGCATGCGCGGTAGGATTTCTGAAGGTGCCGTACGTTCCCTTCAGCAGGTTGACGAACCCCTTCTGCTCGCTCATCTCGCTCATCGACCTGAACGCATTGATTGTAAGCATCGGGGTTTCGCCCCCGAAGACGCGGTCGAACAGCACGTTCCCGTCATCGATGAGACCAGTCCGTTTGCGCAGCTTCTCGATGACGCTCTTCACGGCCTCTTGGACGGCGTGAAAGTAGTTGTCCGCTATGAGTTCCGCCCGACAGAAATCTAGCACGTCGGGATGGGTACCCCGGGACAGGAGGTCCTTCCTCAGTTCAGAGGCCCGGCGCTCGGCTTCCGGCAGCGTGGTTGCCATCCCGCCCTTGTCGAGCTTCCCGGTATCGTCGACATAGAGGCCAGTGAATGCCAGTGCGCGGTTCACGTTCGCGCGCATCGGTTCATATCGCTCGGGAAACCTGACGAACCGTGCAGGCTTCAACGCTTTCCGGATGAAGGCCAGGATGTGCAGGTTCTTCTGCTCCCGGTTCTGGTACTCGACGAAGGCATTGTAGATCCTGTCGCGCTTCGTGCCGGGACCGGGGTTCTTCAGCTTCGCGCTCTCTAACAGGAAATCGATTTCGCTGTTCTTGAGGCCCTGGTCGGTATCGCCCAGCGCGTCGGCGATCGCCTCCAGATGCTCCTGCCTGAACCGCATCATGCGTCCCCCTTCCCCGGCTTCTTTGCTTTGGCTTTCGCCTCCTCCGGCGTCTTTCTTGTGACCCGCTCTCGGTCAGGATTCATGCTGTCATCGAGCGCGTCAATTGTGTTCCTCAGGGACGAGACATCGGCCTCGAACTCCCCAAGAAAGCCCGTGCACAGCGAGCAGGCCCAGACCACGATCACCGGGTCGGGCACATCCTTCAGCTCCCCCCAATCCTGCTCGAGCATGGCTTGCATCTCGCCGCTGGCTTCGGCCCTAAACAGTGATCGGAGCTGCTGCAGCCTTGCGTTACGTCCCTCGCCCGCGAGATTGTGGGCGATTTCGTTGCGCACCGAGTTCACCGTGAGGATTATGTCCCACATCGAGTTGTCATTTTTCCGTAAACCATACGCGCGCACGACGTGGGCCTTTTGCGAGAAGCTGAGGCGGGCTTCCTTGAAGAGGTGTTCGGGGTGGAAGAAGACCACGGCCAGGATGTTGTCTAGCGCGGTCTCGATGATCAGGTGTCCCGTCAGGACTGCCTGAAGGAGCGGATCGGTCTGCTTCATCTTCTCGTGAAAGAGTGCGGCGTACTTGTCGAGATGGCTTAGTTTCTTCATCAGCTCTCCCCTCCGGACACGCTCCGATAGCATAATCTACCGCCCGCGACCTTGGAAGTTGGCCGCCGACCGGATGCACTCAGGGATACATGACGTGGTGCTTGCATTGGTGCCCGGGCATCTCGCGCATCCCCTCCGCTAGCCTCACCAGCACCGAGCCGATGAATGGCTGCAGGCCGTACCGACGAATTGGCGGCAGGTTGCAAACGCGTGCCATGTAGACTGCCCTTTGAACGGGCGCCGGAATGCCGTTAGATTCCACGCGATTAATATCCAGACACGAACATTTGGGGGGGCGAGTATTGGCTTGGGATACAGGACTCGATCAGGGCGGCGTTGCCTACGGAATCGCGGCGGCGCCGGAACCACGGGTGCGGGTGATTGCGGGGCCAGGAACGGGAAAATCATTCGCGATGAAGCGGCGCGTGGCGCGGCTGCTCGAGTCGGGGATCGCACCGGACGAGATTCTGGCGGTTACCTTCACGCGCGTGGCAGCGGAGGATTTGCACCGCGAGCTGCAGAAGCTGGACACGCCGGGGTGCGAGGACCTTGAGGGGCAAACGCTGCACAGCCTCGCGATGCGCATCCTCTCGCGGAAGCACGTTCTCGAGGCAGTCGGTCGAGCTCCCCGGCCACTGAACACCTTCGAAACGAAGGCCATGATCTGCGACCTTGCTGGCGACAACGGCGGGAAGCGCTCGGTCAAGAGGATGATGCAGGGATATACAGCCGCGTGGGCTCAGAGCCAAGGAGATGAGCCGGGTTTCGCGAAGACGGTCGAGGAAAAGCAGTTCCAGGCCCATCTGCTTGATTGGCTGGATTTCCATCAGGGCATGCTGATCGGCGAGCTCATCCCGTACCTGGTCCGTTACCTAAAAGACAACCCGGCCGCAGCCGAACGGAAGGAATTCAGGCATCTTCTGATCGACGAATTTCAGGACCTCAACAAAGCCGAGCAGACTGCTCTCGCTTATCTCGGCGAGGCGGCGGAGATTTGCATCGTCGGTGACGACGACCAGTCCATCTACAGCTTCAAGAACGCGCACCCTGATGGCATCCGAGAATGGAAGGATCTCCACCCCGAGTGCGCGGACCTCGAGATGGCTGACTGCCACCGATGCCCGACAACGGTGGTCGACATGGCGAACGCGCTGATCGCCGTGAACAAGAACCGCCAACCACGCGCCCTCAACGCGCTGCAGGACAAAGGCCCGGGAGAGGTGGCTATCGTCCAGGTGCCCTACCTTTCCAGCGAGGCGAAGTGGATCACCAACAAGGTGGCGGACCTGCTCGCGAACGGCGTGCACCCGAGCGAAATCATCATTCTCGTCCAGCGCGCCGTCGCGGGCCGCCCCATTCTCGAGGCGCTGAAACAGGCGGGTGTTCCCGCCAAGTCGTACTACGAGGAAAGCCAGCTCGACTCCGGCTCGGCGCAGGAGCGCTTCGCGACTTTCAAGCTCCTCCTCAACAATGAGGACCGGGTGGCGCTCCGATATCTGCTGGGCGCCGGCGAAGGTGATTTTCGACGGAACGCGTATACGCGAGTGCGGGCGCATTGCGAGGCCAGCGGAGACAGCCCATGGACCGCGATGCAGAAGCTCGCGGACGATGTGCTAACGCTTCCCTATACGAAGCCGCTCGTGGAGCGGTTCAAGGCGATCCGGTCGGAGCTGGCTGCTCTGGACGACCTGAAGGCGGACCTGCCCGCCTTCGTTGACGCACTTTTCCCAGCTGGGGACGAGAACTTGTTGGAGTTGCGTGACCTGGCCCTGGCACAACAGGAGACGGCCGGGGATCCGGGAGAACTGCTTGGCGGCATGATGGAGGAAATCACCCAGCCCGACATTCCTCCCACCGTTGAGGAAGTAAGGCTCATGAGCCTTCACAAGAGCAAGGGCCTAAGCTCACCCTTCGTATTCATTGCAGGCTGCGTCGAGGGTATTCTGCCGGCGGCGCCCGATCCGGACTGGCCCAAGCAGGTGAAGGATGCCGTCCTAGAGGAAGCGCGGAGGCTCTTTTATGTCGGGATCACGCGCGTGAAGTCCGACTTGGCGCAAGGTCGACCAGGCAGTCTCTTCATCAGCTATCCGCAGCAGATGACGATTAAGGATGCCTACGGCGCCAACGTGGCGTTTAAGACCAAGTCCGGCGTCATGGCGAACCTCCTACCGAGCCGGTTCCTGGGGGAACTCGGCGCTGCGGCGCCCAAACCCATCGCTGGGGCGAAGTGAGGACGGTGGCGACACGAGAGGAGCTCTACGCGAAATTCGGGATTACGGCCGAGGCCGCGCAGCTGTTCGAAACTGAGCTCGGCACATTGATACTATGCTCTCAGGCGCTCGAGCACGGCTGGCACCTCGCGCCGGACGGTGAGAAGGCGCGCGCCGCCCTCGACGAGATTGACAGGAGCACGCTCGGACGCCTCCTAACGGCCCTCAAGGGCCGTGTCGCTCTCGATAGCGGCCTGGAGGATAGATTTGCGTCAGCTCTCAAGGCGAGGAACCGACTGAATCACGGCTTCTACGAACGGCATAATTTCAAGATCCAGACCAATGAAGGGCGCGAAGCGATTATCGCCGATCTGGAAGCTCTCCACGAAGAATTGTTCCAGGCATGGCGGATCGCGAGCGCGATGACGTCGCTGGTGTCGGAAATCATGCGTGAAGATGCGGGCCGAACGCCGTAGCTCAGACCGTTTGATCGAGACAGGACCGAAGTGGTGCCGCCCAGGCCCGGGCAAGCGTGGAGAACGTACTCTAGTGGCAGCTAACGCTGTCGCCGGTCCTTAAAGCTGCCTATCCGCTTGCGGCCCCCGACGCTCTTCAGCAGCTTCCAGCCTGAAGGGGCCAGCAGCAACGCGCGCCATTCCGGACGTTCAGGAGCGGGCAGCGAAGTGCCAGAAGCGGACCGGCATCGAAAATCGCCATGCAGCAACATAGACAAGCCGGAAATACTGTCCACTGCCGCAATCAGCGCGAACGGGTTCTTGGCGCCCAGGGAACCGGCGAGACCTCGCCGACCCAACGCGCCGTCAGCCTGCTCGAGTGGTTGCCGGCATAGCCGCACATCCTCAGGATGGCCAACTCAAGGTACCACTGCGCAAGTCGCCACGTCTCAGGAACTACGGGACCGAGCGGCGTGGACGAACGACGACCGCTATGCACGAGGTCATTTCTCACACGCGTCAACGCCTCGGGTCCATCGGCCCAAGCGCCCTTTCGCCTACCGCTGCGCAGCTTTTTCAGTTCAGCGGGTATGGCTGTCGGAATACCCCAACCGATGCATGCACCCCGTATCTTGTCGGCGGCAGTGTTCGGCAGAGGGATGCCCGCGACCGTGAGCGCGGTAGTGGAGAGCCCTTCCAGAGCCGCCTGTGACAAGATCAGCGCGCCGTCCGTTCCCATTCCGGAACCGCCGCGATTGCTCCGCAGGTACCAATAGAGGGCTTTGGAAACTGCTCCGGCGGTCTGCGGATGATCGCGTACCTTCATGAAACCCGGAAAGAGTGCGGTGAGCGCTTCGGCATGATGGACGTCGAACCAACTTGTTCGGGCTACCCAAGAGGTCGATGGAAACGTTCCCCACTGCTCGTAGGCCCTGCCGCCCTCTCGGTCAAAACCGACGGCTCCGAACACTGAGGTAGCGTGACCGCGCGCAAAGGACAGGAACTGGTGCAGGCCATAGACCACCCTTTCCGCGTCGCCAATAGAAAACATGCGACCATTGGCCCTGCGAATCTCGGCAATGTGCGTCATGGCATTGCCGCCCAAGGTTTTCAGCTGCTCCACGGTCTTCTTGGCAGTGGGTAGCTCCTGCATTTCGACGGACCAGTCGGCATTGGCGAAAACAACACGGCCTAACCGCCGAGATCCCCCCACTGCCTCGTTGTGCAGGATGTCGTCAGGCCCGATGAAAAGCGGAAAGTTCAGTATATGGACGACAAGCTGCGCCAGTTTGACCCGCCGGTCCCGAAATTGGGACGGGGCACCGGACTTGGGGATCATGTCGAGCGTCACCGCGCCCTCAGAGGTATAGGCGGTACGCGTGACCAGCATGTTGATGGGCTTGCCCCGCGGCCCGAACCTCATGATGAGGTCGTCCCGGTCATCGACGCGCCACCAGTCGGCACTTGCCGCCGTGTCCGCTACCCACGTCACCTTCAGTCGCTCGTCTGGGGCGGTTTCGAGACGGGCTTGTCCCTTTCCGGTGTACGTTTTGCCCTTCGTCTCCAGCGTCACCTGTCCTTCGGCTAGATGGATTGACGTCCCCGGTCCGTCATGTGAAAAAATCGGAGCTATGAGGGGAAGGTCTCTCGCCAGTTTCGTACCCATCTCGGCCGCCTTCAGTGTGCCTGCGGTCATCTTGGCGACACCCCGAACAATTGGATTTTCCCCGCATGCGGCGTCGAGGTCATGAAGTTGAACCCGATGGCCAACCGCGGAACGGACAGTTCCAGGAGGGAGTGGAAGGCCTCGGTGGCGGACGGGTGTACGGTCTTCTCGGCAAAGAGCACATCCTGCGCGTAGCGCATTGTGAAACCTGCTAGCAGGTCTGCAGCCTGTATGCCCGCACTCTCATCGGATCGGGCAAAGGTCAATTGGGCCTGCTCGGCAAAGTCATAGTTGGCAAATCGCAGCGACGGCACCGCCTTCTGTCGAGCCATAGACTCCGCTGCCACTTTGGACTTGTGCAGAATTTGGTCGAACTGCAATTGCTCGTCGTGGATCAGAACGAGGTCCTTCACGCGGCGTCCGTGTCTGTGGTTCAGGCGGGCATAGATGTTGGTGAATGAACTGAGGTTGGGAAGCATCCAGAACGGCTTGCCGTTTTTGCTATCATCAGGAATCGGCAGTCCGCGCCGCCAGCGCTCGGGGTCTGAAGCGTCGAGTTCTCTAAAATCACCGAGGGTATCGGCGGCGGCATCATGGATACCCCAGGCAAATTCGTTGCTCTGCGCGAGCGGCTCCACCCAATCGAGCAAGGCTTTGTATACTGCCTCCGTGGCTTCCTGTGTCCGCGCATTACAGGCGTGGATGTAGGCCAACATCACGGCCTCGGGCATGTACTGCCGCATGTACTCGGCCATCATTTTTTTGACCCAGAGGGCTCCCGGCTCAAGGTCCATCGGCCCAACGGGCGGCATGACGAGGTTATCGACCATCATGGCGCAAAGCTGGAAACGCTTCTCCACCACCTCAACGAACAACGGCAATCTTCTTATCGACAGGTAGGTGGCGAGGTCGGCAATGAATCGAGGTTTCGTTCGAATATGTTTGGATTTGAGCTCGCCTGACCGGAGGCGGTGCAGGCGACTTAGTCGCGACAGCTCCTCTTGCAGGGCCACTGGGTCGTCCACCCCAAGACAGGCCAGCACGAACACGGGCTGGGAACCGAAACCAAGGCTCGGCCCTGCATCGGCGAGGTCGCCGCTGCTGCCACTCTCGTCGAGGTAGTAGGTTTCCGTTTTGGCAGGTTCTTGGATCACGCTCCACCATACCGATAGGTATGGAGGCCGTCACGGGGCGGTGGCGCGACAACGACCAGAATGTCCGCCGCCGACAAAAGGAGCCGCCTATCGGGCGGCTTCCTTGTTTGCACCTGCTATAATCTTGGCTCCTAGTTGCCGTCGGACTCGGAGGAGGTCTGCTTTCTATCGACGATCACCAAAAGCGGACAGACTGCCACCGGCCCCGATCGCGCCGTTGCCGCGGTGATGGGATGTCTCGCCGAATGGCCGAAATGGGGGAACTGGACTAGGTGAGCTAAAACCGGAAACACCTATTGCGCACTTTGAGACATTAACCGTGCCCTATGAATCACATTATGGACAGGCCATGGCGGAAATTGAACTTGTCCATAAAGTGACTCTTGGGACGCGAAATGTGTCTCGGCGTCATGAGGTAACGGGGGTGTACAGGGGGGCTCTGAAAACGTTTTTTTTAACGTCTTTCTCAACAGCGTCTGAATCCCGCTGATATCACGAGTGCGTTGTGAAACGAGTTGTTTCTTCCAAGGATCGTAGCTCGCCGTTGCTTTTACGCGGATGTTTGGACGAGCGACCGGTCAACCTCCACGACGCGGGCGCGTTCTGGATCCACCGCATATCTGCACCTCGCAGGTATTTCACTTGGAGGAACACTTCCGCTCTCGCGGGCCAGAATCTTGGGTGGTGATGCCGATCCCGTTTGCCGCACAGAGGCTTTGCTTTCGGCATCCACGATGCCGAGGTTATCGAAATTTCCGACGAGGCCCTCTTTGACACCAGTTGCCTAAAATCGGTCTTGGTAGAAATAACCTGATGAATTTTTGGGCACGTCAGAATGTGATCGACTGCCTTCCACTCAAGTCACGCCTAGGTGTGGACAGCAATTACACAATACTTGAAGTCTCCAACAATCCGTAATCCGCCCTCAGCTTCGCTTCTATCAAAATTTCAGCTACGGCAATTTCCACAGAATTTATCTTGGAAAGTACGAGCTTGGCTTCTTCAGGTGTAATGTGAATGGCACCATATCCATCAGCAATGTTCGTTGATGCGTGCCCGAGAAGTCTGTTTCTTACACGCTGGGGAATACTAGCCTGATCGTACCATGTCGCGCGCGTATGTCGACCGCCATATAAAGTGAGTTGCGGCCGCTCGAAACTGAATTTTACCTTTACATACTGCCACGATTTAGAAAAATCATGTCCCCACATTTCTCTTCCAGAGACCTTGTGAGTATACAATTTCCATTCGGGAAATACTTTCGTTTCCCCTTTTTTCCTAAGCACTTCAACTCGGTCCAGAAAGCCCAGATCGATGATAAGTGCAGGTATCGGAATAAGACGCTTGCCGGCTACTGACTTGACCGTCGTCGCAGCTGTCTGTCCGCTTTCATTTCTAAAGTCCAGATACCAGACACCCTCGATCTCGATCACTTGATCCAAGCGGAGCTTTCCAATCTCGGAGGGGCGCATTCCAGTGAAGAAAATCAGCAGATACGCCCAGTAAATGTGATTTTGCACGAAGACGGTTCCGGGCTGCCAGAAATGTGCGGCAGACTTGCAGCCGACGAACAACGGCAAAGAGAATAGCTTGAGTATTTCTTCGGGCTTCCATGCATCGCGCGGAATTTCCGCACGATTTTTTCGAGATACAAGACGGAATTCGTAATTCGGGCCGTCATAGGCCGCCTTTGCTCTCGCCCACTTGAAAAATGCGTGCAGACCCCCGTGCCACGCATTACGCAGCCTCACCTTGGAAATGGGCGTCAGCCCCTCCCACCCTGCGCTTTGTGCGTACAACCACCGGGTATGAAGAGAGGCCTGATACTCCTTCGGAACACCGCGAGGATGAGGAATTTCGGGGAGGGCATTTTCAACGCGTAAAAAGTCGCTCGCGGTTAAGCTTCCGAGCGGTCTGTCGCCTAGAAAATCAACGAGAAACTGAAGGATCAGCCCAATGCTCTCTTCGGCTCGACCATCGCCATCGGTAATAAGGCGCTGTTGAAGGAAGGCACGGCGGACCTGAGAAATCGTCGAACTGGCGTCTATGACGCCGGCGTGAGCTGCGGAGTTTTGCGTTTGGACGACATCCAAATTGGGTCCGGTGGCGGTGTCGGGTCCTTCTGAAGCAAAAGGATCTTCCGTAATCCACCTTGTGTGCGACGTGCTCCGGACCGGAAACGGGGATCTTTTTGACTGCAACTGCTCCATCATCGCAGTGTTGTTCACGAAACCCATCCAGGTGGGCCAAAAGCCTTGAGGCGAAGTCGTAAGGGGGTGTTCTGCAATCCGGGCCTCGCTGATCAGGCGCACGACCAATGTTTCCAAAGCTCGACGCTCGACCAGATCGGCCTCGTCAAGACCTCCGTTTCTTGCATTGAAGCGCTGCATGTCGGCGAGCAAGGCATTGGCAAGGGTGTTGATATCTTCGCGAAATTCGTAATTCTGCATCATATTGGCCACTTTCAGCATGCGACACACTGCGATGTGATAGTCAGCTGTCCTGAGCGATATCCGGAAGTGGGTAGGGAGGTTCGGGGCAATATAGTTTCTCAGAAAGAATCGTTTCTGAAACCAGTATCGACCGGATTTTCGGATGATGTAAGCGGCCCGTGCCATAAGACGAAAACCTTGCGTCTGGACGGTGACACATCGCGGTGTCACGTATCCGGCGCGGCGCCTACCACTTTTGGGCAAACCCCAAGATTTCCGGGCCATTTCGAGGGTGATACAAAGTGGTAGCGGAGGAGGGACTTGAACCCCCGACACGCGGATTATGATTCCGCTGCTCTAACCAGCTGAGCTACTCCGCCCCAGTAGGGCATGGCCGTATGGATGGCCTGCCGACGACATGAAGGGCTGACGGCACGGGGCTTATTAGGGACGCGCGTTCGTGCTGTCAAGCGTCACGCTGCCTGGTTTGACGCTTTCCATAAATTGACCGATCGCATCGAGATCGCGCACGAACGTCTCCCGCTCGTTCCAAGCCCTTTCCCTGTCGGGAAGTCGCAGCAGATAGGCGGGGCAAGCAGTGATGAAAACCACTGTTCAATCTTCGAGCCTGCTTGGTGCGCCGCGCAAACGCGAGAGGGTTGCGCCCCGTCGCGCCGAGCGCCACGATATTCTTCGGCCCAACCGATGCCGATCGTGATCGAGCCAGAATCGGCAGGATGAAACTTCACAACTATTGGGGTGATGATGCATACATTTTTTGCCCCGCGGCACGAATCTAAAGTGCTTCACAGCGCTGGTCACATACACTTTTTGCCGGAGCCCAACGCTTCGCGCCGGCTCGGTTGAGCCAATGTCACCGCCCTTGGTCGCAGAGCGCTTTTTGATCCCGCTCGAAGCGCAGGAGGCATCATATTTGGCGGCATCCGAGAGGATCGCCAGCTTGCGGGTAAATGAGAGCCGAACCGTTTATTCATGCTATGTTCTCGGTTCATGAGGTGCAATCCCACTCTGCCGAGAAGTTATCGTTCAGCGCCTGCGAATAATGAATTCAGTTTAGGCACGTTTTGACGAACCCGGTCCCGCTCTATGTTAGGTGCAACGATCACTGGCTTTTGGAGACAGTAATGACACTCGAACTCACCGGACTGCATCATTTGACAGCCGTAACTGCGAATGCACGCGAAAACCTGCGCTTTTACACGAAGGTTTTGGGGCTACGGCTGGTCAAGCGCACTGTCAATCAGGACGATACAAGTGCGTATCATCTGTTTTACGGCGACGGCAAAGCCTCGCCTGGTTCCGACATCACATTTTTCGACTGGCCCACCGCGCCCGAGCATCGCGGTACGCACTCTATAGTGCGCACAGCGTTCCGCGTGGAGGGCGAAGCTGCGCTATCCTGGTGGAAAGACCATCTTGACGCCAATGGTGTTAAAACGTCCGTCATCGCTGAACGCGCTGGCCACATGTCGCTCGATTTCGAGGATAGCGAGGGCCAGCGCCTTCGTCTTGTCAATGACACGCGGGCGGGTGGCGCGCACCCTTGGGACAAGAGCCCGGTGCCGTTGGAGCGCCAGATCAAAGGTCTGGGCCCGATCACCATGAGCGTGCCGGATCTCAAACGGTCTGAGCCGGTTCTGACCACAGTGATGAACATGCGCAAGATCCGCACCCATCCTGCAACCGAGGGCCAAGGCGAAATCCATGTCTTTGCCATGGGAGATGGCGGTGCCTCAGCTGAGCTTCACGTGGCTGTCGAACCTGATTTGCCTTTTGCCCGCCCCGGGGCCGGAGGTGTCCACCACGTTGCCTTCCGCACCCCGGACAAAAACCAGTTCGATCACTGGGTCGCACGCGCCACACAGGCCGGCTTACGCAGTTCGGGCGAAGTTGAGCGCTACTATTTTACCTCGCTCTACTTTCGTGAGCCCAACGGCATTCTGTTCGAAATCGCTACGGACGGCCCTGGCTTTGACGTCGACGAACCGATTGAGACACTAGGGGAGAGCCTCGCGCTGCCTCCCTTTCTGGAGCCTAAACGAGCCCAGATCGAGGCCGGCCTAAAGGTCATCGATTAAAAAAAGGGCCCGGGACGCATCCGGGCCCTTCGTTGTTCACTCAAGGCCCGCTGCAATATCGACCAGCCTTACAAATTCGGCCCGCCGTCCCAAGGGGTCATCTCCAACCCCCGAGACGGCGAGCGCTCTGATATCGGCCCAACTCATTGAGAGCAAATGCGTCGACCCCTTGAGCTTTTGCCCGAATGCCGCCACCGCAGCCGCGAAGTCGATATCTGTCTGTTCGATTGCGCCGACCTGATTGGGCAGGATCGGGGATTCAAGCAGCTGGGACACATCGCTATCGGGCGCCTTGTAGCGCAGCTTGAGAAAGCCAAGTTCGTTACTCTCAGCGTCCGATGAAGATGCGGACTCATTGTTGCCATAGCGCAACGGATCAACGGACCCGCGTGCGCCGACCGGGGTGACCTCGTAAATCGCTGTCACCGTATGCCCTGCCCCGATATCGCCTGCATCCACTGCATCATCGTTAAAATCCTCGCGCGCCAGAGCCCGCGTTTCATAACCGATCAGCCGATATTCCGAGACCGTCTCGGGATTGAATTCCACCTGGATTTTAACATCCTTGGCAATGGCCATCAGAGTGCCCCCCAGCTCCTCGACCAGAACCTTGCGCGCTTCTGAATAGCTGTCGACATAGGCTGCATTGCCGTTTCCGGCCTGCGCAAGCGATTGCATGATCGCGTCGTTGTAATTGCCGGTTCCAAATCCAAGAACCGAGAGGAACACCCCGTCGTCGCGCTTGGTTTCAATGAAGCGCTCCAATCCGTCCGGATCGGACAGGCCGACGTTGAAATCGCCATCTGTCGCCAGCAGCACGCGGTTGGTCCCGTTTTCAATAAATGCTCTTTCAGCCAGGCCATAGGCGGCTTCTATGCCCTGCTCACCTGCTGTGGAGCCGCCTGGCATCAAACCGTCAAGCGCCTGAAGGATTGCCGCTTTTTCACTCGCCTGCGTGGGCTCGAGTACAATGCCCGCACGACCTGCGTATGTAACGATCGAGATCGTGTCATCTGGTCCCATTTCATTGATCAGCAGGGCGAACGCACGCTTGAGCAGCGGCAGCTTGTTCGGCTCATCCATCGAACCCGACGTGTCGATCAGCAAAACCAGATTGGCTGGCGGCACAGACGTTATGTCGACAGCTTGCCCCTGAATTCCGATATGAACCAACCGGCTCTCCGAATTCCAGGGCGATGCCGTCACCGCGACCGAAGTTTCAAATGGGATATCGCCGGTCGGCGCGGGATAGCTGTAATCGAAATAATTGATCAGCTCTTCGACACGAACCGCATCTGCTGGCGGAATTTGCCCCAACTCGAGCGATCCACGCATATAGGCATAAGCTGCAGTGTCGACGTCGACCGAAAATGTCGAAACCGGGGTATCGGCAACAATTTGAACGCCGCCTTCATCGAACGCTGTAAACTGGTCCCCGGCAGCGTTCAGCGTCGAAATTCCACTCCCTTGCGCGCTCGGCGCCACGCTATCGAACTGACGCTGGGCCATCACGGGTGCAGGCGCGGGAGAAGGCATTGGTTCGGCAACATATGTGTCGCTCAAATCCATTTCAGAGGCGCTTTCGAGCGACGCCGCCGGCTCGGGCGCTTCGGCTTGGGCCATTTCGCGGTCGGCCGGACTGTTTTGGGGCTGCCCACGTAAACTATCGAGAGGGCTAAGCGCAGTTTGGTTCATCATGGCGACGCCAAGTGGCAATACCAGAAGCGCGGCAAATGTGGCTCCGAGCGGTATACGCATATCCATTGTCCATGTCCCTTTGATCTTGGAAACGATGGACCTGAGACGCTGCCCCAGGGAGAATCCTTGGACGGCATGTGCTTTTTTCTGTTCCTCAGCAGCATCGAAGGCCGACATGGCAGCGGCTATGGCCTGCTCCCGCGCGTGGCTGGACGGTGGCGGCGTAGTGCCACCAAATGCGGATTTGAGTTTGTCGTCCATAGCTAAACCAACCCTTTCAGGGCCTTCTTGGCCTCATGAACATACCAGGACACTGTAGCTTCCCTGACGCCCATGATGACGGCCGCAGCTGCATGAGACATATCTTCACCATAGACAAGCAGCACGGCGTCGCGCTGTCTTTCGGGCAGCATGCGGACTGCCTCCCAGACTTGCGATTGCGTTGTCGCGCTCTCCTGTTCGGGCGCCATCTGTGCGTCACTCACATGGGCAAGTGCCTCGACCTGTCGGCTGCGCCGCGCGCCCTGGCGCTGACGGTCGCGGACTGCATTGAGCACAATGCGGTAAAGCCAGCTTGTAAATGCCGAGCGCCCGTCAAAGCCCGCTATCGCAGTCGCCAGCTTGACACAGACATCCTGAGCCACATCTTCGGCATCCTCGCGATTGCCACACCATTTGTATGCGGTGCGATAAAGGAAATCATAGTGCTGTGCGATCAGCGCGGCAAAGGCCGAGCGATCTCCCTTCGCCGCGCGCGTTATGGTATCGTCGATGCCCAATACCTGATCCACCCCTGCCCTTTCAGCCATCGTGCGCAAAGTCTAATTGCATGTGTGACGATTGGCGCGGCAAAATCCTTGGAATTTTTTCTTACGCGCCCTTATGTCAGGGATAACGCACCGCCTGCACCTAGGAGATGACAATGGCTGAAACCGAAAAAACCAATTGGGGCAATCGCATCATCCTTTTGATCTTCGGTGCGCTCGCCGTTATCACAATTGGCGCAACCATCATCGCCACGATGAATGAGTGGGGTGAAGGCAATGTGGCTGGCGCAAGCGCCGTTGAGGATCTTTCCACGATCGAACCCGGCGATGAGCAGACCGCTGAAACGCCCGATGAAGTTGAACAGGCTCAGTAAGCAGCGATGGTTCAGGCGACGAGCGTCGCCGGAACCGCCTCGGCTATGAACCCGCCGCCAAGCACCTGTGCATCGGCGCCATCGTCGGAGTAAAGGACGCAGGCTTGTCCGGGGGCAATACCGCTCTCTCCAGCAATCAATGTAACATAGACCTCGCCGTCACGAATATTGATCACCGCCTCTTGGGGCGCACGCGTCGATCGCACCTTGGCCTCGAGCGCCAGCCCGTTGCCGTCAGCCATCTCGGCGAGCGGGCGTGGCCCGAGCCAATTGATATCGCGCAAGCGCACAGTACGCGCTGTAAGCGCCGACTTGGGGCCCACCACGACCTGCTGAGTCCTTGCATCAAGTCGCAGCACATACAGCGGCTCCCCCGAAGCAATACCCAGCCCGCGACGCTGCCCGACCGTATAGTGGATGATGCCCTTGTGCTGGCCGAGCAAGCGGCCGTTTGCATCGACGATATCGCCGGGCTTTTCAGCTTCGGGCATCAGTTTTTTGATAACATCGGAATACGAGCCCTTGGGCACGAAACAGATGTCCTGGCTGTCGCTCTTTTCGGCCACCACAAGCCCCATGTCCCGCGCTAAATCGCGTGTTTCGTCCTTGGTCATGTTGCCAAGGGGAAAGCGCAGAAAATCGAGCTGACCGGATGTTGTCGCGAACAGAAAATATGTCTGGTCTTTATCGCCATCAAGCGGCCGCAACAGCTGGCGCTTGCCGTCCACCATCCGCGAGCGGACATAATGACCAGTCGCCAGACAATCAGCTCCCAGATCACGAGCCACCTCCATCAGGTCGACGAATTTGACCGACTGGTTACACGAAACACACGGGATTGGCGTTTCACCAAGCGCATAGCTTTCGGCAAACGGCTCGATAACGGCCTTTCGGAACCGCTCTTCGTAGTCGAGGACGTAGTGGGGGATGCCAAGGGTTGCCGACACGCGGCGTGCATCGTGAATATCTTGCCCTGCGCAGCACGATCCCTTCCGGAACGTGGCTTCACCATGATCGTAAAGCTGCAGGGTTACACCGATCACCTCATAGCCCTCACGGGCAAGAAGTCCGGCAACGACTGAAGAATCCACGCCGCCCGACATTGCGACGACGACGCGCGTTTCGCCGGGAGGCCGGTCGAAACCAAGGGAGTTTACCATTTCTTTCTCTCATCCGGTTGGGGTCAAGGGCCAGCGGACAAACCGGATCGCACATCGATCCGGCAGTGATCGCGGCTTTTACGCCCTTGCGGCGCACTCCGCAACGCGGGGCGGCATTTTTTGCCGCTCCCCCGGTCAATCCTGCCGCCCGAAAAAAGACGAACCGCACGAGTCAAGAACTTAAGTCATTGATATTTATTTGATAATCAAAAAACACAAGACTGGCATTGCTTTTGCAAAGCTCCCAATGACCAATTGTGCGCATAAGAGTTCAAGACCAGTGACCAACGCGATCAGCATCGGAAACAAGCTCGCCCCCACCATCGTACCGGCCAAACCGGGAAGCGATGCCGGCTCGGCAATCGATTTTTCGAGCCTGATTACGCGCGATGAGACAGCAAAAAACGGCACCGGCAACCAGATCGGTCCTGCGGCTTCCCCCGTTATCCCGACTGGCGAGCCTTTGGCGGAAGCTGAGTTGGGCAACCAATTGGCAGCACTGCTAGAGCAGCTGACTGCGCTTTCCGAAAAGCTAAAGGACGGCGAGACGATCGACGCGACCGATCTCGACCAACTCCATGAACTACTCGCCGGAATTGAAGGCTTGCTTGATCAGGGCACAGCCCTGCCGCCGCAAGGATCACCTGCGCTGGCTGCCCTTTCAGATCTGGCGGCAGAACTTGGGGTCGATTCTGGCCAAGATGCCGGCGCTCTCGATACACTGGCAGCTCTGTCCTCGCACATGGCCGACAAATTACGCGACGACGCCCCAGAACTTGCTGCACGCCTGACGACGCTGACACGGAACCTCGACAGTCACGCAGCAGCGATCCAGAGCGCATTGGCCGACGAGCAATCGCAAGCCAATCTCGCCGTCAAGCACGCCGAAAGCGAGACCCGCCTCAACCCTGTAGCCGCGATTGCAGCGCAGGAAGGCGAAACCGGAAAACTCGGAACAGCGGAAAACACGGCTGCAAACGCTCGACAAACCGATACTGAGGCGGGCGCTGAGCGCTCCCTGGTGCAAGGGGGTCAGGCCGACAAGCCTGCATCGGGCAATGACAGCAAGTCCGCGCCACAGCAAAATGGCGCCGCTGGCGGCGCTGCTGCGACATCGCCGCAGGATAATATTGAAACGCCTGACGGCTTGACCATTCAGGCAGGGCAACCTCAGAACGTCACCGCCGGCTCCTCCGCCCTCGCTCGTCCAGAAGCCGCGGTTTATCAGCGGCCCGACGCACAGATCAATCTCCCCCATGTGGCTGCCGAGATTTCCCGGCATGTCCAGAATGGCGTCAGTCGGTTCGAAATCCGGCTCAACCCTGCAGAACTTGGGCGTATTGATGTGCGCATGGAAATGGACAATTCGGGCAATGTCGTCGCACGCTTGGCCGTGGAGCGCAGCGAAACGCTCGATCTTTTACAGCGTGACCAGCGCGCCCTTGAGCGCGCCCTGTCGGAGGCCGGTCTTGATCCCAGCAAGACAGAGCTGGAATTCTCGCTGGGCCAGCAGAGCGGCGGCAGGGACGGCAACGACACCGAGCAAACGCCTTGGCGCATGAGCATTGCCGACACATCGGCGCAATCTTCAGCAGCCACTGACGGACTGCCCGAACGGGCGTCCTCAGCTTATGGCTACGCACGGCTCGATGCCGTCAATCTCTGGGTATAAGGACCGCACGTCATGGTTGATGCAGTTTCAGGCACATCGTCATCCTCCGGTCTTGGCAACAGCCGCAAGACCATCGCCGACAATTTCGACACTTTCCTGCAGCTTCTGACCACGCAGTTGAAAAATCAAAACCCGCTCGAACCGCTCGATACCAACCAGTTCACCCAGCAACTGGTGCAATTCACATCGGTCGAACAGCAGCTCAAGACCAACGAGTTTCTCGAGACGATGATGCAGTCGTCACAGAATTCGACTAACGCGCAAGCGGTGGGCTATGTCGGCAAGACGGTCAGTGCTTCAGGCGCGACCACCGATCTGATTGATGGGCGGGCAAACTGGATCTACCGTGTCGACGCTGCGGCGGAAAACACAAACATTACGATCAAGGACGCCAAAGGCAACGTCGTTTATACCGAGAACCTCTCGCTCGCTGCCGGCACCGACCAGATTGTCTGGGACGGAACCACGTCCTCGGGCACCAAAGTCACATCTGGACGCTTCACTATCACGATCGACGCACGCGACGGGAATGGCAAATACGTTCCTGTCACCACCGAAATGCAAGGTGTTGTCGATGGCGTGGATGTCAGCGGCGCCGAACCTTACATCCTGATCGGCAACCTGCGCATTCCGCTCTCGTCGATTTCCGCAGTCCATGCAACTACTTCCAATCCAGCGCCCGATCCAGAGACACCGGACCCCGAGCAGGAAGCGGCCTGAGGCCCTTAGATCTATCCCATTGAATTTATTCATGGCGCCCTCAAAGAGCGTGCGTTTTGCTATCGCATTCTGCATGCGATCTTAACCGGTTGTAAGTTTCCGCTTAGCCAAATTTTAAGCCACGCGCGCTAGTGTAAGCGCTGGTTATGGTCAGGTTGAGTAGAGAGTAAAATGACCGTCCAAATGCGTCCGCGCGTA
Organism: Pelagibacterium sp.; assembly: GCF_048264985.1. Taxonomy (GTDB): domain Bacteria; phylum Pseudomonadota; class Alphaproteobacteria; order Rhizobiales; family Devosiaceae; genus Pelagibacterium. The sequence goes on from NZ_JBLXCL010000007.1 coordinate 20,174, forward strand.
AAGTACGTGATAGGTCCCGATGGCAGTCCGCTGACCATTGCCGACCTGCCGCCTCCGAATACGAAGCGTTGGGTCATCCGCCGTAAGGCTGAGGTCGTCGCTGCCGTTCGTGGTGGGCTCTTGAGTCTCGAAGAGGCTTGCGAGCGCTACACCTTGAGCGTCGACGAATTCCTTAACTGGCAGGCCGCAATCGACAAGCATGGTCTTGCCGGGCTGCGGACTACCTGGATCCAGCATTATCGGGAAGGCTGAACACCGGCGTTCAGCACACGGCTTTCACGCCTTCAAAATCAAAACCCGCCACGATCATCGTGGCGGGTTTTGTGCGTTGCCCCAAGTTTTCCCACATACGAATGCGGCAAAAATTGCCGTTTTTGCATTGTGCGAGAGATAGTTAATACCTTGTTTACCATACGCTAGGCATATTTTGCCCAGTGGGCTCGGTGATTTGATTGCGCCTTCGTCCTGGACGCTTCGGTTTGAGCGTCAAGAACACCAAAACGACTAGGCTGAGGGTGCTGCGTGAATCAATTGGGGGAACTGCTTGGCAAGCTCGGCGTGGCACGCATCGCCGCCATGGGCGTCGTCGCCGTCATGTTACTGGGCTTTTTTGCCTTCATCATGGTGCGCTCCACCACCCCCCAGCTGGCGCCCCTCTATACCAATCTCGAATTCGATGATTCCGCAGCTATCATTGCCGAACTCGGTGGCATGGGCATCCCCTACGAGATCCGCAATGAAGGCGCCACGCTCCTCGTGCCGCGCGACGAAATCACCACAATCCGCATGTCGCTTGCCCAGGACGGCCTCCCGGCACGTGGTCAGGTCGGTTACGAAATCTTCGACAACCAATCCACGCTTGGTGCAACAAGCTTTGTCCAGAACATCAACCACATTCGCGCCCTGGAAGGTGAACTGGCCCGCACCATCGGAGGGTTGAGCCGGGTTCAAAGCGCACGCGTCCATTTGGTTCTGCCCGAGCGAGAACTGTTCCGCCGCGACATTCAGGAAGCGTCCGCATCAATCGTCCTTACCGTGCGCGGTCAGCTCTCGTCAGGTGAGATCCGTGCCGTCCAGCACCTTGTGGCTTCTGCCATCGAGGGCCTCTCGCCCAATGCGGTTTCGATAGTGGACAGCTCAGGCTCGCTGCTGGCATCGGGGTCGGGCGAAGGAGAACTCTCGATCACCGCTCAAGCCATGGAAGAGCGGACACTGGGTGTTGAAACACGTATGCGCTCGCGCCTTGAAGAGTTGCTCGCATCGGTGGTCGGTCTGGGCCGAGCCCGTGTTCAGGTATCTGCCGAACTCGATCTCAACCGCGCTACCCGCACCTCCGAGACCTTCGATCCCGATGGCCAGGTCGTGCGCTCCACTCAGATGGTGGAAACCGGCGACCAGACCAATGGGCCGGGAAACACCGGTCAGGTTACGGTCGCAAACGAACTTCCAGGCGCATCCGAGCAGGGCGGCCAGGGCGGCGCCCAAAGTTCTTCCAATACGCTTGAGGAAACGCTCAACTACGAAATCTCCTCGACCACCGAAACCCAGGTCACCGAGGCAGGCTCGATCAAGCGCATGTCCGTCGCCGTGGTTGTCGATGGCGTGTACACTTACGATGCAGCGGGCAATGCAATCTACGAACCCCGTGACCAGGCCGAACTCGACCAGATCACGGCATTGGTGCGGACAGCGATGGGCTTTGACGCCGACCGTGGCGATCAGATCGAAGTCGTCAATATGCAGTTCGCCGAACGCCCCGGCATCGAAGCGGGAACCGAAGAGCCCGGCCTGTTCGAATTCACCCGCGACGATCTCATGAAGTTCGCCGAGATGGCCGTCACCCTTCTGATCGCCTTGGCCCTGATGCTGTTCGTCATGCGTCCTCTGGTCAAAAAGGTGCTGGCGCCCGAGCCCAAGCCGCTTGCCCTACCCGAGGCATCAAGCGTTCCTGCCGAATATCAGGAGCCCGAAGAAGACCCCATGTCCGAAGTTCGTGCGCGTGAAGCGGCGACGGAAGCCTGGATGGAAACCGCCAAATCGCTTGGCGAGTCTCAGGTCAAGGCGCTTAAAATGGTCGGCGAACTCGTCGAAGGAAACCCCAAACAGGCCTCGTTGATTATTCGCGACTGGCTGAGCGAGGCGGCGTAAACTACTCATGGCGCTAACTGAACCCAACGCAACCCCGAATGTCGCGCCCTCAAAGGGACTTCAGGTCGGAGATGACGCCACCCAGCGCCAGATGCGCGGTGACGAAAAAGCCGCTGCGCTGCTTTTGGCGCTCGGCCCGGATTTCGGCCGCCCGATCCTAGAAGAACTCGATGAAATCGAAATCCGGACGCTTTCGCGGACCATGGTGCGCCTTGGGCCGATCACGCAGCAAATGCTCGACGAGCTGCTTGCAGAGTTCATCATGGGTGTGTCTTCGACCGGCACCATGTCGGGCAATTCCGACACCACCGAACGCCTGCTACTGTCCTTTCTTCCACAAGATCGCGTCGAGCAGATCATGGAAGAGATCCGTGGTCCTGCCGGCCGCAATATCTGGGAAAAACTCTCAAACGTTCAGGAAGACATCCTCGCCAGTTATCTCAAGAACGAATATCCGCAGACCATCGCCGTAGTCCTGACCAAGATTTCTCCCGATCACGCCTCGCGCGTGCTCTCGGTTCTGCCCGAGGAACTGGCGCTCGACGTCGTCCAGCGCATGCTCTCGATCGACCCGGTTCAAAAAGAAATCCTCGAAAAAATTGAATCCACGCTGCGCACCGAATTCATGTCGACCCTGTCCCATACACAGCGGCGCGACAGCCACGAGCAGATGGCCGACATCTTCAACGCCTTCGACCGTCAGACCGAAGCGCGCTTCATGACGGCGCTTGAAGAGGTCAATCGCGATAGCTCCGAGCGCATCAAGGCGCTCATGTTCACGTTCGATGATCTTGCGCGCCTCGAATCCGCTGCCATCCAGACCTTGCTGCAAAACTTCGACAAAAAGGAAATGGCGCTGGCACTCAAGGGCGCCTCCGACGCAGCGCGGGAATTCTTCTTTGCCAACATGTCCACCCGCGCCGCCGGCATGATGCGCGACGACATGGAGGCCATGGGCGCTGTCCGGCTCAAGGACGTCGACGAAGCCCAATCGCGCCTGGTCAACACGGCAAAGGATCTGGCGGCACGCGGCGAAATCGTCATCAACAAGGGCAAGGCCGATGAGGAGATGATCCTGTGAGCGTCGCCCACAAATTTACTTTCGATCTCGATCTGGCTCACAAGCCGCCCGCCAATAAGGTCATGGCAGAACATGAGTTCGAGCAGATGGTCGCCGCGGCGCGCGAAGAAGGCTACCGCCAGGGGCTCGCAGCCGGACAGTCGAGTGTCGAATCCCAATCAGCAGCAGCTCTCGCAAAATCCGCCGAAAAGTTGGCCGGTCAAGTCGCAGCGATGGTCGAGACCATCCAGGATTACGAAAAGCGCCACCTTGAGCAATCGGTTGGGCTGGCAGGGTCGGTCGGTCGCAAGCTCGCCGCGCACCTTATCGCGCGCGAGCCCCAGACCGAGCTGGCAGCGCTGCTCTCGGAGTGCATGGCATCGCTCGAAGCGGCGCCGCACCTTGTCATCCGCTGCCATCCCGGACTTTGCGATGCGATCAAGGCAATCGCCGAAGAGCGAATGAAGATGTCTGGCTTTGCCGGTCGCCTCATCGTCATGGGCGACCCTGAGATCAGCATGGGCGACGGTAGGCTCGAATGGGCCGATGGCGGTCTGGTACGCGACATCAATTCCATTTCCAGTGAAATCAACACCCGCATCTCCGCCTACCTGGCGGCGCGCGGCGCCGAGCAGGGAGACTGATCCATGGCCGATGGCGACGACGACATCCAGACCGTATCCGACGGCATCTCGTTTGAGGAAATGCTGGCCGAGGTCGACAGTGAAGACACGGGCAATGGCGAAAAGACTGCCGCTGACCTCGAGGCAGTATTTGACGTGCCCGTACGGCTCTCGGTTGTACTGGGCAGAACCCGAATGCCGGTGGCCAAGCTCTTGAAAATGGACATCGGCACAGTGGTCGAGCTTGACCGACAGGTCGGCGAAGCCATCGACATCTATGTCAACGACCGTCTCGTCGCACGCGGCGAAATCGTGCTCGTTGAAGGACGCCTTGGCGTCACCATGACAGAAATTATCAAGGCCGGCTAAACAGTTAGTCCGCCGGCAAGGAGACCAAACCCATGCGCTTACTGATTATCGGCGCCCTCGAAGGACAGCTCAGCCAAGCCTCCAAGATGGCAATGGATGGCGGTGCCAAGGTCGCCCATGCAGGGACCATCGATATCGCCCTTGCATCGTTGCGGGCGGGCAAAGGCGCCGACCTGCTTCTTGTCGACGTGATGATCGATATTCCGGCGCTGATTGCCGCGCTTGAAGCCGAGCGCATCGCGATCCCGGTCGTCGCATGCGGTACCGAGACCAATGCCGCTGCTGCCGTCAATGCCATCCGGGCAGGCGCCAAGGAATACATTCCCCTGCCCCCCGATGCCGAGCTCATCGCCGCGGTCATCGCCGCCGTTGCGCGGGAAAGCTCCGATTTCCTTTATCGCGACCCCGCCATGGCAAAAGTCGTCAAACTGGCCGACCAGATCGCAGGGTCCGACGCTTCGGTTCTGATTACGGGCGAAAGCGGCACCGGCAAGGAGATCATGGCCAAATATCTCCACGCCCGGTCAAAGCGCGCCAACCGGCCCTTCATTTCCATCAACTGCGCCGCAATCCCGGAGCATCTTCTCGAATCTGAATTGTTCGGCCACGAAAAAGGGGCCTTCACCGGCGCTGTCGCCCGCCGCATCGGCAAGTTCGAAGAAGCAAATGGCGGCACATTGCTGCTCGATGAAATTTCGGAAATGGATTTCCGACTACAGGCCAAGCTGCTCCGGGCCATCCAGGAGCGCGTTATCGACAGGGTCGGTGGCAACAAGCCCGTATCGGTCGATATTCGCATCCTGGCCACATCGAACCGCGACCTTCTCACCGAGGTCAAAGAGGGGCGTTTCCGCGAGGATTTGCTGTTCCGGCTCAACGTGGTCAACCTCAAGCTGCCCCCGCTTCGCCAGCGCCCCGGTGATATCGTTGCACTGTCCGAACATTTCGTAGCTCGCTATTCGGCGGCTAACGGCCTGCCTCAGCGCATCCTGTCACAGGCAGCCCGCGATGAATTGCTGCGCGCGCCATGGCAGGGCAACGTCCGCGAGCTGGAGAACACGCTCCATCGCGCAGTCTTGCTCTCCTCGGGCGATGTCATCGAGCCAGATGCAATCCGCATGCCCGACGGCTCCGGCCTGTCAGAGGCTGTTGCAGGACATTCGCTGGCAACCCAAGCCGCCCAAGCCGCTGACGCGGCTTCGCGTACAATGGTCGGACGAACCGTCGCCGACGTCGAACGTGACCTCATTATCGACACCCTGGGCCATTGCCTTGGCAACCGGACCCACGCGGCCAACATTTTGGGCATTTCGATCCGCACGCTGCGCAACAAGCTCAATCAATATGCCGATGAAGGCGTGGATATCCCTGCGCCTGGCGACGCACGCTCCGGAGCCGGCGGCAATCAGCTACTGGCGCCCGACGGCGAACGGGCCGTCCCCAATAGACGCTATAGCGCCGCATGACGATCGCGGCGCCCCTCTCGCCGGCCGCTCCGCCCCATCATGGGCAGGGTCGCAGCGTGGGGGCAGCCGCAACAACCCACCCACCGATCCCTTCGGGAACTGCCCGCCAGACGATGACTCAAACGCCCGCCACAGCTTCAGCCGGCCCCCTGGGGCGCCTCAACGAAATCGTCGAGATCGTTCGCCAGTCCAATGCCGGGTTGGCGGTTGGCGTCGTCATTATCCTTGCCGTGCTCATTCTGCCCATGCCGGCAGTGCTGCTCGACATTCTTCTGGCCTTCTCGATGGTCTTCTCGGTCATGATCCTCATGACTGCGTTGTTCATTCAGACCCCGCTTGAATTTTCAGCGTTCCCGACAGTTCTTCTGGTCTCGGCAATGTTCAGGTTGGCACTCAACCTGGCGTCCACCCGTCTTATTCTCGCCGACGGGCACGAGGGCACAGCCGCCGCCGGTAATGTCATCGAAGCCTTCGGCAATTTCGTTACCCGCGGCAATTTCATTATTGGTGTCATCGTCTTTGCGATCCTGCTGATCGTCAATTTCATCGTGATCACCAAGGGTTCCGGTCGTATTGCCGAAGTTGCAGCGCGCTTCAATCTCGACGCTATGCCCGGCAAGCAGATGGCCATTGATGCCGATTTGTCCGCCGGTCTTATCGATGAGGTCGATGCCAAGAACCGGCGCAAGACACTCGAGGACGAAAGCTCGTTCTTTGGTGCCATGGACGGCGCCTCCAAATTCGTGCGCGGCGATGCCATCGCTGGTCTGCTCATCACTTTCATCAACGTTATCGCCGGTATCATCATCGGCATGATGCAGATGGGGCTGACCATACAGGAAGCCAGTTCCAACTATTCCCTGCTGACCATTGGCGACGGCCTGGTCAGTCAGATTCCAGCGCTTATCGTTTCCACTGCGGCCGGTATCCTTGTCTCAAAAGCCGGCATCTCAGGGTCAGCCAACCAGGCGCTAAGCACACAGTTCACATCCTATCCCGTGGCGCTGGGCATGAGCGCCGGCGTGATGTTTGCAATGGCGCTTGTTCCGGGCATGCCGCTCATCCCGTTCGTGACCCTTGGCAGCGCTGTCGGATACCTTGCCTGGACCTCGGCCAAGAAACTCAAGGCCCAAAAGTCTGTGGCCGAGCAGGAGCAAGTCGTTGAGCAGGCCCGCCAGTCGGCAGCGGCACCAACCGAAGCTCCGATCACCGATAGCCTCAAGATCGACGAACTCAAGCTCGAACTCGGCTATGGGCTGCTCAGCCTCGTCAAAGAGGACGATTCGGGCACCGACCGGCTGACCGAGCAGATAAAGGCCCTTCGCCGCCAGCTTGCCACCGAGTTGGGCTTTGTTATGCCCGCAGTGCGCATCCTTGACAACATGCAGCTCGAACCGAACCTCTACAAGATCAAGATCAAGGAAGTCGAAGCTGGCCATGGCGAGGTTTATGCCAATCAACTGATGGTCATGGATCCTTATGGCAATAAGATTACCCTGCCCGGCCAGCACACGGTTGAGCCGACTTTTGGCTTGCCCGCAGCATGGATCGATGCCGCCCTGCGCGACGAGGCCGAAGTCCAGGGTCTGACCATTGTCGATCCCTCGACTGTGATCTCGACCCATCTTACCGAAGTCCTCAAGGCCAACACTGCAGATTTGCTGAGCTATGCCAATGTGCAGTCGCTGCTCTCGGGTCTTGATAAGGACCAGCAGAAACTTGTCGAAGATATCGTACCCTCGCTCATCTCGGTATCGGGCATCCAGCGGGTACTCCAAGGGCTACTCGCCGAACGCGTGTCCATCCGCGATCTGCCCACGATACTCGAAGGCGTTGCGGAAATCGCCGGTTCGGCGCGCAGCACAGGTCAGATAATCGAGCATGTCCGCTCACGTCTGGCCCGTCAGATCTGCGCTGCCAATCTCGGTATGGATGGCAATCTGCCACTCCTCACACTCTCGCCCAACTGGGAGCGAGATTTTGCCGAAGCAATGATGGGTGAGGGCGACGAGCGTCACCTGGCAATGGCCCCTTCAAAGCTCCAGCAGTTTATTGCCGGCATCCAGACCGGATTTGAAAACGCAGCCCAGATGGGCGAAATCCCCGTGCTGATCACCTCGCCACATATCCGACCCCACGTGCGGGCAATCATCGAACGCTTCCGTCCGCAAACCGTTGTCATGAGCCAGAACGAAGTCCACCCTCGCATTCGTTTGCGCACAGTTGGCAGCATCTAGTGATCGGGAGCAAAGGGAACCGGGCGCAATCATGAGCGTTGCAGCAGCAAACGCCACCGGAGGCTGCAATGCGCTTGTTCACCTGCCCTAATTGCCGCCAGATCGTTTACTTCGACAACAGCGCATGCGGCCAATGCGGGACCTCAATCGGCTACGATCCGACCGCCAACCGTATGATCGCAGTGTCCGACGCTACGCCCTATTGCGCCAACGCCGAGCATGGGGCCTGCAATTGGATTGCCCAACAGCCTGGTTTCTGCATGGCTTGCCAGCACAATGAGACAGTCCCCGACATCTCGAACACCCGCAATTTAACCGAATGGCAGACGCTTGAGCGCGCAAAAAAAAGGCTGTTCTACAGCCTCATCCGCCTCGACCTGCCTCTAATCACCAAGGGCGAAGACCACCAACGCGGGCTAGCCTTCAATTTTCTCGCCGATACGGGCGGCGAAACAGTCATGACCGGTCACGCCAATGGCATTATCACAATTGCCCTGGCTGAAGCCGACGACGCCGAGCGCGAAAGACGCAGGGCGGAGATGGGCGAACCCTATCGTACACTGCTGGGTCATTTCCGGCACGAAACTGCCCATTACTACTGGGATATTCTCGTGCGCGACACAGGCTGGCTCAAGCGCTGTCGCGCGGTATTCGGTGACGATACCGCCGAGTATGCCCAGGCGCTAAAAGCGCACTATGCAAATGGCGCGCCGACCGATTGGGCCCAGCATTTCGTCTCGTCTTATGCCAGCGCACACCCTTGGGAGGATTTCGCCGAAACCTGGGCGCATTACTTGCACATCACCGATACTCTCGAAACGGCGCGAAGCCTTGGCGTTACCACCGAGCCAGCGCGCGACGGATCGGGAGAGTTGTCAGCAGATGTCGATTTTGGCCCTTATCGCACGACCGACACCCATCGGCTAACCGAAGCCTGGATCGGTGTTAGCGTCATGCTCAATGAACTCAATCGCTCCATGGGCCTTCCCGACGCCTATCCCTTCGTACTGTCCGATTCGATAGTGGAAAAGATCGATTTCATTGCGGCCCTCACGCACCGCACACAGCAACAATAAGGCCAATGTGGAGTTCAACCGCGCAGCCCAATAAAATGCGCGGTTGAAACCGATCACCCCTATTGCAGGACCGCAGCAATTTCCGGCACCAAAGTCTCCAGCGACCAAGGAATCGACAGGGGCGAGGGTGCGGAGGTTGCCATAACAAAGCTGCGGTCGATGATTGGGACATAGCGCCCTTCAGCAACCGGGCGGAACCGCGACAGCAGATCATGGGTTCGCACATAGGTTTCGCCAGCAGCATCCGGGTGCCAGGCAAACAGGATATCGGCTTCCACAGAGCCTAGATTTTCCAGGCTGACAGCAATGTTGAACCCCTGGTCAATCGGCAGCGCTTTTACACCCTCGGCCAATGTCAGCCCCAGATCCTCGATCAGTTGGACGCGCGGATCGGTAGAGACATAAACAGCCAATTGGCCGATACCTTCGCTGACACTGCCCGCAAACAGGAAGGTGTTGCCTTCAAATTCGGGATGAGCGGAGCGTTGCTGCGCGATATAAGCTTCAGTTTCCGCCACAAGGCTTTCGGCCCGGTCCGACTGCCCCAACGCCGTACCAACAACCCGCGTAATATCGCGCCAGTTGCCGGACCATGGCTGATCGGCATAGGCGATGGTTGGCGCGATCGTTGACAGCCGAGCGTATTCCTCGTCGGTCAAACCGCTATAGCGCGCGATGATGACATCAGGTTCGAGCGAAAGGATCTCTTCGAACGGAATGCCGTTGTCGAAGTTGAGCTGCGCCGGCGCGCCAAGCCCTAACTCCTCGACAGCCTCCTTGACCCAAGGGTAATACCCTTCGGTATTCCCGCCCCAGCTCGTATAGGGAATACCGACGGGCAGAACGCCCAACGCCAGCACTGTGTCCTGGCTCATCCAGCCGATTGTCACAATGCGTTCCGGCTCGTCCTCTATGGTCGTTTCGCCAAACGCATGATCAATCGAGACGGGAAACGCCTCCTGGGCAAGCAGACTTCCCGACACCAAGACCGACAAAACCATTGCGGCCAGCGCTGTAGCCAACCTTCCAATCCCACGCAAAATCATAATCTTCCTCATTGCAAAGTAAATTATGACTTTTCTAGTCCACTTTAAAACTGCAAGGCAAGATGCTCAGATCATAAAAAAGGGAGGCCAAAGCCTCCCTTTTTCATTACTCCGCCGGAACGGCGGCCGGGGTGGGCCCAGTATCGAGCGCCTCGATTTCCTCGACTGCGTCATAAACCCCTTGATCGAGAATGCCCTGCCGCTTGGCAACTATGGTGGGCACCAATGCCTGCCCCGCCACGTTAACCGCAGTCCGGCCCATATCGAGGATCGGATCGATGGCCAGTAACAGTCCCACGCCTTCGAGCGGCAGTCCCAGCGTCGACAATGTGAGCGTCAACATGACGGTCGCGCCTGTCAGTCCAGCCGTGGCGGCAGAGCCGATGACCGAGACGAAAACGATCAGCAGATATTCCTGTATGCCGAGCTGAATTCCAAAGAACTGCGCAACAAAGATCGCCGAGATTGCTGGATAGATCGATGCGCAACCGTCCATCTTGGTTGTCGCACCCAACGGCACGGCGAAGCTTGCATATTCACGCGGAACGCCGAGATTTTTTTCGGTTACCCGCTCGGTAATTGGCAACGTGCCAACCGACGAGCGCGAAACGAAGGCAAACTGGATCGCGGGCCATGCACCCTGAAAATACCGGATCGGGTTAAGGCCATTGGCCGTCAACAGCGAGGGGTAGACAATGAACATGACGATTGCCAACCCGATATAGATGGCAGCAGCATACCAGCCCAATTGCGCCAGCGTGTCCCAGCCATAGACGGCCACGGCATTGCCTAACAGGCCGACGGTAGCGATCGGCGTCAACCTGATGATCCACCACAACAGCTTGTGGATGACCTTTAGAAATGCGCGGTTGAACTCGAGGAACGGCTTGGCGGCATCGCCAACCTTGAGTGCAGCGACGCCCACGGCGATGGAGATCACCAGAATCTGCAGCACATTAAAGCTCAAACTCGTCGTCGCCCCGCCATCGTTCAAGCGGGTCGAGGCCTGCAGCCCCATAATGTTGGAGGGAATTAGTCCGGTCAGGAAATCGAGCCATGAACCCGAACGCGACGGCGCGCGCGCAGCTTCCGCCGCTACCTGCGTGTTCAGCCCAGGCTGAATGATCAGCCCCAGCGCAATACCGATGACCACGGCGATTAGCGCCGTAATCGCAAACCAAAGCAATGTCTGCCAAACCAACCTGGCGGCGTTGTTTAGCTCACGCAGATTGGCAATGGATGCGACGATGGCCGTAAAGATAAGAACGGGAACGATTGTGCGCAGGAGCTGAACAAAGCTCGATCCGACAGTCGAAAGAGTCTGGACCAGCCAGTTCGGCCCGCCCTCTGTCGGTCCCATCTGCCGGGCGATAAGGCCCAGAAGCAGGCCGATCGCCAGAGCCAGAAGTACCTGGAATCCGAAATTGGTATAGAGCGGGCCCTTTGGCTTGCGCGCTACCGCATGAGTCGTTGCGGATGACATGTCTTGCCTCGTCGTCAGTGACCGCGAAATAAACGCGATGCATAAGAATTAGGCAAAAGCTACGCCCACCAACTGTGAACGCCAAGGTCTGGAAATGCTGTCAGTGTGCCAAAGTTGAAATATCGTGCTGACATTCGGGCGGGCAGTGGAAAGATAATTACTGCGCGGCGCGGTCGCGCATTGCAGCCATCCGGTCGGACACCGCGCCACCTGACGATCCGGTGTCACGAGAATCGAGTTCTTCGATTTCCAGGCTGTCGGCGGCAAACTTGCGAACGGTGTCAAACAGGCTTTCAGTCATAGCCTGATCGTCTTCGGCATCACCGGCGTAAACCAGGGCGGAAACGTCGGTGGCAATGGCTTCCAGACGCGCACGCAATGTTGCAGCGTCGAACCGTTCGGTATCCCAATCAGTCATTATGGCCCCCTCAAGCCCGGTCACTGCCGTTCTGAGCAATTCGCTCCGTTCGGCTTGAGAAAAATCTTCCGCCAAAAGCCGCCGCGAGCCGTCGCCCTCTGCATTCTGCTCCTCATCACTGGATTCCGTGAGCAATGCATTGAGACGGTTCTCTGCACCCGAGATCCTTGCCTCAGCGCGCCGAAGCCCCAAACGCGCCTCGCTCTCGGGATCGTTCTGGGACAGCGTATCGCGCAACATTGCTATAGCTTCGTCCTTGAGCCCGCTCTTCTTTTTCTTTTCGAGCCGCACCAGGAGCATGCGCGTCTGGTCCTCAAGGTAGCCGTTGCGCTGCCGCTCGATATTGAGCGCTGTCAGCAAATCTTCGACGTCAGACCTGTAGTCTCCGGTCAACTGCTCGCCAGTAATCGCCTCGCCGGCATCGGGCATAAGGTCCGGGTCGATATCGGAATAATCCACATCGGCCTGACGCAGTCGCGCTGCAAGAGCGGCAGAGTCGCGCTCTATATCGCGGATATGCGCCACCAGCTCCTGTTCACGGGTTTGAAGAGACTCGATGGCAGCAAACTGATCGTCGCGCTCGGTACGCAACGCGGCAAGCTCGCTCCTGGCTGCATCAAGAGCCACTACATTTCCTGAAATCTGACTACGCAGAGCGTCGATCTTGAGCTGGTGCTTGCGCAGGGTAATGGCAAACTCGGCTCGCAGCTTGTCCTTGTCGGCTCGGAATTCGGCGAGCGTAACCGGGGTTGCAGCTTCGATCCGACGCTTGGTCAGCCGGACCGCACGACGCCAGAACGCTGGGCCAATGGCGATGGCAAACAAGGCCGCCGCCAGAAACCCGAGCGTGAAATACATAGCATTCTCTATGACCATACGCCTCTCCCCTGCGGGAAGCCCTGCCCGTAAGTATGTCGCCGATCAGAGCCCGGCGCCACACTGCATTGCGGGTAACCTTACCCGATCAAAGCCAAGGCGTCATCTCACAGCTATGGGATAAGGCGCCCGCCGCGTCAGAACCACTTCAGGTCAGAAAGGGTTCCAGGTCGGTTCACGCGTAAAGTTGAGATATCCAACGGCCACCCCTGCCCGCAGCCCTACACCCGAGCTTATCGGGGCGACGTAGACATCATTGAGCTTGAGCGCGGTCATGCCAATCCCGCCCACGGCGAAAATAGAGCCTTCCACACCTGGATAACGATCATAGATCGCTTCTACCGAAGGCAGATTATAGACGAGCATCATGACCCGGCTGCCGTCAGCGCCAATATTAAGTCCAAGGCTCGGTCCCTGCCAGAACACCTGATGCGTGCCTGCATTGCGGGTATACATTGTCCCGTCGCCATACTTGGCGCCGATAAAGAGCGCACCGCCGCCTTCCTGCCCCAGAATGTAGGCATTTGGCTGGCCGTATTGCTCGAAGGCCTGCTCGATGACCGATGCAAGACCTTGTGCGACCGAGCCGAAAAACTGGTGGCCGGCGGAGAGAATCTCGTCGCTGGAATAGGTGTCGGACAACGAACCCTGCTGCGCATTGGCCGGCGTGGCGCCAAATACCAGGCCAATACAAAGGGCCAGTGCCGCCAAGAAGCGATTGATAATCAAAGCATGTGCTCCCACTTCGCGCGTAAAAATTTCGCGATATGCGTACCGGTTAACCAAGGCCAAACAGCCCTGCGCTAGGATTGACCGGCCCGCCCCCAACAGCATAGCGGTTCATAGAGCGATAATGCGGCAAATAGGTAAACAAATCTTAACCCTTACAAAGTCTTACGCGACTTTGTGCCTGCTGTTTCTCGCGCTCGGCTTCGCCCAGGCGGTGCCCGCGCAGGAAAAGTCCATTATCACCAACGCACTGACGGGGGTCGCACTGTCGGGCTTTGATCCGGTAGCTTATTTTACGGAAAATACTGCGACGCAGGGTTCGCCGGTCAATGAACTCGAGTGGAACGGTGTTACCTGGTATTTTGTCTCAGCCGCCAATCGCGATATCTTCGCCAATAACCCTGAGGTCTATGCGCCGCTTTTCGGTGGACATTGCGCGATGGCCATGGCACGCGGCCATCTTTCGGACGGCAATCCGCAAATTTTCCGGATGGTCGGTGGCCGGCTGATGCTGTTTTATTCCATAGGAAACCGTGCAGCGTTTGACATGGCGCCTGGCACAGCACTGGCAAGCGCGGCTACCAATTGGGACGCGCTCCCCGACCGGCGCGCCGGCCAAACCGAATAATGCAGGGATTTATCCACTAAACTTGGCGTTGCCCTGCCCCACTTGCACAGTAAAGTGCTGTCGAAATTGATTCGAACAACGAAAAGCGAGAATTTGGCCATGACGAGCATTGTCGAACTGAGCGCGCCGGACCTTGCCGCATTGCTGTGCTCGCGTGTCTGTCACGATCTCATCAATCCTGTAGGTGCCATCGGCAACGGCCTTGAAGTCCTTGCCGACCCCACCCAGGTCGATATGCAGACCTTCGCAAAAGAGCTGATCGAGAATTCGACCCGGCAGGCCCGTGCGAAGCTTGAATTCGCCCGCCTCGCCTTTGGCGCCTCCTCAACTGCAGGCACCGATATCGACACCCGTGAGGCCGATCGCGTTGCATCGCTTTTTATGGCTGGGGAAAAGGCAGACCTTGAGTGGAAGGTCACGCCAATGCTTCTGCCTAAAAACAAGGCCAAGTTGCTGCTTAACATGTTGCTCATCGTCGCCGCTGGCGTGCCGCGCGGGGGTACGATCACGGTCGAAGTCGAAGGTGACGCCGGCAGCGAGAATTTCACGATAACCGCAACCGGCCCCAAAACACTTATCCCGAACGCGGTTCAGGGTCTTCTGGCCGGAACACCCGAAGAAGGTAGTGTCGATGCGCGTGGCATTCAGCCCTTTTACACAGGGGTTCTTGCCCGCCTCTCGCATATGGGGCTCAATCTCGCGCTCGACGGCGATATCCTACGTTTTACGGCAGATCCGCTGCCGCACGACATCGATTAGTTTGGTAGTTTTTTCCATTCGATAACCATTGCAGCGGTAAACTCCTCGCGATCCTGGGCGCGATTTGTTCGGGAAAGCGAGGGACTGGCCACATGAAATCGTGTCTGATCGTTGACGATTCCAGCGTCATCCGCAAAGTCGCGCGGCGTATTCTCGAAGACATGGATTTCATTGTCGACGAGGCCGAGGACGGACAGGAAGCCTACGAAAAATGCGCAAGGGAAATGCCCGACGTCATTTTTCTCGATTGGCAGATGCCGATCATGAACGGGCTTGAGTTCCTCAAGACATTGCGCGGCTACAATGGCGGCGACAAGCCCAAGGTCGTCTATTGCCTTGCCGAACGCGACATCGGCCAGATCGCAATGGCGCGCAAGGCAGGCGCCAATGACCACATGCTCAAGCCCTTCGACCAGCAGATGCTGGAATCAAAATTCCAGCCTTTCGTCTAGCCGGCGCCCCGCCACACACAACTGTGTGACGGGGAATCCCATATCGCCTTGATTGCTGTATGATCAGTAGTGTTGCGCGTCCGATACCGGGTGCGCTCTGCACAGCGCGGCGTGCCCGCGTAATGGGGGATATGTGTGGCACCGCGCTCCTTGTGGACCGAGGAGATAAGCATGCCCGTGTATTCCAATCCTGCCCTTGCCCAGTCCGACACCACCGAACCTGCAGTTCGCAATATCTCGACGGCAGACATTTTCGACGCCCTTGGGCGCGGCGTTTCCGATTTCTGGCGCCATCCGTCCCACTATCTGTTTCTCGCGCTCATCTACCCGGCCGTCGGCATTCTACTGGCTGCGTGGAGCGCTGGCGGTGCCACGTTTCCGCTGCTCTATCCACTCGCCACCGGCTTTGCGCTTGTCGGCCCTCTTGCAGCCATCGGTCTTTACGAACTCAGCCGTCGTCGCGAACAAGGCGAAGATGACAGCCCGCGTCACGCATTGGGCATCCTCAAGCATCGGGCCATTGGCGCAATAATCCTACTGGGCCTAATGCTCGCTGTCGTCTTCACACTCTGGCTGACCGCCGCCAACGCCATATATGAAGCCCATTTCGCCACAAACCAGCCAGCAACGCTGACGGCGCTGTTCAGCGAAGTATTTACGACGTCACGCGGCTGGAGCCTGTTGATCTGGGGCAATCTCGTGGGACTGGCCTTTGCGTTTTTCGTACTGGCCACCACCGCCATTGCCTTCCCGCTGCTTGTCGATCGCGGCGGCAGCGCCGGCGATGCAGTCGCCATCTCGATACGGGCTTTTGCCAAAAACCCGGTTCAAATGACTATCTTCGGACTCGGCGTCGCTTTCGTGCTGTTTATTGCGTCACTGCCACTATTCGTTGGCTTGGCCATTGCGCTTCCAATGCTGGGACACGCAACTTGGCACCTTTATCGAAAGCTGGTGGTTTAGGATCGGCGCCCCGCGCTCTGCGCGGGGCTATTGGGCTAGTTCGAAGATAGCAAATCCTACGAACACGTCGTCTTCGACTGTGGCCGATATGCGGTTCTGGACATGCGTTTAGTATTCCATCATCGCGGCCGGAAAGCCTTCCGCCCAACGCGGCTCTTACGCCAACCCGACACTGCAAGTCCCTGCAACCAAAGCTGCCGCCACAACAATCGATTTGAACATCAAATCCTCCGGCGACACCTAATAAAAGACCCGCGCGAGGGGATCGCACGGGCCCAAAACTTGATCAAGGGGGAGTTGGAGCGCCGGTTACGCGCTCTCGGCAAGCTCGTTTTCATCGGGCTCGCGCAGCACGTAGCCGCGGCCCCAAACGGTTTCAATGTAATTCTTGCCTGCAGTGGCCACCGAAAGCTTTTTGCGCAGCTTGCAGATGAAAACGTCGATGATTTTCAGTTCAGGCTCATCCATCCCGCCATAGAGATGGTTGAGAAACATTTCCTTGGTGAGCGTCGTGCCCTTGCGAAGCGAGAGCAACTCGAGCATCTGATATTCCTTGCCCGTCAGGTGAACGCGCTGACCACCCACTTCGACTGTCTTGGTGTCGAGGTTGACACTGAGATCGCCTGTGTTGATGACCGACTGCGCATGGCCCTTGGACCGGCGTACGATGGCGTGAATTCGGGCAACCAGCTCGTCCTTGTGGAACGGCTTGGTCATGTAGTCGTCGGCGCCGAAGCCCAGACCACGTACCTTGTCTTCGATCCCTGCCAGCCCCGAAAGGATGAGAATGGGGGTCTGAACCTTCGCAACGCGCAGCGTGCGCAGCACTTCATACCCGCTCATATCCGGCAGATTGAGGTCAAGCAAAATGATGTCGTAATCATAAAGCTTGCCAAGATCGACACCTTCCTCACCGAGGTCGGTGGTGTACGCATTGAAACTCTCGGATTTGAGCATCAGTTCGATGCTCTGCGCTGTCGCGCTGTCGTCCTCTATCAAGAGCACACGCATGCCAATCCCCTTAAATCCAACAAAGTCCCTGCTGGGACCGGCGTCTAGCTCGATCCCGACGCCCTTAACCAAACCCTACTGGGTACGACTCGAAGCTACCGGTAATTAGTTAACAAAGTTTAATTCAGTCGGGCAATATGCGAGTTACATTAACTGAACAAGGTGTTAACTCGTTGAAATTCAAAGAAAAATTAGAGAAATTTTTCTTAATGCACAACGTTAAGAAAGCCCTTCAAGCGACTCTTGGGACTCATTGAACCGGGTCTGAATGGGGAAAGCAGTCGCGCGCAGAGGCGTCGCGAAAAAATTTGCTCAACTTTCGCCAATATCGCCATAACATTAAGGATGAGTTACCAATGTGGCCAATTCTGGGTGCGAATCATAGCCACTGGAGACGCCACAGTGCAGTCACTGATCTCCGACATTGAAGCTATAGATGAGATTGAAGTTTTCGGGCGGGTCAAAACCGTTCAGGGGCTTTTGATCGAAGTCGTAGGTCCCGTGCGTGAACTGCGGGTTGGCGGCCGGGTGACCATCGAGACCCAGAATGGCTCCAGTCTCGCCTGCGAGATCATCGGTTTTCGCGATGGCCTTGCGCTTTGCCTCCCCTTTGGCCCCGTCGAAGGGGTGAGGTTGGGCTGCAAGGCGGTCTTTGCCGGCCACGACGGCGCCGTATACCCTGATCACGGCTGGCTCGGCCGTGTTATCAACGCCGAGGCCAAACCGATTGACGGCGGCAAGCCGCTGATGCGCGGCACTGCTCCCTATCCACTCCGCAATCTTCCACTACCCGCCCACGAGCGCGCGCGCGTCGGCGGGCCCATCGACCTTGGTGTTCGCTGTCTCAATACATTTACCACATGTTGCGACGGTCAGCGCATGGGCATCTTTGCCGGCTCGGGCGTCGGCAAGTCGGTACTCATGAGCATGCTCGCCCGCAATACCGATGTGGACATTTCAATCATCGGGCTGATCGGCGAGCGTGGCCGTGAGGTTCAGGAGTTCATCACCGAGCAGCTTGGCGAAGAAGGCATGAAGAAAGCCATCGTCGTGGTTGCCACCTCCGATGAATCGGCGCTCATGCGTCGCCAGGCGGCATACCTGACAGTCACTCTTGCCGAATATTTCCGCGATCAGGGCAAACGCGTCCTGTGCATGATGGACAGCCTGACACGCTTTGCCATGGCACAGCGCGAGATCGGCCTGGCAACGGGCGAACCACCCACGGCAAAGGGGTATCCACCCACAGTCTTCACCGAGTTGCCGCGCTTGCTCGAAAGAGCCGGCCCCGGACTGGTTAATTCGGGCTCTGTTACCGGTCTATTTACCGTTTTGGTGGAAGGTGACGATCACAATGAGCCCATTGCGGACGCCGTTCGCGGCATTCTTGATGGTCACATTGTGATGGAGCGATCCATTGCCGAACGGGGACGCTATCCTGCCGTCAATGTTCTTCGCTCAGTCTCGCGCACCATGCCAGGATGCGTGCCGGAAGATTTCCGGCCGACTCTGACCAGGGCGCGCGAATTGATGTCGGTTTTCGCCGACATGGAGGAACTGATCCGGCTGGGGGCTTACCGGAAAGGATCGGATCCCAAGGTTGACCGCGCCATCGCGCTCAACCCGGCGCTGGAGGCGTTTTTGAGCCAGCGTTCGGAAGAGCGGACCAATATCGCTGACGGCTACAATTTGCTGGCAACGATTCTGGGAACGGCGGTTGCGGGCGACTCGGCTTGATGAGTAAGGAGTACAAGTCATGAAGTCCAAGAGCGCGAGTCTGATCCGACTCAAGAAGTTTCAGGTCGACGACAAGCGTCGCCAGGTCCTCCAGATCGAGACCATGGTCGCCGATTTCGAGCGCATGGCTGCCGAGCTCGACCAACAGATCGATATCGAGCACAAAAAGACCGGCATCTCCGATATTGCCCATTTTGCATATTCGACCTTCGCCAAGGCCGCCATCACCCGCCGGGACAATCTTCTGACATCGGCTGGCGATATGAAGGGCAAGCTCGAAGCCGCCCAAGACGATTTGGCTGAAGCGATCGAAGACCTGAAAAAGGTCGAGCTGCTCGACGCACGCGAACATCAGCGCGAAAAAGATGAGCAACAGAAGCGCGAACAGGCCGAATTTGATGAAATCGGACGCCTGCGCTACCGCCGCTAACCAGCGTTGACGTCATAGATTTCAATGACGTCTTCGCAATTGCGTCCACCTTCCCCGGGTTCGTTCGATCCACAAGCTATGGCACGGCCTTCGACAAGGTCGGCGTGAAATTCCTGCTGCGCGAATGCAAGCCCAGCATCCTAGCGCTACAGCCGCCCTCGATCGATGAGCGCGACGTCCTGATCGAATTCGACCCTGAACTGTTTTTCGTCACCGATCATTACCGCGACCATCCTTAGTCCTTGTCAGGCTCGACAAATTATCAGGCGATAATTTTCGTTCGCTATTTGAAACGATTTGGCGCCAGAAGGCGTCAAAATCGCTAGATTCGACCTATCATAGCTAGAAGCGGCGCAACAACCGGGCCCGATCAGCTTGACGAACGCAATATTTTTCTATTCCCTCAATCAACAATGAGCCGCTCGATCTGACGCATCCGTCGGACAAGAGGAAAGTAATTTCCCGGTTCGCAAATGGTGACAAGACTTTGCACTGAAAGCTATTTGAGCGCCTCGGGAAAAGCGAAGCTGCTCTTGGAGGAATGGCCAAGCATGTTCGTCTCTGTATTTGACGTGTTCAAAATCAGTGTCGGCCCATCATCATCCCATACTATGGGCCCAATGCTGGCCGCTGCACGGTTTCTCGACACCGTTCGCGCCGCAGAACCCCACGGCAGCGTGCGCCTCCAAATCACACTCTATGGCTCATTGGCCTTCACAGGTGTCGGCCATGGTACAAACGCCGCTGTTCTCGCTGGATGCCTGGGATTTGAACCTGAAACCTATGATCGCGCTGCGGTCGAAAGGGCGCTCGCCGACCTGGCGGTTCGCAAGACTATTGAACCCACCGACGGGCTGATAGTGGGCCTCGATCCTGAAGCCGACCTTATCATCGATCGCAAGACCCGTCTCGACACGCACCCCAACGGCATGCGTTTCCGGCTTGTCGGTGCAAACGACGCGGTTCTTGCTGAAGAAACCTATTTCTCGATTGGTGGCGGTTTTGTCAAAACACTCGCCGAGATCGAAGCTGGAGACATGCCGGCGACCCCTGCTGACGATGTCCCCTTCCCGTTCGCCAATGCCGACCAGATGCTTTCTATGGGCAGGGCCGCAAATCTTTCGATTGCCGAAATGAAGCGCCTCAATGAATGCGCGCGTCTTGACGGCAAAGCGTTTTCTCAGCGTCTCATCGGCATCTGGGATGTCATGGATGCTTGCATTACCCGCGGTCTGGCCGCCACCGGCGAGTTACCAGGCGGCCTCAAGGTCAAACGCCGCGCACGCGCCATTTTCGAGAATCTTTCCGGCAAGGCCGGTGCCAACGACATGCCGCTTCATTCGGCAATCGATTGGCTCTCGGCATACGCCATGGCGGTCAATGAAGAGAACGCGGCAGGTGGTCAGGTGGTAACGGCTCCCACCAACGGCGCCGCTGGGGTCTTTCCTGCTGTTCTGCGCTATTACCTGGCCCACGTCCCCGGCTCCACGCGCGAAAAAATCCCTGAAATGCTGCTTGTCGGCGCGGCCATTGGCGGGCTCATCAAATACAACGCGTCAATCTCGGGCGCCGAGGTTGGCTGCCAGGGCGAAGTTGGCTCGGCTTCGGCCATGGCCGCAGCCGCGCTATGTTCGGCACTTGGCGGAACCAACGCCCAGATCGAAAACGCTGCCGAAATCGCGCTCGAGCATCATCTGGGCATGACCTGCGATCCCATAAGGGGGTTGGTTCAGGTGCCCTGCATCGAGCGCAACGGCCTCGGTGCGGTCAAGGCAGTCGCGGCAGCCTCCTTGGCCATGCAGGGCGATGGCAGCCATATCGTGCCGCTCGATGCCTGTATCGAAACCATGCGCCAGACTGGCAAGGACATGGACGAGCGCTACAAGGAAACCTCTCTTGGCGGGCTAAGTGTCGCCGTGCCAGATTGCTGACAATTTTACAATTGCCGAACCGTCCATAGAAACGGGTTTACTCGGCAGTCACTGCGATTTCCCGCATCAATTGGCCGCTCGCGCCATCGAAAATGCGGATCGCCTGACCGGTCTGGGCGTCATAGGAGACAGTCACCAAACCATCCTGAACCTGGGTGGATATGACCTGTGCGCCCTCGGGTAAAGCAATCGCTTCAAGCGCGTATTGCTCGGCGACACCGCCACCCATGGTGGCCAGACGATAGACAACGACCAACACAACGGCCATAAACCCAACCATCATGACGAGCATGGACAGTCCGGCGCGCCGGCGGGCTTTTGCCATTACCGCCTCGGCCTCAGGGCTAAGGGGCTCGTCCTTGACGAAATTGGCTTGAGGATCGGTCATGACAGCGAATGAGCTCCAACAGGATAGGCACAACGCCATCGTCCTCGAGAGCGAGGCCGGGACGCGGCTCGATGCATTTCTGGCGGCCCGTTTTCCTCTGTTTTCGCGCAACCGCATCAAGGACTTGATTCTTGCGGGCGCGGTCAGTGTGGATGGGACGACCAGCGATGTGCCCAAGTATCGCGTCCGGACCGGCGAGTCCATAACTCTCGCGGCCCCCGAGCCCGTTGATGCCGAACCACAGCCTCAGGACATAGCGCTCAACATCCTGTTCGAGGACGATTACCTTATCGTCATCGACAAGCCCGCAGGCTTGGTCGTCCACCCTGCGCCGGGCAATGAGGATGGAACGCTGGTCAATGCACTCATCCACCATTGCGGCGACAGTCTGCGCGGCATTGGCGGAGTCAAACGTCCGGGCATTGTTCACAGGCTCGACAAGGACACGTCAGGGGTCATGGTTGTCGCCAAGACCGAGCAAACCCATAACGGGCTTGCCGCCCAGTTCGCCGACCATGGCCGCACTGGGCCATTGGAGCGGGCTTACACGGCATTCGTTTGGGGCATACCAAACCCGCTGGTCGGCACAATCGAAACGATGATCGGGCGCGATCCTCACAATCGGCTAAAGCAATCGGTTCAGCCGCGGGAGGGACGTGATGCGATTACACATTTCCGTGTGGAAGGCCGGTTCAGTGACGAAAAATGGTCTGTCGCCCAGGTCAGATGCAAACTCGAAACCGGTCGCACACATCAAATCCGCGTCCACATGACACATGTTGGCCACCCCCTGATTGGGGATGGCGTGTACGGATCAGCGTTCTCGACAAAGATCAACAAGATGCCCGAGGCCGTCAAAGTTGCTATCAACAGCCTTGATCGGCAGGCCCTCCATGCATCCACTCTGGGTTTTGCCCATCCCGTTACCGGCCAAACCCTCCAGTTCGAGAGCCCGTTGCCCCAAGAGCTTGCCAACCTCGCAACAAAACTTGCCGTCTATTCGTTGACTGCATGAAACCGCGTCGAGAACTATGCAGTCCGCGAATACCTTGTTTTCGTGGAACAGGGGTGTAATCGCCCAATTCAGACCTATATTCACAAAGATTATCTCGGCAAACGTGCCGCAACGGGCGTCGATGCCGAGAGCAACCCGCCGGAGCTATCCGGGGGTTTACGAGAGGGGTGCTAGAAATGGCCCAGTCCAATCTTCCTGTTCTTAGCTCCGAAAGCGGGCTAAATCGCTATTTGCAGGAAATCCGCAAGTTTCCAATGCTCCACCCTGACGAGGAATTTATGCTCGCCAAGCGTTACAAGGAGCATTCAGATCCCCAGGCGGCCCAAAAGCTCATCACGTCTCACCTGCGCCTCGTGGCCAAGATTGCCATGGGTTATCGCGGCTATGGGTTGCCGATTTCCGAAGTCATCTCGGAAGGCAATGTCGGTCTCATGCAGGCTGTAAAACGCTTCGAGCCCGATAAAGGATTCCGTCTGGCAACCTACGCCATGTGGTGGATCAGAGCATCAATTCAGGAGTATGTTTTGCGCTCCTGGTCTTTGGTCAAGATCGGCACGACTGCCGCCCAGAAGCGCTTGTTCTTCAACCTGCGCCGTCTCAAAGGCCAGATTGCAGCGCTCGATGACGGCAATCTTCACCCCGACCAGATCAAACAGATCGCAACCACCCTCAAGGTGACCGAGGATGATGTGGTGTCGATGAACCAGCGCCTGACCGGCGATGCCTCGCTCAATGCGCCTATGCGCGCCGACGAGGGCACCAGCCAATGGCAGGACTGGCTGATCGACGATGTGCCCGATCAAGAAGAAATTCTTGGCCAAAGCCAGGAATATGATGAACGCATGGGCCTTCTCGAAGGTGCCATGGAAGTCCTCAACGATCGCGAGAAGGCGATCTTTAAGGCGCGTCGGCTGCAAGAAAGCCCCTCGACACTTGAGGAACTTGCCCAGGAATACGACGTCTCGCGCGAACGGATCCGCCAGATCGAAGTTCGGGCCTTTGAAAAGGTTCAGGACGCCGTCAAGGACGCCGCTGCTGCAACGCACTAGCCACCCGGCTAGACCACAGCGTCCAACAGCCGTTTGTCCAAAATTAGTAGCCAGGGGTCTTGCGCCCCTGGTGCCACTTCGATCTCGACAATATCTTCGACCGCCCGATTCGAGGTGCCAATCGTTTGCCCCTGAACCATCTCAAGCCCGTCGAGACGATAAAGCAGTCCCTTGGAGCCGGAAAACGAGGTCCGGCCAAGCGGATAGATCGACACTCTTTCCCCTGCACCGACCTTGATCCGGATCGACCCGGCGACCCCAACAGCCAGATCATGTCCATCGACCAAAACGATCCGTCGCTCACTTGCATGCACTGTCACGGCATGCAGCGCCGCCAGCGTATGGTCGAACCGACCGCCCGTCATTCCCAGCGCCAACGTTACGGGCGCCAGAGTTGAGTACAGGCATTTTTCAAAGTCGGTGGTATCCTGCTCGGGCAGGTCCAAAACCCTGGTTGTTGATGGAAACCGCGCAGTGTCGGTGACCGAATCCATATCTCCGATCACGGCGTCCGGCACCAACCCCGCCGCAACGAGAACATCGCCGCCGCTGTCGGCGCCCACCAGTGCAACAGCCATGTCCGCCAGTGCGGCAAGCATTTCGGGATCGACATCGCCACCGCCCACGATCAGCAGCGGCCCGTCGAACACCATCGGCAGCCCGATTCTACTTGCGCCGCCTTGCACTGAATCTAGCACGCCTATACTGTCGCCTCGTCTCGCTGGGGTGTCTGTCCGAAAGGATAGGCTGAGAAAAACCCATTGAACCTGAACCAGGTCATGCTGGCGGAGGAAGTTCGAGATGGCAAGGGCCAGAAATCCCCCTGCCATTTGAAGCCTTTCCCCTCATCCATGACCGCAATCTTGGCTCGGCGCCAGCAAAACCGTAAATTTTGCACGCCCAAAAAATGAGGAAACTCATGATCGCTTCCGTAAGGACGAGCCTGTGCGCGGTTGTGCTCGGAGCGCTTTCGCTCCCGGCCATCGCCCAGGACACTTCCACCCTCACAGTCTACACCTACGATGCGTTTGCCGCCGATTGGGGCCCTGGCCCTGCGCTCAAGGAGGGCTTTGAGGCCCAGTGCGGCTGCACGCTCAATTTCATTTCCGCCGACGATTCAATATCTGCCTTACGCCGCGCCCAGCTCGAAGGCGATACGACCCAGGCCGACATCATTCTCGGACTTGATACCGCAACAATCGGCGAAGGCATGGCCACTGGGCTTTTCACCGAGCATCAGCTTGATCTGCCCACGTTCGAAATTCCGCTTGAATGGACCGACAAGGTCTTCGTCCCCTTCGATTACGGCTATTTCGCTTTTGTGTATGACACGCAGTCGCTTGCAAGGCCCCCCGTCAGCTTCGAAGAACTGATCGCGCTGCCCGAGGACTTCAAGATCGTCATCCAGGACCCGCGCTCATCCACACCGGGGCTCGGCCTGATCCTGTGGATCAAGGCGCTCTATGGCGATGACGCAATCGAAATCTGGGATGGCCTTTCCCCCCATGTCCTGACGGTCACGACCGGCTGGTCGGAGTCTTACGATTTGTTCCTTTCGGGTGAGGCCGACATGGTCCTCTCTTACACAACGTCGCCCGCCTATCATCTCATTGCCGAGGATGAGGATCGATACCAGGCTGCCAAATTCGATGCCGGCCACTACACCCAGATCGAAGTTGCCGGGATTCTCGCATCCAGCCCCAACCAGGATCTGGCGCGCGATTTTCTTGCTTATCTCGTGACGCCCGAAGGGCAGGCTCCACTGCCAGAAACCAACTGGATGTATCCGGTTCTCGAACCTCAGGGCGGGCTCAACCCCGGCTTTGGCGAAATGATCGATCCCCAGCCAGCGCTTCTGCTTGACGCCGACGAGGTGACCGCCAACACTCGGGCCTGGATCGAAGAAGCGTTCTCCACGCTGAGGTAAGAAAAATTGGCCGGGATACCCTCCACCTGGCGTCCCGGCCGCCGTTATGTCGGGGCATCGGTCGCTGCAATTGTCGCCATTTTGATCGCTACCCTCTTGTTCTCGCTATGGATCGCGGGGCAGCGCTTTCCGACCACTGGATCGTCGCGTACCGACATCTGGTTTCTCCTGGTGTCCTCAGCCAGACAGGCTGCGCTTTCGACGGTTCTGTCGATCCTTGCCGGCATGGCTTTGGCATGGACGCTCGACAGACTGCGGTTTACAGGGCGCGGCGTCGTGATCGGATTGTTATCGACAGCGCTGGTCATGCCCTCGCTCGTTGTCGTATCCGGCTTGCTCTCCATCTGGGGTCGCAATGGCTGGGTCAATTTCCTGCTCGCCCCATTCGGGTTGGAAACCGGGTCATCGATCTTCGGGCTCGGTGGCATCATTGCTGCACATGTGGTCCTCAACGGAGCGTTTTCGGCACGGATATTCATCGATAGACTCGCCGCCATACCCGCCGAAAAGCTCAAGCTCGGACGCAGCCTTGGGCTTGGTCCTTTGCGGCGGTTCACGATCATCGATTTCCCCGCGCTTGCTGCATCTATCCCGGGGATATCGGCCACGATCTTTCTTTTGTGCTTCACAAGTTTTCCCATAGTTCTGACCCTTGGCGGCGGTCCCGCCAACCAAACTCTTGAGGTCGCGATCTATCAGGCTGTACGGCTCGATTTTGACCTGGGGGCAGCCGTAAACCTCGCCATCGTGCAACTTGTCGTCTGTGCGGCAATTATCATCCCCGCCTCAACGCTTTCCCCGGCAGCGGGTCTGTTTGGCTCGCCAAACCATATCCATTGGCCGGAACGGCCATGGCTGAGAGCCATCCAGCAAATCGTGCTCACGGTCCTGCTTGCAGGATTTCTTGCCCCCTTGATCGCGGTATTGGGCGAAGGGTTTTATGCGATTTCAAACGTTCTTGCTCAAACAGTCTTCTGGCGCGCTGCGATAACCAGTCTGGTCATCGGCACGCTCAGCGCCCTTCTCGCCGTCTCTCTGGGGCTTGCGCTGGGCATGTCACGTGCATTGCAGGAAAAGGGCTCGCTATGGCGCGGCCTACTCGGTCTGCCGGTCTTTGCCTATCTCGCCGTGCCAGCCGTCGTCCTCTCGCTTGGTTTTTTCCTACTGGCACGCCAGACAGGGCTGGCACCAAGTTTGGTCGCACCAGTCGTTCTGGTCCTGGCCAACGCACTTTTGGCCCTACCCTTCGTCTTTGCCACCCTTGCCCCTCCGCTAGAGGCCCTGACGCTGCGCCATCATCGCGTGATCCGCGCACTCGGGATCACATCGTTCAGGCAATGGAGCCGGATCGAATGGCCGCTGCTTGGACGCCCGATCGGTTATGCGTTGGCGGTCGCTTTTGTCTTTTCGCTCGGCGATCTTGCCGTCATATCGCTATTCGGCACGTCTGAGTTCTCAACACTGCCATGGCTGATGTATCGCGCGCTTGGCGCCTATCGAACCAATGATGCCCAAGCCATTGCGGCTATACTCCTAATAGTGAGCATTGCCGCGTTCATCCTCATCCCCAAATTGTTTGAAAAGCTGACCGATGCTCGAAATTGACAGTCTTGCGTTCAAATACCCGGGCGCTCAAAGCGGCTTTGTCTTTGACATGAGCATAAAGCCAGGAGAAATCGCCGGGCTTGTGGGGCCATCCGGGGCCGGAAAGTCGACCCTCTTTGACCTTGTAGCCGGCTTCCTTATCCCCACGTCCGGCGAAATACAGCTCAACGGCCGCACGGTGCTGGGCATGCCGCCCGAAGACCGCCCGGTCTCGATCCTTTTCCAGTCCGACAATCTGTTCGATCATCTGTCCACCGGCGCCAATGTCGCTCTTGGGCTTGGCAGCGCGACCAAGCCCAGCGACGAAAGGGTAGACAAGGCTCTCCAAGACATGGGCCTGGCCCAAATGGCGACACGGCGCGCCGCTCAGCTGTCGGGGGGCCAGAAGCAGCGTGTCGCTTTGGCTCGTACTCTGCTTCGCAATCGGCCGGTTCTGCTTTTGGACGAACCTTTCACCGGCCTGGACAGCCAAACAGCGAAGCCTATCCGCGAACTTGTTGGCAAAATGGTCCGCACCAATCACTGGCACGCCATCGTCGTTTCCCATCAAGCCGAGGACATTGAGGCGCTGGCCGATCGCACTTACGTGATCGATGGTGGACGCACTGTGCTCAAGCGCTGAAATGCGCCGGAACCGGCTGACAGACAACCAATTCTCCGGTGCTTGAGAACGGACAAAGAGCCGGCCCGAATTTATCGGACCGGTCATGGCACTTAAACGCCGGCAGCAGCCTCGTCCGCCGCCGCGGCGTCAAGCTCTGCCCAAGCGGCCAGAACCTCATCGAAAATAGCTGCGCCGTCTTCACCCTTTTCAAGCGTGAGAATGGCGCGCCGGCCGGTGCCATAGACCATGGCTAGATCGATCCAGTCGCGGTTCTCGAGTAGATTGAGATTGTTTTCGACATCGAGATCACTTGCACTCGACAGCGCGAACAGGAACGAATTGCCCACAATCCTCGCCGACGCGCCGGTCAGAGGCTGCCCCTGCACAAGCTCTTCATTCTTGAGCAGCACACCGGGAAGGTTGGCAATAGAGCCGCCGACAAAACTCTCGGCAACTGTGAAGTTGACTTCCATGAGGTGGCTGGCTGGCAAATTGCCATCAGCGTTGCGACGCAAAAGAACATCGACGTCCAGATTGCGAGCGGGGATAGATACTTCGGCATTGATCGTGGGGTTACCAAGCTCGTCGGTCCCGCGTGACCACTCTACGCTGCCCGTATAGGGCACCGCGCCTGCAGCACCGCCAGCCTGCTCTTCAAGCAGCAGCGATTGCGGACCATCGGTAGTAATGGTTATGCCGGGTTGGTCCTCGTTGTCCCCATCGGGGCTGGCCGGCGTACCTGCCTCGGCTGGCAGTCGGTCTTCGAACGTCGCCTCAGGCTCTCCAGGGATGGTCGAAGGGGTCTCGGTTTCGGTAAACGGAAGCTCTTCGCCCGGCATCGTCGCGCCGTTAACCTCACCATCGGTGCCTGGCACGTCAGGTGTCGTATTGACGGCTTCAGGCACCTCCGAAGACGGTACGGTAGCAGAGAGATCCTCGGGTATTTCGGTCTCTGCAACTTCAGTCGTTTCAGCCGTCTGGTTCTGCGCAAAGACTGCGTTGAGATCGATGAAACCCTCGCGCCAGGCGAAATAGCCGGCCAGTCCACCACCGCCAAGCAGCAGCACGGAAATCAGAAGGAAAATCGTGAAGGCGCCAAACCCGCGCCGGGTTTTGCCTTCACCTTCGGTCGCAGCGGTGGGCTGGTCTTCGACTGCAGCTGATTGTTCCGGCTCATCGCCACCTGTCGCTTCGCCGCGGGCTTCCCGATCAAGAGCAGCAATGGCCCTGTCGATTGCTACCTGCGCGTCCGACACCTCGGGCCCTGCCAGAATACCGGGCTCAAGTTCAACTTCACGAACACTCGACATGGCGGGTTCGGATGCGACCGGCGCATTGTGCGCCTCGCTCAACGGACGACCGTGGATATCGACCAACGGCATGCCGCTGCGGGGTTGCCCGTCGACCTCGGAGACTATGAAGTGTTTTTCCTCGGGTTCGGAGGATTTATCGTTCTCAGGCTCAGCCACAAACGGAACAACAACTTCGTCATCCGGCTCGACTTCCGGTGCAGTCTCATAAGCGTCAGAGACGCTCGCTGCCTGCTCTGCCGAAGCAATTATATCCTCGATCGAGCCTAGCCGCCGCTTATCAGTTTCAGGTTCGGAGGCGGCGTCCGGCTCGAAATTGGCAGCGCTGATGTCATCTTGTTGCGCGGGCGCATGATCGTCAGACGACACAAACACCGAAGACGGCGGATGCGAAAGTTCATCGTCATCGCTTGCTTCATTCTGCTCGTCGCTGGACCGCTCACGCTCGGTCGCCTCCACTTCGGGCTCAGCGGCTTCCGGAGTCGCAGGCTCCGGTGCGAAATCACCGTCGGGTTGAGAAACGAACGCCTCGTCTTCGACAGGACCAGGCTCCGCAAGAGGTTCGGGTTCATCGACGTAAGGACCATCATCGATCGCGTCATAAGCTGCGACCGGTTCATCAACGGATTCGTCAACAACCGCCGCATTGTCCGGCTCCGGCTCGGGTGCTGTTTCTTCAACAGCCTTGAACCGTCCCAAAAGCCGTTCGGTCGCTTCGTGCTCAACTTCGCGGATACAGTCTTCGAGATTTAGCCGATGAGTGGTGATCTCTCGCGCTGGAAGAGGCGGATCGATGGCGCGCAACTGGGCCACCAAAGCACTGCGCGCCTTTTCGTAAACCGCCCGGCGATTTGCCCCGGTATTGTCGGGCAGGGCATCAATCGCCTTGCGCAGGAGTTCACGATAGTCGGCCATATCTACTCAACATCACTTGTTGCCGGCATTAGTCAACGTTGTTTCTAAACAAGAAAGTTCAATCTTGAAACGGGTCCTGAACCAAAATCGTGTCTTCACGTTCAGGACTTGTCGAAAGCATGGCCACACTTGCGCCGATCAGCTCCTCGATACGGCGCACATATTTGATAGCCTGAGCGGGCAATTCGGCCCAGCTCCGGGCCCCAGCCGTCGTTTCTTTCCAGCCATCCATAGATTCATAAATTGGCTTGACTCGACTTTGTGCCCCCATTGAGGCAGGCAGATAATCAATTTTCTGCCCATCAAGCTCATATCCAACGCAGACCCGGATTTCATCCATTCCGTCCAGTACGTCAAGTTTGGTCAGCGCAATGCCGTGAATGCCCGAAGTGCGAACAGTCTGGCGTACAATAACGGCATCGAACCAGCCACACCGGCGCTTGCGCCCGGTGACGACGCCGAACTCATGTCCCTTCTCTCCAAGGAACTGGCCAATCTCGTTATCCTGCTCGGTCGGGAATGGCCCCTCGCCCACACGTGTGGTGTAGGCCTTGGTAATGCCCAGCACATAGTCGATGGCTGCCGGCCCCAACCCTGAGCCCGGCGCCGCCTGTCCGGCAACAGTGTTTGAGGAGGTAACGAACGGATAGGTGCCGTGGTCATTGTCAAGCAACGCGCCCTGAGCACCCTCGAACAAAATGCGCTCTCCGCGCTTGCGGCGTTCGTCGAGCAGATCCCAGACGCGGTCCATGAACGGCAGGATCTTGTCAGCCACCGCCATCAACTCGTCGTGAATGGCCCGGGCGGAAACCTCTGCGGCCCCGATACCGCGCCGTAACGCATTGTGATGGGTCAGAAGGCGCTCGATCTTGTCCATCAGCGTCTCAGGTTCGGCCAGGTCGCAAACGCGGATGGCCCGGCGGCCAACCTTGTCTTCATAAGCCGGCCCGATGCCGCGGCGCGTAGTACCGATCTTGAGGCCGGAATTGGAATCCTCGCGCAGTGCATCGAGTTCGCGGTGCAGCGAAAGGATCAGCGGCGCGTTTTCGGCGATGCGCAGGACCTCGGGGGTCACCGATATGCCTTGGGCCGCAATCTTTTCAACCTCGGCAACGAAATGATGCGGATCGACCACGACACCATTGCCGATAACCGAAAACTTACCCCTCACAAGGCCCGATGGCAGAAGCGACAGCTTGTAGCTGACGCCGTCGATGACGAGTGTATGACCGGCATTGTGTCCACCCTGATAGCGCACAACAACGTCAGCGCGCTCGGAAAGCCAGTCAACAATCTTGCCCTTGCCTTCGTCGCCCCATTGCGAGCCGACCACCACAACATTCGCCATTTACGCCATATTCCTTTTCGTGAGCGCCACGCCCCTGTCATCCTGACCGGGAACCGCAAGTGAAAAATCTCTGTTTCACCGCAAGTCAAAACGCTGATAAGTCCGGGTTCTATAAAGTACAAGGCCCGTTATGACAAAGTCCCCACCAACGCCAGCGCACCCGGCCAATCCACTCGCGCGACTGATGAGCCAACCTTACCTGCTTTTGATCTTGTCCGCCCTGTTCTGGGGCGCCAACATCATTGCAGGAAAACTGGCAATTGGCGAACTCGATCCCTACGCCCTCTCGGTGATGCGCTGGCTGGTTGCCTTTCTCATCGTCTTGCCCTTCGCCTGGAACGGGTTGCTGCGCGAGTGGCGCGAAATCCGGCGTGGATGGGGCTGGCTGGCGCTTTATGGCGCCTTGGGCTTCACCAGCTTTAACGTACTGCTCTACGCGGCCACGACCCACACGGCGGCAGTCAACGTTGCCATGATCCAGGCCGCCATCCCCGTGCTTGTGATGATCGGCAATTTTGCAATCTTCCGCGTCCGCGCCTCGGCGCTCCACATTGCCGGTGTCGTACTCACCATTTATGGCGTCATGCACGTCGCGACCCACGGCAATGTGCTCCGCCTTGTCGGGCTGGACGTAAACATCGGCGATGCCATGATGTTGCTCGCTGCAATATTCTACGCAGTGCATTCTCTGATGCTGCGCTACAAGCCGCGCATCGGATGGTTGAGCTTTATCGCGGCCACAAGTTTTTTCGCAGCGCTGGCCGCCCTGTTGTATCAGTCGCTGTTCGGCTCGGGTCCTGTCGGCTTGGTCAGCGAGGTTGCAGCAATGAGCTGGCGCGGCTGGGCCATTGTCATCTATGTGGCCATCCTGCCATCCATCGTCGCGCAAATGACCTATGCCCGCGGCGTCGAGTTGATCGGCCCCAATAGAGCGAGTCTGTTCATCAATCTAATCCCCGTCTTTGGAGCGCTGCTTGCGCTGCTGGTGCTCGGCGAGAGCCTTGATGTCTACCATATGATCGCAGCTGTCTTAATTGTCGCCGGCATCGCGCTTGCCGAATATGCAGCCCGTCGCAATCTGCGCGACATCTTGAAACCGCAATAAAAAAGGGGCGGCATCACTGCCGCCCCTTCGTAATTTTCAAAGCACGAGCCTCAGACGGCGAACACAAGCCGCTTGGCCTGCACAACGCCCTCGAGGTTCGAGATTTCGCCAAGCTGGGCATCGGTCAATTCGCTGTCGATGGCCAGAAGCGCGATTGCATCCTTGCCCTGCTCGACCCGGCCGAGGTTGAAGTTGGCGATGTTGATTGCCAGCTGACCCAAAAGCGTGCCAAGCCGCCCGATAAAGCCAGGCTTGTCTTCATTGGTGATGTAGAGCATGTGCGGGGTCACTTCGGCTTCGAGCGTGATGCCTTTGATCTCGACAATCCGCGGCGCCTTGGTGCCGTATACAGTACCGGCAACGCTACGTTCCTGGCGCTCGGTCACCACAGTAAGGCGGATGAGGTTGTCGTAAGCGCCAACCTGTTCGCGATTGACTGTTTCAACTGCAATGCCACGATCCCTGGCCAGCGCAGGCGCAGAGACCATGTTCACTTCGCCCAGCAGCGGCTTGAGCACACCGTTAAGCAGCGCAGCCACCATCGGCTTTGTGTTGAGGGCGGAGACGTCGCCTTCGAATTCAACGCGGATCGCCTTGATGCCTGTTTCGGTCAATTGCCCGGCAAACGATCCCAACAGTTCCGCCAGTTTCACGAACGGCGTCAACTTTGGCGCTTCTTCGGCCGAAATCGATGGGAAATTCAGCGCGTTGATGACTTCGCCGGTATTGAGATATGCGGAAATCTGCTCGGCCACCTGAAGCGCAACATTTTCCTGCGCCTCGGACGTCGAAGCGCCAAGATGTGGAGTGCAGATCACATTGGCGACGCCAAACAGCGGGTTTTCCTTGGCCGGCTCTTCGAGAAACACGTCGAGCGCCGCGCCGGCAACTTTTCCAGCTTCGAGCGCGTCTTTGAGCGCCGCTTCATCGATCAGCCCGCCACGCGCGCAGTTGATGATCCGCACGCCGTCCTTCATCTTGGCGATGGCTTCCGCTGAAATAATGTTGCGTGTCGCATCGATCAACGGGGTATGGAGCGTGATGAAATCGGCCCGTGCCAGCAGATCGTCCAGCTCGACCTTTTCAACACCCAGATCCACTGCGCGCTCTGGGGTGAGAAACGGATCGAAAGCGATAACCTTCATTTTCAGCCCCTGGGCGCGGTCGGCAACGATCGAGCCGATATTGCCCGCCCCGATCAGACCCAGCACCTTGTTGGTCACTTCGACGCCCATGAAGCGGTTCTTTTCCCACTTCGACGCCCGTGTCGACGCATCTGCTTCCGGGATCTGACGCGCCAGCGCCAGCATCATGGAAATCGCATGCTCGGCAGTGGTGATCGAATTGCCGAACGGGGTGTTCATGACGATAACACCCTTGCCGGTAGCAGCAGGAATATCGACATTGTCCACGCCGATCCCGGCGCGTCCGATAACCTTGAGATTTGTGGCATTGGCCAGGATCTTGTCGGTCACCTTGGTCGCCGAACGGATGGCAAGACCGTCATACTGCCCGATGATTTCGGCCAGCTTTTCCTTGTCCTTGCCGACATCGGGAAGATAGTCGACTTCCACCCCGTTGGCTTTGAAAATCTCGATCGCCGCCGGGCTGATCTTGTCGGAAACGAGTACTTTGGCCATATTGTTTGTCCTTATGTGTCCGGCCCCGCGGGGTCCAAAAAATGTAATGAAGTCCGGCCGTCCAGCGTCCGGAATGTTCTGTTCAGCTGCCCAGCGACATTGGCTTTTGCCCCGGTCCGGCCAGCCCGAAGCGTCCACGGACGAATTCGAGCCACAGCCCATACGGCCTCCCCAGGATCAGCATCAGGCCTGCGAACCCAAGGGTTCCGGTGACGACCCCCATACCCCTGGCCCCGCTTGCAAATATGATGATCACGTAGATCGGCACCTGGAACGCCAGCAACGCAATTGAATCCATGATCAGGGTGAGGCCGTGCGAGCCGGGACCGGTTCGTTTCAAAAACCAGTCCCGCCAATAGCCATAGGGCCGGGCCGTAATCACCATGAGCGGCGCACCGATCGAGCGCGACAGCGCAACCTCGGACCAACTCATGCCGGCAATGAACCGTTCGTTGAGCCCACTGACGATGGTGAAGAACATCACCAAGGCCAGCGTATCGGCGACAAAGCTGCGGAGTTTCTCGCCTGCCATGTCGCCGCCCCCGTCCGATCCGCCCTTAAGCCAGGGCCGCCTTCTTTTCCTCGGCGAATGCCCAATCGAGCCATGGGGTGAGTTGCGCAAGGTCGCTGGTTTCCACAGTCGATCCGCACCAGATGCGGAACCCGGTAGGCGCATCGCGATAGCCACCGATGTCGTAGGCGACGGCTTCCTTGTCGAGCCGGGAGACAACCGCCTTGGCGAGTTTGGCCTGCGCGTCGTCGGACAGCGCCGTTACCTCAGGATCGACGATTTTCAGGCACACGGACGTGTTCGAGCGCACCTTGGGGTCGGTAGCGAGGAAATCAACCCAGTCGGTTTTTGCGACCCAGTCGGCAATCGCCTTTTCATTGGCGTCGGCACGGGCCTGTAAAGCTTTGAGCCCGCCTTCCTTGAGGCCCCATTCCATGGCGTCCACAGCGTCCTCGATGCAGATCATCGATACAGTGTTGATGGTTGCGCCTTCAAAGACGTCGCCCATCAGCTTGCCGCCCTTGGTCAGCCGAAAGATTTTGGGCATCGGCCGGTTGGCCGGTGTAAAGGTCTCCAGCCGCTCAACGGCGCGCGGCGAAAGGATCAAGATCCCGTGCGCCGCTTCCCCGCCCAGCGCCTTCTGCCAGGAAAACGTCACGACATCGAGCTTGGAGAAATCGAGGTTTTGGGCAAACGCCGCCGAGGTGGCATCGCAAATTGTCAGCCCTTCACGGTCCGCCGGGATCCAGTCCCCGTTAGGAACGCGCACGCCAGAAGTCGTCCCGTTCCAGGTGAACACAACGTCACGGGAAAAATCGACTTCGGACAGCTCGGGCAATTCGCCATATTCGGCCTTGAGAACCCGCACATCGTCGAGCTTGAGTTGCTTTTGAACGTCGGTGACCCAGCCGGCCCCAAACGATTCCCAGGTCAGCATGTCGACGCCGCGCGCGCCCAGCATGCCCCACAGCGCCATTTCGACGGCACCGGTATCGGATGCCGGCACGATGCCGATCAGATAGTCTTCAGGGACTTCCAAAAGCTCGCGCGTCAGGTCGATGGCGCGCTTGATCCGCGCTTTGGCCGGCTTGGCCCGGTGAGATCGCCCCACCAGCGCACCGGCAAGCGCCTCAACCGTCCACCCGGGACGCTTGGCACAAGGACCTGACGAAAAATTGGGATTGTCCGGACGCACTGCCGGCTTCGCCACTTCGGTGGCGGCAGAAATATCTGTCATGTTGCTCCATCCTTACAGATGGGCGTCCCTCGTTGGGGAGGGATGGCCCGCAGCCCGTATAGAGGATGATGGGGGCGGTTGGCAAGGGGCTGAGAACGACGGACCCGATTTCATGAATCCAGACGACGCGTGCAGTCAGGCGGCGGCTGGGTTTGCTATGCATTCCAAAGGTAGAGCACGGAGGGGATGGCGAGCACAAATGACCAGGACGCCCATAACGCCATCGTCAAAACGTTGAGCCCAATGAGCGCCCTAATCAATCCGGCAGGCCCTGGTGAAGCGTTCATCGCCACACGCCGTCTCTCTGGAGCGCCTCCAGAAAATGAGAACCGGTTCTCCGGTTCGGAAGCACCACCCTAAAAGTCAGCAAACCGAGACGATATCGCCGCCGGGCAAACCCTTATGCCCTCAGGTGCCGTGGAACTATTCAGCCGCAAACGCGATTTTGAGCGCCACGCCCTGTTTGGCTGGCTCGAACACCAGATCGCATTGCAACTCGGCACAGATCACCTTTGCGATCTGCATACCCAATCCGCCCGGTCGGGTTTCGACATCATCGACCAACCCAACCCCGTTGTCACGGCAGGTGACATGCACCAGCCCGTCTGCTTCCGCTCGCATGCCAATCGAAACGATGCCCTTTCTGCCACCAGGAAAGGCGTGCTTGTAGGAATTGGCGACGAATTCGTTGATCAGCGTCCCGACAGCCACCGCCTGACGCGACCCCACGGTCACTGGCATGACGGCGACGTCCAAAACGATTCCTTCGGCTGCACCGGTAGAAAGATGGTCGCAAAGGCTGACAACATAACGGTCCAGCGCCACCGTCGGCCCTGCATCGGCAAGATAGAGCTGCTCGTGTAGCGTAGCCACTGCGGAAATCCGGTTGCCGGTCGCCGTCAGAGCGTCGCGTGTCTCCTCACTTCGCGCAGCGCGCGATAGCAGCCTGACATAGGACGAAAGCGATTGCAGAGAATTTTTAACCCGATGATCGACCTCCTGGCGCAAAAGCGTTGTCGCCTTGAGCGCTTTGCGCATTTCGAGCTGCGCCATGACCTGCCGCGCCAGGACCCGCAAGGTGTCCCGTTGCAACGAGGTCAGGCTCTTTGGCCGGTAATCGAGCACGCACAATGTCCCCAGTGGCAGTCCATCCTGGGTCATAAGCAATGCACCGGCATAAAACCGCAGTCCTTGCTCGCCTGTACACAACGGATTGTCCTGCATCCGTGGATCAGCCAGCGTATCGTGGATTTCGACGAACTCGTTTTCCAAAATGGCGTGTGAGCAGATCGAGGTGGCCAGCGGGGTTTCACGCACGCCCAGGCCGGCCTCGGCCTTAAACCATTGCCGATCGACATCGATCAGATTGACCACCGATATCGCCGTACCGCAAACAGCCGACGCCAATTCCACGATATCGTCGAAATCCTTTTCCCGATCGGTGTCGAGGACCTCGTAGGAATAGAGCGCCCGGAGCCGATCCGCCTGCAAAGGATGTGGGTTGGCTTCCATGGCAGCTCCCTATATTCAAATAGCGGATCGTCAACGACCCCTATAGCTAGTTTACACTACCAACGAAAGACGGTCTTAGTGCCTTAACCCCGGCGCTTCCTGTCCCGTGCTTTCCACATACTCGCGATAGCCCCCGCCAAAGGCCCGCACACCGTCGGGCGAAACCTCGAGCACCCGGTTAGACAACTCGGCCAGAAAATGCCGGTCATGCGAAACGAACAGCATCGTCCCCTCGTAATTGGCCAGCGCCTCGATCAACATTTCCTTGGTAGCGATATCGAGGTGGTTGGTCGGCTCGTCCAGCACAAGGAAATTGGGCGGATCGAACAGCATCATGGCCATCACCAGCCGCGCCTTTTCCCCGCCCGACAGCACGCGACATTTTTTTTCTACATCATCGCCGGAAAACCCGAAACACCCGGCCAGCGCCCGCAATGATGCTTGCCCGGCCTGGGGAAACTCGCTTTGCAACATGTCGAAAATCGATTTGTCCCCGTCCAGAACATCCATTGCATGCTGGGCGAAATAAGCCATCTTGACCGACGGCCCCCTCGCCACCGAACCCGTATCCGGCTCGGCCGCTCCGGTCACCAGCTTGAGAAGTGTCGATTTGCCTGCCCCATTCACCCCCATGATGGCCCAACGCTCCTTGCGCCGCACATGGAAGTCGAGTCCGTCATAAATGGTCTTGTCGCCATAAGTCTTGGCAACGCCCTTGAGCACAGCCACATCCTCGCCTGAGCGCGGGGCTGGACGGAACTCAAACACCACCTTCTGCGCGCGCTTGGGCGGCTCGACCCTGTCGATCTTGTCGAGTTTTTTCACCCGGCTCTGCACCTGTGCCGCGTGCGACGCCCGCGCCTTGAACCGTTCGATGAACTGGATTTCCTTGGCCAGCATCGCTTGCTGGCGCTCGAACTGAGCCTGCTGGTTCTTGTCGGCGATGGCTCGCTGGGCCTGATAGAACTCATAATCGCCCGTATAAGAGGTCAGGTTGCCGCCATCGATCTCGATGATCTTGTTGACCACGCGGTTCATAAACGCCCGATCGTGCGAGGTCATCAACAAGGCGCCGCCGAAGTTTTTCAGGAAATCTTCGAGCCAGATCAGGCTTTCGAGATCGAGGTGGTTCGACGGTTCGTCAAGCAGCAGCACATCGGGCCGCGCCAACAGAATCTTGGCCAGCGCCACGCGCATCTTCCAGCCGCCCGACAGCGCACCGACATCACCATCCATCATCGCCTGGCTAAACCCCAGACCATCAAGCACTTCGCGGGAGCGCCCATCCAGGGCATACCCATCGAGTTCTTCGAACTGTTCGGTCACCTCCCCATAGCGCGCGATGATGGCGTCCATCTTATCGGCCTTCTCAGGATTGCCCATATCGGCTTCAAGCTGGCGCATCTCGGCAATCAGTGCCGCCACCGGCCCTGCCCCGTCCATGGTTTCAGCCACGACCGACCGGCCAGCCATTTCGCCCACATCCTGGGAAAAATACCCAATGCTCGTGCCCCGATCGACAGACACCTGCCCCTCATCGGGCGCTTCCTCGCCTGTAATCATACGAAAAAGCGTCGTCTTGCCAGCACCGTTCGGGCCGACCAGGCCAATCTTTTCGCCCTTCTGCAGCGCTGCCGAAGCTTCGATGAAAACGATCTGTTTCCCGTTCTGCTTGCCGATACTTTCAAGACGGATCATTGGAGGCCAACCTTAGCAACAAGAAAGCCGCCCCACCCGGAGCGGCCATTTCTGCCTGCCGTAAATCATTTCGAGCCTGGCAGTGCAACTGCTTTGTCCCCATCCGGGCAAGCCGTCCGATGCTGCCAACCGCCGATGGTAACGGGCAGATCAATGATGGTGATTGACGAAATCGGTGATGCCCCCGAAGTTTATGGCGGAAGGCGACTCGGTTTTAAGGCAAAGGCTGCGTGTTCGAAGTCATATCTATCAGTTCCGCATTTTTCTTCGGACTGCTCGTCAAGCAGATCGGGCTGCCTCCGCTCGTAGGGTTTCTTGTTGCCGGATTTGCGATTTACGGGCTGTCAGACCCGCTGAACCTGCCCCAAGAGACCGGCGAAATTCTCGATTACATTTCCCATCTTGGCGTATTGCTCCTGCTTTTTGCAGTGGGGTTGAAGCTTAAGCTGCGCCAGGTGCTCCAAGTGAGAGTTGCCGGATCCGCTCTGGTTCATTTCGCGGTCAGCACGGCAATTCTCACGCCTGCCTTGGCTGTCATCCTGCAGCTCGATGCCTACAGCGCGATGCTCGTCGCGATGGCGTTGGGCTTTTCAAGCACTGTGCTATCGGCCAAGATGCTCGAGGCCAAACGTGAGCTGGTAACCTTTCACGGTCGCATGGCCATTGGCATTTTGGTTATCCAGGATCTGATCGCGCTCGTTGTACTGTCGGGTTTCGGGGGCGATATTCCTTCACCCTGGGCGCTGATCGTGTTGGGGCTGCCCCTGCTGAGGCCAATCGTCTATCGGTTGCTTGACCTTACGGGACACGATGAATTGCTGATCTTGATGGGGATGCTGCTGGCCCTCGTGGTCGGAGGCATGGGATTTCAGACCGTCGGCCTCAGTTCCGAACTTGGCGCCTTGCTGATGGGCGTTCTGCTTGCCAATCACAAACGCGCTTCCGAACTTTCGGAATCTCTGTGGGGGCTCAAGGAGGTCTTCCTTGTCGGCTTTTTCCTCAAGATCGGCATGTCCGGCCTGCCCGACCTGGCAGCGCTCGGGCAGGCGGTCTTATTCATGCTGCTGCTGCCGCTCAAGGGCGTATTGTTTTTCTTTCTCTTGATCGCCTTCGGTCTGCGCGCACGTAACGCCTTTCTCACGGCCATCAGTCTCACAGCCTATTCCGAATTCGGACTGATCGTGGCCGCCAGCCTGTTGCCGGAGTGGATCATTCCATTGGCTATTGCCGTCTCAATGTCTTTTGTCCTGGCCGCGCCCCTCAACGCGTTGGCACACGCGCTGTTCGAGCGGCTCGAGCCGTTCCTTTTGCGCTTCGAACGTCCAGGCGGCCATCCCGATGAGTTTCCGGTCAATCTCGGCAATGCCGAAATCATGATTTTTGGCATGGGCCGAACCGGGGTTGCCGCATACGACGCAATTCTGAGCCATTCAGATCGCGTGATCGGACTGGATGCCGACGATTACCGCGTGACGCAGATGCGTGCGAGCGGACGCAACGTGGCGTTGACCGATGCCGAGGACGCCAATTTCTGGCACGGTGTCAATGTGGACGGGCTCAAGGCGGTCATGCTTGCCATGGATGATGTGGGTGCAAAGCTCAATGCAGCACGGCAGTTACGCGCACTGGGCTTTGCAGGGCCGATCATCGCCCATGCGCTCTACGAGGATCACATCGAGAAGATCGAACACGCCGGTGCGGATCAGGTCTATCTCACAATGCACGAAGCCGGCACCAGCCTGGCGACGCGGGCGTGGAGCGAATTGGAGCGCCGCGAGCGCGAGGTAGATTAGCCAAGACAGTCCGTCTGATAGAGGGAGACCCGGATCCCATTGTTGTCGATACTGGGACTGGATTTGAAGGGCAGTCCCGTCGCCTGCGCCAATGCCTTGTCGCTGGTTACCATCCCCACGCGCCATCCGGAGAACTGCGATTTGAGGATCTGGCCGAGTGCCCCATAGAGGGGAAATAGCTTCTTGCGATCCCCAATCCGCCCACCATATGGCGGGTTGACAATCACCAGACCCGAAGGCCCTTCGGGCCGCTCCAGCTTGTCGATCGGGATTTGGGCAAAACGGGTGACCGAACTTACCCCAGCACGTTCGGCATTGGCTAAACTCATGCGGGCGGCACCCCCATCCCGGTCGCTGCCATAAAACCGAAGGTCAGTTGTCTTGTTACTCGTGGGTTGCTTTATCGTCGCCCATTCATCGGGGTCGAAATTCGCCAACTGCTCGAATGCAAACGAGCGCGTGCGACCCGGCTCTAGGCCGAGCGCAATTTCAGCGGCTTCGATGATCAGCGTGCCCGATCCGCACATGGGATCAAGCACCGGCTCGGTGCCTAAATATCCGCACTCGCGCAAGAGCAGCGCCGCCATGGTCTCACGCATGGGCGCTTTGTTGACCTCAAGCTTGTGTCCGCGGCGGTGCAGCCCTTCACCCGATGTATCAAGACTGATTGTGCACACATCACTATCGATCCGCACGAGAACACGCACAGCGGCCCCAGCTTCAATTGGCGCGCCGAACGTCTGTTGTATGGCCTTCTCCACGCGTTCGGCCGCTGCTCCTGAATGATAGATTTTGGATTTTCGGCAACTTGCCTCGACCCGGACCGGCACATCCTTGCGCAGCACCTCGTCCCAATCCACCGCCCTGGCGCGCTTGTCGAGTTGTGCCAAATGGCTGACGCGGAAACTCGCGATTCGCACAAGCACACGTCCAGCGCCCCGCAGCGCAAAATTGGCACGCCAAACGTCACGCCACCCCCCAAAAAACTCCACACCTCCAAACACCGGCCTTGGGTCGGTAAAACCGCACGCGTGCGCTTCAGCGCAAAGCGCGTTTTCAAGGCCGGGGGTCGCTACGAGGAAAATCGGGAAGTGTTCTTTGTTCATGCCTCTCCATAACCGGGTGCACGCACCAGCGCGACCAAATTATCGTATCAGCCGTGTTGCCAGATTGAAGGGCGCAACAAGCAACGCCTCAAGCGGTCCTCGCGAAAAGTGACGCCGCCAGACCAGCGCAAACCCCATGGCTATGGTGCCGACCAATACCACCGATACACTTGCTGGTCCGACGCTTTCGTGCCGCAAGACATCGCTGAAAAAATGCAGTGCAATCAGATGAGCGATATAAAAGCTGAACGCCAATTGCCCCAGAGCAACCAGCGGCCACCATGTTCGCGGCCAGCGATCGACAAGAATAAGCATCACACCGGTTGCCGCGCTCGCCGTTCCCACCGCCCCGACGATCCAAAGCGGCATCTGGCCGTGAGGTGCATCCGACA
This sequence comes from Pelagibacterium sp., assembly GCF_048264985.1. Lineage (GTDB taxonomy): Bacteria > Pseudomonadota > Alphaproteobacteria > Rhizobiales > Devosiaceae > Pelagibacterium. The sequence goes on from NZ_JBLXCL010000007.1 coordinate 62,771, forward strand.
ACAGGTGGCGCAGATCGTCCGAGCCCTCAGGTCCACCGAACACTAAAAACATGACGGCACTGATGGCCGCCGCGCACAGCCCGACAGCAGCGCCCGCCAGCGCCAAGCGGATCTGGAAATGTCGCGACCGAAGGTCGAACCGCCCGACCCACATGCCCCACAGCAGCGCCGGAGCCCAGGTCAGCAGTGGATAAGGCCCGGTAAGCAGAAGTCCCTCGATCACCGCAAAAGGGCGGCCGCCCAACGTCACGGCTTCCCGGCCGACAAAGTCCGGCCACTGCGCGCGGATTGCGAAATATACCAACGGCCCAACAATTGTGGTGACCACGGCAAGCAATCCCAGTCCCCGCAAGGGCAGCGCCATTGCAAGAAAACCGAGACAATAGAAAAGCGCATAGTGATGTAAGATCACCGCAACGCCGTGGTCGAGCGCCTGAAGTGTGAGACCCAGAGGCAGAAAAACCAGAACCGTCCAGGAGAGTCTCAATCTCGCAGATGGACGGCTGCCCGGACGAGCCGAGAGGAGCGATACGCCGATACCAGCAACAAAGATAAACAGGATTGAAGCCCGACCATGGGGAAAATTGTAGAGAATTTCCGCGAGATTATCGCGATTTCGTGGCCCTACATGCACCATCAGCATACCGATGACAGCAAGCCCACGTACAGCGTCTATCCCGCCAATCCGCGTTATCGGAGGCTGCGGCGCCCGTCCATTATCGTTCATCGGTCACACATTTCACGACAAAGGGGCGCCCCGTGCGGACGCCCCTTGCCAAAAATCGATTCGACTTTGCTTTTACTCGACCGCAGGCTCGGCTGGCACTGCCGGATCGGTCACTGCGGGCTCAGCGGGCACGCCGCCATCTTCTGCAGGGGGCATGTCGCAGGCAGCGACAGCCAGCATCAGCGGCAGAGCCAGAAGGGCAAGAAACTTACGCATTGTCGGTCTCCTTTTCATCCTCAAAACAAATGGCCGATGGCTTGAATGGTTCCCCGAGGGGCGCCAACGGGCCGTAATTTCAAAGCGACGTTGTTTTGACGCTCATCAACAGTGAAAAGCAACGATGACAAAAATGTGATCGAGAGAGATAGTGCCAGATTTCAACGGATTACGACACAAACCAAGTCGTTCCCTTGGGCACGACTCGCCTAAAAGTGGCATCGAAAAGGCAGTCCTGGCGGAAAACTCGCGAAATTTTCGACAGGCTAACCGCAATTCTTACCGAGGTTTCCTCGATGACCGACTCCAATCCCAGTCCTGTAACGAAGCAATCGGGCAACCTGTTTCAGCCGATCTTTTCGGGTGTTCTTGCTGCGCTGGTCGGCTTTGCAAGCTCATTTGCCATCATCTTGCAGGGCTTTGATGCCGTAGGTGCCACACAAGCCCAAGCAGCGTCAGGGCTGTTTGCCCTTTGCCTTGGCATGGCGTTTGTCGGGGTCGGCATGAGCTATGTCACAAAGACCCCGCTCTCAATAGCGTGGTCGACCCCAGGCGCCGCGCTGCTCATCACCACAGGGGCCGTCCAGGGCGGTTTCCCCGCGGCGGCGGGCGCTTTCATGGTCGCTGCAGCTCTTGTGGTTGTCGCCGGCTTTTGGCGGCCATTCGGGCGGGCCGTTGCGGCAATTCCGATGCCCTTGGCCAGCGCCATGCTGGCCGGGATTCTGTTTAATTTGTGCCTTGCACCAGTACGGGCCGTCGCAGAACTTCCCGCGCTGGCGCTTCCAATAGTTCTGGCATGGGCAATCTGCTTGCGCTTTGCGCGCATATGGGCAGTTCCGATTGCCGTTGTTGTCAGCGCGATAATGATAGCAATATCGACCGAGCTTCCAGCCAATCTATTGGCAAATCCCTGGCCCGCGCCGGTTCTGGTCATGCCCTCGCTAAATCTCGACGCGGTCATCGGCATCGCCCTGCCGCTGTTCGTGGTCACCATGGCCTCACAGAACATTCCCGGTCTGGCCGTGTTGCGTACCAATGGCTACCGGCCTGATGTGAAACCAATCTTCATTTCGACTGGACTGGTCAGCGCCATTGGGACCTTGTTGGGCGGGCAGCTCATCAATCTGGCTGCCATCACCGCTGCGCTATGCGCGGGCCCCGAAGCGCATCCAGACACAACAAAACGCTACATCGCAGCAATGACAACCGGCTTTGTCTATATTCTTTTTGCGCTTGGCGCTGGCGTTGCTGCCGCTTTTATTTCCGCAGCGCCACCGATCCTGATCGAAGCTGTAGCGGGGCTGGCGCTGATAGGGGCACTTGCCAATGCCCTTGTCGGCTCGGTTGCCGACGAAGAATTCCGCCTGCCTGCCATTCTGACATTTATCACTGCAGCGTCTGGTCTCACCCTGTTTGGAATCGGGGCTGCCTTTTGGGGCCTCATCGTCGGCGGTGCATTGCACGCAATCCTCAAGACAAAAAAGGCGGCCATTTAGGCCGCCCCTGAAGCTTTACGTTATCCGAACCCTAGAAGCGATAACGCAACGTCGCGCGGATCTCGTGAACGAGCATGTGATCAATCTGGTAGGGATAGGTCGTCTGGGTGTTCTCTACCTTGTTGAGGTAGAGAGCGCGATACCCAAGATCGCCAACAAGTGCACCCCAATCCATCCCAACGCCAGTCATGGCGGCGGCGGCCCAAGTCAAATTGCTGCCGACGGTGTCGGGATTGCCCCCTGGGGGCGTCGAAGTCCAGATATAATCGTTATATGCAGCGCCAACGCCAGCACCCACATAGGCGAACAGACCGCCAGCAGCGCTGAGCCCCATATCCGACAAGCCGAAATCATAATAGACGTTGGCAAGGCCGATGGTCGAACGCAGGCTAAGTGAATGATCGCCGGGCTGAAGTGCGGTACCTGCGGGAACGTTAGCAGTCATTCCTTCACTGGCCAAGCGATCAACGGTCACGTCAAAGCGCCATCCGTCGCCGGTTTCATACCCAGCACCAACACCCCATGAATAACCCCACCCCGGATCGGTGATCGAAACATCGACGTCATCGGCTCCGACATGGGTCACCTCGCCGGCTGCCCACGCAATATGTCCGGCAGCACTTCCACGCAAGTAAAAGGAGCCTTTCAGGCCCTCGTCGACTGGCGGGATATACGGCGGGACATAGTCTTTGTAGACGGGATAGTCATATGTAACCGGATCGGCAGCCATGGCCGCTGTCGATACGAGCGCCGTTGCCCCAAGGACAACAGAAGCGACCAGCTTATTCATAGGCGTAAGTTCCCTAAGCCATAAAACTTCAATTAGTAAGGGGAACTTAGAGTAATTTTATTAAAGTGCACTTAACTGTAATTTTGGCCGCGATGCCAGGATTCAGGCAACCTTTCCTATGGCGGCCACGATCTCGTTAACGACTTGGGAAACAAGGGCAGCATCATCGCCCTCTCCCATAACCCTGATGACAGGTTCCGTGCCGGATTCGCGAATGATGAGGCGCCCTGTGGCCCCCAACCGGATCTCTGCATCCGCAATCAGAGCCATTACAGACTTGTCGTCGAGCGGCTTGCCGCGCTTGTAGCGCACGCTCTGAAGCAGTTGCGGGACGGGCTCGAATCTATGGCAGACTTCAGAAACGGGTTTGCCTTCCTGCTTTACCACCGAAAGCAACTGCAAGGCAGCAACGAGGCCATCGCCAGTTGTCGTGAAATCTGACAAGATAATATGGCCCGATTGTTCGCCGCCTACATTGAAGCCCTTGCCGCGCATGGCCTCCAGAACATAACGATCGCCGACCTTGGTGCGCTCAAGCAGCAATCCTTGATCTTCCAGATAGCGCTGCAATCCAAGGTTGGACATCACTGTTGCAACGATACCGCCCCCAACCAATTGACCGCGTTGGTGCCAGGACGAGCCGATAACAGCCATGACCTGGTCACCATCGACCATATTGCCTTTCTCGTCGACGATCAGGACACGGTCAGCATCGCCATCCAGCGCGATGCCGATATCCGCCCGTACTTCCCGAACCTTTTCGATCAAAGCACCCGGCGCAGTCGACCCGCACCCTTCATTAATGTTGTAACCATCGGGTGAGATACCGATCGAAATGACTTCCGCGCCCAGCTCCCACAACACCTCTGGAGCGGTCTTGTAGGCTGCGCCATTGGCGCAATCGACCACCACGCGCAAGCCCGTAAAATCCAGGTCGCGAGGCAATGTACGCTTTGCATATTCGACATAGCGCGTGCCGGCCTCATCGATCCGGCGGGCCCGGCCGATCTTGGTGCCGCGCGCCAACCTTGAAGTGAGGTCGGATTCGATCAGGTCTTCGATCTGGGCTTCGAACTTATCGGAAAGCTTGTAACCATCGGGCTTGAAGAGCTTGATCCCATTATCGTCGAACGGATTGTGAGATGCCGAAATCATGACACCGACATCAGCGCGTAGCGAGCGGGTAAGCATTGCAACGGCGGGCGTGGGCATCGGCCCAAGCAGCAGAACGTCCATGCCCACGGCAGTAAAACCCGCGGTCAGCGCATTTTCGATCATGTACCCGGACCGCCGCGTATCCTTGCCGATCACCACCCTGTGCGCATAGTCGCCTCGCGTAAACGCAAGTCCTGTGGCCATGCCGACCTTGAGCGCCAATTCTGGGGTCAGCTTGGGACCGTTGGCCAAACCGCGAATACCGTCGGTGCCAAAATATTTGCGAGCCATGGGATACGTTCCAATTGTTCAGCGACGGGCCAAGCTATAACGGTCCTGGCGCAAAAAAAAGGCAAACAGGGTGGCGGGGTAAATGGAGCAAGCGGTCAGACGCGGTTTTCCAAAGCAAGAAACCGATACGTATTAACGGCCGCAAAGGCTTCCGGCGAGCGGTAGTCTGCTTTTAGCCTGGCCACAATATTTTCACGCTCAGCCTTCGGCACAAACAGACCATAAGCCACTTTGAGAAACCAATAGAGGATCGGGCGTTTGTGCGATAGCAATCCTCGAACCTGTTCTACGGTCGGCGCAACAAAGCCACGATAGACATTCTGATCGATTGCCATCGATTGGGCTGCGGCAAGCGTCACGTCATCGTTTTCGACGATTGCAAACCCAGCCTGCTCGATAGCAGCGGAAAACGCAGAGTACCGGTGCCCACCGCCAGGTTGCCTATCTCCCTTGTACGCATCGGACCGGAAGCAATCGGCAATGATTATCCGTCCATTGGGTGCGAGTATCTGCTTGAGCTTTGCCAAACTTGTCTCAAGATTCACATATTGGAAACTCTCCGAGAACATGCACACATCGAAGGGCCCCTCACCGGAAAAGTCCTCGAATTTGGTTTCATGCACGCGTGCATCGGGGCCAAGTTTTTCAGCGGCGACCTCGGCCTGCAAATGGCTCGGGGTGATCATTTCGACGGTGTACCCCCTGTCGAGCATCACCTTAGCCATCTCGCCAGTACCGCCACCAATATCGAGTATGCGGGCCGGAGCGGGAGGGATCAATGCAACGAGCTTGTTCACATAACGTTCCTGCGCCATGCGCAGTTGTGGAATATTGGGCCGTTCGTCGGGCTCCCAAAGACCGTAGTGGAGCCATGGACTATCGGCAAATGTCTTTGCCACATAGACATAGAGGTCCAACCCTTCGGTCTTGGTATCGATCTTGGCCACGCGCTTGGTTCTCCATCATTGATGCTTCTGGGTAGACAAGAGCGTGCCTTGTGACAAGAGGCACCGGTCGATCCTGCCCCTCCTGCCGGCGGGATATGGAGAAAATCGGGTTGCCGAAAGTACTGTCCCCGCTGATGATGACTTAAAAATCCTCCCAATCGGGGCTGATCGCGGCATTGCCCTGAGATTGATATGCGGGCCGCGGCGTGACGCGGACCGGACCACCAACTAAGACACCATCTTCATCGTCGACGGCAAAAACCCCGGCTATTCGGTCCAGATCGACAGCCTGGCCCTCGGTTTGTTCGACAGCCGCATTGGTTTGCTCGACAAGAGCCGCATTGTGTTGGGTCATCTCGTCCATCTGACGGATTGCACTGTTGACCTCCTCAATAGCTGAGGATTGTTCTGTGGCCGCCATTGCTATTGCTTCGATGACGCTGGAACTGTCTTCAGCACCTTGCAAAATCTCCGATAACCTCGCCGCGGCCTGTTCAACGAGCCGCGAACCGCTTGCCACCTCGGCAGTGCTGGTTTCAATGAGTGCCTTGACCTCAGATGAGGCGTCCGCCGCCGATTGCGCCAAGCGACGCACTTCAATAGCGACGACAGCAAAGCCCTTGCCAGCTTCTCCCGCCCTGGCAGCTTCCACGGAGGCATTGAGCGCCAAGAGGTTTGTCTGAAAGGCAATATCGTCGATCATACCAATGATGTTGGAAATTTTCGCTGAAGATGCAGATATGCGCTCCATGGCCATGTTGGCCTCACTCATAACCGCTCCGCCCTCGCTGGCACTGATCGAAAGCGAACGCGCCTTGTCGGCGCCGGTTCTCGCCTGTCCTGCACTGGCCACCACTGCGCCTGAAAGCTGATCCATGGCAGCCGACGTCTCTTCGATCGCTGCAGCCTGTTTCGTGGTTCGATCAGCCAGATCATTGGCTCCCATCAACAACTCGCGTGTTGCCGTCTTTACGGCGCTGGAAGACGATTTCATGCGAGAAACGATATCCACCAGCTGTTTCAGCGTCTTGTTGTAGGCCTGTCTCAACGCCTCATATTGCCCGGTAAACCGTTGATCGATCCGACCGCGCAAATCACCGTCCGCCATGCTCTCAAGGCTCTTGGTCAAAATTGCTATAATGGCCTCTGCCCGCTTGCGCTCGGTGATATCCGTTGCAAATTTGACGATCTTGATGGGTTTTCCTGCCGGATCAAGGATCGGATTGTAGCTCGCCTGAATCCAGATTTCCTTGCCGGCTTTTCCAACACGTTGGAATTCGCCGGCCACAAACTCGCCCGTTCTTAAGCGGTCCCAGAAATCGGAGTATTCTCGGGTGGCTGCATAATCGGCATTGCAGAACATTGCGTGATGTTTTCCAGCAATCTCGTCGAGACTGTAGCCGAGCGTGGAAAGGAAATTTTCGTTGGCGGTCAACACCGTGCCATCGAGGGCAAATTCGATAACAGCCTGTACACGCCCAATGGCCGCGACCTGGGCTGCGTGATCAGCCGCGCGTAGCTTCTGAGCTGTAATGTCAGTAGCAAATTTGATGACTTTTACCGGCTTGCCCGATCGGTCCAGGATCGGATTATAGCTTGCCTGAATCCAGATTTCCCGGTCGCCCTTGGCCAACCGCTTGAACTCATCGGCTTGAAAGCGCCCTTGTGCGAGGTTTTGCCAGAAGGCCCGATATTCTTGACTCGCCGCATAGTCGGGAGAGACAAACATCGAATGATGTTTGCCGACGACATCCTCGAGGCGATAGCCCATTGCAGTGAGAAAGTTCTCGTTGGCCGTTAGAATGGTTCCATCGAGTGCGAATTCAATAACCGCTTGAGATCGATCAATGGCATCGATCTTAGATTGCGCCTCGTTTGGCGCGATACCGCGCTTGTTGAACATACTTAGTCCCCCTGATCATCTGCAAGGCAGATATCGCTAAGCCGTCCCTGCCCCTAGATTTGACCACCATTAGTTAAACGTCGGTTTATGATTCTGATGGGGTGGTTTACATACGCTGATAGGCATCGCGATAATTATACGCGAGCGAGCATGCCTAAGTTGTTGATCGAACAAACATTAGCGAACATTCAAGGGCGTGCATCAAGTGAGGATCGGAGCCGCAGGCTGCGACTCCGATCTCGTGGTGATCGAATGCTATTTGGCAGTCTTCGCCGAATTTCCGTCCGCAGCTGCTGCCAGTTGAGCAGGCAGGATGTCGAGCAGATACCCAAGCGAAACCGGGGCTGCCAACTCATTGCCGCGTAGGCCAAACCATCGTCATCATCGAGCCATACGGAACGGCGCTGCTTAGCAACATGAAGGCTGTGAAAGACCAGCATGGCTTCGATCGGAGCTAGCCGATTGGCCAGACGGCGACGTCCATCTCTGGAAGGCTCATGTTTTCAGGACTGATCGTAATCCTGTTGTCAGGGTCGACAAGTTCGGCCAACCGTGTCGGGAACACCAAGTCAAATTAAAATGTCAGTGAACGAAAAAGGGCCGCCCTGACGGCGGCCCTTGTTACCTTTACACACATCCAGTGGGACTAAGTGCCCGGCTGAGGTTCAAGCCCGGCATCGGCTTCACCCTCATCGCCCCGCTTTTTGTGGGCCTTACCTGCTTTTGGTACGCCGGTCGACTTCGGTGTGTTGTCATTATCGATATCGCGTACCGGTTGCTTGCCATCCATGAGCCCACGCAGCTCGTCACCCGTCAGGGTTTCGTACTCGAGAAGCGCTTGAGCGATGGTTTCAAACTGATCGACATGTTCGCGGATCATCGTACGTGCGGCTAGCTCGCCATCTTCAACAAGCTTGCGCACTTCTTCATCGATCAGCTTTGCTGTTTCATCCGACATGCGCTGGGACTGAGTAACCGAATGGCCAAGGAAAACTTCCTGGTCGTTCGATTTGTAACGCACCCGGCCGAGCTTTTCGCTCATGCCCCATTCCATCACCATGGCACGGGCCAAATTGGTCGCCATCTGAATATCGCCAGAGGCACCCGACGTGACCTTCTCAGGACCAAACTTATAGATCTCAGCTTCGCGTCCACCGAAAGCCATCGCCAATTGCGCTACAGCCTTCTCGCGGCTGAACGAATACGTGTCTTTCTCGGGAAGCGACATGACCATACCCAGCGCACGACCACGTGGAATGATGGTGGCCTTGTGGATGGGATCGAGGATATTGCTGAACTTGAGGCTGATCAGAGCGTGCCCGGCCTCATGATAAGCAGTGAGCTTTTTTTCGTCATCGGTCATGGCCATGGTGCGACGCTCTGCGCCCATCATGATCTTGTCCTTGGCGTCCTCAAATTCGGCATGCGTAACGAATCGCTTGTTGCGGCGCGCAGCCATAAGCGCGGCCTCATTAACGAGGTTCATCAAATCGGCGCCCGAAAAACCAGGCGTTCCGCGGGCCAGGACCCGTAGATCCACGTCGGGTGCCAGCGGCACCTTACGCACATGAACTTTCAGGATGCGTTCGCGGCCGGCAACGTCAGGGTTCGGCACCACAACCTGCCTGTCGAAACGGCCTGGACGCAGCAATGCGGGATCGAGAACGTCGGGGCGGTTGGTTGCGGCAATCAGAATGATGCCTTCATTGGCCTCAAAACCGTCCATCTCGACAAGCAGCTGATTGAGCGTCTGTTCACGCTCATCATTGCCGCCACCCAGCCCGGCGCCACGCTGACGACCGACAGCATCGATTTCGTCGATAAAGATGATGCAGGGCGCGTTCTTCTTGGCCTGCTCAAACATGTCGCGCACACGGGACGCACCGACACCAACAAACATTTCCACGAAGTCAGAGCCCGATATCGTAAAGAACGGAACATTGGCTTCACCAGCCACCGAACGAGCCAAAAGCGTCTTACCGGTGCCCGGAGGACCAACCAGCAGGACACCGCGTGGAATACGCCCGCCCAACCGCTGAAACTTGCCCGGATCGCGCAGGAATTCAACGATTTCTTCGAGATCTTGCTTGGCTTCTTCAACGCCGGCAACATCTTCGAATGTCACCTTGCCGGAAGATTCAGTCAGCATCTTTGCTCGGCTCTTGCCAAAACCCATGGCACCGCCGCGACCACCGCCCTGCATCTGGCGGATGAAGAAGAACCACACAGCGATGAGAACGATAAACGGCAGCCAACTCGACAGCAGGATCGACCAGAAAGGCGAACCTTCCGGAGCGCGCGCAGTGATTTCGACGTTCTGATTCTCGAGACGCTCGACGATATCGGCACCCTGGGGGATCGTCACTTCAAAGCGAGTACCTTCGTTGGTGCGGCCCTGCACAACATCATTGATGATGGTCACTTCAGCGACGCGGCCATTATCGACGTCACTTACGAACTGGCTATAAGTGCGCTCCACCGTCGAAACGGTGCGGGTCGAGGACTGGAAAACCTGAAACAGCCCCAAGAGCATGAAAAGGATGACCAGCCATATGGCCAAGTTCCGAAAATTTCCGTTCATCAATCCTGTCCTGGTCGGGCATTGCCCTTAAGGTGGCAGCAGACCCGAGCGTCGAGCCGCGCGGCACACGACGTGCCATAATTGTTGAAGCCGAATGTAAGGCGGTCATTCAGGCGATACAAGGGCAACGGGCCCGTCCGGTGGCCGATTGCCGCAGTTTCCAAACTAAGAGGTTAACGGGATTGGCATCACCGAAAATCCTTTTGCAATTTGGAGAGCGCCTATAGCGACGATCTCACCTGAGTGATCGCGCACAAGTGGCGCGGCTCTTAACCCTGCAATCGGGCCCACAAAAGGCGATCCGGTCAATCTCTCGAATGCCGCACGGGTGAAGTTTGTGGCCGGCGCAATGGATCCCGCCGCAGCGGCGGACACGGTAAAACGGCCGTCCCAGAGGATCTGATCGCCTATTCCGAGATTGGCCGAGGGCAAGCCGGCACGCCCTGCCTCGCGATGCAGAAAAACTGCGGGCCCTTCGACTAACACCCGCGCGCCGCCCAAGGTCGTTGTGAAGTTCGCCCCCGCACCAATCCGCTCCGCCAGGGCCTCAATTCGCGAGAGAAAAAACGATTGTTTCCCGGAAACGACAGCCAGCATTCGATCGATGACGCGCACTCTGATTTCCGGGTCGGCTCGCCGTATGGCTTCACTCTCAATGCGCACTATTCCCAAGTGATCAAGATGCACATTGCCTACAATGAAGTCGTTAGTCGCATTTGCGGCAAACTCATCGACCCGCTTGAGTCGTTCAGCGGCTTTTACAAGCCGCTTAGGAGACAGACCAAGTTCGGACAATCCAACCAGCGCGTTGCGCCATCGCGTACGTTCATATGCCGGATTCGTGTTCGAGGGGTCCTGTGCGGGTGATAGGCCCGCGCTCTCCACCAATGTTTCCAGCTCTTGCACAGAAACGCCAAGCAGCGGACGAAACATGGTAATGCCCGCGAAGTTGGAAAATTGACGTATACCAGCCAGTCCGGACACGCCGCTGCCATGGGCTAGTCGCATCAAAAAGGTTTCGGCTTGATCGCGTTGATGATGAGCCGTGACCAGCAATTGAACTCCATCTTCAGCCATCGCCTGCGCGATCAGTCCATACCGCGCTTGTCGCGCTGCACTTTGTTTGCCAGTCGATGGCTTCACACCCGACCAGACCAATGAGCGACAGGTCAGCCCAGCCCGCTTGGCTGCGGCAACCACCATTGCTGCTTCCGCCCGCGATTCCGGCCGCAATTGGTGATCGACAGTGTAGACGATAGCCTTGGGCTTGGGTTCGCACCAGGCTGTATAGAGCAGCATCAGCGCAAGTGAATCAGCCCCGCCGGATACGGCGAGGCCAATAGTTTCGCTCTCGGCGACCGGCGCGAAAAGTTCGGCGGGATCAAGTCCAATCGGCCCTATAGGGGTAGATTTCAGCACCCTGCCTGTGCCTGCTCAGCCGTCACGCGGTCCTTGAAGGCCTGCGTGGACTCCGGATAGCGCCGCAAAACCTCGCCATACGTACGGCACGCAGTATCGAATTCTCCGGCGCCATGCAAAGCAACACCAAGGCTGAACAGCAGATCTGGAGCCCTTGTCGAGGTCGTGTAACTCTCAAAACCCTCGAGCAGGACCTCCGCAGCTTCCCCATAAGCGGCCCGCTGGATCAGTGTTTCACCGAGCCAATAGGTCGCATCCGGCGCCTGCTGGTGGTCGGGAAAACTCTCGACAAACTGGCGGAACTGATTTTCGGCAAAAGCATACTCGCCTCGCACGACAGCATCGTACCCGGCTTGATACTGAGCGTTTGCATCACCGTCTTCAAGCGGCACCGCATTGGGGTCAAAACTGAGATCGAGCGGTTGTGAAGGAGGCGTACTACCCAATTCGCCTTCGGGTGGCCCCATGACCACACCATCCTCAGCGCTACTGTTGGAGGCATCCTCTTCGCCAAACACATCGCTGGCAAACAGATCATCTTCGTCGCCCATCTCGCTGCCGTCCATCATGTCCGAATCCCCGACAAGGGGATCAATTACAGTATTGGGACTCGGCTGCGGCTCAGTTTGGGACTGTGATTCCTGCGGTAACCGCTCGGCTGACATCTCGCCGCCGGATGGGGTTACCGCATCAGTTTCCCCCAGGCCTCCGCCCTCCAGTTGCTGGAAGCGGTACTCATTATCTTCCTGGGTGCGCTCGAGAAGGCTCTGAAGCTGGGTAAGCTGAAACTGAAGCCCTTCAATCTGGCCGGAATTGAGTCGAACCTGCTCTTCGAGCTGATCGATGCGAACCTGCATTGTGGCAAGGTCATTGCCCTGTCCCTGTCCAGCGACCGTCATGGAAAACGTCAAAAGTCCCGCCGTGGCAGCGATCGCGGCACTCCGCCGCCATCGCCCCGAGAGCGTCATCAAAAGTCTCGACACAACAAATCTCCTTCACGCGCGCTGCCATGTGCACGGTCAACGCTCTTCAATGATTTAAGGATGCCCGATTAAAGCAGATTTTTGGCAAAAAAGAAGCGCCGGGACCAGTTACGCGGTCCCGACGCCATGCCTCCAGATTGGCATTCGTGATTTCAAGGTCAGTTTGTCAGAACGGTGACCGACCGGCGATTCTGGCTCCAGCACGAGATATCGTTACAAATCGCCACGGGCCGCTCCTTGCCGTATGAAACTGTCGAGAGACGATCCTGCGGAATCCCGCGAGATACGAGGTAGTTCACGACAGCCGTGGCGCGGCGAGCGCCGAGCGCAATGTTGTATTCGCGTGTACCGCGCTCATCGGCGTGACCTTCGATCACGATGCGATATTGGGGGTATTGCTGTAGCCACTGCGACTGCTTGTTCAACGTAGCCTGGGCATCGGCGGTCAGAACAGAGGAATCGGTTTCAAAGAACACGCGATCACCCACGGAAACGAGGAATTCCTGCTGGCTGCCGGGAGAGCCGCCGCCCCCCATTCCATCGGGACCCGTGCCGATGTTGCCGACGCCTGTGGTCGGTGTGCGGGCACACGCTGCAAGAGCAACAAGCAAGACCGCCATGAGGAGGCCTTTGCCAAAACGAAAAAGGGGCATGGTCGAACCCATAGCGATAAAGCTCCAGAACCGGAAAATTGTGGTTAGCATTTTTACACCGCGTTATCTTAATCGCCGGTGTGTGTGCATAGTTAATCTTGTGCTAATCGGGCGCAATTGCGGCGTCAGCCCGGCAAAAAGGCGTCCCGAAACAGGACGCCTTGAAAGTGTTGCATGCATGCAATTGCCGTCATTACGACAACAGCGGCCCCCAAGCAGGATCCGATGCGAAGCCTTCAGTGGCAATGCGGCGCTCGTTGCGGCCCCAGATATCGATCGAATAGAGCTGCGAGCCATCATTGCCGCCCGGATCTCGGAAATACATCAACACCCGACCATTGGGCGCCCAGGTCGGGCCTTCAGCGTGATAAGATGACGCAAGGATACGTTCCCCCGAACCGTCCGGCCCCATGATACCGATCGAGAACTGACCGCCTGACTGACGGGTAAAGGCAATCAAATCGCCTTTGGGGGACCAGACCGGCGTTGAGTAAGAACCGTCACCATAAGAGATGCGCTCGGCTCCACCGCCGGCTGCCGACATCACATAAATTTGCGGGCGTCCGCCGCGGTCTGACTCGAACGCCAAGCGCTGTCCGTCAGGCGAATAGGACGGGGACGTGTCAATCGCCGAGCCCGTCGTGAGTTGCTGTGGCTGTCCGCCTGAAAGGTCCATGCCGTAGATATTTGTGACAGCACCGTTAGTGACCGAGAATACCAGCCGCCGCCCATCGGGCGAAAAACGCGGTGCAAAGCTCATCTGGCCAAAACGTCCGATAGACTGAGCCTGACCCGACGCCATGTTCACTACAAAGATACCCGATGACGCCGGCCCATCCAGTACCATATAGGCGACAAGCTGACCGTCGGGTGACATGCGCGGCGTCAGGATTTGCTGACTGCCATCAGTCAGATACCGGATATTGGCGCCGTCCTGATCCATGATGGCCAGGCGTCGAACCCGGTTTGCTCGCGGTCCGCTTTCAGCAACGAACACGACGCGGGAATCAAAATACCCGGTCTCTCCAGTCAGCCCGGTATAGACAGCATCGGATGCAATATGAGCGATACGACGCCATGAACTGGCGTCTGTGCCGTAAGACTTGCCAGTGACCTGCGCACCGGCAGTCGTGTCCCACAACCGCAAGCTGGACTGGATCTGTCCGGCACGGTTCGCATCGGCCATAATCACCGCGTCAGCACCTGTCGAGCGCCAGGCAGGAAAGTCCGGCGTCAGGTTAGGATCGCCCACCTGAACGGGATATCCGGCCGGGTCGACAAGGCGAAACAGGCCCGAATTGGTGAGATTGTTACGCACAACCTGGGCAACTTCAGCACCAAACGCTGCATCGGACGACGCGAAATTGGGTATAGCAATCGGCATCGGGGTAAAATTACCCCCCGTGACCGTGATCTGCAATTGCGCCAGAACCGGGCTGGCTGCCATCAGCGCTACGCCGGACAAACCGAGCCTGAGCGCGTTCCTGCGGGTCATCAAAGTGTTTTCCACGTCAGTCTCCATGTTTGGCGGCAACTGCCACCGCCTCAATCCGGGAGGTCAACCGGAGAGGCAAATCCAAGGTTGCGCCGATTACCGGCAAATCATGTCCGAATATCGATAGGCGGTAATATTTCCGGTTACTATTGCATTTCCGCCACGCATTGCTGTTTCCGATCAAAGGTCTCGCGGATCAAATGTCACATCCACTTGCCGCCAGCTCTCATACTTTTCGACCGGCAGCATCGTGTAAGGCCCGCAGCGTTCGACTGCACGCTGGGCCGCGAACGCCGTCGAACGCATGAGATCGTCGGTCAAGGCCGATTGAATCTGGGTGTTGGAAACCGACCCGTCCTGGTTGAGGGTCACCAAAACACGCACAGTCAGCCCAGGCACGCTCAGTGCGCCCGGCGGTGGGGTCCAACAGCGGCGCATAGCTGCAGCCAGTGCCGATTGCTCAGACTGAGTAAGCGTCGCCGCCTGTCCGCTGGCGGCGCCTAGAGAGGACTGCCCCCCCGCCCCCGTGGTCGCGCCGCGTGACGTATCTTCATTGATGAGATCGCCGATGCGGTCGGCAATATCGTCGGATACCTGGCTGCTTGGCTGTTGCGGCGTTGGGGCTGGCGTTGGCTCCGGTTGGCGCTGTGCCTCGGCGAACTGCTCGCGGAGCTCCGAAATCGCGGATGTTACTCTCGGCGGAACAGGCGCTACAGGCTCAGGCTCAGGCTCAGGCTCAGGCTCAGGCTCAGGCTCAGGCTCAGGCTCAGGCTCAGGCTCAGGCTCAGGC
>NZ_JBLXCL010000007.1:78316-117911 GCF_048264985.1 Pelagibacterium sp.
CAGGCTCAGGCTCAGGCTCAGGCTCAGGCTCAGGCTCAGGCTCAGGCTCAGGCTCAGGCTCAGGCTCAGGCTCAGGCGCCGGGGTCGGCGTTGGTTCGGGCGCCGGCTCAGGCTCCGGTGTGGGCTCTGGGTCGGGAGTCGGTTCGGGACGTGGTGCCGGTGTGGGTGGTGGGGCTGGCTCCGGCGTTGGCTGAGGCTCCGGCTCGGGCTCCGGGGTCGTTTCAGGTTCTGGAGTCGGCTCGGGCGCAGGAGCTGTTTCGATCGTGGGCGCTGGAGAGGCCGTATCAGAGATCTCAGGCGTCGGCTGATCTTCCTCGGTGTTGCCAGTACGATCTGCAATCTCGGCTTCAATTTCAGTGTCGACAGCCGAGGGCGTGTCGGTCTCGACGACTTCGCTCTGCAGATTACCTGCCTGTATGTTGGAAAATTCCGAAATGGGCACCAGATCGACGGAAATCGCCGTATCCATATTCGGGTCCAACCGCTCGACGCTGGATAGCTGCACGAGGGTGAGCCCGATAATGGCGATATGGCCGATGACCGATACAGTGGTCCCGATCCGCATGGACTATTGCCCCGAACTGTCGGCAGTCGGCTGCTGCGTGATCAATCCGATGCGCGAATATCCTGCAGACGATAGCGTGCCCATGACGTCCATCACGGTGCCATAGCTGGCCGAGGTATCGCCACGCACATAAATGCGATCTTCAGTCGACTCGGCGAGCGCAGCAACTGCAGCTACCAGGGAGCTGGAAACCACCGGCTCGTCATCAACGTAGATCTCTCCCTCTGGCGTGACCGAAACCATAATGGGGGTACGCGGCGTTTCAAGTTCTCCCGCCGAGGACTGGGGCAGATCCACAGCAACGCCTGCGGTCATCATCGGGGCCGCAACCATGAACACGATCAGCAGCACCAGCACCACATCGACAAATGGCGTGACGTTGATTTCGCTCATCATGGCCTTGCGCTGGCCACGACGACGGCGACGTCCGCCCCCGCTTCCGCCTGCAACACCCATGCCCATTATTTGCGGCTCCGCGCTTCGAGCTGGCGACCGAGGATAGCCGCGAATTCATCGGCAAATCCTTCAAGCCGGCCGACCAGTTTGTTGGCGTCGCCAGAGAGCTTGTTGTAGGCGATAACCGCAGGAATAGCCGCGACAAGGCCAATGGCCGTAGCAAACAGCGCCTCGGCGATCGGTCCGGCAACCACCCCAAGACTAGCGCTCTGGGAAGCAGCAATGGACGAAAATGCGTTCATAATGCCCCAGACGGTGCCGAACAGGCCGATGAATGGCGCGGCCGAGCCTACAGTTGCCAAAAAAGACAGACGGCTTTCGAGCTGCTCGCTCTCACGCGCGATGGCAACGTCGAGCACCTTGTCCAGCCGGGCCTGTACGCCGACATAGCTCGATGCATTCTGCTCGTGGCTACGTTTCCATTCTTTCATCGCCGCCACAAAGACCGCAGCCAGACCGCTTGTCGGACGTTGCGAGAGCGTTTGATACAGTTCTTCGAGCGACTGACCCGACCAGAACGTCTTTTCGAACTGGTTCATGTCGGATCGCACACGGGTAAATTTGAGCGATTTGTCGATGATAATCGCCCAGCACCAGATCGATGCTGACAGAAGGCCAATCATCACCAGCTTCACGACGATGTCGGCCATCAGGAACAGGCCGATGGGCGAAAAGTCCGTATGCGCCGCCGCGCTGCCCACTGCGTCCATAGCTTCCATAATAAGTCTTCCTCGGAGAAAAAACCTTGCCGATGAGTGCCCCGCCGCCAGCAATGCAAGATGCAATCGCGGTCAAATTTGTCAAAATTAGGAGACAAATGCCTACGATGCGGTCAGCACGACGCAGCGGTGCCGCTTGCCCCATTTATGGTCAAGAAAAGGTTAATAAACTCTCATGGCCCGTTTGGGCTTACAAAGCGGTGAGAGGAACGTCAGGGCAGGAGCGGCGTTTACCGGGTGTGCGCTGGCGAAATGCGCGGCGCGCTTCAAAATAAGGAGTACATCATGAAGATCGCACCCGTCCTTGGTGCCGGCCTTGCCGCACTGATGCTTGCAGCCGCACCTGCCTATGCGGAAGTGAGCAACTTCGCCGCCGATCTTACCGCTGAAGCCGCTGGAGCTGCCGACTCGGCGGCCACAGGTTCTCTCGAAGCCACCTATGATTCCGAATCCATGGAGTTCGCCTGGACGGCGAGCTATGAAGGGCTGACCGGCCCGGCGACCGCCGCCCACTTTCACGGTCCGGCCGCAGAGGGCGAGAATGCAAGCCCCGTCGTCCCGATCGAGGGCGATCTTGCCAGTCCGATCGAGGGAAGCGCCACATTGACCGAGGAGCAGGTCACCCAGCTTATGGACGGCCTTTGGTATCTCAATATCCACACCGAGCAGTATCCTGGTGGCGAGATTCGCGGGCAGGTGATGCAGGCGGACGCCATGTAAGGCGGGCGCCGCAAATATCCTGGATTCTCAGTTTCAAAACTGCAGAGGGAGGGTTGATGCCCTCCTTCTTTCACATTGGCGCGAGCAGTTCGCGCAGGCGGGACGGAAGTCGCACGGGGCGGCCCCGTTCGTTAAGCAGGACGGCGACGACCCTCGCACGGCAGATGATCTCATCACCGCGTGCCAAATTCTGGTCCAGTACAAACCGAGCGCCGCCGGCCTCCGCAAACGTCGTTAGAACCTCTAAAAGATCGTCGATATGGGCTGGCTTGTCGTAAGAAATGGTCATTTCACGAACGGCGAAAGCCAGGCCCTCGGAGATCAATTCAGCGTGATGAATGCCATGGGCGCGCAAAAATTCGGTGCGGGCCCGCTCCAAGAACTTCAGATAGGCGGCGTGATAGACATTGGTGGAAAAATCGGTGTCCTCGAAATAGACTCGCACCGGGAAGCGGTGAACGCCATCGGGACCGATCTCTCCGCCGAAAACGCTCACTCCGCCCCTCCCTCCTCTTCGAAAAGGCTCGCCTGCAGTCCAACGAAACCCTGCGGCACTGCATAGCCCATGTGCTGGAAGGACAGCGCCGTCATCATGCGCCCGCGCGGAGTGCGCTGAATGAAGCCCTGCTGGATGAGATAGGGCTCGACGATTTCCTCGATGGCATCGCGCGGTTCGCTGAGCGCGGCCGAAATGGTTTCGATGCCCACCGGCCCGCCGCCATAAAATTCGGCGATGGTCTTGAGATAGCGCCGGTCGAGCTGGTCGAGCCCTTTCGCATCGACATCAAGGCGCAACAGCGCCTTGTCGGCGACCTTGCGATTGATCTCGGCAGCGCCTTCGACCAGCGCAAAGTCGGTGACCCGGCGCAAAAGGCGACCCGCGATGCGCGGAGTGCCGCGCGAGCGGCGGGCCACTTCCATGGCACCGTCAGATGTCATGGCCATGCCCATCAGCCGCGACCCGCGCTCGACGATCTTGACCAACTCCTCGGGCGTATAAAAATTCAGGCGAACCGGAATACCGAACCGGTCGCGCAAGGGCGTGGTCAACAACCCCGCGCGGGTCGTGGCGCCCACAAGGGTAAACTTTGCAAGATCGATACGCACCGAACGCGCCGCCGGGCCCTCCCCGATGATCAGATCGAGCTGGAAATCCTCCATCGCCGGATAGAGAATTTCTTCAACCGCCGGATTGAGACGATGGATTTCGTCGATGAACAGAACGTCGCGCTCTTCGAGATTGGTCAAAAGCGCGGCCAGATCCCCCGCTTTGGCAATGACCGGACCGGAGGTGGCCCGAAAGCCGACACCGAGCTCACGCGAAATGATCTGAGCGAGCGTCGTCTTGCCCAGTCCTGGCGGACCGACAAACAACACGTGATCGAGCGCTGCCTGCCGCTGCCGCGCCGCTTCGATGAACACCTGCAGATTGGCCCGCGCCGCCTCCTGCCCGATGAACTCGGAAAAACCCGAGGGGCGCAGGGAAACGTCGAGACTGTCGTCGCGGCCTTCGGCGGCATTGGTGAGATCGGTCATACTGGTTTGCTATTGCTCCCGGCGTCCGATTGCAACGGACCTCACGAACTCAATTCCCGCAAACCGAGCCGGATGAGCTTTTCGGTGGGGGTATCCTCACCCTCTTTCGCCACGACCCGCGCCAGCGCGCTTGAGGCTTGCGCCTGCCCGTAGCCCAGATTGACCAGTGCGGAGACCGCATCGGACACATTGCCCGAAGCGACGCCCTCACCCAGTGCAGTCTGTAGGCCCATCGCTCCGGCATCGATGGAAACCCCGGCGGGAACCTTGCCCTTGAGCTCGGACACGATGCGCTGGGCCAGCTTGGGACCAACACCGGACGCTCGACCGACCACGGCCTTATCCTGGAGCGCGATGGCCGAGGAAAGATCGGATGGCGAAAGGATCGACAGGATGCCCAGTGCCACGCGAGAACCCACGCCCTGAACGGTCATCAACAGTTTGAACCAGCTCTTTTCGCCCTCACTGGCAAAGCCGTAGAGCCGGATCATGTCCTCGCGCACGATCATTTCGATAAACAACACGGCCGCTTCGCCCACACGGGGCAGCGTCTGCAGGGTGCGACTCGAGCAATGGGCCTCGTAGCATACGCCGTTGACGTCGATCAGCGCAGTGTCGTCGCCAAGCGTTTCGATAATCCCCTTGAGTTTGCCGATCATGCGCTCTTTGCCAGTTTACGGTGTTGGCGGTGATGGGCGTGGCAAATAGCAATCGCCAGGGCATCGGCGGCGTCCGAGGATTTGAAATTGGCGGCAGGCATCAGCGTTTTGACCATCAATTCGATCTGTTTTTTTTCCGCATGTCCGGTTCCCACCACCGACTTCTTGACCAGATTGGCCGAATATTCTCCTACCGGCAGCCCCATGGAAGCCGGGGTCATCACAGCAATGCCGCGCGCCTGTCCAAGCAGCAGCGTTGAACGCGCGCCAGCGTTGACGAAGGTTTCTTCGACGGCAGCTTCAGTTGGATGGTGTTCTGCGATCAATCGCATCAACCCTTCGTGGAGATGAACGAGGCGCAGGGAAAGCTGCTGGTCGACGGCCGGCGTCAAAACCCCGCAGGCGATAAAACGCAGCCGGTTTCCCTCAGCCTCGATAATGCCCCAGCCGGTCCGCCGCAGCCCCGGATCAATCCCCATGATTCGCACGATATTCAACATGCCCCAAATTAGCCGGTTCGCGTCAGCCTACCAAGCGCAAAGTGAACAAACCAAAAACATTGACCGATTCTTCCACCCGATCACATTCCGGTGGACCGACGCAAATTTCAGTACTCCGGCAAGATTGTGTTCATCCCTTAGTGACTAGGGTTCGCCCGGACGCAAACACTTCGGTACATATTCATGGCACGAAAATTCAGACTGCCTCGGCAGGCCTGGGCCGGCATCGTCAGACGCACGCTCAGTCACATGGTCGTTGCAGTAGTATTTTCGATAGTGGTGTCATACGTAATTCTCGGCATTTTCTCGCAAGGTCTTGGCGAAATCGGTTTGATTGTCGCTATTATCGCCCCTCTGGTTTTGGGCGGCCCCATGGTGTTTTACATGTCGATCCGCCAGCATGAGCTGCAACTCGCCTATGCACAGCTTGAGGCCGCCGCCGCGCGCGACAGCCTGACAAATTGCCTAAATCACGGTGCATTTGTCGAGACCGCGACCACTGCCTTGCGCGGTGCAACAGGTGATGGCAGCACATTGCTCGTCATCGATGCTGATCACTTCAAATCCATAAATGATCGATTTGGCCACGCCAGCGGCGACACAGCGCTCAAGCTGATCGTATCGGCGATACGTGCCTCTATCCGAGCCGACGACATCGTTGGAAGGCTCGGCGGCGAAGAGTTTGGCGTTTTTTTGCCTGGCGCAGGGAGCGAACAGGCTGCCCGGATAGCCGAAGCCATCCGCAAGGCGGTTCAGATGATCGAATTTGATGCCAGCCCCAATGCATCGACGTTGTCGGTTAGCATCGGTGGCGCGTCCACCAAAAGTCCGATCGATTTCGGTGCCATCTTCAAGAGTGCAGATGAGCGGCTCTATGAAGTCAAGAAAGCCGGCCGTAACGCTGTTAGTCTCATTGCACTGCCGGTGCCAGCGGCGGCCAACTGCCAACCAACGGACTTGGTCTATAGAGGGCAGGATATAAAGCGCCGCGCATAAAAAAGGCGGCGCTAAGGCCGCCAATTTCGTTGACGAACCGGAGGCTAGGCCGAAAGCTTGGCCATATCCTCATCGCTCATTTCAAAGTTCGCATATACGTTCTGAACGTCGTCATCGTCATCGAGATTGTCGATCATGCGCATCAGGCTCGCACCTTTGTCGGCATCGACTGGGGTGTTGGTCTGGGGTTTGAACACAGCTTTGACGCTTTCGGCTTCGCCAAGCACTGCTTCGAGTGCGGTCGACACCTCGCCGATGTCTTCAAAGGCGCAATAGATGGTGTGACCTTCTTCGTCCGACTGCACGTCTTCGGCACCTGCCTCGATCGCCGCTTCCATGATGGTATCCGCATCACCGGTCTTGGCGGGATAATAGATCTCACCCACCCGGTCGAACATGAACGCGACCGACCCGGTTTCGCCCAGAGCGCCGCCGGCCTTGGAAAATATGGCGCGTACGTTGGAGGCAGTCCGATTGCGATTGTCCGTCAGAGCCTCCACGATGACAGCAACCCCACCCGGGCCGTAACCTTCGTAGCGGACTTCCTCGTAATTATCGCCTTCGCCGCCCTGCGCCTTCTTGATGGCGCGTTCGATGTTATCTTTGGGCATCGACTGGGCTTTTGCGTTGTTAACCGCCAAACGCAACCGCGGGTTCATTGCCGGATCGGGCATTCCGGACTTGGCGGCGACGGTAATCTCGCGCGCCAGCTTTGAGAATATCTTCGAGCGCACCGCGTCCTGACGGCCCTTGCGGTGCATGATGTTCTTGAACTGTGAATGGCCGGCCATTGTCGGACAGTTCCCTGCTGATAATCGGAATGGATTGGCCGGGCTTATAATCGTCCAGCCAACGAAAATAAAGACGGGTACACGAAAACAATCCGAGTCCAGTCATATTTGGCAATGCACCTAGCCCTGATCGTGCCGGTCCCAGATGGTGCTATCGATCTCATTGGCGAGTTCTGGATAGTCCTTTGCATGGAATACCGGCTCGATCCCCTTGTCGCGCTGTTTGGTGTAATCCCGCGTAAGCTTGACCACTGTGCCCGACAACAAAACGATGGCTACCAGATTGACGGTCGCCATCAGCCCCATTGCCGCATCAGCGGCATTGAACACCGTTGAAACGCTCTGATAGGCGCCCCAGATCACCATACCCAGCGCCACGATGCGCAGGCCGATCAGGCCCGCCTTGCTGCCGAGCCCGATAAACACCATAGCGCTTTCCGCATAGGCATAATTGCCAATGATGGACGTGAAGGCAAAAAACAGGATGGCGATTGCCACGAAATAGGTTCCGATAACCCCGATATGCTCAGTCATTGCCGCCTGGGTGAGCGGAGTGCCTGTCAATTCGCTGCCGGGAACCAACGCGCTCGAAAGCAGGATCATCAGCGCTGTCGCGGTACAGATCACCAACGTATCGATGAAAACACCAAGCGCCTGGACAAAGCCCTGCGAGGATGGATGGTGCGGATCCGGCGTTGCGGCCGCCGCGATGTTTGGTGCCGAACCCATGCCGGCTTCGTTGGAAAAAAGACCCCGGCGAACGCCCTGCAAAAGCGCCGCGAATATCCCGCCAGCCGCTGCATCAAGACCGAATGCTCCCGAAAAGATCTGTCCGAACACGCCTGGCACTTCGGAAAAATTGGTTGCGATTACAAAGATCGCGACCAGGAGGTAGATCACTGCCATGAACGGCACCAAAAACTGGGCGACGTTAGCAATCTGGGAAATGCCACCGAAAACCACGATGCCCGCAACGACTGCCAGGGCCACGCCCACCCAGATCTTGGGCAGTCCGAAGGCGACTTCCATGGAATCGGCGATCGAATTGGCCTGCACGGCATTAAACACCAGCCCAAACGCCAGGATCAGGCAAACCGAGAACAAGACGCCAGCCCAATGGGCTTTAAGTCCGCGGGCAATATAGAAGGCCGGGCCACCGCGATAGTGATTGTCCCCGTCGCGGACCTTGTAGAGCTGGGCTAGTGTGGACTCCGCATAAGCCGTAGCCATTCCGACCAGGGCGACCATCCACATCCAGAATATCGCGCCCGGCCCCCCTATATAAAGCGCCACCGCGACCCCGGCGATATTGCCAGTGCCTACACGCGAAGCCAGCGAGGTGCATAGGGCCTGAAACGGGGTAATGCCCGAACGGTCGGTGCTTTTCGCACTGAGCACGTTGCGGAACATTTCGGGAAAATAGCGAAATTGGAGAAAGCCAAGGCGAAACGTGAAGAATATGCCCACCGCCAACAGACCGTAGACTAGGATGTAGTCCCATAGGATCGAATTGATGAAATTAATAATCGCGTCCATGGCCCATCCCCACGCTTTCACTCTATGGGCAGCCTAACGCATTTTTATCCGATTTGATCCCCTTCAGGAAAAATCGGGGTAAGCCTGAGAGAGCGCCCCACCGATACGCACCGGCAGAATTTGTCGGCACAATCCCGTGCCCCTGTCCGTTTCGATCGCCACACCGCACAGAGTTGCTTCGCCTTCAGACGGTGTAAAGCGCGCAGTCGCAAGACCGGTCACGAACCGGTTAAGCGGCTCTTCGGGTTCCATTCCGATCACGCTGTCATAGTCCCCGCACATGCCGGCATCGCTCATTAATCCTGTACCACCGCGCAATATGCGGTGGTCAGACGTCGGGATGTGCGTGTGCGTACCGACCACCAGAGAGACGCGCCCATCAAGATAATGGCCCATGCCCTGCATTTCCGACGTCGCCTCGGCATGAAAATCGACAACGATGGCATCAGCCTGCTCGCCGAGCGGACACCGGGCGATGGCGTTATCAACAGCCCGGAACGGATCATCCATTGGCGGCATGAACACGCGACCCAACGCATTGACCACAAGCACCTGATGGCCTTTCCGGCCAGTGACCATCGTGGCGCCGCGGCCTGGCGCGCCCGGCGGGAAATTGATGGGACGAATGAGCGTATCGTGCCGCTCTATTGCAGTCATCAACTCGCGCTGATCAAAAGCGTGATCACCCAGTGTCACCACATCGGCCCCGGCATCACGCATGATTTCGTAATGGGCTTCGGTGATACCGCGCCCGTGGCTCGCATTTTCGCCATTGACGATGACGAAGTCGAATCCGAAGCGCTCTATGAGATCGGGCAATTTTTCGGTCACGACATCGCGGCCGGCACGGCCCATCACATCGCCCAGAAATAGAAGTCTCATGCGTCCTCGAAGCGGCGAAGGCCGTTTTCGGTGACGAGAAGGTCAAGCGGCAGATCGTGCGCAAGCCGCGGAATGAAGTCCAGCTCCTGAGCCGAAAATGCGTAACCTACGAGCAACGGCTTTTTGCAGAGCGCGGCGAGAGTTCTGTCGTAATAGCCTTTGCCATAGCCCAGGCGCGTGCCGAGCTTGTCAAAGGCCAATAGCGGGATCACGACGATATCCGGATCAACGACCGGCGCACTGTCGGCTGGCGCGAGCGTTCCAAACCCGGAAGGATAGAGCGCTTGACCATCTTCCCAAAGTCGCAGCTCAAGCGGTTCGTTCTCGTCGAGCACGACCGGCAGTGCAACTTTCTGACCTGAATCCATCAGGCGCGTCAAAAGCGGTTTGCAATCGATCTCGTCGCGGATCGGCCAGTACAGAGCGACGACCTGGTCTTTTTGCAGTGGAACGCCTTCCAGGAAGACGTCGGCAGCAATCTTGCCAGCGTCGGCGCGATCCGCCTGCGGCACAGCAAGTCGGCGGGCGAGAGCCTCTTGCCGCAGGGTCGCCTTGTGATCTTCAAGCTGAGCTTCGGTATCTGTCAAACCGCTCTCTTTCCTCAAATTTTGTGCCGCCCTGGCCGTGGGATGTGTCGATCCCGGGAAACCTACTCATGTAGGTGGGCGCCGTATATCCCAGCCCACGGGCCAGGTCAGGGACAGCTCCCTTAAGGATCGATAAGGCCCCGGGGATGCAGAATCCTACACGAACCGGGCAGCAAGCGTCATATAGGCCTTTGTGAGCCAGCCGAAAAGTGGGTTCGGATCAATTGTTTCTCCAGGCGGAGAACGATGCCCACATCAGCCTGATGTCATAGCCCTCGGAGCCTCGGACCGGCGGGCAGGCGCACTGCCCGTCGCCAGCGTTAATCCAACGCTCGCCCATGACCGTTCGATATGATCAACCAAGGCATAGAAAAACGCAGTCAGCCCGATAATTTCGAGCCCTTCCTCAACCAGGATTGCTAGCGAATAGGCTGCGGTTTTCTTGCCTACCGCATGCTCAATCGCCCCGCCCACCAGTTCCATGCCAAGCGCGCCCCCCACATAGGCACTGCCGGAAACGGCGAACAGTACAGCCGTACGACGCGAAAGACGCAGCAGGAAGGGTACAAAATACGCGCCGATCAACGCCACCGCGATCGCGCCAGGGACGACCCAGGAATAATATAATATTCCTGTCAAATCGAACGCATTGCGCAATGGCATCATCAGCGATTCGTGAAAACTCGCAGCCTCGTCGATCGACATAAGGCAGAAAATGATCCCCAAAACCGTCCAACGGTTTCCATCAAGGCCGCGCGTCTGGCGCACCACCTGCCCGATCAACAAGAGCATGACCCCTATGGCAAGGATCAGGACAGCCGAATAAAAGGCCGGAAGTGAAAGTTCGGAATCGAGCGAAATGTGGCGCAGTTCCTTCAGCGGTGTTTCGAGGCCGATCTGTGAAATGACGATCTCGCGCAGCATTCCCATGGCAATGATCACCAAAGAGGCGACAAACACCCAGCGCGCGCAACGTTTGAGGTCAATATTTAGCTTTGGCGCATGTAGCGCTGTGTTGGACATGAATTTTCCCCCGATGAGCTATACGCCACAGAGCATTGTTTTGAGATGGCGCAGCCCGTTGTTCCGAATCTCTTTGGTTCGGATTGCTGCCCAATCATGAGGCACCGCACTGGACTGTCCATCCCTATACGCTCAAATGGTAAACCAGCAGATTTTGCAGGCGGGACCGGCTTGACTTGGAACGACCTGTCGAAGAACACAAAACTATGAGAACAACCACACAACCTGTCACCCTTACGCTTACGCCAAGCGACTACGCTTCGGCGTTGCAATTGCACGCGCGGCGCTACTTCATCGCCAACACCGGCCCCAAAATATTCACTTTCCTGATAGTTCTTGTCGCTCTGGCGATGATGATAATGACTGGGTTTGACGAAGGCTTCACTTCAGCAGCAATCGGCGGGTTGATCGGACTGGCGGCGATGCCACCGCTGATCTATTTCATCGCACTGCCCTACCGCGCCAAAAAAGTTTTTGCGCAGCAAAAAACGCTTCACGCACCAATAGCGGCTTCCTGGTCGGAGGATGGCTTTACTGCCAACACGTCAAGCATGGGCGGGACCATTGCATGGAACCAGTATTTTGGCTGGAGCGAGGATCAAGCGGTTTTCTTGATCATGCAATCCCAACAGCTGTTCCAGATGCTACCAAAGCGGGCAATGACAAACCAACAAATCGAAGATCTGCGCGCCCATCTGGTGCGGTCGGGCCTCAAAAAAATCTGAACAGCGAAACGCGGCCTCTACACCCGTTCCAAGCGGATATGCGGTTCGGGCGGCAACTGCACAACTATGCCGCTCCCGGCCGTGACGGGCCCACTGTTCAGTGCGGTCGTCATGATGCCAGTCCGCAGCAGAGGCGTGCCGTCGTCGCGTTTTCCCACCATCTGCTTTAAGAGCCCTGGTCGAAAATTTTCGATTTGCACACACGGATTACGCAGTCCGGTTACGCTCAGACGCACATCGCCAATAACCAATACGGTCCCACGGGGCAGTTCGATCAAATCGATACCCTGTGTCGTGATGTTTTCCCCCAATGCGCCGGGCGACAGATCGAATCCCTGCGTATTCAACTCTTCGAGCAGTTCGGACGCAACAAGGTGCACCTGGCGAAGATTGGGCTGGTCGGGATCGACGGCAACCCTTGAGCGATGCCTAACAGTCTTGCCTGCATGGGCATCACCAGCAACGCCAAGCCCGGCCAAAATATCAATGAACATTGCAGTGGATTTAGAAAAATTATGTCCGCGGGCGCAATGCACGCCAGTCACCACCCCGGATGATGTCACGAGTTCCCCTGCGGTTCTTGACCTGCTGCATCGACAGCAGTTGCAATAGACTCTATGCGTCGCGCCACATCCGCCAGCTTCGCGGCAAACTTGCTTTCCATTGTCTCGGCCTCGGCGGCAACATCGTTGCCGGCCTTGGTCACTGTCTGAAGCTCGGCCCGCAATTGTTCGAGTTTTCGTTCGGCCTCGGCCAGTTCGTCCACTACTGCTATGCCGGCCATTACTGTGAGCCGGTTGTCACCGATCTCACCGAACGTGCCCTTGTAATCGTCGATATAGCGATTGAACCGGGAGGCGAGAGACGACAAGTGTGTCTCCTGCCCGTCCTCACAGGCCATTCGGTATTTTCTGCCGTTGATTTCAACGCTGACTTCAGCCACGGCTTTCTCCCTCTTCGAGCACCGAACGTACGCTTGTCATGGCGTCTTCGATCCGCTTGGAAACAAGGTCTGTGGCTTGGTCGAGTTTGTCGGCCCGCGCCGTAGCCCGATCGAGATCCCCTGCCAGTTTCTGGCTGTCGGCCTGTATTTGGGCGGAGGAGCGCAGCCGTCCCGACAGTGAGCGCACCGAAGTATCGAGCCGGTTCAACGCGCGGTCGAGCCGTTCGATAGCGGTGGTAAAGCTCTCTCCGGTCGATGGCGGTGTCACTTTGAACGCGTCCTTCGAATCCATTGCCTGCATAGGCCACAATAACCCCAAAAGTGGCGGAAATGGCAAGGGCGCCCTCCCGGGGTCGCCACTGTGCCGACATTGACTCGATACCCGGACCTGTTATGTGTCTGCCTCGCGCGACCGGGCCGTCTCGTGCGGACCGCCGCATCGCCATTTTTCCTAACGTCGAACGCTTCGGGATACCATGACAGACAGAGCCAAACACGATGCCATGGCCAATGCCATTCGCGCCCTTTCCATGGATGCCGTGCAGGCCGCCAACTCCGGCCACCCCGGACTACCGATGGGCGGCGCCGACATCGCGACCGTGCTGTTCACCAAGATCATGAAATTCGATCCCAAGGCTCCCCATTGGCCCGACCGTGACCGGTTCGTGCTCTCGGCGGGCCACGGCTCTATGTTGCTCTACTCCTCGCTGTACCTGCTCGGGTACGAGGACATGACGCTCGACGACATCAAGAATTTCCGCCAGCTCGGCTACAAGACGGCTGGTCACCCAGAATACGGTCATGCCGACGGCATTGAAACCACCACTGGCCCGCTTGGCCAAGGCCTTGGAAATTCGGTGGGCATGGCGATCGCTGAAGCCAAGCTCAACGCCGAATATGGCGACGATCTGGTCAACCACTTCACCTATGTCTATGCGGGTGACGGGTGTCTGATGGAAGGCATTTCCCAGGAATCGATTTCGCTGGCCGGGCACCTTAAGCTCAACAAGCTCATCGTCATCTGGGACAACAACGACATCACCATCGACGGCAAGGTGTCGATGGCCGATTCCACGGACCAGATTGCTCGCTTTAAGGCAGTCGGCTGGAACACCTTGGAAATCGACGGCCACGATCCAGAACAGATCGAGCAGGCGCTCAAGACCGCTCAGAAATCCGACAAGCCGACGCTCATTTCCGCCAAGACCACAATTGGCTTCGGCTCGCCCAACAAAGCCGGGACGTCCAAAGCGCACGGCTCGCCGCTTGGCGATGAAGAAATTGCCCTGGCAAAGGCAGAGTTGGGATGGGCATACGGCCCCTTTGAAATACCCGAAGACTTGATTGACGCCTGGCGGCTTGCGGGAAACCGTGGCACCAAAGCGCGCAGCGCCTGGACAGAACGGCTCAATAGCGCCGATGCAGAAACCAAGGCCGATTTCGAACGCCGCATGCGCGGCGATCTACCCGAAGCGCTCAAATCGGCAATGGCTGACTACAAGCACAAGCTTGCCGAAGACAAGCCAAAGCTCGCCACCCGCGCCTCGTCCCAGAACGCCCTTGAGGTCATTAATGGCGTCATGACGGAAACGCTGGGCGGCTCGGCTGATCTGACCGGCTCGAACAACACCAACACGTCCCAGACACTTCCCTTCACATCCAACGATTATTCGGGCCGCTATATCCATTACGGCATCCGCGAGCACGGCATGGTTGCCGCCATGAACGGTATCGCGCTGCATGGTGGGCTTTATCCCTATGGCGGCACGTTTATGACCTTCACCGACTACTGCCGCCCCTCCATCCGCCTCGCAGCATTGATGGGCATCCGTGTCGGCCTGGTCATGACCCATGATTCCATCGGCCTGGGCGAAGACGGACCTACACACCAGCCCGTCGAGCACCTCGCTGCCCTACGCGCCATCCCCAACCTTCTGGTCTTGCGTCCCGCTGACGCCATGGAAGCTGCCGAGTGCTGGGAAATTGCGCTGGAGCGCGACAAGACACCCTCAATCCTGGCGCTGTCCCGCCAGGGCCTGCCCACCCTGCGCGCCGAATACTCAAAGGACAATATGTGCCTGCGCGGCGCGTATTCAGTCTGGGGCGACAAGGACGCCGACGTGGTCATCTTCGGAACGGGCTCTGAGACCCAGCTTGCCGTCGAAGCTGCCAAGGAACTCACCAATGAAGGTATTTCCGCCCGCGCGGTTTCGGTGCCCTCAATGGAATTGTTCCACGCCCAGTCCGAAGACTACAAACGCACAGTGTTCGGCAAAGCGCGCGCCCGTGTCGCTATCGAGGCCGGCATTGAAATGGGATGGTCCAAGATCCTTGGCGAGACTGGCCGCTTTGTCGGCATGACCGGGTTCGGCGCCTCAGGCGAAATCAATGCGCTCTACAAGCACTTCGGTATTACGACCAAAGCCGCTGTTGAAGCGGCCAAGGCCCAGCTCTAATAGACTTTCAAATCAAGGGGCGCGTCCAGCGCCCCTTTTTCCTCCCGTTCGGCATATCCATACTCAAGGAGTAGCTCCATGACCGTCCGCGTCGCCATCAACGGATTTGGCCGCATCGGCCGCAACGTCCTGCGCGCCATCGTAGAATCCGGCCGCACCGACATCGAAGTCGTTGCCATCAACGACCTCGGGCCAGTTGAAACCAACGCCCATCTTATCCGCTACGATTCGGTACATGGCCGCTTTCCCGGCACTGTGACGGTCGCCGGCGATACGATCGATGTGGGACGCGGTCCGATCAAGGTCACCGCCGTCCGCAATCCTGCCGAACTGCCGCACGGCGAAATGGGCGTCGATATCGTGATGGAATGCACGGGCATCTTCACCTCCAAGGAGAAAGCATCCGCGCACATTGAAGCCGGCGCCAAAAAGGTGATCGTCTCCGCACCGGCAGACGGCGCGGATCTGACCGTGGTCTACGGCGTCAATCACGACAAGCTCTCGGCGGATCACCAGGTGATTTCGAACGCCTCGTGCACGACCAATTGCCTGGCCCCGGTCGCCTATGTGCTCAATGAAGCGGTGGGCATCGAAAAGGGGTTCATGACCACGATTCACTCCTACACCGGTGACCAGCCGACGCTCGACACTATGCACAAGGATCTCTATCGCGGCCGCGCTGCAGCCCTTTCGATGATCCCCACCACCACCGGAGCCGCCAAGGCCGTGGGCCTTGTGCTGCCTGAGCTCAACGGTAAGCTCGACGGCACCTCGATCCGCGTTCCGACCCCCAATGTCTCCGTTGTGGATTTCAAGTTCATCGCCAAGAAGACAACTTCGGTCGAAGAAATCAACGCGGCGATCCGCACCGCGGCCGAAGGCAAGCTCAAGAACGTTCTAGGCTATACCGACGAAAAACTGGTCTCGACCGATTTCAATCATGACCCCCATTCCTCGGTCTTCCACATGGACCAGACCAAGGTCATGGAAGGCACCTTTGTGCGTATCCTGAGCTGGTACGACAATGAATGGGGCTTTTCCAACCGTATGAGCGACACAGCTGTAGCGTTTGCAAAAACGCTCTGAACTTTAAAAATCCGCAATCAAAGGCGCTCCATTTCGGAGCGCCTTTTTCTTGCCTATCGTCCGACCTTGGGTCACTGTGCTCCCGAGGGAATTGTGAATTCAGACCGAATGGATGCGAGTATGACTGCCGCCTTCAAGACCCTTGACGACTTCGACCTCGACGGAAAGCGCGTTCTTGTGCGCGTCGATCTCAATGTGCCGGTCAAGGACGGCAAGGTGGCCGATGCCACGCGCATCGATCGCGTCGCCCACACCATTCAGGAAATCGCCAACAAGGGAGGACTGCCGATCCTCCTCGCCCATTTCGGGCGGCCCAAGGGCAAGGTCGATTCCGACATGAGCCTAAAAATCGTTGTCGACGCGCTCCACAGGATTATCGGCAAACCTGTCCATTTCGCTGCAACCGATTGGACCGATGTCTCGGATGCGAGAAAAGTGATCACCGCCGCAGAACCCGGGTCCGTCGTCCTGATGGAAAACACCCGTTTTCATCCGGGCGAAGAAGGCAATGACGTCAAGCTTGTCGAGACAATGGCATCGCTGGGTGATCTCTATATCAACGATGCGTTTTCGGCTGCTCATCGCGCCCACGCTTCAACCGAGGGCCTGGCTCACAAACTTCCCGCTGGCGCTGGGCGCGCGATGGAAGCCGAGCTGAAAGCGCTCGAAGCGGGACTTGGCAATCCCACAAAGCCAGTAATCGCTATCGTTGGCGGTGCGAAAGTCTCGACCAAAATCGATTTGCTCGAAAACCTGGTAAACAGGGTCGAAGCATTGGTGATCGGGGGCGGTATGGCCAACACGTTCATTTATGCGCTTGGTTACGATGTAGGCAAATCGCTGTGCGAACGCGACCTCAAGGAAACCGCGTTGCGCATCATGGACAAAGCCGAAGAGGCGCGCTGCGCAATCATCTTGCCCATTGATGGCGTGGTCGCATGGCACTTCAAGGCCGAGACCCCTTCCAGAATCTACGGCCTGGACGCCATTGAAAAGGACGGCATGGTTCTCGATGCCGGGCCTCAATCGATTGAAAAGATCAAAACTGCCATTAATGAAGCAAAGACCGTGGTCTGGAACGGGCCGCTTGGCGCCTTTGAGATGACCCCATTTGACAAGGCCACGGTGGAAGTCGCAAAGCACGCAGCCGAACGTACAAAAAAAGGGCTCCTAACCTCCGTAGCGGGCGGTGGGGACACCGTCGCCGCATTGGCCCATGCCGGCGTCAAGGACAGTTTCACCTATGTTTCGACAGCCGGGGGTGCGTTCCTTGAGTGGATGGAGGGCAAGCCCCTGCCCGGCGTCGACGCCCTTAAGCCGCACTAGCGAGCAAGGGTTCCCGCGCGCGACTAATCCCTTCGTTCTATACCCGAACGTCTAATCGATTATGACCCTGACGTTCGGGTATTTTGGCATCATATTCACATCCATGGGGTTTAGCGTCCGATGTCTCGACTGAGCGAGATTGCCAACCAGCTCGTTGCGCCCGGCAAGGGCATTTTGGCCGCCGACGAATCCACCGGCACCATTAAGAAGCGTTTTGATTCCATCTCGTTGGAATCCACCGAAACGAACCGCCGCGACTACCGCGAGATGCTGTTCGGCGCTACCGAAGCCATGACCGACTACGTTTCCGGCGTTATCCTTTTTGATGAAACCATCCGCCAATCCGCTGCGGATGGCACACCGTTCGTGGACATGCTGCGCGCGACCAACTGCTTGCCCGGCATCAAGGTCGATACCGGTGCCAAGCCAATGCCCGGTTATGTCGATGAAACCGTCACGGAGGGCCTCGATGGCCTGCGCGATCGGCTAGCCGAATACGCAAGGCTCGGTGCCGCCTTCGCCAAATGGCGCGGCGTTATCGGCATTGGCGAAAACAAACCCACCCGCGCTTCCGTGCACGCCAACGCCCATGCCCTCGCCAGATATGCAGCGCTGTGCCAGGAAGCCGGCATCGTCCCGATTGTCGAGCCTGAAGTGCTAGCGGACGGAAAACCAGGTAATCACACCATCGAGACCTGCGAAAAGGTCACTACCGATACACTCGGCGAAGTCTTCGAGCAATTGCGCATGGCAGGCGTCGCCCTCGATGGCATGATTTTGAAACCCAATATGGTCATCCCTGGCATCAACGGCCCAAAAGTTTCTGTCGAAGACGTTGCCGAACGCACAGTTCGCACGCTCAAGGCAACGGTTCCTTCAATCGTACCAGGAATCGCCTTTCTGTCGGGCGGCCAGACGTCGGAACAGGCCAGCGCAAACCTCTCGGCAATGCACAACATCGGCAAACTACCTTGGGCGCTGACGTTCTCTTACGGTCGCGCCCTGCAGGCCGAAGCGCTCCAGACCTGGGGCGGCAAGGCTGAAAACATTGAAGCAGGACGCCGCGCCTTCATCCACCGGGCGAAGATGAATTCTCTTGCTTCTCTCGGCCAATGGGCACCTGAAATCGACAAAGCGGCCTGACGCGATATCCAAGACAGGCCGGGCACCCCGGCATCTTGCTGCCAATTGGTCTTCCCATAAGCCAAGGGACGCTGTATCGACGCAGCGTCCCTTTTTTTGTCATTGTTTGACGGCAAGGGAAGCGAAACGACTGGGGAACCATGGCAGATATATTCCTGATCGCTGAGCCGGAGATTACCGCTGAACGGCTCGAAGCTACCTTGGCGCGCGTGCCGGCTGCAGCGCTTTTGCTCAAGGCCGGTAAAGAGGACGATTTTGCTTATCTTGGTCGAGCCAAACCTCTGGCCAAAATCGCCCAAAAGCACGATTGCGCGGTCCTTCTGGACAACCGACCCGATCTGGTCCGCCGCGCCTATGTGGACGGCGTCCACATGTCGGGGGGGATCAAAGGGCTGCGCGAGGCCGTCGACGAGCTCAAGCCAGATTTCATAGTTGGCACCGGCGACATCGGATCGCGCCACGAAGCGATGACCCGGGGAGAGCTGGATATCGACTACCTTATGTTCGGCGATCGGCAAGATGTTGGCGGACACGAAATGGCTGAATGGTGGGCCGAGACTTTTGAAGTGCCATCAGTCCTTTGCATCGAAATGCCAGCTGATCTTGGTGGCTTAAAGTCTGAATTCGCAGCGTTCGCGCAAGCCGATTGGGACAAGATCACGACGCCCGGAGATGCTCCATGAAAGTGCTTTCAGCAGCATTGCTTGCCGGGGTTGTGGCATTGTCACCCATCGCGGCTCTGGCTCAGAGCGATCAGATGGATGAGGCGCTCGACATTTCGCGCATGCTGCTCGACCCACCGGACGGCGTCGATCTTGCATATGGCGCCTTCCAGCGTGGATATTATCTGACAGCGCTTCGGCTCGCCGAACGGCGCGCCGCATCGGGTGATGCCGTGGCGCAGACCCTAGTTGCAGAAATCCACGCTAATGGGCTTGGCGTGCCTCAGGATGTGCCACGCGCAATAACCTGGTACGCTCAGGCCGACCAGAATGGCGACATTCAGGCGACCTTTCAATTGGCCATGATTTACCAGACCGGCACCGGCGTTCCCCGCAACCGCGAGCGCGCCGCAGCACTGTTTGAAAAAGCCGCCGAAGGCGGCCATATGGCGGCAAAATACAATCTAGGTCTGCTCCATGTCGAAGGGACTTATGCCGAACCCAATCTGGCAGCTGCTGCCGAGTTGATCGGAGAAGCCGCCGAGGCCGGCCTCCCCGAGGCGCAGTATGATTTCGCCATAATGCTGTTGGAAGGCGCCGGGATTGCCCCCGACACTGCAAGAGCACTCCAGTTGCTTGAAATGGCTGCAGAACAGGGCCTACCAGAAGCTCAGGTCGAATATGCAACCCTGCTTTACATGGGTGCTAGCGACGGCACCCGGGATGCTGAAGGTGCAGCGCGTTGGTATGGCCGCGCTGCAGAAGCCGGCAACCCTGTGGGCCAGGTTCGCTATGCCATGATGCTGGCGTCGGCCGAGGGCATGGCGCAGGATCTTGAGAGTGCCGCCATGTACCGGATATTGGCGCGTCGCCAAGGACTGACCGAAGAAGGGCTTGATCGGATGCTGAGTGGAGCCGATCCTGGGACACTGGCAAGAGCCGAGGAAAGGGCGCGCTATTGGCCGGGCGTTCCGCCGGCCCAAGACCCGCCGTCCCAATCTGGACAGTCGCCCGCAAACGAGCCTTTGCCCGATAGCTTGGACACGCTTTCAGTGCCGCTGGACGAGCTAACAACGCCAGGATGATTGCCAAGACTTGAAAACGGGCCCGTTCTGGGGCAAAAGCCCATCCCACCAGTCTTATCGGCCTTGCGCGCCCATCCGCGCGGGCGCAGCAACGAAAAGTATTTGCAATGAAGATCAACGGTAACGAAGTCCGTCCCGGCAACGTGATCATGCATCAGGACCGCCTTTGGGTCGCTGTAAAGGTCGATCACGTCAAACCCGGCAAGGGCGGAGCCTATGCCCAGGTTGAACTGAAGGCCATTCAAGGCACCACCAAACTCAACGAACGTTTCCGGTCGGCCGAGACCGTCGAGCGTGTATCGCTCGAACAGCGCGACTTCCAGTATCTCTACGCGCAGGGCGACGCGCTGGTGTTCATGAACACCGAAAGCTACGAGCAGATTGAACTGGCTACCGACTTCGTTGGCGAACGCGCCGCCTTCCTCCAGGATGGCATGATGGTCACCGTCGAAATGTACGAAGACACCCCGCTCGGTATCCAGCTTCCTGCACAGGTCACGCTCGAGGTCACCGACACCGAGCCAGTGGTCAAGGGCCAGACCGCTGCCAACTCGTTCAAGCCTGCAACGCTTGAAAACGGCGTCAAGACGATGGTGCCGCCTTTTGTCGGCATTGGTCAGCGGATTATCGTGGACACGACCGAAGTGACCTATATCCGTCGCGCTGACTGATTTCGTCGCCTCTCTCGCTTTTTAGCCCTCCCCCATCGGGGAGGGTGTTTTCTTTGACCGCAAGGCGCAGCGTGCTAGAGAGCACCACGCATTGGTCTCCCGCATGGGACAAAGACACAAGGACACTCGCATGGCTCGCTCAGCGCTGATGAATATCATGGTCAACACGGCCCTGAAGGCCGGCAGGGGCCTGATCCGCGATTTCGGCGAAGTCGAAAACCTGCAGGTCTCGCGCAAGGGTCCCGCCGACTTTGTATCGGTTGCCGACAAGCGCGCCGAAAAGGTCGTCATGGACGAACTTATGAAGGCCCGGCCCACCTATTCCTTTCTCATGGAAGAAGGCGGGGAGATCAAAGGCACAGACGGCATGCACCGCTGGATCATCGACCCGATCGACGGGACGACCAACTTCCTGCATGGCGTGCCGATCTTTGCGGTTGCCATAGCGCTGGAGCGCAACAACGAGATCGTGTCTTCGGTGATCTACAACCCTGTGATGGACGAGCTGTTCACAGCCGAAAAGGGCAATGGCGCCTGGTTAAACAACCGCCGCCTGCGCGTTGCCGGTCGCAAGCACCTGTCTGAGGCGCTGATCTGCACGGGCATCAATTCCCAGGGACGCGCTCTCGATGCGCTGCAATTGCGTCAACTGGCTCACATCACCCCCGCAGTCTCCGGAATCAGACGGTCAGGATCGATTTCGATGGATCTCGCCTGGTTGGCATCGGGCCGTTTCGACGGAGTCTGGGAAGCAGGATTGAAGCAGTGGGACGTAGCCCCCGGTTTGCTGTTGGTCAAGGAAGCTGGCGGGTTCGTCACCGACTTTGCAGGTGGTAATGATGCCGTCACCAAGGGCGAAGTGGTTGCAGGCAACGAGATCATTCAGCGTGACCTTCTCAAGGCCGTTCAAGCTGTAAAATAGGGCTGGCATGAGTTCTTGGGCAAAGGTCACTTTTCCTTAACCACGTCTCAAGTCATTGTCAGGTCACCGCGGTCTGACTAAGCTGGCGCAAATTTGACACGCCACTGGTCATCTGACCTGAAGCGCTGCCAGGAGCCGGCCCTATATGACGCAATCATACGACCCGTATCGCCTCGCCAATCCACTGGTCTATCTGATCAAGATGGTCATCTTCCTTGTCCTCGTGGCGATGGTGGCGATCATCTTGCTGCCCCAACTTCTCGACGCGTTCTGGTCCAATCCGTTCATTAACGGCATGATCCTGTTTGTATTGCTGGTGGGGATCATTCTGTCTTTCCGGCAGGTGATCCGACTTTTCCCCGAGGTCAATTGGGTCAATTCACTCCAGGAAGGCAATGCCGGCCAACTCCGGCGCGCCCCGGTGTTGCTCGCACCGGTCGCCGCAATCATGCGGGACAAGCTGGGCGAGACCGTAATTACCCCTGCCTCGATGCGCTCGATCCTTGATTCGGTAGGAATCCGGCTTGACGAGGCCAAGGACACGTCGCGCTATCTCACCGGCCTTCTTGTCTTTCTGGGACTGCTCGGAACGTTCTACGGTCTGCTTCA
This sequence comes from Pelagibacterium sp., assembly GCF_048264985.1. Taxonomy (GTDB): domain Bacteria; phylum Pseudomonadota; class Alphaproteobacteria; order Rhizobiales; family Devosiaceae; genus Pelagibacterium. Next base: position 100,915 of record NZ_JBLXCL010000007.1, read on the forward strand.
GACTGTGGGCGCAGTATCGGGCGTTATTCAGAACCTCGACGTAACGTCGGGCGACACCACCAATATTTTCGGCAATCTCAAGGATGGTCTCGAAGCGCCGCTGGGCGGCATGTCGATCGCCTTTGCGTCATCGCTGTTCGGTTTGTCGGGTTCGCTGGTATTGGGCTTTCTCGATCTGCAGGCTGGTCAGGCCCAGAACGCGTTCTACACCGACCTTGAAGATTGGATGAGTTCGATGACCGAGCTCGACCACCCCATAGCAACGATGCAGGCCAACAATTTTGGAGTGTCGGGCCCTGAAATGCAGCAGATGTTCGAGCGGCTGGGCGCGACGATGCAGACCCAGAATTCGTCGCAGAACGCTATCCGCGCCATGGCTGAATTGGCCAAGGGCATTGACGGTCTCGTCAAGCACATCAGGGCCGAACAAGAAGATCTGCGGGCTCACATCTCCGAACAGGCAGAGGTCAACAAGCGCCTGACCACGCTGATCGACACCCTGTTGCAGGACAATGATCGTCCCCGCGACGGCCAGAACTAGGACACTTCGCCCATGGCACTCGTCCGCGGACGCTCATCTGCTGAACGCCCCAGCTATTGGCCCGGTTATGTAGACGCTCTGTCGAGCCTGCTGCTGGTCATCATATTTCTGCTCTCGCTGTTCATGATCGCCCAGTTCTTCCTGAATCAGGAAATTCTGGGTCGTGACACAGCTCTGTCGCGACTTAACGCCCAGATCGCCGAACTGACTGAGTTGCTTCAGCTCGAAAGGGCAAATTCCGAAGAACTCGAACTTTCGATCTCCTCGCTGTCGGCGACGCTTTCAGGTGTCGAGGCCGAGCGGGACAATCTACAAAGTCAGCTGGCCGGCCTTGGCGACGGAATTGCCGACTATGATTCCACGATTGCTGGCCTTGAGACCGAGCTGTCGGAAGAGCGAGAGTTGTCATCTGAGGCACAGGCACAGGTCGCGCTCCTTAACCAGCAGCTTGCCGCGCTGCGCCAGCAAATTGGCGCGCTTGAAGCGGCTCTGGAAGCGTCCGAGTTAAGAGACACCGAAAGTCGCACCCAGATTGCCGATCTGGGCCGCCGCCTCAATCTGGCGCTTGCTCAACGGGTACAGGATCTGTCACGCTATCGTTCAGATTTTTTTGGCCGACTGCGTGAAATTCTGGAAGGACGTTCGGACGTTCAGGTGGTTGGCGATCGTTTTGTCTTCCAGTCCGAAGTGCTCTTTGATGCCGGACAGGCACAGATCTCCGTCGAGGGGCAATCCCAGATACGCGCGCTTGCCGACGCCATTCTTGAACTCGAAACCGAGATTCCCGCCGACATCCCCTGGGTGCTGCGCATTGACGGACACACCGACCGCCGCCCGATCTCGACGCCTCAATTTCCCTCGAACTGGGAACTTTCAGCGGCACGTGCCATCGCGGTAGCAAAGCTGCTTGTCGAACAGGGTGTCTCGCCCAATCGACTCCTGGCCGCTGGGTTCGGCGAATTTTCACCCCTTGATCCGGCCGATAACGACGATGCCTACCGCCGCAATCGGCGCATCGAGTTCAAGCTGACTGAAGCTTGAGGGAGCGGAAATGGAAGAGGCGCGAGGCCAGTGCCTGTGCGGACGTGTTAAACTGGTGGCCAGGGGTGCGCCGGACAGAGTCGGCATTTGCCACTGCCTTGAATGCCGCAAGCACCATGGCGCGCTTTTCTATGCTGCGGCCATCTTTGCTGAAAGCGCGGTTGAGGTAACCGGCGCGACAAGCTCATACAACGGGCGCCATTTTTGCCCGCACTGCGGCTCTTCGGTCTTTGCCCGGACCGACGATGAAATCGAAGTCCATCTGGGCGCTTTCGATGCGCCCAACTCTTTTGTGCCGACCTATGAGACCTGGACGATCCGGCGCGAGCTCTGGCTGCCCGCCTTCACGCTCGGCGCCCACTACGAGCGCGACAGCGACGATTGAACGTTGATCGCATTCTCAGCCAGCAAGCGCTTCATCGTTTAGCCGGAATTGGAGCTTTGCAAGTTCGGCATAACGTCCGCCCTTGTTGACCAATTCATCGTGAGTGCCCTCGTCGATCAATTCGCCCTTTTCGAGCACCAGGATACGGCTTGCATTGCGAATTGTCGCCAGCCTGTGAGCGATGACGAGAGTCGTACGCCCCTCCATGAGCCGCTCCAGCGCCATCTGCACGAGATGCTCGCTCTGGGCGTCTAGCGCGCTGGTTGCCTCATCGAGCAACAAGATAGGCGCGTCCTTGAGCAAGGCCCTGGCAATGGCAACGCGCTGTTTTTGGCCACCCGAGAGCATCACACCGCGCTCTCCCACCATCGTGTCGAAACCTTGCGGCAAGTCCTCGACAAAGCCTGTCACCAAAGCTGCATCGGCGGCTGCGCGAATTTCCGCCATCGTCGCATCGGGCTTGGCAAAGCGGATATTGTCGGCAATCGATCCGGCAAAAATGACAGGCTCCTGATCGACAGAGGCAAAGCGCAAGCGCAAATCTGCGGGGTCAGCGTCCCGCACGTCCACGCCGTCGACGATAACAGCGCCCGAATTGACATCATAAAATCTCTGGAGCAGAGCGAATACCGTCGTTTTGCCAGCACCGGAAGCGCCAACCAGCGCCACGGTTTCGCCCGGCTCCACTACAAATGACAGCCGAGAAAGGATCGGGGCATCGTCACGCGTCATATAGGAAAAATCGACGGCGTCGAAAGTGACCCTGCCCATAGGCGGTTTCGGCATGGCAACAGGATCGGAACGGACAGGCAGGCTCGAACGGGTATCGAGCAATTCGATTAACCGCTCGGTTGCGCCCGAGACTTGTTGCAACGTACCAAACAGATCACTCATGTTGGTAAGTGCGCTCGTCGCGATTACGGCATATATGGCGAACTGAACAACCTCGCCTACGCTGATCATTCCAGCAAATACCGCTTGGCTACCAAGCCAGACCAAAACGACCAGCGCCGACATGGTCACGAACATGACGATACCAATGAGCAGCGAGCGGGTCAGGAGCCGCTTTAGCTCTGCCCGGTATGTAGTCTCGGCATATCCCTGAAACAGCTGCTGCTGGCTCTGCTCCTGCACAAAGGACTTTACCGTTTTGACCGACGACAAAGTCTCTGTGACCATGGCCGACAGGTCGGCCAAGGTATCCTGGGTCACACGCGACACGTTTTTCATGCGCCGTCCCATGGCAACGAGCGGAAAAACGATGATTGGAATGACGACCACTACCCCCAGCGCGAGCTGAAAACTGGTCAGGAACATCATCAGCAACGCACCGACCATCAAGATCAGCGAGCGCAGTGCCAGCGAAGCCGACGAACCGACTGCGCTTCGGATCACGGCCACATCGGCATTGAGGCGCGACGTCAATTCCCCCACCCTGTTCACGTCGAAAAACGTCGCATCGAGCGTAAGCAGATGATTGAAGACATCCTGGCGCAGATCGGCAATGACGCGCTCGCCTATGACCGAAATCAGATAAAAGCGCGCCCCAGCCGAAATTGCCATCACCGCGCCGATCAATATGATGAGCCAGGCGTAGGACGAGACAGTCTCAAAATTTTCGGTGACAAAGCCTTCGTCGATGAAGCCGCCCGCAAAATAAGGAATCGAAAGCGAGGCAATGGCTGCAATCATCAGGAACGCCAACGTCATGACCAACCGCAACGGGTAGCGCACGAGATATGGCACCAGACGGCTCAGCGGCTTGAGTGAAGATGCCTGGGCGCCCGCTTTCAGGCGTGGCACATCATTTTCGGCTTCAGTTGACGATAGATTGGCAGCGGTTTCCGACATATCGGCGTATTCCTGTTTGCGCCTAGATAGTCCCTGACCAGCCCGGGGGCAAGTTTGCATCCGCTTAAACACGCATTCATGCCGCCTCTTGCGCTGAGGCGCTGCATTCTGTAAAAGGCCGCCAACGAATTTGCGAGACGTTTCGTCCGGGCGCGGTAGCGCCCGTTTGATTTAGGGCCCGATCCAATGAAAAAAGATATCCACCCCGACTACCATTTCATCACTGTGATGATGACTGACGGGACCGAATACAAGACCCGTTCGACCTATGGCAAGGAAGGCGACAAGCTGTCCCTTGACATCGATCCGACCACTCACCCGGCCTGGACCGGTGGCCATGGAAAGCTGATCGACCGCGGTGGCCGCGTGTCGCGCTTCAAGGAAAAGTTCAAGGGCATCCTCGGTTCGTAAGAACCACAGCCTGCAGAATGACAAAAGCCCGGCCATTGCGCCGGGCTTTTTCGCATCCGGACCTTTTTAGATCAGAAGCCGCCGAAAGCCGCTTTCAGCCGGTCCCTTTGGGCCGACAACGCATTTTCGCCCTCGGGCTCCGCAGGCAATTCCTCGCCGCGCTCGATCCTGTCGAAATTTACAACACGTTCGAACAGCCTGTCGCCCTTGGCGATGTAGGACTTCATCCGTTCAGGGATATCATCCCAACCCGGACCGCCACGATCGGATGGCAGCGCAGAAAACTTGACCTTCGATTTCTCACTGCGCGCCTGCTCTTGCGAAATCTCGCCTTCGTTGACCGCGCGTTGCAGCAACAGCCACGATGCCAGCTGCATCAGTCGCGTTGTGAGTCGCATGCTCTCGGTGGCGTAAATGAAGGCAGCATCGCGGCTGAGTTCCTTGCTTTCGCCACGTCCCTCACCGTCCAGATAGGCAGCAACTTCCTCAATTAGGCCCATGCCTTCACGATAAAGCAGGTCAAACCCGCCCGAAGTCAGCAGCCTTGGGGTCAATGCAACGGCGTCGCTGGGGGACCTCATCTCGTCCACGGGCACTCCTTAATCACGTTGGATGTATCGCACGCATCCTATGCGCTTTTAGGCGAGCCGTCATTACGGCCCGCAAAGGAGTTGCAACTAGCCTTAACGCAAATTGTTCCGGTGAACCCTACCCCAGAAAAGAAAAAAGAGCCGTCAAGCAAACGGCTCTCGAAAGTTAACAGGGAGGCGTCAAACAGAGGGAAGGAACCGCTCTGAAAAACTCCAGCGTAAACTGGATAATGAAAACCTAAACCGAACTCGTAAAATTTTCCTTAACGAGACTCGCTTTTTTAACCTTACCGGCAAGTGACTGTCAGGGTGAAGCGCAAACGAGCACGATTCGCCTTGCTCAGAACTTGAATACGGCATCCGCAGCCTCGCGGCTCGCTGTCTTACCCTCGATGGCGGCTTCAAGCCGGGCGATTTCCGCCTTGAGAATTTCGATACGCGCCTGGAGTTCGTGAACCGAGAGTGTATCGAGAGACACGCCCACCTCATGAGACGGTGCGCGGCGTATGGGATCGTCTTCCATACTGATCTCCTAAATTTGTAGTTGGTCCATTCTGGCTTGCGATTAAGATGGCGTCCATGACATTCAAAGACCAGATGCAAGCTATCGAAATTTTGGCACCCGGCGGTCCCGAAGTTCTTCGGCTTTCAAATTGCGCCACCCCGCGGCCAAATGCCGGTGAAGTTCTCATCGCCGTCGCCGCATCGGGAGTGAACGGCCCGGACATTTCACAGCGACAGGGCGCTTACCCGCCTCCAGCAGATTCCTCCCCGCGACCAGGCCTTGAAGTGTCGGGCAGGATTGCGGCTCTTGGCGAAGGCGAAGTGCGCTTTCAGATCGGTGATGACGTTGTGGCGCTTTGCAATGGGGGCGGATATGCGCCCTATGTTGCCGTACCGGCCGGGCAGGTTCTGCCAAAGCCCGAAAACTGGTCTCACATTGAAGCAGCGACGCTGCCGGAGACATTTTTCACATTGCAGCAAACACTCATCGAAAGGGCTGGATTGGCAGCAGGACAGACTGTGCTGATCCATGGTGGAGCCGGCGGAATTGGTGCCAGTGCCATTCAGATCTGCCGATTATTTGATGCAGTGCCCATCGTAACGATATCGAGTGCCGAAAAGGCACGCTACGCCAAAGCCATGGGCGCTGCACACACCATTGATTATACCAATGAGGATTTCGTCGAACGCATCAAATCGATGACCAACGGACGGGGAGCTGACATCGTCATCGACATTATCGGAGGCGAATATGCCAACCGCAACCTCAAGGCATGTGCCTATGGCGGCCACGTCATCCAGCTTGCCATTCAGGGTGGCGCGAGGGCCGAGATTAATCTTGGCCTGATCCTGATGAATGCACTGACCCTGTCGGGATCGACGCTGCGCCCTCAGCCAACGGCGACAAAAGCGCGATTTGCGCAAGCGCTGCGGTCCAATGTCTGGCCGGCAATCCGCGCTGGAGCCATAATCCCCCCTCGTATAAAGACCTTCCCAATTGAGCGAGCCGCGGACGCGCATCGGGCCATGGAAGCTGACAGCCACTACGGCAAAATCGTCCTTACAGTCGAGACACCCCAATGACGGAGCACTGGCCTCGCGCTCTGACCAAGCCACAGCGCCTCAACGCTGGCGATACAATCGCCGTTGTTTCCCCAAGCTGGGGCGGTCCGGGGACTTTCCCTGATCGCTATGAGGCAGGACTTGCTTGCCTGCGCGAACGTTTCGGGTTTGAAATTGTCGAAATGGCGCATACCCGAGCCGACGAAAACTGGCTTGCCGAAAATCCCGCTGCCCGTGCAGCCGATATCATGACGGCATTTGCCGATCCCAGAATCAAAGGCATCTTTGCCTCAATCGGTGGCGATGACTCTGCAAGGCTCGAGCCGTTTCTCGATCTTTCGGTCCTCTCCGCCAATCCCAAAATCCTGATTGGCTATTCGGACACCACTGCGCTGCACTTTGCCTGCCTCAAAGCCGGTGTGCAGAGCTTTTATGGTCCATCCGTCATGTCCGGATTTGCTGAGAACGCCGGCATAAGCCCAACCACTGAGGCATCCTTTCGCGCTGTGGTCATGAATGGGCATCCTCATACCCTTCCCTGGGCGCAGGAGGGCTGGACCGACCAGATGCTGGATTGGGCCGATCCAACAAACCAGCATCGCGCCCGTCAACGCCAGCCTTCTTCAGGCCCCAAGACTTTGCGCGGCAGCGGCACAGTGAGCGGTCGGCTTATCGGGGGTTGTCTTGAGGTGCTGGAAATGATCAAGGCCACACCTTGGTGGCCGCCCCTCGACTATTGGGACGGAGCCGTGCTGTTTCTTGAGACCTCAGAAGAGGCTCCTGACGCCGACAGGGTCAGGCGCTGGGTTCGAAATTTCGCAGCCCAGGGCATTCTCGACCGCGTCAGCGCGGTTTTGTTGTCGCGACCGGCCGGGATGGACAGCGAGGGCCAGGCTGCTCAGGAATTGGCTGTTCTCGGTGTCCTCGATGAGCGCGGTCTTTTCGAGCTGCCGCTCATCTGCAATCTCGACTTCGGCCACACTGATCCCATCGTGACGCTACCTTATGGCGGGCAGGTCAGCATTGAGTGTCAAACATCCAAAGTGTCGTTGCTCTGACAGATGCGGCGGCGCGTCCCTGTGTCTGTCTGGCAACGGATCGGTCACGATTACGTCAAACATCCTGACCAGACTTGCCAGAGACTTCTGTTCTGATGATTTTATACGTCCGGGGGCGCAACCGGTATGTTAGATATCTTGATTGAAGGCTGGATGAACCAGACGACCTTGCGCCTTGTCGGCGGCCTCGTGCTCGCTTCACTGCTTCTTTATGTATTGCTGGTTACGGTAGCTTATACCTTCCAGCGTGAAATGGTTTTTCCACGGCGTTTCGTTAATGCCACGCCTTTTGCCGCAATGGTCGGCGCCGACTTTGAACGCGTCACGCTCGACACGAGCGATGGGGAAAAGCTCAAAGCCTACTTCAAACCGCCGATCAATGGCGCGCCGATGATCGTAGCCTTCCATGGCAACGGCAGCGTTCCCGAACCGCAGGCGGTCCGATTTGGTAGTGCTCCTTGGGCCAATACAGGTTTTGGGATCCTTTCATTTGCCTATCGCGGCTATCCGGGCTCGACTGGAACGCCCAGTGAAGATGGACTACTGATCGACGCAGAAGCCGCAATCGCCTATGCCCAGAAACACGCCCCCGGTAGTCCGCTGGTGTTCGTGGGGCATTCCCTTGGCACGGGCGTCGCCGTTGCCATGTCCGAACGGTACCCGAGCCAGGCTCTGGTGCTTGAAGCCCCGTTCTCTTCGCTCCCCGATGTCGTGGCCGCTACGATGCCCTTCCTGCCCGGACAATTGATGCAAGATACTTTTTTTTCCGCGCGTCGCATCGCCGGCAGTCAAGCCGATTCAATAATTGTCGTCCACGGCGAACGCGACACCGTAGTGCCAGCCTTCCTGGGACGTCGCTTGTTCGCAGCGGCACCGCATGGGGTGTTCATCTCGGTCGAAGACGCCGATCACCTCAATCTGCGTGGTATGCGCGACACCGAAATCGTGAAGCTTGTCCTCAACGGCTATCCACCCCAGCCGACCCCGCAAAGCGAACCTGTCGGCAGCCCCGATCCACTGGAAACTGGCGCTGCGTGATTGCTGATTGCATGATCGGCATTTGACCCGTATATTGAAGGTCAAATTCCCCCTCATCCCAGACTTGGCGAGGCGGGCGATCCGGAGGAACACCGGGTCGCAGCACAGGAGAGATTTACCCATGGCCACACAATTGCTCATGCCCAAGGCGACAGCCGTCTGGCTGGTCGAAAACACCGGGCTGACCTTCAAACAGATCGCCGATTTCTGCACCCTGCATCCGCTCGAAGTCCAGGGTATCGCCGACGGCGATGTCGCCGGTGGCATCCGTGGTGTTAACCCGGTTCAGAACGGACAGATGTCGCGCGACGAGATCGCCAAGGGCGAAGCCGACGAAAATTACAAGCTCAGGATTTCCGAACCCAAGGTCAAAGTTGCAGCGCCAAAGCGCCGAGGTCCGCGTTATACGCCGACCTCGCGTCGCCATGAACGCCCCAACGCTATCAAGTGGCTGGTCCGCAATCACCCCGAACTCAAGGACGCCCAGATCATGCGTCTTGTCGGGACGACCAAATCGACCATCGAATCCGTGCGCGAGAACACGCACTGGAATGCGGCCAACCTGACAGCAATGGACCCGGTCACCCTCGGTCTGTGCTCGCAAATGGAATTGGACATGGAAGTGCGCAAGGCAGCGCGTTCGGCAGGAATTTCCGAGGACGCGCCCGAAGGCACCCGCCTGATGACGGCCGAAGAAGCACTCAATCGCGCCCAGTACGAGCCTGAGGAAGGCGAGGAATCCGCGCACACGCCCGCTCAGGACAATTACGACGCAGAACGCGAGGCCGAATCGGTCTTTGCGAAGCTCAAATCGCTCAAGGGAGCCGACGCAGACGCCGAAGAGCGGGATTAATATTACGCGAACGTGAAAATGACGGTCCGCAGCCCTGCTGCGGACCGTTTTCATTTGAGCACTGTCCTTCCAGCCAGCCTTCACCTGACGGAAAACGGTTCAGCCGCGGGGCTTGACATCGGCGAAATTTGTCCGCGCAATGCGGTCCTATCCTCTTTAGATCTCCAAGTTTCAATTGACGTTTTTTCTTGTCGCTGCACTCGCAGTCTTCCTCGTTGCACTGTCAAAATCTGGCCTGGTCGCAAGTCTTGGCGTGGTGGGCGTTCCACTGCTCACGCTCGTGATGCCAGCCCGCGACGCGGCTGGCATGATGCTTCCCTTGCTGATCGTCATGGACATAATCGCGCTCATTGCCTACCGGCGCGAAGTTGACTGGAAAGTATTCTGGATTCTTCTGCCGGGCGCGCTTGTCGGTACGCTGATCGCGTTTTCGCTCTCGGCAACAGTCAGCGAGTCGATGGTGCGCCTGGCGATTGGGTTGATCACTTTGGCCTTCGTGCTCGATGCGTGGCTGCCGCTACGCAAAAAGCTTGAGGGGCTTCCCCCTTCGCGTCCCTGGGGCGCATTTTGGGGCGGCATTGCTGGCTTTACTAGCTTCGTGAGCCACACTGGAGGACCGCCGGTCCAGATTTACATGCTGCCCATGCGTTTGCCCCCTGCCCTGTTCGCGGGCACCAACGCAGTGTTTTTCGCCGTGGTCAACGCAGCCAAGATCCCGTTCTATTTTGTCCTGGGGCAGCTTTCACTCTCCAACATGCAGGCCGCGCTGTACCTGGTGCCTGTAGCTATTGCAGGCATGATCCTTGGCGTATTTCTTGTGCGCAGAATTGACCCCGGCCTATTCTACCGGGTCGCCTATATCCTGATCTTCCTGCTTGCCCTGAAGCTGATCTACGACGGGGTGATTGGAATATCTTTTGCTGATGCCGCGCACCAATAAAAAAGGCCGCAGCTTTCGCCGTGGCCTCACAGAAATCGCAAGTTTTGGGACTGGACCTTAGTGAGTGGTCTCGTGCTGAGCACGTGCCATCTGGTCCTTAAGCTCGAGTTTCTTGCGCTTGAGAGCGGCAATCAGCAGTGCATCGCGCGCCGGATGGCGTAATTCTTCGCTGATCTTGCGTTCCAAATCCTGGTGTCGCCGCTCCAGGGAAGTGATGTAAGTCTGTGAGGTCATAGCCACTCCTTTCATCATTGAACGACGATATCGTCACATTCTTTGCAGCCTTTGTCCAATGGCAAATCTGTGGCAGAAAGGAAGCTGGCATAAGTCCTTTGGGGGGAAAAATATCGTGCTGCCATTGGACAAGGAAATCGAAGCGCGGCTCGGCCTCGAACTGGCGACAAAGCGGCAGGAGCACGCTGATCTTGATGCGGCAATTCATACGCTCACGGCCTCAGGTCTGGCCGATATAACGCTTATCCAGCGGCTCAAGAAGCGCAAGCTTGCGCTCAAGGATCGGATCGTCGCAATCGAACGGATTATTCTGCCAGACATTATCGCATAGTAACAAGTTAAGTTGACTTGCGATGTCATCATTTGTAATTCCACCCTCAACCATATTGAGGATGACCTGTGATGACCCAACATGCCCGCCTTGTCGAACGCGTTCGCCATGAACTCAAATTCAGGGTTGCAAAGGTCGTCAAATCCGAACGCATCACGCCAAAGATGGCGAGGATCACGCTGACCTCCGAAGATTTCGATAGCTTTGTTTCCCTTGCCTATGACGATCACTGCAAGGTGTTCTTTCCCGAAGCCGGCGCATCTGATTTTCCGGTCCCGGCACGCGGGGAAAACGGCCTTGTCTTTCCTGACGGCATGCGACCGGAAGCGCGTGACTATACTCCCCGACACTATGACAATGGTGCCAAGACCCTGACGCTCGATTTCGTGCTGCATGGTGACGGTCCGGCTTCGGGCTGGGCCGAAGCCGCAAAACCTGGCGACACCATCGGGGTTGGGGGACCTCGGGGTTCGTTCGTAGTCCGAGGTGACTATGATTGGTACCTTCTGGTCGGTGACGAAACGGCACTGCCCGCAATTTCGCGCCGCCTTGAGGAATTGCCACGGGAAACACGCGCCATCGCCGTCATCGAGGTTTCCGATAACAGCGAGATACAAGCGATCGCAGCGCCGCAAGGCGCTGAAATCCATTGGTTGAGTCGCGAAGGCGCCGAGCCCGGCGATAGCGAAAAGCTGCTAGGCGCCGTCCAGGGCCTGCAACTGCCTGACGGGCCGGGTTATGTATTTATCGCGGGCGAAAGTGGTATGAGTAAAGCCGTGCGCAAGCACATGGTGGATGACCGCGGCCATAACCCCGACTGGATCAAGGCTGCAAGCTATTGGAAGTCCGGAAGCGAAGATTTTGACGACGGGCATGCCCATTAGCGACTTCTTGCACGACAAAGATCCTTACTTTTTTGCCGGGGCAAGGCTGAATCTGCGCTCTAGTCGATGACTTCTTTTTCTTCAGCCTCCCGGCGCAGCACAAGCTGACGAGTTTCGCGTGCAATAGGGGCAATGGCCTTTTCAAGTAAATCGATCTGGGCTTCATCGTACAACCTCGGCTCCTGGTCATAGATCGCCAGCACAGCGCCGAGGTGCCCGTCATCGAGCGGTATGGGCACCCCTGCATATGCCCGCACCCCGCTTTCCACCACACTGCGCATTTTTGCGTAAGGAGAGTGTTGCAAATCTTCGATGATCAGAGTTCCCGAACGCTTGAGCACCTCGTGAGCGAGGTGTTCGGCATGACTTCTCTCGGATTCTTCAAAGCTAGAATCAGTCATTGGCACCACGGTGACCATTGCAACAGTGGTGTTGGCAGACCGAGCCAACCGGCGCAGCGACCGGGCGATATCGGGGTCAGCGGAGGCCTGCGCCGTAATGGCCCGCGCGGTCACCCGCAGTTGAGGCACAACTTCGGGACTGTCAGAAAGCGGTCTTTCGTCTCCACCAACCGCCTGCGCAATCGCAAGTTCGGCTGAACCAATGGCGTGGACAACAACATCGATTTCGTCGGCTGTCCGCTCTGCTTGCCTTGTTTGATAGTCAGGATGAAAATACGCCGCAATCACGACGAGTTCCGGTCTTATTCGCTTCAGCCGGCGTGCCGCATACCGCGCATAGACATCAGGTTTGTCACCGAGGTAGCAAAGGCAAACAACGTCAGTTTGCGATAGATCCATCTGGGCGATACCCTCTTTGCGCAACGCCACGGGCGCCATGACCTGAGCCGCATACCCAAGCGCGCGCGAGCGTTCAGCCACCATGAGCGCCATGGCCTGATCGAGCTCCGTTTTCCCCCCAAACACCCGAACCCGTGCATCATCCTCGCCGTTTTCAGTTGCCGTATCGCCAATGTCGTCGAGCACTTCAGCCAGTGTCTCAACGACACGATGCCGGTGCGAAGGATCGGCAAGGTCGCCTGCGATATCGGCCTCTGCCAAGCGCAATGCCGGCACGGCAATCTCTTCATAAAATACCGAAATCCCGTCCTTCTCGATCTCCCGATCTGCCAGCTCAATCGCCTCTTCGACATTTGCCGAGATCAGCCTTTGATACAAACGTTCCTGCGGCAACAGCACGGGGGCACTGCCAAGTATGGTCTCGATAAACCCAAGACCGGGCACATAGCGTGCCATAACCACAATGCACACAGTCAGCGGCATCGAGACGATGAGCCCGATGGGACCCCATAGCGTTGCCCAGAACATGGCAGCGACGAGCACGGCAAGCGGCGTCAAGCCTGTCGACGTTCCATAAAGACGTGGCTCAATGATGTTGTTGGAAACAATTTCAAGCACGACATAAAGGCCGATAACGCCAAACAGCATCGTCCAGCCTGGATCGACAGCGACCGAAAGCAGGATCGGGATCGTTGCAATCATGAGGGTGCCAACGAAGGGAATGTAACGAAAAACGCTTGCCAACAATCCCCACAGAATTGCATTGGGCACACCAAGCACAAAAAGCCCCGCGCCAAACAGCGCGCCATACCCGGCACTTATCGTTGCCTGGGCCAGAAGGTAACGGCCGACCCGCGCACTGGCCTCGTTCATTGCCTCAGTGCTGGCCCGCAGATCGCCACGGCTGGCCAGCTTGAGGAAACGATCCCGTAGCTCCTCGCGCTCGAGCAACAGAAAAATGAGAAAGATCGTTACGATCAGCACCGAAGCGAGGGGGCCGATGATCGAGAAAAACAAGGCCTGTGCGGTCTCAAGTGCTCCCATACCGTCATTGGCAATAACGACCTGGATGGGTTCAGGCCCTTGATCGGACAAGGTCTCGGCGCTGGCTTCGACTTGCGCACCGAGCCGTTCCACAGTAGCCACCAGCCGGTCGATGACCTGCCCGCCCCCAAACGTTTCCTGCAACAAGCGCAGCTTGTCGCTGATGGTTGCCTGGTAGCGCGGCAAATCCGAAGCGAGCGACAGCATTTGGGAAAAGGCCAGATAGGCAACCCCGGAAATCAGCGCGATAACCGCCAATACCGAGACAATCACCGCGACGATATGCGGCGTGCCGACACGGCGCATCGCATGCACGACCGGTCCCAGAGCAAAGGCCAGCAAAACAGCCAGGACCAACGGAACGAAAATACCGCGCCCCAGATAGAGCACGGCAATGATAAGAACGAAGGTTAGAATCGCCGCTAGCGGCTGAATTGCCAACGGCGATGGCGCCGGGGCAACCGGCGGTTTCGTGTCCATGTGATGTTCCCAATCCAAGCCCGTATGGACCCCGCACGCTCAAAACGTAGCGGAACCGATTTCGTTCCCGACATGCGCAACAACGCTTCGGCTTGAACCTTCCCCGCTTATCGGATACAGCCACGCTTTAGCCAATTGAGGGTAGGGCTCTTGGTTTCATCTCCCCCCATTGCCATCGTCATGGGCAGCCAGTCGGACTGGCCCACCATGCGTTTCACCGCCGAAACGCTTGAAGCGCTTCGCCTTGACTATGAAGCGCGCATAGTTTCCGCGCATCGCACCCCGCTGCGCATGGTCGATTTCGCAACTACAGCACGCGATGAGGGCTTTCAGGTCATTATTGCCGGCGCTGGCGGCGCTGCCCATCTGCCCGGCATGATCGCAGCGATGACGACATTGCCAGTGCTCGGCGTTCCCGTCGAAAGCAAGGCATTGCATGGACAGGACAGCCTGCTTTCTATCGTTCAGATGCCTGGTGGCGTGCCGGTCGGCACGCTTGCAATAGGCAAGGCTGGCGCCATCAACGCTGCGCTTTTGGCAGCCTCTATTCTCTCGCTCGCCGATGAAGAGCTAGCAGCCCGTCTCGCCGAGTGGCGCGCGCGCCAAACCAATGCTGTTGCGGAGTTTCCCAAGGACGATGACTGACAACCACCCTCTACAGCCCGGCAGCCGTATCGGCATTCTGGGCGGTGGCCAGCTTGGTCGCATGCTTTCATTAGCGGCAAGCCAGCTAGGCATGAAGACCCACATCTTCTGCCCAGACAGTGACAGCCCCGCCTTCGACGTCACCCCCAACAAGACCGTGGCCGGCTATGACGACGTTGCAGCGCTGCGCGCCTTTGCCGGCGGGGTGGACGTAGTCACCTATGAGTTCGAAAACGTTCCTTTGGCCACGGCGAAAGTCATCGCTGACAATGTCCAGTTGCGCCCCGGCGCACGGGCTCTTGAAGTCAGCCAGGATCGTCTGGCCGAAAAAGCTTTTCTGAGCCATACCGGCGCCGCGATTGCCCCTTATCGCGCCGTCACGAGCCTGAACGAGCTCGAAAACGCGATTGCAGATATCGGGCTGCCAGCCGTCCTCAAGACCACGCGGCTGGGTTACGACGGCAAGGGGCAACGCATGATCGGCAAACCAGACGATCTTGAAGGCGCCTTTGCCGAGCTCGAGCCCGGCGCTCCCCTCGTTCTAGAGGCCTATATTCCTTTTGAAAAGGAAATCTCAGTCATTGCGGTGCGTGGTGCCGACGGTGCGATCGTCACTTATGATCCGGCCGAAAATGTTCATCGCAACCACATTCTCAAGACATCCACCCTACCTGCCACCGTTTCGGACGCCGTTGTGAACAAGGCGAAGGCTGTTGCTGGCGATATCGCAGCGGCACTTGACTATGTCGGGGCGATTGGCGTGGAGTTTTTTGTTGTTTCAGATGGCAACGATCCTCAGATTCTAGTCAACGAAATCGCACCGCGCGTGCACAATTCCGGCCATTGGACCCAGGCCGTGTGCATCACCGACCAGTTCGAAAACCATATCCGCGCCATATGCGGTTGGCCGCTGGGCGAAACGACACGGCTTGCGGGCGTCGTAATGGAAAATCTGCTCGGCGAAGAGATTTTTGAAACTGCCGCGCGCTCGGGGTCCGCCACCCAACCCCACGTCTATGGCAAGGCCGAAGCACGGACAGGTCGCAAAATGGGACACCTCAACATTGTCAGACTCCCCCAAGACTGACAAAATGCACAGTTTCCGGACCCCACCGGTGGACATGCAGAGACTCTTCTGGTAACTACCGCGGCCACGGTGACCGGCAAGTGTCGGTCGGCGCTGGATTGCTTTTGGCCTCCGGCGTTTGATATCAGCCGAAATTCTAACCGAAAGGGCGGGTGTTCCGCGTGCAAGTAGTCGTTCGCGATAACAATGTCGATCAGGCGCTTCGGGCGCTGAAAAAGAAGTTGCAGCGCGAAGGTGTGTTTCGCGAAATGAAGCTGCGCAACTATTACGAGAAGCCTTCTGAAAAGAAGGCACGGCAGAAGGCCGAGGCGATCCGCCGGGCCCGCAAGCTTGCTCGTAAGCGTGCACAGCGCGAGGCTGGTGTTGTAACCGGCGGGCGTCGCTAAGAGGGCTTCGCAAAGCGCGAAATCTCTTGCATCTGCGACTGTTCGACATGAACGTATTTGCAGAAAAACGCCGTCCTTTGGGGCGGCGTTTTTATTTTTGAAGTCCCGGCATATCGAGGATCGGCATCACCTCGACACCCTCACCCGGAAAATGGGTGAAATGGGCATGATTGCGAAACATATCGGCTGCGGCCGCGTGGTCCGCCGCTTCGACAATCACATAAGCCGCGGCTGTGTTGGTGGTGTCGGCAACACCGTCCGGGCCCACCTTCTTTGTCTTGCCCAGCGGCCCACCCGGATCGACAATGCGCGATGCGTTGGCTTCCATCCATTCGCCCCAGGCTTTCATCCCCGCTGCTTCGTCCACCCGGCCTTCGGCCTGCGCTTTTTCGGCGGCCGTCGCCGTTCCAGTATAGATCGCCAGAAAATTTGCCATTTCATCCTCCCCCTGCTGTATCCGCAAAGAACGTCTGAGCCCGTTCCCAGATCCCTCGTGCCCAGAGATCGGAATGATCGGCGCCCGGCTCGATCCAAACATCGTAAGGGTTAGGCGCCTCTTGGAAGAGCCGCTCTCCATTGGAAACGCTTACTGTCCTGTCGGCAGTACCATGAGCGACGAACACCGGCTCTTGCACATCGCCAATCCACTCATTGGACTGGAACTGGTCGAGCATCAACAGACCGACTGGCGCGAAAGGATAGCGCTCCGACGCCACGGTAACGGCGGAATAAAATGGCGTTTCAAGCAACAATGCCTCAGAGCCCAACCCGAAAAGAGTTGAGCAGTTTCAGCAGGTTGTGATTCAGTTCGGTTGTGAGACTGAACGGAGAA
>NZ_JBLXCL010000008.1:0-108734 GCF_048264985.1 Pelagibacterium sp.
ACGAGATGACCCAGCACAATGCGGCGCTGGTCGAGGAAACCAATGCGGCAATCGAGCAGACAGAGGCCCAGGCTTCACAACTCGATGGCATCGTCAGTGTCTTTAGATTGGGCGATAACGAGCGCGCTGCGCCCATCCAGCAAGCTGATCCAGATAGCGCAAAGACGAAAATGGGGCTGCCTAGAACAGCAGCGGCCACATATCTCTCGCAAGGGAATGCGGCAATCAGTGCGGACTGGGACGAGTTTTAGCCCTGGCGTAAACGCAAACAGAAGCGGCGCTCGGCTTTTGCCAGCGCCGTTTGCTATTTCTTGAGCCGCTACTTGAGGCTGCAATTTCACAAAAAATGCTCGAGATCGATGGGTGCTTTGGCCAGTGACTGCTGCGAGCATTTCGAGATAGCGCCGGTTGCGAGCAAATAGGCCTTCGACGATGAAGCCAAGAGCAGCGTTGGTCAATCAGAGCATTCGGCGGCCATCATTTTTCGTTGGCCGCTGGGGTAGGGCCTTTGACCTTATTAAGGTCGCAACCAAGCCGGTATTGCATGGCCTACAATCACGGTTCGGGTTATGTCGGCGTTATGTCCGCTCCAGCGCGCGCCGAATTATCCCCCGCCGCTACGATGGGTTTAAACGCCAGCCTTTCGGCGCCGTGGCGAAACAGCGGCTGAAGCAGATTGGCTTCCACCTGCTTTTTTCGATCATGCAAATTCGCACATCATTCAGCACATCAGCCCTCCACCGGCACGAGAACAACGCATGCGCACCCATTCTATTCAAACGCCCTGCCCATTACGCGCTCGAAAATCGTTCCGGGCACCAGTGCTGTAGCATGAACTCCCGGCCCTCAGGCCAATTGCCGCAACTGTACATACCAGCCCATCGTCGTCTCGCTTCTCGTTGGGCGTGCTTAAACCGCAAGGCTATCAGTCAGATATCTAACGCTCACTAGGCGGAGTGTCGTGTCGACCCCGCTTGAAATTCAAGTTCAAATTTTACCGATAATGTAATATCGGCGGCGTGTTAGCCGAAACTTTTTTACGGTGACGAAAATGATGCAGACGACTATGGGGCACATCGCTGAAATTGACTTGGAGGGTGCAGTCGGGCGCCTCAACGGCAACGTCGTGCGTACGCCTTTGCTGGAATCCGAAGTCCTCAATGCAAGAACCGGCGGCCGCATTCTTTTCAAATCCGAGATGTTTCAGCGGACCGGATCGTTCAAGTTTCGCGGCGCTTTCAACTGTTTGTCGACACTGTCGCCCGAGGATAGAACAAAGGGTGTTGTCGCGTTTTCGTCAGGCAATCACGGGCGGGGAGTTTCTCTGGCCGCCCGGCTGCTGGGAATAGATGCAGTCATCGCCATGCCCGACGATTCTCCGCACTCAAAAGTTCGCGGAATTGAAGCCGACGGGGGCAAAGTCATCACCTACAGCCGCAGGCTGATGAACAGGGACGCCGCGATCCAGCCCTATCTCGATGCGGGCAGGATCATGATTCATCCCTATGAAAATCCACATGTCATCGCCGGGCAAGCAACGGCGACCCTCGAAAGCCTCGAACAGGCCGAAGCATTGGGCGCGATACCAGACATGGTGATTGCTCCGTGCGGGGGCGGAGGGCTGACCTCGGGCGCAGTGCTGGCGCTGGCACATAGAGCGGTTAAAGCGCAGGTCTGGGGCGCCGAGCCCGAAGGTTATGATGATATGTTACGCTCATTGCAGGCCGGCAAGCGCGTTGGCAATGAAGCAACGGACTTCTCGATTTGCGACGCCATAATGACGCCTAGCCCGGGCGTATTGGCATTTTCAGTTCTTGCGAACGCGATGAGCGGCGTTGGCGTTGTCAGCGACGATCAAACTGCACACGCTATGCGGATAGCGGCCCAAGAACTCAAGGTGGTCGTCGAACCGGGCGGTGCCGTAGCGTTGGCGACATTGCTGTCCGATCAGGTCGATATTGCCGGCCGTACAGTCATCTGCATCCTGAGCGGAGGTAATGCCGATCTCCAAACATATACCGGAATCCTGGGCAGAACGGGGCGCTAGGACGCGCTTGGGCTTTGGATGTAGGGTGACGTATCGGCGCCATGAGGCCGAGCGATGCAGGGCATTTTGACGCAGCGGTTCCCGTCGAGCGGCGGTAAAGTCTTCCTCAATAGGTCATTGCGTATGACGTATTCAGTACAAACCTGTCAGCTCAAGAACTGAGACGTCCATAATGTCCATTAGTCCGAAAAAGTCACTTGCTTTCAAACTTCTATCTGTCAGCGCAGTTGCCATTACGCTGCTTTTGATCGCAACCTTCTCGTTTGTCATTTTGCAGGCGCGTGATCGGACTGTGGCAACGGTGCTCGAACAGGCTCAGGCCGAAGCGCGCGCCATGGGCGCAGCAGTCGATTCAGCAGTCAACAATCTTGCCGGGGCAACGGCCTCAATGGCTGGTGCAATTGAGAACGGGATGACCACCAACGCGCTGGATCGCTCTACGATCAGCCAGATGCTCAAGGCGGCAGTCGAAAACTTCGATCTGGTCTTTGGATCGTGGGTTGTGCAGGCCCCCGGCAGCTTTGACGGGGTCGAGTACCCGCGCGTCGAAAACATGGACGCCGCGACGAACGCAAACGGCTTTTTCTCTCCGTATTGGACGCGCGGAGAGAACGGACTGGACTTGGTTATTGGCGATGGCACCGAACATGACGCAGAATACTA
Organism: Pelagibacterium sp.; assembly: GCF_048264985.1. Lineage (GTDB taxonomy): Bacteria > Pseudomonadota > Alphaproteobacteria > Rhizobiales > Devosiaceae > Pelagibacterium. The sequence goes on from NZ_JBLXCL010000008.1 coordinate 2,711, forward strand.
CAGGCTTTCCGCCACCAGCCTGAGCGGCGCGGCGACCGAACCTTACGTTGAGCCGTCGGCTAACGATATGCTGATGATGAGCGTCACTCAGCCCATCGTTGTCAAAGGCGAGCTGCGTGGCGTGCTTGGCGTCGATGTGGGCCTAGGCACTCTGGCCGCAGCGCTTGCCGATGCCCGGCCATTCGGCACTGGGCGTGTTTATCTGCTCTCGGGTGCAGGCAAATGGCTGACGGCACCGAACCCGGACACCGTCATGCAAGAGTATGCAGCCGACAGCGCTTCGGACGTGCTCAATGCCATTGCGGCGGCAGAGCCGATCGTTGTCGACAACGTGGTTGGACAGGATGGCGGTGAAGTCTATCGTATCGTACACACCTTCCCGCTTCAGGGCTTGGATGCGAATTGGGCTGTTGCCGTCGATGTTCCCGAAAGCGTTGTGGCCAATGCCGTCAATCAGCAGACCCTGATCCTTGCCGCGGGCGGGCTGATCATGCTCCTTGCAGTTATGGGCGCCTTGTTTGCCGCAATCCGTGTGTTTGTGCAAAAGCCGCTTGGCTCGCTTTTGGGCGAAGTCGGCCGGCTTTCTGAGGGCCAGCTGGAAGACGAGGTTTCCGGTCAGAAACGCAAGGATGAAATCGGCCAGGTGGCCGCAGCTCTTGAGATATTCCGGCACAAACTTTCGCACGGCAAGGTTCTTGAGCGAACGACCGCTCAGCAACGTGAGGACGCCGATCGCGAGCGTAGCCGTACTGACAAGGAACGCGCCGAAGCAGAAGCCGATCGTGCTCGCGCGGCCCAGGACCAGCAGCAAGTCGTGGAGGAGTTGGCCAAAGGGCTTTCGCGCCTGGCGGACGGCAACCTGGCCTACCGCATCAATGGGCCGTTCCCACCAGCTTACGAAGATCTGCGTATCGCTTACAACACGTCGCTCGAGCGCTTTGCCGAGGTCATCAACCAACTTCGGTCCAGCTCAAAGGCGATGAAACTGGCGACTGGGGAAATTCTCTCAGGTGCAAACGATCTGGCCGAGCGCACGACCCGTCAGGCTGCGGCAATCGAAGAAACCTCTGCAGCGATCGACGGTCTGTCCACGACAGTCTCGGAAAACGCCGACCGCTGCCAGACGGCCCGCGGCAAGGCGGAAGTGGTTGCCAACAGCGCCGAACTTGGCGGTAAGGTGATGCAGGAGGCCCGAGAGGCCATGGAACGCATTAAGACATCTTCAGACAAGATCTCCGACATCATCGGCATGATCGACGATATAGCGTTTCAAACAAATCTTCTGGCGCTCAACGCTTCGGTCGAGGCTGCGCGTGCGGGGGATGCCGGCAAGGGCTTTGCCGTCGTCGCTGTCGAAGTGCGCAGGCTTGCGCAGTCGGCAGCGTCGGCATCGTCCGATGTCAAAGCGCTGATTGAACAATCTTCGAATGAAGTCAAGGAAGGCTCCCGTCTGGTTACCGATGTGGCCGGGACGTTGACAGCTATGCTCGGCGATGTTCGCGAAAATCGCACAATCGTTACGGAAATCGCTGAGGCCAGCAAATCTCAATCCAGTTCGATCCGTGAGATTTCAGGATCGATCCGGCAGATGGACGAGATGACACAGCATAACGCTGCGCTTGTCGAAGAAACCAATGCGGCAATCGAGCAGACCGAAAGCCAGGCCAACGAACTTGAGGGGGTTGTCGCGCGGTTTATCGTGAGCGGATCCGCCACGCCCGCGGTTGAGGACGTCGCCAAGCCACGCGCCACTGCTGCCGCAAGGTATCTGCCGACCAGCGGCGCAAATGCGCTCAAGGATGATTGGGACGAGTTCTGATCTCTTTGGATGTTCAAACAGAAGGCCCCGCGTATCGGGGCCTTTTTTGTTTGGCGTACCAGTCAGGAAAACTGATCGGCGAAAATGCGCGCTGTCGTTGGGCCGAGTGTGAACCCCTGATGACCGTGACCGAAGTTAAACCATAGCTTTTTGTCCCTGTCAGAACGACCGATGACCGGCAGCATATCGGGCATGCAGGGGCGCGTGCCGATCCAGGGCTTGCTCTCAAAAGGCTCTGACACATCGAACAGCTCGCTTGCTGCCGCGACTGAACGCCCGATCTGAGCGTTCCCTGGCGCAGCGTCGGGCGCTGCAAGTTCGGCACCTGTCAATACGCGAAGGCCCTGACGCATCGGTGACATCACTGTGCCGCTTGCAACATCCATGAAGGGCAGGCGAGGGCCATTCTCAACTGCAAAATGCTGGTGGTAGCCGCGCTTGAGGACCATGGGAAAGTTGTGCCCGAACTGGCGCAGGAACGCTGGAGACCAGGGCCCGAGGCAGACAACGAGCTGGTCGGCGTAGAGTTTGCATTCTTGGTTTTGGAACGACCACGCCGATCCGCGTTTTTCGATTGCATCGGCAGCGCCGATTGCCACCCTTCCGCCGCGAGCTCGAAACAGTTCCGCGTAGCGCTGCACAAGCTCACCGGGATCCGAACAAGTCCAGGCGTCGGTCCAGTGTATTGCGCCTGCCATAGCCAGCCTTAGTCCGGGTTCGCTTTGGGAGAGCGTATTGCCATCCATCAGTGCCGAGCCAACACCAAATCTTGCCCGCAGCCGGTCAGCGGCTTTTGCTGCCTTTTCCAACGCCCTTGCCGATCGGTAACCCTGCCGGAAGCCCCTGCGGGTTATCAGGTCATCGGCGCCCGCCGCCGCGATCAAGGCTGCGTGATCACGCGTTGCCGAACGGATCATTTCCGACCACGGAGGAATGACTTTGGCTCGATACGATGTCGGGCGAGAGTGCCAGGCGTAACGCAAAGCTGGTGTTGCCCAGTGGCGCAAATCCGAGACCCTGTAGGCTACATCGTTTGTCCGTCCGGTTGCGATGGCGAACAGCGCGCGGGGATCGAGTGGGAAAGCATAAGGCTCAACTGCCTCCGCCTGGATGATCCCGGCATTGCCATAGCTGGTTTCTTGCCCCGGCTGCTGGCGATCGACCAGTGTGACGTCATGGCCGCGCTCGAGCAGTGCAAGGGCAGTGGAGACGCCGACCATGCCAGCACCCAATACGATAATGTCGGTCATTGGCGTTCGCCGCCTATCGATCGATTGGCCATTTGGGCAATGCGATCTTGGTGTATGGCAGGCTGGAAAGGTCTGGGCTCACCGAACCCGGTGCCGCCGCATAAAGAATGGTGCCTGCGATCGGTTCAAAGGCGGCGCGGAAGTGCTGGGTTGATTTGACGACGATTATGTTCAGGGCGGAAATATCGAGTCCCATGCCGGTAAAGAGGTCGGGATTCATCGCCTGGGCGCGTCCGCTGGTCAGAACAACCCAAATTCCGTTGAGTTCGATTAGTGCACAATCGCCCATATCGACAGGCACCCCGCCCAGGCCCGTCATCGTATGATTCCGCCGCAGGGCCCGCACCGTCCACTCTCCGTCGAAGGGATCGCCGGATAGCGGGCTTATCTTGCCACCAACGCGCAGTGCCAGTTTGGCGCCCTCGCCAGCCAGAAAGGCCATCCGCGCAGCGATGGGATCCCACAGAGGTCCGATCGCCGCGCTACCAAATCCCGCTTCGGCCATTGCTGCGAGAAAGAAAGTGGAATCGTTGGCAGCTCCGCCCCCCGCATTATCGGAGGTATCGGCAATAATGACGGGTTTCTGCGTCGCGGCGTTAGCTGCCGCAAGGGCCTCAGCCACCGTGAGCATCGGAGGAGAGAGCGTCTCGCGCATTGCGTAGATCTTGTCGGCAAGGGTCTGCGCCACATCTTGAGCCTTATCGGGATCATTGTCGGTGTAGACCAAAACGCGCGATCCCATGTCGGGCACATCGGCCCAGGGAAACCCTTGCGCAAGCGAAATCAGCACAATGCCCGGTTCCTGCTCCAGCGCCCGCACATGGTTGATCAGCGATAAGCCCGGCTCCGTGGTCGTGCGGATGAGGCTGACCATGCCGATATCGACGAGGGCGGGTGAGGGTTTGATCTCGCCGGCAGCAATGCGGGCGCAAAGATCGACAAGGACAACGCCGGACTCGTAGATGTCGGTGTGCGGGTATTCCTTGTAGGTCACGATCAGATCGGCGTTATCGATCATCGCCTTGGTAAGATGGCAATGGGGATCGATCAGCGCGCCGACAACGACGTCGGGCCCCACCAAGTCGCGCACGCGGCAGAGGATGTCGCCCTCGCAGTCATCATAGCCTTCAGCCACCATGGCGCCATGCAAGGCCAGCAAGACCATGTCGACCGGCATTACGGCTTCGAGATCGCTAAGGATTTGATCTCGTAGTGTTTCAAAGGCGGTACGGGTGGTCTTGCCTGCCGGCTGTGCCGATGCGGTCAGCCCTTCAAACAGGGTCCAGCCCTCACGCTTACCGCGTTCGCGCGCGGCCCAGACTTGCCCCCCATAGAGTGTCATATGGTCGGGATGCTGACCGGCCGGATAGTAGGTGCCATCTTCGACAAAAGACGACAGCCCAGTTGGGATTGGCGAAAATGTGTTGGTTTCTGTGGCCAGAACAGCACTGAAGACGCGCATCAGGTGGTCCTATCTATTGGAGAAACAGCGGCGAGAGCAACTTTCGCGCCTCTTCGCGATCGAAACCGCCGCGCTCGCCGATCAAGACCAACGCGCTTTCGGATCCGCGTCGGTTGAGCGTTTCGAGAGTTGCGCGCCGTCCCACAAGCTGGAACAGCATGCTGGACGATGGCATATGGGAAAAATTCAACACGCCCTTGGCGCGGAGCAGGCCGGGTGCAAGCCGTTGGATGCCAAGCTGGAACGGTTCGAGCGCAATGGGCCTGGAGCCATTGATCTCGAAGGTTTCGAAACGGTCGGTGGCAAACCGGGACAGACGTTTTGCGGGTGCATGACCCCCAATCTCGCTGTCGAGCAGCAACGCGCTGGGAAGCCCCTCACGATCGTGGTCGAATAAGGCAGCTGACGTGATCTGTCGCATCTGGGCGAGAAGGTCGTCTCGCGCTTCATCTTCGATGCGATTGACGGCAACAAAGTCGGCAGCGCCCACCTGCGCCTGCCACAGCGGATCGTCGCGGCGCTTTGGATTGTCGACCAAATCCTGAGCATCGACGAGCGCCAGGATGGCGTTGAGCCTTATGCTGCCGACAAGCACAGGATCCATGATCGCTTCGATGATCCCGGCAGGATCGGCAACGCCACTGGCTTCGATCACTATGTGGTCGACTGGCTGAGGAGAAGCGAGCAGGGTCTTAATCGTGCGCAGCAAATCGCCTTGGAGTGAACAGCACACGCACCCGTTGCTAAGCCCGACGACTGCTTCGGTTCGTGTTTCGATCAGGCTTGCATCAATGTTGATGGCCCCGAAATCATTGACTATGGCCCCGATGCGGCGGCCGTCATTGTCTTCGAGAAGTCCATTGATGAAGCTGGTCTTGCCCGCGCCGAGAAAGCCGGTGACAACGAGGATCGGAATGCTCATTCGTCACCGCGCCGGATCGGGCGGCCAGGGGCAACATCTGTGACCAGCTCACCGGCACTTATGACCGGAGTGCCGTTGACCAGAACATGTTTCATCCCGATCGCTGCTTTGTTCATTTCGGCAAAGGTGGCCTGTTCGGCCACACTGGCAAGGTCGAAGACAACGATATCGGCGTCGGCGTCCGGCTGCAGTCGACCCTTGCGCGCAAAAGCAGGCGCGCAGGACGAAACGATCTGCGCCGGCGTCAGCGTGCATTTGCCGATTGCTTCGACAAGCGGTATCGCGTCGCGTTCGCGCACCCATTGGCGGAGAAAGCGGGTGAAGGTGCCCGAGGACCGTGGGTGAGCCGTTTTGTCGGCGCCGAGCGGCCATTCGTCGCCATCGTAAAGCGAACCGTCTGCCAGGCTCCAGGGCATGGCGTCCGAAGCTATCGCGCCGCCTGGGTACATGACGGAGACATCGAGCAAGTTCTGATGGCGCGTGTTGCTGTCGGTGTCGAGAAAATGCCAGAGCACCAGCGTTGAGGGATCCTTGGCCTTGACCGCTTCGAGGTCGTTGCGATCCTGGATACGCTTGTGGGTCGAAACGACTTCGATGGCGTCGAATCCGGTGCCGGTTCGCGCTTCGAAATCGGGATCGACGAAAAAGCCGGCGCTGATGACCGTCGAGCCGGTGCCGTAGGGATAGGCTTCGGTTGTTATCTTCAGGCCCTGCTTCTGGGCTGTGGCAATCAATGCAGCAGCGCGCTCAACGTCTTGCAGGCTCGTCGAGTTGAGGTGACAGATGTGCATATGCGCGCCGGTTGCTCCGGCCAGCCCGATCAGCAGCACATACGATTCGATAGAGCTCTTGGGGTCGATGTTGGACATCTGCGCGATGTGCGTATAGGTGGGCGTATCGGTTTGTGCGGCAAGGTCGCAAACAAGGCTCATTTCCTTTGCGCCGGCGCCGGGGGCGTAGCCGTACGGGATGCCGATACCGAGCCCGCCTTCTTCAATGCCCTTGCGCGTCAACGCGACGATGTCGTCGGCCTGAGCCTGGTTCGCTGCATCGCGCGACCATCGCATATCGTCGCTGCCGCGACCCATTGTTGTAATTGCGGGTTCACTGCCGTCGAGTTCCAGCCCGATCATTGCCGCCTTGCGCGCGAAAATCCATGCGGCGGCCGTGCCGTAGTTGAGCAGCCGCGGCTTGGCTTGCTGGGCTGTGTACCAATCGCCAACCGGCAGGGCCCCCACTTCAAGTTCGAGTGCAGTGGTGACACCGTCGAACGCCTGCATGCGGTCGGCTGGCAATGACTGCCCATGGGCGTGAAGATCGATGAAGCCAGGTGCAACGACAAGTCCCTGTGCGTCGATTTCGCTGTGACCGGCCGCGCTGACATCGCCCACTTTGGTGATGCGTCCGCCATCGATTGCGACATCGCAAATGGCGTCGTGACCGGTCTCGGGATCGATCACCCGGCCGGAACGAATAACGATATCATGCATTGGCTTGCTCCATCTGGCGACGTCTCTTGCCCGGCACAGCGTCAATCAACTTGCGTGTGTAGTCGGTGGCGGGGGAGTGAAAAATTGCAGTTGTCTCCCCGATTTCTTCAAGCTTGCCTTGATTGAGAACGCCAACTCGCTCGCACAAATGATCGATCACCGAAAGGTCATGGGAGATGAACAGCATGGCCAGCCCCTCTTCGGCGCAGATTTTGCGCAGCAGATTGAGAACCTGGGCCTGGCTCGATACATCCAGGGCCGAGACCGGCTCGTCGGCGATGAGCAGCTTGGGTTTTGACGCTAGTGCGCGCGCAATGGCGATACGCTGACGCTGCCCGCCGGAGAATTGATGCGGATAGCGATCCAGCCATTCGGGATTGAGGCCGACCTGATCGAGTAGTTCGGCGGCCCGCTTTGACAGCGCCGCGCCCCTGAGGTCGGTGTATGAGCGCAACGGTTCGGCCAGCAGATCGCGCACGCGCCAGCGGGGATCGAGCGAGGCGTAGGGGCTCTGAAAGATCATCTGAACGTCGCGCCTGCGCTGACGCAAGGTCTTGCCAGACAGCGCCAGCCAGTCATCACCTTCAAATGTAACGTTGCCTGAAGTGGGGCTGGTCAGCCGGGCGAGAATTCGACCGATCGTTGATTTGCCCGACCCGCTTTCCCCGACCAGTCCGAAGGACTCGCCACGATGGATGACAAAGCTCACATCGTCGACCGCTACCATGTGTCTCTGGCGTTCGAACAGCTTGCCGGGCAGGCGGAATTCACGGCGGAGATTGTCAGCCCGCAAGAGGATGTCACCCATACTGAGCCTCCCGTCCGGCGCCAAATATCGGCCGCGCGTCCAGCAATTGGCGCGTGTATGAATGTTGGGGCCGGGAGAGGACATCATCGACAGATCCGGCTTCGACGATGACGCCGTCCTTCATAACCACAACCTGATCGCAAACATCGCCAACGACATCGAGATCGTGGCTGATCATTACCATTGCCGTATTCTGCTCGCGGATCAGGGTATCCATAAGTTCGAGGATTTGCGCCTGCACGGTGACGTCGAGCGCGGTTGTCGGCTCGTCTGCGATCAAAAGGTCAGGTTTGAGAGCGATCGCAGCGGCAATGACGACGCGCTGCCGCATGCCGCCAGAGAGTTGATGGGGGAAACTGTCTATCCGGCGCGCGGCGTCGCGGATGCCCACGCGTTCAAGCAGAGAAAGCGTTGCAGCGCGAATTTCACGACGCGACATTTTCGGGCGGTGGTAACGGAACACGTCTGCGATCTGGTCGCCGACACGCAGCACGGGATTAAGGGTTGCCATGGCGTCCTGAAACACCATGGCGATCCGGTCGCCTCGCAGGTTCCGCCATTGGGATCGATTGAGGGACAGCAAATCTGTGCCATCGAATGTCATGGTGCCGCCGATGGTGGCATGGGACGCTGCGGTGAGTCCCATCAGCGCCATGCCGATGGAGGATTTACCCGATCCGCTTTCGCCCACGATGCCAAGAACCGATCCGGGCGCCAAGGTAAAGCTCACGCCGTCGACGGCCCGAACAGCGCCGCCGCGGGAGGGGTAGTCGACAGTCAGTCCCGATACCGAAAGGATGCTCATGCGCGCGTCCTTTCCAGGCGTGGGTCGAAATAATCGCGCAGGAAGTCTCCGAAAAGGTTGATTCCGACTGCGGAAATAAGCACGGCGATACCCGGCGCTATAACGATCCACGGCTGATCGTAGAGGAAATCTCGACCCTCGGAGATCATGACGCCCCAGGACGCAGTTGGCGGTTGAACGCCAAGGCCGAGGAACGATAGCGCGGCCTCGGAAATGATGACTAGGGCGATATCGAGCGTTGCGACAACCAGGACGGCCGGCAGTACGTTAGGCAGGACATGGGTAAAGATGATCTGCATGCGGGTGACGCCCATTGTGGTTGCCGCATCGATGAAATCGAGCTTGCGAATTCGCATCGTTTCGCTGCGCACCACGCGGGCGAAATTGATCCAGAGCGCAAAAGCCAATGCCATGACCAGAGTGGCAAAACCCGGGCCGAGAACCGCCATGAAAATCAGGGCGAGCAGCAGGAAAGGGAACGCCAATTGAAAGTCGACAATCCGCATGATGATCGTGTCGACGATCCCGCCGAAAAAGCCGGCGATTGCGCCAAGCAGCGTGCCGACGACCAGAGCAATCGAAACAACGATCAGCGCCACCTGAATGGAGACCTGGGCCCCCATGATCGTGCGGCTCAGAACGTCGCGGCCAAGATTGTCGCCGCCAAGCAGGTTTGTGGTGGAGCCGCCATCTTGCCAGACAGTCGGCGCAAATCGCCAGTCGAGCACTTGCACCGCATGTTCATGGGGCGCCAGCCAGTTGGCAAACACGGCGCAGCCGACCATCAGCGCGATCATTACAAGTCCGCTCATGCCTTTTGGACTTTGCCTGAGCGAGCGGAGGAAGCTTCGGTTGGGTGTTGCGGTGGAGGCGATTGTTGCATCAGTCATCGCGGACCCTCGGATCGATGACGCGGTAGAGCCCGTCAACGACAAGATTTATAACTATGAACAAAAGGGCCGAGACCAGCACGACGGCCTGGATGACCGGATAGTCGCGGACATGAATGGCATCGACAGCCAGCCGACCGATGCCGGGCCATGCAAAGACTGTTTCGATCACGACGGTGCCTGAAAGAAGTGCGCCCAATTGCAGTCCGACAATGGTGACCACGGGCAGCAGCGCATTGCGCAGGGCATGGCGGATGACAATGACGAAACCGGGGACGCCTTTGGCGGCTGCGAAGGTGATATAGTCTTGCTCCAGGACTTCGAGCATCGCCGATCGGATCAGTCGTGCATTGACGGCGATCATCACGAACGCCAATGAAATTGCCGGCAGGATGAAATAGCGGAAGGCATTCCAGAAAACTGCAGGATCGCGTTCGATAATTGCCTGCCCGAATGCCGCCAAAGCCGAGCCGCGATACCCCGATGCGGGTAGCCAGCGCAATTCGACCGAAAACCACAGGATCATCAAAACCGCGAGCAGGAAGCCGGGCATCGAAACGCCAAGCACCGCGACAAAAGTGCCGACATAGTCGACCCAGGTGCCGCGTTTTAGGGCTGTCAGAACCCCAAGGGGGATGGCGATCACGCTTGCCAAGACCACCGCCCATAGAGCCAGCTCAACGGTGGCCGGCAGGCGTTCCAGTATGAGTGTCATCACTGGAACGCCCTGACGGATCGATGTGCCAAGATCACCTTGCACGGCCTGCCCGAGATAGGCGACGAACTGTTCGGGCACCGACCTGTTCAGTCCCATGCGCTCGCGCAGGACCTCCATGTCGGCCACCGTCATTGCCGGGTTGCCGGCGGCCAACACGTCGACCGGATCACCGGGGACCAGTTTGACCAGCGAGGACACCACTAGGATGACTCCAAGCAGGATCACAATGGCATAGAACAGCCGTGAGGCGATCTGGCGAACCATACTCGACTAGGACTCGACGGCCAGCAGATCGGGGCGCAGCTCGCCCGCTGTGTTCATCTGTGCATCGATCACATTGTTTGCGACGATGGCGAAGTTGAGCGGCTCGAACAAAGGCTTCCAGTAGGCCTGGGAGACAACAAGTTCCTGGATGGCGTCGAGAATTTCCTGGCGTGCGTCCGGGTCCACGGTAATGCGCTGTTCTTCGATCATGGCATCGAGTTCGCCATTCTCATGGAACGTACGCTCCAATGCGCCCGTGGTGTGCAGGACGGGATAAACGATATCGGCGTCACTATAGGAATATGTGCTGATCACCATGTCTTGCTCGCCGAGTGCAGTCTGGGCCGACCACTGCGCGATAGGGAGTGTTTCGATCAGGATTTCGACGCCGATTTCCGCCAGCTGTGCCTGGATGATTTCGGCCGTCCGCCGGATGATCGGGGTGTCGTTGGCGACCAGTGTCACGCTCAGTCCGTCGCCATGGCCTGCGTCGGCAAGAAGTTGGCGAGCGGCTTCTGGATCATAGCCATAGCCTTGTTCGGCGGTGGCCGGGGAATAACCCGAGATCGCGCTGCTGATCGGGGAATAGGCAGGCACCGCGTTTCCGTCGAGAGCGAAGGCGATGAGCCGTTCGATATCGATGGCGTGAGCAAAAGCCTTGCGTACATCGGCATTGTCGAAGGGTGTGCGCTGCTGATTGAACACAAGCGCGCGCATCATCTGGGCGGGACGCTCGATGACTGTCGCGTCCGGGTTCTGCCGCAGACGGCGCACCGCATCGAGCGGGACGGCGCCACTTGTATAGATTGCGTTGATCTCGCCCGTTTCAAAAGCTGCAATGCGCGTGGAATCTTCGGGGTAGTGAATGAATTCGAGCGCTTCAATCCGTGGCGGGGTAGCGATTGCTTCGTATCCGGCAAAACCGTCGAGCCGGATGCCACGGTCAGTCGACCAGGAAACGAATTTGAACGGTCCCGAGCCGACAGGCTGACGGCCGAAATCGTCGCCCAATGCCTCGACGGCAGTTGGCGAGATCGGGGCCGAATAGCCCAATGTCAGCCCAACCCAGACCGGAACGAACGGTTCGGTGAAATGGTAGGCGACGGTCTGGGCATCGATTGCTTCGGCGCGCTCGAGCGGTCCAAGAAAGAATGCGCTGGGCGAGGCTGCTTCGGGGTCGAGGTGTCGCGCAACTGTCCAGGCGACGGCTTCGGCGTCGCACGGTGTGCCGTCATGGAATACTGCGCCAGGCTTAAGCTTGAAGGTCAGTGTGCGGTTCTCGTTGCTGAACTCCCAGCTTTCGGCCAGGCCCGGAACGACATTGCCGTCATAATCGCGCCGCGCCAGCGGCTCGTAGATCAGATCCATTGTTGTCGAAGAAACCGAAAGCGTTGTGCGATGGGGGTCGAGGGTATCGGGTTCCTGGGCGCGTCCAACGCGCAGGATGCCAGTGGCTTCCTGGGCTAGTGCAATGCCCGGCAGGCCAATACCGGCAGCGGCGCCCATCGCGGCAGAGCCGGCCAGAAAACCGCGCCGGGAAATCGAGAACCGCTTTGCATAATCGCGCGCCAGTGCGTCGAATTCTTTGGGAGATAGCTTGGTCAGAGACATTTGTGTTCCTCGCTTTGTTCGAGCCTCAGCTCTTCTTGAAATCCAAATGCTTCATGCGTTCGGTGTTGAACGCGAACCCCTCAGAAGTCACCTGGATCATAGCCGTCCATGCCTGGCCCGGACGCAGGGTAGCGCCGGAGGGCAGCATGAGCCAAAGGTCGCTATCGACAGCAACCAGTTCGGCGGCAAACGCGCCAAGATCGGAGCGCAGCCGGAGTTGGGCAGTGTTACAATCGCCCCAGATTTCCACGTCTAGATTTTGCGCTGCGTTGCGGTAGCGCCCGGTCAGCGGTTTGACAGCCTTGCAGCCTTCGGGCAGCGGGGCGTAAGTGCGCGGCGTTCCGCAGAAGCGCGCCTTAATGGTGCCGTCGGCAGCCGGGGTCAAAACCAGATCGGTGACTGCGCGCTCGGGCTTGGCGCCACCGGGATGGGCGAAATCGAAGCTCACTGTACCCCCGGCGCTGAGAAAGTTTGGGCCGTTTTCGCCTTTAGCAATTTCGATGACGTCATTGCCCTCAACTTCGCGGTACCGCCCGGGCACAAGGTCAATCGGCGCGGGGATTTCGGTCTCGAAATAGGCATCTGCGATGCGTCGAGCGATTGCGAATGGAGAAATCTGGTCGTGATTGGCGATGATGATGATCCCAAGGCCGTCATCGACATAGCGTGTGGATTCGGACTTGCCGCCTGCTACCGTCCCGCCATGCCCCACGGCGCGACGTCCACGGTAGGTATCGGTCACCAGGCCCATGCCGTAAAAGCCGGTTTCACCATTGGCAAACACGGTCGGCGTTGCCATGCGTTCATACATTTGGGGCGTGCCGACCTTGGGGTCCGAGAGGTTCTTGAGCCAGATGATCATATCGTCGAGGGTTGAAATCATGCCCCCTTCGCCACCTAGATCCAGCCCCCAGCCTTGGGTGCTCCACTCACCCTCACGGCGGCAATAATGCGCTGCCAGGCGCTTCATGACCGTGGCATCGCGCGGCATGAGCGCTGTGTCTTTCATGCCAAGCGGATCTGTGATCCGTTCCTTGAGCACTGCATTAAATGATTTGCCCTCGACCTTCTCGATGATCTCGGAAAGCATGAAAAACCCAGCATTTGAGTAGATCATTGCAGTCCCGGGGGCAAAGTTCAGCCGGTCCTGCTGTGAAATTACATCGCGGGCCGCCTGGCGCGTCGATGGTGTGACAATCGATAGGCCGGCATAGATCATGGATTCGAGGTGATCGCGATAGCCGCTTGCGTTCTGAGCCAGATGACCGAGCGTGATATCGTGCTCAAGTTGAGGGACGTAGGGCAGGTGCTCCTGAACGCGATCGCTGAGGGAGAGTTTACCCTCGGCTTCAAGCATAAGGATCAGCAGGACTGTGAATTGCTTGGTCTGTGAGCCGATGCGGATGATGGTGTCCCGCGCCATCGGGACGGAGTTGTTGATATTGGCCATTCCATATGCGCTGGCGAAAATCTCCTGACCATCTTCAAGCACGGCAACGACAGCGCCCGGACCGTCGGCTGACGCATGCAGCAACTCTTCGACTTTGGCTGCAAATTCCGCTGGAGCTCTGGTCATGCTTTGAATTCCCTTTTCTGCCGACACGCCAGGAAAGATTTGCATAGAGCCGCGGCAAAGCCGCCGTCACGAAGGCAATCGTGCGCGGTCAGATCCGGGCTGCTGGTGCAAAACCTGCGATAAGGGCTGGTGCGTAAGCGATTTGCCTCATAAGCTCGATTGTTGAGTTTCTTTGGCTCATGTGTCAATCTTTTTTCTTATACGCTAAATTATCGGCCAATTTGAAACTCAATCGACGGAGCCTTCAGCGTTTTGAGTGAGCAGCCAAAATTGAGCGAATGCCTTCGAGCGATGCGCAATCGCCACGGCTTCACGCTACAGGACGTGAGCAAGAGGACGGGCGTTGCTCTGTCAACGCTCTCGAAGGTCGAGAACGACCTGATGAGCCTGACCTATGACAAGATCGTCCAGATCTGCACGGGTCTTGGCATCCCCGTGACTGAGCTTTTGACCATCGAAGAGCAACAGCGCGATGCAGGACGCACGCGTCGTTCTGTCGTGTCCGACGAGAACACGCTGGTGCATGAGACGAAGAACTATCAGTACAATTATCTTTGCACCGACCTCATCAACAAGCGCATGGTGCCGATCATTGCGCGGTTGCGCGCCAAGGATATTCGCAGTTTCGGGTCGCTTGTGCGCCATGCCGGCGAGGAGTTCGTGTACGTTCTCGAAGGAGAAATCGAGGTTCACACTGAACACTATTCCTCGGTTCGGATTCGGGCCGGGCAGGGAATCTACATCGACTCCACGATGGGGCATGCCTATCTTTCTTCGGGCGATGTTGACGCTGTGCTGCTCTGCATCTGCTCAGCCCCTGAAGGTGACCTCGAAAAGCTGCTTTTCGAGCACGCGTAAGCCCAGAGCGCACGTATCCATAATTTCATTTGAACCACCGCAGTCTGCCGCAATACGTTCGGCGATTGCTAGAAATTGCGTTATTTAGTTTGGTCAAATTCGCTTTTGTTAGAAAAAAATGTGCGAAATTGTATAAAGTGCCGTATATAGTGCGGCTATGGATGAAACTGACCTTAAAATCATTGAGCTTTTGGCTGTCGATTCGAAACGATCGCTTGCCGATATCGGTCAGGGGGTCGGGCTCTCGCCCTCGAGTGTGAATGAGCGCATCCGTCGCCTTGTGGCGTCAGGCACAATTCGCCGTTTCACCGTCGATCTCGATCCCCTCGCTCTCAATAGGGATACGCTGGTTTTTGTCTGGCTCGGGTTGCGTGAGAGTTCGGACGAAACGGCCTTTCGACGCTATGCGCAGACGCATCGGTCAATTCTGGAATGCCACCACGTCACCGGCGCGTGGGCCTATCTGCTCAAGATTCGCGTCGGCAGCCCCTCCGAGATCGAAGGCTTCCTGGCCGAACTGAAAGCCGAGGGGTTCTTGGGGCGCAGCGAGACCGTTCTCGCGCTTTCTTCGCCAGTTTCCGGGGCGTTTTTGCCCAAGGATGGGGTGTGATGGATGTCTCTTTGTTCTTCAAATCCGCTTTGCTGGGGCTGGCTATCGCCGCTCCGCTCGGCCCCATCGGGGCGCTATGCATCAACCGCACGCTGCAGCGCGGGTTTCTCGCCGGGGCGGCTGGTGGCCTAGGGACGGCCTTGGCCGATGGCGTCTATGCGACTCTGGCCGCTATAGGTTTTGCCGCCTTTTCGGGCCTGTTGGCGCAAATCGACATGCCGCTGCGCCTGGTCGGCGGCGCGTTCATGATCTGGTTGGGCTTGAAGAGCCTGACGCCCGGGCCGCCCCAAAGTGCGCAGAAGGTTTCGGCGAGTGATCTTTTGGGAACGACGGCGGCAACATTTGTGCTGACCATCACCAGCCCTATGACAATTATCTCCTTTGGGGCGCTGTTTGCAGGGCTTGGGCTCGCATCAAACTCAGGATTTTCCAGCGCCTGGCTGGTTGTCGGTGGGGTATTTTCGGGTTCAATGCTCTGGTGGTGCATCCTGAGCGGCGGCATCGCTCTGGCCAGTCACCGGCTTCCCGAAACATTTGCGTTATGGGTATCCCGAATTTCGGGAGGCGTACTGATTGCCTTCGGGATCTGGGCCATCGCATCTGCATTCCGCTGATATGGCATAACGCTCAAATCGCGCCTTGATTGACCCGTTTTGAAACCGCCTCGGCCGTTTCCACCCGCTCGGAATAGCGGTCGACAAGGTAGTCGGCCCGATCACGCACCAGTAGTGTGAATTTGACCAGCTCTTCCATCACATCGACGATGCGGTTGTAGTAGGGCGATGGACGCATGCGCCCGTCCGCGTCGAACTCATTGAAGGCCTTGGGCACCGAAGACTGGTTGGGAATCGTGACCATGCGCATCCAGCGGCCCAGAATGCGGAGCTGATTGACAGCGTTGAACGATTGGCTGCCGCCATTGACCTGCATCACGGCCAGCGTCCTGCCCTGTGTGGGGCGGATCCCGCCCATCGAAAGCGGTAGCCAGTCGATTTGTGATTTCATGACCCCTGTCATGGCGCCATGGCGTTCGGGAGAGCACCATACCATGCCCTCGGACCAGATCGCCAACTCGCGCAGTTCAACGACCTTTGGGTGTTCTTTGGGGGCGCCGTCGGGAAGGGGCAGGCCGGTTGGATCAAAGATGCGCGTTTCCGCTCCAAGCTGGTCCAGGATGCGCGCCGATTCAAACGTGGCGAGTCGGGAATAAGATCGTTCGCGCAGCGAGCCATAAAGCAGCAGGATGCGTGGAGCGTGGGTTTTGTGCTCCGGTGCAAGCAGGGCGTTCTCATCAATCGGGTGTAAATGCTCTTTGGCCAGAGCGGGAAAACGATCAGTATCAGACATGACGCCTACCGTTTCCATCGATGACAATCTCCCCGTCTTCCTTGGTGAAGGGGCCGATATCGGGATTGGGGAGGATATCGAGGACAGCTTCCGAAGGTCGGCATTGGCGCACGCCCTTTTCGGTGACCACAAACGGCCTGTTTATCAGAACGGGGTGCGCAAGCATGGCGTCGATGAGCGCAGCGTCCGTGATTGCAGGATCTTCGAGGCCGAGCTCTTTATAGGGTGGCTCTTTCTTGCGCATTGCTTCGCGTACTGACAGACCGGAACGCTTGATCAGATCGCACAGTGTTTCCCGGCTGGGCGGGGTATCGAGATACGCGATGATATCAGGTTCTTCGCCGGATTGGCGGATCATCGCGAGTGTGTTGCGCGAGGTGCCGCAGGTCGGGTTGTGGTAGATGGTGATGGCCATTTCAGACCTCCGTGAAGCGATGGCGGGTGCGGTTTGCGAAAGCGACGAGCGAGAGCATTACGGGCACTTCCACAAGCACGCCCACAACTGTAGCCAGTGCCGCCCCTGAATTAAGACCGAACAGGGAGATGGCTACGGCAACTGCCAGTTCGAAAAAATTGGAGGTGCCGATCAGGGCGCACGGTGCCGCAATATTGAAAGGGACTTTCCACTTCCAGGCTGCCCAGTATGCGATGGCAAAGATGCCATAGGACTGGATGAGCAGAGGGATCGCGATCAATACAATGACAAGGGGATTGGCGAGGATTGTCTGCCCCTGAAAGCCAAACAGCAGCACGACCGTGGCGAGAAGTCCGATCACTGAGGCTGGCTTGATGCGCGCATTGAACGCATCGATGCGTCCCGTCTCAGTCTGGTTCCCGCGCAGGAGTAGCCGGCGGGTGATGGCCCCGGCGATCAGCGGCAGAATGACATAGAGACCGACCGAAAGCAGCAGGGTTTCCCAAGGCACCGTGATCTCTGTGAGGCCGAGCAAAACTGCGACGATGGGCGCGAACGCAACAACCATTACCGCATCGTTCACTGACACCTGAACCAGCGTGTAATTTGGGTCGCCTTTGGTCAGTTGCGACCAGACAAAGACCATGGCCGTGCATGGCGCCGCGCCCAGCAGGATCAGCCCGGCGATGTATTGCTGGGCATCGTCCGGAGCAATCAATGGGGCAAACAGGACGTTGAAGAACAGCACTGCCAGCAGCGCCATGGAAAACGGCTTGATCAGCCAGTTGACCACCAGGGTAAGGATCAGGCCTTTGGGCTGGCGTCCGACCTGTCCAATGGCGGTAAAGTCGACAGCGACCATCATGGGATAGACCATGGCCCAGATGAGAACCGCGACAACGAAATTGACCGACGCGTATTCCAAACCTGCCAGTGTTGCGAACAGGTCGGGCACGAAATTGCCGAGCACGATACCTGCAAGAATGGATGCCCCGACCCAGACAGAGAGCCATTTTTCGAAAAAGCCGATCCCGCCCGCGGGTGCGGGTGCTGTGGAGTCAAGCGTCATGGTTTTCAGTCCTTGGTCTGCCCGATTGTGTCGAGCCTGGAAAGGAGCGCCATGCGTTCGAGGCTGGCGATGGGGAGGCTAAGCAGGAGCGAGATGCGGTTGCCCAATTGCCGTGCCGCTTCGGCGAAGGCGAAATGCCGTTCGGCATCGGTCCCTTCGACCGCAGCCGGATCGGGCACGCCCCAATGCGCTGTCATGGGATGACCGGGCCAGATCGGGCAGGTCTCGTTGGCGGCACTGTCGCAGACCGTAAAAATGAAATCGAAAGCTGACGCATCGACGCCTGCGAATTCGTCCCAACTTTTGGATCTCGCAAAGCCGGTGTCGATGCTCAGACTGTGCAGCAGATCGAGCGTGAAAGGGTGAACATGGCCCTTGGGTTGGCTGCCGGCCGACCAAGCCTTGAATCTGCCATTGCCGTCACGGTTGAGCAAGGCTTCGGCGATAATCGAGCGCGCCGAATTGCCCGTGCACAGGAACAAGACGGAATAGGGCTTTTCAGTCACAGCAGGCGTCCGTTGTTTGAGGCTGCAGACAGGCGAGATTGGTAATCAGGGGGGCGCAGACTTCCGGCCGCCCGCCGCAGCAGTCCTCGAGCAGGAAGGCCACGAGGTCTCCGGCAACAGTGTAGTTGGCGCTATAGCGAATGGATCGACCCTCGCGGGTAGCTGCGATCAACCCCGATCGGGCCAGCGTTGCGAGGTGGCTCGACGTCGTGTTCTGACGCCCATTGACCGACACGGCAATTTCGCCGGCCGGAAGACCGGCTTCCCCCGCCTTGATCAGGCGGCGAAAGATCGCCAGCCGAGTGGGCTGGGAAAGAGCATCAAAGACGGACAGTGCATGTTCTGTATCCATATATCGAGAAATATCGATATATAGTACGGGCGTCAAGTCATGACAGGCTTGCCGTGCGTCTGGGCGGTGATTGCTACGTGTTAAGTCCGGCCAAACTGAAGATAACGCCAGCAGTGGCGCAGCCCGCCAGCACGGTGACCGGACCCAGCTTGAACCTGAAGATTGCCACAATCGCCGCAACAATCAAGACAGCAGAGAGCCAGTCGATTGTAGTGAGGACCGGGACATCGAGCTGCAGCCCGAAGCCGGAATATGCGCGGACGTCCGAGAACAGGACGTGCATCCCGAACCATACTGCCAAGTTGAGGATGACGCCCACGACGGCTGCTGTAATGGCGCTCAGGGCTGCGGTCAGCACTCTATTGTCCCGCAGTCGCTCGATGAATGGCGCGCCAAGAAAAATCCAGAGAAAGCATGGCGCGAACGTGACCCAGGTAGTCAGCAAGCCGCCGAGCGTACCCGCCAGTAAGGGTGGCAAGTTGCCAGGTGAACGGAACGCGCCCATGAAGCCGACAAACTGGGTGACCATGATCAGGGGCCCGGGTGTCGTTTCGGCCATTCCCAGCCCATCGAGCATTTCCCCCGGCGCCAGCCAGCCAAAATTCTGCACAGCCTCTTGCGCCACATAGGCGAGAACCGCGTAAGCGCCTCCGAACGTGACGACCGCCATGACGCTGAAAAAGCCGGCGATCTGGGCGAAGATGTCATCAGCGCCCAACAGCGCCGCCAGCCCAACGACAGGGGTCAGCCAAAGAACGAGAATGACAATGGACATACGCAGCGCCCAGCCCAGATCAACGCGGGTATGGGCAGGCGATTGGTCGCCGAGCACGGTATCGGCGATATCTGCGGCACCGACAGATGTGCTGCCGACTTTCGTCTCAAACGCCGGGACATTGGCATAGGCTCCAGCAAACCCGAACAATCCTGCGATCACAATTATAAGCGGGAAGGGAACCGAATATCCGAAAATTGCTACAAAGGCTGCGGCAGCGATGGCCAGCATCGCGCTGTTTTTCAGCGCCCTGCTGCCGATACGGATAACGGCCTGAATGACGATAGCGAGAACTGCCGCTTTCAATCCGAAAAACAGCCCTTCTACCAGCCCCACATTGCCCCAGATGGCATAGATCCAGCTCAGGGCCATGATGGCGATAATGCCAGGAATGACAAAGAGCGCGCCGGCGATGATCCCACCCGCGGTGCGATGCATCAGCCAGCCGATATAGACAGCAAGTTGCTGGGCTTCGGGGCCTGGCAACAGCATACAATAGTTGAGCGCGTGCAGGAAGCGCCGTTCGCCCAGCCATTTTTGTTCTTCGACAAGAATGCGATGCATCATGGCGATCTGGCCGGCCGGCCCGCCAAAGCTGAGCAGTCCGATCCGCGCCCAGATTTTTGTCGCCTCGGCGAGTGTCGGGTAGGCTCGGTCCTGCATGTGCGCCCGGAATTCAGATGGTGACACGCAGTTTAACTACGCAATTATCGCCGATGTCTATTGCGCCTCTATGACGAACAGATGAAGGGGTTGCAATCGGGTTGAGATGTGGAATTGTCGGCTTGACGACTCGTAGTTATGTTTCATAACATAATTTGACTGGGAGGTTGGTTATGTCGGAACAATCGTCGCCCGTTCGCGATGTCAGGATGGGCTATATGTCGGCCCGTGCCGAGCGCACCGAGAATGGCGTCCTGCGTGTGCGTTCAAGCGAGTCGTTGGCCGCTTATCCGCGCTCGATGGTCGATGCCATTGCCCAATGGGCGATAAAGACACCCGACGCGCTCATGGTCGCGGATCGAACCAGTGATGCCGATGGTTGGCGCAAGCTTAGCTATGGCGAGGTCATGGCGGCCATCGGGCCGCTCGCTCAGGCCCTTCTCGATGAAGGGCTATCTCAGGACCGGCCGCTTGTCATTCTTTCGGGCAATGAAATCGAGCATCTTCTTTTAGGGCTTGCGGCGATTTCGGTTGGCATTCCTTATGCCCCGATCTCTCCGGCCTATTCGCTGATCTCGACCGATTTCGGCAAGCTCAAACATATCGCCGCTTTGCTGACGCCAGGGATGATTTATGCCTCCGATGGCGAAAAGTTTGCGCCGGCGATCGAGGCGGCGTTCGATGATTCCATCCCGCTGGTGGTCAAAACCAATCTTCCGTCTCACCGGGCTGCGCGGCAATTTGAGACGCTGGCCAAAACCTCGGTTTCAAGCGCTGTCGCTGCCGCAAGCGATGCGGTCACGCCCGATACAATCGCCAAGGTGCTCTTTACATCTGGCTCCACAGGCATGCCCAAGGGCGTCATCACCACCAACCGCATGATGGCCTGCAACCAGGAGATGATCCGCACGGCTCTGGCCTTTCTCAAGGACGAGCCACCGGTGCTGCTGGACTGGATGCCCTGGAACCACGTTGCGGGATCGAGCCACAATACCGGCATCGCGTTTTACAATGGCGGCAGCTTCTACATCGATGACGGACAGCCCACACCAGCCAGGATTGGCAACACGCTGCGCAATCTTCACGATGTGCAGCCCACACTCTATCTTACAGTGCCAAAAGGGTACGAGTTTCTGGTTGCTGCGTTCGAGCACGACCATGCGGTTCGGCGCAAATTCTTTTCCCGCATGAAACTCATGCAATATGCCGGGGCCAGCCTGTCACAGCACGTCTTCGATGGTATGGACAGGGCAGCACGGGCAGAACTGGGCGAGCGCGTCATGATGATCACCGGTTACGGCTCGACCGAAACCGCGCCCTTTGCCTTCACTACGACCTGGCCGGTTCAGGACGCCGGTCATATCGGGTTGCCGGCGGCAGGCATGGAAATCAAACTCGTGCCCAATGGCGACAAGATGGAATTGCGCCTGAAAGGTCCAAACGTAACACCAGGCTATTGGCGCGACGCGGAAAAAACCGCTGACGCCTTCGATGATGAAGGATTTTACATGATCGGGGATGCCATCAAGCCGATCGATGAGACCGATGTCTCGAAGGGATTCGTTTTTGATGGGCGAGTCAGTGAAGACTTCAAACTTTCGACCGGCACCTGGGTCAATTTCGCCACTGTACGCAAAGGGGTGATCGGGGCATGCGCACCCTTGATCCGCGATGTGGTTCTGACCGGGGCTGACCGCAATCATCTTGGAGCGTTGATCTTTCCCGATTTTGAAGCCTGTGCCCGTCATGCGGGTTTGCCCTCGGGCACTGATGCTGGGGAAATCGCCAATCATCCGGCCATACGCGAAAAGTTCGCTCTCGATCTTGGGGCGCTTGCGTCTCGCGCTACGGGCAGCTCCAATCACATAGCGCGGGCGCATGTGATGATCGCGCCACCCGATATCGATAAGGGCGAAGTCACCGACAAAGGCTCGATCAATCAGCGCGCCGTTCTGGCTGCACGAAAAGCGCTCGTTGAGGCGCTCTATGAGGAACCTGTGCCGACCGGCGTTCTTGATTTGCCGAGAAAGGGATAATCCATGGCCAAGGGATTGCGGCTTACATTCGATGATGCCTGGTTACTTGGCGGTGCCCGTACCCCGTTTGTCGATTATCGCGGCGCACTTGCGCAGATATCGCCCATTGACCTGGGCATCAAGGCGGCACGCGCTGCAATCGCGAAAACAGGCGTAACGGCGAGCGACATAGAAACGACTATTGCCGGATCGATGGCGCAGGCCTCGTTTGATGCGTTCATGACGCCGCGCCATATTGGACTGTATGCAGGCGCACCCACCGACGCGCCTGCCCATCTTGTGCAAAGGATTTGCGGCACCGGGCTGGAGGTCATTGCTCAGGCAGCGGATGCTGTATCGCTTGGGCGCGCTTCGCTCGCTCTTGGGGCAGGCGCTGAATCGATGAGCCGGAACCCGATTGCCGCCTATACCCATCGAAACGGGTTTGCGATGGGCAAGGTCGAGTTCAAGGACTTCCTCTGGGAAGCCCTTTACGACCCGGCCGGCTGCGTCACGATGGGCGATACCGCCGAAAATCTCGCCAGGCAATACGGCATCGATCGAGAGCGCGTCGACCGCTTCGCCGTGCGCAGTTTTGAGCGCGCGATTGCGGCGCGCGATACTGGGCTGCTGGCTGAAGAGATCGTGCCGGTGGTCAGCGAGGCCTTTGAGATAGAAGGTCTGGACACCCGTACAATCGATTTGCCGCGCGGGATCGAACAGGTCGATACCGACAGCCATATCCGCCCCTCGCCTTATGACATCCTCTCCACACTGCGCCCTGCATTCGGTGGCGTCCAGACAGGGGGCAATTCATCGGCCATCGTTGATGGTGCAGGCGCAGTGCTTGTTGCAACTTCCGGGTACGCCAAGTCTCATGGCCTCGCGCCGAAGGCACGTATTGTTGCGTCGGCAGCCGTTGGTGTTCCGCCGCAGATCATGGGGATCGGTCCTGCGCCCGCCATTCGTGCAGTGCTCGAAGCCAGCGGTCTCGCGATCGACCAGGTCGGGCGCATCGAGATTAACGAGGCGTTCGGCGCGCAGATTTTGGCATGTGTCGATGAGTTGGGGCTCGATGAAGACAGGCTCAACGTCAACGGTGGCGCCATCGCCATCGGCCACCCGCTGGGCGCTACGGGGATACGGCTGGCGCTTACCCTGGCCAATGAGCTTGAACGCTCCGGTGAACGCTACGGGATCGCTTCGGCCTGTATCGGTGGCGGGCAGGGGATTGCGCTTCTCATCGAAAATCCGAGGGCCGGCTGATGGACATCGCGGGAAAAACCGCAATCGTCACAGGGGCTGCGTCGGGACTGGGCGCTGCCACTGCGAACGCGCTGGTGGGCGCAGGTGCCAAAGTCGCCATTCTCGATCGTGACGCTGATAGGGGCGCGTTGATGGCTACCCAGATCGGTGGTCGCTTTTTCCCGTGTGATGTTTCCGACGCAGCCAGCGCTGAAGAGGCTATTGCCGATGCGATCGAAGCGCTGGGCATCCCTTCGATCCTTGTCAATTGTGCTGGCATCGGCACTGCAGCGCGCATCGTAGGGCGCGAAGGGCCAATGCCGCTCGATGCGTTCGAGCGCGTGTTGCGGGTCAACCTCATTGGCAGTTTTAACATGATGCGGCTGGCGGCCGATGCCATGCAGCAGCTCGATCCCGACGCCAATGGGCAGCGCGGCGTCGTGATCTCGACGGCTTCGGTCGCAGCGTTTGACGGTCAGATCGGGCAGGCCGCCTACGCAGCATCCAAGGGCGGCATCGTATCACTGACCCTTCCCGCGGCGCGCGAGTTTGCAAGGTTTGGTGTACGGGTTCTAGCCATTGCACCGGGGCTTTTTCTTACGCCACTACTCGAGGAATTGCCCGAGGACGCCATTGAGGCGCTGGGGCAGTCGATCCCCAATCCTTCACGGTTGGGCCGACCGGACGAATTTGCGGACCTCGTTCTGACGATGGTCGGAAATGACTATCTCAATGGCGAAGTTGTGCGTCTTGATGGCGCCCTGCGTATGGCGCCGAAGTAGGACAGGGCATGTTTTCAAACGCTACGCGCATTGAAATCCAGTTTGGCGACTGTGATCCGGCAGGCATCGTCTATTACCCGAATTATTTCCGTTTTTTCGACAATGCGACGGCGGCGCTCTTGTCGGCAGCCTTCAAAATGCACAAACGCGAATGGATTGCCCGGTATGGCATTGTCGGCATTCCGATGGTCGATACCGGCGCGAAGTTTTCCAAACCATCGCGATTTGGCGACGTTGTCGAGATTCGCTCGGACATTACCGATTTGGGCCGCTCGAGCTTTGGCGTTCGCCATATGCTTTTCAATGCGGACGAGCTTGCCATTCACGCTCACGAAAAGCGTGTGTGGGTCGGTCGCGACCCGCACGATGGCGAAACAATAAAGTCCCTGCCGATACCCGATGATGTGCGCGCCGCGCTTGGCGCGCCGGCAACACAGTAACCCACACAAGTCCCGAAGGGAAAGATCATGGTTGAGGACAAGAATGCGCTCCTGGTCGAGAGTAAGGGCGCCATTGTCCACCTGATGCTCAATCGGCCCGAGAAACGCAACGCGTTGAACGATGCAACGATTGCGGCGCTGGATGGCTTCTTTTCCAATGTTCCCGAAACCGCGCGCGCTGTTGTGATCAGTGGCGCTGGAGGGCATTTTTCCTCCGGCCTGGATCTCAGCGAGCAGGTCCACCGCCAACCCCTCGACGTGATGGCGCACTCGCGAAACTGGCATCGCGTTATGGACGCCATGCAATATTCACGCGTGCCAATTATTGCTGCCCTGAACGGTGCGGTCATGGGGGGAGGGCTGGAAATGGCAGCGGCCTGCCACGTACGGGTTGCCGAACACAACGTTCAGTTTCGGATGCCCGAGGGTATGCGCGGCATCTTTGTAGGCGGCGGCGGTTCGGTACGCATCGCAAAGCTCATCGGGGACGATCGTCTGATGGAAATGATGCTGACAGGACGGATCTATTCGGGCGCCGAAGGTGAGCGGGTCGGGCTCGCCCATTATGCCCTTTCCGATGGCAGTGCGCTCGACAAGGCTTTCGAACTGGCCGAACGGATTGCCGAAAACTCGCCGACCATCAATCAGTTCATCATCCATGCCATCTCCCGGATCGGCACTATGGCGCCCGAGGCTGGCCTGTATGCGGAAAGCCTCGCCGCCGCACTCAGCCAGACCGGACCGGATGCCGAAGAGGGTCTGAACGCGTTTCTCGAAAAGCGAAAACCTGTATTTCGCTAAGGCGGCCGCAAGCGAGTGCTTATGATAATAAGCTGCGTGTCCCTTGAAATTATGATGCAGTCAAAATATATCTTACTCCAGTGTGAACAGGAGTTTGATTATGCGTGACCATCATTTCGGACGCGGCGATCCGTTCGGTCCGGGCGGTCGATTTCCTCATCAGAGAGGCGGCCGGCGTGGTCGGGTTTTCGATTCCGGAGAATTGCAGCTTGTTGTGCTCGATCTTATCACCGGGCAGCCGCGCCACGGTTATGAACTGATCCGCGAAATCGAGGCGCTTTCAGGTGGGCAATACGCTCCAAGCCCCGGCATGATCTATCCGGCGCTGTCCTTGTTGCTGGAGATGGCGCTGATCGAAGAAACGGGAGCTGAAGGTGCTCGCAAGAGTTTTGCGATCACCGATGATGGGCGTGCTCATCTCGCCGAGAACGCGAAAACGCTCGCGGCTGCTCGCTCACGGTTGGAGGCACTTGCCGAGGCCAAGGATCGCGCGGATCCGGCACCGCTCCGCCGTGCCATGGGCAATCTGCGCGAAGTGCTTGTCATTGCATCGCACAAGCCTGGGTTCGACGAAAAAAAGATCCTCGAAAGCGCCCGGCTGATCGACGAACTTGCAGGAACCATCGAGCGTCTGTAGGCCCGCCTTACGATGATGCGGCCTTGGTCGTGGCAAACCAGTTGACCAGCTCGGCGGCGTTTTTGAGCCCGAGCTGGCGGCTCAAGCGGTAGCGATGGGTTTCGATGCTGCGCGGCGAAAGGCCGAGTTCTCCAGCAATATCGGTACTTGTTTTTCCCTGTGCCACAAGGGTCAATATCTGGGTCTGGCGTGGCGTGAGGGCCTGACGCTGGATGTCGATCGGGCGTGCGATGGGATCAAAACAATAGAGCGCCCGGGCAAATGGGTCGCTGGCGATCATCGATTTGCCGCGTGCGCGGCACCAGAAGTGTGTTCCGTCCCGGTGCGCCATGATCCGTTCGTCGGTATAGGTGCGACCGCCTGAAAAATTGCTGCGCCAGAGTTCGCCAACCATCACGAAGTCGGACAATTCGGGATACAGAATCTTGAAGCTGCGGTCGGTCAATTCGTCGGGCAGGTAGCCAAACAGATCGGCGAAGGCAGTATTGACCTGGCGGATGATCCGGTGGGTTGCATAGACCATCGGCACAGGAAGGTCTTCGAGCGTGAAGTGGAGGTGGGGCTGGTCCATGACGTATAAATACGGCTTTGGGCGGTAAGTGTACAGGGGCTACATTGGATCCACACGTCGAGTGGAGGAGACCATCATGGCGAACCAGGTTCATATCGTTGCCGCACGGCGCACCCCGATCGGTTCGCTCAATGGTAGCTTGTCGCGGCTGGCTGCGCATCAGCTTGGCGCGGTTGCAGCGAAAGCTGCAATTGCCGATGCGGGGATTGCGCCAGAGCATATCGAGGAAACGATACTGGGGCAGGTGCTGACCGCAGCCGCTGGGATGAACCCGGCGCGGCAGACGGCGCGGCTTGCCGGATTGTCCGATACGTCCACTGCCTTTGTCGTCAACCAGGTGTGTGGATCAGGACTGCGCGCCGTCGCGCTGGCTGCCCAGCAGATCGGCTTGGGCGATGCCGATATCGTATTGGCCGGTGGGCAGGAATCGATGAGCCGCGCGCCTCACGCTGCCTATCTGCGTTCGGGCACGAAACTTGGCGATGTGAGCTTTATTGATACTGTGATGAGCGATGGCTTGACTGATGCGTTCGGCAATATGGCCATGGGCGTCACTGCGGAAAATGTCGTTCGTCAATGCGGACTGACCCGAGAGCAACAGGACAAATTTGCCCTTACGTCTCAGCAGCGCGCTTCGGCAGCGCAGAAGGCTGGCCGGTTTTCCGCTGAGATTGCGCCTGTGACGATAGCGGGCCGCAGGGACGATACAATCGTCGATCAGGACGAGTTTATCAGGCACGATAGCAGCATGGAGAGCATGGCAAGGTTGCGTCCGGCTTTCGAAAAAGACGGCACCGTCACAGCAGCCAACTCGTCAGGCATCAATGATGGTGCTGCCGCGGTGGTGCTGATGTCGGACGCTGCGCTTAGGGAACACGGTGCCAAACCATTGGCGCGGATCGTGAGTTGGGCCGTAGCGGGGCTGGATCCGAACGTGATGGGACTTGGCCCCATACCAGCGTCACGCAAAGCGCTGGAAAAGGCCGGATGGCGCGTAGGTGATGTCGATTTGTGGGAAGCCAACGAGGCGTTTGCGGCGCAAAGTCTAGCGGTCATGTCAGGCCTCGACGTCGATCCTGATCGGGTCAATGTCAATGGCGGTGCGATCGCGCTTGGCCATCCCATCGGAGCATCCGGCGCGCGTGTTTTGGTGACGCTGCTGCATGAAATGGCGCGGCGGAACGTCAAGCGGGGTGTCGCGACACTTTGTATTGGTGGTGGTATGGGCATCGCGATGTGCGTGGAGCGCTAGCTCGACGCCGAGCATGGGAGGAACATCATGTCCGGACCGCACGAAACAGGGGCTGCCGAGATCATCTGGGAAGCCAGTGCGGCGCGAAAACAAGCCTCGGCATTGTGGCGGTTTGCAGAGTTCACGCGCCCAGAACACGGCTCTGATCCCTCCGACTACGCGGCGCTGCTTGCCTGGTCGATCCGCGAACCGCGTGCCTTTCATGATGCGTTGTGGGATTTTATGTCCGTCATCGGGGACAAGGGAGAAACCGCGTTTGTAGCTGGCGAAACCATCCGGGACGCCAAATTCTATCCCGGTGCCTGGCTCAATTATGCCGAGAACATCCTTATCCGCCGTGACGAGGATGTCGCCATCATCGCGCATCGCGACGATGGCACGCGGCGCGAGATCAGCTGGCGCGCACTTTATGAGCGGGTGTCCCAGGTCGAGCAGGCACTGCGGGGAGAAGGTGTTTGCGAAGGCGACAGGGTCGCGGCCATCGTCACCCACGATATCGAAGCCATCGTCTTCTATCTGGCGACTGCGGCGATTGGAGCGATCTGGTCGTCATGCTCGCCGGATTTCGGCCCCGCCGGAGCCAGCGACAGGCTCGGTCAGATCGATCCCAAGGTGCTTGTTGCAGTGCCCAGTTATGGCTATGCGGGTAAAACCATCGATGTGTCCGCCACGATCCGCTCGGTCGTACAACAAACAGATCTCGCCAAAATCGTGGTGCTCGGAACAGTGCCGGAAAGTCTTGCCGATCTCGATGCCATTGCGGTCGAGGATTGGGTCGCCTCGTTCGCGCCGCAAGCGATCAAATTCAACCGTATGGCGTTTTCCGCCCCGCTGGCTATCCTTTATTCTTCGGGCACGACGGGCAAGCCCAAATGCATAGTCCATTCTGGCGCGGGACTTCTCATCCAACACAAGAAGGAGCAAATGCTCCATTGCGGCGTCGGCGCTGATGACCGGTTCTTCTACTTCACCACTTGCGGGTGGATGATGTGGAATTGGCAGATTTCCGGTCTGGCGCTGGGGGCGACGCTCGTCATCTATGATGGCAATCCGTTCTATCCTCAACCGGCGCGGCTCATCGATCTGATCGATGAAGATAAAATCTCGGTGTTTGGAACAAGCGCCAAGTATATTGACGCCTGTGCTAAGGCCGGGCTCATGCCCAGGCAAACGCACAGGCTCTCAGCGCTCAAACTCATCCTGTCTACTGGCTCGCCACTTATCGCATCGAGCTTTGACTACATCTATAATGACTGGAAACCGAACGTCCATCTGGCATCGATTTCCGGCGGCACCGATATCTGCGCGTGTTTTCTCGGTGGTAATCCGCTGCTGGCCGTGCGGCGCGGCGAGTTGCAATGCGCGCTATTAGGGATGGACGTCGATACGCTCGATGATGAAGGGCGTCCGGTCTCGGGTATTGCCGGGGAATTTGTGTGTCGAAATGCCCATCTCTCGATGCCGGTAGCGTTCTGGGGTGATCCTGACGGCAGCCGTTATCATGACGCCTATTTTGCGCGTTTCGATGGGGTCTGGGCGCATGGCGACTTTGTCGAAAAACGACCATCCGGCGGGTTCGTCATTCATGGGCGATCCGATACGACGCTTAACCCCGGCGGGGTGCGGATCGGAACTGCCGAGATTTACCGGCAGGTTGAAACCATCGGCGCCATCGAGGAGGCCATTGCCGTCGCCCAGGATTTCGAGGGTGATCAACGGGTGATCCTGTTTGTCAGGATGGCGAATGGGCACGTGCTTGATGCCGCCTTGGAAAAAGAGATCAGGACGCGCATCCGCGCTGGCGCCAGCCCCCGGCACGTCCCGGCTAAAATCATCGCAATCGCTGAAATTCCGCGGACGCGCTCGGGAAAAATCTCCGAGATTGCGGTGCGTGACGTGATCCATGGCCGCGCCGTCAAGAATACGGCGGCACTGGCCAACCCGGAGGCACTTGACCTCTATAGGGATGTTGAGGCGCTAAAGCGCTGAACGCATGTTCAACCCGCCCGCGCCCAGGGTTCGAGTACGTCACGGGCGGCAGCTCGGCCCTTCTCGGTGAGAGTGAGACGATCCCCGGAGCGGGTAACAAGACCGTCCGATAGGGACTTCGAGAGTATGGCGTCCGACTTCGACTGGCTCCAGTGCAAGTGTTCACGCAGCGCGGCAGTGACGTTTTCTTCTTTTTCCGCTGGGTCGTCTTCGTGGTTGAACAGATGCACAGCAAGTGTGCGTGCTGCATTTTCCGCGCCACGTGCCCGGCGGCGTGCGTTTTGCGCAATCAGGCCGTAGCGTGGACCAAAGGCCAGGGCAGC
This sequence comes from Pelagibacterium sp., assembly GCF_048264985.1. GTDB lineage: Bacteria > Pseudomonadota > Alphaproteobacteria > Rhizobiales > Devosiaceae > Pelagibacterium. Next base: position 32,976 of record NZ_JBLXCL010000008.1, read on the forward strand.
GCCGAAACACACCCCTGTCATGATTGCCATCATGCCGCCGATCGAGACGTTGAACCAGACGGCCAGCCAGTAGCCTGCAACCGATGAGACGATCGAAATGGCAGCGCCAAACATCAGCATCAAAGACAGGCGGTCGGTCAAAAGGTAGGCCGCTGAAGGTGGAACAATGACAAAGGCGATAAAGAGAATGGCGCCTACGGAATCGAAGGCGGCAACTGCCGTGCCCGACAGCAGCGCCAGCAGTCCATAGGACAGAAGAACAGGCGTAAAACCGAGCGCTTTGGCCAGCGCTGCATCGAAAGTTGCCAGCTTGAGTTCCTTGAACAGCAGTGTGACGAAAGCGAGGTTGATGATGGCCATTACGCCCATCCAGACAACAGCTTCGGGTACCAGAAAACCTGCGATGTCATAGGTGTCGAGCCAGACAAATCCGATTTCGCCAAGCAACACCGTATGTTGATCGATATGCACATCGCGGGCGTAAATGTTGATGAGCAGAACACCAATCGAAAACAGCGCCGGAAAGACGAGACCGATGGCCGCATCGGCCTTGACCCGGCGCGTTGCTGTCAGCATTTCGGTTAGTGCTACCGTCAGCAGGCCGGTCAGGGCAGCGCCGATGATCTGGATGGGACCACTCGCCTGCCCAGTGAGCATCCATACAATGATGATCCCGAACACAATTGAATGAGAGATGGCGTCGGACAGCATTGAGGCGCCGCGCAGGATCAGGAATGTGCCGAGCAGCGACGCCGCGATGCCAACCAAAGCGCCGGTCAGCATGATCATGGCGTCCGGGGAATCAAAGAACGCGGAAAGCATGGCAGTCATTGTCCGGCTCCTTGAAGATCGGCGCGCGCCTCGGCGATGCCGCTCTCGGTCAATGTCCAGTGAGGCGTCGGCTCGGGGTGGTGACGTGTGGCTTCAACCAGGCCGCGTGCCTGAAGCCGCCGCAGGGCCGATGCGGTTCCGGTGCCGTGATAGGCATCGAGCATGGCCTGCTCGGCAGGATAGGCTGGATCGTTGTGTTCGGCAGCGAGCCGATAGAGCGTCGCCAGAACGCGGCGGCCGCGCAGGCTCTTGCTGTTTTCCCGCTGACGCAGGGCCGCGGACACCAGGCCGCGTTGGGGCGCAAAGGCCAGCGAAATGACAACGATTGCCGACACGGCAAGAACGATCAGCGGTCCGGTGGCCAGTCCGCGCCCGGTCGCACTGACCAGCGCACCGAAAACGCCTGAAATCATGCCGAACAGCGCGGCAAGACCGACCATGGTGCCAAGCCGGTTCGTCCATTGCCGCGCAGCGACGGCAGGCGCGATGATCATTGCTGCCATCAGCACCACACCGACCATTTGCAGGCCGATAACAACTGCCAAGGCGATCATCGTGGTTAGGCCAGCCTCAAGGGCGAGGACCGGCAAGCCGAGCGTTTGGCCATACGCTGGGTCGAAACTTATGAGCTTGAACTCTTTCCAGAACAGCGCGACCAGTCCGAGCGCAACAAGCGCTATGGTACCCATGACATAGAGATCGGAGCGCAGGATGGCGGCGGCCTGACCGAACAGAAACGATTCAAGGCCGCCCTGCGCTGCGTTGCCGCCATTCTGAATAAAGGTGAGGAGCACGATACCCAGCGCGAAAAATATCGAGAGCACAATGCCAAGACTTGCATCGGTTTTGAGTCGCGTGGTTCGTGTCAAAGCCAGAACGATTAGCGCCGCCATTGCGCCCGTTATGAGCGCTCCGACCAGAATGGCCGGAAGGCTGCGTGAGCCGGCGATAAGAAAGCCCAGGCATATGCCGGGCAGGGCGGCATGAGACAGTGTGTCGCCGAGCAGCGATTGGCGCCGCAGTACTGCAAAACTGCCGAGAACACCCGAAACGATGCCCAGCAGGGCCGCGCCGATCAGAACGTTCTGGAGCGTGTAGTCGGACAAGAGAGCAAACATGGTCAGGTCGACGCCCCAAGCGTTGCGTCGCTCTCGATCAGGGCGATCTGGCCGCCATAAGCCTTGCGCAGATTGTCTGATGTATAGACTTGTGAAACCGGGCCTTGGGCGATGACCCTGACATTGAGGATGACCATCCAATCGAAATAGTCGCGCACCGTTTGCAAGTCGTGATGGACGACTATTACCGTCTTCCCGTCGTCTCGCAGCGCGTGCAGAATTTTGACGATTGCCCGTTCGGTTGTTGCGTCGACCCCGGCCATGGGTTCGTCGAGAAAATAGACATCGGCATCCTGGACCAACGCTCGGGCGATAAACACACGCTGTTGCTGGCCGCCGGAAAGCTGGCTGATCTGGCGGTCTGCAAAATCTGCCATGCCGACACGGGTCAGTGCTGCGAGCGCGCCGTCACGCTCGGCGCGACCGGGACGGCGCACCCAGCCGAGTTGGCCGTACAGCCCCATGGTCACCACATCGAGCGCGGTGGTGGGAAAATCCCAGTCCACGCTTGAGCGTTGGGGGACGTAGCCGACCTTGCGGCGCTGGTCGGAATAGGGGCGCCCATGAATGGTGACGTGACCGGCAGTGGGCTTGACCAGATCGAGGATCGATTTGATCAGTGTGGATTTCCCCGCGCCATTGGGGCCGACGATCGCCGCCATCACGCCGGGCGGAATATCGAAATCGATATCCCAAAGCACCGGCTTTGATTGGTAGGAAACAGTGAGATCTTCCACATGGACGGCAAGGCCGGGTTCGTGGAGGCTGGCGTCTACTCGATCATCCATTGAGCTGCCCAATCTGCAAGTGCTGCGGGAAGCGGAGCGGGCGTGCCGCCCAGCGCTTGGGTGATGGCTGTCGTATTGGAATAGATCATGCCGATATAGGTGCCGTCCGCGGTATCGGGTTCGCCCATGGCGTCGGAAAACAGCTCGCCGCCGATCCGCACAGGCTGTCCGGCCTGGTTGGCGGCTTCGATCACCGCCTGGATCGTGCGCGGGTTGATTGTCGATTCTACGAAAATGGCCGGAACTTCCCGTGCAACGATGAGGTCCGCGGTGTCGCGAATGTCGGCGATTGCCGCTTCAGATTGGGTGGAAATCCCCTGAATGCCTTCCACCTCGATGCCATAGGCACGGCCATAATAGGCAAAGGCGTCGTGTGCGGTGACAAGGATGCGCTGGGTTTGGGGAATCGAGGCAATGGTTTGCCCAGTCCAGTCATGGAGGGCGGCGAGCTGGTCGCCATAGGTTGCAGCGTTGGCGCTGATCGATGCGGCGCAATCGGGCGCACTTTGGGAGAGTTGGGTGGCGATGGCTGGCACGATCTGCGCCCAAAGCGAGACATCCATCCACAAGTGCGGGTCAACACCATACGCGTTGTCGGTTGCGACCAGCTCTTCGCGCGCGATTCCGGCTTCAGAAACGGCAAGCGTGGGGACGCGTTCGGCGTAGCGGGCAAAGACTTCGCCGAGCTGCCCTTCGAGCCCATAGCCTGAATACAGGATCAGATCGGCCCGGTTGAGCGTCTGAACGTCGCGAGCAGTTGCCTGATAAAGGTGCGGATCGATACCCGGCCCCATCATGGTTTGAACGGCAACGCAGTCGCCACCCAGAATGCCGGCGATATCCCCGATCATGCCCACTGTGGCGACAACTGAAACGGGCTCCTGAGCGGTGGCGCCGAGCGGGAGCAGCAGGAAGGAGGTGAGGAGAATAGGTCGAATAAGCATGGCGTCCAGTATTGCACGTTGAAACGATTATGCAATTGAATATGACAATCATTCTCAATGAGTCAATTGCAAATGAGAATGATTTGCAAGATGGCCGGGTTTAGAATTTGGATTGGCTGGAAATTGATACAAAGCTGCAGCGCTAGAACTCCCTTCGTCCGTCGATGTTTTGCGCAGGATTTGCCTGTTCGCTGCGTGGCAGGGTGGGTATGGTTTTGACGCAAGTGAGGATAGCAATGACCAAAAACCAGACGCAGGCGCGCTATATCGATCGATTGAACCGGGTCGATGACTATGTCTTTGCCAACCTAGAGGCGGAGATCTCGTTTGATCGGCTAGCAGAAATTGCATGTCTGTCGCCCTATCACTGGAGCCGGATCTATTCGGCGATGCGCGGAGAGACGATTGTTGCAACAGTGCGTCGTCTCAGGTTGCAGCGCGCTGCCGACCGCCTGGCCAACTCCGACGCCGATATCACCGAAATTGCAACACGCGCCGGCTATGGTTCGACTGAAACGTTCGGGCGTGCCTTCAAGGATGCGTTCGAGAAAAGCCCAGCCGCCTATCGCGAAGCCGGGTCGCATGCAAAGTTCAGCAGGGCCAAGGCTGCTGACGCTGGCGCCGGATTTTCAATTGAAATTGTTACGCTTGCCGAACGACGCTGCGCAGGCATTGACCACCGTGGCAGTTACATGGAAATCGACCACGCGATGGGACGATTGTTTTCCGAACTTGTTGTGCGGCAGGCGGTGCCTGAAGTACCCGAAATGATCGGCTTGTTTTTTGACGATCCCGATCTCGGCCCGGAGACGGAACTGCGTGCGCGCGCCTGCCTGCCGATCGCCCAAACCGTGACGGTTGATGCGCCGTTGGTTGAAACCCATTTGCGCGGCGGCCTGTATGCAAGGCTCAATTATACCGGTCCGTACGCCGATATGCGCAGCGCGTATCGCTGGCTGCTGGGCACTTGGCTGCCCCGATCAGGGTACGAGCCCGACGATGCGCCGATCTTTGAGGCGTATCTCAACGATCCGCGTGTGGTGCCGCAAAATCAGTTGCGGACCGATATCCATTTGCCTCTCAGGGATAGACCGTGAGCACGCCGTCCATACCACCAGACATCGCACAGGTGCTGTCGCGGCACCCAGCCAGGGTCGTTGTACACTTGCGTGATATTCGTGCGATGATTTTTGCTACGGCATCAGAAATCGATGGCGTCGGCCCTTTGACGGAAACAATCAAATGGGGCGAGCCGGCCTATCTGACCGGAAAAACCCGCTCTGGCACCACGATCCGCCTCGGCGTATCCAAGCTTGCGCCAGACAGGGCCGCGTTATTTTTCAATTGCCGGACGAATTTGATCGAGAACTTCCGCGCTCATTTCGCGGACGATTTCCTTTTCGAAGGCAATCGGGCCCTGATCGTCCCGACTCTGATCCAGCCGGTGAAAACCCCGCTTGCCCTTTGCATACGCATGGCGCTGACTTACCATCGCACGCGTACGCAAGGCACGAGTACGCAAGCGGCAAACGGGAAGGGATAGATCATGGAAATCATGAGAGCTGGCTCGATAGCATCGGGTAAGGGGCCGGACGATTGGTTCACCGGCACAGTCAGGCTTGATCCGCTCTTTAACCGGTTTGCCCCGGACCGCGTGCAGGGCGCTGCCGTCACTTTCGAGCCGGGTGCGCGCACAGCTTGGCACACCCATCCACTTGGTCAGACGCTGATCGTTACCGCAGGGCTTGGTCGCGTTCAGCGTTGGGAGGGCGGAATCGAAGAAATTCGGCCCGGAGATATCGTTTGGTTCGCGCCCGGAGAAAAGCACTGGCATGGCGCGGCGCCTGAAACGGCGATGAGCCACATCGCCGTGCAAGAAGTCCAGGATGGCAAAGCCGTCGACTGGTTGGAAAAGGTGTCCGACGACCAATACCAGGCCTGATCGCCATGGCCCCACATGGCGGCTCACTTATTGCTGCGCGGACGGCGCCAGCTTTTGGGTAAGCCAGCTTGCGCCATCGCTCAGGGCCTTGACCGCCAGGCTGGAAACCGACGCGGCCTCCAGAAATGAATGGATTGAACCTGGATACAACCCGCCAGACACTGCAACGCCCGCAGCTTGAAGCTTTGATTTGACGACAAGGTTTTCGTCACGAAGCACATCGAGCGCGCTGATCGTCATGAAAGTCTGGGGCAGTCCTGCAAGATCTGCAAGCACGGGGCTAACGAAAGGGTCAAGCCGTTGAGCGGGGTCGCGGACATAGTTGCTCCACAGCGCATCCATTTCCGCCGCCGTTGGTATATAGCGCCCATCGCCGAACCTCTTGTAGCTTTCGCTGCCCATGCGCGCATCGAATGCGCCGTAATTGAGCAGCATCGCGCACAGCGCATCGCCATAGTCGCAGTCGCGCAATGTCATCGCTGTTCCCAGCGCGAGATTGGCCCCCGCCGAATCGCCGCCGATGGCAAGCCTTGTGGGATCAATGTCCCATTCTTCGCCGCGATTGGCCAACAGCCGGACGAAGTCGGCCAGAAGCGTGAGCTGGTTGGGAAATCGGGTTTCAGGAGACAATGGATACTCGACGCCGATCACGGTGATACCGGCGCGCGAGGCATACTCGCGCATCATCCGATCGTTGTTGTCGACGCTGAAAAATGTCCATCCCCCGCCATGCAGGTAGACAAGCGCTGGAAGCGGTCCGGGGCGAGGGCAATGGATCCGGGTGCGGAGCTGACCGATCACCCGGTTGGTTGATCGGAACACGCGCGGGCCACCCTTTGCCCAAGGCGCGCGCACATGTTCTGCGACACGACGTTGGGCCGGGATATCGAGTGTCTCGAAATTTGGAAACCGGCCATAGGCCGCGCTTATACCGTTGATGAACCCTAGCAGTTCGGGATCCAGCCCATCGGCCAGCCGGGGATCATCGTTGGAATCATGTCGCATGAAAATTACTGTTATTTATCGAGGCAAAACCGTCTCAATAGTCCCTCGGGCTTAAACCGGAATTGTTTCAATCGGATCAATTGTATGAGTATGTTGGACAGTGCGACGATTTCGCTTGGCGTTCCTGGCGAGGTGGCGGTTTCAATTGTCGGCTAACGGCCTTAAAGCAGGTCCATGGAAAGGACTGAGCTCATGAGCAGGGACGATATCCACAACTCGCAAACACCGGTGCTTTGCCGCAATTGCGAAGTGCGACATCGAGGATTGTGCGGTGTGCTCGAGCCCGATCAATTGCTTGCGCTCTCCAAGCACACGCGCATGGTGCGCCAGCAGGCGGGCAGCGAGTTGATCGCCGATGATGCCGACGTCACCACATACGCTAATGTCATGCGCGGCGTGGTCAAGCTGACCAAAATGCTCGAGGATGGGCGTCAGCAGGTTGTTGGATTGCAATTCGCTCCCGATTTTCTCGGCCGGATTTACGGCCACCAAAGCCGGCTGTCTGCGGAAGCAGCCTCGGACGTTGAATTGTGCCGCATTCCAAAGAGCGCACTTGAAGCGATTATCTCCGAAAACCCGGCGCTCGAGCATCGTCTGCTTGAACAAACGCTGCGCGAACTCGACGAGGCGCGCGACTGGATGGTGACGCTGGGGCGCAAGACCGCCGGAGAGAAGGTGGCAAGCTTTCTTTATCTGATCGCCACCCATATCGATCCCGTCGCTCAGGTTCAGCGTGAGAGCGGGGAACGGAGCGATGCAAAATTCGATTTGCCACTGAGCCGTGCCGACATCGCCGACTTTTTGGGCCTGACGATCGAAACAGTTTCGCGGCAGTTGACCAAGCTGCGCAAGGAAGGGGTGATTTCGGTCGAAAACAACCGCACCTTTTTCATTCCCGATCTGGAGCGGCTCGGGGCGCGCTCGGGCTAGCTGCAGCCTCTGCCATGGCAAAGAGTGGAACGATCACTTCGCGTTCGAACGCTATATGTCGACGCAGGCTTTCGAAAAAGCCACGCAACATGTAACCGAGCGCTTCGGGATTTGGGCTGTTTTCACCGCGGCCATAGGCCATCAGCGCGTCATGGAGTTCTTCTGCGAAACACGAGTCTTCCAAGTGCTCGTGTTTCAGCCGGTCCACAGTGGCTGCAATATCGGCAAAGTTCTGCCAGCGGGCTGTGACAGCGGGGAAAACGATATCCTCTTCGAGCGCGTGGACGCGGGCAAAAAGCGGCCCAACGGCGCGTGCAGCCTTCATGCATCCCGGGCGATCGACTTTGTCGGGCAAGGAATCGGCAATCGATTCAAGCGTCGCGCACAGGGCAAGCTGATCGTCATGTGCGGCACCGAGCAGGTATTTGGGGTCATCCGACAAAGGCGCCTTGCGCATCGGATCAGACCATTTCCAGCGCGCGATCGCGAAGGACCAGCTGGCGGAAGGGCGTGTTCTGGGGCAACAGGGCGTGGGTGGCAAGGACCACTGTGCGACCTGCCAAGGCATTGGGGAAGTCGGCCAACAGTTCAAGTTCGGTATCCCTGTCGAGACCCGCTGTTGGTTCGTCGAGAAGAACGATGCTCGCCGGGGCCAGCAATGTCCGCGCCAGACACAGGCGCCGGGCTTGTCCGGCGGAAAGCGTGGCGCCGGTTTCACCCAGGATCGTATCGAGACCGCGCGGCAGGGCGCGTATTGTGGTTTCAAGCCGCGACTTGGCCAGAGCCGCATAAAGGTCGGCGTCGGTCGCATCAGGATTGGCGATAAGCAGATTGTTGCGGACGGTATCGAGAAACACCGGGCTGTCCTGGCTGAGCAGGGCGACATTGGCGTGCAGATCGGCCTGGGCGAAATCGCGAATATCTGTGCCATCGATGCGCACGGCACCCGCTTGGGGGTCAAACAGGCGCAAGACGAGATGAAGGAGGCTCGATTTTCCAGCGCCGCTCAGACCCGAGATCGCGACGTGCTCCCCCGCTGCAATGGTAAGGGATAAATCGGCAAGCACAGGTTCTGCATTCGGATAGCCGAATGTGACCTCCTCAAACGTAACGGATCCGGTTTTTGGGCAGGCTATTGGCCGGGCGGGATCACCGATGGCGATAGGTGTTGTGGCAATCTGGTGCAGTCGCTCTGCAGATGCCAGCGCCGTGCCGAGCTTGCCGATCGAGCGCACGATGACTGCCGTCGCTTCGAAACTGCCAAGCGCTGCGAACACGACGCCGGCGAGCACCGGCCCATCCATGGTTCCGGCCCCGACAGCGTCGAGCCCGACAAGGACTATGGCCAGCAAGCCAAGCCCGGTCACGATCTGGACGCCGGTTGCGGCGATTGTCGTGGTCAAGCCCTGACGGGTACGCAACATTGCAAGGCGCTGGCTGGCGGCGTCGAAACGGGCAGCGACAAATCCGGTCTGGCCGAAGCTTACAAGATCGTCGTGGCCGGCAATGGCATCAAGAGTATGGGCCCGCAAATTGGCGGCGGCGTCTACGGTCTGCCGGCCCAGCGTCTTTGTCGCGCTGGCAAGGGCAACAGGAATGACAAGGACGCTGATGAGGATGGCGCCAAGATAGATCCAGCCGGCGTCGGGAAGCAATGTGAACAGCACCGCCGAAACCGCACTGCCCAGCACCAATGCTGCGATAAATGGACCGATGGCCAGCAGAAAAATGGTGTCGAGCGCGTCGATATCGGCTGTCATGCGCGTCACCAGATCGCCATGGCGCAGGGAGCGATCGGCAAGCGGAAGGCGCGGGAAAAGGGCTGCAAACAGCCAGCGACGCAAATCGGACAAAAGTGAAAGCGTGGCGTTGTGGCCAACCAGTTTTTCGAAATAGCGCGACAGAATGCGGATGAAGGAAAAACCGCGCACCATTGCCGATGGGGCGAACAGGTTAAAAGAAACACCGAGCGCAGTCAGTGCGGTGGCTGTCAGGAACCAGCCCGACACGCCGAGCAGCGCGGTACCGGCAGCCAGCGTTATCAATGACAGCAGAAGCGCTACAGCGAGCCGCTTTGCGTGCGGTTTGAACAGGGGCGCAAAAAACAATAGCGACTTCATGCCCGATCCTCCCGCTTGGCCGCGGCCGGCTGGCTGCGGTGTGGGGTTGGCAGCAGTTTGCCGCCAGCCATGCGCATTACGGCGTCGGCGCGCGCGGCGACAGACGGCGAATGGGTGAGAATGACCAGCGTTCGGCCCCGAGCGAAGGCAAATATCTGATCGAGGATTTGTGCTTCGGTTTCGGGGTCGAGATGGGCTGTCGGTTCATCGAGTATGATGAGGGACGGGTTGGTCATAAACAGCCGGGCAAGCCCGATGCGCTGCACCTGGCCACCGGAAAGGCCGTATCCGGCCTCCCCGACCATTGTGGCAAGCCCTTCGGGCAAGCCAGTCGTAAACTGGGTGACTAGCGCGCGCTCCGCTGCCGAAACGATAGCAACGCTATCGGCGTCGGGATCGGCAAACCCGATGTTTTGGGCAATCGTGCCGCTGAAAATTCTCGGCTTCTGAGCGATGTAGGCCAATGTTCCGCGCAGATCAGGCTCTGCCCATGCGTCAAGGGGGCGGTCCCCGATAGTGATCGCACCCTCATAGGGCACCAGCCGCGCAATCGCTCGGGCCAGTGTCGATTTGCCGATGCCGCTTGGTCCCATGATGGCAAGCGAACACCCCGGCGCAAGATCAAGGTCGAGAGCGTCCAGCACGGGCGCTCCTGTGGGCGCGCGAACGGTGAGCCCGCTTGCGTCCAGCCGGGCAGCACTTGTGCTGTCCATATTGGGGCGCGAAAGGTCAGCGCTGAGCAGAGCTTTGGGGTCGGCCACCAGCTTTTCGATCTCGGCAAGCGCCGATCGTGCCGTTGCACGGTCATGGTAATGAGCGGCAAGCTGGCGCAGGGGTGAATAAATTTCCGGTGCCATGATGAGGGCAAACAGGCCCGCGCTCAGGGTCAGGCCCGGATTGACCCCCAGAAAACCAAGAAAAGTCAGCCCCACATACAGCGCTACGCCGGCGACGCCGAGCGCTGCAAAGAACTCGAGAATCGCCGAGGACAAAAACGCGATGCGCAGCACGGCGTTGGTGCGATGGCGCAGCGCTTCGCTTGCAGCGTGGACATCGGCGATAGCATCGGCTTCGCGGCCGAACAGTTTTAGGGTCAAAAGACCGCGCAGCCTGTCGGAAAAATGAGCGGACAGACGCGACAACGCCGTCGCCTGCCTATCGGTCGCCGCCTGTGCGCCCCATCCGGCAAGAGCCATAAATACGGGGATCAGGGGCGCCGTAAACAGGAACAGCAACGCAACGATCCAGTCGATGGGAAACAGGATCACTGCGAAGGCAATGGGCAGTATGGCAGCAGCGATCATGGCGGGTAGATAGCGGGCGAAGAAATTTTCCAACCCATCGACCTGATCGATAAGCGCGGCTGCGACCGCGCCGGAGCCAGGCCTAAGGTCAAGGGCATGGCGTTGGGCAAGGAGATGGGAGAACAAACTGTCGCGCAGGGACTTCTTGATTGTTTCGGCGCCGATGGTGCCGGCCTGCTCGCCGATCATCGCCAGAATAGCCCGGGCGACGATGATGCCCCCCAAAAACAGGATCAGGCCGGCTACCGCAGAAACCGGTTCGCCACCTTCAATCACCCGCCCCAGCGTCTGAGCCAGCAGCCAGGCATAAATGACCAGCAACACGCCCGATACGAGCGGTGCAGCGATGGCCACGGTCAGCGCATTGCCGCCTAGCCGCCGCAAATCCATGAGGTTGCGCGTGGTTTTTGCAGGTGCCGTTGTGTCAAATGGTGAGGCCATGGACGTACCATACGCGAAAGTTGAGTGCTCTGAATGCGCCATCGCGCCGCGCGGCGCCTTGATCCAGGTCAATGAAACGAAATCGTGCTAGAGTGTAAGGGTTAGGCAGTCGCTCTCCGCACGACTTGGCGCTTGGTCTGCGGATGGCACCCAAATGACTTAGGGGCATACCCATGATCGACGAAGTTGTCGTAAACCTGTCGCGATTACAGTTCGCTGTGACCGCTCTCTACCATTTCCTATTCGTGCCGCTGACGCTGGGGCTCTCTTTCATGATGGCGATCATGGAGAGCACTTATGTGATGACGGGCCGCGAGATCTGGCGAAAAATGACGCTGTTCTGGGGCACGTTGTTCGGCATCAACTTCGCCATGGGCGTCGCAACCGGCATCGTGATGGAATTCCAGTTCGGCATGAACTGGTCCTATTATAGTCACTATGTCGGCGACGTTTTCGGCGCGCCCCTGGCCATTGAAGGGCTTATGGCCTTCTTTCTGGAAGCCACGTTCATCGGTCTGTTCTTTTTCGGCTGGGACCGGCTCTCCAAGGTCGGCCACCTTGTTGTCACCTGGCTGGTCGCACTGGGCGCCAATTTCTCGGCGCTTTGGATTTTGATTGCCAATGGCTGGATGCAGTACCCGGTCGGTGCTGCATTCAATCCCGACACCATGCGTATGGAAGTCACCGACTTCATGGCTGTGCTGTTCAACCCGGTTGCCCAGGCAAAGTTCGTTCATACGGTTTCGGCCGGTTATGTGACCGGCGCTGTCTTTGTTTTCGGCATCAGCGCCTTGTTTCTCTTGCAGGGCAAGCATCTTGAGCTGGCGAAGCGGTCGATGGTCGTCGCGGCCAGTTTCGGTCTTGCAGCGGCGCTGTCTGTTGTCGTTCTCGGCGACGAGAGCGGGTATGTCGCGACCGAGCACCAGAAGATGAAGATCGCCGCCATGGAAGCGATGTATCACACTGAGCCGGCGCCCGCAGGGCTTAGCCTTGTTGCGTTCCCGCTGCCAAATGGTGAGATCTTCGAACTCAAGGTGCCTTGGGTACTGGGTCTGATCACGACACGCAGCTTCGATACCGAGCTTCCGGGCATCGACGAACTTGTCGAGCATGCCGAAGTGCGCATCGAAAACGGGCTGCTGGCGTATCAGGCCGTCGAGGTTCTCGAAGACGATCGCCAGAATGCACAAGCTCGTGCGGTAATTTCGGAAACCTGGCCCGACCTCGGCTATGCGCTGCTTCTCAAGCGCTACCGTGTTGATATCGAAAACGCCACGCCAGAGGAAATCTCCTTGGCTGCGGCCGATACAGTCCCGGCTGTCTGGCCGTTGTTCTGGACCTTCCGGCTGATGGTCGGCATCGGGTTTTTCTTTATAGCGTTTTTTGCCTTCTCCTTCTGGAAGGCATCGCGTGGCACGCTCGATAAACACCGTTGGTTCCTGTGGGGCGCTGTGGCGGCAATGCCACTGCCATGGATGGCTGCGGAAGCTGGCTGGATCATCGCCGAATTCGGCCGACAGCCCTGGGCTATCGAGGGGGTCTTGCCGACCTTTTACGCAGCTTCGGGTCTGAGCGTGCTCGATCTTTCGATCAGCCTGACCTTTTACGTCACCCTCTACACGATCCTTGCGATCATCATGGTGATTCTCATGGTCAAGGCGATCAAGGCAGGGCCAAAGGATTATGTGGCTCTTCTCAATGGGGAGTCGGACCCGATGGAAACGCCCGAGCCAAAATCGGACATTCCCCAGTCGCCGGACGGCTATGGCGATGATGCTGGCGGCAAGCCAGCCCCGGCAGAATAAGGAGAGCTGATCATGGATTTCATTCCAATCGACTACGAAACGCTACGCCTTATCTGGTGGGCATTGCTGGGTGTGCTGCTGATCGGTTTCGCCATAATGGGCGGCATGGATCTGGGCATGGGGGCGCTGTTGCCCGCGGTGGCCAGAACCGATGAAGAGCGCCGGGTCATGCTCAATCTGCAAGGCCCGACCTGGGAAGGCAATCAGGTGTGGCTGGTGCTCGGCGGGGGCGCTATTTTTGCTGCCTTCCCCCCGCTTTATGCTGTGAGTTTTTCGGGCTTTTATCTGGCGATGATCGTCATTCTTCTGGCGCTGATCCTGCGGCCCGTTGGCTTTAAGTTCCGCGGCAAGATAACCGATCCGCGCTGGCGCAATGCTTGGGACACGGCTCTTTTCATCGGTGGATTCGTTCCCGCGCTGATTTTCGGGGTTGCCGTCGGCAATGCTCTGCTTGGCGCGCCGTTCGATCTCGACAACACCCTGCGGCCGTCTTACCTGGGCAACTTCTTTGGCCTGTTGTCGCCTTTCGCACTTCTGTGCGGGTTGGTCAGCCTGGGCATGCTTGTGGTGATGGGAGCGAGTGTTCTTGCTGCACGCACAGCCGGACCCCTTGCCGAACGATCGGGGCGGTACGGGCAATGGGCAGCACTTGCGACGATCGTTCTGTTCGGTCTTGCCGGACTCTGGATTGCCTTTGGCATCGAGGGCTACGTCATCACCAGCGCCTTGGTCACCGATCAGGCGTCCAATCCTCTGACCAAGACCGTTGTGCGTGAAGTCGGTGGCTGGATGGCCAACTACTCGGCTCATTCCTGGACGATCATTGCGCCTTTGCTCGGGTTCGCCGGTATGGCGGGCGCCGCCCTCACGATGAAAGCTCGCCCGGGCGCCTTGACCATAGTCTCAGCAGGTTTGGGCGTGTTCGGGATCGTGGCAACTGCGGGACTGTCCATGTTCCCCTTCCTGCTGCCATCTTCGCACAACCCGGTAGCCAGCCTTACCGTATGGGACGCGACCTCGAGCCATCTGACATTGTTCATAATGCTCATTGTCACAGCGTTCTTCATGCCAATCATCCTTGCCTACACAAGCTGGGTCTACAAGGTGATGAGCGGGCCGGTGACCACCGAGAGCCTTGGCAAGAACCCCAACGCCTACTGAGAGGAAAAACTATGTGGTATTTTTCGTGGATACTCGGTGTGGGGTTGGCATGTGCTTTCGCCATTCTGAACGCCATGTGGTTCGAAATGCGTGAAGACCGGCGCAAGCTCGAACATCGCTAAGCAATTTCGATTGTTTGCGTGGGGCGGCGCTGCGGTGCCGCCCCTATCGCATTGCAACGGGCACCGGTGTCATCTGTGCCTTTGACGCCAGAATATGCTCACGCATCAGCCTTTCCGCCGCTGCGCCGTCGGCCCGGAGCAGCGCTGTAACAATCAGCTCATGATCCTGATAGGACTTTGCCAGTCGCGCTGGATTGGCAAACAGATCGGCTCGGAACGGGGTGAGCCTGGAGCGCGATAGCCCTGCCATTTCGCTCAATTGCGGGTTTTGGGCCGCCGTTTGAACACGGGCATGAAACAGTGTGTCGTAAGCGGCGTAGGCATCAGTGCGGCCCAGTCGAACCAATTCCGCGGCGCCAAGATGATCGGCTTCAAGGCTTCTGCGTTCCAGGCCGGACATTCGCTCGGCGGCCAGCCGGGCGCACACCGCCTCAAGTTCGGCCATCACTTCGATCAGATTGAGCAGGTGCTCCGCGCTCAACTCTGCCACCACGGCACCCCGATTGGGACGGCGGGACACAAGGCCCATGGCTGTAAGCTGGCTTAGCGCCTCGCGGACCGGCGTGCGCGAGACAAGAAAGCGATTGGCCAAGGTGAGCTCGTCGAGCTTTTCGCCCGGCCGGAACTGGCCCGCCACTATGGCATCGGCGAGTTGACTGACGATCTCATCGACTGTGTCGCCCTTGCGTGGCAGGCCCTGCGTCACTGGTTCAGTCTCGTGAAACAAATACGGGATGAACTATGGATAGAAATTCATGCCAAGTGAAGAGGCATTTTTTTGATCTGCGCAATCTTTAGGCAAATTTCTTGCGTGCCAGATGCGTCGATGGCGGCGGCGCGACGTCGCCTGGGGTCTTGCCATCGCCGACAGGCGCCCCAAGGCTGGTCACAATGGGAATGACGCCGGCCCAGATGGGTAGCGCATGGTCCTCAAGGTCGTCGTCGGGGGGCGCCTGTCGGAGCTTTGCTGAGGCTGCTTCAATCTCGAGCGCCAAAACACCTGTCGCCTTGCGTTCTTTGTCGTGCATTGGCCGAACCTCGTTCCAGCGCAGGGGGAGGAGGTGTTCGGTAATGAGCTTGAGCGCCTCCTCGGTTTCGCCCGGATCCGTGACCAGTCGCGCAGTGCCGTGGACTGTTGCGGCGCGGTAGTTCATCGAGTGGTGGAAGCCCGAGCGTGCCGCTACGATTCCCTCAAGCAGCGTGACTGTCATTGAAAGCGGGTCGCCGTCAGCGTGCATGGCGACAATGCGCGCCTTGGTGGCGCCGTGCAAATAGATGGTCTGCCCCCAGCGCGCATAAGCCATGGGCACCACCATGGGGCGGCCATCGGCGATAAAGCCAACATGGCCCACAAGTCCGCCATCGAGAATGCCATTGACCGTCTCTTCGTCATAGCGTGCGCGGCGAGGCTGGCGGGCACGGGCGTAAGGTGGCAGGTCGTGCTGGTTCATTGCGGTACCCTTTGTTTCTTGTATTCGGGCTTGGAAGTAGGGCCAGTTATCTGTCATAAACTGGCTCTGTATAAGTGCCAGTTTGAATATTCTTTGAGGGTCCAGATGCTTGAAGGTTTGATTGTGCTTGAGCGTTCAGGTGCGCCATTGCCCGAACAGATCTATCGCGCAATCGGTGACGCCGCGCGCGCGGGTCGGCTGCGGGAGGGGGTTGTCCTGCCCAGCTCGCGCCAAATGGCAGCGGGGCTGGGGATTTCGCGCAACTCGGTCAATGCCGCCTATGAATTGCTTCGCGCCGATGGCGTTATCGCCGTGCGGGCCGGTGCCGCTCCACAAATTGTCGCGCGGGCAAAACTGGAAGCTGCCCATATCGAAGGCGCGGGCGATGGGCTTGGGTTATCGAAGCGAGGTGAGGCGCTGGCGCGTGATTTGCGCAAATGGACAGGCGGGCGCAATGGGGGGCAACTCGAACCCGGAGCGCCCGACGAGGCGTTGTTTCCAGCCGATCTCTGGGCGCGGTGTTTGCGGCGAGTGGCGCGGCAGAAATTCGGTCCGGCTGCCAATTATGATCAAGTCGAGGGCTTGCCGCGCCTCAAGGTCGCGCTTGCGGATCATCTGACCCGTCACCGTGGGGTGAGTGCCACTGCCGATCAGGTCATCATCGTGCCTTCGATCCAGGCGGGGCTTTCTCTGGTAACCAATTGCCTGACCGATCCGGGCGATGCCGGTTTTGTCGAATCTCCGGGTTACTTTGGGGCACGGACGGCATTTGCGGGCGCGCAGCTTGTGACGCGGGCGCTGGAAGTCGATGACCAGGGCGCCAACCCTTCAGCGCTTGCCGGTAGCGCCGCGCGTCTGGTCTATGTCACGCCCTCGCACCATTATCCGACTGGCGCACGGATGAATTTGCAGCGGCGTATGGATCTGCTCGACGCGGCCCGACGCGAAGGCGCCATCGTGCTCGAGGATGATTACGATAGCGAGTTCATGTGGCAAGGGCGCGCGATCGCTGCCTTGCAAGGGATCAGTCGGGGCGGGGAGGTGATCTATTTGGGCACGACTGCAAAGAGCCTGCTGCCGGGCCTGCGTCTTGCCTATATGGTGGTGCCCGAGGATTTGGCTGTCCCTTTACGTCAGGCGCAGCGCAATCTCGGGCTGCGGGTCAACATTCATGCACAGGCCGCTTATGCCGAGCTGATTGAAAGCGGCGCGCTGGTTACCCATTTGCGGCGCATCGCCAGAACCTATGAAGAGCGCGGCCGCTTGCTTGTCCAAACCCTGCGCGCGCGGCTGGGCGATGCCATCGAGATTGCCATGCCGATGGGCGGGCTACAGACTGTGATGGGATTGGCGGACGGAACCGACGATGCAAAAATCGCAGCGCGGCTTGCCAAGGAAGGTTTTGAAACGCCAGCGCTTTCGAGTTATTGCGCTGGTGTGAAGCGTACCGGTCTTGTTGTCGGCTTCGCCGATGCGACAGAAAAGCGGGTCGGCCGGTTTGCGGACCTGCTCGAAGGGCTCATTGTTTGACATAAAGATATCTTTATGTCTTTGTGTCACCTTGCAGGATAACCCTGCCAGAAACGGATTTTCTTATGTGCAACGCTCCCGGATGTACCCACGGCCACACCCACGCCCCAGTTGACGGGCGCATGGGCGGCATGGGCGAAGGCAGCATTGCCGTCGACGCGCTGCAACCTGGCACCGAGCCGGTGCGGACTGCCAAGGAAGGCGACGAGATTCTTGCTGCGCTGACCCAGGCGGCGCGCGAGCGCATCCTGATCCTTGATGGTGCCATGGGCACCATGATCCAGCTTGAAAAGCTCTCGGAAGAAAATTTCCGGGGCGAGCGTTTCGCCGATTGGTCAAAGCCCTTGCAAGGCAACAATGATCTCTTGGTCATCACCGAGCCAAAACTCATCGAGGATATCCATTTTTCCTATGCGATGGCAGGTGCAGACCTTCTCGAAACCAATACATTTTCCGGCACTACAATCGCACAGGCCGATTACGGCATGGAGGCGCTTGCTTATGAGCTTAACGTTGCGGGTGCCCAGGCTGCCAAGCGCGCCGCAATCCGGGCCGAGGCCGAGGATGGCAAGCGCCGGTTCGTTGCCGGCGCCGTCGGGCCGACCAACCGTACGGCGTCGATTTCTCCCGATGTGAACAATCCAGGCTATCGTGCCACCAGCTTCGATCAGTTGCGCATAGCCTATGGTGAGCAGATCGAAGGGCTGATCGATGGTGGCTCGGATCTGATCTTGATCGAAACGATCTTTGACACGCTCAACGCCAAGGCTGCCGTTTTTGCTGCTGAAGAGGTGTTCGCACGTAAAAACATCCGCTTGCCTGTAATGATTTCGGGCACGATCACCGATCTGTCCGGGCGCACGCTTTCGGGGCAGACCCCAACTGCATTCTGGTATTCACTACGGCACGCAAAGCCATTTACCATCGGGCTCAATTGTGCGCTCGGCGCCAATGCGATGCGCGCTCACTTGGCCGAAATCTCTGATATTGCCGACACTTTCGTCTGCGCCTATCCCAATGCGGGGCTACCCAACGAATTCGGTGAATATGACGAGAGCCCCGAATTCATGGCCAGTCAGATCGAGGGTTTTGCCCGCGATGGGTTTCTCAACATCGTTGGCGGCTGCTGTGGCTCGACCCCCGAGCATATCGCAGCCATCAGCGGCGCTGTGTCGAAATACCCACCGCGCCAGGTTCCTGAGATCGAGCCGCGCCTGCGCCTGTCGGGCCTTGAGCCCTTTACGCTCACAAAAGATATTCCCTTCGTCAATGTGGGCGAACGCACCAATGTCACGGGATCGGCGCGGTTCAAAAAGCTCATCACTTCGGGCGACTACGCGACGGCTCTCGATGTCGCGCGCGATCAGGTGGAGAACGGCGCTCAGATCATCGACATCAACATGGATGAAGGGCTGATCGACAGCGAGCAGGTCATGGTGGAATACCTCAACCTGGTAGCGTCCGAACCGGACATTGCACGGGTTCCCGTGATGATCGACTCCTCAAAATGGGAAGTTATCGAAGCCGGACTGAAATGCGTCCAGGGCAAGGCGATCGTCAATTCCATTTCCATGAAGGAAGGCGAGGACAAGTTCCGTGAGCAGGCGCGGCTATGTCGGCTTTACGGCGCCGCTGTCGTGGTCATGGCTTTCGACGAGGACGGGCAGGCCGATACCAAGCAGCGCAAGGTTGAAATCTGTACCCGCGCTTATCGCATCCTTGTCGATGAAGTCGGCTTCCCGCCCGAGGATATCATTTTCGATCCAAACATCTTTGCCGTCGCGACCGGTATTGAGGAACACGACAATTACGGCGTCGATTTCATCGAGGCGACCAAGGAAATCACCGATACGCTGCCCCATGTCCATATCTCGGGCGGTGTCTCAAATCTCTCGTTCTCGTTCCGGGGCAATGAACCTGTGCGCGAGGCTATGCATGCAGTGTTCCTCTACCATGCCATCAAGGTCGGCATGGATATGGGCATCGTCAATGCTGGCCAGCTGGCGGTTTATGAATCCATCGATCCCGAATTGCGTGAGGCCTGCGAGGACGTTGTCCTCAATCGGCGCTCGGACTCGACCGAGCGCATGCTCGATCTTGCCGAACGCTACAAGGGACAGGGCGGCAAGGAGGCCAGAGCCAAGGACCTGAGCTGGCGCGAAAAGCCGGTTGGTGAGCGGATTTCGCATGCATTGGTCAACGGTATTACTGAATATATCGAGGCCGATACCGAAGAAGCGCGACAGAGTTTCGCGCGCCCGCTCCATGTCATCGAAGGGCCGCTGATGGACGGCATGAATGTGGTTGGCGAGCTGTTCGGCGCTGGCAAGATGTTCCTGCCCCAAGTGGTCAAATCCGCACGCGTCATGAAGCAGGCAGTCGCCTATCTGCTGCCTTTCATGGAGGAAGAGGCCGACGGCCAGCGCCAGAGTGCGGGCAAGATCCTGATGGCAACGGTCAAGGGTGACGTTCACGACATCGGCAAAAACATCGTTGGCGTTGTTCTGGCCTGCAACAATTACGAGATTATCGATCTTGGCGTCATGGTGCCGACCCAGAAGATCCTCGACACTGCCCGCGAGCAGGGCGTGGACATCATTGGACTGTCCGGGCTTATTACCCCGTCGCTGGATGAGATGGTGCACGTGGCGGCTGAAATGGAGCGCGAGGGACTTTCCATTCCGCTGCTGATCGGTGGCGCGACGACAAGCCGTGTCCACACGGCAGTCAAGATCAACCCGCGCTACAATAATGGGCCCACGGTCTATGTGAAGGACGCATCGCTGGCAGTCAACGTGGTCTCCAAGCTGCTCTCCAAAGAAGCGGCAAACGACTATATCAAGACCATCAGGCAGGAATACGAGACTGTCGCGGACAAGCACCGGAAGGGCGAAGCCGATAAGAAGCGTGTCCCACTGGCGACCGCTCGCGATAATGCGTTCAAGCCCGACTGGTCGGCTTACACGCCGAAGGCGCCCTCGTTTCTGGGCACCAGATCCTTTCAGAATTGGGATCTGGGCGAGCTGGCGCGTTATATCGACTGGACGCCCTTCTTCCAGGCTTGGGAGTTCAAGGGCGTCTATCCCAAAATTCTTGACGATGCGCGTCAGGGCGAGGCGGCAAGCCAATTGTTTGCCGACGCAAAAGTCATGCTCAAGCGCATCGTCGATGAGAAGTGGTTTACGCCAAAGGCCGTTGTCGGGTTCTGGCCGGCTAACCGGGCCGGTGACGATGTGCAGCTTTTCACAGATGAAACCCGGTCCGATGAATTGGCGAAATTTTTCACACTGCGCCAGCAGCTCGGCAAGTCCGGCGATAAGGCTAATCTCGCATT
Source organism: Pelagibacterium sp. (assembly GCF_048264985.1). Taxonomy (GTDB): domain Bacteria; phylum Pseudomonadota; class Alphaproteobacteria; order Rhizobiales; family Devosiaceae; genus Pelagibacterium. The sequence goes on from NZ_JBLXCL010000008.1 coordinate 53,802, forward strand.
GGCCGACTTTATGGCCGAGAGCGGCACGCCAGACTATATCGGCGGCTTCTGCGTAACAGCGGGCTTTGAGGAAATCGGCATCGCTGACAAATTCGACGAAGATAACGACAATTACTCATCGATCCTGGTCAAGGCGTTGGCTGATCGGTTTGCGGAGGCTTTCGCCGAGCGGTTGCATGAAATGGTCCGCACCGAGCTTTGGGGCTATGCCACCGAGGCATATGCGCCCGAAGAGCTGATTGGCGAGCCCTATCAGGGCATTCGTCCCGCGCCGGGCTATCCGGCCCAGCCTGACCACACCGAAAAAACAACACTTTTCGAGTTGCTCGATGTGGAAGCTGAAATCGGCGTCAAGCTGACCGAAAGCTATGCCATGTGGCCCGGCTCGTCGGTGTCCGGGCTCTATCTTGCTCACCCCGACAGTTATTATTTTGGCGTAGCCAAGGTCGAACGCGATCAGGTTGAAGACTATGCCCAGCGCAAGGGCATGGCGATTGAGGCGGTTGAGCGCTGGCTCGGGCCGGTACTCAACTACATTCCAGGCAGCGAAAAGGCGGCGGGTTAGGCAGCATTGTCGGTTCCAGGCCCCTTGTGGGCACGAATTTGCTTGGCGAAAGGCTAGGGTCGCCTCGCCGGGGCGACGGCTGCTTTCCTTTCTGTGTCCATCTCGACATCACGCTTTCCACCCCTTATTAACCCCGGTAAATCCTAGCCCCGGGGGCCCTTCATCACATGCCCAATTTCATTCTCACTTTGTCCTGCGCCGACAAGCCCGGGATCGTTTCCGGTGTGACGAGCGAATTGTTCGGACTGGGCGCAAACATCGCGGAGTCCAACCAGTTCTGGGACAAAGACACAGACAAATTCTTCATGCGCATCGGCTTCACGGCACCGCAGGGTGTGGACAAGGATGGCGTGGAGCGGGCACTCAGACCGGTTATTGAACGGTTCGAGATGAAGACTTCGGTTATCGATGAGGCGCGTACACCCCGTATCGTGATTCTGGTGTCGAAATTCGATCACGCCATGCTCCATCTGCTTTACCAGATCAAGGTTGGCGCGCTGCGGGCCGAGGTTGCTGCCATCGTCTCCAATCATGAGACGGCCCGCGCGATTGCCGAAGCCGAGGGTTTGCCATTCTACAATTTGCCGGTGGCCAAGGGGCAGAAGTTGGAGCAGGAAGCCGAAGTGCTCAAGATCATCAAGGCTGCCGACGCCGATCTTGTGGTGCTGGCGCGCTATATGCAAATTTTGTCCGATCAGCTTTCGACGCGGCTTTTCGGCAAGATTATCAATATTCACCACTCTTTCCTGCCCTCGTTCAAGGGCGCAAAGCCTTATCACCAGGCCCATGAGCGTGGCGTCAAGATCATCGGCGCGACTGCCCATTATGTGACACCCGATCTCGACGAAGGGCCGATCATCGAGCAGGAAACCGCACGCGTAACTCATGCGATGAGCCCCGACGATCTGATCGCCGTCGGTCGTGATATCGAAAGCCGCGTGCTGGGGCGCGCTGTAAAAAGCCATCTTGAAAACCGCGTCATGCTCAACGGGCACAAGACAGTCGTTTTCGCTTGAAAGGACCACAACCATGACCGCACGGATCATCGATGGGAAAGCCGTTGCCGCTTCGGCAATCGAGAAGGTCAAGGCCGGCGCTGCCGCTTTCACCACAGCCAACGGAACGCCGCCGGGCCTGGCCGTCGTGCTTGTGGGTGAAGACGCGGCCAGTCAGGTTTACGTTGCCTCAAAGGGCCGGATGGCCAAGGAATGCGGGTTCCATTCGGTCCAGCACACGTTGGCCGCCGAGACCACGCAGGACGCGTTGCTGGCCCTGATCGGTGACCTTAATGCCGACCCCGCAATACATGGTATTCTGGTGCAACTGCCGCTGCCGTCCCATCTCGACGAGCGTACGACAATCGCCGCTCTCGACCCGGCCAAAGACGTCGATGGGCTCCATGATGTGTCGATCGGACGGCTGGCGTCAGGACAGGTCGACAAGACGCTCGTGCCGTGTACGCCGAAAGGCTGCATGGAGCTGCTTGAGACTGTCCATCCCGATGGCATTTCGGGTTTGAACGTGGTTGTGGTCGGCCGCTCGAACCTCGTTGGTCGCCCTGTTGCAGCCTTGCTCCAGCATGCCAATGCCACTGTAACGATTGCCCATTCGCGTACCCGCGATCTGCCTGCTCTCTGCGCCAGCGCCGATATTGTGGTTGCTGCCATCGGCAGGCCCGAATTTATCAAGGGCGAGTGGGTCAAGCCCGGCGCAACAATAATTGACGTGGGCATCAACCGCATCGCTGCCCCTGAGCGCGGAGAGGGCAAGACCCGGCTGGTTGGCGATGTCGCATTCGGGACGGCGTGTGAGCGCGCAGCAGCCATTACGCCGGTGCCGGGCGGTGTCGGTCCGATGACCATCGCCATGCTGATGGCCAATACGCTCAAGGCCGCTCAGAACAGCGTGCATTGATTTTTTCGGATCAATTGATCTGGATCAAATAAAGCCAGCGAAATCAGGCGCATAACACCTCCATCACCAATCGATGGAGGCTTGCATGCCCTATGAAACCCTGATCGGCATTATTGGTATCGTTGCCGCATTCGGCATTTTTGGAATCGCGCTTGGCTATGTCGACATGATCGCAGGTGCACGTGCCATCACTGCTGAAGAAGAGCTGGCGCTGCGCAGCAGGTAGGTGAACCGGGCCGCGCAGGGTTTGAACCATCGGGCCGCATTGCGCATTGAGGGGCCATGAACGGTTTGGCGGCCCTGAGTGCATTCGGATTTGCACTGATCTGTATTTTTGCCGGTCGGCTGGGTATAGGCGCAAGGCTGCGCCGGCCGGCCGGGCTCAGCTTTGCCGGGGGCGCTGCAACAGCGTACGTTTTCGTCCATCTCCTGCCTGAGATCGGCTATCACCGGCTGCGGATCGAAGAGAGCGGCAATGGACAGCTCGAAGATCTGCTCTATCCGGTGCTTCTTGCTGGCACCTGCATATATTATGCCCTTGAAACCTATCTCAGCCATTCCAAGCGTATGCGCGGCACTACAGGGTTCGCTGCGCATATGGCCGGGTTCTCGCTCTATTTCGCGCTGATCGGCTATTTTCTCCAACATCGCGGTGACAAGGGGGCCGAACAGGAACTGTTCTACTTTCTTGTCCTCGGCCTGCACATTCTGGTGCTCGATACGGTTTTTCGACGCCGGCATCAGGCGCTCTATGATCGGATCGGACGTTGGGTCATGGCGGCCAGCGTTTTGGTGGGGTGGGCGCTTGGTGCTCTTGTGCAGTTTCCAGCGACCGTTTCGGGCCTTGCCTTTGCGCTTCTGGCTGGTGGTATGATCCTCAACATTCTCAAGCAGGAATTGCCGGCGAGCAAGGAAGGGCAGGTTGTGCCCTTCCTGTTGGGCGCAGGCGTGTGCGCCGGGTTACTCGCCCTGGCCTAGATTGGCCCTGGGCATCAGGGTCTGGATTGCCATAAACCGAGCAAAATCTTTTGCCTCGCGTTGGCTCCACCCGGTTTCCGCGATGGCCGACAGACGCGGATAGGTCAGGTGATCGAACAGTTCGCGGTTGGCGAGATTTTCGCTCCACAGACATGACTGCACGCCGATCAGCTTGTCGTGCACCTCCGCCGGCCAATCATGGGCCGGGTCGAACGCGTAGCAGGTTTCAACCGAGACCGTGCCGGCCCAGCTTGCGCCCGGCTCCCACCATTGTGTCGATTGGGCCATGTCGAAATAGGCGTGTTCTGCTGGCGCGAGAACAACGTCATAGCCCTCAATCGCAAGATCGCGTCCGCTTTCCGACTTCTTCCATGCCACAAGGTAGGAGCGATCGGGGTCCACGCCGCCGCCCAACGCCGCCTCTTCCCAGGCACCGGTGTCCTTGCCGTATTTTTTCAGCAGCGACTGGATTTGCTTGAGGAAATGGGACTGGAGTTCGAACGTGCCCTGCCACCCATTTGGGCCCTGCAACAGCTTGGCCTGTGGCGAACCGGACCAGGCTTCATCGGCCACTTCGTCGCCACCGATATGGATCCATTTTGCAGGAAACAGGTCGACAAGCGTCTTGATGACGGCCTCAAGGAATTTATAGGTCTCCTCAAGTGCGGGATTGAGCGCATTGTTGGGGAAATACTGCACCGAACGGTAAATACCGGTCTCGTCGGGATCGGCAAGATGGGGCAGGGCCCTGAGTACGCAATAGCAATGGCCCGGGATATCGATTTCGGGGATTGTCTGGATGCCAAGGCTCAGCCCATGGTCGACCATGGCGGTTACATCTTCCGCGCGATAGACAAGCCCGTGCCGCTCGAATGGCGAGCCAAGCAACGGGGGCAGGATTTCGCCGGGTCCGCGCCACGCTGCCTTTTCTGCAAGTTCGGGATAGCCCGGCACGTCCAGCCGCCAGGCTTCATCATCGTTGAGATGGATATGGAAGCGGTTGAGCTTGTTCCAGGCCATCGTATCGAGAAACGCCTTGATTTCATCGACGGTATAAACCTGCCGTGCCACATCGAGATGACTGCCGCGCCAGCCAAAGCGCGGGGCGTCCGATATGGTCCCGGAGGTGGGGAAGATGAAATCTTCGGGGTGTTTTTGCGCTCCGCGCAGCATCTGGGCGAGGGTGATGAAACCATGCTGGAAGCCATCGGCGTCGCCTGCGCTCAATGTTACGGCTTCCCCGAAGACGATCTCGTATGCGCCTTCGGCCAGCCCCTGCTCGGTCAGGCACTGGATGGGCAATCCATCGCCGAACAGAGTTTCGCCGGGGAACAGGCGACCGGCCAGATCTGCCACCGCTTCATAGGCATTGTAGGCAATTTCCGGTCCCTCGCCGAAGCCGATCATCGCGGGCAGATCACTTCCAGTGACTTCGACGGCGGCGGGAAAGGGGATGACGCTGATCGTCGTTTCGGCTTTGCCCAGGGGCCGCCGTGCCGGATGGACTATAGTGGGTATTCCGGCTTCGCCTTTGAGGGTCATCGGAGCGATTTCTGGTAGAACCATTGTGCCATCGGCAAGCGTAATCGCTGCGGATTTGGGGCCGTATGTATAATGGCGCAGCGTGTGGGAAATCTCTTTTGCCACAATCTCCCAACGCGCGCCTGGTGCGAGCACGAATCCATCCTCGGGCGCAAGCACATGGTAATTGGACAATTGCTCGATAAGGCGTGCGCCTTCAATTGGGCTGTCGGGCTTGATACGGAACAGCGATGTAACGCCGAGCTTGAACCCCTCGACCGGCTCATCTGCGGTGTTGATCAGGGTGATTTTGAGCTGGCCGGGGGTCGCGATTTCCGGGTTCCAGTCCGCTTCGAGGCGGAATGAGGGCGTGGGCATAGATGGGGCCTTTATAAAATTGGGGGAGTTGGGGTGGTGCAGTCAGGCGTCCTGGGTGCCTGCCGGTTCGGATTCCCCCCGAGGTTTGGGGAGAATATGTTCGCGCACCAGGTCGCGCAGGGTCTGGGCGAGGATGCGCAATTGTTCGTATTGGGCGTTGAGTTCTGCGCTCTGCCCGATCTGGGCTTCGACGTCGGTCAACACGAATTCGGCGGTCTGGATGACATCGCGCCAGCGTGGGTTGGCGGGTAGGGTTTCGATCAACAGATATTTATCGAGCGTTCTCGCCTGCAGCGATGAGCGATCAAGATTGACGCGCCAGACGCCGCTCTTTTCTGCAAAATCGATCTTTGATCCGCCCCTTGCACGCCGCCACAGGGCAATCGATTGGGTCATCACGGTCACTATCGTTTCCCGATAGGCTTCCTTGCCCTGCGGGATCACCGGGTCGATCGTGGCGACCAGAGGATGTGTCGCCTGCTGTTCGATCAGGACTGGACCCACTGTGTCGAGAACGCCTTGAACCGAGCGCACCAGATGGTCTGTCTGCTGGCGGGTTTGCGCGGTGTCGGGTGTGATGACCAGCGCAAATCCGCCCCCTGCGTCGGCTTCGATCTCGAAAGCGTTGAGCAGCACCGGATTGCCGGTCCGTCCCATCGGGACGTCATCAAGCGCAACCCGGCCTTCATCGGCAATGGTGCGGGTCATGGCGTCGACCATGGTGGGGGTCAAGAGGTCGCTCAAGAGTGTCTTGCCTGGATCGATAACGCGCCCGGCAAGCACTGAAGCAGCCTGGTTGGCATAAGTGATGCGTCCGGTTTCGCTCACCCCGATCAAGCCTGCCTCAAGCGTATCGAGCAGACGGGCCATGCGTTGCTGGGACAGACGCAGGGCGTCCTCGACCTGTACGCGTCGCTCGATCTCGGATTTCAGCTCGATGTTCTCGCGCGCCGTGCCTCTTGCGCGGCCGGCCTCGAGAAGCGTTGCGATCCGCGCCAAGAGCTCGTCCTTGACGAAGGGTTTGACCACGTAATCATTGGCGCCATGCTCAAACCCGGCAATCACGTCGCGGGTTCGCGAGCGGGCGGTGACCATGATGATGGGCAGGTCGAGCAGGCCATGCCGATCACGCAGGCGCTTGGCGACTTCCAGGCCGCCCATTTGCGGCATCATCACGTCGAGCACCACGAGATCTGGCTTGTGGCTCTCAATGGCGGCGAGAGCGTCCATGCCGTTTTCGGCGGCGCGCACGACATAGCCTTGCGGTGCCAGAACGTTGCGCAGCACCTGAATGTTGATCGGCTCGTCATCGACAACCAGGATCACCGGCGCTTCGTTGGCGTTGGCCGCATTCATCTCGGCGCTGTCAGCCAACAGCATACCCATGGTTTCGCGCAGGCCATCGCTGCGTTCGCCATAGGTCAGGATTTCCGCTTCAGTGGCTTCGGTTTCGGCGACGGGGACTTCGAGGATGAAGCGGGAGCCCTTGCCCAGGTCGGACTGGGCAGCAAGCTTTCCGTGCATGGCGCTCGCCAGTTGCCGCGCAATGGTCAGGCCCAGTCCTGCACCGCCCGGCTTGGCGATCATTTCAGGGCTCTCGCCGCGCTCAAGCGGCTGGAAAATGCGTTCGAGGCTGTCCGGCGCAATTCCAACGCCTGTGTCGGTCACGGCCACGGCCACCGCGTCGCCAGCCCGCCAGGCTGTTATCGAGATCGATCCCTGGTCGGTGTATTTGATGGCGTTGCCAAGCAGGTTGTAAAGCACCTGCTCGAAGCGGACAGGATCGGCCATCACATAAGGGATGGTTTCTGGAATATCGACGTCCAGGGTCACTGGTTCGCCGCGCAACAGCGGTTCGGCAAGCTGCATGACGTTGCGGATAGAGGTCGCCACATGGACAGGATGGATGTCGAGGCGCATGCGGCCCTGACGGATGCGGTAGATGTCGATGAGGTCGTCGACCAGCCGTGACAGGCGGCGGGCGGAAAAGCTTATGAGGTCGAGCTGGCTGCGCTGGGATTGGGTCAGTTCGCCGACGGCCCCCGCCGAAAGCGTCTCGGAAATGCCGATTATGCCATTGAGCGGGGTCCGCAATTCATGGCTGGTATTGGCAACGAACGTGTCCTTGAGCCTGTCGGCTTCCTCGAGCGCAGCGTTCTTTTCCTCGATCAGTTTGACGTGTCGTTCAAGCTCGACATTTTTCTGCCCGATCAGGGAAAGCTGTGAGCGGATGGCGTCGCGCATGCGCTTGAAGCTTTCTGCAAGTCGGCCCAGTTCGGTGGGCCGCTCGACGCTGGGCATTGTTCGTTCGAGGTCGCCTGCGGCAATCGATTCTGCAACCTCTGTCAGCTTTTGCAGCGGCGCTGTCATTGTGCGCGAAAGCAGGTAAGCCACCCAGAACAGAATGGGCAAGGCGACGCCCGCTATCATCAGAACGACGCGCGTGAGTTCTTCGGAATTGGCAAATGCGCTACGCGCCGGGACTTCGGCAACCAGGGTCCATTCGCCATCCCCGAAGCCGACTTGGCCCCATGCGGCCAGGGCCGCGCCGCCCGACAAACCCTCGCCAATAAGAGCAGTCGAGGTGGGGGGGCGGGCTTCGTCGGGGACAGGGACAGCTTCGCCGATCGGCAGGCCATAATCGTCAGGCGCGGACACCAGGCGGTTATTGCCTGCAATCATGTAGAAATTGCCGGTCTCTTCTTCCTGGGACTGCACTATGGCGCTGACGCCGCCCGCGGGAAGTCGAAAGATCGCAACGCCGCGCGGCCGTTGGTAAAACTCCACCCGTACTGCAAGGTAGGCGCCGAAAGCGCCGGTTTCGGGATCGAGCGCAAAATCTGCGATTCTCACCGGCTCTGTGCCGGCAAGTGTGGCGGCGGCAAGCTTGCCGAGCGCGGTGTCGGCCATTTCGCCGTTCAGATCGCCGCCGAGGTAAGGATCTTTGTCGACTGAATAGACGACGCGCCCGTCGGTGTTGACCAGATAGAGATTGTCGAACTCTGCCGAGCGAATGAAACTTGAGTATTCTTCGTGGAAGCGCTGGTGCGCGTTGGCGTACTCAAGCGCGTTGGAGACCATCGCATCGGTATCGGGAGAAAATTCTCCATCGCTGGCAGGCGCCTGGCCGTTGATGCCAAAAATCCGGTGCAGCACATCGCGGCCCACCTGGGGGTCAGGATCGATCTGGCGGAAGGCGTAGGAAAAGCCGTAGAAGTCACCGATGGAATAGCGAACCGCGTTCGACTTGGTCAGCGAGTCGGCCTGTCGGAACGCAAAGGTCAGGTACTGATCGAGTTCGGAGCGCTTGGCGTCTCGCACGAAGGCCAGGCGTGCAAATGTCTCGTCCTCGACGTTTGAATTGAGGATCGAGAAAAATACGCTTGCCGTCAGCACCAGGGGAATCGTGGTGATGGCGATCAGAATCGCAAACAGGCGGCCGCGAAACCCCTTCGGTGCCAGCCCAATCGCGCCCATTGTTCGTTCCTCCCGGAGTGTGGTGAGGGGAAAGTCGCAGACTGTTCCGGCTCGACCGCACGACATGACAAATTCAGAGCTCGGCTCGGGTCCGGTCGGACCAGATCGAACTCTGGGCCAAGGTGGAGCCCCTCGCTCCAGCCTATGACATCGTCTATTCATATGGCCATGGTAGAATACTTAAAGCCGGTGACCCCCATTTACGTCGATTTTGACGGTTTTGCCGGTTTTGGGTGCGCAATTGACGGAAAAGCACTCGTGACAGCCCCCTGTCTATTCCCTCCACAATGGCCCCCGCGCTTTTCGGCGTATCCCGGTGCATGCGATGCCGGGGAGGGAACATCTGTCAGCCGCGGCGAAGGGGTCGCGGTTCAACTGGAGGGAGTTCAACACTCATGACCACCAAATTCTTAAAGGGCGCGCTGCTCGCAAGCGTTCTTGTTCTGCCTGCCGGCGCAGCTCTGGCGCAGGACGATCGCGCCATTCTGACTGCCGTTCCGCAGCAGCTCACCACGTGGATTGAAAACTACAACCCGTACAACAACACGACAATTCTGCCCACTGTGCAGGACTTCATGTATGAGCCGCTTGTCGTGTTCAACATGATGCAGGGCGGTGAGCCTCATTATCGTCTCGCCGAATCCTATGAGTATTCCGATGACATGCTCTCGCTCTCCTTCACGCTGCGTGAGGGGCTCAAATGGTCCGATGGCGAGCCTCTGACGGCAGAGGACGCTGTGTTTTCCTTTGAGTTGATCAAGGAATTCCCGGCTCTCGATCAGCGCGCTGCATGGCCCAAGCTGGAAAGTGTCGAACTCGTCGACGACCGCACGTTCACTCTGCACTTCAAGGAAGTCGATGCCGGCCTGATCTATCAGCTCGTTCAGGTCTACATCGTTCCCGAACATGTCTGGGCAGACGTCGAAGATCCCGTGACCTTCACCAATCCCTCGCCCGTGGGCTCGGGGCCACTTACAGAAATCGACCGCTTCACGCCGCAGGAATACATCCAGTGCCGCAACCCTAACTATTGGGACGCCGAGAACCTGCATGTCGATTGCATGCGCTTGCCGCAATTGGCCAATAACGACCAGGTGCTCACAGCCGCCGCCAATGGCGAACTGGACTGGTTCGGCTCGTTCCTGCCCGATATCGAACGTACCTATGTGGGCAACGACCCGGATAATCACGGCTACTGGTTCCCCGCCGGCTCGCCAGTGTTTTTCTCGCTCAACCTCGAGCATGAAGACGCTGGCCTGAACGAAGCGTTCAACGACGTTGCCTTCCGCAATGCCTTCTCCATGGCAATGGATCGTCAGGCAATGGTGGACATCGCTGGCTATGGCTATCCGACAGTCAACGACTACCCCTCGGGCCTGGGCCGCGCTTATCACTCCTGGAATAACCCTGAAGTCGAGGCCGAGTACGGCCAGTTCACGACATTCGACATTGAAGCTGCTGCAGCCGAACTCGAAGCTGCCGGTTATGCAGATGCCGATGGTGACGGGTTCATCGACACCCCGAGCGGTGCCCCGATCAGCTTCGACATCATCGTGCCGAACGGCTGGACCGATTGGGTCAACACGGTGCAGCTCGCTGTCGAAGGGCTCAATGAGCTCGGCATCAACGCGACGATGCAGACCCCGGAAAGCCCGGCCTGGACCGACGCACTGATCTCTGGCGATTATGATGCTGCCATCAACTCTGTGGTGACCGGCGTTTCGCCTCACTACTTCATGGATCAGGCCCTGCATTCGCGCCATATCGGGCAAAGCCGTTACCAGTCGGCCCGCTACGCGAATCCCGAGCTCGATGCGTTGCTGGATTCGTTCAACATGACAGTGGATTCTGCCGAGCAGACTGAGATCATGAACGAAATCCAGATGAAGATTGCTCAGGAAATGCCCTTGATCAACGTCTTCAACAATCCGCTATGGTACGAGTACAACACCAAGCGCTTCACCGGCTTTTTCAATGCCGACAATCCGGTCGCACGCCCTGTGGTGTACTCGGGTGTGCCTGAGCGCTTGCTGCACCTGCTCAATCTGCGCCCTGTCGCAGAGTAGTGTCTGAAAGGGGCGCCGGAACCGAACCGCTTGATAGCGGCTCCGGCCCGGCGCCCCGCCAGCCCATTTGCGGCGCGCAAGGCCCGTAGAGGGTGGTTTACCTGACCCCGCGCGGTCCTCCTGATTCAAGCTCAGCTTTTCCGCGCGTGCCCAGGCGGTTTTCCGCTGCCCGGGATCAATCTTAGAGTGCTCTGGCGGACGTTCAAATCCGCCATCGCCGAGGAGACCTGTGATGTCGTTCGTTCTGCGCCGACTTGGCTTTTACATAGTGGCGTTCTTCATTGCCGCGACCATAAATTTCATTCTGCCCAGGCTGATGCCAGGCAACCCGATCGACATCATGTTCGCCCAGGCGAGCACGACTATCCCGCCTGAAGCAAGGGCTGCTCTTGTCGAAACCTTCGGATTCGCCACCGGCCCTCTGCACGAGCAGTATTTTTCCTATCTCAAGTCGGTTTTCACTGGCGATCTGGGATATTCGATCCGTTACTATCCCCAGACCGTCAATGAGCGCCTCGCCTATGCGCTGCCCTGGACGCTGTTGCTGGCAGGGACAGCGACAATCATGGCCTTTGCCTTCGGTTCGCTCATGGGCGTGTTTGCAGCCTGGAAGCGCGGTGGCGGGTTCGATGCCGTCATAACGCCGGCCTCCCTGGCGCTGCAGGCCATTCCGCCGGTCGTTATCGCGATTGTCGCGCTGTTTGGCTTCGGGGTGATGTTGCGGTGGCTGCCCACCGGCTACGCCTATAATCCCAGTCTCGATCCGGGGTTCAATCTCACCTATATCGGCAGCGTGCTCTACCACGCCATCATGCCGGTGTTCTCGCTGATGATCGTGTTCGTGGGCGGCTACCTCGTCACCATGCGCAACAACATGATCGGCCAGCTGGGTGAAGACCATGTCATCATGGGGTTGGCCAAGGGGCTGTCGGAACGTCGGGTCAAGTTCAATTACGCTGCCCGCAATGCGCTATTGCCCTCTGTCACATCTCTTGGCCTGACGCTTGGCGCCATCCTGGGCGGCTCGCTGGTCACCGAAGTTGTGTTCAATTATCCCGGGCTTGGCCAGATGCTCTACATCGGCATCGTCACCCGTGATTATCCGCTCATCCAGGGCCAGCTGCTCATCATGACGCTGGCGATCCTGACAGCCAACCTGATCGTCGACCTGGCCTACGTCATGCTCGATCCTCGCTTGCGGAAGGCATAAAGATGCTCGAAACGCTCAAAGTCTTTCTGCGCAATCGCAAGGCCGCTTTCGGTCTCGTCATCGTGCTTGCCTATGTCCTTGTCGCCGTTCTGGGTCCGATGATCCTTGCTCTTGATCCCATGGATCGGGTTGGCCGCCCCCATACCCCGCCCGATCCCGAAGCGCTGATGGGTACCACCCGGATGGGTCGGGACGTTTTCGCCCAGTTGATCTACGGCACGCGCACATCGCTTGCCGTCGGTTTCTTCGCGGGCTTACTTGTGGTCCTGATCGGTACAGTGCTCGGCATTGCCGCCGGCTATTTTGGTGGCGTCATCGATGAAATCATCAACTTCTCGACCAATGTCGTTCTCGTGATTCCCCAGTTGCCGCTTTTGCTGGTGATCGCGGCGTTTGTCGGCCAAACCTCGCCCTTTGTTATCGCCATCATCATCGGGGTCACTTCGTGGGCATGGGGCGCGCGGGTGACGCGGGCCCAGACCATGACGTTGCGACAGCGCGAATACATTCAGGCGTCCGAATTGATCGGCGAGCCGGCCCACCGGATGATCTTTGTTGAGTTGCTGCCCAATCTGCTCTCGATCATCGGGTTCAACTTTATAGGTTCGGTGACCTATACAATCATCACCCAGGCGACGCTCGAATTTCTCGGCCTTGGCAATCCCATGTCGGTTTCTTGGGGCACCATGCTCTATCACGCGCAAAATTCCTCGGCGATCACAGTTGGGGCGTGGTGGGAAGTTCTGGCGCCGGCGCTCGCCGTGGCTGGAATCGGTGTCGGCCTTTCCCTGCTCAATTTCGGGGTTGATGAAATCTCCAACCCGCGCCTTCGCACGCTCGGCACAATTGCCGCCGCGGCCAAGGCCCAGGAGAAGCTCGACCGCCAGCGTGCTGCCGGCAAGCTGGAGGCAGCACAATGAGCGCTCTGGTCTCGGTTCGCGGCTTGCAGGTTGATTATCTCACCGGCAAGGGGCTGTTCACAGCCGTCAAAGGCGTCGATTTCGACATTGGGCAAGGCGAGGTCATGGGACTTGCCGGGGAGTCCGGGTGCGGAAAGTCCACAATCGCCTTTTCACTTATGCGCCTGCATCGCCCGCCCGCCATCATTTCCAAGGGTACGATCCTGATTGATGGTGACGATGTCCTGGCCATGCCCGCTGCCAAACTCGAAAAATGGCGTTGGTCGTCGGTTTCAATGGTGTTCCAGAGTGCCATGAATTCGCTCAATCCGGTGCTGACGCTCTTTGAACAATTCCGAGACATGCTGGCCCGTCACACGGCCCTGAGCAGAGCGGAAATCCGCGCGCGGGCAGAAGAGCTGGTATCGCTGGTGGGCATCTCACCGGAACGGCTCGATGACTACCCGCACCAGCTTTCGGGCGGCATGCGCCAGCGGGTGGTGCTGGCCATGGCGCTGGCGCTCAATCCCAAGCTGATCATCATGGACGAGCCGACAACCGCGCTCGATGTGGTCGTCCAGCGCGAGATCTTGCAGGAGATCATGGCGCTCAAGGCCAGGTTCGGTTTTTCGATCCTGTTCATCACCCATGATCTGGCGCTGATGAGCCAGTTTGCCGACAGGATCGCTGTGATGCTGGAGGGCCGGATCGTCGAGCATGCAGCAACGGCCGAAATCGTTTCCAACCCACAGCATGAATACACACAGAAACTCTGGGATGCGATGCCGCGCATTGCAGTGAGGGAGGCAAGCTGATGAGCGATACACCGCTTCTCGAAATCGACAATGCGTCGAAAGTCTTTCATCTCAAACCTATGTTCGGCGCCGCCAAGGACGTTGTGGCGATGCGCAACGTGTCATTGACCGTTCGTAAGGGCCGGGCGCTGGCCGTGGTTGGGGAATCGGGCTCGGGTAAATCCACAATCGGGCGCGCCGTTACACGGTTGTTCCAACTCTCTGAAGGGGAAGTGCGGTTCAAGGGCCGCAATATCGCCGATATCAGGGGGCGGAGTGAAGAGCTTGCCTATTCCCAGGCCGTCCAGATGGTGTTTCAGGATCCGTTTGCAGCCCTTAATCCTGCGCACACGATCCGACATCATCTCGAACGCCCGCTCAAGCTGCACCAGAAAATCGGCGGTGCCGAACTGGCCAATGCTGTGCAGGGTGTTTTGGCTGATGTTGAACTCGATCCTGCGGTCACGCTCGAGAAATATCCGCACGAGCTGTCCGGCGGCCAGCGCCAGCGGGTCAATCTGGCGCGAGCGCTTGCTGTCGGCGCCGAACTGATCGTTGCTGACGAGCCCACCTCAATGCTCGACGTATCGATCCGCAAATCGGTTCTGGGTCTGATGCAGCGCATGAAAGCGGAGCGCGGCATCACCTTTCTCTACATCACGCACGATATCGCTACAGCCCATTACCTCGCCGAAGACACAGCTGTGATGTTTGGCGGGCAGGTGGTCGAGTGGGGGCCCTCGGAAAGCGTGATATCCAATCCCCAGCACGCCTATACCAAGGTTTTGCTTTCGGCGGTTCCGGATCCTCACGTCCGGTTCGTGGCCGATGCCGACGGGGGCAAGGCATTCGCTGAAAATGTCGAAGCGGTTCGAGACCTTGCTCGCAAGGCTGCGGGCCTGCCGGTTGAGGTTGAACCCGGTCATTTCGTGCGGCATCGTTTTCAGGACGTGGACGCTGCCTGATGGACCTTCTCGTTCGTCTTTACGATCTTCCCCGTTACGACTATTCGCGCGTCACGGGTCAAGGCACCACCCTGCGCCGGGCTCTCCCTCCCGAGCGCGGGATGGTTGCCGACTGGGTCGAAACTCATTTCTCCCGCCATTGGCGGAGCGAAGTCGAAGTGGCGTTTTCCCATCAGCCCATAGACGTCTGGCTGGCGACCGACGCCACCGGACTTTTGGGGTTTGCCTGCGGCGATGTCACTGCGCGCGGATTTTTCGGCCCAACGGGTGTATTGGAGACGGCGCGCGGGCGCGGTCTTGGTGAGGCTTTGTTGTTCCGAACGCTTGAGGATCTTCGCGACAGGGGGTTCGCCTATGGGGTGATAGGGGATCCAGGGCCGGTTGCGTTCTACAAGAAAAAGCTGGACGCTATGGAAATTCCCAATTCGAAACCCGGTATCTACAAGGATATGCTCAGGTAAATGGACCTTTTTGCGCTCAATCCCTTTGCGGGAGATCCTGATCGTCACGCCATCTGGGAGATGTTGGTGGCGCGCGACATTGAAGCCTTCCTGGCCTGCGACTGGTCGATGGTCGAACCCGATTTCGCCGCCGACCGGTTCATGGGAATTGATGGCAAGGCTTCGGACAATCCCGACAATTGGCGCATCAGTTTTCCCACTCTTGAGACCTACAAGGATTCCTGGCTGGCGGGCGCTCGCGGTTTCGCTCCACGTGCTGATATCGATCTGGCGCGGGCCGGCGTGTTTGGCGCGACGCGGCTGAGCGAGATCGAAATCAACGGTGAGCGGGCGCTTGCTCACAAGAAATTTGACGGCAAAGTTCAGATGAAGGACGACACGTTTGACGTTCTGAACTGGCAGTCGGTCTATACGCTGGCCAAGATTGAGGGTGCCTGGAAACTTACGGGATTTGTCGGGTATCTGCCCTACACTGCGGACTGATATTCTCGCACATCAATTTTTGTGGATCACAAAGGGAACAATTTCCGTTCACGATTATTTCTGGTCTCAGGGGTGGTCATCCCGGCTTCAGGCTGTAGGCTAGAGGCCGGAAAACATGACCAGAGCCAGACCGGGAGAAAATCCGTGAAATTGCTTTCCATCATTGCTGGCGCGGCTGTTACCGCTGCGCTGACCACAACTGCCTATGGGCAGGTCGTCGTGTCGTCCAAGATCGATACCGAAGGCGGCGTCATCGGCAATATCATCCTGCAGATGCTGCAGGCGAACGATATCGAGACTCAAGACCGTATTCAGCTCGGCGCCACACCAATCGTGCGCGAGGCGATTGCCGCGGGCCAGATCGATATCTATCCAGAATATACCGGCAATGGCGCATTCTTTTTCGGCCTTGAGGACGAGGATGTCTGGAACGATGCCCAAGCTGGTTTCGATCGCGTCGCCGAAATGGACCTTGAGGAAAATGGTGTTGTTTGGCTGACGCCATCTCCGGCCAACAATACCTGGGCTATTGCTGTGCGCTCGGATATCGCCGATGAAAACGCTCTTGCCACCATGTCCGATTTCGGTGCCTACATCGCCGATGGCGGCGAGGTGATTTTGGCCGCATCGAGCGAGTTTGTTACCTCGCCGGCAGCGCTCCCCGCCTTCCAGGAAGCATATGGGTTCGAGCTGTCATCGGATCAGTTGATCCAGCTTTCCGGTGGCGATACCGCCGCAACGATCGCCGCAGCCGCCAACCAGACCTCGGGTGCAAATGCAGCCATGGTCTATGGTACAGATGGCGGTATTGCGCCGTCTGGTCTCGTGGTCATGGACGATGATATGGGCGTGCAGCCGGTTTATGCACCTGCACCGATTATCCGTGAAGCGGTTCTGGAAGAGTACCCGCAGATCGAAGACATCCTTGCACCGGTCTTTGAGGGCCTGACACTCGAAGTGCTTCAGGAGCTTAACGGTCGCGTTCAGGTGGGAGGCGAGCCCGCAGGGGCGGTCGCGGAATCCTACTTGACCGAAAACGGCTTCCTCTAGAGGAGACGGGGCCGCGCCTTAGACGTTGCGGCCCCCAATCGTTTTGGCGGTACTCACCCGAGCCGGGACATATTCATTGCGTATTGATAAGCTCGGAGTGGTGGTTGCCGCTCTGGGCCTGTTTGCGCTGGTCTTTCAATCCTTTCTTGTCTTTCGGGCCAATCGGATCGTGCCCGGTGAGGCTGTTCCTGCATGGGACGCAATGGCGGCCGGCGGCGTTACGCTCTACATCGGTCTGGCCATTGCGCTCTTGGTGTTGCTGCTCAAGACCCCGCTTGGGGTTCGGCTGGCCGTGTCGAGCCTGGCACTTGTCGCTTTGGCTCTTGCAGTGGGACTGGGCGCCAGCGCCCTTATTCCAGAGGGCGATACCTATGCCCGCGTTTCGCCAGGCTCAGGTGTCTGGATCATGGTCTTCGCCTTTGCGCTTGCGGCAACCGATGCGCTAGCCCGGCTCCGGCTTGGACCCTTCGTCCGGGTCGGTATTCTTGTCGCGGTCGCCGGTGTTCTGTGGATGATCCTTGCGTCCGGTCTGTGGGACGATCTGGCTGTGATGCGCGAGTATCAAAGCCGCCAGGACGCGTTTTTCACTCAATTGCAGATCCATCTGCTGCTTGCCTTCGGCGCTGTATCGGCTGCCGTTCTTGTCGGGGTGCCGGTGGGGATCATGTGCTACCGCATACCCAGAGTGCGGGCCGGCATTCTTGGTGGTCTCAATGTCGTTCAGACGGTGCCTTCGATTGCTCTGTTCGGACTGTTGATCGCACCTATGGCATGGGTCGGCGCCAACGTGCCCGGCGCTCGCGAACTCGGCATCGGCGGCATCGGATATGCACCGGCCTTCCTCGCACTTTTCGCCTATTCGCTGCTACCCATCGTTTCCAATACCGTCGTCGGGCTGGATGGGGTGCCGCGCGATGCCAATGAGGCGGCGCGCGGTATGGGCATGACCAACGGTCAGCGCATGACAGGTGTGTTATTGCCATTGGCTTTCCCCGTCATTCTCACCGGCATCCGCATCATCTTGGTACAAAACATCGGCCTGGCAGTCATCGCCGGGCTGATCGGTGGCGGAGGGCTTGGCACTTTCGTCTTCCAGGGCATTTCACAAACCGCAATGCCGTTGGTGCTGCTCGGCGCCATACCGGCGGTGGCCATGGCGTTCGCCGCGGCCATCGTTCTCGACGCTGGTGTGGAATTGAGCCAGGGCCGCCAGAAGGGCAGACCATGATCGAAATCGACCTCCTCACAAAAACCTATGATGGCCGCGCCGTTGTCGATGACGTGACACTCACAGTGCCCAGTAAGCAGATCGTGGCGATCGTCGGTACGTCGGGTTCAGGCAAGACCACTCTGTTGCGCATGATCAATCGCCTCGTCGAGCCGAGCGCTGGCATCATCCGGATCGACGGGCGTGATACGCACGACCTTCCGCCCTTCGAACTGCGCCGCCAGATCGGCTACGCAATTCAGGGGCACGGGCTTTTTCCGCATCGTGACGTTGCCCACAATATCGGTACGGTCCCGCGGCTTTTGGGCTGGGAGAAGTCCAAAATTTCCGCTCGGGTCGATGAGCTCCTGGACATGTTCCAGCTTGAACCGGACCAATACCGTGCGCGTATGCCCCATGAGCTGTCGGGTGGACAAAAACAGCGTGTCGGTGTCGCCCGCGCGCTGGCTGCCGGACCTTCAGTGCTGCTCATGGATGAGCCGTTCGGGGCGCTCGATCCCATCATCCGCGCCAAGGCGCAGGCCGATCTTGTAGAGATACAGCAGCGGTTGGGGACCACCGTGGTGCTGGTGACTCACGACATGGATGAGGCGATTCGCCTGGGCGACCGTATCGCCGTGATGAGTGAGGGCAAGGTTCTGCAATACGCTCCGCCGGCTGAGATCATCGCCAACCCTGTTGATGATTTCGTGGAGGCAATGCTGGGCTCGGGCGACAAGGCTTTCCGGCTGTTGACTCTCGACACCGTCGCCTCGGTTGTCGAAGCGGGCGAGGCCGAAGGCCAGCCGGTCGGCACCGACCTTTCGCTGCGTGACGCGTATTCGGAAATGCTCTGGTCACAGCGTTCGGCCCTTCCGGTGACCAAACAAGGCGTGCCCGTCGGCATCGTCACCCGTGCGGCGCTCGAAAAACGTGCGGCCCGTCCACAATGAAGATCGGCGTCATCATCAGGCTGGTGGTCCTTGTGCTGCTCGTGGCGTTTATCGTCACGCCCCAGACCTTTGCGCCACTGTTCGCACCGCTGGTGCGCGAGGGCACGCCGCCGATCTATACCCAGACCACGATCCTCTCGCTCACGCTGAGCCATCTGGCGATTGTTGGAATTGCGACACTGTTTGCGACCTTGTTCGCGGTTGGGCTCGCCATTTTGGTCACGCGTCCATTCGGTGAGGAGTTCCTGCCCCTTTCGCGTGCCATTGCCAATATCGGGCAGACATTTCCGCCGGTCGCCGTTCTGGCCCTGGCGGTGCCCATGCTCGGGTTTGGCACCGGTCCGACGCTTGTTGCGCTGTTTCTGTATGGCCTGCTGCCGATTTTTGAGAATGCCTTGACCGGACTGACATCGCTTGCGCCTTCTGTGCGTGAGGCATCGCGCGGCACCGGGATGACAGGCTGGCAAAGATTGAGCGGTGTTGAATTGCCACTTGCCTTTCCGGTCATTCTTGCCGGCATCAGGCTTTCTGCGGTCATTTCATTGTCGACTGCCACCATAGGTTCGACGGTGGCGGCGCGAACGCTGGGCGAAGTGATCATCGCCGGGCTGGTGTCGGGCAACACTGCGTTTGTCCTGCAGGGCGGGCTTATCGTCGGCGCACTGGCGGTCTTGATCTATGACGGGTTTGTCTGGTTGGAAAAATTCATGGCGCGACGCATGGGTACTGTCTAGGCCACTTCGAGCACATCGACCGATTGGGTGGTTTCCTGCCCCCCGGCCGAGCGCAACATGCCGATAATCGGGGTGACATCGGAATAATCGCGTCCATAGCCGATGACGATATGGTCTTGGCCCGCCATCATTGCATTGGTGGGGTCGAATTCGATCCAGCCGGCTTCGCGGCCACACCACACCTTGACCCAGGCGTGCATCGCGTCGGCGCCCTCAAGACGGGCTTCGCCCTCGGGGGGCAACGTCCGCAAAAAGCCCGAAACGTAACCCGCTGGAATGCCCAGTCCGCGCAAGCCTGCGATCATGATATGGGCAAAATCCTGACAGACCCCGCGCTTGAGCGCAAAGGCGTCGGCCACCGGGGTATCGACAAGCGTGGCCTCGCCGTCATAGGCAAAATCAGCATGGATGCGCAGGCACAGATCATGGGCCAAACCGCGCACCGAGATGTCCGGTTTTGCGCTTGCCTTTGCGTAGTCGGTAATTCCCTGCTCAACATCGATGCGGGGGCTGACGCCCAGAAAATGGTGCGGTGAGAGCGCCCCCATGTCCCAGTTGGCAGAAATCTCGGCTTCAAGGGCGTCGAGCGTCGGGGATAAATCGATACCGGGCGCGCCCCGCATGACCTCGACGCGTGCCGAAATGGCAATTTCGAGCGCGTCATGGGTGCTGCGATAGGCAAGCGTTGCCACCCGCGTGCCGAAGAAGTCGGTAAACTCGGACAGCTCCTCGGGCTGGGGGGAAACGCTCAAACTTGCCGCGATCACCCGCTGCACCCCCGGCAGATTGGCCGGGATAACCCGCACAAGGTGCCGCCCGCCTGAGACCGGCGCATCATATGCATATTCAAGCTTGAGACGAATGTCATAGAGCATGCTCAATCCGCCATTGGTCTGGCACGGCCAATACTGCGCATCAGAAATAGGTCCCCGAGATCAGGTCGGAAACATTGCCAAGCCCATTGCTGATGCCGATGAGGACGTCGGGGTTGATGTCGGCAATTTCGATGACGGCCAGTTCGGTCTGCAGCTTGAGCGCTCCGCGTGCCGCTGCAGAGAGCTGTCCGTCGGCACGACCGCCCGGCAGCTCCTTGAGCTGCTCGAGCAATTCGGTCAATTGGAACATCACTGAACGCGGATTGAGTGGATCGGAAATCAAGAGTTCGATGGCGCCCAGATTGCCGTATCCATATCCATAGCGGCGGCGATGGGTCATCACGCTGTCGCCGATTTCGAGCAGCATTTCGGTGGCGCCATCGGGTGCATCGGTGGCGCACAGCCAAGTGGCGATTTCGGCGATCTGAATCCCGCGCTCGAGACGGCGCCCGATCTCGAGAAAGCGCCATCCAGCAAACCTGTACATGTTTTCATGCACAAGTCCGGAAAAGCCGGCCAGCTTGCGCAACAGCACAGTCATCGCGCGGGTCGCGTCGTCGCCCGGTTTAATGGTGCGCTCAAACCGTTTTGCTGTCTTTTGCAGGTCGGTCAATGCGAGCCAGCCATCGGGTGAAAATCGGTCGCGGATCTGGCTGGCCGAGCGTATAGCGCCGTCAATGATGGCTAGAAGTCCGGCAGGCACCGCTTCGGTCGCGTCAATTCCCAGAGGTTCGAGGTAGTCGCGGGTTGCGACAAGCAGCGGGTTGTCTTCGCGTCCCAGTTCTGCAAGCCGAAGATGATAGGCCCGCAAGATGCGCACGCTGGCTTCACACCGCTCGGCATATCGCCCCAGCCAGATCAGGTTGTCGCCGGCACGTGATGGCAGATTGCCAGAGGGGTTGCGCTCGATCTTCGAATTGGAACTGGCGAGCAGGGTCACCTGTTCGACGGGCTGTTCGCTGACAACCCATACGTCCGCAGCCTGTCCGCCACGCTGCATGGCAATGGCAGCGGTATCGAGCGCGTAGCCGACCCGGGCAAAGCCGCCGGGCATGATCGACCAGCCATTTTCGGTACGCGCTGCATAGACCCGAAGGGTTATCGGACGTGGTTCCAGAGCGCCGCCAACATACACTGGCGCCGTTGAAAGTTTCACGGCCTCTTGTGCCGCAAACGCCTTCGGATCGGCCTCTATTTTCGCCAGCAACGTCGCGCGTGCCTTCGGGTCAAGGTCGCCGATTGCCGATGTCCCGCCATCGTCATCGATCGAGAGCAGCGTGGAAAGCGCCGGGCCAACGAGCAGGGAATCGAAATTTTCACGAACATAGGCGCGAGCCGCTTCGCCCCCACACCACCAGGTTGCTATGTTGGGCAGGGCAAGATCTGTCCCGAGCCGGGATTTGGCAATGGCGGGCAGGAAGGCGCCAAGCGCGCGGGTTTCAAGGATGCCCGCGCCGAGTGAATTGACGAACCCAACCGTGCCGCGTCGTACAGCTTCGGCAAGACCAGGCGTGCCGATCTGGCTTTCCTGGCGCAATTCCAGAGGATCGGTGAAATCGCCGTCGAGCCGCCGCCAGAGTACCGAAATCGGCTTGAGACCGGAGACTGTGCGCACCATCACCTTGCCATCGACGACAACGAGATCTTCGCCCTGCACCAGCAGGAAGCCGAGATAACGCGCTATGTAGGCATGTTCGAAATAAGTTTCGTTGAGTGGTCCAGGTGTGAGAATGGCAACCCGACCGGCGCCGTCCCCACCCATATCTGTCAAAGCGTTTCGGAAGTCGCGGAAAAACCCGGCAAGCCGATGGACGTTGAGATCAGCATAGACATCGGCCAGCGCCCGTGTTGTTGCCACGCGATTTTCCAGCGCGAAGCCGGCACCCGAGGGGGCCTGTGTGCGGTCGCCGAGCACCCACCAACGGCCGTCAGGGCCGCGCCCCAATTCGAAGGCGCAAAAATGCAGATGGTGGCCGCTCATCGGCGTGATGCCCACCATTGAGCGCAAGAATTCAGGATTGGCGGCTATCAGTTCGGGAGGCAGCAGGCCTTCGCCGACCAATGTGTTTTGTCCGTAGATGTCGGCGATCACTGTTTCGAGAAGGTCGGCGCGTTGGGCCAGCCCCGCTTCGATGCCACGCCATTCGTCGTCGGCGATAAGCAGCGGTATGTGTGCCAGGGGCCAGTCGCGCTCGCCTTGCTCCAGCCCGTCATACATCCTGTAAAACACGCCGGCATCGCGCAAATACTGGTCGGCGTGCTGAAACCGGTTCGTTAGCTCTTCGCTGCCCAGCGCATCCAGCGCCGACATGAATTTTAGCCAGCCGGGCTTTACAGTGCCGTCGGGTGCAACCATTTCGTCGGGCACCCCGGAAATCGGGCGGTAAGCGCCGATCAGATCAGGCATTTTGGGTGCCTTGGCGCGCTTGTTCGAAGCAGTCATCTAGAGCCACTGGTGAGGTCGCCTCAGGTCCAGCGTCAGAGGAAACTCGGGCGTGGGCGCTTCGGTCGGCAAATCAAAAGTACCGGCACTATGTCCACTGGGTATGAATCGTGCAAGCCGTCTTGCTTCGGCTTCGTTGGCATTCACAGGAAAGGTCTCGTAGTTCCGACCCGCCGGGTGAGCAACGTGATAGACGCAACCACCCACAGCGCGCCCTGTCCAATTGTCGTAGACATCGAACACCAGCGGGGTGTTAACCGGCAAATTGGGGTGAAGTCCCGACGCCGGTTGCCAAGCCTTGTAGCGCACTCCGGCAACCGAAACACCGGACAGACCGGTCTTGGTCAAGGGGAGCGGCCGGCGGTTGCACGCCACTGTATAGCGTTCAGGTTCTGCGCCAGTCAGCTTGACCTGAAGCCGTTCGAGCGAGGAATCCACATAGCGCACAGTGCCACCGATAGCACCGGTCTCTCCCATCACATGCCATGGCTCAAGTGCCTGACGGATTTCGAGCGTATGGTCGGCCACCGTCACTTCGCCGCAGAAGGGAAAGCGGAATTCAAGCTGGGCTTCGAACCATTCGGGTTTGAAATCGTAACCGTGTTCGCGCAGGTCATCGAGCACATCTAGGAAATCGGCCCATACGAAATGGGGCAACATGAATCTGTCGTGCAATCGGGTGCCCCAGCGCACAAGCTTGCCTTTGATCGGATCTTCCCAGAACCGGGCGATCAGTGCGCGCACCAGCAATTGCTGGGCAAGGCTCATTCTGGCGTTTGGGGGCATCTCGAAGCCGCGAAATTCGACAAGGCCCAGGCGCCCGGTCGGTCCGTCAGGGGAATAGAGCTTGTCGATGCAGATTTCAGAACGATGAGTATTGCCAGTCACATCGACAAGTAGGTTCCGGAACAGCCGGTCGACCAACCAGGGCCGAGGCTCTTCCCCTTCTCCAGGTGCGGGCACCTGCGCCATGGCGATTTCAAGCTCGTAGAGGCTGTCGTGCCGGGCTTCATCAAACCGCGGAGCCTGCGAGGTCGGCCCAATGAAAAGGCCGGAAAACAAATAGGATAGGGACGGGTGGCGCTGCCAATGCAGGATCAGCGATTTCAGCAGATCGGGGCGACGCAGGAAGGGGCTGTCATTGGGCGTCGCACCACCGACAACGACGTGATTGCCGCCACCGGTACCAGTGTGCTTGCCGTCGATCATGAATTTGTCGGCACCCAGCCGGGAGAGTCGCGCTTCCTCATAGACCGCCTCGGTAATCGAAACGCACTCGTCCCAGTTGGTCGCCGGGTGGACATTGACCTCGATGACACCAGGGTCAGGCGCCACCCGGATCACATTGAGGCGTGGGTCAGATGGCGGCGAATAGCCCTCGATATGGACCGGTAGCCCCAGCTTTTCGGCAGCCGTTTCTGCAGCAGCAATCAGTTCGAGATAATCTTCGAGTTTTTCGGTGGGCGGCATGAAAACCGTCAGCCGCCCATCGCGCGGCTCGACCGAAAGCGCAGTGCGCACCTTGCCTTCGATATCGGTAATTTCCTGCTCGACTTGCGTCTGGGCGATGACTTCGTC
This sequence comes from Pelagibacterium sp., assembly GCF_048264985.1. Taxonomy (GTDB): domain Bacteria; phylum Pseudomonadota; class Alphaproteobacteria; order Rhizobiales; family Devosiaceae; genus Pelagibacterium. The sequence goes on from NZ_JBLXCL010000008.1 coordinate 78,353, forward strand.
TGCGACGAGGCTCGCCACCGGTAAGTCGTCGCGCGGTGGTAAATCCTTACGCGGGATCGTGGGGTCCTCGGCGACGACATGGGGATAATCGCTTTCGGGAATATGGGGCAGGGTGCCGAGCGGCAGGCGATAGCCGACGGGGGAATCTCCGGCCACCAGAAACAGCTTGCCGCGCCGCGTCTTCCACACTTCGGTCAACCAGCGTGAAGCCTGCGCTGGTGCATTCCATTTCTGGACCGGTAATACATAGCCGGTGGGATCGTTCAGTCCCCGCTCGAAAACACGCGTCATGCGCATCCGCTCTTCGGGGTCTTTCAGTTTGGAATTGGTCGGGTCGACATTTTCGGGCAGATTGCCTTCCTTCAAGATCCAGTCTGCGGGGTCTTCAAAAGCGGGCTGGATGGTTGAGCCATCCAGACCCAGCGCCGTCGCAAATTCGGTGAGATAGGCCTTGGCCACGTCGGGACTCGGGGTCTTGTCGGACGTCTCGTGGGCGATCAGTTCGGGATTTTTCCAGACCGACTCGCCGTCCTTGCGCCAATAGAGCGAGAAGGTCCAGCGCGGCAAGGTTTCGCCTGGATACCATTTGCCCTGTCCGTAATGGAGGAACCCGCCGGGTGCGAAACGCTGCTGCAGACGCCGGATCAGAATGTCGGCTTTTTCGCGCTTGGTGGGGCCGACGGCATCGGCATTCCACTCGCCGGATTCGAAGTCGTCGATGGAAACGAAAGTCGGTTCGCCGCCCATCGTCAACCGAACGTCCATTTTGGCCAATTTTTCGTCAATCTCGCGGCCCCGAACGCTCAAGTCCACCCAAGAATTGTCCGAAAATGGTTTGGTGATCCGCGGGTGTTCGGCAACGCGAGTGACTGTCATGTCGAAATCGAATTCGACATTGGCAAAGCTCGCCATGCCAGAAATCGGGGCCGCGTTGGCGAAATGTGGGGTCGCAGCGAGCGGAATATGGCTCTCTCCGGTCAGCAGCCCCGATGTCGGGTCGAGCCCCACCCATCCGGCGCCCGGCAGATACACTTCACACCAGGCATGAAGGTCGGTGAAGTCCTTTTCGGTCCCCGATGGACCATCGAGCGCTTTGAGGTCTGGTTTTAACTGGATGAGATATCCCGAGACGAACCGTGCCGCAAACCCCAGGTGTCTCAAGGTGTTAACGAGAAGCCAGCCGGTGTCGCGGCAGCTTCCCTTGGCTTTTTCCAGAGTTTCCTCGGGTGTCTGCACGCCTGGTTCCAGCCGCACGATATAGCCGATCTCGCGCTGCAACCGAGCGTTGAGGTCGACGACAAAATTGACAGTGTTCTTGGGTGTCCTGTCAATCGAAGCAATCAAATCCCTGAACAATGGCCCAAAGCTCGGGTCAGGCTTCCTGTAGATCTCCAGATCTGGCGCTATGGCCTCGGGATAGCTGAACGGCCAGGTGTCGGCTTCGGGTTCAACAAAGAAATCGAACGGGTTGTAAACCGTCATGTCGGCAACAAGATCGACCTCGATCTTGAGTTCGGTCACCGGTTCTGGAAACACATACCGCGCCTGGAAATTGCCGTACGGGTCTTGCTGAATGTTCACGAAGTGATTGGTTGGATTGACCTTTAGCGAATGGGTGAGCACCTTGGTGCGCGAGTGTGGGGCGGGTTGGAGCCGGATGATCTGGGGACCGAGCGTAACGGGCCTGTCGTACTTGTAGTGCGTGAGGTGATAGATCGCGGCCTTGATCGCCATAGGCAGAACTCCTGGTATGTTCCCACGCTCGCATCGCAACGATAGCGGTAAAGCGAGCGCTTCCGCAATCGCGCTTTACCGGCAATGCAATCCATCGCACGATCCAGGGCAAACGGGGCGGGCGCTCAATAGTTCTGCGTGCGTGTCGGATTTATCGCAAAACTGCTTCGCACTTTTCGGCTCAATGCTCTAGGCAAGGTCGGCACTGAAGCAAAAGGAGGGCCCCATGCTGCTGCACACGATCTTCGTTATTGCGCTGGCCGCCGAGGCGATGTCTGCAGCACTTGCAGCCGGCCGACGAAACATGGACTGGTTCGGTGTTTGTGTTCTGGGCTGCGTGACTGCATTGGGCGGGGGTACGACGCGCGACGTGCTTTTGGGCCACTACCCTTTGTTGTGGGTCGACCAGCCTGCCTATCTGATGGTCACGACGGCAGCGGCACTGTTCACGATTGCAGTGGCACGCATCATGGAACGCCTCAAGCTCATCTTTTTGATGCTAGATGCCGTGGGGCTCGTTGTGTTCACAATTTCCGGCTGCATGGTGGCCATGGAAATGGGGCAGCCGGTGTTGATCGTCATCGTTGCGGGCATGATAACCGGCTGTGTAGGTGGCGTTTTGCGCGATGTGCTGTGCAATGACGTGCCGCTGCTGTTCTCCGGGGAGCTTTATGCAACGGTATCGGCGATCACGGCATGCGTGTTCTTTTTCGGCATACAGGCCGGATTGCCGATGGATGTGGTGACGATCGCGGCCATGATTGTGGGGTTTGCACTCAGGGCGTTGGCCATCATCTTCAAAATAGAGATGCCACGCTTTGTTTACGTGCCTGTCCGCGATCAGTCCTCCAAGAGGTAACCCTGTCGGCTCGCCAATGACTCGGTGCCAACGATCTTGGCAATCGAATTGCCCGGCACTACAAATTTGGAGACATTGCGCGATATGACCCGACCCGAGGTGCCTGCGAGGATTGGCGTGCGTTCAATGAAGGCACCGGGGCCGTCCAACGCAATGAGATCGGCGATCGGCTGGCCCTTCTCAACCTGCTGTCCCAACTCGACGCGGTAAGCCAGAAGTCCTGCCTGCTCAACGCGCAGCATTTCAGTGGCGCTCAAGGGTAGGGCGGCTGGCGCCGCTTCTGCCGTCGGGGGTGTGCCTGAAGCAAATCCCTTGGCTTGAAAAAATGCATAGAGCCGCGCCGCATCATCTTGTCCTATATCGTCAAAGACATCGGCTTGGCCGCGATATTCGAGCGTCGCCGCTCTGGCGGAGAACGGGATGGGCTTGCCGGGATGCGCCTGACGCAGTCGGGTCCAAAGCGAGGGCCAGACCTCGTCGAACGACCCGCCGCCCGAATCTTCGGCGGTCAGTTGTGCGACCGAGCCCATATGGTCGGCCAGCGGCCCCAGTTCTTCCATAGAATCGGGTGTGACGAACAAATGGACGAGCGCTTCATTGTCGCAATGAAGATCAAGGACATAGTCGGCGTCGTAAGCTTCTGTCATGATCAGATGGCGCAGTTTCTGCATCGCAGACGATGGACGCTGTGCATCGAGCCATTCGCGCACGGCTTGGCGGATCATGGAAACATTTTCATCGCCGTCATCGGTTAGCGTCTGAGCCACTCTTGTCGCAATCGCTGCGTAAAGATCGGGCCAGCGGCGATTGAAGTTTGTACCTGAACGGAAATCATAGCGTCCAATATGGCCCTCGAAAACGCGCTGGCCCATGCCAAGCGGGTTGACCATGGGGAAGATCGTAAAGCGTGCGCTGAGTTCTCCTTTTTCGTCGGCGGCCCGAAGCAGTGGCAGCAGGTGATGCAGCGTCATGATGCCGGGCTGCTCGTCGGCATGGAGTGCGGCCTGCATGTAGATTTTGGTTTTGGCGTCGACGGGGCCGACCTTGAACAGTGTCAGTGCGCTCTGCGTGCCGGGTGCGTCGGCGTCAATGGTGTGGGTGATGCGATCAAAGGCCATGAGGAACTACCGAATATACTTGGGACCGAAGCGCAAACGCGGGCGGGCAGTGGTGCGCTCCTTGGGGATGTGGCGCATCATGCGTTCATAAACGCGCCCGAAGACGAAGAAAATAACCATGGTAATCGAAAGGAACCACAGACCCGCGACAGAAAAATGCAGAAAAGCGTTGAAGTCGCGCTCAAACAGGTTCTGGGCTGTGTTGAGGATGTCGCGCTGGGCGTTGATGACCGGCAGGGTGAAATAGACCAACGCTGTCGAGTGAAACAGGAACACAACTTCGTTGGTATAGGCCGGCCAGGCAATACGGATGGTGTTGGGCCATGTGACTGTCCTGAACACCTGAAAGGGCGTCATTCCAAACGCTCGGGCAGCTTCGAGCTCGCCCTTCGGTACAGTGCGCAGGGCACCATAGATGATTTCGGCACTGTAGGCTGCGGTGTTCATCACCAGCGCGAGTGGGCCGATAAACAGCGGGTTCATCATCAGCCAAGAAATCCCCCATGGGCGCCACCAGATCGGGTTGAGCGCCAGCATGATGGAGTAGAACATGAAGAATTGGATGAACAGCGGCGAGCCGCGAAAGGCATAAATATAGGCTGAGCACAGGCGCTGGACGATCGGGTTCTTCGAGTTCTTGCCGAGCGCAAGCAGCACTGCAAAAACAAAGCCGATGGGCAGCGAGGCAACGGCAAAATAGATGTTGAACAGCGCCGGTTGGGCATAGAGCGGGATTTCGGCGAGAAGCGTTTCGATCAGGCCCATAGCCTAGCTCTCCACCGGCATGCCACGCCGCGCCCAATTGGTGAGCCTGGAAAAGCCCTTTTCGGAAAGCAGCGTGATGAGAATGTAAAAGACAAAGAGCGCAAGAAAATAGGCCCAGCGCCAATCGCCATGGACCAAGCCCGCCTGGGGCAGGAAGTTCGGCGAGCCCAATTGTCCTGCCCACCAGACAATATCGGCGATCTGGAGCAGCGAAAGCAGCGATGTGGCCTTGATGAGCAGCAGCCAGACATTTGAAAGGCCCGGCAAGGCATAGACCCACATCTGGCGGATTTGGATACGCGTTAGAACCTGCAGTTCACTCATGCCATAGGCCCGGGCTGCTTCGAGCTGGCCGCGTGGCACCGCCCGCATGGCGCCGTGGATGACGTTGGCGGTAAACGCGCCAAAAATAATGCCCAGCGATACGCACGCCAGGATCAGGTACTCGTAGGTCGAAAGCAGCCAGTTCGCTTCACGGCAGGGTGGCCAATTGGCCTGGCTAGCGGCAATGGAGTCGACAGTGCAGACTTGCATCGCCCATATCCATTCGACTCCCTGCTCGAACGCCAGGGGGAAGAAAAGAAAGAAAAGCACATCGGGAATGCCGCGCACCATGCTGATATAGATTGTGCCAACGGCCCGCAGGACGGCAAAGCGCGAGGCTTTTGCCATGGCACCGAGAAGTCCGAAGACAAGCGCAAGGCACCCGCCAAAGACGGCGGCCAGGATCGTAAAGCGAAAACTGGCGTACCAGTTGAGGTGCTTGCCGTTTGTAAGATAGCCGAGCCAATAGGCGATATCTTCGCCCACCAGATCAAACAGCCAGAAGGCGTCAGCGTCCACGCTCGTGCCCCTTGCGTGCGGTGCCCGGCGCGTGCCCCCTATGGCCGCGCGCCGGGCACGAGATTGCGATTATTCGGTGTAGAACGGACCGGCGCCGTCGAACCACTCTGCGATCATAGCGTCGACAGTGCCATCAGCCTTGAGGGCCGTGAGGGCTTCATCGAGTGTTGCGAGCAGTTCGGTGTCTTCTTTGCGAACGCCGCCGCCGACACCGCCGCCAATCATGACGTCAGGGCCGAACATTTCCAGCGCTCCGCCCGAGTTTTCAACGACAGGGTCAAGCGAGGAGCCGTCAGCGAGCACAACATCGACATTGCCTGCTGCCAGATCGGCGATCGATTGATCGAAGGTTGCAAACGAGACGATCGTGTTGTCAGCAGCAAAGTTCTCTTCGGCATAAGCCGCCTGGATCGTGTTGCCCTGAACGCCGATGCGTAGGCCCGAGGGACTTTCCACATCCAGTCCGGCCCCGCTTGCTGCGATGTAGTTGGAAGGATCGGGCGGGAAATAATCCTGAGTGAAGTTGATGGTTGCGAGCCGCTCGTCGGTGATCGACATGCCGGCCATGATGACATCGTAGTTGCCGGCGACCAGGTTTGGAATGATAGGGTCCCATTCGCTCTGCACGAATTCGCAGGTCATTCCGGTGTGTTCGCAGATCGCATTGCCCAGATCAATTTCGAATCCGGCCAGTTCACCGGCGTCGTTGACGAAATTCCAGGGCGCGTAGGCGCCTTCAGTGCCGATGCGCAGAGTTTCCTGGGCATTGGCGGCTGTCGAAAATGCTGCCAGAGCGACAGCGGCGAGTATCACCTTTTTCATTTATTGAGTTCCCTCATGTTGGTTGGTGAAGCGACCGGGTCCCTTGTTGCATGATGTTGGCCGCCCCGGTCAGGCGTGGCCGGCGGCGCTCAGAAACTGGCGCAACCGGTCGGATTTTGTGGCGCCGAATACCTCATCGACGGTCCCCTGTTCCTCGATCTTTCCCAGATGGAGGAAGACGACCCTGTCAGAGACTTCTCGTGCGAATTTCATGTCGTGAGTAACAAGGATCATCGTGCGGCCCTCATCGGCCAGCATCTTTATGACGCCCAGCACTTCGACCTCGAGTTCGGGGTCGAGTGCCGATGTGGGCTCGTCGAACAACATGATCCTGGGGTTGATGCAGAGCGCGCGCGCTATAGCTGCCCGCTGCTGCTGTCCGCCCGACAGCTGCGCGGGAAATGCATCGGCTTTCGCAGAGATTCCCACCTTGTCGAGCAGCGCGAGTGCCTGTTCGCGCACTTCGTCCTTGTCGCGCTTCTGCACCAGGATCGGGGCTTCCATGACGTTCTCCATGATCGTCATATGCGACCAGAGATTAAACGACTGGAACACCATGCCGAGCTTGGAACGGATGCGTCGAAGTTGGGAGGGATCTGTGGGGTGTCGGTCGAACCCTTCCGCAGAGAGCGAAACATGCTCGCCGTCTATGGTTACATCGCCCTGGTTGGGAATCTCCAGCATGTTGATGCAGCGCAACAGCGTGGATTTGCCCGAACCTGACGACCCGATGAGCGAGACCACGTCGCCGCCCGAGGCACCAAGCGAGATGCCCTTGAGAACTTCAAGGCTGCCGAAGGATTTGTGGAGATCCTTGATCTCAAGAATTTGCGTCATGCGGTACGGGTTTGCCCCTTGTTTGTTTGCCGAGCCCGCTGCGATCCCACCATTTTGCCGATGGTGGGTCGTCCTGGAACCAAGAAACCAGAAAGTGCCGCGATTCAAAAGCGAAAACGACAATTGTATGAAGCTTTTCGACCAAACGGTAAAAAACCACGGGATTTGCGCTAACCGTTTGGACACCAGTTCGGGAAGTTGATTTCCATTCAAATCAGTGCCGGTGCTAGTGTCCGGGCGACGTAACCAGATTCGCTGGCACCATGGGTTTCGATTACAATTCGCTTCTAATGGCTTCCGGCGCTGCTGGAGCGGCTCTGTGTTTTACCTTGATGAGTTCATGGTTGCGGCAGCGCACCTCGCCATTCCTGCTCACATGGGCCCTATGCATCGCCGTTATCGTTGCTGCTGTCATCGCCTTTGCTGCGCTTCATGTTACCAGTGCGTCGGTGTATGCGATGATTGCGGGTGTGTTGCTCGTGTCGGCTTTCTCGATAAGTTATGGTGGATTTACTCAGTTTAGTACGGGACGGTTTGCTTTCCGGACCGTGGCGCTGCTTGTCATTGGAACTGCAGCGCCCATCATTGTCACCAACGCGCTTGGTTACGACGGGCTTAGCTATCTTTTGACCAATCTGATGAGCGGACTGGTTCTGTTTTTTTGCGGTTATCACTATTGGACCGTCCGTTATGAATCTCCGGGGCCGATTACCGCAATTGCTGTGCTGCACTGGATGCTGGTCGTTACATTCCTGCTTTGCGTAATCGTGCTCGCCATAGAGGCACCGCTCTATTTTGAAGAGCGCGTGCTCGACACCTGGGCCGAAGGGCTTAACCTCATGGTCGCTGTTATTGCGCTCAGTGGCATCGGCGGATTGTTCGTGACTGTTCATCAGGAGCGTATCAGTCGCCGGCACCGCGACGCGTCTCTGAGTGATCCACTGACCGGGTTGAACAACAGGCGAGCACTCTTTGAGCGGTTTCCATCAGGCCAAGTGCCGCAAGGGTGCGGGCTGATTGTTTTGGACCTCGACAACTTCAAGTCGCTCAACGACGAGCATGGCCACGCTTTCGGCGACGCTGTCTTGCGCAGCTTTGCAACAATGATCGAAGAAAACTGCCGCGAGGAAGACATCGCAGTACGACTGGGGGGAGAGGAGTTTGTTCTCTTGCTGCCCGAAAGCTCGCTCACCGAGGCAATTGCGTTGGCCGAGCGGATCAGGGGGACTATGGGCCGCATGACCCATAGTGCAGAGGGCCAGCTGGTCAGCTGTACCGTCAGTGCCGGCGTCGCGCTGGCGGAAAAAGGCCAGACAAGCCTGGATTCGCTGATCCGTAAGGCCGACAACGCCCTTTACCTTTCGAAGCGCTCGGGACGCAATCGAGTGTCACAGACGACGTCGTCGGCAGCTTAGCAAGCACTCGCGTTATCGCGCGGGGCCTGTTTCGATTGGAGCGTCGTCGCGCCCGCCCCACTCGGTCCATGATCCATCGTAGAGCGCGACTTGGCTAGCACTGATCGTATCAAGAGCGAGCGCAAGGACGGCGGCTGTGACGCCCGAGCCGCACGATGTGATGACCGGTTTTGTGGCATCAATGCCTGCGGCGGCAATAGCGCCTGCCAGTTCGGTGTCGGACCTGAGCGCGCCGTCAGCGATTAGCGTGTCGAAAGGCAGGTTCCGGCTTGATGGAATGTGTCCCGATTTGAGGCCTGCGCGAGGCTCTGGGGTATCGCCGGCGAAGCGGGCAGCGCCACGGGCATCTACAATCTGGTGGCCCGACTCGCTGGCAGCAAGAACCTCCTGGAAGCCAACAACGGCATCACTGTCGAACTTTGCCTCAAACTTTGCCGGCGGCGCCTTGGATGTGCCAGAATCAAGCTGGCGGCTCTCGGCCCGCCATTTGGGTCCGCCACCTTCAAGAATTTTGACGCCATGCGCGCCCATCACTTTGAACGTCCACCATGCGCGGGGCGCCGAAAACAATCCTGCTTCATCATAGACCACCAACACAGTGTCTGAAGAAATGCCCAATGCCCCTGCCAGTGCTGAAAAAACTGCCGGATCAGGCAGCATGTGAGGCAGACCTGAAGACGTGTCGGCGTTTGTGTCGAGATCGAAGAATATCGCACCAGGAATATGGCCCGCGAGATATTCTGTGTGGGCATCGCGACCGGCATTGGGCATGTGCCAGGACGCGTCGATCACTTGCACCTTGGGGTCATCGAGATGATCGGCGAGCCATTGGGTGGAAACGAAATGGGACATCAAATTCTCCTTACGGAAGGCGCGCTATGCGGTCGACAAGAAGCGCGTACAGCGCGTCGGCATCGCCTGAACGGATAAACGTTGCATTGCGCGGGCGATCGGTGACGTGCCAATAGTCGGCCACTGTCATGCCGCGTGTTAAGGGGCTGGCGCATTCGATCTCGACGTTGCAAAGGCGGCCTTCAAAGATTTCCGGAGCAATCATGTAGGCAGTCACGCAAGGGTCGTGGAGTGGCGCGCCCGGCCAATTGTACTTTTTGAGATCGAAGCGCTCTGAAAAACCAAGCATAGCGGCGACGGCATCGCCCGACCGGTTACCGATGGCGCTGAAGGCTTCGATACGCTGAGGCGTGCCAAGCATCTGGTGGGTTACGTCGAGCGGCATCATCACCACTGGTGCGCCGCATTTGAGTACGGTCTGTGCTGCTTCGGGGTCGACGAAGATATTGAACTCGGCTGTTGGAGTGATGTTGCCGCCTTCAAAATAGCCGCCGCCCATCAAGACGATTTGCTCGATGCGAGCCGCGATGTCTGGCGCCTTGATCAGCGCCATGGCGAGATTGGTCAACGGGCCGAGAGCGCAAAGCGTAACTGTTTTTTCCGGTTCGTTGCGCAGCGTCTCGATGATGAAGTCGACGCCGTGCTGGTGTTCAAGAGTGATCGTGGGTTCCGGAAGGTCGGGGCCGTCCAAACCGGTTTCTCCGTGGACGTGCTCGGCGGTAACGAGTTCGCGCATGATCGGGCGCGCGCAACCGGCATAGACCGGCACGTCGGTACGGCCGGAAAGCTCTACGACTTTGAGTGCGTTCTTTGCGTTTTGGGCCAACCCCACATTGCCGGCCACGGCCACGATACCGAGAGTTTCGATTTCCTGAGGGCTGGCCAGAGCCAGAAGAATAGCGACTGCATCGTCCTGACCGGGGTCGGTATCGATAATGATCTTGCGCGCCAAAGTTAGCCTCCATGTCGTTTGCGGCGCGATCCTAGTCAAGGCGTGGGAAAAGGGAAGGGCCAGCGCGGCTCAATTAAACATGAAATGTTTAGTCAGCTTTTGTTGACATAGTTTAGAATTGTTATAATCTTTGACGTCAGCGCGTGAGGCGATATTGTGCGCTCAATATAAGATTCCCTGGCGCATACGCGCCCAACGCAGGGCCTGACCGATGAGACTGACACGCCAGTCGAGCTATGCCGTCCGTACGCTAATGTATTGCGCCATCAACGCACCCGAACTGTCGCGAGTCGCCGATATCGCCAAGGCTTATGGTATTTCCGAGCTGTTCCTGTTCAAGCTCATCAAGCCGCTTGTTGAAAATAATATTCTCGAAACTGTGCGTGGCCGACACGGTGGTGTGCGTCTCGCACGCCCAGCTGCCGACATTACCCTGCTTGACGTCATTTCCCTGACGGAAGAGAATTTTGCCTTGGCAGAGTGTTTCGAAGGCGGGGAGACCAGTTGCCCGCTTGTTGGCGGATGCGAACTCAATGCTGCGCTTCACGAGGCGCTGGAGGCTTTTTTTGCTGTGCTTCGCTCCTACACCATCGCCGATCTCACAGACAAGCGCCGCGCCATGCGCTCCCGTCTCGGCATAGAAATGCTGGGTCTCGAGCTCAACTAGCTTCCCTCAGGAAGAGATCAATGCGGCGAATATTTTGCGGGAATATAATTATGATCTTTACAGTCATGTTTTTATGGGCTAGAGACGCTCCTGCAGGAGTGAGGCCTGCCCCTTGACCCTGTATGCGGAGCGCCAAAGCCGCGTACAGGGTCTTTTTGCACCCCGTGAACGCATGGCCACGTTCGCGCGTCTTACGTCCATGACTTGTGATTTGTACTGTTGGGGCGTTCCGTCACCATCCCGAGCTTGATGGCTAACCCTTTTTAGATGGCGTGAGTCCGTGCAGGAATAACTGGTCGAGGAACCGGGCGGCATCCTCGAATCGCCCCTCACCGCCGCGTTCGCGCCCGAGCACCGAGCGCACCTGGATGTCAAAATCGGCATAATGCTGGGTCGTCGCCCAAATCGCAAAAATCAGGTGATAGGGATCGGCGTTGGCAATCTTGCCTTCAGCCATCCAGCCCTTGATAACCTTCACCTTCTCATCGACCAGGTCTTTGAGGTCGGTGTGCAGGATATCGTAAAAGCCGGGCGCGCCTCGCAGCATTTCGTTTGCGAACAGACGGCTTTCGCGAGGAAAGTCGCGGCTCATCTCGAGCTTGCGGCGGATATAGGACTGGATTTCGGGCAGAGGTGCGCCGGTGGGGTCCATTTCCCGCAACGGCTCGAGCCAGGTGTCGAGAATTCGCGCCAGAAGTGGTGCGTGGATGTCTTCCTTGGACTTAAAATAGTAGAGCAAATTGGGTTTGCTCATGCCCGCAGCTTCGGCGATCTGATCGATCGTGGAACCGCGAAAGCCGAATTTGGAGAATACATCGAGCGCCGCTTCGAGGATAACTTCCTGTTTTTCCCGCTGGATCCGGGTGATGGGGCGCGGCGTTTCTGCATCGGTGGTCATTTCGGCTGTCGCCTCCCGTGAAGAACCCCGGAACGTGGAATCCTGGACCTGCTCGGGATCATTTTCATGACCCAGAACGGGCATTCGAATTATACCCCTTGAACCTTGCATTGAGAGTGCTAGAATTTTTCCAATCGGTCAAAAAAATTCTGACCGAAATCAACAGCCGGCCACCGGATTTATCCGGAAGTGCCGGAGAGGGAACATTCATGTCGCAGGGCGCTCCGTCCATCCCCAATGATCTCAATGCTTTCTGGATGCCATTCACGGCCAACAGGCAGTTCAAGAAAAGCCCACGTATGTTCGTGGGCGCCAAGGATATGCATTATACCACTGCCGACGGGCGGCAAGTGCTCGATGGCACCGCGGGCCTGTGGTGTGTTAACGCAGGCCACTGTCGGCCCCTCATTACCGAGGCCATAGCGCGCCAGGCCGCCGAGCTTGATTATGCGCCGGCCTTCCAGATGGGGCACCCGAAGGCGTTTGAGCTTGCCAATCGTCTTGTCGATTTGGCGCCAGACGGGCTCGACCACGTGCTGTTCACCAATTCGGGCTCTGAATCGGTCGAGACGGCGCTCAAAGTTGCTCTGGCCTATCAGAAAGCCATCGGTCAAGGGTCACGCACCCGGCTTGTCGGGCGTGAGCGAGGGTATCACGGGGTAAACTTCGGCGGGATTTCGGTGGGTGGCATTGTATCCAATCGCAAGATGTTCGGTACATTGCTGACCGGCGTTGATCATCTGCCGCATACACATCTGCCGGCCAAAAACGCCTTTTCGCGCGGAGAGCCGCAGCATGGGCTGGAGTTGGCCGACGAGTTGGAGCGTATCGTTGCGCTCCATGACGCCTCGACGATCGCTGCGGTGATCGTCGAACCGGTGGCGGGGTCTACGGGGGTTCTGATCCCGCCGCCGGGCTATCTCAAACGCCTGCGCGAAATATGCGATAAACACGGCATTCTGTTGATCTTTGATGAGGTTATTACCGGTTACGGGCGCCTCGGAGCCCCGTTTGGCGCCGATTATTTCGGGGTGACCCCCGATATCATGGTCACTGCCAAGGGATTGACCAATGGCGTCGTTCCCATGGGTGCAGTGTTCACCTCGGCCAAGATACATGACGCATTCATGACTGGGCCCGAACACCTCATCGAATTTTTCCATGGATACACCTATTCGGGCAACCCGATCGCCTCGGCAGCGGGTCTGGCGACGCTGGAAACCTACAAGCAGGAAGGCCTTCTGACCCGAGGCGCTGAGCTGGGGTCATATTGGGAAGATGCGCTGCATTCGCTCAAAGATGCGCCCCACGTGATCGACGTGCGCAATATCGGGTTGGTTGGCGCCGTCGAGCTTGAGCCCATCGCCGGAGAACCGACCAAACGGGCCTTCGCGGCTTTTGTCAAAGCGTTCGAGGCGGGCGTCCTGATCCGCACGACGGGCGACATTATTGCGCTTTCGCCTCCGTTGATCGTTGAAAAACAGCACATCGACCAAATCGTCGATACCATTCGCACGGTCCTCGGGGAGGTGGATTGATTATGCAGATTATTGAAAATGCCATTGGCGGCACGCGTGTCGTTTCGTCGTCCACGCGCAAGGCGGCAGTCTATAACCCTGCAACTGGCGAACAAATCGCCCAATTGCCGCTTTCGAGCACTGCAGAGATCGATCAGGCCGTGGCGTCGGCCAAGGCGGCGCAACCAGCTTGGGGCGCAACGCCGCCGCTCAAGCGCGCGCGCGTTATGTTCAGGTTCAAGGAATTGCTGGACAAGCACGCGGCCGACCTGGCGCGGGAAATTTCGCGTGAGCACGGCAAAACCCATGACGATGCGCTCGGCGAAGTCCAGCGCGGCATCGAATGCGTTGAATATGCCTGTGGGATTCCTGAACTTTTGAAAGGCACGTTCACTCGCAATGTCGGGCCGGCGATCGATGCCTACGCCGACCGTCAGCCGCTCGGCGTCGTTGCGGGAATTACCCCTTTCAACTTCCCAGCCATGGTGCCGATGTGGATGTATCCGTCGGCCATTGCCTGTGGCAACACTTTCATCCTCAAACCCTCGGAGCGTGATCCATCGGCCCCGATGCTGGCCTGGAGCCTGTTCATGGAAGCAGGATTGCCCGAGGGCGTGCTCAATGTCGTCCATGGCGACAAGGAAGCCGTCGACCACATTCTCGACCATCCCGACATCAAGGCGGTGAGTTTTGTGGGTTCGACGCCGATTGCTGAATATGTCTATCAACGTGGGACAAAGGCCGGAAAGCGCGTCCAGGCGCTTGGCGGAGCCAAGAACCACATGGTGATCCTCCCCGATGCGGATCTGGACCAGGCAGCCGATGCGCTGATGGGGGCCGGGTACGGATCCGCTGGGGAGCGCTGCATGGCGATATCGGTTGCCGTTCCGGTCGGCGAAAAGACAGCAGACGCGCTGATCGAAAAGCTTAAACCGCGCGTGGAAAGCCTCAAGATCGGCCCTGCGACTGACAAGGACGCCGAGATGGGCCCGCTGGTGACCGCGATGCATCGCGACAAGGTGGTGGGCTATATCGATAAGGGGGTCGCCGAAGGCGCCGAACTGGTGGTCGATGGTCGCGGGTTCAAGCTACAGGGCTATGAGGACGGCTATTATGTCGGCGGCACGCTGTTTGACCGCGTGACGCCGGAAATGACCATCTACAAGGAGGAAATTTTCGGCCCGGTCCTCTCCGTCGTCCGTGCGGCCGAATATGGCGATGCTGTCAAAATGATCAACGATCACGAATACGGAAACGGCGTTGCGATTTTTACCCGCGACGGTGACGCGGCGCGCGATTTCGCAGATCGGATCGAGGTGGGGATGGTTGGCGTCAACGTCCCCATTCCTGTTCCCGTCGCCTATCATTCGTTCGGTGGCTGGAAGCGGTCCTTGTTCGGCGATCATTCGATCTACGGCCCTGAGGGCGTGCATTTTTACACGCGGCTCAAGACCGTTACGACGCGCTGGCCAGCCGGCATCAAGTCGGGCGCGCAATTTACATTTCCAACCCTCTGATCATTTCAAAAGAAGGGAGCAAAGAGCATGGCCACACTCGGTGACAACCTCAAGATAAACGGCGACAGGCTCTGGGACTCTCTTATGGAAATGGCCAAGATCGGCCCAGGCGTGGCTGGCGGCAACAATCGCCAGACCTTGACCGATGCCGACAAGGAGGGGCGCGAACTGTTTCAGCGCTGGTGCGATGAAGCGGGGCTCGAAATGGGCGTCGACACTATGGGTACCATGTTTGCCCGGCGCGAAGGCACAGACCCCGACGCGCTGCCGGTCTATGTCGGTAGCCACCTCGATACCCAGCCAACCGGCGGAAAATATGATGGCGTGCTGGGTGTGCTGGGCGGGCTCGAATTGATCCGCACCCTCAACGATCTGGACATCAAAACAAAGCATCCCATCGTGGTGACCAACTGGACCAATGAGGAGGGCACTCGCTTTGCCCCGGCCATGCTGGCCTCGGGGGTTTTCGCGGGGGTGCATGAGCTTGATTGGGCTTATGACAGGATCGATGCCAAAGGGCTCAAATTTGGAGACGAACTCAAGCGCATCGGTTGGGTCGGAGACGAAGAGGTCGGCGCGCGCAAGATGAAGGCGTTCTTCGAACTTCACATCGAACAGGGGCCAATCCTTGAGGCCGAAGGCAAGGATATCGGCGTGGTCACCCATGGGCAGGGGCTGTGGTGGTTGCAGGTCACGCTGACCGGTAAGGACGCCCATACAGGTTCGACCCCGATGCCGATGCGCAAGAACGCCGGGCTGGGCATGGCGCGGATGACTGAACTTGTCCACGACATCGCAATGAGCCACCAGCCCGAGGCGGTTGGGGCAATCGGGCATTGCGACGTCTATCCCAATTCGCGCAACGTCATCCCCGGCAAGGTGGTGTTCACCATTGATTTTCGCACGCCCCGTCAGGACGTCCTTGATGCGATGAAGGCCCGGTTCGAAACCGAGGCGCCAAAAATTGCCGAGGACCTGGGGCTTGGCATAGAGATCGAAATTGCCGGTCATTTCGATCCCGTAACGTTCGACCAGGGCTGCGTCAGCGCAGTTCGCAACGCCGCCGAACGCTTGGGTTATTCGCATCGCGACATTATCTCGGGCGCGGGGCACGACGCGTGCTGGATCAACAAGCTCTATCCGACCGCCATGGTCATGTGCCCGTGCGTGGATGGACTGAGCCACAACGAGGCCGAGGACATTTCAAAGGAATGGGCCACCGCCGGCGCCGACGTGCTGCTGCATGCGGTCCTGGAGACTGCGGAGATCGTGGCCTAGCCCAGAGAATAAAGCCAACGCGCGCACGGCAAATGCACGCGACTGGCCGATCAGATAAGGGGAATCATCATGAGCACAGTCATCAAGAACGGCACCATCGTCACCGCCGATCTGACCTACACCGCCGATATAAAAATCGAAGGCGAAACCATCGTCGAAATCGGGCCGAACCTTTCCGGTGACACAGTGCTCGATGCTGCCGGATGCTATGTGATGCCAGGCGGCATCGATCCGCATGTGCATCTGGAAATGCCCTTCATGGGCACCTATTCGTCCGACGATTTCGAATCCGGCACCCGCGCTGCGCTGGCGGGCGGGACGACGATGGTTGTCGATTTCTGCCTGCCCAGCCCCGGCCAGTCGCTGTTCGAAGCGCTGCAGCGCTGGGACAACAAGTCGGGCCGCGCCCATTGCGATTATTCCTACCACATGGCGATCACCTGGTGGAGCGAGCAGGTGTTTGATGAGATGGAAACCGTCGTTAAGGAAAAGGGCATCAACACCTTCAAGCACTTCATGGCGTACAAAGGCGCGCTGATGGTGCAGGACGACGAGATGTATGCCTCGTTCCAGCGCTGTGCCGAGCTTGGGGCCATGCCGCTGGTGCATGCCGAAAACGGCGATGTGGTCGCCGATCTGTCCGCCCGACTGCTGGCCGAGGGCAACAACGGGCCCGAAGGCCACGCCTTTTCGCGTCCGCCGCAGGTCGAAGGCGAAGCCACCAACCGGGCGATCATGATTGCCGATATGGCCGGGGTGCCGCTTTATGTCGTCCACACGAGCTGCGAGGAAAGCCATGAGGCGATCCGAAGAGCCCGCCAGCAGGGCAAGCGGGTCTATGGCGAACCGCTGATCCAGCATCTCACCCTCGATGACAGCGAATATTTCGACAAGGACTGGGACCACGCCGCCCGCCGCGTCATGAGCCCGCCGTTTCGCAACAAGGCTCATCAGGATTCGCTGTGGGCCGGGCTGCAATCGGGCTCGCTGCAGGTCGTCGCCACCGATCATTGCGCGTTTACCACAGAGCAGAAGCGCACGGGTGTCGGTGATTTCACCAAAATTCCCAACGGCACGGGTGGGCTCGAAGACCGCATGCCCATGCTGTGGACCTATGGCGTGGCGACGGGCCGGCTGACCATGAACGAGTTCGTCGCCGTCACTTCGACCAACATCGCCAAGATCCTGAACGTCTATCCGAAAAAGGGCGCCATTCTTGTCGGCGCCGATGCCGATATCGTCGTCTGGGACCCGGAAAAGGAAAAGACCATTTCCGCCAAATCCCAGCAATCGGCCATCGATTACAACGTTTTCGAGGGCAAGCAGGTCAAGGGCCTTCCGCGCTATACGCTGACGCGCGGGCGGGTCGCTGTCGATGACGGTGTGATCCAACCCAAGGAGGGGCACGGTCAGTTTGTGCCGCGCGGGCCGTTCCAGGCTGTGAACAAAGCACTTTCGACATGGAAAGAGCTTACCGCGCCGCGCAAGGTGGAACGGAGCGGAATACCGGCATCGGGTGTCTGATACCAAACGGCAAATTTGGAGTCGGGTGCAAATTCAAGGGGAATTTAGAGTTTGGCGAATGGGGCAAGCGTAGTCGAAGCCAAAGGGCTTGGGCTGACATTTGAGACTGCGGATGGGCCGGTACACGCCCTTTCGGATGTCGATTTGACGATTTCCAAGGGCGAGTTCGTATCGTTCATCGGTCCGTCGGGATGTGGCAAGACGACGTTTCTTCGTGTCATAGCCGATCTCGAACAGCCGACATCGGGCACGATCTCCGTCAACGGACACAGCCCCGAGCAGGCGCGCAGGGATCGTTCCTATGGCTATGTTTTCCAGGCCGCGGCGCTCTATCCGTGGCGGACCATCGAACGCAATGTCGGCCTGCCGCTCGAAATTATGGGCTATTCGGCCGCCGAGCAGCAAAAGCGCATTGCGCGCACTATGGAGATGGTCAATCTTTCCGGGTTTGAAAAGAAATTTCCCTGGCAGCTTTCTGGCGGCATGCAGCAACGCGCTTCGATAGCCCGCGCGCTGGCCTTTGATGCCGACCTGTTGTTGATGGACGAGCCGTTCGGGGCGCTTGACGAGATCGTGCGCGATCATCTCAATGAACAGCTTCTCGAGCTTTGGGCCAAGACCAACAAGACCATCTGTTTTGTCACCCACTCGATCCCAGAGGCGGTTTATCTTTCGACCAAGATCGTGGTGATGAGCCCGCGTCCGGGCCGGGTTGCCGATGTGATCGAATCGACGCTCCCCAAAGACCGCCCGCTCGATATCCGCGAGACGCCTGAGTTTCTGGCCATCGCGGCGCGAGTGCGCGAAGGGCTGCGAGCGGGGCATTCCTATGACGAGTAGGGCGCGCGACAGCGTCATTCCGGTCACCGTTGTGGTCTTGGCCATAGTGGTGATCTGGTATGGCGGTGCCATAGCGCTCAACCTGCCATGGCAACAAAGCGTGTATGCGCGCGGTGATGGTGCCACGGTGGGATTGTTGCAGTTTCTCAGCGACATATACTCTCAGCAGCGACCAGTGCTGCCAGCACCGCATCAGGTGGCTGTGGAGTTCTACAATTCGGTCTTCAATGCCAACCCTTCCACCCCGCGCAGCCTGATTTTCCACGCTTGGATCACGCTTTCGGCGACCGGGCTGGGCTTCATCTTCGGCACGCTGCTGGGTATCGGGCTGGCGGTGCTGATCGTCCATAACCGTGCAATGGATCGCTCGCTGATGCCCTGGATCATCGCCAGCCAGACCATTCCTATTCTGGCTATCGCGCCAATGGTTGTGGTCGTGCTCAATTCGGTCGGGCTGACGGGATTGATCCCCAAAGCTCTGATATCAACTTATCTCTCGTTCTTCCCGGTTGTCGTGGGCATGGTCAAAGGCTTCCGCAGTCCCGAGGCGATCCATCTCGATCTGATGCGTACCTATAATGCGTCGGGCAACCAGGTTTTCTGGAAACTACGCTGGCCGGCCGCCATACCGTTTCTCTTCACCTCAATGAAGGTCGGCGTTGCCGCCTCGCTGGTCGGGGCAATCGTTGGCGAATTGCCGACGGGGGCTGCGGGCGGGCTCGGTTCGCGCCTCCTGGCTGGATCCTATTACGGTCAGACAACCCAGATCTGGGCAGCGCTTCTGATGGCCGCGGCGCTTTCTGCTGCGCTGATCTTTACCATCGGCGCCATTCAGTCGCTCACTTCGAAAATGATGGGAGCGCCGGCATGAATGGCTGGATCGTAACGGCACTTGTGGTCTGGCTTGCCGGTTGGGGGATCAATGAGTTTCTCGTCAGGATCACCACGCGCGACAGGGTCGCCGTTAGTGCCATCAATATTGCGGTGCCGGTCATTTTTGGCATTGTGCTGCTTGTCTTTTGGGAAGGGCTAGTGCGGGGCTTGAACGTTCCTGCAGTGCTGCTGCCGCCGCCCTCGGTCATCTGGGAGCGGCTTGTTGCCTCGATCCCCAATCCGATCTGGCCGGACTTTCAGCAGACCTTCTTGAAATCGGTTCTGATCGGTTACGCGATTGGCTGCGGGTCGGCGTTCATCGTTGCTGTGGCCATTGACCGCTCGCCCTTTCTCAAGCGCGGACTTTTGCCTGTTGGCAATTTTGTTTCGGCGCTGCCCTTGGTCGGCATCGCCCCGATAATGGTGATGTGGTTCGGGTTCGATTGGCAGTCGAAAGCCGCAGTCGTTGTTGTGATGACGTTCTTTCCCATGTTGGTGAATACGGTCGCGGGTCTGAACGCTACCGGGCAGATCGAAAAGGATCTCATGCGCACCTATGCGGCCAGCTATTGGCAGACCCTCGCAAAATTGCGCTTGCCCATGGCCTGGCCCTTCATCTTCAATGCGCTCAAGATCAATTCGACGCTGGCCCTGATCGGGGCCATCGTCGCAGAATTTTTCGGTACTCCTGTCGTGGGGATGGGGTTCCGAATATCCGCGGCCATCGGACGGCTTCAAGTCGATATGGTCTGGGCCGAGATCGCAATTGCCGCGCTCGCCGGCTCGCTGTTCTACGGAGTGATCGCGCTTATCGAACGCGCCGTCACCTTCTGGCACCCGTCGGTTCGTGGGGAGCGGGGGCAGTAGAGATCGATCCCCGTCCCTGCGCGGCAAACGCGGGGGCTGGGTAACTATCGGAGGGTTTATGTCCGGCACAACGCCGGGCAGCCATTCAAACGCAAGGGGAACATCATGAAAGCTGTTAAAATCGCGACCCTGGCTGGCGTGCTTCTGGCTTCAGCCAGTCCGGCGCTCGCTCAGGATTTGTATCCGCTCACCTTCCAGCTCAAATGGGTCAACCAGGGGCAGTTCGCCGGCTACCTGGTGGCCAAGGACATGGGATATTACGAAGACGCGGGGCTCGACGTTACCATCAATCCTGGCGGCCCCGATATTGCTCCCGAGCAAGTGATTGCCGGTGGCGGTGCAGATGTCATTACCACGTGGATGGCCGCTGGTCTTGCAGCCCGCGAGCGCGGCGTGCCGCTGGTCAATATAGCACAGCCCTTCGCCACGACGGCTCTGGAAATGGTCTGTTCGGAAGGAAGTGGAGTTCAAACCACCGAAGACTTCCCAGGCAAGACGCTTGGAGTCTGGTTCTTCGGCAATGAATATCCGTTCTATGCGTGGATGGCCCAGCTCGGGCTTGCCACCGATGGCGGTGACGAGGGTGTGGAAGTTTTGCGGCAGGCCTTCTCTGCAGACCCGCTGCTCCAGAACCAGGCGGACTGCATTTCGGTCATGCGCTACAACGAGTACAAGCAGGTACTCGATGCAGGCATTCCCGAGGATAGCCTGACACTGTTCAACTTCGCAGACGAAGGTGTGGGGATGCTTGAAGACGGTCTCTATGTCATGGAAGATCGTCTTGAAGACCCCGAGTTCGTTGATGCAATGGCGGCGTTCGTCGAAGCCTCGATGGCCGGTTGGGCCTATGCCAAGGAAAATCCCGAAGCCGCGGCAGAGATCGTCATCAACAATGATATGAGCGGCGCCCTGACGCTTGAAAGCCAAATCTATCAGGTCGATGAGGCGGCTGCTCTGGTGGGGGACACACCGGCGCTCGATGTCGATGCTTATGAGCAGACTGTCGCAACGCTGCTTTCGGCCGTTTCCCCGGACAATCCGGCGATCACCGCGGAACCAGAAGGCGCGTACACGACTGTCGTTACGGACGCAATCGAATAGAAGGCCGATGTGAACCCAATGGAAAGAGGCGGAACCTTCCGCCTCTTTTTTTATTCGCCTGTTGCATTTAGCCTCTCCAAATCGGGCTGCAAACACGATAGAGCGAGAGCGAGACTGGGGTTGTGTCGGGACGCAATTGCACGGCACACTTTGAGTGAAATGGCGCAAGAAGTATCCGAGACGCGGTACTGGCGCGCATGGATTTCCAAAACGTTTTGGCTCGATGCAGGGCCGCGACAGGAGTAAGGGACAATGACGATCAAGGCGCTCGTCTGGGGCGAGAATGTGCATGAGCAAAAGAGCGATGTGGTTGCCGAACTCTATCCGGAAGGGATGCACGCCCAGATTGCCAAGTTGCTGGCAGAGGATGCAGGCATTGAGGTCGATACCGTCGTGTTGCAGGATCCTGAGCACGGGCTGACCGAACAAGTGCTTGCCGACACCGACGTGCTGTTGTGGTGGGGACACGCAGCGCATGGCGATGTAGAGGACGAAATCGTCGAACGCGTCGCCCGTCGTGTCTGGGAAGGGATGGGGCTGATCTTGTTGCACTCGGCGCATTTTTCGAAAATCTTCAAGCGCCTTATGGGGACGCCCTGCGCGTTGAAATGGCGTGAAGCCGGTGAGCGCGAACGGCTTTGGGTGGTCAATCCGCGCCATCCGATTGCCGAAGGTCTCGACGAATATTTCGAACTCGAGAACGAGGAAATGTATGGCGAACCGTTCTCGGTTCCCGAGCCGCTTGAAACGGTTTTCATTTCCTGGTTCCAGGGGGGTGAAGTGTTCCGATCAGGACTGACCTATCGACGCGGCGCTGGGAACATCTTTTATTTCCGGCCTGGACACGAAACCTATCCCACCTATCACGATGCAACAGTGGGTAAGGTTTTACGCAACGCCGTCAATTGGGCTCATAACCCTCAGGCGCGGTACACCGACGTTCACGATGCGCCCAATGTTCCGGTGGAAAAGGCTTTGGAGCCAATCGAGGAGCGCGGTGGCAAACTGCACAAGGCTGGCGAGGCGGGGTACCGTTAGGGCCTCGATCTCCACTCCAATCCATTAAACAATTCCCGGGAGCGCAGTATGCGTCTTGTGATCCTTGGCACAGGCAATATGGCCTCCAGCCATGCAGCGCATTTTGGCGCCATTGAGGGCGTCGACATCGTAGGAGCCGTCGACCTGGATGTCGAGCGCGCGCAGCGCTTTGCACAGAGCTACGATATTCCGCGCACATTTGCTTCGCTCGATGAGGCCCTCGATTGGGGCGAGTTCGACTCGGTAGCCAATGTGACCCCGGACCGGTTTCACTTCGAGACGTCGATGAAGGTGATCGCCGCGGGCAAACACGTGTTTTGTGAAAAGCCCCTGGCCACGCAATATGGCCATGCCCAAGCCATGGCCGATGCGGCCGAGGCGGCAGGACTGGTCAATATGGTCAACCTCACCTACCGCAATGTCGCCGAGCTGCAGAAATTCCGGCAATTGGTCGAGGCTGGTACCATCGGTGAGATAAAGCATGTTGAGGCAAGCTATCTGCAAAGCTGGCTGGTCTCGAAAGCTTGGGGTGACTGGCGCACCGACCCGACCTGGCTGTGGCGGCTTTCGACTGCGCACGGTTCGAACGGCACGCTGGGCGATATCGGCATACACATTCTTGATTTCGCGGCATTCGGTATCAATGCCCCCATTGCCTCAATGTTCTGCCGCCTGAAAGCTTTCGACAAGGAATCGGGCGGACGGATCGGGGACTATGTGCTTGACACCAATGACAGTTTTACCATGAGCCTTGAATTCGGTTCGGGCGCGCTCGGTGTCGTGCATGCGACCCGCTGGGCCTCGGGCTATCTCAACACGTTGCGTTTACGGGCTTACGGCGAAAAGGGGGGGCTCGAAGTCCAGCATGGCATGGACGGGTCGTCACTGCAGATGTGTGCCGGCGAGGATGCGGAAATTGCTCACTGGCGCGACGTGCCCGTAGAGCCTGTGCCCACGAACTACCACCGCTTCGTGGAGGCTGTGCATTCCGGCGTGAACGGCGATCCCAGCTTCCGTTATGCTGCCGATATGCAAAAGGTTCTCGATCTGGGGTTTGTGTCAGAGGATAAGCGCCAG
The DNA here is from genome assembly GCF_048264985.1 of Pelagibacterium sp. Taxonomy (GTDB): domain Bacteria; phylum Pseudomonadota; class Alphaproteobacteria; order Rhizobiales; family Devosiaceae; genus Pelagibacterium. The sequence continues at coordinate 101,747 of NZ_JBLXCL010000008.1, forward strand.
GAAATTGCTATCGGCTGAGCAATCGGGCTGCCAAACGTGAAAAGGGCGCGTCCTCTGACGCGCCCTTTTCAGTTTCAGCCGTGGCCGGGACTACTCGATGATTGTGATACGGCCATCGGTGTAGGGCGTATATTCGCCACCCTGCACTGCGATGTAATTGGCCAGGACCTGCTCGAGTGGCGGGCCAAAATCGTAGGGGTTGTCGCCTTCGGCAAAGGTGCCGTACCCGTCTCCACCGCCACGCATGTAATTGTTGGTCGCGATGATATAGGTGCCTTCCTCGTCGATCGGCACCCATTCCCCGCCGTCATCGACCATCACGTCGCTGATGCGTTCGCCAACGGGGTTGGCAAGCGTGTAGGCATACTGAAGCCCGGCGACCTGCGGGAAACGGCCGGCGCCGTTCTCGATGTCGGAGACGCCGTTTTCGAGCGCGTCGATCACGTCTGCGCCGGAGATCTGCACGGTGGCGAGCGTGTTGGAGAAGGGCAGCACGGTCAGCACTTCGCCCATGGTGATTTCGCCTTCGTCGATCGAGGCACGCAGACCGCCGCCGTTCTGGATGGCAATGGTCACGCCCTGAGCCGATGTTGCATCGAGCATGGCGTCGGCGACGAGGTTGCCCATCGTGCATTCCTCGAGGCGACACACTTCACGGCTGCCGTCGATTGGGGCCGTGGTCGTGCCGATGACTTCGGCCATCAGCTCCTGGAGAGGCTCTTCAAGTTCTGCCAGGCGCGTGACATATTCCGCGTAGGGCTCGATCGAGGCGTCGATGAGGATCGGATCGCCCTCGGCCGAGATCACATTGCCTTCGGCATCGAAGGTGACCTTGAGGTCGCCGACATATTTTCCGTAGGAATAGGCGGTAACGACGGGCACTTCATTGCCGTCTACACCATTGATCATCGTCGGATAGCCGCCGGCGGCGCCTTCTTCGGTGTTGGAGAGCAGCGTGTGCGAGTGGCCGCCCACGACGATGTCAACGCCAGGAACGTTGGATGCGATTTCCTGATCCTGCGCAAAGCCCACATGAGTCAGAGCGATGATCTTGTTGATGCCTTCGGCCGTCAGGGCTTCTGCCTGGGCGGTGAGGCTGTCGATAACGTCCTCGAACTCGACGTTGTCGCCCGGTGAGGAGGTTTCGTCGGTGTCTTCGGCCAGGGCCGAAATAAAGCCGATCTGTTCGCCGCCGATTTCAAGCACATGGGTGCCGGGCAGGCGGCCTTCGAGCAGCGGCTCGTTTTCCACATTGGTGTTGCCCGAGATCAGCGGGTACTCGATGGCGTCGAGCAGCGCGGCCAACTCTTCCGGTCCGTCGTCGAATTCGTGATTGCCCACGGCCATCAGGTCAATGCCGAGGCCGTTGGAGAATTCTGCGACGATCTCACTGCGGTACTGGGTGTAGAACAACGAACCCTGAAACCAGTCGCCGGCGTCGAGAAGAACGACGTTTTCGCCTTCGAGTTCGGCGCGCTTGTTGTCGATCACGGTCTTGACGCGGGCGATGCCACCGAAGCACTCACCGGCGGCGTCGGTTTCCGCATCGCAGTTCGAATCCGAACTGGTGATCGGGCCGAAACGCGAATGGAAATCGTTAAGGTGCAGAATGTTGAGCGTGAAATCGCCTTCCTGCGCGCTGATAGGGCCAGTTAGCCCCACTGTCAGCGCCAGCGCGGTGGCGCCGAGCAACAGATGTTTCATGTTCCCTTGTTCCCTTTGTCATCGAGACGCTTGCGACGCCTCTATTCCATGCATTTGCGACGGCTGTGTTACAGCAGCGCCAATATGCACTTGGGAGCAAAGTCAAACACAGTTGTTCTGGGAGGGAAAGCGTAAATTTGACCGGGTGGTCAATTTATGACGTCTTTGTCACAGTATCCCTACCAGCGCAGGACTACCCGGCCGATCAGCGCGCCCGAAAGGGCAACCGCACCCACGCCCACAGAATACCAGAGCGCCAGAAACAGCAGCCCAACTTCCCCGCAGTGAAGAGAATAGACTGCAGCGCCGGCGCCACCGGACGCAAGTCCAGCTGCCAACCCGGCGAGGGTAGGATTGGCCGGAGCCATTCGCCGCATCGCCGCCATGGTGATCGCCATAACCGGCGCCGAGAAAGCGATAATCAGGATGGGACAGATCAACGCCGTTGCGCCGAACATCAAGATGGGCTTTGCGGCTTCGGGTGCACTCGCCCACTGCAAAAGCCCGCCGGCCAAGGTGATCAGGAACACGCCGCCCACTGCCCATAGTCCGGGCCATTTGCCGGTGTCCGGGCGCGCAAGCGCTATCGCTGCGATAAGGCCCAGCAGGGCAAGCACGACGGTGTAGCCGAGCTTGATCCAGAATGTGGCGTTAGCCAGCGCATTGACGATGTCGGGACGAAGGCCGATCGAAGGCACCATGAGAATGGCCGCAAGTATTACGCCTACGGCCAATGCGCCAACAAGCAACCAACGCAATGCGCCGCGCCGGGTTGGGCGCAGATCGTCGACAAGATTGTCGATCAGATCAGAGTTCATCGCTTGTCTCCCGAAAAACGCGCCATAAGGGATTTCAAGCCCCGATGGATGGCAAGCTTGGCTGCCCCTTCGCTCATGCCTTGGGTGGAAGCCGCTTCTGCGATCGAAGATCCCTCGACCTTAACCTTGCGGATCAGTGTCGAGGTGCGTTCGGGCAGTGTGCCCAAAACCTTGTCAAGGTCATGGGCCGCCATCAGACTTCCCGGGTTGGTCCCGTCGGCGAAATCGTCGCCGAGTGGCTCTGTAGGACGTATGGCATGGCGACGTAAATGGTCGATCAGCTTGTATTGAGCAATGGCGTGTAACCAGGCTGTGAACGGCCGGGCTACGTCATAGGTCAGACGTTTAGTGTGCACGGCCAAAAGTGTCTCCTGAACTAAATCTTCGACATGAGCTTTTTGGGACGGCGCAAGCCGACGGCCAAAATAGATGCGCAGATAATGGGTCAATTCAACGAGAAGCTGCCGATAGGCCGGCCGGTCGCCATCGAGCGACAAAAGAACCAGCGCGCGGAGCCGCGTTTCAAGTGAATCCATATGCATCAGGCTCCTATTCGTCCCCGGCTGGCCGAACGTTACAGCGCGCATGTGAATTAATCGAGTTGTATACACGATTTCGTGAGGACGTAACCTCAGTTGAACCCAACTCGAATGGTGAGCACGTACCGTATCAATAAGCTGCGGTCGCAACCCTTTTGGAGAAACAACAATGTTGAACAAGACAATATTTGCAGCCGCCGTTTTTACACTGGCTCTGCCAATCGCTGCGGGGTACGCCCAGGATACGATGGCGAGCGACGCGATGGCCGACGACAGCATGGCAAGCGACGCGATGATGTCCGATGACGATCTTGCGCTCTGCATCGAGCAAGCCCAGGCCATCAGCTTTGCTGAAGTCGCCGCGACGGCTGAACACGCGTGTCACACTGTCCACAATGGCGGTCAGATGGGGTCGGATGCCATGGCTGGAGACGCTATGGCTGGAGACGCCATGGCTGGAGACGCCATGGCAGGCGACGGTATGGAAGGCGACGCTATGGCGCCCAAGCCATAAGACTGTTCTAATATTGCTTCGCCCCGAACGGCTGGTGCCATGGGGCGGAGCGTGTACGAAAAGGGAGAGCGACATGGCCTCAGCGCCAAACCTGGAAAAGACATCGAGCCAGGTCATTAAGCGCCAGTCGATCTGGACACGGCTCACCCACTGGGTATGGGTTATCTGTCTGTTCTTTCTGTTGTTTACCGGACTGCAGATCTTCAACGCGCACCCCAGTCTTTACATCGGGCAGCAATCGGGGTTCGAATTTTCGAATTCGATCTTTTCGATGGGCGCCATCCGCAATCCCGATGGTTCGATCTCAGGCATCACGACCATTTTCGGGCATCAGTTCGATACGACCGGGGTGTTCGGGTATTCCGGTCCCGAGGGGCAAGAGCGCGTGCGCGGATTTCCGGCCTGGGCAACTATTCCCTCGTATCAGGATCTGGGCACCGGCCGTGTGGTTCATTTCTTTTTTGGCTGGTTACTGGTCGCTACGATGTTTGTCTGGTTTGTCGCCAGCCTCGTCAATGGGCACTTGCGGCGTGACATCATCCCGACCGGCAAGGATATCAAGTCGCTTCCATCGGACGTGGCAGCGCATGCACGGCTCAAGTTTCATCATACGCGGCACTACAACGTGCTGCAAAAACTCAGCTATGGCGTTGTGCTGCTGATCCTGTTTCCGCTCATCGTTCTCACGGGATTGTCCATGTCGCCCGGCATGAACGCGGCTTGGCCATGGCTGATCGAAGTGTTTGGCGGGCGTCAGACGGCGCGGACCATCCATTTCATTACAATGGCGTTGCTGATTGGCTTTTTCATCGTTCACATCGTGATGGTGCTGGCGGCCGGCCCAATCAATACCATGCGCTCGATGATAACCGGAAAGTACCGGATCGATGCCGAGACGGAGGTAGAAAAATGAAGCGCTTTTCAATGCAGCGGCGAAAGTTCTTAACGGCGTCGGCGGCAGGCGTGGCCGGGGTGACGCTGGCCGGTTGCGATCAGTTTGACTCCCTTTTGCGGCCCAATCACCCGGTGCGCAATGCGCTCGCGTCCGCCAACGACCTTACACTTGCCGCTCAAAGGCTGCTCTTGGGTGATGAGGTGCTGGCCAAGGAATTTTCCGAAAGCGAAATTCGCCAGGGGATGCGGCCAAACGGTACGACAGACCCTCAAGAGCCGGATTACGTGGCGCTGCGGGACAATGAGTTTGCCGACTACCAGCTCGTCGTTGACGGGCTGGTCGAAACCCCGCAGTCTTATTCTCTCGACCAATTGCGCAATATGCCATCTCGGACACAGGTCACACGGCACGATTGCGTCGAGGGTTGGAGCTGCATAGCGAAATGGACCGGGGTGCCGCTCTCGCTTATTCTCGATGAGGTCGTGCCAACGGCCAATGCGCGCTATTGCGTCTTTCATTGCTATGACAATTATGGAGGCGGGCTGTCCGCGTCGCCTTACTATGAAAGTGTTGCGCTGATCGATGCGCGCCATCCTCAAACCATCCTCGCCTATGGCATGAACGATGCAGCTTTGCCGGTGCGCAATGGTGCGCCAGTGCGCGTGCGGATCGAGCGCCAGCTTGGATACAAGATGGCAAAGTATCTACGTCGTATCGAGCTGGTCGATGATTTCAGTACATTGCACCGCGGCAAGGGCAGCTATTGGGCCGATCACGGTTATGATTGGTATGCTGGGATCTAGAGCTTTCCGGGGAATTTTCGGATGTTCCCGGACTTGGGGGGCTGGTTGCTGCGCGGGTCCAGGTGCCAAGTGTAAGCCGGTCGGCTGAGCCGTTTGGGGCGCTGCTCCTCATCGTTGGCTTGCCCATCCAGCGGCCTGCAGACTTTGCGTTGGAGGCACTGCGTCACATCTCGATACCGGAAAGGTCGGGCAAAGCTGTGCGTTGGAGAGCTGTGTTACGGTTGGGAAAGTGCGACGGTAAAAGGCATATCAAAGACATGCTCTTGCAGATTGTCTCCATCGCCGCCCCGGTCCACCACCAGAAAATCGCCCTCCGCGTCCAATGTGGTCAAAACACCGTGCCACACATTGCGCCCGATATTGATGCCGACCCCCGGTTCGGTGAGAAACGCAAGCGGCGTCCCTGGTGCGCCATCCTCATCGGGTGCGACGATCACCAGGAACGGGCGCTGATGCAGTGGCATAAAAGCTTGGGAGCCGAGCGGATGGCGTTCGACTAGGGGCAAGGTTAAAGGCACCTCATAGGGTTGCCCGCGGAAAATTGAGATCAGTGTCCGCCCGTTCTCACCGCCGATTTCCACATTTGCCAGGTCGTGGAAGCGTTCGGTCATGCCGTTGTTGATGGGATAGTGCTGCGCGCCCACTGTGCTCAGAACTTGCCCGAACGGAGCGAACGCCTCCTTGGTCAGCGGCGCTGCGATGATCGTTTTCATCATGGACGGCCCAGTTTCATGTGCCGATTGACGTCCTTGTAGAGCAGATAGCGGAACGGGGCGGGGCCGCCTGCATAACAGGCCTGCGGGCAGAAAGCGCGCAGCCACATGTAGTCGCCGGCTTCAACCTCTACCCAGTCCTGGTTAAGGCGATAAACTGCCTTGCCTTCAAGCACGTAAAGTCCATGTTCCATAACGTGAGTTTCGGCAAAGGGGATTGTCGCGCCAGGCTGCAAGGTCACAATATTCACATGCATGTCATGGCGCAGATCGGTGGGATCGACAAATCGCGTCGTTGCCCATTTGCCGTCTGTGCCGGGCATGGCAATAGGATCAACCTGCTGATCGGAGGAAACAAAGGCTGGCGGCGTATCAAGGCCCTCTACTTTGTCGTATGTCTTGCGCACCCAATGGAAGCGGGCCGGTTCGGTTCCGGTGCTGCGCAATGTCCATGCGGTTGCTGGCGGAATGTAGGCATAGCCCCCAGCCGCCAAAGTGTAAGTGGTCTCGGCGATCGAGAGCGAGATTTCGCCAGCGGTGACGAACAGCACGGCTTGAGCCAGTTCATCGGGCTCAGGTTTGTCGCTGCCTCCGCCCGGTGCCACTTCCATTATGTATTGCGAGAAAGTTTCGGCAAAACCGGAAAGCGGGCGCGAAATCACCCAAAGCCGTGTCTTGTCCCAAAAGGGGAGCGCGCTCGTCACGATATCGCGCATGACCCCGTGCGGGATTACCGCATAGGCATCGGTAAACACCGCACGATCGGTAAGGAGCTGGGTCTGGGGCGGATGTCCGCCGGGGGCGGAGGCGTAGCTGCGGTCGGTCATCTGAAACGCTTGTTGGTCAATCTCGACAGCCAGACTGACAGCGCTCGGCCCAGTTTGGCAATAAGGCGCGCTGATAAACTTATCCCCGCGGTCCAAATCGCCCCCATACTCTCTCTCACGAACCCGCTTTTATGGACGCAAGCGCAACGAACGTTTGGGCGGGTTTGGTTCGGGT
>NZ_JBLXCL010000009.1:0-86908 GCF_048264985.1 Pelagibacterium sp.
CAAAGCGGCACCGGCATAGATCAGTAGTTAGGAAAATTGGCATGATCAGTGCTCGGCGCTGCAGTGGCTGTGATCGGCCAGTGCCTCGACGATCCGGCAGTCGCAAATCCTGCCATGGCCGCATTCATTGACCATCCGGGACAGCTCGCTCTTGAGCGCCTTCAGGCTTGCGATGCGTCGGTCGATTTCCAACAGGTGGCTGCGCGCGATGCTGTCGACCTGATGGCAGGACGCTTGGGGTTCGGCGGTCATGGCGAGGAGCGTCCGGATGTCCTCGACCTCGAACCCCAGTTCGCGGGAATGCCGGATGAAGTTCAGCCGATCGGCTTCGGCTTTTCCGTAACGGCGCTGATTGCTTTCAGTTCGTGACGGTTCCGGCATCAGACCAATCTGTTCATAGAACCTGATCGTCGGCACCTTGACGCCGGTTCGCTTCGACAATTCGCCGATTGGGAAATTCATTCAAAATACCTCTTGAGGCTCTAGCGGCTAGAGGGATTAGCATCATGCCGACTCATAAGAAAGGGCCTGTCATGACCGAAGCCATCGTCACGAAGTTCCGCGTCGGCGGAATGGACTGCGCCAACTGTGCCAGCAAGGTTGAGAATGCTGTCTCGCGTCTGCCCGGCGTGACCGAGGTTGGGGCGTCCTATACCGCGCGGTCGATGATGGTGACCCACACCGGTGTCCCGGTCGCCGCCATCCGCAAGGCGGTGAAAGCAGTGGGCTACGCGGCGGCGCCTGCCGATGACCCGATGCAAACCCGAGCCGACCAAGCCGATGATCATTTCGAACTCGAGGACGGGCCGTGGTGGCGGACGCGAAAGGCCATGCTGACCCTGAGCTGCGGGTCGGCGCTGGCGGTTGCGTATCTGGTCGGACAGGTGTTTCCCGAAATCGGACATTGGGCGTTTCTTATGGCGCTGCTGGTCGGCCTGGTGCCGATCGGTCGTAGTGCCGTTTCCGGTGCTATGCATGGGACGCCGTTCTCGATCGAGACCTTGATGAGCATCGCCGCCATCGGCGCCGTTTTCATCGGTGCGACGGAGGAAGCCGCTACCGTAGTCCTTCTGTTTCTGGTCGGTGAGCTCCTCGAGGGTCTCGCCGCCGGCCGTGCCCGGGCGAGCATTCGCGGCCTGACCAACTTGGTGCCCAAAACCGCGCTGGTGGAGAGGAATGGGGAGACCGAAGAGGTCCAGGCCGACGCTCTGCGCATCGGAGATACTTTGATAGTCCGGCCCGGCGATCGCATTGCAGCGGACGGCGACATCTTGGACGGCAGCAGTTCTATCGACGAGGCGTCGGTTACCGGCGAGAGCGTGCCAAATGCCAAGGGGGTCGGGGCGGCGGTGTTCGCCGGAACGATCAACATCGATGCCGTGCTGCGTGTGAACATCACTGCCGCTGCAGCGGACAACACCATTGCCCGCGTCGTCAAGCTCGTCGAGGAGGCGCAGGAAAGCAAGGCGCCGACAGAAAGATTCATCAATCGCTTCTCCAAGGTGTATACGCCCGGCGTCTTGATTGTTGGTGCATTGGTGGCCATCGCGCCTCCCGTATTTTTCGGCGGCAATTGGAGCGAATGGATATACAAGGGATTGGCCGTACTTCTGATTGGCTGCCCGTGCGCCCTGGTGATATCCACCCCCGCGGCCATTGCTGCAGGCCTCTCGGCGGGTGCCCGGCGTGGCCTGCTTCTCAAAGGCGGAGCCGTGCTGGAGGGACTGCGGAACATCACTGCCGTCGCCTTCGACAAGACCGGCACATTGACGGCCGGCAAGCCTGTGGTCACAGACATCGTCGCGATCGGTCGATCCCAGACCCAGTTGTTGTCCATGGCGGCAGCACTGGAGAGCGGATCGTCCCACCCGCTGGCACTGGCTATTCTCGCCAAGGCGAAGGAGGCCAAGGCACCGGTGCCACCCGCCTTCGGCGCCAAGGCGCTGGCCGGGAAGGGCGTGTCCGGCAATGTAGGCGGCGTCGAGGTGCTATTGGCATCCCCCTTGGCGATTGCCGAGACGGTCGCGATTGCCAATGACCTAGCCACCCGCATCGAAACCTTCAACGACGAAGGCAAGACGGTTTCCGTCCTGCTGGCAAATAACCAGGTCATCGGCCTGATCGCCATCCGGGACGAGGCGCGCCTTGATGCAGTCGCCGGCCTGAAGGCACTGCGCGATGCCGGCATCGCGACAGTGATGCTGACCGGAGACAACCAGCGCACGGCATCGGTCATCGGCGCTGGGTTGGGCATCGAGGTAAAGGCAGAGCTGATGCCACAGGATAAGCAGCGGATCGTCCGTGAGATGCGGTCAGCGGGTCAGGTCGTGGCCAAGGTCGGCGACGGGATCAATGACGCGCCCGCCCTGGCTGCTGCCGACATCGGGATTGCCATGGGCGGTGGCACCGACGTGGCTCTGGAAACCGCCGATGCTGCCGTCCTCCATGGCCGGGTGTCCGATATCCCCGCCATGATAGACCTCTCCAAGGCAACCATGGGCAACATCAGGCAGAACATTATAATCGCCCTTGGGCTCAAGGCGGTGTTTCTGGTGACGACCATCGTCGGGATCACCGGACTTTGGCCCGCCATCCTGGCAGACACTGGCGCTACCGTGCTGGTCACGGCCAACGCCATGCGGTTGCTCGGATGGAGACCGAAGCAGTTGGCATGACAATCCGCTTGCCGCCCCCTGTAAGCAAACGCGGACTGACAGGAACCCACCCTGAAGCCGCCGTTTAACGTTGGTGAAATCTGACGACGATCAGTCGTCGTCAGGCGTTTCGAGTTTTGCCAACTCTGGGTCGAAGATCCCTGTCCGCGCCAAGGGATCTACTAGCGGCGGCGCAGTGCCGTCCAGTTGTGCGATCATCGCCTGGCAGGTCGCTTCGCCCTCATCGGCACATTCCGCCTCGCGCCGGCCAGCCGGGATGCGTTGGTACTCGGCCAACTTTCGGCGGTAATAGGTCAGCAGTGTGTCACGCTCTTTGGCCTTGGGGCCTGTGACCGGAATACGCATCACGCGACCTCGTCCAGCTTGGGGCCGACCCGCACGATCCGCAGGACACCATCAGGGAGCGGGCGCTGGAGCGCCTTGGCCTCCTCCCATGGGGCGGTCAGCCAGGTCTCGGCCTCCTCGGGCGTGGTGAGTATGACCGGCATGGCCTTGCCATGGATCGGTTCGACAATGTCATTGGGTTCGGTGGTCAGGAACGCGAAAAGGTCCGTCGTCACCACGCCTTCCTTGACCTTGCGAACCGACGTCCATTGCGGCGCCCAGATGCAGGCGAAAAAGGCGAGCGGGCGGCTGTCATCGAACGCAAACCAGATGTTGCCTCCGGCATCCTTGTTGAACTCGGAAAACGAGGTGAAGGGCACGACACAGCGAAACTCCGGCGCAAGCCATCGCTGCCAGTGCTTGCTGCTAATGTTTCGCACGTTGGTGACGCCACGATCCGGCTCTATTTCGAGCAGTGTTTTGAACTCCTCCTCGGAAAGTTCGCGTCCTTCCTTCTTTTGAATTTTCTCGGCGCGGGCCTTCGCCGCTTTGAATTGGACAAAGGAGCTAGTGGGCATGCCCCAGCGCACCTTGGTCAGTTCGCGCTCACCCTGGAAATTGCGGACGATTGGCGCGAGATTGTCAGGGAAGATCGCAGGCGCGGGCGGGAAATTTCCGACGGCCGCCTCATTCACCTTGAAGCCTTTGACGAGGTCGCGGATCGCCTGGATGTTGGTGGTCACTGAATAGAGGTTGCACATTTGCCGTTCTCCCTTTTCCCCATACCAACCGAAAATGTGAACGGGTGCAATCTTGTTCTTGTTTCGTTCTAAGTCTATGACTCGGTTCCTTGAGAGTCCATCGGGTGCGGCATGTTCAAGGAAACCGACAAGATCACACAATTCGGGCCACCGGTCCTGGTCATCAAATGCGAGGACTGCAAGCGGCACGGCGAAATGAAAATTCACAACGCCGTCCGCCGTTATGGATCCGACATCACAGTTGCGGAGTGGACGAAGCGGGTTGCCGAGGAGGGCGGATGCAAGCGTGTGGTCGAAGGGTATTGCCGGGCCTTCGTGTTTCAGGAGTCCGTAACGTGGTGGGCCAGCCTTTCTGATGCCCAGCACAACGGGTGGCGACCGATCCTGCGCTGTCTGCGGCGCCATTACGCTCTCAAGCGCGTCAATGCCTGCCCGCCCATCGAACTGGACCTGCGCAGCCTTTTGGCAACCCATGGGAGGGAGTGTCCTCTGTCGAAACTGGAACGATGGGCACGCTGCCCGCAATGCGGCTCCAGTGGTGCCACCATCCAATGGGCTCTGTCTGACGATGAGGTGGCTGAGTTCCGGTTCGGCGGAGCGTAGGGTAATGGCTTCCGATTCAAGGCCCACCACCAAGATATGATGCGGGAAATGGTTGAGCAGGGTAACGAAGAGACGCTAGATTTGATCTGGGGCGCAGCGAACATCGCGAAGTTTCTGAACCTCAATTCGACAAGGCAGGCATTCTGGTTTCTCGAAAACGGAAATATCCCGGCGCGCAAGGTTGGCAACCGATGGGTTGCCAGCCATAGGGTGCTAAAGGCCCACTTTGAAGGAATGAGCGCGAAGTAGGCAACCCAGAGAAGATGGAGTTGTTTCTGGTGCGGCTCGGTACGCAACTGCCGTAGTGCGGCACTTAAGAGCGAAGGCCTCGATATAGACGGGGTTAAAAATGTTCGGCTCTCTTCGGGCAGACAGTGCTCCGTGGTTCACCTGAACCACTTTGAAGGAACATATCTGGTACAAATGCGGATATTTGGGGTCCGTTACCTTGAGTAACCGTAGAAAAACAGATACTTTGGCGACGGACCCCAGTTTTCACACGGCAGGGGTCACTGGTTCAATCCCAGTTACACCCACCATTTTTCCATTACAGTTTTGGTTCGTCGGCTGATTCTCGGGCCGCGATTTTCGGTTCGGTGTCGTGTCGCAACCTGTGCACAGTACCATGGCTGTGCCAGGGCTCTGGTTCGGTGCCCCAACTCATGGGGGGCACCGAACTGGATGAAGATATGGCTTGGGTGCGCTCAGGCGGAAGCGCGGCGGGCTTCAATCGTTATAATCTCGGTATCCCTGGTGGGCGCAATTGCGTGCTGGTAACCGCCCGATACCACGAGGTCTGAGAAGCCGGCAGACTGGAGGGCAAGCGAGATCTCGGTGACGCCCCACCAGCGGAGTTTGAACAGGTCGAGTTCGCTCGCCACCAAATTTCCCTCCTGCCAGTGCTCATAGCGAAGATGCGACAATGTCGTTTGAGCGATGTAGTCGGTTTCCACCAGCTTGTCGGTGAGGGTCAACAGATCGCCCTCGTCAGTCGTCCAGCTTCGGACGGAGGCTGGTCCAAAAAAGCCGCCGATGGGATCGACATCAAGGATCAAACGTCCGCCAGGCCTGAGCTGCCCGTGGAACCGCTTCAAGGCTGCAAGTGCAGCGTTTGTGTCGGTTATGAGCTGGAATGAGCCTGCGGGAATGATGATGGCCGAATAGGATTTGTCGCTTTCGAAGTCCCCAAATGTCGCGCGGGTGAGGGGGGCAGAAATGTCGCGTTGACGACACGCCTCAGCGCAATAGTCGAGCATTTGTTGAGAGGCATCGTAGCCCTCGATCTCAAATCCGGCCTCCAGCAGTGGGACCAGGACGCGGCCGTTGCCGACAGCAGGCTCGAGGATGGGGCCTTGATCGCAAAGCTCAAGGCGTGAGCGATAATACTCTAGGTCGCCAAATGACCGCCCGATCGGCTTGTCCAGATTGTAGACCCAAGAAGCGAGTTTTGCGTAACGATTTTGCATTTCAAACCTTGGAAATCGAAATGGTTTTGCGCTTGTTTCAGCGATTACACATCCGGTCGTATCATCGGTTTTATGGTCTTCCAAGGGAGATTAAATTGCGGTTCGCCCAACGCGCTAATCAGGGCTTTGAAGCGAGGCCAGCGTGATTTATGCGCAACTCCATACGATCGGCAATGAATCGGGTTCGGATGGCCTGAATGGGGTAACCGGCGGCATCGACATCGATCGCGTTGCTGATCAGCACTATCGCGTCCGCAGCGCATCTGAGCAGCTCGATATCGTGCTGAGTGACGCGCTCTGCGGTGATCGCGGTCTCCAGACGCCGATAGTCAACAACGCCTTCTCGGCGCAGGGCTTGGGTTATCGATCCTGTCTCGGCATAGCCCTCGACAACCGCGGGAAACCGTTCGGCTGAAAAATACGATGTGGACCGTGATATCGGCATGCTTTCGACGACCGACAATGTCTGAAGTTTGTGCAGTGGTGCCCCAACCCTGCACGACAATTTGTCAGCCATGATGGCATCGGCGCGCACGTTGTCGGCCCGGATCAGGCGGCCCGACGGCTCAAGCCCTTGGGCCAGCATGTTCTCTGAGAACCGGGTGCGGGTGCCGATGGCATAGGCGACGGGGTCCGGCTGGGCGTTGATGAATGTGCCGCGTCCGCGTTCCGGCCGCAAAAGTCCCTCATCGGCGAGTGCCGCAATGGCGCGCCGGACAGTCTGGCGATTGACGCCGAAACGGGCTGCCAGATCGTGTTCGGCTGGCAGTTTGTCGCTAAAGATGCCTTCGCCAACCTGTATGCGAATGGCATCGGCAAGGACAACATCACAGTTCTGGTGTCACTGCATCAGGTCGAGTACGCGCGCCGCTACTGTCAGCGCCACTGATCCCGTCAGATCCGCTCGTCTGGCGCTCGGATCTGTCCGATGAGACCAAGGATGCGATTTCGATGTTCTTTCTGACCTATGGCACCGAAGAATCCGACGGTGACGTTGAGGCCGAACGCGAAATTCTTGCCGGACTGCAGTGGGCACCCTTCCGTGCATCGAGCAACGCACAGTTGCTGCCGATCCGGATCATGGATTTGACCCGCTCCATTGCCGAGATCGAATCCGATGAGGGCCTGTCCGATGACGAGCGCACAGCTCGGATCGCAGAACTCAGCGCTCAGATCGATCAGTACGAAGCTGAAATGAGCGCCTCGAACTAATCAGATCGGTGGCGGACGCGCACCGTCGGCCACCTTTCCTCATCTCAAGTTTGGATGCCCGACATGATGGATGACACAGCAATCGCCTCCAACACCCGGAGCTCGGAGCAATCGGGCATCAATGCCCAGGCTGTCTTGGCCGCTGGCGGGCAGGGACGTTTGAAACGGTTTCTGTTCCTCATCGCAATCGCATTCATCCTGGCCTGGAGCTGGGATGCTGCCGGCATGGGGCGCTGGACGTTTCTGTTCAGCGGGTCTGGAAACATGGCCGAGTATGCTTCAGGATTCATGCGACCCGATTTCAGTGACTGGGCCTATTACCTTCAGCAGATGGTGGTGACGATCCAGATCGCCATCTGGGGCACCTTCCTTGCTGTTCTGTTTGCCATCCCGCTGGGCATCATGTCAGCGCATAACATGGTGCCCTGGTGGATTCTCCAGCCTGTCCGTCGCCTGATGGACCTGTTTCGCGCGATCCACGAAATCGTCTTTGCCGTGTTGTTCGTGGTTGCTGTCGGACTGGGGCCGTTTGCCGGGGTGATGGCCCTTTTCGTTCATACCACGGGTGTCCTCGCCAAACTGTTTTCCGAAGCCGTGGAGGCCAGCGATCCGCGACCCGTAGAAGCTATTCGTACGACTGGCGCTTCGCGCATCCAGCAGATCATTTTCGGTGTGATCCCGCAGGTGCTGCCGTTGTGGATTTCCTATGCGCTCTATCGGCTGGAATCCAATGTGAGGTCGGCCACCGTGCTTGGCATCATTGGCGCTGGCGGCATCGGTCAGGTGCTGTTTGAATCCGTACGCGGATTTTACTATCCGGAATCCGCCGCTATCCTGCTCATCGTCGTGCTGACTGTCACAATGATCGACTTCGTCTCGCAATTCCTTCGTAAGCTGGCGATCTGATGCGCGTCGCAATCTACTACACGCCAGCCAAGAACAATCCGCTAGCCCGCGCTGCCGCCCAATGGCTTGGCCGTAGCGCCTTTTCCGCTGATGACGTCGCCAAGCCCGACCCTGCGATTGCGCGATGGGTGACCGAACCGCAGCGATATGGCTTCCACGCTACGCTGCGTGCGCCGTTTCACCTGGCCGATGGTGTTTCTCTGGGTGATGTCGAACAGATGGTGATGTCGCTGGCCGCCCGGACCGAAAATGTTGCTCTTGGCCAACTTCAGTTGGGATCACTGAACGGCTTTCTGGCACTTACGGCCCCCCAGGTCGGGGCCGAACTGGTTGCCCTCGAAGCGCAAGTTCGTGAACGCTGCGAGCCGTTTCGCGCTCCGCTTAATGCAGACGAGATTGCGCGGCGCAAGCCTGAGCGCCTTTCAGCATCCCAGCGGCGCAATCTGGACGATTGGGGCTATCCAAATGTTGGAACCGATTTCCGATTTCACATGACCCTGACCAATAGCCTTGGCCCAGATGCGCCGACAGGGGAACTGGCCCGCCGAGCCGACGCGGTTTTTGCCCAGCATTTGTCCAGGACGCATTTTCTGGACGCTCTTGCGATCTTTGTCGAGGACGCGCCGGGCGCGCCGTTTCGCATACTTGAGCTCTATCCGCTTCAACGACCGATCAACATGGCCGCATACTTATGAACGAACTTACATTCACCAATGGCCGCATCGTGCTTTTCGATCGGGTTGTCCATGGCTCAATAAACATACGCGACGGCGTCATTGCCGATATTTCGGAAAGTCCTTCGAGATCGGGTCAAGATCTCGAGGGCGATACCGTTATTCCCGGGTGTGTCGAGCTTCATACCGATCACATAGAATCTCACCTTCAGCCGCGCCCTAAGGTGCGCTGGAACCTCCAGGCGGCACTACGCGCCCATGATGGACAGATTGCCACCTCAGGTATCACCACAGTCTTTGATGCATTGCGGGTCGGGATGGAGGGCGATACCGAGTTCGGTGCGCAGGACATGTGCGACATTGCCCAGATCATTGCAGAGTCCGCCGAGCAAGACAGCCTGAGAGCGGAGCACTTCATACATTTGCGGTGTGAGGTGTCGGTCGACGATGTGGTTGAGCATTTCGACGCGCTGAGCGGCAATCCGCGCGTCCGGCTCGCGTCATTGATGGATCACGCGCCCGGACAGCGACAGTTTGTCGATCCTGCAGCGTACCGGCTCTATTATCAGGGCAAGAAGAAGCTCTCGGACGCCGACTTCGAACGCTATTGCGCGCGACGCACTTCGGAATCTGAACGAAATTCGGATCGAAACCGAAAACTCATCGCGCAGCGCTGCCAGGCACAAGGGACAGCGATTGCATCTCATGACGATGCTCTGCCAGCACATGTCGAGGAAAGCATAGGGCTTGGGGTTGCGTTGGCCGAATTTCCCACGACCATCGAGGCAGCACGATTGTCGCATGAGGCCGGATTGCTTGTTCTCATGGGTGCTCCCAATGTGGTGAGGGGCGGCTCGCATTCGGGGAATGTATCGGCGCGCACTTTGCTAGAGCTGGGCTGCCTTGATATCCTGTCGTCCGATTATGTGCACTTCAGCTTGATCCAGGCCGCGTTTTTTCTCGCCGATGACGGCGCGACCGATCTTGCTCATGCCGTCAGGCTGATTTTGGCCAATCCAGCCGAGGCAGCAAGGCTTGACGATCGCGGACGTATCGAGACAGGTCGTCGCGCCGATCTCGTACGGGTAAGAACTGCTTCTGGCCAACCGCCACGGGTGCATTCGGTCTGGCGGGAGGGCAATCGTGTTGCCTAGAGGGCGGTTTGCAGCTGTTGTGGGGCAGAGCGGAGCGGGCAAGGACACCTTGCTGAAAGGCGCAGCGCAGGCTTTGGCAGATCGAACCGACATCTGCTTTGTGCGCCGCGTAATTACGCGTGCGCCGGACGGTGCAACTGAAGATCACGATACGCTTTCAACTCAAGCATTCGCGACCGCGCGAGCTGCGGGAAAGTTCTGCCTGACCTGGCAAGCGCACGGACTTTGCTATGGCCCGCCGGTTGAAATCATGGCGCGGGCTGACCGTGGCACGCTATTGATCGCAAATGTCTCCCGCGGCATTCTTGATGAGGCGTCGTCGCTTTTTCAAGAGATGACGGTTATCAATATCGAAGCCGATGAGGCGGTGCTTGCCCGGCGGATTGCGGCGCGCGGGCGCGAGAGCGCCGAGGCCGTTGCAATGCGGCTGGCGCGGCGGGTCCCGCTCAAAGTCGATGGCCGCAAGGTGCATACAATTGATAATTCGTTTGATGTAGCGTCTGGAACCAAGGCGCTTGTCACGGTGCTGAACTCGCTCTGACCCGGTGTGGAGCTAAAGCGAGATTGTCAGACCGCCATCGACATAGAGGGTGTGTCCGTTGACAAAGCTCGCGGCATCAGAGGCGAGAAAGATCGCCGCGCCTTTGAGCTCATCGAGATTGCCCCATCGTCCGGCGGGTGTGCGCGCTTCAAGCCAGGCGGTGAATTTTTCGTCGTCGATCAGCGCCTTGTTGAGCGGTGTCTTGAAATAGCCCGGTGCGATGGCGTTGACCTGTAGACCCTTGCCCGCCCAATCGGTGGCCATGCCTCGCGTCAGGTTGCGTACTGCGCCCTTTGCCGCTGTGTAAGGCGCTACCGATGCTCGGGCCAATTCGGACGTGGCTGACGCGATATTGACAATTCGTCCATGACCGCGGGGGATCATGAAACGTGCAACTGCCTGGGCGACGTAAAAAACCGAGGTAAGATTGGTCCGCATCAACGCATCCCATTTGTCATGGGGAAAGTCTTCGAGAGGTGCGCGGTGCTGCATGCCCGCATTGTTGATCAGGATGTCGATCGGTGCGATGCGGGCCTCAATGCTTTCAATTGCAGAACTGACGTTTTCGGGGTCTGTAACGTCGAAGGGTACAGCGTGCGCGTCGTGGCCGTCGGCTCTTAGTGCAGCGGTGGCTGCCTCAAGCTTGTCGGAGCTGCGTCCGTTCAGGATGACGCGAGCGCCGTGGGATGCCAGCCCTTCGGCGAGCGCATAACCGATCCCCTGGGAGGAGCCGGTGATGAGCGCAGTTTTTCCTGTGAGATCGAAGAAATTGGTCATAAGTGGGCTCCTGTGATTCTGGCGAAATGTGCGCAATCAAATCGAGATAGCGCTACCTTTCGCCCCAGCCCCCGCCCCAGCAGGGGAAGGGTGACCGCAGTGGAACGGATCAATGGTTATCGCGTGGCAGGCCTTTTGATTGCGCGATGCGTTGGTAGTTGACTGCTGGTTTGAGGACGGCGCCATCGCCGAGCTGGTCGACAATGCCACGCTGGATCTCCTGCCAGGGGGTCTGGTGGTCGGGGAACGGGTAGCCGCCATTGGCTTCAAGTTCGGCGCGGCGCCGGGTGATCTCCTCGTCACTGAGCAGCATGTTTGCAGTGCCGGTCTTGAGGTCGATCCTGACCTGGTCGCCGGTCTGGATGATGGCCAGACCGCCGCCCGCTGCAGCTTCGGGGGATGCGTTGAGGATCGAGGGTGAACCCGACGTGCCCGACTGGCGGCCATCACCGATGCAGGGCAGCGAGAGGATTCCGCGCTTGATCAGGTATGAGGGCGGACGCATGTTGACCACTTCGGCAGCGCCCGGATAGCCGATGGGGCCGGCACCGCGCATAAACAGCAGTGTAAACTCATCGATCTCAAGCGCCGGATCGTCGATCCGGTGATGGTAATCCTCCGGGCCGTCAAACACTACGGCCTTGCCCTCGAACGCTTCGGGGTCGTTCGGATTTGACAGATAGCGCTTGCGGAATTCCGGCGAGATCACCGAGGTCTTCATGATAGCGCTGTCGAACAGATTGCCCGAGAGTACGATAAAGCCGGCATCCTCGGTCAACGGGGTCTCGAACGGACGGATGACATCGGTGTCGAGAATGGGCGTTGAACGGCAGTTCTCGCCGATGGTCTTGCCGTTGACGGTGGGGGCATCCTCATAAATCAGCCCCTTTTTCATCAGCTCGTTGACCACTGCGGGAACGCCTCCGGCGCGGTGGTAGTCTTCGCCCAGATATTCGCCTGCGGGCTGGAGATTGACCAGCAACGGGATATGGTGGCCATGAGCCTGCCAGTCCGATATTTTGAGATCGACCCCGATGTGACGGGCAATGGCGTTGATATGGATCGGCGCGTTTGTCGAGCCGCCGATTGCGGAATTGACAGCGATGGCGTTGAAAAAGTTTTCGCGGGTGAGGATGTCGGAGGGTTTGAGATCTTTATGGACCATGTCCACAATGCGTTTGCCAGTGCGCCAGGCGGTCGCTGCGCGGTCCTTGTGGGGGGCGGGGATGGCTGCTGAACCGGGAAGCTGCATGCCCAGTGCTTCGGCCAGCGAATTCATCGTTGTGGCCGTGCCCATGGTGTTGCAATAGCCAACCGAAGGCGCCGATGAGGCGACGAGTTCGATGAACTCCTCATACCCGATTTCGCCAGCGGCCATCATTTCCCGAGCCTTCCAGACGATCGTGCCCGAGCCGGTGCGTTCGCCCTTGAACCAGCCATTGAGCATGGGGCCGACCGAGAGCGCGATGGCTGGAATATCAACTGTGGCTGCGGCCATGAGCATGGCCGGTGTGGTCTTGTCGCAACCGATGGTCAGAACCACGCCATCAAGCGGGTAGCCATAGAGAACCTCGACAAGTCCGAGATAGGCAAGGTTGCGATCAAGCCCGGCCGTCGGGCGCTTGCCGGTTTCCTGGATCGGATGAACTGGAAACTCGAAAGCGATACCGCCAGCCTCGCGGATGCCTTCGCGCACACGGTCAGCAAGCACAATATGGTGGCGATTGCAGGGGGACAAATCCGAGCCGGTCTGCGCGATGCCGATGATCGGTTTGCCCGACTGGAGCTCTTCGCGGGTGATGCCGTAGTTCATGTAGCGCTCGAGATAGAGCGCTGTCATGTCGGGGTTGTCAGGATTGTCGAACCAGGCGCGGGAGCGCAGCTTTTTCAAAGTGTTTCTCCAGTTCCGCTCGTGCTCGATTTGACCTTGGCGGCGCGCTTTGTGCGCTGTTCGCGAAGGTAGATGATGAAGCTCGAGGTGATGATGATGGCGGCCCCAACAAGGGTGAGGACGCGTGGAAGTTCGTCAAAGAACAGATAGCCGAAAATAATTGCCCAGGGCAGGAGCGTGTATTGCAGGGGCGCCACTGCAGCGGCGTCGGCCAGCTTGACCGCGCGGTTGACGCACATATGGGCCAGCATTGCGACGACGCCGAGCGTTCCGAGCAAGAGGAAGTCGGGCAGCGTTGGGGTGACCCAGCCAAAGGGCATCAGGATTATGCCCGCAATCAAAGCGCCTGCAATCTGGAAAAAGACGAGGGTCTTATCCGGGGTGCCGCGCAGGGTGCGCCCGGTGATGACCATAAGGGCGAAGGCGAGCGTGCCAACTACCGAAACGGCAATGGCGAGCGGATTGATTTCGCCCGACGGCGTCAAAGCGATGAGGACGCCGACAAACCCAAGGCCGATAGCTGCCCAGCGGATGGGACCGACCTTTTCCTTGAGAAGAAATGGCGACATGGCAGCAACATAGATGGGCGCGGCCAGCCAGTAGGTCATCACGTCGGCAAGCGGCAGGAAATAGACCGCCCAGTAGAAACAGAACACCTCCGCTGTCGAAAACACGACGCGGGCGAATTGGAGCATGGGCCGTTCGGCCGACAGGATGGGCCTTAGTCCCGATTTCCAGAGGAAGGGCAGGAGAATGACCAGGGCGACGGCAGAACGCAGCAAAAGAACCTGGCCGACCGAATAGGTTGAAACAAGCCATTTGCCCATGGCGTCATTGAGCGAAAACAGGAACATGGCCAGCAGCATGATGAGCACGCCCATGCGGGCTGGCGACATCGTCGTGGCTGTGGCCTTCACGGTGGTCATCTAGATTTCTCCATCGACGTTCGAGCGCCGATGAATGGCATCGGGACGATCAAAAAGGTGAGGCTGTAGCTGGACCCCAAGACCGGGGGTATCGGGAAGAGTAATCTGACCCTGCTTGACGATCGGCAAGGCGTCGACCACCTCGGTGTACCAGCCGGTGTAGAGCGCGCGCACGGATTCTTGGATAAGCGCATTCCGGGCGTGGAGTGAGAACTGGCAGGAAGCCATGAAAACGACGGGCCCGGTGCAATCATGGGGCGCGACAGGAATTTGTTGGGCCTCAGCGAGAGCGGCTATCTTGCGCGCTTCAGACAGACCGCCGCACCAGGAAAGATCGAGCATGGCCACGCCGGCAACCCCGGTCGCCAGATAGTCGCGGAAAGCGTGGGGGTAGGCCAGGGTTTCGGACGCGCATATCATCGCGTCGGTGTGCGGCGCATAGGCCTTGAGGGTATCAAGGCTGTCCATGCGGACCGGATCTTCGTGCCAATAGGTATCGTAGGGTTTGAGTGCACGCGCAATACGCTGCGCGGCAGGCAGGCGCCACAGGGAATGAAACTCAACCATGATATCCATCTTGTCGCCGACCGCCTTACGGATTTTTTCGAATGGCTCGAGGGCGGTCTTGAGTTCGGCGGCGGAGATGTCGAGGCCATTGGTGCGTTCGGCTGCGATGTCAAAGGGCCAGATTTTCATGCCAGTAATCCCTTCATCGAGAAGGGATAGTGCGAGCTCGTCGGCGCGATTGAGGAAAGCATCAAGGTCCTCATAAGGACCTGCAGAGGTTTGATCGAGGCCCCAGTTTTCGACTGATTGGGCGCGATTGTCGCGAATGTAGGCGTAGCCGGCGCAGGTATTGTAGGTGCGTATGGTGTCGCGAGATTTTCCGCCCAGCGCTATGGAAACAGGGACGCCCAGCGTCTTGCCGAAAATGTCCCAGAGCGCGATATCGACAGCTGAATTGCCGCGTGTTTCCACGCCCGCGCCGCGCCATCCGAGATAACCGATCAGATCGCGGTTGATCGCTTCGATCTGCAATGGATCGCGGCCAACGAGTTTCGGGGCAACGGTTTCATGGATATAGGCTTCGACGGCTGCGGCGCCGAGAAAGGTTTCGCCGAGCCCAGTGACGCCTTCGTCGGTTCGGATCAAAATCCAGACTACGTTTCCAAACTGGCCGAGCCGCAGGGTCTCGACGCCGGTGATCTTCATGGCGCTATCCGCAGGAAAGAGACGTTAAAAAGGGCGGAGCCCAGGCCCCGCCCGTACCAGATCGGTAACGAGATTACTGACCGCGGATGGCGGCGAGTTCGCTGTTGACCCGTTCGATTACATCGGCACCGATGGAGTCTGCGCTGCGCTCGTAAACGCCGGCGACGGCGTCTCGAATTTCAGCCATTGCATCCTCGGCGATGTCGTTGACCTCAAGGCCGGCGTCCTTGATACGCTGTAGTGATTCATCGGAGAGCGAACGGCTGGCTTCGCGCTGAACGGTCTGGCCCACTGCGGTGCACTCGTAGAGAATCTGCTGCTCTTCTTCGGAATAGGTGTCGAAGATCGGCTTGGAAAACAGGACCATGAACGGCGTATAGGCGTGACGGGTGTTGGAGACGTAATCCTGCACTTCATAGAAACGCGAGGTGTCGATGGTCACGTAAGGGTTTTCCTGTGCGTCGATGGCACCAGTTTCCAGCGCCGTGAACACTTCACCGAACGCCATTGGCGTGGCGTTGGTGCCAAGCGTCTGGAACGTGTCGAGGAAGATGTTGTTCTGCATAACGCGGACACGCATGCCATCGAAATCGGCAAGGCTTTCGACCGGGCGAACCGAGTTGGACAGGTTGCGGAATCCGTTTTCCCAGAACGAGAGATTGACCAGATTATGCTCGGGCATCATTTCGGCGATGTAATCACCGAAGGCGCCGTCAAGTAAAGCGTCGGCTTCCTGCTCGTTGGAGAGCAGGAATGGCAGGTCGAAAACACCGAGTGCCGGCTCGATAGCGACCAGCGGCGATGACGACGAAATGACCATTTCCAGCGTGCCCGAACGCAGCGACTGTGCAGATTGCAGATCGTCCCCAAGCGAGGACGACCAGAAGGCATTGATTGTCCATGCGCCGTCGGTCGCATCGGCGATGCACTGGGTCATAGCCGCAACGCCGTCACCAACCGGGTGATCTTCTGCAATGCCGTTGGCAATGCGGATCGTGCGGTCGGATATCTGAGCACTTGCCGGAAGCGCCACGCTCATGGCCAGCACAGCCGCCAGCGATGTTGTGATGATGGTTTTCATTTCGATTCCTCCATTGTCATTTTGATTGTGAAATCGGCTCAGCGCAGCCACGCAAGCGGCGTGAGCACGATTTCGGGGAACAAGACGAGCAGGGCCAGCACAATGATCTGGGACAGGATGAATGGCAGCACGCCATACACTACCTTGCCCATGGGCACGCGCGACACCCCGCTGACCACGTTGAGCACAACGCCAACCGGCGGCGTGATCAGCGAGATGCAGGTGGTCATCACAAAGATGATGCCGAAATAGATAGGATCAATATCGGCTGCCCGGATCATGGGCATAAGCACCGGGGCGAAGATCAGGATCGTTGGTGCGAGATCGAGCACCATGCCCACGACGAGCAGCAGCAGGACGATGAACAGCATCAACAGCTTCGGATTGTCGATGAAAGGCTGGACCAGTCCGACGAGCTGGTTTGGAATATTGGCTGAGGTGATCAGCCAGGATGTGACCAAAGCCGCTGCCACCAGGAACATGACGATCGATGTGGTCTTTGCGGCATTAACGAACACGCGGTAAAGGCTTGCCCAGGTCAATTCGCGGTAGACGACGCCACCGACAAAAAGTGCATAAACCGCTGCGATCACGGCGGCTTCGGTGGGGGTAAAAATACCAAAACGAATGCCGGCCAGGATAATGACCGGCATGAACAGCGCCCAGACAGCAGCGCCCGCTGCTTTGAAACGCTCCTTGCCCGAGCTCTTGGGCAGAGCCTCGACCTTTTCCTTGCGGGCAACAAAGCCCCACATGGCCGCCAGTGCCAACGCCATCATCAGGCCAGGCACGATGCCGCCAAGGAACAGGCCGGTAATCGACACGTTGGCTGCAACGCCGAAGATGATATATGCGAGCGAGGGCGGGATGACCGGTGCAACGATGCCCCCCGAGGCCATGAGCCCGGCGGCGCGCGGTACATTGTAGCCGGCGTCGCGCATCATGGGGACGAGAATGGCGGCCAGCGCAGCGGAGTCGGCAGCAGCCGAGCCTGACATCGAGGCCATGATGACGGCCGCCATAACGGCAACGAAGCCCAATCCGCCCCGGATATGGCCCACACAGGTGACAGCAAAATGGACGATGCGGCGCGAAAGGCCACCGGCATTCATCAGTTCGCCGGCCAGAAGGAAGAACGGGATCGCCAGAAGGGTGAAGGTATTGGCGCCGGTGATCATCTGCTGGGCAATGATCTGGGTATTGAAAATCCCCATGTAGGACATCAGCACGATGCCGGTAGTCAAAAGCGCAAACGCGACCGGCAGGCCGATGGCAAGGGTCCCGAACAGCGAGCCCAGAAAAACCAGAATGATCATATGGCGCGCTCCACCGTCTGGTTCTCTTCATACTCGCCAGCGAAGCGGGCGATATCGGCTTCGGTGACACGACCGGTCACGATTTCGAAAATTCGAAAAAGGGCAATCAGCCCAATGCCCAGCGATGTGAAATAGCCGATGCCGTAGACCCAGATCATCGACATGCCGACGACGGCAGCGGTCATCGATGCGTTGATGGGATGCTGCACCCAGGTGCCGTGAAAGAAGACGATGGCGGTTATCAAGATGATGATGTTGGTGATCAGCATGCAGGCGATGCGACCGCGACGGCCAAACAGCCGCACTATGGTCTCGACGCCGATATGGCCGTGATCCTTGAACGCTAGCACTGCGCCGATAAACGTGAGCCAAACGAAGAAGTAGCGGCTCATCTCTTCGGAAAAGTTCAGCCCACTATTGAAGCCGTAACGAAGTACGACATTGGTGGCGACCATGATGACCATGCCCAGCATTAACGCTGCCAGCACAAATTCGATCGCCTTTACAACGATGTTGATGGCTTTAGTCATGAACGGGGTGTCCCGCACACGCCCAAAATGGCGCATTGCGCATGTTCTGGTCTCCTCCCAAGGCGCCGATAACGCTACGGCGCTGCGACACGGCGGCTGGGTGGCAATTGTCAGATTCCATCCTCGAGCCGACTGGACAAATGCTTAAATGATAGCGTATGTCATTGTCAACGGTGTGCCGATGTGAAATGAGCGCGCTGGAGGGGGATATTGAGTAGAAAAGATAATACATACAAGGCAGTAACGCTTAAAGATGTTGCCGCAGCGGCGGATGTCAGCGTTATCACTGCGTCCCGCGCATTGCGTACGCCTGATATCGTGTCCGACAAGGTGCGCGAGCGGGTGCAGCAGGCCGTCGACGCGCTTGGATATGCTCCCAATCAAGCGGCGCGGGCCCTTGCATCGGCCACTACATCGATCATTGGCGTTTTGATTCCGTCGGTCACCAATTTAGTGTTTTCGGATGTTATGCGCGGGATTTATGATGCTGTGGAGGGAACGCCTTATCAGGTGCAGCTGGGCAATACGCGCTATACCAATCGCAAAGAAGAGGAACTGCTCAGGGTATTTGCTGCGCAGCGGCCTGCCGGACTTGTGGTTTCTGGTATAGATCAGTCTCAGGCGGCGCGGGCGTTGCTCGAGAGTTTTGGCTGTCCGGTCGTCCAGGTGATGGATATCGGGCCCGATCCGATCGACATGATGATCGGCTTTGATCACCGCGAGGGCGGTCGTGCGGCGGCGCGTCACCTTATCGAAAAGGGATATCGACGTATCGGCTTTATCGGCGCGCGCATGGATCCTCGCGCGCAAAGGCGGCTCGATGGGTACTGCGAGGTCATGCATGCCGAAGGGCTCTATGATGACCGTCTGATACTGACTTCGCCGCAGGCGTCGTCGGTGCCGCGCGGCAGCGAGATGTTCGTCGATTTTCTGGGGGTTGTGCCCGACGCCGACGCTGTGTTCTGCAACAATGACGACATGGCGCTGGGTGCTCTGTTCGAGTGTCAGCGGCGCCATATCAGGGTGCCGGCCCAATTCGGCATAATGGGCTATAACGATCTCGATTATTCGTCAGTGAGCAATCCCACGGTCTCATCGATCCGCACCCTTCGCTACGAAATGGGCTACCGCGCCATCGAGATGATCATTGCCGCCGCACAAGGCGAGCGCGCCGATCCCGCAGTTGTGGATGTTGGCTATGAACTCAAGGTTCGTCAGAGCACGGACCGTAAGCAAGATTGACCTCAAGGAGGGGCAAGATCACAACATGAATATTCTGATAATCGGAGCCGCCGGTATGGTCGGCCGAAAGCTGACTGCTGCATTGGTCGCGTCGGGCACATTGTCAGGCAAGCCCATTGAGGCCATTTCGCTGGTCGATGTGATCGAGCCGGACGTGCCTGAGGCAAACGGCATCAACATAACGACGCGTGCAGTCGATATAGCAGATCCCAGCGTCGCTCGAACGCTGATCGACAATCGGCCCGACATGATTTTTCATCTTGCGGCTATTGTTTCAGGCGAGGCCGAACTCGATTTCGACAAGGGCTATGCGATCAATCTCGATGGCACCCGGTACTTGTTCGAAGCTATCAGGCACGCGGGAATGGAAAAGCCCTACTGCCCGCGCTTTGTTTTCACTTCCTCTATTGCTGTGTTTGGTGCACCGTTTCCCGACAAGATTGGCGATGAGTTTTTCCAGACGCCGCGGACCAGCTATGGCACCCAGAAGGCCATCGGCGAATTGCTTCTCGCCGATTATTCCCGTCGGGGATTTCTTGACGGGGTGGGGATCAGGTTGCCCACTGTTTGTATTCGCCCAGGTAAACCCAACAAAGCGGCTTCAGGTTTCTTCTCGTCCATCCTGCGTGAGCCGCTTGTGGGGCAGGAAGCCGTGCTGCCTGTCCCTGAAGACTCGCGGCATTGGCACGCAAGTCCTCGCGCCGCTGTCGGTTTTTTGATCCATGCTGCGCAAATGGACACTGCAGGACTGGGGACGCGCCGCAGCCTGAACATGCCCGGGCTTTCGGCAACGGTTGGCGAGCAGATCGATGCGTTGAGGCGCGTGGCCGGTGAAGAAGCCGTTGCGCTGATCAAGCGCGAGCCGGACCCCATGGTTGCAGGAATGGTTGAAGGCTGGGCCAAGGATTTCGACGCTTCCCGAGCGGTTTCTCTGGGATTTAAGGCGGAAACCTCGTTCGATGAGATCATCGCTATCCACATCGAAGACGAATTGGGCGGCGAGGTGCCGAAATGAAAATTGCAATCGTGACCGGTGGTGGAACCGGGGTTGGCAAGGCGATCGCCAAATCGCTTTACGCTAACGGGTTCTCTGTCGCGCTATTTGGGCGGCGGTTGGACGTGCTTGAGGCAACGGCTGCGGAGATCGATGGCGCTGGCGAGCGCATGATGTCGGTTTCGGTCGACATAGGTGACCGAGAGGCTGTTGGTGCCGCGTTCGAGGCTGTTGTCGCGCGGTGGGGACGACTCGATTTGCTGGTCAATAATGCTGGCATGAACGCGCCTTCCGTGGCGCTTGAAGAGGTTTCTGCTTTGCAGTGGGACCAGGTCGTGGCGGCAAATCTGTCAGGTGCGTTCTTTTGCACCCAATTTGCATTCGCCCAGTTCAAGGCGCAAAGCCCCCAAGGTGGCCGAATTATCAATAATGGGTCGATTTCGGCAACAACGCCACGTCCGCAATCTGCGCCCTATGCTGCGACCAAACATGCGATATCGGGCTTAACCAAAGCGTCGGCCCTTGACGGGCGGCCATTTAATATTGCCGTCGGACAAATCGACATCGGTAATGCGTCCACTGACATGACAACGCGGATGTCTTCGGGGGTCTTGCAGGCCGATGGGTCAACGGCAGTCGAACCGACCATTGATGCGGGCCTTATCGCAGATGCTGTCAGCTATATGGCAGGATTGCCGCTGGAGGCCAACACGCTCACGATGACGGTCATGGCCACGCAGATGCCGTTTGTTGGGCGCGGATAAAGAGTTCGCAGCCTGGAGTCGGCAAACGCTTCTAAAGCGTAAATTATCAGGAACTGGATATTGAGATGAGCATATACGATCAGGGCGTGTTTGTTGGGCGCGTGATACTTGCCGAGGGCGGACACCCGCGCATTGTGACAGTGAGAGACGGCAAGGTTATCGATATAACGAGTAAAGCCGCTCCGACTGTTCGCGACATTTGCGAGATGGGTGACCCTGCGGGTTATGTAAAGAGCGCGCAGGGCCAGCCGGTCGCCTCACTCGATGCGGTGCTTGAGGGGGGCGCCGATGGCGTCACGCTTGTCTCTCCCGTCGATCTGCAGGCAGTCAAGGCGTCCGGGGTTACATTCGTTGTCAGTCTTCTTGAGCGGGTGATCGAAGAGCAGGCCAAAGGTGACGCGGGTCGTGCCGACGCGCTGCGTGGCGAAATTCTCGAATTGATCGGTGAGGATCTTTCAAAACTGGTGCCGGGTTCGGATGCGGCAATGGCCGTAAAGGCCAAGCTGATCGAAAAGGGCGTATGGAGCCAGTATCTCGAAGTCGGGATCGGGCCCGACGCTGAAATTTTCACCAAGTGCCAACCCATGGCCAGCGTGGGACACGGCGCCGATGTGGGATTGCATCCTATCTCGACGTGGAACAATCCCGAGCCGGAAGTCGCTTTGATCGTGTCTTCAAAAGGAGAGATTCTGGGGGCTACGCTAGGCAATGACGTCAATCTGCGTGACGTCGAGGGGCGTTCTGCTTTGCTGCTGGGCAAGGCCAAGGACAACAACGCATCGGCGGCTCTGGGGCCCTTTATCAGGCTGTTTGACGGCGACTTCACGCTCGATAGCGTAAAAGCGATGGAGGTGGGACTTGAGGTCAAGGGTGAGGACGGATTTGTGCTCACCGGCAATTCGTCAATGAGCCAGATCTCACGCACACCGGAATCGCTGGTGGCTGCGGCTATCGGAGATCATCACCAATACCCCGACGGGTTGGCGCTCTATCTGGGAACGATGTTTGCCCCTGTTCAGGATCGCGATGGCGCGGGGAAAGGATTTACCCACAAGTTGGGCGATGTGGTGACGATTTCGACGCCTGCGCTGGGAGCGCTTGTCAATACAGTCCGGCTATCGACCGAATGCGATCGGTGGCGCTACGGTTCGAGGGCATTGATGGGCGATCTCGCCAAGGCGGGCCTGCTTTAAACTGACCTGTTTGGAGGCCTCATGAGGGCGAGTGGAGGCAGGCACCCCTTGATTACCAAATACTCGTTTGCCCTTGCTGT
The DNA here is from genome assembly GCF_048264985.1 of Pelagibacterium sp. Lineage (GTDB taxonomy): Bacteria > Pseudomonadota > Alphaproteobacteria > Rhizobiales > Devosiaceae > Pelagibacterium. The sequence continues at coordinate 22,323 of NZ_JBLXCL010000009.1, forward strand.
GCCGGTTGTCTTTTGCTGTCGCACTTGTCATCTTTGCGTTAGATCGATCTAAGAGGGGGAGGTCGAGGGAGGATGATGGACGGGAAACCGACGCGCAAGACGCGCCCAACGCTTATGGACGTAGCCCAAAAAGCTGGCGTTTCGCGCGCCACGGCATCTCTTGTCGTGCGCAAAAGCCCACTCGTGGGCGCCGAAACGCGGGCCAGTGTCGAAGCGGCCATGGCCGAGATCGGCTATGTCTATAATCTTGGCGCTGCGGGCATGCGCGCGGCGCGCAGTCGCACGATCGGGGTTATCATCCCCAACCTCTCAAATCCGTTCTTCGGCGTGCTTCTCGCGGGGATCGACCAGGTGGTCGACGATGCGGGGTTGGCGACTTTTATTGCACATTCGGCAGAGTCGGCAGCCAAACAGGACGGCTTTGTAACCCGTATGCGAGAACATGGCGTGGACGGGCTTATCGTTTGTCCAGCAGCGGGTACACCGCCGCAATTTATTGAACGATTAAACGATTGGGGGATGCCCGTCGTGGAGGCGTTGCGTACGGTGGGGGGCGGCGCCGTCGATTACGTTGGGATGGATCAGCATAGCGGCATGGAAGCGGCCGTGGCGCGTCTCGCGGCACTGGGGCATTCCAGAATCGGGTTTGTCACTGCAAACCTCGACCATTCAGCCCATGACGAACGGTTGGCGGCATTCCGCGCTGCCGCGGGCCGTCACGGGATCGTGTTTGCCGAGGAAATCGAGATCGACCCAACGCACGCCGATGCGATGGCGTTGGCGCGGCAGATGGCAAAGCGCGTCGACGCCCCTACAGCATGGATCTGCCACAACGACGTCATCGGGTTGGGCATGCATCGCGGTTTTTGCGATAGCGATGTGACGCCGGGCCGGGATGTCTCGCTCATCGGGTTCGACAACGTGGCTGAAACCGATCTTGTCCGCCCAGGTCTGGCATCTGTCGCCACCGAGCCAGTCGAAATCGGATTGAAAGCAGCAAATTTGTTGTTGCGACGGATCGAAAACCCGCAAGCCGAGGCCGAGGCGCTGACGGTGCCGACCCATTTTGTCGAGCGGGGCTCGATCGGTCCGGTTTAACCGCAACTGACGGTGGGGTTGACTCCGGATCGGTTAGGCATTTAGATCGATCTAAATTGAGGAGTACGAGGCTTCTGAGAAACCGCGCAGTCGGATGAAGTTTCGAGAAAACGGCTGTTCGCTTTTAAACCCGCAAGGGGCCATTGCGGCAAAGCGGTTCAGCGGGAGGAGTGAGCGTTTGGGCTATCAGTTCAATTTCGCGCCTGTGATCAACAATTTCGATCAGTTGATCTATGGGGCGCTCATTACCGTGCAGCTCAGCTTTGGCGCCATCCTGATCGGGACGCTGATTGCCATTCCATGTGCCGCCGCCAAGACAGCAGGCATCAAGCCGTTGGCATGGCTGGTCAACGTCTATATCGAGGTGATCCGCAACACCCCGTTCCTCATCCAGATATTCTTTATCTATTTTTCTCTGCCGGCCCTGGGCATCCGGTTCGATCCCAATACTGCAGCGCTTGTGGCACTATCGGTTAATGTTGGTGCATACGCCACAGAGATCGTGCGGGCGGGGATTGAGTCGATTAATAGAGGGCAGGTCGAGGCCGGCAAGGCGCTGGGTTTGAAGGGCCACCAGATATTTCGCTATATTATTCTCAAGCCTGCGCTTCGGACGATCTATCCCGCTCTGACAAGTCAGTTCATCTATTTGATGTTGACCTCATCGGTGGTCTCGGCGATCTCGGCAACCGATCTCGCCGCAGCAGGTAACAACATTCAGGCAGCGACGTTCGCGGCGTTCGAAGTATATCTCGTGATCACGGTCATGTATTTCGTGCTTTCGCTGGGCTTTTCCGGGCTGTTCTCAGCCATCGGGCGGACAGCGTTCCGCTATCCTTTGGCACGATAGGGGTCGATCATGTTTCGCACATTCGGACCCAACGAGTTCTGGTACATCGTGATGGCGGCGCAGTGGACGCTGGCCTTATCGGCTGTGGCTTTTGCCGGTGGCGCAGTGGGTGGCGTCGCGATCGCGCTCGGGCGGGTCTCGGCAATCAAGCCTATCCGGCTCGGAGCGCTCGCCTTCATTCGTGTTTTTCAAGGCACGCCGCTGCTCATGCAACTCTTTCTGGTATTTTTCGGCCTGAATATTTTTGGCGTGGGCATCAATCCCTGGGTGGCTGCTGCCGTCGCGCTGACATTGCATGCCAGCGCCTATCTGGGTGAAATTTGGCGCGGCTGCATTGAGGCCGTGCCGCAGGGGCAAACCGAGGCCAGTTGGGCGCTCGGTCTGGGGTACCGCCACCGGATGAGCTATGTGGTTCTGCCCCAGGCCGCCAAGATTTCTGTGGCGCCGACGGTCGGGTTTCTTGTGCAGCTCATCAAAGGCACATCGCTGGCATCGATCATCGGGTTTGTGGAGCTCACGCGAGCGGGGCAAATCATCAACAACGCAACATTCCAGCCGCTGACCGTGTTTTCTCTGGTCGCAGCTCTCTATTTCATCCTGTGCTGGCCACTCTCGATGTGGGCGCGGCACTTGGAAGGCCGATTCGCTGTGGCAACGAGCCGCTAAAGACCAAAAAGTTCAACCCAAGGGAGAGAGTAAATGAAACTGAACAAGACGTTGATCGGGCTAGGCGCAGCAGCTGCGCTGGCCGCAGGACTAGTGGCTGGCCCCGCGTCGGCCCAAACGCCTGAAGAAATCCAGGCGCGCGGTACCGTTAATATCGGGCTGCTTGTCGACTTTCCGCCCTTCGGTATTCTCGATGAAGCGGGCAATCCAGACGGTTACGACGCCGATGTGGCACGTTTGCTGGCTGAAGATATGGGCGTTGAACTCAACCTTGTTCCCGTGACTGGCCCGAACCGCATCCCTTATCTGGTCTCAAACCAGGTCGACATTCTCGTCGCTTCTCTGGGCATTACACCCGAGCGGGCAGAGCAGGTCGATTTCTCCGATCCTTACGCGGGTATTGAAATTTTCGTTTTTGGTGACGCGAGCGTAGAGGTAAGCGGACCGGAGGGACTTTCGGGTCAAAATATCGCCGTGGCCCGAGCGTCGACCCAGGATACTTCGATCACCGAGATCGCACCGGCGGACGCCAATATCCAGCGCTTCGATGATGATGCGACCGCGGTTCAGGCTCTGCTTTCCGGCCAGACGCCACTGATGGGTGCATCGAACGTCGTGATCAGCCAGATCGAGGCGATGGCACCTGACCGGTTCGACACCAAGTTCTCGCTGCGTCAACAAAGCCAGGCGATTGCCGTGCGTCCGGGCAGCGAAGAAATGCTGTCCTATATCAACGATTTCCTTGCTCGCGTGAAAGAGGACGGAAGCATCAACGCCCTGCATGAAGAATGGGTCGGCGGTCCGCTGCCTGAATTCGTCATCTCCGGGCAATAACAGAACGCGCGAAAGGACACGCCATGGTCACGAACGCTAAAGGCAACGCTGGCAATGCCGCCGTCGAGATGGCTGGCGTCGAGAAATGGTATGGCTCCTTTCATGCGCTCAGATCCATTGATCTCACGGTCGCGCGCGGCGAAAAAATCGTCGTGTGCGGCCCGTCAGGGTCGGGGAAATCTACGCTGATCCGCTGCATAAACCAGCTAGAAAGCGTGCACGAAGGCAAGATTACAGTCGATGGAATCGAGCTGACCGCTGGACCAAAGAACGTTGAGACAGTGCGCCGCGACGTTGGAATGGTGTTCCAGCAGTTCAACCTCTTCCCGCATATGACAGTGCTGGAAAACTGCATGCTTGCACCCATGAAGGTGCGCGGCACGAGCAGAGCCGAAGCAGACGCTACGGCACGCAGATATCTCGAACGCGTTCGCATTCCCGAACAGGCGGACAAGTATCCTGCTCAGCTTTCGGGCGGTCAGCAGCAGCGTGTGGCCATCGCGCGCGCGCTGTGCATGAATCCCAAAATCATGCTCTTCGATGAGCCGACATCGGCGCTCGATCCCGAAATGGTCAATGAAGTTCTCGACACGATGATCGATTTGGCGCGGGAGGGCATGACAATGCTCGTCGTGACCCACGAGATGGGGTTCGCCCGTAAGGTTGCAGATCGCGTCATCTTCATGGACAAGGGTGAGATAGTGGAAATCGGAGAGCCCGAGAGCTTTTTTTCCAATCCGCAGAACGAGCGGACAAAGACATTTTTGGGGCAGATCGCTCATTAGAGTCGACCGGTTTTTGGATCGGGCACCCCGGACAACACGCAGAGAGACACTCATGGCCGAGCCCATCCTGACATTTGATACCCTACTTGAGCCGATCGGCTCCGAACTTGCAGCGCACTATGAGTTGATTTCCGCTGACGACCCTCGGGTACAGGACCGACTGGCCGATTTTCGCATCGCCATGACCAATGGTGGGCTGGGGATGGAAAGTGCGTGGATCGAGAAACTTCCGAATCTTGAATTGATAGCGGTCAACGGCGTGGGCACCGACAGGATCGACCTCGATCTGTGCGCCTCGCGGTCGATCCACGTGGCCACCACACTCGGCGTGCTGACTGACGATGTCGCCGACATGGCGATGGGACTGGTGATCGCTGCGTTGCGCGAACTCGGCCAAGGACAGGATTTCGTGCGATCGGGGCAATGGGCGCAAGGCAAGAAAATGAAGCTGGCGCGGAGTTTGAAAGGGCGAAAGTTCGGCATAGTTGGACTGGGCGCCATCGGGCAGGCGATCGGGCAACGCGCCGAAGCTTTCAAATTCGATATCGGTTTCTGGAACCGCTCGGAAAAGTCTGTTGCAGGGTGGACGGCGTTTGGTTCACCAGCGGCACTTGCCACGTGGGCAGACGTCATCGTTGTTGCGGTGGCAGCCACACCGCAGACGCAAGGGATTATCGACAGGGATGTCATTGCCGCATTGGGCAGCGATGGGTTTGTCGTCAACATCGCGCGCGGCAGTGTGATTGATGAAGCCGCTTTGCTCGACGCTCTTGAAGCAAAGGCGATTGCTGGGGCCGGGCTCGATGTTTTTCTCAATGAGCCTGTAATTGATAAGCGCTTCCTCAACCTCGACAACGTTTTTGTCGTCCCTCACCAGGGTAGCGCCACGATTGAGACCCGGACGCGTATGGCGCAAACGGTCAAGGACAATATCGACGCCTATTGCGCAGGCGAAGTGCCACCCACTTCCGTTACGGCAAAACACTTCAGCTAAGCGCCCATGAGCTTATTGGCCGTACAGTGAGGCTGTCCGGGTAGCTCGGCGGAGGCTGGGGATGAGCAATCACTTCGGATCGTTAGCGGGCAAACGCGTACTCTATACGGTCCCTGCCGGCGGCCTGGGGTTGCCGACGACGTTGGGGGCCCACGAACAACGCATCATGGGCAGTCAAGCGATCAAGCGCCGTGGCCGTCCGGGTGACATTGCCAATGCCATAATGTTTCTGGCATCGGATTCCGCCGAGTTCATTACCGGTCAGACCATCAATGTCGATGGTGGCTGGACAATGGAATTGGCAGCGAGGTCATTCCACAGTTACCGATTTTGCCAGGTTGCGGGGGCGATCGACGTCGAAATTTCGCGCCACAGCGGTGTGATAGGCCAGCAATTGCATGGGTATTGCCGAAACAATTGGTGCGATTGCGGGATCGACTTGGGGCAATACGATGAGATCGTCGACATCATTGCCTGCAGTGGCAGCGCCTTGTGGATCAGTGATCAGAATGACATGTGCTCCCCGCGCGGCAACTTCCTTGAGATTGGAGAGTGTCTTTTCAAACAACTCATCGGTTGGCGCGAGAACGATTATGGGCGTGCCCTTTTCAACAAGGGCGATAGGGCCGTGCTTTAGCTCACCCGCTGCATAGCCTTCGGCATGAATGTAAGAGATTTCCTTGAGCTTGAGCGCCCCTTCTAAAGCCAACGGATAAAACGTGCCGCGTCCGAGATAAAGAACGTCACGGGCACCGGCCAGTCGTTTAGCAATCTCGCTCAGGTGCGGTTCGATCTTTAAAGCTTCGAAAAGCGCCGTTGGAAGCATCATGAGCGCCGCGATGCGCTTGCGCAGAGTGTCAGGGTCGAGCGTACCCCGCAATTGGGCGGCCCTGAGCGCAAGGCACAAGAGGATAGCGAGTTGGGATGTGAAGGCCTTGGTGGAGGCAACGCCGATTTCGGCACCGCACAACAGCGGAAAAATAGCTCCGGATTCCCTTGCCATTGTCGACTCTTCGACATTGACGACCGAGACAATGTGCTGGCCGTTTTCTGCACAGTGTCGCAGCGCAGCAAGACTGTCGGCAGTCTCGCCCGATTGAGAAATCATTAGGGCAAGTCCGCCTTCTATCAAGCGAGGGTGGCGGTAGCGGAACTCGGAGGCGATGTCGATATCGAAGGGCAATGCCGCATAGTGCTCAAACCAGTATTTGGCTGTGGCGCCAGCATAATAGGCGGATCCGCAAGCCGCTGCAGTAATGCGCGGCAGGGCCGCGAAATCGAATTCGAGTGCAGGCAGGTCACGCAATGTGCCGGTGGTGGCGTCCACGAACTGGTTGATGGCGCGCGAAATCGTTTCGGGCTGTTCGTGTATTTCCTTGGCCATAAAATGAGGATAGGGAAATTTGTCGGCCAGCTCTGCATAGGCGCCGAGCGCGCGTGCGGGGCGCTCGACGCGCAGACCAAGATCGTTAAATATCTCGGCACCCTCAGGCGTGACAACTGCCCAATCGCCATCCTCAAAATAGGTGATGGTCCGCGATAATGGTGCAAGGGCCAGTGCGTCAGAGCCTATGTACATTTCATTGTCACCATACCCCATGGCCAATGGCGACCCGCGCCGCGCCGCGATCAGTTCGCGACCATTGCCCTTGAACAGAAACAACAATGCATATGAGCCGCGCAACTGGGCCAATGTCGTCTGCACAGCCTCGCGCCCGGTGGCACCATTGTCCATTTCCCGTGTCGCCAAAAGTGCGACAACCTCGGTGTCCGTCTCGGTTACTGTGCGATAGCCTGCCGCTGCCAGATCGGCGCGCAACTGCATGTAGTTTTCAATGATGCCGTTGTGAACCACGGCAACGTGCTGTGTGCTGTGAGGATGGGCATTGTCCTCTGTCGCTGCGCCGTGCGTGGCCCATCGTGTGTGCCCGATGCCAATCTTTCCCTCCTGGGGCGTCAGATCGAGCTTGGCTGCCAGATTTTCGAGCTTGCCTTGAGCGCGACACCTTACGATCGAACCGGCAACCTGTGTTGCGATACCGGCACTGTCATAGCCGCGATATTCAAGTCGTGTCAGTGCGCTCACCAGTCGATCCGCTACTGGCCGATTGCCTGCTATCCCGACGATTCCGCACATGATCAGCTCCGAGGTGAGGATTGATGGGTTCAATTGCCTTGGTAAGCGAGGCAGGCTGGCCAATTATTGACAATCGTCAAGGTCACAGCAGCGCTGTGTGGGAAAACCGATTTCACGCGCGTGTTTTCTGGAACCAAGATCATGGCATCAAACGATAATCACGGACGCAAACTCCGCAAACCTTCCGGGCGCGGTTCTATCCTGGGACTCGGACTTTTAAGCATTATCTCGAACCTGCTGTTGTTGACCGGACCGCTGTTCATGCTGCAGGTCTACGACAGGGTGCTCGCCAGCAAGTCAGTGCCCACATTGGCAGCGCTGACGGGGCTGGTGGTGGGGCTTTATGGCTTTTACAGCGTCGTCGAAATTGTTCGAAGTCGCATGGCCACACGCTATTCGGTGCTTGCAGCTGCGCGTCTGACTCGCCCGGTCTTTGCAAAAGTTGTTGCCACAAGCGCGTCGTCGCGAAGGGCGATCGATGGAGATCCGATCCGCGACGTGGAGACGCTTCGTCAGTTCCTGGCGGGGGCCGGACCGATTGCCTTACTCGATTTGCCCTGGGTGCCGGTTTATCTTGCCATCATCTTTGCATTCCATCCCATGCTTGGGTGGCTGGCGGTGGCTGGGGCAGGGGTCGTCACCATTCTCATGGTCCTCAATGAATGGTCCTCGCGGGCACCCTCGCGCGATGCCAACGCTGCAGCAAATGCGCGCCAGAGCCAGCAGGCCGATATCGCTGCCAATGCCGAAGCGGTGCTGGCCATGGGAATGCGCGAAACCCTCGCCAAACGCTGGGAGGCGGCCAACACAAAGATGCTGATGACGCAGGCTCATGCCGCCGATCGCGCAACGGCTTTTTCAGCACTCACCAAAGGTTTTCGGCTGTTGTTACAATCGGCTGTACTAGCCCTGGGCGCTTATCTCGCCATTGGTGGAGACATCTCTGCCGGGCTGATGATCGCTGCCTCGATCGTCACGGCGCGGGCGCTCTCTCCGGTCGAGCAGGCGGTTTCGAACTGGCGCGGCTTTATTGCTGCGCGGCAGGCAAAGGCCAGGCTCAGGTCTATACTTGCCGATGACAAAGGCAGCATCGATCGGGTTGCCTTGCCTTTGCCTCAGACAAGTCTTGCAGTGTCCGAGCTTGCCATATCGCCAATGCCGGATGGGCCTCCGCTGGTCACAGGGATCAGCTTTGGGCTTAAACCCGGCGAGGCTCTTGGAATTCTGGGCACCTCGGGGTGCGGAAAGTCGTCTTTGATCCGTACATTGATGGGAATCTGGCCGGCCCGCGCCGGTGTCGTTCGGCTGGACGGGTCCGAGCTTGACCATTTCGATCCAGACCGGCTGGGCATGGCAATCGGCTATTTGCCACAGACTGTCGAATTGTTTGCTGGCACCGTTGCGCAGAACATTGCCCGATTTCGCCTTGAGGCGGAGTTTGACGATGTGCTGAAAGCAGCTCAGGCTGCCGGTGCCCACGACCTTATTGCGTCGCTGCCGCACGGTTACGACACTCCCATCGGTGTCCAGGGCGCCCTGCTTTCAGCGGGGCAGCGCCAACGCATCGGTCTGGCGCGTGCGCTTTTTGGCGACCCATTTCTTATCGTGCTCGATGAACCCAATTCAAATCTCGATGCAGCTGGCGACGCTGCGTGCAACGCGGCGATAGCCGACGCCAAGGCGCGAGGCGCTATCGTCATTGTCGTTGCTCACCGCCCGACCGCCATCGCTGCTGTCGATACCATCCTGTTTCTTCAAGATGGCCGGCAGGCGGCCTTCGGCCCCAAGGATGCTGTCCTTGCCTCGATAACGGCGCAGCCGGCTTCACTTGAAATTGCCAGGAAAGCGAGGGTGAAATGAGCGCCATCGACATTGAATATGTAGCTGCACGGAGCCTTGGTCGGCACGCATTGCTCGGCTCGGTTGCCATGATCTCGCTGGTCGGGCGCCTTACGTTCTGGGCGGCGGTCACTCCAATCGCGGGCGCCGTTGTTGCTGGCGGCAGCGTCGTGGTCGATGGCGGCGTGAGGCGTGTGCAGCATCAAGAAGGCGGCATCGTCAAGGAAATCCTTGTGCACAATGATGCCGAAGTCTTGGCCGGCGAAACGCTCGTCGTGCTCGATGGTACACCGGTTGTGGCCAATATGGCTGTGATCGAGGCCCAATTGGGCGAGGCCTATATCCGGCAGGCTCGGCTCATGGCAGAGGCCGCGGACTCGACAATCATGGCATGGCCGACCCAACTCGACACCATGCCCGAAATCGAGCGAAACCGTTTGCTGTTTGCTGCCGAAGATCGCTTAAGAGCCTCGCGGGCAGCAGCGCTTTCGACCCAGGTTGCTCAATTGGGGGAACAGATCGTCCAGCTCGAGAACCAGGTTGCCGGCTTGGACGCTCAACGCAGCGCGGTGATTGCCCAGACCGAAATCTTGGACGAGCAGCTTGAACGGCTCTCTGCACTTCTGGCTCAAGGGTTGATCGAGGCGAGCAGGGTCAGCGATTTGCGGCGACAAGTCGCGCAGCTTGACGGAGAAGGCGCCCGTATCACAACCGAGATCGCGCGCGGAAACGCAGCAACGGCTGAGCGCCGGCTGCAGATATCCCAGGTGCAAGAATCCTATCAAAGTGAAGTACTTGGGCAGTTGCAAGAAACCGGACAGCAGATTTCCGAGCTGGAGCAGCAAAGGGTAGCAGCTCAGGACCGGCTCGACAGGCTGATCATACGCGCGCCGATCTCAGGCGTCGTGCATCAGATGCAGGTGGCAACGCTCGGCGGTATCGCGGGTGCGGGCGAAACGCTGATGCAGATCGTGCCGCTCGACGATGAAATCATGGTCGATGTGCGTATCAATCCACTCGACATCGACAAACTCGCCACAGAACAGACGGTGACTTTGCGGCTCTCAAGCTTCAATTCCCGCTCGACGCCGGAACTTGACGGGTTGGTGGACAGGATATCGCCCGACCTCACCCGCGACTCAGCTTCCGGCACGCAGTTTTACGTTGTCCGGGTCCGCCTGCCCGCAGAGGAACTGGACAAACTGCCGGAGACGGCGCGGCTCATCCCCGGTATGCCAGTCGAAGCGTTTTTCGCAACCGGCGAGAAGACAGTGCTAAGTTATCTCGCCAGTCCCGTAGTGGACCAGCTGGCGTTGGCGTTCCGAGAGGATTGACCTCGCCGTCGAGAGGCGACCTCTCAAGAGAAAAGGGGCCTTTGTGGCCCCTTTTCTATGTTTGGCGTTATGTATTTGCGCCCCCGAAGGGGCGACTGTCTAAAGGATGAAGTCGACTGCGGTCAGATCGATCAGGCCGGACAGCTCGATGCTGAAGTCTGCGATCTGGTCGCCATTGACGTCGGCGGTGACGATCGTCTTGTCACCTTCAGTGCCATCAATATCTTCAAACATGAAGCTCAGTTGTCCACGGACGCCGGTAAATGCAGCTCCAGCTCCTGCCAGGAATATGAAGGCCTGATTGCCTCCCACACCAGCGGCGGCATCGATTATCGAGAGGTCGATAACGTCTTCGCCCTGGGTAAAGTCTGTGATCACGTCGCGACCCAGACTGTCTGGTCTTGAATGGGCGATATTGCGAAACACAAAGACATCGGAGCCTTCCCCGCCGACCAAGACGTCCTTGCCGCCTCTGCCGTCAAGGACATCATTGCCCCTGCCGCCTGAAATCATGTTTGCTGCCCCTGAACCAATGATTGTGTCGTTGCCAGAGCCACCGATGATGTTTTCGATCGATCTCAGGCTATCGGTTCCAGTCTGTGTGCTGGTGGCCGAGTTTGCATTGACTGTAACATCGGCCGAGATGCGTGAGAGATCCAGCACGTCGCTGCCGCTTCCACCGATATAGGTGTCATTGCCGTCATCGAGTGTCGCCACGAATATATCGTCGCCGGCATTGCCATAGACCGTGTCATCGCCAGCGTCGCCAAACATGATGTCGTCTCCGCCGCCGCCCTGGATCGTGTCGTTTCCTGCACCCCCGTGATAGAGATCGGAGGACGAGCCTTTGGGTAGTGTGTCGGCTGAATCGGAACCCACAACATCATTCATGCCCACAAGATCGAGCGTCGCGCTGGCGAGATCGGTCCTGTCCGCTGTTGCAATCGAATAGGTGAACGTGACATCGGTATCGTCATTGAGAGCTGGAATGAACAGCCACGTTCCATCGCCATTGTCGGTCAGTTTGCCCGATGAAGCGACAAGACCAACCACGGCAAAGGCCATGCCGGTGTAGGCCGTGCCGGCCAGGTCACGTGAAGTGATGGTGCGCGTCATGTCTTCGTTGAGCGGTGTCAGCGCTACCGGCGGCAAGACATCGGTCACTGCTGCCGTTGCCGATGAGGCTACGCTCTCCAGCGTACCTCCGACATCGGTGTAGCTCACGATAACCCGGACGAGGGCAAGTGCGTCTTCGTCTGTCAATTTATAGGTGGCGTCGGTGGCGCCGTTGATGTTGACGAACCCTGTACCGGTGTCTCGCTGCCATTGATAATTGAGTGTTCCCAAGCCATCGGGATCGGCCAGAGAAGCTACATTGGCACTCAGGGTCTGGTTTTCGACGGCATTGCCTACGATAGTCACGTCGCCAGTTGGTGCATCGTTACTGTTTGACACGACCACAGAGATTTCCTTGGCAAACACCAGTTCTCCATCGGTTGCGGTGATCGTCAAAGCGACCGATGGTTCGGTCTCGAAATCGAACGCGACGCCGGCCTTGCGGTAAAGTGCGCCATCATTGGGATCGATTTCAAACCTGTCGTCGGAGACCGTGAGAATGTTCTGGCGCTGGCTGTCGTCGAAATTTGGATCAATGACAAGAAGATCAGCCACTTTAACCCTGTCGAGCAACAGTTCGGGCACAGCGGCCAAATTGGAGAGCACGATATCGGTCGGTGCAAGGTTTTGGGCCTCCATCCGCACTAGGCTCACACTGTGATCGCCCAGCCCGACAAGCCGGAGCGTCATGATGCCATCGACAAGGCTGACGATTTCGGCGCCCGAGACGAGGAACTGACTATTGGCCATATCGGCCAGATCGATCGACACCAGGCCCTCGCCGTTCATCGTGAAAGCAAGGTTGACGCCGTCACCTTCCAGCGTGATCAGCTGCATGCGGGCGCCGATCGAGGTGATGTGGGTGACGTCGGCCTGGGCGAGACCAAGCTTAATCTCGTAGGTGCCACCATTTGCATCAAGAAAGACTGAATTGCCATCATAGGCATACCAATTGGTAACTGCCGAAATGGTCTGCGATCCCAAGGAGTCGAGATTGACGGCAAACGTGCCCAGCGTGCCCGACTGCGGCGTTGCGGTGACGGTAATCGTGTCGCCGTTGACCGCGTAGGTTAGTTCCGTCTTCTCGAAAGTCGCTATCCGGGCGGCGAGGTCTGCGAGCGTTACAAACTCGGAGCCTGCGGCATGGGCTGCACCGAGCAATTCGGTGAACATGGCGAGGGTATAGGGCGATGAGCCCGTGCCCTCTATATCCCAGGATGTGACACCGTAATCATGCCAAGGCCAGACCACGATCGGCAGGTCGGAATTGATCGTCAGGTCGTTGAATTCGGCAATCCATTTCGCGGCCGCTTGTTCAGCGGTCAGCCCCAACCAACCAAGAAGCGTGAAATCGAAGCTCATATTGGGCGCTATGTAGACTTTATCGGTATCGGTGGGCGAGAGGTAGCCCAGAGCACCGGGATAACCCGCGCCGACCATGGACGCGCCGCCGGTCAGATAATCGTAATACTGAATAATCTGGCGCGCCGTCTCCAGCGATTCGGGCATGCCGGGCACCGCCGCGCCGCCCACCACAATCCCAAGATTATCTTCTATGACGTGACGCGACGTCTCGAACTGGAACTTGAACGATGCCTCCAGAATGGCCTTCGATACGGGATCGAGAGCCATCGGGTCGGGCGCTAACAGGGCCGATTGCAGTGTCGCGTTGATCTGGGCGACGCTCATCTGGGCCAGCGCGTCGATGACCGACTGATCGGCGTCGTCGCGCATGCAGTACGGACAGAAACATGCCGAGGGATTATCGAGCATAGCCGCATAGCCCGCGATGCGCTGATCGAGGATATCCTGGGTCACTTCGTCGGGCAGCAATAAGTTGGTATCGAACGGGTGCGAATAGGAGTGCGACCCGATTTCGTTGCCCATTGCCAGAAGCTGTTGGTAATAGGAGGACGAAATGAACCAGTTTGTATCCTGATCGGGGCTATAGAGCCCGACATTGACGTAGTAGGAGCCGACAAAATTGTAGTCGGTTTTCCACTGATCGAGAATTGGCATCATGGCGTCGTAGATACCGTTATCGACGTCGTACGTCTCCTGGGACTGGTCCATATCGTTGCGCGAGGCAACAATAGCGTTATCTCTGCTCATGGACAGCGAGACCTTCGGCCCGTCAATTGACTGGGTGACCCAGTCGATCGACTGCCCGAGCAGATTGTTATCGGCCAGCATGCCCTCGGTGGCGAAATGAACGTTGCGTCCGCCGGTAGTGGTCGAGATTACAGCGTCGTGGCTCGTGCCGTTGACGACCTGCTGAGCGATGACAGTGCCGGTGCCCGCAGCGACAGTCGAGAAGTACGAAGTCGCAGCGCCTGTATAGGTATGAATCGCGCCTCCGCCGTATCCGGCGGTGATCTCGTGGTTACCTGTCGCGACAAGATTGACGTCGACACCGTTTTCTCCGCCCGTGCGCGTCAAACCCAGGAGAGTCTGCATGCGTTCATAGGGGTTCGCCGACAACGCATCGCCATCGGCAGCATTGGTCATGAAATCGCCAGCCGTGATTATCGGCACGTCGTAGTCATAAACAAGTTGGTTGAGCGTAGCGGCGATATCGGCGTAATTTTCCGGGGCGTTTCTGAAAGAAGGGAACACGAGGGCCTTGTACTGCGCCATGAGCTCAAGATCGGTAAGATCGGCTTCCCCGATCAAATCGAAGGGAATACCCGCGCTCATTGCCTGGCTTTGTGCAGCCATGACCAGCTGTGAATAGGCCATCTCCGAGAAATAGGCGCTGGCGGTTGTTTGCGAATAGACGATGGCGATCTTGTAGTTTGCCGACGCCAGTGGCGGCAGGCTGGCGGGGTCCGTAATGGTGTATGCCGGCTGGGTATAGTCGGCTGGCAGATGCACGACGTCATTGACGTCCGCCATAAGCCCGATCTTGTTGAGCTCGGTCCCAAGCAGCGATTTGGGAATGGCAAGCTCGATCGACTTGCCGTCGGGCCCAAGTGCAAAGTCGATTTCGGCCACCAGCGTTTCCCCGGCGTTTCCGGTATAGAGGCGTGCGCGGCCGTCATTGTCGATATTGACGTTGAATTCCGCACCAACGGCCCATCCCCAGACCAGATGGCCAGTTGACGTATTGCCGTCAGTGTTGATCCAGAATGTCGTGTTCGGACCGATCTCGACTGCGCTTTTAAGAGCGACGACAAACGCGTCATTGGCGACCGTACCGAACAGCTCATAACCCTCAATAAGCGTGGTTGGCGTTTCAATGCGCTGGCTTTGCGTCCATTCGCTTAGGATGCCATCAAATGCGCTTACCGGCGGCAGGCCAATGGTGTAACCTCCATAGCCGTAGTTGTTGGGGAGGAAAACCGTGTCGTTGACATCGCTAAGTACCGCAATTTCTTCGATGCCCGTGCCCAGAAGGTCTTTTGGAAGCGCGAATTCGAGCGTGGTCCCGTCAGCGCCAAAAGCATGGTCCAGATCGGCTACAAATATTTCCCCAGCAGCGCCTGAATAGAGCCGGGCTATGCCATCCGCGCCGATGTTAACGTTGAATTCTGCACCACCTGCCCAGCCCCAAATCTGATGACCCGTGCCCGAGCTGCCATCAGTGTTGATCCAGAATGTTGTGTTCGGGCCAATTGGTTGGGCGCTCTTGAGTGCAACGACGAATTGTTCGGAATCGACGCGGCCGTAAAGCTCATAGCCCGCGATGCCGGTGCCTTCCCCTTCGAGCCGCTGGTCGGGCGTCCATTCGGTCAGCAGGCCGTCAAAGCTCGAACTGGGCGTTTCAATCAACAGGTAACCACCGGTGCCGTAGTTGGCGGGGAGGAATACTGAATCGTTGATATCGGCCAAAATCTGTACTGATTGCTCGAAGCCGAGAGTCTGCTTGGGAACTGAAAACTCGATGCTCAATCCATCAGCTGAGATTGCAAAATCAATGTCGGAGACGAAGGTTTCGCCAGCGGCACCGGAGTAAAGCCGGGCAATGCCGTTGCTGTCGATATTGACGTTGAACTCGGCTCCGGCTGCCCAGCCGAACACCTGATGTCCCGTTGCGGTATTGCCGTCGGTATTGAGCCAGAACGTGGAACCCGGTCCTATCGGCTGGGCACTGGAAAGTGCAAAAACGACCTGGTCTGGGTCGACACGGCCATACATAGCGTAGCCATCGACACCGCCCAATTGGGTGTCGAGCCTTTCGTCTTCGGTCCATTCCGACAGCACGCCGTCAAAAGAGGAAGCCGGTTCTTCGACCAACGTGTAACCGCCGGTGCCGTAGTTGGCGGGGAGGAATACTGAATCGTTGATATCGGCGAGAATTTGGACTGATTGATCGAATCCAAGCGTTTGTTTGGACACTGAAAACTCGATGCTCATTCCGTTTGGAGCAAGCGCGAAGTCGACGTCGGAAACAAAAATTTCACCGGCGGCACCAGAATAGAGGCGGGCGATCCCGTCGCCGTCGATGTTGACGTTGAATTCGGCACCCGCTGCCCATCCGAATATCTGGTGTCCGGTTGCGGTATTGCCGTCGGTGTTGAGCCAGAACGTCGAACCTGGCCCGATTGGCTGGGCGCTCGACAATGCGAAAACGACCTCGTCGGATTCGACGCGCCCGTACATTGCATAGCCATCGACGACGCCCAACTGGGTGTCGAGCCGCTGTTCTTCAGTCCACTCGGCCAACAGACCGTCAAATGAGCTGGATGAAGGCTGGGTGACGAGGTAGCCACCTTCCGCGTAAGACGAGGGCAGAAATACCGAATTGTTGATATCGGCATAGACCGTGAGTGAGGTTACGGCCAAGCCGACCAGAGCCTGCGGCAATTTCATTTCCAGGATCGTCCCCCCGGCGCCGAGCAGGTACTCGATTTCCGCGACAAGGGTCGCACCTTCCGAACCGGAATAGAGTCTGGCGATCCCATCGGTGCCGAAATTGATGTTAAACTCCGCGCCAACGGCCCAATCCCAGACTTTGTGCCCAGTTTCGCTATCGGCATCGGTGTTGAGCCAGAACGTCGTGTTGGGACCAATGGGCTCGGCACTTTCCAGTGCGATCAGGTAAGCCCCATCCTCGTACCGGCCGAACAGCGCATAGCCGTCGACGAGGGTTTCGGGCCGCTCGAGACGATCGTCCGGGGACCAGTCAGTGAGAGTTCCGTCAAGGATGATGGTCATAGGAGTGTCTCCTGTGCAAAGGGGGCCGGGGCCCTTTCAGATGACCGCCACTCAGCGGTTTCATCCATTGCTATTGGTGATTTTAGGCGATTGAGGCGTTCCAAATCGTGTTGACTGGCCAGCCCGTATGCTCTGCCCAACTCGATAGTGGCGCGCTCACCGGTGCGGTCGCCCTCAAGTCGATACAGTCCGATCAAACGGCGGTAGGCTGGAATGGAGGGTTCCCTTGCAAAGATCTGGGCAAGGATGCGAGCTTCGTTGCCATAAGCGTTATCGCCCCGGTAGAGATCAACAAGCATGGGCCGCGCCCAGTCGCTTTGAGGGCGAGTTGCGATCTCGTCTTCAAGCAGGCGAGTAAGAAGGCTTGTCTCTGCCTGGGTCTGATAGAGCCCGGCGAGAGAATATGCTTCGAAGGGGTTGAGGCGTGTCGTTTCGCGCTTTGTCTCATAGAGTTGTACAGCTTCGCCGATCCGACCCTGTGAAAGCAGAACCTGAGCCTTCTCTTCGGTGTTGGGCAGCATTGCGAAGGCAGCAATGGTGGTCATTGCCACAATGATCGCAACGAAGATTTGCGTGCGGTCGGGGGAGTCTATGCGCGACATGAAGCCCAAAGGCGCGAAGCCGGTACGTTGGAACGGCCGGTATGTGGACTTGTGGTCAACGAGAGTGTGCATTGTCGAGCTCCCTATCGCCGATGAATAGCAATACTCCCAGGGTTGCCGCGTCTTCGCGGGCCTGGGCGACATCTGAGGATGCGCTTAGATATTCGGAGACAAATACAGGCTTGCCCTCGGCTGTCAGACGACTGAGAAGCTCCAGGGAAGCGCGTACTGTGCCCAGTCTGTTTCGCTGATTGTCATGTTCGGCGCCAAACAGAAGATCTTCCTTGGCCAGTCCGTCGATTGTTCGGCGATATGAGGGGGTTGCCAGCAGCTCTTCGCCGTTCTGTGGCATTATGATGAAGTCGGGATCCTTGGCGCGTGCGTAGATGGCGAGGGCGGTGACGAAATTCACCATCTCGCTTTCGCGTTGCGCCCTTTTGAGTTGGGGGTCGGGGCGTTCGAACGCGTCGACGCGATCGAGATATACTCCGTCGAAGCCTGCTGCCATGATCTGGTCGAGATAACTGGTGGGCTCGCCAAAGATGATTGCCTGCCAATCGGGATCCCAAAAGCGGACGTCATAATTGCCTTCCCATTCGGGGTTGGCTGCGAACAGCCATGTCGGCCTGTCTTGCGCCCAATCGTCTTGCCAATAGAAGCGGTAGTCTTCCGCTTCGCCGATCGAAAGATAGGATAGGACGATCCGTCGCGACCCGTCAGGCTTTGTCCTAAGGTTGGCGATCTCGGTGGCTGAAAAGGTCTGGGCCGCAGTTCCGTTGCGTGAATAGTCGATCACCACCAGGTCATAGTTGCTGGCGGCAAGGACATGCAGATCAATGCCCTGAAGTTGGTAGGTCCATGATCCAACTCCAGCCAGTGCCGAAACTGCCGCGTTACTCGCCTGTGGCGAGAGCATAAGCGGAAATGCTGCCAGGACGGCAGCCAGTCCAGCAATGCGTATACCCATGTCGCAACTCTCCCATTCGCCCGGTCAATCGCTCGGGCCGTATCGAACACTATGGGCGGCATGCGCGCACAATATTGACATTCATCAACTCGGAGACTTCTGGGACCCGACATTATTGGCGCCGGTTCACAAAAAACGTTCGGGAAGCCGAACTCAGAACAACAGGGTGACTAAGATGGTACTGTCCCTCAATTCCTCGCTCGGGGCGCAACCTGCCCCTTTTACCGCCAAGCCGGCCATCAAGGCGCTGTTTGCCGGTCTGAAAACCGTGGTGTTTGCCACCGAGGCTGTCGGCATCGTCTTTTTGGCGCTCGGCCATATCGACCTGGCGATGGCCATGTTCTTGCATCTTGGTCTTTGTCTCGTGATGCTTGGCGTTATCCTTTTTGTCGAACGCAAGAATATCTATTCGGGCGACCTGCAAGCATTTGCCCTGCAGGTGATGGTTGCCGGCCCGTTCGGCGCGGCTTCCGCGATGATCGATGAACAGCTTTCGTCCCGCGTGCGCGCCGAACGCCTTGAGCGTTGGTACAACACGATCGCGCCGGTGCCAGTGCCCGCCGTGACCCTCGCCGACCGCATTCTTGACGATCAGGTGGTCCGGCCAGCGGCACGGCTACCAAAATCTGTCGACCGGCTGATCATGTCAGGGTCCATGCGGGAGAAGCAGGCGCTTTTTGCTTCGATCGTTGCCGACGGGCCGGTAGACGGCGGTAATCTCATCGAAAAAGCACTGCGCAGCCGCGATCAGCGGGTCCGGGTGCAAGCGGCGGCCGTTTCAGCGCTGTTCCGCTCCAAGGTGCGCACCAGCGCCGGACACCGTCATCAGGCGAGCATCGTGGTGCCCGCCAACGATGCAACAACACCTGCAGCATAGGGGCTCACGACGATGGAAGTGCCCAATTGGTTTGCGCCCGCGGGACGCCGTTTCGAGCCTGAAGCCGATGTGTGTCTGATCGCTGAAGGGTGCTACCCCTATGTTTCAGGTGGCGTATCCAACTGGATCGACTGGCTGATCAGGACGCATCCTGAACTGACGTTCTCTGTGCTGGCGATTCTGCCCAGCGCTCCTCAGACCGAGCCGCGCTATGAACGGCCCGACAACCTCAAGGCAATTCATCACCTGTTGCTCGACGACAAGGGAAAGGGACAGCGTCGGGCCTGGCCGGCGATGACGCCGCAATGGTACGCCGATACGCTGACTGCCATCCTCGACCGCGGTGATGCGCAAGGCTTTCAGGCGCTTCTTGAAAAGCTTGGCCCGGAAAGCAGGCGGCCTTCGGTTTCGACATTGCTCGATTCCCGCCAAGCCTGGCAGGCCCTGTCTTCCGGTTATGCCCGCATGCCGCAAACAGCTTTCATCTCATATTTCTGGGCTTGGCGGGCACTGGCTGGCGGACTGCTGCGCACTCTGGTCAGCCCACTTCCCAGCGCGCGGCTCTATCATTCGGTTTCCACCGGCTATGCGGGCCTGGTTGCTGCGCGGGCGGCACATGATACCGGCCGACCCGTCATGATCACCGAGCATGGTATTTATTCCAATGAACGGCGTGTCGAGATCCTGATGGCCGACTGGATCAAAAACAGCATCGATACCGGGCTCGATTTTGCCGATGAGCGTCACGATGTGCGCGACTTCTGGGCCGACGCTTTCGAGAGTTTTGCGCGGATCGCTTATAGCGCCGCAGATGATGTGATCGCGCTTTACGGCGATAACAACGCATTTCAGCAAGCGTTGGGCGCCGACAGCCGAAAGCTCACCGTTGTGCCCAATGGCGTTGACGTCGACAGGTTCGAGACGTTGCCCATGCGCCAGTCGACGCGGCCCACTCTGGCATTTATCGGGCGCGTTACGCCCATCAAGGACGTTCAGACGTTCATCGATGTGGCCGAACGGGCAGCATCAAAAGTTCCCGGTCTGCGGGCGCTTATCATCGGGCCCATGGATGAAGATCCGGATTACGCACAGAGCTGCGTCGACGCCGTCAAAGAGCGTGGGCTTGGAGATATCATCACGTTTACCGGTCCCGTCGATGTCCGCGACTATATGGCTGAAATCGATGTTCTCATGCTGACTTCGATTTCCGAGGCCCTGCCGTTGGTCATACTGGAGGCTGGCGCTTCGGGCGTGCCGTGTATTGCAACCGATGTTGGCGCGTGTCGCGAAATCCTCGGTTGTCCTGGCAGCCCTGGGCAAGCGGCGGTGGCTGGTGTTGGCGGCATTGTCGCTCCGGTGGGTGATGTCGGTTCTCTGGTTTCCGCCGCCGTGCATATTCTCACCAACCCCATGGCGCGGGAACGGATGGGATCATCGCTGCGCGAAAAGGTGCGGACCCAATACCGGTCTGACACCATAGCATCGGCCTATACGAGACTTTACGGTCGTCATCTTTCCCAAATTGCCAAGAGTGAGGTCTAAAAAATGGCCGGCATCGGATTTGCTCTCACCAAACTGCGCAGCCAGAACAATCTGGCCGGACATTCCATGGCAACTGGCCATGCCATCATGGTCACTGCGGGACCGTGGATCGTGATAATGATCGGGCTGGCACTGATCTCCTGGCTTGGCGCTCCATTGGTCGGGCTCGAGATGACCACGACGTTCAGGGTGCTGGTGATCTATTGTTTTGCCCTTTCCCTTGTCGTTACAGCGCCGATTGCGCTCGAGCTTAATCTGCGGGTTTCTGCTGAACTTTATGAGCGCCATTTCGACCGTGTTCATGGGATCTATATGGGCGCGCTCGGCGTAGCTGCCCTGATTACCGTCTTTCTTGCCTGGCTTCTGTTTTCCGTGATCATCGGGCTTGATATGCAAACGGCGACTGCCGCAACGTTCTGCGTATTGCAGGTTTCCTTGCTGTGGCTGACCATGTCGATGGTCGCTGCGATCCGGCAATATACGATCGTCACAACCGGCTTTACCATGGGGTTGAGCGTTTCGGTGGTGCTGGGACTATCTTTGGCCAGCCTTGGATATGGCGTTGCGGGTTTGCTGGCCGGATTTGGCGCAGGCCTGTTTCTGGCCTTCGCCATTTTGCATGGATTGATCGTGCAGACCTTTCCGGGACGGATCAAACCGCTGACCGAAAGCATTCGCGGGCTGATCGCGCACCCGATGCGTTCACGCACTTTCGTGATTGCCGGCCTGACCAGTGCGCTCGCCGTATGGATCGACAAGCTGGTGGTCTGGCAGTCATATGAAGGCACCGCCATTGCGCACGGCCTTATCCACGCGCCGCGATACGACGTTCCAATGTTTATCGCCTATCTTTCGATAGTGCCCCTGATGAGCATCGTTTCGATCTGGCTGGAAACTGACTTTTTCACTGCCTATCGGAAGTATCGCGACATCGTTCATTCGGGCGGAACGCTGCGCCACATCGATGCCCAGCGCACTGCAATCACCTGGCAAACGACCAATACGATATTTTCGGCATTTGTCATCCAGATCACAATCAGCCTTGTGCTCGCCCTCGCCGGACCGTGGATTGTGAGCCTGCTTGGGCTGGGCCTGGAAACCTTGCAGGTCTTGCGGCTCGCTTTGATCGGAGCCGCGTTTCACTTTCTCTTTCTCGCCTGTATCGGCGTCATCTTGTTCATGCAGTACGGCCGCGCCTACTTCCTGCTCCAGATCGTGTTTCTCGTCCTCAATGGCGGGCTGACCTATCTGCTGCTTTCCAACCCGGACGCCTTGGGGTTGGGCTACGTGATCGCGACCGGGGCAGCCGCCATCCTCGCTTACGGGGTGATGGTCAATACGCTCAAGGTGATGAACCGCCTCACATTTGTCGACAACAATCCGGCGGTTGCAGGCTAACCCCCCGCAGCCGTCACCATAACTGAGGAAAATTGCAGTGAACGTACATGCTCAAAATACCGCCAGTCCAAGAATGCTGCTGGGGGAAACCGGCAGCGGTCCTTCCAATCACTGGGTCGGCGTGGTTGAAGGCGCGGTTATGATTGGGGGTTTGTTTGCAGTTGAACGCTTGGGGTTGCTCGACCTCCAGATGCTGCCCATCCACCCATTGGTCCTTGCCGTTGCTCTTATCGCTGCCCAGTACGGAGCATCAGGCGGCATCATGGCTGCAGCGATGGCCACGGCTCTTGCTCTATTGGGTGGCACCTTGCCTCAAAGAGTGATTGGCGAGGGATATTTCGAATATCTCGCTGCTGTCTGGACCACGCCATTGGCCTGGTTGGTCATTGCGGTAACGGTGGGAATAATTTCGGACGGGCACAGGCGCTTGCTGCAGCGGTCCGAGCTGGCTCTGTTTGAAGTCAAGAAAGAGCGCGATCTGATTGCGGCGCAATACGAGGCTTTGGCCGCCCGTGCCAAGCGGCTTGAACGCCGTGTGGCGGGGATTGAAGGCCCGGCTTCTGCACTCAAGTGAAAACGGCGCAGCGTCAATATCGTAGAATCACTAGTGGAAGAACCGGAATTTATTAACAAATGTTTAACGCCCATACTCCTGGCAACAGGGAAGGGACAAGCAAATGTTGATGCATAAGGAGTTCTCCAATCCTACGACCATTGTCGGAGCCGCCGGGTATCTGGGCCTTATTGGCAGTACCAAACTCGGCGGTACGACCCGGCATCGGGAAAAGGAACTGATCTATGCACAGGGGGATGAAGCCGGAGACATCTATATCGTCGAATATGGCTGTGTGCGCGTTTCGCGGATAACGCCAGAGGGGCGGCGCCTCGTGACCGGCTTTTACTTCGCCGGTCAAGTTTTCGGTTTCGAGACGGGTGGCGAGCGGCAATGCTATGCGGAAACGCTTGAATATTCCGGCACGCGCAGATTGCAACTGGATGACAGGGATCTGGCCAACCCCCTGATTGCCGAAATGCTGTTTGGCTATCTCGAGAGCATACACCAGCATCTTCTGGTTCTCGGTACACAGAATTCAATTGAACGGGTCGCTGCGTTTCTTGTGGGGATCGCCGACAGGCGCGAAGATGGTAGCAACAAGGCTCGATTGCCGATGTCGCGCTGCGATATCGCAGATCATCTTGGACTGACACTGGAAACAGTGTCGCGGGCAATTCACCGCCTACAGGTCCTCAAGCTGATAACGCTCGTCGGCGCACGTGAAGTCATATTGCTCGATAGAACCGCCCTGATTGAACTGGGCGCATAAGCTGGCTCGGGCTTGGTGTCGCCCGGGTAGCGTGCTGAGATAAATCGACCTCTGCCTATCTCAGCACGCCCTGCCTCTGTTGGCTGTTTGATTAAATCAACATCGTCACATCTTTGCGCATTTCAATCTCCGCCCTGATACTGGTCGGAACCTTGAACCGCAGTCCTGACCAGCTCGGCAAGACTGTGGGCGTGCATCTTGGTCATGATCGTTGCGCGATAAACTTCGACTGTGCGTGGGCTAAGACCCAGATCTCTGGCGATTTCCTTGTTCGCCAACCCGTCAACTACGCCGTCAAGAACCTGTCGTTCGCGCGCGCTGAGGGAGTCCAGTTTCGCCCGCGCTGCCTGCCGAAGGCTGCGAACGTGGTTTTCTTCCTGTGCTGCAGCGCATACCCGGGCGAGTGTGGCGAGTATCGTTGCTTCGCTGAACGGCTTTTCGATGAAATCGCTTGCCCCCGCCTTCATCGCATCGACGGCTGCAAGCACATCGCCATGACCAGTGACCACGACAACCGGCAGCGCGTGTCCTTCGGCCCGCAGGTGATGCAGCAGCTCTATCCCACTCATTCCGGGCATGCGCAGGTCGGTAATCAAGCAAGCATCATCGAGATTGTCCACGGCGTCGAGAAACTCGCCGGCTGAAGCATATTTGCGCGAGCGCCAGCCAGAGGCCGCGAGCATGAACGAAAGCGACTGACGCACCGGTTCTTCATCGTCGACGATGTGGATCAGGAAGTCACTGGGCATGGGCATCAATCTCTCGGTCAACCAAGGGAAGGGTGAATGTAAAAACTGTTTCCTTGCCCGTTATCGAGCGGGCCTCTATCGCACCTCCATGTGCTTCGATAATGCGTTTTGAAATCGAGAGGCCAACCCCCATGCCTCTTCGTTTCGTCGATACGAATGCCTTGAATATTTCCTCGCCGAATTCTGGTGGAATGCCATGCCCGGTGTCGCTGAGTTCGATGCGGGCAAACCTGTCGTTCTGGCGCGTCCGTATAGTGATGATCTTGCGTTCGCTGGCCTGCACCGCATCGGCAGCATTGCGCAAGAGATTGACGATTACCTGCTGGATCTGGGTGGGGTTACCTAAAGCCTCTAATGGCCCGGGCGAGAGGTTCAGCTCGATGAGGATGCCATCTTCTCTGGTGCCGGCCAGCGCCAGCGCCATTGCACCTTCGATCAGTGTGTTGACGTCGACGATCTCTTTGTCGATTTCGCCCTGTGCCATGAAAATTCGCAGGTGATGGATAATGTCGCCCGCACGCAGGGCCTGGGTTGCGGCAGCGGCAAGAGATTCGCGTAGCGCTGGAAGCATGGCGGGGTCAAAGAGCTCAAGCATGCGCTTGGCGCCTTGTACATAATTGCTGATCGCCGAAAGCGGTTGGTTGATTTCATGGGCAAGCGCTGAAGCCATTTCGCCCATTTCGCTCATTCTGGAGAGCCGAGCCAGTTCTGCCTCGGTCTGCTCGAGCCGCGTTGCTGCCCGTTCTCGCTCAGTCATGTCGCGCGCAAAAGCAATGAAAAGAAGGCCCTCACCGGTGGTGATCCTGACGACGTCGATGCTCATGGGAAACGTGGTGCCATCGCTACGCTTGCCGCGCAGCAGGCGGTTGCGTCCGATGAAGCGGGCAAAGCCCGTTGATGGGTATTCGGCCGTGCTGTTGCGGTCAGGCAAATGAGGCGATGCCATAAGGATATGCACGTTGCGAGTCATGACGACTTTCTCGCGATACCCAAACAGCCGTTCTGCAGCGGCGTTGAAAGACACGATCTCGCCGCTCGGCTTGCTCGCTATCGTTGCATCAGAAATGGTGTCCAGGATGGCCTGCAGATAGCTTTCTCGTCGTAGTAGCAGCCGGGTGGCCATTAGCGCCTTTATGCGCTCTTCCCGCAGCACGCCTCCCAGCCAGGCAATCCCAAAACCCACACCGGCAAAAAGGACAAGGTCAGGTCCCTGGGACGTACTCTCATCTACTGTGAAGAAATAGACCAGCGGCAGAGCGAGGACCATCGTGAACACGCCGGGCGCCATTCCGCCCATGCCGGCAGCAAGCAATATTGCCAGAGCGAAGAACAGTCCGCTAAACGAGGATGTGAAAACCGGGGTAATAGCAAGCTTTATGGTACTAACAAGGATTAGTCCTGCCAGCCCGACCAAGTATGCGAATATAATGTCCTTCGGCAGCCCCATAACCACAGCAGCATCCGGTTTCGAGATGCAAATTAAAATTTTGTCAGAAAGGCAGCAAGTAAAATTAAAATGAGAGGAGTGATCTCGAACCAGCAGCGAGAACTATCAAATGGCCGGCTGAGCGTCGAACCTGCGAGACAGCCAGACGCGGGCCCCAGTTTTGAACTCTAGGTGGGGCAGTGCGTACGCCTGGCTCGAGCCGATCTAGTTGCTGCCGCTAAACAGGCGAGTGGCAAAATAGCCTGCAGTTGCTGCGGTGCCGGTCAGGGCGGCACCCCAGATGATATCGATGATTGTGACGCTGACAGACCAGTTCTTTATCGTTGCTAGGTTTGTCATATCATAGGTGCCATAGGCGACAAGGCCGAGGATGGCGCCGGCGAGCAGCGCCTGGGTCCAGTTGCCCGACTGCATGGCTGGCGCAACGGCGAAATAGACAATCCCGCCGATATAGAAGAGGTAGAACGCTCCGGCTGCCGCAAGGTTGGGCTGGTCGAGCAGGACATGGCCGATCTGCTCACGATAAAAGCCAAAGGCGACGCGCGAGAGCCAAATATAGTCAATTGCGAAAAAGACAATGGCTGTGCCGATATAGGCGACAACGTAAGGCATGTGATCCCTCATATCCCCAGCACAGGCTGGAACAAGCGTACGATCCAACTCTTGAACTTGAGCGGTGCTTCGGTGACGGCAAGGCAGATGCAATCGGCATCCGTGGTGGCTATCGGCTGATGGGTAAGATCGCCGCCGGCAATTTCGATGTCGCCACGTGTGAAGGTTCCGTCCGCGTCGCTGAAGGCGCCGGAGAGAACCAGCGTCATCTCCATGCCGCTATGGGTATGCTCGGGAACTGGCTGACCGGCAGGAATGCGCAACAGGCGCGCTACAGAACGGCCATCGCGTGTAGGAATAACAAACTGAGCAGCGCCCGGCATTGCTTTCCACCGAATGACGTCGACATCCGAACCTACGTATGAGCGTAACGGCTCGGGCAGGATCGGAGCTGAACCCGGTTTGCCCCGACGTACCGGCTTTGCCTTGGGCAATGGAGCGCTAGCAATGCGCGTGCTGAGCGCCTGCCAACTGGCGTCCACATCTGGAGAGGGCTCAATAGTATCGAGCAGTGCGCCCCCGGCGCCTTCCATCATGGCATAACGCTCACGGCAGTCCGGGCAGACTGCAAGATGGGTGGCGACGGCCAGCGAAAAACCTTCCGATAGGGTGCCGGCGGCATGCGCGAGCAGAATATCGTCGTCAAGATGGTGGACGATGCTCATGAGCGGTCCTCCAGCGCCGTACGCAGTTTGGAAAAAGCAAGCCTGATGCGAGATTTAACCGTGCCGAGCGGGAGGCCCAGCTTTTCCGAAATGGATCCGTGCGATGCCTCCTCAAAGAACGAGAGCTTTAAAAGCTCAAGTTGTTCGGGGGGAAGTTTTTCCATCGCTCGGTGCAGCCTGTCGGCGTCTTCGTTCATGTCAAAGGCAGCGTCAGCCGGTTTGATCTCTGTCGGTATGAAAGCGGGATCGTTGGGATCAAAATCTGGACGATTTGACTTGCGCCAATGGTCGATGCGCTGGTTGCGCGCGATGGTAAAAATCCACGTGGAGACATTGCCCTTGTCCGGGCTGTATTGCGCGGCCTTGTTCCAGACCGCCACCATGGTTTCCTGCATCAATTCCTCGGCAAGCTGCCCGTCGCGCGAGAGTTTGGCCATGTAGGCGCGTACCCGCGGGCCATAATAGCGGAACAGCTCTTCAAATGCGGCCACATCACGGGAGGTGGCGACGGCGAAAAGCTTCTGGCGCATCAAGATGTTGAGCGCCTTTTTGTCATTGGGATCGACGGCCATCTTGTCGGTACGCGCAACTCCTCTGGGGGCCGGGCGCACAGCAATATTGTGCTGCGCCGCCAAGGGCCCGCGAGTTTGGCACGGGGCCGCATCGATGGAAAGGACTGTCGTCATGCCTCGATCTACGGCGGCTCGAACCGGGCAGATCACCTAGCAGAAAAGAAAAATCTCGTTTTGAGTGCATCCGATTGGGAGTCTGGCACGTACCTTACTGGAACTCAAACAAGGACAAGCCGACCCATGTATCTCGACGCAGGCCCCAAGGGTCCGAAAGGCTCACGGCGCATCGCCGT
This sequence comes from Pelagibacterium sp., assembly GCF_048264985.1. Classification (GTDB taxonomy): domain Bacteria; phylum Pseudomonadota; class Alphaproteobacteria; order Rhizobiales; family Devosiaceae; genus Pelagibacterium. Next base: position 50,182 of record NZ_JBLXCL010000009.1, read on the forward strand.
TATCGGAAGCGGAATTTCAGGGCTTTCTGCTGCCTGGCTGATGAGCCAGAGCCATGATGTGACGCTATACGAGGTCGAATCCCGGATCGGTGGCCACTCCAATACAGTCGATGTCGATTACAATGGCAAAACAATCGCAGTCGATACCGGCTTCATCGTCTATAACGAGGCCAATTATCCCAATCTCGTGGCAATGTTCGAGCATCTGGGTGTGCCGACGGATCTATCATGGATGTCGTTCGGCGCGTCTATCGATGGCGGAGCGTTTGAATATTGCTCGGACCCGCTGGGGCTTATCGGGCAAAAGTCAAATGTTGTGCGTCCACGGTTCTGGCGCATGCTATCGGATGTTGTGAAATTTTCACGGTCTCATCGCGAAATCCTCGCGGACGGTAGTCTTGCCCATGTGGGACTAGCCGATTACCTGGCCCAGAACGGGTATTCGGAGAGCTACATTCAAGACCATATCCTGCCCATGGCTGCAGCAATATGGTCATCTTCCGCCAACGATATCCGCAATTATCCGGTGCAGGCGTTTGTGCGGTTTTTTCTCAATCATGGCTTGCTCGATCTCTACAACAGGCCGATGTGGCGGACGGTCAAAGGCGGCAGCCGGGAGTATGTTTCCCGATTGGTAGCCGGGTTCAAGGGAACAGTGCGACTTTCGACCGGCGTGAGTGCGATCGAACGGCATTCGGGCGTTGTGACGGTGACGGATGTGCGCGGTCACAAGGACGTCTTTACGGATGTTTTGATTGCCACTCACGCTGATCAGGCCTTGGAGATGCTTAGCGATGCCGATGCTGAAGAACAGAGGCTTTTGGGAGCGTTTTCCTATACGCACAACAGGGCCGTGCTGCATACAGACCGGCGACTGATGCCTAAACGCAAATCGGTATGGTCGAGCTGGAACTACATCGGGGAACGTGAGTGGGATGGCGACAGTCCGCTTTGCGTGACCTACTGGATGAACAAGCTCCAGAATATCGACAAGAAATACCCGTTGTTCGTAACACTCAATCCCAGCCGGGAGATCGATCCAGCAACTGTCTTTGAAACTTTCGATTACACCCACCCGCTTTTTGACCAGATGGCGATGGCAGCACAGAAAGACCTCTGGCGGCTGCAAGGACGCGGTGGCGTCTGGTTTGCAGGGGCGCATTTCGGGTCAGGTTTTCACGAGGATGGTTTACAGTCCGGACTTGCGGCGGCGGAAGACATGGCCGGGGTGCAGCGGCCCTGGGCAGTGGAAAATCCCTCGGGCCGTATCCATATTGATGCCGAAAGGGTGGCCGCTGAATGAAAGATGGCGCGATATATGGCGGAGAAGTCGTGCATGTGCGGCACAGGCCGCGCGCGCACACGCTGCGCTATCGCGTCTTTTCACTACTGCTTGATCTCGATCGGCTCGAAGCTCTGGATACGAGGCTCAAGCTCTTTTCCTACAATCGTTTTGGTGTGTTCAGCTTTCGCGAGACCGACCATGGGGACGGCGTGAGTGGCGGGCTTCGCGCTTGGGCGGAACGGCTGTTGGGCGAAGCTGGGATCGAGGGCAGGGACCTCAAGATTGAAATGCTCTGCTACCCGCGCATGTTCGGGTATGTGTTTAACCCTATCACTGTCTATTTTTGCTCGGACCCGCAGGGCATCCGGGCTGTCCTTTATGAAGTTTGCAATACTTTTTATGAGCGACACACCTATGTGATGCCGATGGCCGGACACACGGAGGGCCCGTTCCGTCAGTCATGTAACAAGGAACTTTACGTTTCCCCGTTCGTGCCCATGCAGGCGCTCTACGATTTCAAGATTACCCCACCAAGTGACAAAGTTCAGATCGCCATCAATGAAAGCGACCCGGATGGGGCGTTGCTCTATGCTGCGTTCACCGGCACCCGCCAGGAATTGAGCGACAAGAACCTTGCACGGGCGCTGGTGCGCTACCCGCTGATGACGTTGAAAATTATGGGTAGCATTCACTGGGAAGCGCTCAAGCTATGGCTCAAGGGCAACCCCGTGTTCATGCACAAAAAGGCGGAAGCCAAGATCTCCCATTCGGTGATCGCGGCAGTTCCGGCCGAATAGGCATAAGCGCCGGTCATCGATCCATCACCAATCGGCGTTTTGCGCCGCGGCCAGCTTCCTTTAGGGTTCAGTGTAATTGGCCCACGAAGGTCAAAGTCACAACATCAAGAGGAAACATTCATGTCCCATGCCGACATTCTTTCAGCCGCAAAGCTGGCGGCCGCCGATCTGACAGGCGGTGCGCTGGAAGTGCATTCTCCTATCGATGGCGCACTGATCGGAGAGGTCGCTACTCACTCGGGCGGAGATGTCGAAAAGATGATTGCTGCCGCCAAAGCGGCATTCTCTGAATGGAAGTTGGTTCCAGCGCCGCGAAGGGGGGAGCTCATCCGACTGTTTGGCGAAGAACTGCGCGACGCAAAAAATGAACTGGGCGCGCTCGTGGCACTGGAGGCGGGCAAGATCTTTCAGGAGGGACTCGGCGAAGTCCAGGAGATGATCGATATCTGCGATCTGGCGGTGGGGCAGTCGCGGCAGTTGTTTGGACTGACCATTGCTTCGGAGCGTCAGGGCCATGCAATGCGCGAGACATGGCACCCACTCGGCGTGGTGGGGGTGATCTCGGCCTTCAATTTCCCTGTAGCTGTTTTTGCCTGGAACTTCGCTTTGGCGGCAGTGGCCGGCAATTCGACAGTCTGGAAGCCATCTGAAAAGACGCCATTGACTGCGCTTGCAGTGCAAAAGATTTTCAAAAAGGCTGCCGAGCGTTTCGGTGAGGCGCCCGAGGGCTTGTTGCATGTGGCAATTGGTGGCGCGGATGTTGGTGAAGCGCTCACCACCTCCAAAGACGTTCCGTTGGTTTCCGCGACTGGTTCAACGCGCATGGGGCGGATTGTCGGGCCCAAGGTTGCCGAGCGCTTTGGCAAGACAATTCTGGAATTGGGCGGCAACAATGCGATGATTGTTGCGCCATCGGCCGATATGGACAATGCGGTCCGGGCCATAGTCTTTTCGGCGGTCGGCACGTGCGGACAACGGTGCACAAGTTTGCGGCGGTTGATTGTCCATGAAGACGTGCGCGATGAGCTCGTGGAAAAGCTCAAGAGTGTTTATGGCAATTTGCCGATCGGTAGCCCCTTGGAGGACGGCGTTCTCGTCGGCCCATTGATCGACAAACAAGCCTTTGACGCAATGCAGGCGGCGCTGGAGAAGGCCAAGTCCGAAGGTGGCAAGGTCACTGGCGGCGAGCGGGTCGAAGCTGTCGATGGCGGCCATTACGTCCGCCCGGCGATCGTCGAGATGGTCGAGCAGAGCGAAATCGTCAAGCATGAGACGTTTGCGCCAATCCTGTATGTACTGACCTACAAGACGCTCGATGAGGCGATTGCTTTGCAGAACGACGTGCCGCAGGGACTGTCGAGCTGCATTTTCTCGACGGATCTGCGTGAAGCCGAAACTTTTCTCTCTGCTGCCGGGTCCGATTGCGGCATTGCTAACGTCAATATAGGACCATCGGGGGCTGAGATCGGCGGGGCGTTCGGCGGTGAAAAGGAAACGGGCGGGGGGCGCGAAAGCGGCTCAGATGCATGGAAGGCTTACATGCGGCGTCAGACCAATACCGTCAATTATTCCCGTGAGCTGCCGCTGGCGCAGGGCATCAAGTTCGACATTTAGACTTTGTCGATTGTTTAGGTAAAAAGTTGGACCCGATCAGAGGTCGGGCCCAACTTTTGACTGCCGTATTTCAGCCCGTCCTAGCCTTCGGATGATGCGTTATGCAGCCGATCGTCGGCCAATTGGCGAATTTCCGTCAATTCGGTTATCGTGGTTTCGAGATCTGCCAATTGCGCGTGCAGCAGTTCGAGCCGTTCATCTACCTTGCCGATCAACAGTTTGACCTGCGCTGTGCGCGTGTTGTCGGCATCGTAAAGGCTCAGATATTCCGAGATATCGCGCAATGTGAAGCCGAGCCTTTTGCCGCGCAGGATCAGGATGAGCCGTGCCCGGTCCCGCCTCCTGAACACTCGCGTTGAGCCCAGGCGGTCGGGTTTCAGCAAGCCCTTGGTCTCGTAGAACCGTATGGCGCGCGTTGAAATGCCGAACTCGTTCGCCAAGTCGGTGATGGCGAACAGATCGCGCTTGTCGGCATCGTGCTTATTCAAGATGCTATCCTCTGGATTTGGCGTTCTTTTCATAGTCATCGCGCAGATCATTTTTGGACAGCTTGCCAATCATGGTTTTTGGCAGCTCATCGCGAAAGATGATCTCGCGGGGCATTTCGAGTTTGTTGAGGCGATCCTTGATGAAGGATTTGAGTTCGCTCTCACTGATGGATTGTCCATCCTTGAGTTTGACATAGGCGATCGGGGCTTCGCCGCGATACTCGTCTTTGACCCCGATCACGTTCGTCTCGTCGACGGATGGGTGCTGGTAGATCGCATCCTCTATGGCGCGTGGATAGACATTGAAGCCTGAGCAGATAATGAGATCCTTGATGCGATCGACAAGGAACACGTAGCCGTCCTCGTCAAAATAACCCACGTCCGCAGTGCGGAGGTAGCCGTTTGACGTGAAGACGTCCCGGGTAGCCTGATCATCTTTGAAATAACCCAGCATTACCTGCGGTCCTTTGAGAACAAGTTCGCCGCGTTCACCGGGTGCGACTTCTTTTTCGGGATCCTCAAGATCGACGAAGCGGACATCGGTGGCGGGAATGGGCAACCCGATCGATCCAGGTTTGGATGGTACGCGCAGCGCGGCGCAGGTCACCACGGGCGATGCTTCAGTCAGCCCATATCCTTCTGCGAGAATAGCGTCTGATTTTTTGGCGAACGCTTCGCGCGTTTCGCCGGGGAGGCCGGCGCCACCCGAGATCGCCACTTCGATCGGGGCAAGGATTTCAGCTGTTGCAGTGTCCTTGGTGGCAAGCGCATGGAGCAGCGTGGGCACAGCAGGAAGAACGTTGGGTTTAGTGCGCTTCATAAGCGCAAGAAAATCCTTGAGCTCGAAGCGGGGAAGCATGATGACCTGGGCGCCTGAGCAGAGTGGTACGTTCATGCATACCGTCATCGCAAAGATATGAAAGAAAGGCAGAACTGCGACGACCTTGGAGGGGGCATAGAACAATCCGCACCCCCATTTGTCGATCTGGCTCATATTTGCAGCGATGTTGGCATGGCTGAGCATCGCACCCTTGGGGGTGCCTGTCGTGCCGCCCGTATACTGCTGGACGGCGACATCCGTTTGCCGATCGATCTGTACTGACGTTGGCGTCTTGCCCTTCGTGAGAAGGGATTCGAACGTCACTATGGAACGAGCGGCAGGGGAGTCGGCCGTTTTGACGATGTCCTTGACCTTGAACAGCGAGAACAGGATTTTTTTCAAACCAGGCAACGCGTTGGGGAAATGGGCAACGACGAGTTTTTTGACATGTCCTTGCCCGACCAGTTTCTCCGCCTTGGGAAATGTGGCCTTGAGATCGAGCGTAATGAGAACATTGGCGCCCGAATTGGAAACGATGTGGCTGAGCTCATGGAGCGAATAGAGCGGATTGCAATTTACCACTGTGGCACCGATGCGCAGCACGGCGAAATAGGAAATCACGTAAAAGGGAGTGTTTGGCATCAAAAGCGCGACGCGATCCCCCTTCTTTATCCCCAGTTCGGACTGCAGCGCGCCAGCCAGGGCGTTGACCTGTTCGCCAAGCCGACGAAAGGATGTGGTCGCGCCGAGGAAGTCGAGCGCTGTCGCGTCACCCATCTTGGCACAGGATGCCAAGAGCTGTTCATGGACAGGCGTGGTGTCGATGGGGCTATCCCATTCGATGCCCTCCGGATAGGCGGTGATCCAGGGATGGGGGGCGCTGACTGGCTTGTTCACTGTTCTCTCCTCCAGCGGATCTTGTGTCCGAGCTTGGTGGCAAAAATTATGTCACGGCATGACGTTAGCGTCAAACGATGCACGCCAGGCTAAGTTCCTTACCTGCTCTGGGCGAAAGCTATGCGATTTCAAGGGGCTGCGCGTTAGAATTGCCCGAGTATCAGGTGGGTTGAAACGAATCTGCAGTAAATACGTTTTATTTCTCATGCGTGTCGTGGGGCGAGAATGTCGAGTTTCCAGAGTGAATATATGCCCTAATAGGCATTTGGTTGACGTTTACGTCCACAGGTGTATGCTTTGCTTAATTTGACGCGCGCTGCAACTCTGCGCGCGGCCGAGGCTCGGGGCTGGACGAGGACTCCGGACTTTGAGGTTTCGGCATCGATATTCCGAAGCGCATGGCTGTGGATTATGCGCTCCAGGTCAGGGGAGGCCGGCTTATGGTTTTGGCACTTATCGTCCTTTGCATCGTAGCATTTTTGGTTCTGGCGATCCGTCAGTCGCCTCTATGGCAATGGGCTGTCGCCGCGGCCGCTATCGGCATTCTTGCGATGGTCAGGCCCGATGACGGTCTCGCATTGTCGACAAGCCTGCTCGGTTGGATATTTGCGCTGTTGCCGGCCATTATCCTTGGGTTGCTCTCCATACCGGCCGTGCGTCAGATGGTTCTCACGGGGCCGGCCTATGCAATGGTTAAATCCATCCTGCCGCGCATTTCGCGCACCGAGCAGGAAGCGCTCGACGCAGGCACGGTGGGCTGGGATGCGGAAATTTTTTCCGGTCGCCCCGACTGGGATAAGCTTTTCGACATACGCAAACCTGACCTGACCGATGAAGAGCAAGCGTTCCTGGATGGGCCGTGCGAGCAAGTGTGCGCAATGATTGACGATTGGGACACACGCAACAACCGCATGGATATGCCGCCGGCAGTTTGGCAGTTCCTGAAAGACAAGGGCTTCCTGGGCATGCTCATTGGCAAGGAGCATGGCGGCCTGGGGTTTTCGGCGCAGGCGCAGAGCCAGGTGGTTTCAAAGATCGCTTCTCGCTCGGTGGCTGCCGGAATTACCGTGATGGTCCCCAACTCGCTGGGGCCGGGTGAACTGCTGGAAAAGTATGGGACCCCGGAACAACAGGGTAAATATCTGCAACGCCTGGCCAGCGGCCAGGAAGTGCCCTGCTTTGCATTGACCGGTGCCCACGCGGGTTCGGATGCGGCAGGGATGCGCGACGTCGGTGTGGTGACCTATGGCGACTATGAAGGCAAGCAAGTGCTCGGGGTGCGTCTATCCTGGGACAAGCGCTACATAACACTCGCCCCCGTCGCCACGCTGCTTGGTGTTGCGTTCAATCTTTATGATCCCGATAACCACCTGGGCAAAGGTGAAGATGTCGGCATAACGCTCGCATTGGTTCCAGCCGACTATCCGGGCGTTATCATCGGTCGCCGGCATCTGCCGGCGCGCTCGGCGTTTATGAACGGGCCGACCTCGGGCAAGGATGTTTTCGTGCCCATGGAATTTCTGATCGGTGGCACAGAATACGCCGGGCAGGGATGGCGTATGCTCATGGAATGCCTTGCGACGGGGCGTGCAATTTCTCTGCCGGCCATCGGGACGGTTTCGATCAAGGCCGCGCTGCGCACAACGTCCGCCTATGCCCGAATCCGGCGCCAGTTCGGCATTTCGATCGGCATGATGGAGGGCGTGGGCGAAGGCATGGCACGCCTGGTAAAATCGGCCTATCAGTTCGAAGCCTCACGGGCCATGACGGCCGCCATCGTCGATGATGGGCAAAAGCCGGCTGTCATTTCGGCGGCGCTCAAGTATCGTACAACTGAAGAGATGCGCGGCCGCGTGGACGACGCCATGGATATTCATGGCGGTCGTGCCGTGCAGGATGGCCCGTCCAACTATTTGTTCGCTGGATATCAGACAATTCCTGTCGCCATCACTGTGGAAGGCGCCAATATCCTAACGCGTACACTGATCACTTTTGCCCAGGGCGCGCTTCGTGCACACCCCTATTTGCTCAAGGAAGTGCAGTCGGCTCAGAACCCGGACAAGCGTCAGGGGCTGAGAGATTTCGATGCTGCTTTTTCGGGGCATATCGGGTTCATGCTACGCAACATGACGGCTTCGTGGTGGCACAATCTGACTTTTGGGCGTTTTGCGTCGACCCCTGTCGAACATGATCTCAAGCGCTGGTATCGGGCATTCCATCGCTATGCACAGAGTTTTGCCCTGGCTGGCGACTGGACAGTTGCTTTCCTTGGCGGCGATCTGAAGCGCAAGCAGATGCTGTCTGGCCGGATGGCGGACGTATTTTCGGATCTTTACCTGCTTTCGACAGCGCTCAAGCGCTACGAAGACGACGGGCGCATGCCCGAAGATCTCGCTGTCATCAATGCTGTCGCACGTGACAGGATCGCATCAATTGAAAAGGGACTGGGCGAAGTCATCGACAATTTCCCAAATCCATTTCTCAAGTTTGCTCTTGGCGCCCTTATCTTCCCGCTTGGGCGACGCGCACGGCCTTCCACTGACAAGGAAAATTACCGGTTGGCGCGCTCGGTGTTGGGGCAGTCGAGTTTCCGCGACAGGCTGACACGCGGCGTCTATGTGACTTTCGATCCTGCTGACCGCACAGGTATGCTCGAGGATGCTCTGGTTAAGGTGGAAGCGGCTGCGGAGATCGAGAAGAAATTCTTCCGTGCCATCAAGAAGGGCCAAATCGATCGACGCCTTGATCGCGATGCCATCGCCGACGCTGTTTCCAAGGGCATACTGACTGCTGACGAGGCCCAGATCATGCAGGTTGCCGACGACGCGACGGATAGGGTCATCAAGGTTGACGACTTTGCGCCTCATGAACTGGCGCGTCCTGCGCAGAAATCGGAAGACGAGTATACAGCGGCCGCAGAATAAACGGTTGTGGAACTTCAAGAGCTGTTTCACCCTTGTTCCGACCGAGAGAAGACGAGAGGAGCTAAGCCTTGGCGCAAGCTGATACGCCGCAGACCCGACACTGGGACTTTTCAATCGATGTCGAGCAGATCGGCTGGCTGACGCTGGACGTTCAGGACAATTCGGTTAACGTACTTAGTCGAGACGTGATTGCCGAGCTCGAAACAATGATTGGCCATATCGAGCGACTTGGCCAGGCGGGCAGTCTGGTGGGCGTCGTGCTGCTCTCGGGAAAACCGGGCTTTATTGCCGGTGCAGATATCTCTGAATTCGATCAGATGAGCGACCCGGCGATCTTACCCGAGGCGCTCGGGCGTACTCACGCTGTGTTTCAGAGAATCGAAGATCTGCAAATTCCGTTCGTTTGCGGCATTTCCGGGTTTTGCGTGGGGGGCGGCCTTGAGCTCGCATTGGCCTGCCATTATCGGATTGCTGTCAATGACGAGGGGACAAAACTGGGTTTCCCCGAAGTCAATCTGGGCATTTTTCCCGGTTTTGCAGGGACGGGACGCTCGATCCGGCAGGCGGGACCGGTCGATGCCATGCAGCTCATGCTGACGGGCAAGATCGTGCGCGCCACTCAGGCGCGAAAGCTCAATCTTGTCGACAAACTGGTGCGTCATCGTGACATGCTGGCTTGGGAGGGGCGCAGAGCCGTTCTTTCAAAACGTAAATCCGAACCCGCCCTGTTTACAAAGCGCGCCATGGCCCTGGGCCCGATCCGTTCGCGCGTTGCCGACAAAATGCGTGAGGAGGCGGGAAAGAAAGCGCCGAAAAATCACTATCCGGCACCTTACGCGCTCATCGATCTGTTCGAGAAATATGGAGACGATCCCAAGCAGATGATCGCCCATGAGACGGCTGCTTTTGTTCCGTTGATGGCTTCGCCCACTGCGCAAAACCTTCGTCGCGTGTTCTTTCTCTCTGAAAGCTTGAAACGGTTGGGCGTCAAAGGGAAAGACAAGCCGAAATTCACCCGCGTTCATGTCGTCGGTGCGGGCGTGATGGGGGGCGATATCGCAGCCTGGTGCGCCTATCGTGGGATGGCGGTAACGCTGCAGGACATGGACATGGACCGGATCAAGCCCGCGCTGGGCCGGGCCAAGAAGCTGTTCAAAAAGCGTCTCAAGACCAAACAGGCAGTCGACGCGGCCATGGCGAGGCTCGAAGCCGATGTCGAGGGTAAGGGCATCGCGCGCTGTGATGTGCTGATCGAGGCGGTCGTTGAAAAGCTTGAGATCAAACAGCAGATTTTTTCAAACGCAGAAAAGCAATTGAAGCCCAACGCGATCATGGCGACCAATACCTCGTCGATCGAACTTGAGCGGATCGCTGAAGCGCTGCAAAATCCCAACAGGCTGATTGGGCTGCATTTCTTCAATCCCGTGGCGCAATTGCCGCTGGTCGAGGTGATCCGTTCGACGCTGAATGACGACGAGGCGATTCGGGTTGGCGCGTCGTTCGTGCTGGCCATTGGTAAAAGTCCGGTCGTCGTCAAATCGGCACCGGGCTTTCTCGTAAACCGGGCCCTTATGCCCTACATGCTCGAGGCCATAGATCGTGTGGAAAAGGGCGAAAGTCCCGAACAGCTCGATGCAGCGGCTGTCGCTTTTGGCATGCCCATGGGGCCGATCGAGTTGATGGACACTGTCGGGCTCGACGTTGGGGCATTCGTGGCCAAAGAGTTGGGCCAGAAGGTGCCAGAGGACAGCAAATTCGCGCGACTGGTGGCGTCGGGCAAGCTGGGACGGAAGACCGGACAGGGCTTTTATGCCTGGGTGGATGGCAAGGCGCAGAAAGAGAAGGCGCCTGCTCACGCCAATCTTGAAGGATTGGGGCGTGATTTGGTTCAGCCGCTGGTCGACACAGCAGAAGTTATCGTTTCCGAGGGCGTGGTTGAAAGCGCTGACATGGCCGATATCGGCATGATCCTGGGAACCGGCTTTGCGCCGTTTCTGGGCGGACCGCTCAAGGCACGCGAGGACGGAAGGGCTTAAATCATGACACAGACATTGCGCAAAGTCGCCATCGTAGGATCGGCGCGCATCCCGTTCTGCCGTGCATACACGGGATATGAAAACGAAACGAACCTTTCGATGCTTTCGTCCGCGATTGGCGGGCTGGCCGACAAGTATGGTCTGAAGGGACAAAAAGTCGGGGAAGTCATGGCCGGCTCGGTCATTTCCCATTCGAAGGACTTCAATCTGGCGCGCGAAGCTCTGCTCGATGCGGGCTTGTCGCCGCATACGCCGGGTACGACGATCCAGATTGCCTGTGGAACGTCTCTGCAAGCTGCGCTGACCTTGGGAGCAAAGATCGCCACCGGTGAGATCGACAGCGGTATCGCTGCGGGGTCTGATACAGTCTCCGACAGTCCGGTGGTTTTGGGCCCGAAGATGCAGAAGCGCATGATCGCGCTATCGCGTTCGCGGACCACGGGGGAGAAATTTTCGGCCTTCAAGGGATTCAACTTCGGTGAAATTACACCCGTTGCGCCATCGACGCAGGAGCCGCGCACAGGGCTTTCCATGGGCGAACACTGCGAATTGATGGCGAAGCAATGGGGCATTTCGCGCGAAGCGCAGGACCTTCTGGCACTACGCAGTCATCAGAACGCTGCTGCCGCCTATGATTCCGGTTTCCATGACGATCTGATCGTTCCCTGTGCGGGCATCTACAAGGACAACAATATCCGTCCCGATACCAGCCTCGAGAAAATGTCCACGATGAAGCCTGCGTTCGACAAGAAATCGGGGAAGGGCACTTTGACGGCAGCCAATTCAACGCCACTGACCGATGGCGCCTCGTCGGTTCTATTGGCAAGCGAAGAGTGGGCGCGGGAACGCGGACTACCCATTCTGGGCTATCTGACTATGGGTGCCGTATCAGCCAATGATTTCGCACATGGCGACGGGCTCTTGATGGCGCCGACCATCGCCGTTTCAGATCTGCTGCGTCGCAGCGGATTAGGCTTTGCCGATATCGATCTGTTCGAGCTGCACGAGGCTTTTGCAGCGCAGGTTCTGTGCACGCTGGCCGCATGGGAAGATCCTGACTACAATCGGGCCGTTTTGGGGCGAGATGATCCGCTTGGAGCCGTTCCTGTGGATAAAATTAACGTGTTTGGCTCTTCTCTCGCATACGGTCACCCTTTTGCGGCAACTGGGGCCAGAATATTGGGTATGACAGCCAAGATGTTGAATACACTAGAGAAAAGTCGCGCATTGATTTCCGTCTGTACTGCAGGCGGCATGGGTGTGGCCGCAATTGTGGAGAAAGCGTCTTAAACAGTGCTTGTCAAAGCTGATTGAGCAAGGATAGGCTCCATGTCGAGATCAACGGGGAATGATTTTCCCCGTTGATCTTTATTTGAGCTGCTCCGTTTCAAAAAGAGGGCAGCCATGGGCTGGAAGCATCACAGACGTCCACTACAAAGGAGACGACCATTATGACACGTACTACAAAGCTTTTGGCGGCACTTGCCGCGACGACATTCCTCGTCGCGCCCGCCATGGCCGCAAATGTTCCGGACGGCGTTACGCTGGCCGATGACCAGAGCTTCACTTATCGCGTTCTCGACGAGCACAGCTCGGTCGATCCCCAGATCGTTGAAGATGTGTCGGGCTCGGAAATCGTGCGCGACCTGTTCGAAGGCTTGTTGACTCAGAACGCTGACGGCGAACTTGTTGGCGGCGTTGCCAGCGACTGGAGCGCCAATGAGGACAACACCGAATGGACGTTCACCCTGCGTGACAACGCCATGTGGTCCGACGAAACGCCTGTCACGGCCGGCGATTTCGTTTACGCTTGGCAGCGTCTGGTCAATCCTGAACTGGCATCGCCCTACGCATGGTTCGGTGAGCTGATGTCGATCGAGAATGCCGGCGCCATTATCGCTGGCGAGATGGACATCTCCGAACTCGGTGTAGAAGCTGTCGACGATCATACCCTCGTTGTCCGCTTGAGCGATCCGCTTCCCTATTTCGCCGCGATGACCACACACGCATCGACCTTCCCCTCGCCCAGCTGGGTGATTGAAGAGCATGGCGATCAGTGGACACGTCCGGAGAACATTGTCACCAACGGTGCCTACATTCTCTCCGAACACGTTCCGCAAGAGCGCTCGGTTCGGGTCAAGTCAGACACGTACTGGGATTCGGAAAATACCGTTCTTGAGACCGTGACGGCTCTTGTCATCAATGACGAAAACCAGGCTCTGACACGCTTCATGGCCGGTGAACTCGACCGTACGGAAATCCCGACTGGCGAATATCCGCGCCTGGCCGAGGAATACCCCGATACAGCGATCTCGTTCCCGCGCCTGTGCACCTATTATTACAATATCAACCTGCGTGAAAATGGCCCCGAAGCCCTCAAGGACGTCAAAGTTCGCCAGGCTCTCGCATATGCCGTCGACCGCAACGTGATCACCGATCAGATCCTACAGGGCGGCCAGATTCCGGCTTACACATTTACGCCGGGTTCGACAGCCAACTTTGAAGTGCCTTCGGTTGCGTTTGGTGAAATGAGCCAGGCAGAGCGTGACGAAATGGCCGTGCAGCTTCTCGAAGAAGCTGGCTATGGTTCGGATAATCCGCTCGAACTCTCGATCCTGTACAACACTGACGAAGCTCACCGCGAACTTGCTACCGTTATCTCGCAGATGTGGCAGCAGAAGCTCGGTGTGCAGACCACACTCGACAACATGGAATGGAATACGTTCCTTGATGCACGCGGCAATGGCGATTTCGAAATTGCCCGTGCCGGTTGGTGCGGTGACTACAACGAAGCCTCCACGTTCCTTGACCTGATGGACACCAACTCCGGCTACAACGACTCCGCTTACAGCAATGCGGAAGTCGATGATCTGCTTGCCGAAGCCAAGACGATGTCCGATCCGAGCGCCAACTACACGGCAATCGAGGAAATCATCGCTGAAGAAATGCCTGTTCTTCCGCTCTACCACTACGCTGGCGTGTACATGCTGAATCCGCAGATTCAGGAATGGCCCGTCAACAATGTTGAGCAGAACTGGTACTCCAAGGACCTTTACAAGGTCGCAGAGTAATCAGGGCAATCCTAGGCGTCTCGCACCTCGCGTGCGGGACGCCCCCTTTTCGGGGTAAAGAAATGACAGGGCGCCGCCTCACACGCGCCTTTGCACCAATATTGCAAAGCGCTGTTTTCCGCTTCGTCGGATCCTCGGCTGCGTCGTGCGCGCACGGACTTTCGACATGTTGAAATACATCCTCAAGCGTCTCGGGGTCGCCATCCCGACGCTTTTGCTTTTGATTATCTTTTCGTTCGTTCTGATGCGGCTGGCGCCTGGTGGGCCATTCAATTCCGAACGTCCTCTGCCGCCGCAAGTGCTGGCAAACATCGAAGCCAAATATGGTCTCGATCAGCCTTGGCACATGCAGCTCTGGGAATACATGGTGGGTATCATTACCCGCTTTGATTTCGGACCGTCCTTTGCCTATACGGATCGCTCGGTCAACGACATCATCGCTCAAGGCTTTCCGGTTACTCTTACCTACGGCACATGGGCATTTGTGCTCGCTGTACTGCTCGGGTGTTCGCTGGGTGTCGCTGCCGCCGTCCGGCACAATTCATGGCTCGACTATTTCGCTGTCGGCACATCCATCGGTGCGCAGGTCCTGCCGAACTTCGTTATGGCTCCGATCCTGGTTATCATCCTTACCCTCTGGCTAGGCTGGCTGCCCGGTGGCGGGTGGTATGGCGGACAATGGAATTATGTTGTCATGCCGGTGATCGCGCTGGGTACTTCATACATGGCGTCTATTGCCCGTATTACGCGCTCTTCGATGCTTGAAGTCCTCAATTCGAACTTCATCCGAACGGCGCGCGCCAAGGGGATGCCGGCTAGCCATGTCATCGTGCGGCATGCGCTCAAGCCTGCGCTTATGCCCCTGTTGTCCTATCTCGGACCAGCTTTCGTCGGTATGGTCACCGGCTCGGTGATTATCGACGTGTACTTCTCCACTGGCGGCATCGGGCAGCTGTTCACAAATTCGGCCTTTAACCGGGATTATTCGGTCATCATGGGCATCACGATTCTGCTGGGCACGTTGACCATCATGTTCAACCTGATCGTGGACATTCTCTATGCGTGGATCGATCCACGTATCCGCTACTAGGAGGCCGACCAATGGTATTAAGGCCAGTACGGGTTGAGGCTTCAGCCGATCCCATCGATGTCGATGACGCCAATTACGAGATCGCCTCCAAGGGGCGGTCATTGTGGGCGGATGCCGCAGGGCGGTTTTTCAAGCACGCACCTTCTGTTGTCAGTTTGATCGTGCTCATTTTGGTGGCGCTGTTTGCGTTCACCGGACATTTCTTTGCAGTGTGGTCCAATTCGGAAATCGATTGGTCGGTTCTGGGCAATGTCCGCGTGGCTGGGGCGCCATCCCTTGAATCGGGTCACTTTTTCGGTACCGATGATCTGGGGCGTGACCTATTTTCGCGGGTGGTTCAAGGCAGCCAGATATCACTTATGGTCGGGTTCGTTGGTGCGGGCATCGCTGTAGTCGTTGGTACCTTCTATGGAGCGGTCGCCGGTTATTTTGGCGGTCGCGTCGACTCCATCATGATGCGGATCGTCGATATACTGCTTTCGATTCCCTACATGTTCGTACTCATCCTGCTGCTCGTTGTTTTTGGGCGCTCGATTACGATGCTCTATGTGGGCATCGGGCTGCTGTCTTGGCTGGACATGTCGCGCATCGTGCGTGGGCAGACGCTATCGCTCAAAGAAAAGGAATTCGTTGAAGCTGCGCGAGCCGGCGGCGCCGGGCACTTTACGATCATCTTCCGCCATATCGTGCCCAATCTGATGGGTATCGTCGTAGTCTATGCGACGCTTCTTGTGCCCCAGATGATCCTGACCGAGAGCTTTATTTCCTTCCTCGGCCTGGGTGTTCAGGAACCGCTCACCTCATGGGGCGCGCTGATTTCCCAGGGTGCGGGCACCGTGATGTATGGAACGCTTTGGCAATTGTTGTTCCCGCTGTTCTTCTTCGTCGTCACTCTGTTCAGCTTCTACTTCATCGGCGACGGGCTGCGCGACGCGCTTGACCCGCGTGACAGATGAGGAAAGGACGATCATGACTATGCTGGAAGTCACCGACCTTTCGGTGTCGTTCAAAACCCCCGACGGCACAGTGCGAGCCGTCAACAAGATGAACTTCTCAATCTCGCCGGGCGAAACCCTCGCGATCGTGGGGGAATCTGGATCAGGCAAGAGTCAGACGGTCATGGCCGCCATGGGCCTGCTAGCTGGAAACGGCGAGGTCGAAGGTTCGGTCAAGCTCGATGGCCAAGAGCTCATTGGCATGAAGTCCAAGGATCTTAACAAGATCCGTGGGCGCGACATGGCGATGATCTTTCAAGACCCGATGACCTCGCTCAATCCCTATCTGTCCATAGCGGATCAGATGACCGAAGTGCTCATGTTCCACAAGCGGATGAAGCGCTCCGATGCAATGGCCAAGTCTGAGGAGATGCTCAAGACTGTGCATCTCCCGGATCCGGGACGGATTCTGCGTCGCTATCCGCATGAGCTTTCAGGAGGACAACGCCAGCGTGTGATGATCGCCATGGCGCTGTTGTGCGATCCAAAGGTACTGATTGCCGACGAACCGACGACTGCGCTCGATGTGACAGTGCAGGCGCAAATGCTCAAGCTTTTTGCCGAGCTGACCGACAAGTTCAACACGGCGCTGGTCATCATTACCCATGATCTGGGGGTAGTGGCGGGCCTCGCCGACGAAATGATGGTCATGTATGCTGGACGTGTCGTCGAGCGGGGCGCTGTTGAAGACCTGTTCTACGACCCGCGGCATCCCTATACTTTTGGGCTTCTTCACTCCACGCCGCACGTCAAAGAGGGTAAGGATCGTCTGGCGCCCATCAAGGGGCTGCCGCCCAACCTCACAAACCTTCCGCCAGGATGTGCATTCAACCCGCGTTGCCCGTTCCGGTTTGACCGGTGCGTCAAGGAGCGTCCTGAGCTCGTCGTGAGAGAGCATGACAGGCTAAGTGCATGCTTTTACGAAGGCGAGATGACCGAAGCGGATATGGAAAAGGAATTGGCGGTCAAATGAACGATCAAACGCCAATATTGCTGAACGTCCAAAACCTCACAAAGCGATTTGCGATCGCCAATGGGCTGTTCAATAAGCCTTTGATGTTGACGGCCGTCGACGATGTCAGTTTTGCCGTTAAGCGCGGGGAAACCGTCGGCATCGTCGGTGAGTCGGGGTGCGGCAAATCCACACTGGGCCGCTGCATTCTCCAGCTCATCGCTCCCGACGACGGCAAGGTGGTCTGGCTGGGCAAAGACCTCACCGAGTTTTCCAAGGACGAGATGCGCAGGGCCCGTCAGGACCTACAGATCATCTTCCAGGATCCACTGGCTTCGCTCAATCCACGCATGACGGTCGGCGAAATTATCGCCGACCCGCTGCGTACTCTAAAGCCAGAGATGAGCGGCGAGCAACGCCGCAAACGTGTGCGGGAGATGATGGATGCCGTCGGGCTGTTGCCTGAAATGGTCAACCGCTATCCGCACGAATTTTCAGGTGGGCAAGCCCAGCGTATTGGTATCGCACGGGCATTGGTTACGGGTCCAAAGCTGATCTTGTGTGACGAGCCGGTGTCTGCCTTGGACGTTTCGATCCAGGCTCAGATTCTCAACCTGCTTGCCGATCTCAAGGACGAGTTTGGCCTGACTTTGATCTTTATCAGCCACGACCTCTCGGTCGTACGGCATGTGTCTGATCGTATTCTCGTGCTTTATCTGGGGCGCGTAGCGGAGCTTGCGGAGAGCGAAACGCTCTATACCGATCCGCGACACCCCTATAGTCGCGCCTTGCTAACGGCAGTCCCGATTGCCGATCCAAAACTCGCACGGGAGCATAAGATCGAAGGATTGGAAGGCGAAATTCCCTCGCCAATCAATCCGCCATCTGGATGTTATTTCCGAACCCGGTGTCCTTATGCTGTCGATCGTTGCGCACAAGGGGTGCCACCGCTCGAAACTGCGGACAATGGCTCGGATGTATCCTGTATTCGCTGGGAGGAAATTCTCGCCGATCCGGTTGGAACGCGGACTCGAGAACAGGGCTGACGCGTCGTCCGTGTCGCAAACAAGACTTAAAAAGGAGCCGTTCACGGCTCCTTTTTTCTATGTTGTGGGGCCTTGGGGCTTGCTGGGGCGCTTGAGTGGCGCGCGCCTATCTTTACCATCGATCGGTTCTTCGCGTCGGCGACGGTCCGGCCCTGCATAATCGGGCGAAACGACAAACGGCCGCGGAGCTGCGATTGCAGTTTCGAGCCGTGCCGCAAGAATTTGGGCGCCTGCCGGCAGGCGGATGAATTCATCGATACCGGCATCGCGAGCGTCTTTGGTCTGCTCGGGGGGCATATCGCCCGACACCATGACGATGGCCATAGCGCGATTTGGCGCTGCGGCATTGAGGCGAACTCTGCGCGTAACGGCAATTCCATCCTCGGGCCCAATAGCGCTGTCCAAGATCATCGCGTCATAGGGCGATTGACTCAACAGGCGAAAGGCTTCAGCGCTGTCCCGGGCGATGCGGGTGTTGGTCAGGCCCAGGCGCCGCAACATGGCTGCAAGTGTACTCGAGAGCTCGCTATTGGCTGTGGCGATCAGTATGGAAAGGCGCGGGGGAAGTGCGGTATTCATGGATAGGCTCTAGGCAACGCTGGGTGCTATTGGAAACGATAGTGTATCGCAGCGGACGCCGCGCGCAAATTCTCTAAAGGGCCGAGCGACTCGCGTTGACAGCTTGTACCTTTAGCCCTATGTTCCGGCCAACTTATTCTGCGGTGCCTTGAGCCCCGCCGATCTCTTATTGTCTGAGGTTAAAATGAAAATTCGCAACTCGCTCAAGGCGCTCATGACCCGTCACCGGGACAACAAGCTGGTTCGCCGTCGTGGCCGCGTCTATATCATCAATAAGGTCAACAAGCGCATGAAGGCCCGCCAGGGCTAATTGTCGCTTTTCGATCGTTGAATATTGAAACGGGGTTCGCAGGTTTGCGGACCCCGTTTTGTTTGTGCGCAATTACAAGAAAAAGGCCGAGCGCAGGGCCCGGCCTTTGAATCAATCATGTCAGTGGGGGATTTCACGAGCCGCCGGCGCCGTCCTGTCCAACAAACGCAATGCGCAACATATTAGTGGCACCTGGCGTGCCGAGCGGAACGCCCGCCGTAATAGCGACGCGATCACCTGGGCGAGCGAGACCTTCTACATAGGCTATGGAGCACGCGCGATCGACCATGTCGTCAAGTGAAATGGCATCTTCGGTCTGAACGCAGTGCAGCCCCCACACGATTGAAAGGCGGCGCACAGTGGTCAGTTTGGGTGATAGCGCGATAATGGGCTTTGAAGGCCGCTCGCGGCTTGCGCGGATGCCCGTGGAGCCCGATGACGTATAGGTGACGATCGCAGCCAGATCGAGCGTTTCAGCAACCTGTCGGGTCGCTGCTGAAATGGCATCGGCCGCGGTTGCTTCGGGCTCGGTGGCCTGCGAGCGAATGATGCCCGGATATAGCGGATCCTGCTCTACGGCTTCGGCGATGTTGTTCATCGTCGTAACGGCCTGCACGGGATAAGAGCCGGAGGCGCTTTCTGCCGAGAGCATGACTGCATCAGCGCCCTCAAACACTGCGATTGAGACGTCTGACACTTCTGCGCGCGTTGGGACAGGTGCAGTTATCATGGATTCGAGCATCTGAGTGGCAACGACAACCGGTTTGCCCAGCCGACGGCACATACGGGTGATCCGCTTTTGCGTGCCAGGCACCGTTTCAAGCGGCATTTCCACGCCGAGATCGCCGCGCGCCACCATGATGGCATCAGATAGGCGGATGATTTCTTCAAGTCGATCGATGGCCTGGGGCTTTTCGATCTTGGCAAGAACACCGGCGCGACCTTGAACGAGCTTGCGCACTTCGATCATGTCTTCGGGGCGCTGTACGAAAGATAGCGCGATCCAGTCGATCTCTTCAACAAGCGCCGCTTGAAGGTCGGAGCGGTCCTTGTCAGTCAGCACACCGACCGACAGGATGGTATCGGGCAAGGATACGCCCTTCTTATCTGAAAGCTTGCCGCCGTACACTACTGTGGTGTTGATGGCTTCAGGCGAGATGGCGGAGATACGCAATTCGATCTTGCCATCGTCAAGCAATAGCCGATCGCCGGTCTTGACCGAGGAGAAGATCTCGGGATGAGGGAGGTGAATGCGGGTCTTGTCGCCAGGGGCATCGGACGTGTCGAGGGTGAACGTTTCGCCTTTGGCCAGCATAACCGAGCCTTCCGCAAACTTGCCCACGCGCAGTTTGGGGCCTTGCAGATCGACAAGAATGCCAATTGGATAGCGCACTGTGCGTTCAACCGCGCGGATCTTGGCAACTGTGTCGCGCATCACGTCGTGGCTGGCGTGGCTCATGTTGATGCGGAAAACATCGGCTCCTGCGCGAACGAGTTCCTCGATAACCTTCGGGTCGTTGGAGGCCGGTCCTAGGGTTGCGACGATCTTTACGCGGCGCGATCTTTTCATTGCTGATCCAGACTGTTGGAATTGTTTTCGGTCAATTGCATCGTCCAATCGGTGCGGCTTTGAGTGTCTATTTCAAAAAAGCCCGTGCGTTCATAACCACGGGCCAGACAGTCTTCGACACCGAAAATGGTGAAGCTAGAATCCTGGGTGCACATGAACACCGATCCATCCCAGGCACCGCCGGCAAGATCGTCTACGGCATAGAGATAATAATATCGTGACGTTAGATCGCCTTGGTAGACAATAGCACACGCGTCGGCGCCGGCTACCCACCAGCCTTCCGACTGCCAGCCCGAATCGGTGCGATAGCCAAATGCTATTGAAATCGTGCTCGGCGTCTGGTTGCAAACGCGCAGATCGGCAAAGGCGGGTCGCGGGAGCGCGATCGAAGCCGGTAGCAGCGTCAGTGCGGCGATCAGGAGGGTGCGGAACATTGAGTGCACTGTGTTGGGTTGTATTTGGAAAATGAAAGCCATGGTGTTTCTGGGCAAGGGGTCCGAATATGTCAATGGGTGCGAGCGGTTCCCAGGCTACTGCAGGGCGGAAGCGGCAGCACCGAGGCGGCCCACAAATGAAGTCTGCAGCACCTTACCTTGTGGGATATCGATCGAGTGACTTGAAGTCGCCTCGCCGATGCGATTGAAAGGGCCCTCGAACATTCTCTTTGCGGAAAGACTGATTCATGGCTGACCACGGCATTGCGCGCGACCAGTTGCGCGCCTTCATCGAACGGATCGAACGGCTGGAAGAAGAAAAAAAGGCCATCGCTGACGATATTAAAGAAGTCTACGCCGAGGCCAAGGGGTCGGGCTTTGACATCAAGGTCATGCGGCAGATCGTGCGGATCCGCAAGCAGGACCGAAACGAACGCGCCGAACAGGAAGCGATCCTCGATCTCTATCTGCACGCGCTGGGCATGGCAGACGCTGGTACCCAAGCCGAATACGACGAAGCTGCCGAATAACTAAGTCCAATCCCTCTGGAGCGTGCGCCAGCGTTGTCAGCGCTGGCGTGGCTCATTAACGTTCGAACGTCGCGTAGAGCGGTTTGGCGTTTAATTGTCTGCTCGAGACGTCGAAGCGGCAGTCATATGCCGCGGGGGATTGATATTTGGCGGCAAGCGGACGGGAGATCAGCCAAAGTGCGTTCTGCACCGTTTCCACACGCGCGGTGGGGGAGCAGGACAGATTTGCCTTTTGGCAGAGCCATTTTTCCCGCGTAGAGCTCAATCCACGTGAAATTGCGCAGGGGCGCAATTTCACGTGGATATATGCGCTATTTCACCAACGAGGCAGGCGCCACCTTTTCACTGGCTCGCAACAGTGACACCGTTGCCCAGTTTGCTAAACCCGTCGGCGAGTTCCTGCTTTTTAGTCTCGCCATCGCAGGGCGCGCGCAAGTTACCGTTGCCGATGGCGAGGAAATAGAAATTTCCCCGCTTTCAGGAATCACCTTTATTGATGGCACTCGGTCTGTAACCACCAGTTCGCATGGTCACGCCCATATCTCGCTTGTCCTGCCAAGAGCTTCGGCCCTGGATGTAGATGCCGTGCTGCCCGATCGCGGGGTGTTCACACTCGCAAACTCAGGTACGTCTAGGATCTTGGCGGCCCAGATAGCCAGCTTTGCGCGAGAAGCTGAGCTTCTCGATGCGCAATCTGCAGTCATATTTTGCAAGCCTAGGGCTCGGATACGAGCTCTATCAAAACGACGATCTTAGTATCCGGATGGGAGACCAGTTGACGCTGGCTTATACTCATGCCGATTACGACCCGCTCAATTCGGTCGCCGAAAGTTCGGCGCGTGCTCTGGAAAACCGGCTTTCTCTAACAGCCTTTGACGATTTGGCCGACGCGACAACGATCGATGCCGATATCAGCCTGGTCAATCTAATCGTGGCCCAGCAGCGTCGTTGCCGGCGGCACACGCAGCGGGTCTGTGCTTGGCCAAGCCGGCATCGGGACACGGTTCTAGGGGGTAGATATGAAAGACGATACACGACGCAAACTGGCACTTGCCTTTGTCCTGTTTATTCCCTGCACGATGCGCGCGCCGGTGATGTCCGAACAATCGTATTATGAGCGTTAGATGAGGATTTGAGCGCTGCAGAAAAGGCACGGCTCTACCAGCAATATGTCAACCAAGCCGAATTCCGTGCAGGGTCTAAAACCGGCGATCCTACCGATTGCCAAAGTGAGTTCAGGGCGCATCAGCGCCCTGTATTTTTTACAGCGATGCGGTAGGGACAGGACTTCTTCAGAAACCGATTTTGCCAGGCGCTTTAAGATCGCGCAGAGTGGTCTCCTTGGCGCCGATCGCCGCGAGTGCCGTCGCAACGATACCTGACCGATCCAGTCCAGCCTGGGCATACATGTCGGTCTGGCCAGCTTGCTCGATATAGGCGTCGGGCATGACAAGTGGGCGGAATTTCAGGCCGTTGTCGAGCAGACCCATCTGGGCCATACGTGTCGCGACATGCGAGCCGAAGCCGCCAATGGCACCTTCCTCGACAGTAATCAATACAGCATGATCACGGGCAAGCCGGGCCAAAAGCTCTTCATCGAGCGGCTTGGCAAACCGTGCATCGGCAACTGTCGTCGAAAATCCAAATGTCCCCAAGGTTTCGGCTGCGGCCATGCATTCGGCAAGTCGTGTGCCAAACGAGAGCAGCGCAATCGTTGTACCTTCCTTGAGCACTCGGCCCTTACCAATGGCCAGCGGAACGCCAACGTCCGGCATTTCCACGCCTATTCCCTCACCGCGTGGATAGCGAAAGGCGATGGGACCTTCGTCATAGGCGGCTGCGGTTGCCACCATATGGCGCAGTTCGGCCTCGTCCCCGGCTGCCATCACAACCATCGAGGGCAAGGTTGCCAGATAAGCGATGTCGAATGAACCAGCATGGGTTGGGCCATCGGCCCCGACATAACCGGCACGGTCGATCGGAAAGCGCACCGGAAGCTTCTGGATCGCCACGTCGTGTACGATCTGGTCATATGCGCGCTGCAGGAAGGTAGAATAGATTGTGCAGAAGGGTTTGAGGCCCTCGGTCGCCATCCCAGCTGCAAACGTTACAGCATGCTGTTCAGCGATGCCCACGTCAAAACTGCGCTCTGGGAAATGTTGTGAGAATTTGTCGATGCCAGTTCCGCCTGGCATCGCAGCCGTTACCGCAACAATCGCTTCGTCTTTTTCCGCCTCAGCAATGAGGCTGTCGGCAAATACAGACGTGTAGGATGGCGCATTGGACGGTGCTTTGGCTTGTGCGCCGGTAATGACGTTGAACTTTGAAACGCCGTGATATTTGTCGGCGGATTCTTCGGCAGGAGCGTAACCCTTGCCTTTCTGCGTCACCACATGGATGAGGATCGGTCCGGTCTCGGCGTCGCGCACATTGCGCAAAACCGGCAGGAGATGGTCGAGGTTGTGACCGTCGATGGGACCGACGTAATAAAAGCCCAACTCCTCGAACAGCGTTCCGCCGGTCCAGAAGCCTCTCGCGTATTCTTCGGTTTTGCGCGCTTTGTCCTTTATGAAGGGCGGCATTACGTTGTCGACGAACTGCTTTGCTGCATCGCGCAAGCCGCGATAGGCAGGACCGGAAACGAGCTTTGCCAAATAGGCGCTCATCGCGCCGGTAGGCGGCGCTATCGACATGTCGTTGTCGTTGAGAATGACGATCAACCGTGCATCCATGGCGCCGGCATTGTTCATGGCTTCATACGCCATGCCTGCGGAAATGGCGCCGTCGCCAATCACCGCAATCACGTTGCGCTTTTCACCCTTGAGTTCGGAACCTACAGCCATGCCAAGGCCTGCAGAAATCGACGTCGACGAGTGGCCGGCGCCAAATGGGTCGTATTCGCTTTCTCCACGCTTGGTAAAGCCGGAAAGCCCGTCCTTCTGGCGCAAGGTGCGTATGCGGTCCCGGCGACCGGTCAAAACCTTATGTGGGTAAGCCTGGTGGCCGACATCGAAGATGATGCGATCGTCGGGGGTGTCGAAGATATAGTGCAACGCTACGGTCAACTCGACGACGCCAAGTCCCGCGCCAAGATGTCCACCGGTCACCGAGACGGCGTCGATGACTTCAGAACGCAGTTGGCTTGCAAGTTCTATCAACTGCTCGCGCTTCAATCCCTTGAGGTCGGCGGGAGAAGCAATTGTATCGAGCAGCGGAGTTGCAGGTTTGTCGGACACTTGGTTGGCCTTGTGACGTTATTTTGACGGCGTCGCCGTACTGACTTGATGTAGTCAGCCAACGCCGTTTTGGCAACCAAAGAGGACCAGACTGTGTCAGTTCGTCTGGCTATCGTAGTGAACCCAGATGGTTTGCCCCTGCGTAAACTGTGAGCTCGAATGCCCCAGAGCTGCAGTGCGGGTAAAACCGTTGGCCAGTAATACTTCGTCTCCGTCGGGTTGGGCGGCGGGGGCACCGTCAAACGCAAACTGACTGCTCGAGAGAGTGGCTGCCGCCAATAACGTTGTGTCGCTGGCAGCAAGCTCGGGCGCATAAAGCGTGCCGACATCGACGGCTAAGCTGGCCATTGCATTGGCGGTTGCGGCGTCAGGCTGGGTCGAGAGTGTCGAAGATTCGGAGGTTTCTGGTAGGACAACGCCTTCAAACAGCGAGGCAAAAGCGTCAAGTTCTGCTGCTGGTTCGAGAGACGCAGCTTCTATCGTGTCGCCAAAACTGGGGCGCATCGGAAGTTCCGCTGTTGGTAGCGGAGTTGCGGGCGCGACTGACGCCGTTACGGCCGGTGCGAACTGTGGGCGCGGTTGGGGCGTTGGCGATGCCTGGGCTTCTGCCAATTGCAGCGTTCCGCCTCCCGTAGGAGCATAGGCTGATGGGGTCGTCGCACGCAACTCGGCCATGGCTCGCGACATTGCCGGCGGTAGTGGAGCATCTTCGATGCCGGTCGGGTCTGCCATGGCGACTTGCCGGGTCATCTCGGCGGCATCGATTACCTGGAAGGGGATCGTCTGGGGTGCCGGAGTGTCCGCAACCATAGTGCCGGCGATCAGATCGGCCGGCCGAACAGGTGGGGCGGGGGGGGCGATCGAAGCGAGTTGGGTTGGAACAGATGACGGGGCGGGCGCCGCTGGCTGGGCAGGGGGTGTTTGGGTCGGTGCCGGCGCTGACGCCACCGCCTGTGGAGCCGCTTGATGCGTCGCCTGGCTGTCGTTGCTGCCGGTAATCATGTCCCAGAGCGTACGTGGACGTTCGCCGCCCGCAACCTGAACCGAACCGCCGGTCATTGCAGCGCCAGCGTTGCAGGGAACGCGGTGGCAGCGTTGCCATTCAGCCTGTGCGGCCTGATAGCCCTCTTGAGAAAGGACGCGACCGTTGGAGGCAACGTGCATTGTCCGGCCATCAGGAAAAATGTCGCGCAGCTGAGCCTCGGTCATGCGCGGCCAAGCGCGCACCGAACCAGTGTCGAGATGCACGAACGGGCTGCCCGAAGTGGGATAATATCCGACGCCGCCAATCTGTTTGCGCATGCCGATAGCGCGTACCGTCGCGACCGGGATACCGGGTATGAAGAAGTCGATCGCCTTGCCCTTCATGTGCTGGGAATTATCGGCAACGCCTGAGGAGTTGGCGGCCAGCATCGCGTTTGTCTGCGGAGAGCGATAGGCGGAAACGATATGGATGGGCTGGGTCGCGCGCGTTTCCTGATAGACCTCCCAGAGAAGATCAAACAGAGCGGGATCCATGTCGGCTGGCTCATTGCGGCGCCAGTCGCGCAGAAAGACGTTCAATGTCTGTAGTGCCGACTGTATGAATCGTCCGTCACGCTTGTAAACGATGCGGATCGTTTCCTTGGTGTGGGTGTAATAGAGATAGATTTCGCGTTCATTGGCGGCTTGAGCCGGCAAAGTGAGCGGCAAAAAACCCGCAGCTGCGATGGCCATCGCCAGCAGAACCCGCATGATCTTATTGATTGGTTGAAAAGCCCTACTACGCGTCACGCCCGGTTAGCCCGTTTTTGTGTCAAACTCGACTGCACCCTAACAACAAACTCATGCGAGATTGTTAACGCTAACGGGAAGTGTACGCTACCCTGGTGCCTTGCCCTCATATCTGGAGGGTAGTGCGAAAAGGCGGCGCGAGCATGGCGGGAGTGTTACCGAAAGCTTAATGGACGTGGTGTACTAAAGGCCCAGCATGTCGATAACTGTGGCGTTGTGATCATAGAGATCGGCAAACGATCTCACCGCGCCATCAGCATCGATGCGCAATGTGAAGTAAGCGAGGTGGACGGGCACCAGTTGATCCATATTGAACCAGCGCTCGCTGCCGCCCAACGTGCCCTCAAGCGATGCGACATCGAGGCTTGGCTCGTGTTGGAGCAGGGCTTCGGCAAACCCGAAGGGATCCTGAACGCGCACACAACCGTGACTAAGCGCACGCATTGAGCGATCAAACAGATAGCGGGCGTTGGTATCGTGGAGATAGACGTCGTGAGAATTGGGGAATAGGAATTTTACCTGCCCCAAAGCATTGGACGTGCCCGGCTTCTGGCGAACCCTGAACATCGAAGGTGTGGCACGCGACCAGTCCACTGTCCAAGGATCGATGGCCTGCCCACCATAGAGCAATTCCATGTTCTGGCTGGCGATATAGTTAGGATTGCGGACGACTTGCGGAAAAATTTCGGCGCGCAGAATTGAAGACGGTACGTTCCAATAAGGATTGGTGACGACGTGCCGAATCATATCTGAAAACAACGGCGTCTGGTTTTTTGCAGTGCCAACAATGATGCGGGTATTCCAGACAGAGCGGCCTTCCCGGTTCACGTCGAGACGAAATTCGGGGATGTTGACGAACACGTTGAACTCGCCCAGGTCTTCGGGCATCCAGCGCCAGCGTTCCATATTGGCTACAATATCAGCGCGTGTGGCACCATTGGCGCCGTTGATTGCGGCGAGTGTTGCTGGTCCAACGACACCATCGGGATTGAGGCCGATGGTTGTCTGGAAGGCTTCGACGGCCTCCGCCAATGCAGCGTCATAGGTCAGCGGGTCGATCTCAGCAGCGTCCAGTCCGAGACGATCGCGCAGCGCGGGCACGCGTTCGTCGAGCATGCCGAGCTTGATCAGCTTGCCGCCGCCAATGGGGGGAAGGTCTTCAACCTCACCCGCATAGTGACTGGCCAGCAGATCGCGCAGCGCTACAAATTCGGGATGGGTCGGATGATAGCGGAGCAGGACTTCAGCAGGGTCGCGCGCTTCGGCAATAGCAGCAAACAACTCCGCTTCGTCTACGCTCTTGGGAGCCAGGTCGATATAGCCCGAAACCGACTGCGGATCGAGCCGGCCTGTATGGGCATCGTTTGCGTAGCGCAGGATCGACGCTGAAAACTCAGCCTCCATTGTGGCGAGCGCACCAGGATCGCTTGCAGCAGCCTCTAGCGCCTGGATATCGATCATGTAATCGGTGGGGTCGAGGCCCTGGAGATGGGCGTCCTTGAATACAGCAATAATTTTTTCGGCAGCACCGGAAAAGACAATGCCGTCATCGCTTCGGGTTAACCAAAGCGGTTCGAAGTGACGTGCTCCGTAGAAATAATAGAGCCGAGATGCGTCATCGGCGTCGCGTCCGGCGCCGGCTTGGGCAATTGCATCACGCAGGCCATTACGAATTGTGTGCTCAAGTTCATTGCGAGGCGGCGCGATCAGAATGCGCGTAGCCGGTACTCCGTCAACCGTCACAGTTTCAAACGCGTTGGCCGTCGCGTTGAAAGACAGGAGCGATATGCTCGCGAGAGCGCCAACGATGAGCGATTTAAGCCCCGAGTTCAAAGTCTTCATCATGCCGCACCCAGCCATTTGCGCACCTGTCCGCCCTATTGGCGAATCTTTGCTGTGCGCGAACACAGCAATGTTTACTGGCTTTGCTTGCTCCCGCAAGCAACGTGGCCGATCCGCAGGCCGGTTCAGGTTGGGGTTGCGACTTTCAGGCAACATCGGTCGCTCCCATCTGTTCGAGCCCGTATTCCTTGAGCTTTCGGTAAAGGGTAGAGCGCCCGATACCCAGTTGGCGCGCGACTTGTGCCATCCGACCTGCGTTCTGATCGATAGCAAAGGCAATAAGTTCCTTTTCGATATCGGCAAGCGGCAGCACGTTTCCTGTGGCGTCCAGAAAGCGGTCTGGGATCGCAATTGGTGATGTGTCTGGCATCCGCGGGAGCGATTGCGCATTGTCGATATGAACCGGGGCGGGGGGAGTGAAGCCTGAAGGACAACTGCCATGAGCGGCGTCGCGCCCCTTTTCAACAGCAAGGATCTGGGGAAAATCCTCGGGCAGCAATACTGGATTTTCCGCAAGAACGACGGCGCGAAAAACGGCGTTTTCAAGTTGGCGAATGTTGCCGGGCCAATCAAAGCCAAGCAGCATCTCGAGAGCTTGAGGTGAGATCGCGGTAACGCGACGTCCCTCTTCGGCTGCAAAGCGCGCTATGAAATGATCGACGAGGTTTGCGATATCGTCTTTGCGGTCACGCAATGGCGGCAAATAGATGGGAAAGACGTTGAGGCGGTAGAACAGATCCTCACGGAATGCGCCATCGCGGGCCAGATTGAGAAGTCGTCGGTTTGTAGCGGAGATCACCCGGACATTGACCTTGATCGGGCGCGAGGCGCCCACGGGCTCGATCTCGCCCTCCTGGAGCGCGCGCAGGAGTTTTACTTGGGTTTCCAGCGGTAATTCGCCGACCTCGTCCAGAAATAACGTGCCGTTATGCGCTTCGCGAAATTTGCCCGGTGCGTCCGATGTCGCTCCGGTAAACGCCCCTTTTACATGGCCGAACAGAATTGACTCGACCAGATTTGCAGGGATCGCGCCACAGTTGACGGTGACAAAAGGTTTGCCGGACCGATCGCCAGAACCTTGAATGGCGCGGGCGAGCAGTTCCTTGCCAACACCGGATTCGCCCTCGATCAAAACGGGGATGGTGCTGGCAGCGGCTTTTTTCCCAAGCGTCATCGTGCGGGTCATCGCATCGGACTTCGTGATGATGTGAGCGAACGAAAAGCTGCCGTCGCGCTTGGCTCGTTCTGCCTTGAGGCTCGATTCGAGAGTTCCAAGCTTTAGGGCGTTATGCAGGGAAATTGTGATCCGCTCAGGAGCTACTGGCTTGACGAAGAAATCGACAGCGCCCAACCGCATTGCCGAAATAACTGTATCGAGCGAAGTCTGAGCGGTCTGAACGATCACGGGGATAGCGATTGTTTCGCGCCGCAACGCCTCGAGCACGGCCATCCCGTCCATTTCAGGCATGACCATATCAAGGATCATCGCGCCGATGGTCGGCTTGGCGCGGAGCAGATCGAGCGCTTTTGCGCCAGAATCAGCGGTCAGCGCTGTAAATCCCGCCTTGGCCACGACCTCCGAAGTCAGACGAGATTGAATGGGATCATCGTCGACGATCAGAACCTTGTGCATGTGAAACG
Source organism: Pelagibacterium sp. (assembly GCF_048264985.1). Classification (GTDB taxonomy): domain Bacteria; phylum Pseudomonadota; class Alphaproteobacteria; order Rhizobiales; family Devosiaceae; genus Pelagibacterium. The sequence continues at coordinate 80,112 of NZ_JBLXCL010000009.1, forward strand.
CAACTCCAGACTACGAGGCGCACGCGAATCGAGAGTGTGCCGATTTGGGTCAGGCTAGGCGTGATCGATTAACAGGGTTTTAAGGAAACAACCGCGCGCCCTTGCCGCCTTGTTGTCTGGAAGGGCGCTCTGTAAGGTGCTCAAAAACACAATACCGCCGGAGCCTTGCCGATGTCCTCTCCTCAGCCGCAATCAACACATAACCAGTTCGGCCAGTTGCCCGACTGGGATCTGAGCGATCTTTATCCTGGTGTGGACTCTGAGGCGCTCAGGGCCGATATGGCCTTCCTGGAAACGCAGACAAAGACGTTCGAGGCTGCATATAAGGGCAAGCTCGAAGAACTGACAAAGGCCGGAAAACTTGTCGGTGCAGTCCAAGAGTACGAGAAACTCAGCGAGATTTTCGGGCGTTTAGGCGCGTTTTCATACCTCAACTATGCTCAGAACACCGGGGATGGCGATCGCGTCAAGTTCTTGGGCGATACGCAGGATAAGCTGACTGGGTTTTCTACGCGCATCCTCTTTTTTACACTCGAGATCAACCGGATCGATGAGGCGGTTCTTGAGGCCGCATTTGATAACAGTGCGGAACTGGCGCGTTATCGGCCCTGGTTCGATGAACTGCGTAAGTCCCGTCCCTATCAACTTGAAGATCGTGTCGAGGAGTTGTTCCACGACAAATACGTTACCGGTCATGCTGCGTGGAACCGATTGTTCGATGAAACAATGGCGTCGCTCAAATTCGAGATCGACGGCGAGGCGCTAGGGCTTGAGCAGACGCTGAATCTGCTGAGCGACAAGACCGAAGCTAAGCGCGCTGCAGCGTTCGGGGCATTATCCAAGACGCTTTCGGCCAATAAGAAGCTCTTTGCCCACATCACTAACGTTATGGCCAAGGATAAGGAAATTTCGGACCGTTGGCGGGGATACGAAGATGTCGCTGATAGCCGCCATCTCGCAAATTCCGTCGAGCGTGAAGTTGTCGACGCTTTGGAAAAGTCGGTGCGCGAGGCCTATCCGCGCCTGTCTCATCGTTATTACCAGATGAAAGCCAAATGGTTCGGTAAGGATAAGCTCGACGCTTGGGACCGCAATGCGCCATTGCCAAGTTCGGACGACCGCGTCTTTGATTGGGAAACTGCTAAAACCACAGTTCTCGACGCGTATGGGCGGTTCTCGCCCAAGCTTGTCGAAGTCGCGCAACCATTCTTTGATAGCGGCTGGATAGACGCTGCGGTCAAGCCCAACAAGGCGCCAGGCGCATTCGCGCATCCCACAGTGACCACAGCGCACCCGTACCTTATGCTAAATTATATGGGGCGAACCCGTGATGTCATGACTTTGGCGCACGAACTCGGGCATGGTGTTCATCAGCGTCTTGCTGCCGGGCAGGGCGAACTCATGGCACCCACGCCCCTAACTCTTGCAGAAACGGCAAGTGTCTTCGGGGAGATGCTGACCTTCCGTGCCATTCTCGATGCGACGAGCGATCCCAAGCAGCGATTTGCGCTCATCGCATCGAAAATCGAGGACATGCTCAACACTGTGGTCCGCCAGATTTCATTCTATACGTTGGAGCGAAAGGTTCATCTTGCGCGTCGCGAGGGTGAATTGCGGTCCGAGGAAATTGACGCGTTCTGGATGGAGATCTCCGCCGAGAGCCTTGGTCCGGGGATCAGGCTCAACGACGGCTATGAAGTTCTGTGGAGCTACGTTGGACATTTCATCCACGCTCCGTTCTATGTCTATGCCTATGCATTCGGCGATTGCCTTGTGAACTCGCTCTACGCGCAGTATGAAAAGTCCAGTGAGGGGTTCGCCGAAAAGTATTTCGCCATGCTCAGCGCCGGGGGCTCGAAGCATCATTCAGAACTGCTCAAGCCGTTCGGACTGGACGCCCGCGATCCACAATTCTGGTCGCTGGGGCTTTCTATGATCGAAAGACTCATTGACGAACTCGAACAAACCCAGCCCTAAAGGGCACCTATTCAAACTCAGGAAATTCAGGGGAAAGTCGCGATGGCCGTACAACAGGTCGCTTCTTATTCAGACAAGCCGATTGACGAAAAGCAGAAAGAAAAGGAATTCAAGGAGCATACACAGACCTATGCAGCGTTCATTTCCGGCACCAAGTGGACCGTGATCTCTACCGCTATACTACTGGTCATTCTGTATCTGATCTTCGTCTACTAGAATATCTTCGCTTTTCTCCGAATCGCTTAGCTGGACCTCGGAGCTCCCGAGGGGGATACGAGGTCCTTGCGGGCCATAAGAGGTAGAGTTTTATGAAAATTGCGATCATGCGCGAGCGCGTGGGTGGAGAGACCCGCGTTGCAGCGACGCCTGAGACGGTCGGCAAGCTTATTGGGTTTGGTGCGTCTGTGAGCGTCGAAAAAGGGGCAGGGGAAGCGTCGCGCATCCTCGATCAATTTTACACCGATGCGGGTGCGAGTGTTGCGGCGAATGCTGCGTCTGCGGTCAAGGGCGCCGATGTGATCCTTGCTGTCCGCCGTCCCGAGGCGTCTGCGCTCGCCGGCGCTGGCAAGGGCGCGCTGGTTCTGGCGACTGCCGATCCGCATGGCAATGAAGCGGCGCTTGGCGCGCTGGCCAAGGCGGGACTTTCGGTTTTCGCTATGGAATTGATGCCGCGCATCACGCGGGCGCAGGTCATGGATATTCTGTCCAGCCAGGCCAACCTTGCCGGGTACCAGGCAGTTATCGAAGCCTCGATGGTCTACGATCGCGCGCTTCCGATGATGATGACGGCGGCGGGCACAGTGCGTGCTGCCAAGGTGTTTGTCATGGGCGCCGGCGTTGCCGGACTGCAGGCGATCGCCACGGCCAAGCGGCTTGGCGGTGCTGTATCGGCAACCGACGTGCGCGCCGCTGCGGGCGAACAGGTTGAATCGCTTGGCGCCAAGTTCATTATGACCGAGGCCCTTAAGGATGCTTCGGGCACAGGTGGCTACGCGCGCGAACTGACCAAGGACGAGCAGGCAGCCCAGGCTGAACTTGTGGCCGGTCACATCGCCAAGCAGGATATTGTTATCACAACTGCGTTGATCCCGGGACGTCCGGCACCAAAACTGATCACCAAGGCTATGGTTGAATCGATGGCGCCGGGGTCTGTTCTTGTCGATCTGGCTGCTGAACGTGGCGGTAATATAGAATTGACGGTTCCCGGGCAGACGATCGTACACCGGGATGTGACGATCATCGGTCTGCTCAATCTTCAGGGCAAGATCGCTGCGACGGCATCACAGCTTTATTCCAAGAACCTTTTGGCCTTCCTTGAAACCATGATCGACAAGGAGGCCAAGGCGCTCAAGGTCGATTGGGAAGATGAGCTGGTCAATGCGACTTTGCTGACACGCGACGGCGCTGTCGTGCATCCGAACTTTGCCGGGCAGGCCGATGCGGCGCCCGCCAAGAAGGCGCCTGCCAAGACGGCATCCACGGGCAAGGCTGCGGCTGCCAAGGCTGCACCAAAGGCCGAGAGCAAGGCCAGCCCCAAGGCGCCGGTCAAGACCGGAGCTTCGGGCAAGGGCCGGGCCGCCAAGGTGGCGACAGCGGGTGCGGTATCGGTTCCGGCCGAAGACAAGCCTGCTGCAAAATCGACGGCGGCAAAGAGCGCTCCTGCAAACTCTGCAGCACCCAAGGCGAGCAAAAAGCCGGCCACCAAAACCGCTGCAGCGCGCAAACCGGCAGCCAAAAGCACAGCAGCCAAAAAACCCGCAGCAAAGAAGCCTGCTGCCAAAAAGACGGATGGAGACGTATAATGGGCGGTGTCGTCGATCCCTTTTTCTTTTTCCTCTCGGTGTTCGTCCTGGCGATTTTCGTAGGCTACTACGTCGTCTGGTCTGTAACCCCGGCTCTTCACACCCCGCTGATGGCGGTGACCAATGCGATCTCTTCGGTGATTGTGGTGGGCGCGCTTTTGGCCGTGGGCGTTGCATCGATCGGCGAACCCGGTCCGGCCCGCTGGTTCGGATTTGTGGCGCTGATCCTCGCTTCGGTAAATATTTTCGGGGGCTTCCTCGTCACCCAGCGCATGCTGGCGATGTACAAGAAGAAGGGCTAGGACACATGATTTCCGCAAATATCGCGGCCCTGGCCTATCTGGTCGCCGGGGCGCTTTTCATTCTCGCGTTGCGTGGGCTGTCTTCGCCCACAACAGCTCGTCGGGGCAACACGATGGGCATGGTCGGTATGACCATTGCCGTACTTACGACACTGGCTATCGCCGCACCCACCGATCCGTTCGCCTGGGTTCTGATTATTGGCGGACTGGCCATTGGTGGCGGCATCGGGGCGTTCATCGCGCGTGGTGTTCCCATGACGGCAATGCCGCAACTGGTCGCCGCCTTCCACTCGCTAGTGGGCCTGGCCGCGGTGTTTGTGGCGGCAGCTGCGCTTTACGCACCTGTTGCTTTCAACATCGGCGAGCCGGGTTATATCCACATGCAAGCGCTCATCGAAATGAGCATAGGCACGGCGATCGGTGCATTCACCTTTACCGGTTCGGTCATTGCCTTCGCCAAGCTTGACGGGCGCATGAGCGGCAAGCCGATACTGCTGCCCGCACGGCATCTGATCCATATCGCGGTTGCTGTGGCGATCGTCGCTCTTGTTTGGTACTTCGCTGTCACCGCCGACCCGCTCGCCTTTTGGGCGATCACCATTCTTGCCCTGATCCTGGGCGGGCTGATGATCATCCCGATCGGAGGCGCGGACATGCCGGTGGTGGTCTCGATGCTCAACTCCTATTCAGGTTGGGCGGCGGCCGGCATCGGGTTCACGCTGGGCAACACCGCACTGATCATCACCGGCGCGCTGGTGGGGTCTTCGGGCGCGATCCTTTCCTACATCATGTGCAAGGCCATGAACCGGAGCTTCATTTCAGTCATCCTTGGCGGGTTCGGGGGCGATGATGCTGCCGCGGCCGCCGGAGGTGTGGAAGAGCGCCCGGTCAAGCAGGGCTCGGCCGAAGACGCTGCCTTCATCATGCAGAACGCGTCAAAGGTCATTATTGTGCCTGGTTACGGCATGGCCGTGGCGCAGGCCCAGCATGCGCTGCGTGAAATGGCCGATGAGCTCAAGGCCGCCGGTGTTGATGTCAAATATGCAATCCATCCTGTCGCCGGCCGCATGCCAGGGCACATGAACGTGCTGCTTGCCGAAGCCAATGTGCCCTATGATGAGGTGTTCGAGCTTGAGGACATTAACTCGGAATTCTCCCAAGCCGATGTCGCCTTCGTGATCGGGGCCAATGACGTGACCAACCCGTCGGCCAAGACTGACAAAACCTCGCCGATTTACGGTATGCCGGTTCTCGACGTCGAAAAAGCAGGCACAGTGCTGTTCATCAAACGTGGCATGGCAGCGGGCTATGCCGGTGTGCAGAACGAGTTGTTCTTCCGCGACAACACAATGATGCTGTTCGGTGACGCCAAGAAGATGACCGAGTCGATAGTCAAATCAATGAACCATTGATCGAGACGCAAACTGCGTTCCTGGCCCAGGGGCAATCCTGGGCCTTTTTTTTGTTTTGAATCCTACCTTGAGCCTTGCGGGACGAGTGCCCATGTTGTCGACAACGCAAAGGATAAAAGATGACCCAATCCATCCGCATCGATCTGTTTACCGATGTCGTGTGCCCATGGTGCCTGATCGGCACGGCGCGGCTTGACCAGGCGTTGGCGACCCTGCCAGAGGACGTGAACGTCGAGATCTTGCATCATCCGTTCCTGCTCGATCCGGCGACACCGGAAGAAGGGCAGAACACCAAGGAGCGTCTCAAGGCGAAATATGGCGGCGACATCGATGCCATGCAGGCGCGGGTCGAGGGCGCTGCGCGTGATGCCGGGGTGCCGCTGGACATGAGCGTGCAGCCGATGAGCTACCCGACCATCAAGCCGCATACGCTGATCCGCTCGGCGGAGCCCGAACATCAGTATGGTCTGGCCAAAGCGTTCGCCGCTGCTTATTTCCTTGAAGGCAACAACATCACGGACGATGAACTCCTGGCCGATATCGCCGCTGAATACGGCTATAGGCGCGAAACGGCGCTTGAGTTGATTGCCGACGAGGCGGAGAACAACACCACAAAGGCCATGGCGATTTCAGCCGGCCAGCAGGGCATTAACGGCGTGCCGTTCTTTATTTTCAACAATCAGTTTGCAATTTCGGGTGGGCAACCGCTTGAGGTTTTCCAGCGGGCATTCCGGGTGGCCCTTGGTGAAGAGGCGCTGACCTAGACGCGACTTCCTTCCGGCGCTATCAACTAGGGCGGGGCGGCCGGAAGGAACTCGGACATGTTCAAAAAGATCGCTGTTGGCGTTCTGGTTTTGATGCTTGTTATTTATAGCGGACTGCTGGCCTACCTTTATGTCAACCAACGTGCCTTCTTTTTTAGCCCCGACGGCGAGACTTTCGACCCTGCCGCCGTTGGCCTTGACGCCGAGATCGTGATGATCCCAACTGGCGATGATGAGGTCATCACCGGTTGGTACGCACCGCCGACCGGCAATGAGCCGGCCATCCTTTATCTCAAAGGCAATACTGGCAGCTTTTCATCCGAGTACGAGCGGTTCATCGCCTTCACAGATGCGGGATACGGATTCCTATCGGTCGACTATCGCGGTTTTCCGCTCTCACCTGGGGAAATCACCCAAGACAATCTTCTCGCCGATGCAATCTCAGCTTTCGATTGGCTCTCCGAGCGTGAGACCGATATCGTCATCTGGGGGCGCTCGCTCGGCGCATCCCCTGCCGTCTGGGTCGCCAGCCAGCGCGAT
>NZ_JBLXCL010000010.1:0-80889 GCF_048264985.1 Pelagibacterium sp.
GGCCGGATTGCGAGAGGGTAAATTTGACGTCGTTGTCACAGCGGCGACGGTCAGTGAAGACCTCTATCGAATAGACCAGCTCTATGACGAGTCCTACAAGGTTGTGGTGTCCAAGTCGCACCCGTTGTCTGAACGAGACGCTATTTCTCTTTCGACACTCGCTGAAACTGACATGCTCGATCGACCCAATTGCGAAATGCGGGATGCGTTGCATGGGGCATGTGCAGACCAGGGTCACGAACTCTACGCGGCCTACCGGTCAAATCGCGTGGATTGGTTAGTCGAACTCGCGCGGCAGGGATTAGGCGCGGTGATTTTGCCAACCACGGCAATTCCAGCAGACAGGGGCCTCGTTTCGATACTCATCGACGGCCTTGAAATTTCGCGAACTGTTTCTGCTCTTCGTTATCGGCACCAAACGACGAGACCAGAGACAAATGATCTGATCCGTGAGATTGCGCGTGTGTAGACGTAGTATCATTGATGGCCGACATTCGCGCTTAGTGCAGTAACTGGTACTTTGGGCTCGAATCGGTCGTTCCGGAAGCCAATCGCGAATGGCCGGAATGGCGTCGGATGCTGAATGTCGGCTTTGTCCGCATCCATGTCAGAACCGGTCAGTCCGCTGTCGGCCCCGATTCCGCCAAACCGCAATGCGCCCTCATTTCAGCCATTCAGACCGCTTTTCCGATTTCCTGAAAGTTGACGTTCCGCGAACAAGCCATACGACGAGGATCAGCGCCCGACTTTTCGGTCGCTACGCTACCTTCTGAAGCCAGCCATTCGCTGAGAGCTACCTCGTCGGACACAACATTCGCGTACCTCGCAGACGTCTTGCTTGGTCCATTGTCAAGGGGCAGGATAGCCGAACGCGCCAGCTGAAAAGTGACCAGGTTCCTGTCCCAAGCCCGGGCCGACAGGAGAAGTTGCGCAAGCTCAGATGGCCGTGATCCAATTTCAAAGAAGGAGAGAATATTGTACAAACACATTTTCATTGCGACGGACGGTTCAGAGATGGCAAGTCGCGGCCTCAACCATGGCCTGAAACTTGCGGCATCCATTGGTGCTAAAGTCACGATTGTCTCGGTCACCGACATCTGGGCTTCCGGGGCCCTTGCCGAGGCGGATGCGAACGCGATCGCGAGCTATGAGGAGGCTATGGGTCAAGCCATCAAGGAAATCCTGAGCGAGGCGGGCCGGAGAGCGGAGGCGGAAGGCGTGCAGTACGAAACCCTGCATATCCCAAACCGATATGCCGCGGATGCGATCGTTGAAACCGCCCAGAATCTGGGAGCCGATCTCATCGTTATGGCGTCCCACGGGCGCCGCGGCTTTCGCAAGATGCTTTTGGGCAGCCAAACCAATGAGGTCCTGACCACAAGCACAATCCCGGTTCTCGTCGTGCGGTGATCGCGCCAGATCCGGTCGGAGCCGGCTTGTAACCGGACGCGAAATCGCCAATCACGCCTTGGTGATGGCAAGGCCCAGAGCGGCGCTACTGCACCCGCTCTGGGTTGACTGCAAAAATGCCTGCCGGCAGTGGGCGCATGCGCCAGCAATTCCACGAGCCCGTCCCTAGCGGGGCCTTTCTCCTATTTCCACCTGCTTTCCTGTTGCTGCGGACAGATCCATGATGCTGTCATGGAGCAGTTGCAGGGCGTAGTGGGGGTTGTGGGCGTAGGCGCCCGGGTCCGCGGTGACGAATGCAAAGTTGTAGCTGGCGCGCAGGAGGCGCGGGGTCCACGCCGCGTAGGGCGATCCGGCCTCGGTTTCTCCCTCGGCAAACATGAAATAGGGATAGCGCTCCACATAGGCGATTTGCTCTCCCGAGACCTCGATCGAATAGTTCTCAATGGCGTCGAGAAGCATGGTTTTCAACCTGTCGATTTCGGCGTGGATGCCGGTGGTGATGTCGCCATCGCCATCGAAATCCACTTCCGATGTCCGAATAGCCCTTGGCGAGAGGGTGTCATGACACCGAGCACAGGTTTCGATCGGGACTTCGAGCGTGTGCGGGTCATGGCAGTCGGTGCAGGTGGAAAACCGGGCGACGTGTTCGAACCGAGTCATGTAACTCTTGCCCGGATATTGATACCCGCCGCCAACCTGACTGCCGTACAGGGTCGCGGCAGCGACCGCGTAGTGGGGGTTGATAAAGCTCAACTCAGGATCGACAGTGTCGTCCTCGATGCCGCCTGTGGCCGCTGCGACCGCGCCACCAGATTGCCGTCCCTGATGGCAGCTCAGGCATGTAGCCGAGGAACCGGGATGATCGATATTCATGCCTGATGGAAATTCCACGCTCTCCATTGCTGCTGCGCCATCGCTATGACAGGTGGCGCAATCAACCACACCTCCTGGGGCAATCGAACCTTCAATGCTTCCAGAGACACTTCCGTCGAACCCGTGGTAGTCCCGGAACCCTTCGCCAGAGTGACACATGGCGCACGTTCCCGGAACCGCCCGTTCCCCCTCCCAGTGCCGGAACGAGGGGGACTGTGCATCGGCGTGTTGTGAGCCGAGCCATTGCTCGACAATGCTTACATCCGGTTCGCTCTGCTGAGCCCACGCCGCATTGGGAATTACACCGAGAATGGCAAGCAACATTCCCGTCCTGAGAATAAGAGCATGCATTGCTACCCCTTTCGGTTTGCGCCAAGGATGCCCCAATGTTAGGCATTTGGGGTTGATCGAGATCAAGGTTGCCTGTCTCTGGACATGCATGGTGACCTTCGCAACCTGTGAGGTCAAATGAGAATTGCTTTGCGGCGAGGTCTTGCCGTGCCTCTCAGGGGCGCGCCGGACCAACAGATCGAGCGAAACCTCGTTGTCCCACGCATAGGGCTTGTGGGCCACGATCTTGGAAAGCTCAGGGCCAAGGTTCTCGTCGAGCCCTCGCAGCAGGTCAGCGTCGGCACGCCGCTTTTTAGAGCCCGCAGCAACCCGCGGGTGGTTTTCTGTTCGCCGGTTTCAGGCGAGATCGAGCGCGTCGAGTTCGGTGCGGGCCGCAGGCTCAGTGAGGTCAGCATTCTCCATGACGGAAAGGACCGGCGCCTGGATTTCGATGCGGCAAGTGCATCCACGCAAGAAGGGTTGCGCGAGCTGTTGTTGGAGAGCGGTCAATGGCCGGCGCTGCGCGCCCGGCCCTTTGATCGGATTCCCGATACTGAGGGGAAGGCCCAGGCCATCTTCGTGACCGCAATCGATACGGCGCCCCATGCGCCCGATCCCCGAGCCATCATCGATGAGCGGCGCGAAGACTTTTCCCGGGGTCTTTCAGCTCTTGCGCTTCTGACTGAGGGCCCGGTTTTTCTCTGTCAGGGGGATGGCCCGGCGCTGGGTGAAGACAGCAAGCGATTGCAGGTTGTCCGGTTTACCGGTCCTCATCCGGCGGGACTGGTGGGAACGCACATTGCCCATCTTTATCGGCCCGGCGCTGGGCAGGAGGTCTGGCATGTCGGATATCAGGATGTCATGGCCATCGGGCACCTTCTTAAAACCGGCACAATTGATCCCTTTCGGGTCATTGCCCTGTCCGGTCCCGGCCTGCGCAATCCGCGGCTCGCACAGGTCCCGCTGGGCGCGGACCTGCATGCCCTGACGCGGGCAGATCTGACTCCGGGGTCGAAAACGATCCTTTCCGGCCCGCTGATTTCGGGTCGCGAGAGCGCCTTTCTTGGGCGGTACGATCGACAGGCAACCATCATCGAGCGCCGTCAGCCGGCGCGATCTCACTGGCTGGTCGAAGCGCTGCGCAAGGCGCAAAAGCCGGCGCCCTTCATCCCCACTCAAGCTCTTGAGCAAAGCCTGGGATCCAATGTTCCGGTGGTGCCTTTGCTGAGGGCCCTTTCGATCACCGATGTGGAAGCGGCGGAAAGACTTGGCTGCGCCTGGCTTGCCGAAGAGGATATGGCACTGGCGACCTATCTGACGGGCGGGCAGACCGACTTTGGCCAAAGGTTGAGGATGGTGCTGGACAGTCTGGAGGAAGGGGCATGAGAGCCGGCGTATGGCACCGGGACACGATTTCCTGGATGATCGCGGCGGGGGCGCTTCCTGCTGCTGCGGCGGCGGTCGGTGCTTTCGGCCCGGTTGCTCTTTGGCACATGGTCCTGACACTGATCGTGGTGATCGCTTGGCAACTGGTGTTTCTGTGGGCTCGCGCACAACCGGTCTCTCCGATCGCACTTGTCACTGCAATTGCCGTGGGCATCCTGGCTCCGGGCGATTTCGCCCCCTGGCAGATTGTGCTCGCGGCGAGTTTCGGCACGGTGATCGGCGAACAGGTGTTTGGTGGATGGGGGCGAAACGTCGTCAATTCCGCCGTGGCAACGCTTGCCTTTCTTTTTTTCGCTTTCCCGCAAACAGATATCGACGCCGGAGGGCTGCTGCTCGCTTTCGCCGTCCTTCCGGGGGCGCTCTTGCTGATGGCGACGGGCATCCTCTCCTGGCAAATCGTCATATCGTCGATCATCGGGTCAGTTCTTGTTTCGGTCGTCCTCGGACACGACCCGCTGCTCATCTTCACCCAGGGCAGCCTGATGTTCGGCCTGGTGTTTCTGGTCGGAGATCCTGTGGCGTCTTCGGCAACCCGGATCGGTCGCTGGGCCTATGGATTTGCCGCCGGTGCTCTTCTGGCGCTTTTTGGCTGGCGGGACACGGGCTTTGATGGCCCGCAAGCCATAATCTTTGCGACGCTTGTCGTTTCCCTATTTGCTCCCCTTATCGATGCTGCAGTCATCGCGGCAATTAAACGGTCATGGAGGCCCCGCAATGGCTGACCTCAACCCGGTGGCGCTCTGGCGCAACCTGCTTGCCCTGCCCAATGAGAGCCGCACCAAAACCCTTGCTGTCGCTTTCGCCGTTTCTACGGTTTGCGCGGTTGTCGTCTCGGGCGCGGCGGTGATCCTGGGACCAATCCAGCAGGCCAACCTTGCCGCCGAACAGGCTGCGCGCATGGAGGAAATGCTGGCCTCGATGCCCGAAATGGCGGCGCTGATCGAAGAGGCGGGCGGTGACAGTCTCGAGAAGATCGTGGTCGACCTGCGCACCGGCCAAATTGCAGACGATGTTGACCCCGAGACTTTTGATGCCGCGGCTGCACGCGACGATCCGGAAACCTCAACGGTTCTCTCCGCTGAGGAGGACATCGCCGGAATCGGTCGCCGTCCCGATCTGGTGCCCATTCACGTCCTGCGCGAGGCAGGGCAATTGCGTCTGGTTATCTTGCCCATCTCCGGCGCCGGCTATCAGTCGGTCATAAGGGCCAATCTTGCCCTCGAAGGAGATCTCAACACCGTCGCCGCTTTCTCGGTTACCGAGCAGGGGGAGACGCCGGGGCTCGGGGCCCGGATCGAGGAGCCCGCCTGGCAGGCGCTCTGGCCGGGCAAGCATCTCGTCGGCCTGGAGGGTGACATTCGGCTCGACGTCGTGCGCGGTCGGGCGACGACCGAATTCGAGATCGACGGGATCACCGGGGCGACGCGAACCGGAAACGGTATCACCAATGCCGTGCATTTCTGGCTGGGGCCGAACGGGTTCGGGCCGGTGCTCGACAACCTTGCGCGCGGAGAGCTTTGAGCGATGAACGCGCTGCGTACCCTTTACGGTCCCATCATTGACAACAATCCCGTGACCCTGCAGATCCTGGGAATCTGCTCGGCTCTCGCGGTGACAACGTCGATGTCGACAGCGGCGATCATGTGCCTTGCGCTGACCGCCGTTCTGATCACAGGCAGCGCGATTATTTCGCTGATCAGGCGGCACATTCCCACCTCGATCCGGCTGATCGTCCAGATTACCATCATTGCTTCGCTGGTGATCGTGGCCGATCAGATCATTGAAGCCTTCGCCTTCGAGATGAGCCAGCGCCTTTCGATCTTTGTGGGACTGATCGTCACCAACTGCCTGGTGCTTGGCCGGGCTGAGGCCTTTGCCATGCACAATCCGCCCGCGCCCTCGATGCTCGACGCACTAGGAAATGGACTGGGCTATTCGCTGGTGCTGCTGATCGTGGGATTTTTTCGCGAACTGTTTGGCGCCGGTACGCTGTTCGGGCAGACGGTTTTCCTTACCATCTATGATGGGGGTTGGTTCATCCCGCTCAATCTGATGCTGCTTGCACCCAGCGCCTTCTTCGTTCTGGGGCTGCTCATCTGGGCAATCCGCTCGGTCCGCACCGCTCAGGTGGAGCCGGTCGACTTCGATCTTGAACCGGGAACCAAGGAGAGAGCGAAGTGATCGACCTCTTCCTGCGCTCGGTCTTTGCGGAAAACCTCGCGCTGAGCTTCTTTCTGGGCATCTGCACGTTTCTTGCCGTCTCCAAACGCCTCGAAACCGCTGTCGGTCTGGGAATTGCCCTGACGGTCGTCCAGACGATTACCGTGCCTCTCAACTTCCTCATCTTCTCCTATTTGCTCAAACCGGATACCTGGGAGGCTCTGGGGCTGGGCAGCTTCGATCTGACATTCCTCAACCTCATTGCCTTTATTGGCGTCATTGCCGCGATGGTGCAGATCCTCGAGCTGGTTCTCGACCGGTTAGTGCCGACGCTCTATCGCGCCCTGGGGATCTACCTGCCGCTGATTACAGTCAACTGCGCCATTCTCGGCGGTTCGCTGTTCATGGTGGAACGGGGATATGATTTCGGGGAAAGCGTCGTGTTCGGCTTTGGCAGCGGGGTCGGCTGGGCGCTGGCCATCATGGCCCTTGCCGCGCTGCGAGAGCGGCTCAATTATGCTGATATCCCCGATGGTCTGCGTGGCCTGGGCATGGCCTTCATCATCACGGGTCTGCTCTCGATGGGATTTACGGCTTTTGCGGGGATTGGCTGATGACCCAAATCCTTCTGGCCACCGCCCTGATCGTTGCGCTGATCCTCGCGCTTTCCATCGTTGTCATGACGGCTCGCGCCATTCTTGCCCCGGCCAGACCGGTGGCGATCACCGTCAATCGGAGTCGTGAGATCGTGGGCACGACCGGCACCAAACTGTTGACCGCCCTCAATGACGCGGGAATTGCCGTGCCGTCTGCATGTGCGGGCGGAGGAACGTGCGGCCAGTGCCGGGTTGGCCTGCCCGAGGGCGGCGGAGAGCCCTTGCCGACCGAGACGGCGCTACTTGGCCGCTCCCAGATTCGCAACGGGCAGCGGCTCTCCTGTCAGGTGATTGTGCGCGGCCCTCTGGACGTCAACGTTGCCGAAGAGATCCTTTCGGCAGAAAGGTGGACATCGCAGGTGCTTTCGACCCGGCACCTGGCCCCGCTCATACGGGAAATTGTCCTGTCTGTTCCGCAAGGCACCAAGTTCGACTTCACGGCCGGCGCCTATGTCCAGGTCGACGCGCCCGCATATGACTTCGATCTGAGTGCGCTAAAGGCAGAGGCGCGGTTTGAACCCACCTGGAGCGAGTTGGGCGTGCGCGACCTGCGGGTGCACAATGCCGAGCCCACCCATCGCGCCTACTCGGTCGCAAGCCGCCCCCAGGACAAGAGCAAGATTGTCCTCAACATTCGCCTCGCCTTGCCGCCCGCGGGCGCGCGCGATATTCTACCCGGGATCGTCTCGTCCTATCTGTTCGGTCTCGAACCGGGCGACAGTGTCGAGGTTTCCGGCCCGTTTGGCGATTTCCGGGTCCAGGACACAGACAAGGAAATGATCTTTATCGGCGGCGGTGTCGGCATGGCGCCCCTTCGCGCCATGATCCACGAACAACTCGCCAAGGGGACCAGGCGCAAAATCAGCTTCTGGTATGGCGCCCGGAGCGGTGCGGACATCTTCTATCGAGACGAGTTCGATGCGCTTGCAAGAGAACACGAAAATTTCTCCTGGACCCTGGCACTGTCCGAGCCGCAACCGGAGGATGGCTGGGAGGGGCCAGTCGGCTTCATTCATGAGGTGGTGCATGATCGCTACCTCAAGGACCATCCGGCGCCCCATGATTGCGAGTTCTATTTGTGTGGGCCGCCCCTGATGATCTCAGCGGTATTTTCCATGCTCGACGAAAACGGGGTCGAGCCAGCTTCCATCTTCAACGACGATTTCGGGATATGACCATGCTGACGCGCCGTAGTTTTCTCGCCCTTACCGGTGCCGCCTCGCTGGCCCCAACCGCAGGCTGGGCCGCAGCCGGTGTCGATGTGATCGGAGGGGCTGCATTTGGCACCTATTGGCGGCTGACGGTTTCAAGCGGCATTGAACCGGCGCGCGCCGCGCTCGAGGCAATCGTCGACGATGTCGATCTTGAATTTTCGCCCTATCGGCCAGACAGCGCCCTGTCCGTTTTCAATGGCACCATGACAACGGACTGGCTGCCCGCTTCCGATCAGTTCCGGGGGGTTCTGAGCAAGGGGCTCGATATCGCCCGCCAGAGCCGCGGGGCCTTCGATCCAACCGTCGGACCTGTTGTCGCGCGCTACGGGTTTGGCCCCATCCATGCTCAGGCGTGGGGTCAGTATGAGGGGCTTGGGATCAACGCGGTGGCGGTTCGCAAGTCGGATGCGGGGTTGAGCGCGGACCTTTGTGGTATCGCCAAGGGGCATGCGCTCGACCGGATGGCCACGGCGCTGGAGGCGCAAGGTGTTGGGGACTTTTTGCTCGATCTGGGGGGCGAGCTGTGCGCGCGGGGAAGACATCCCGACGGCCGGGATTGGCAGGTGGCAATTGAAGGAGCATCTGGCACTCTGGGGATGGGGCTGAAACTGCGCAACAGCGCCATCGCCACGTCGGGGGTTTCGGCGCAGGCCTATGGCGTCGATGGCCACGAGGTCAGTCATATCATCGACCCTCGGACCGGGAGCCCGGTGACGGGCCGGACGGTATCGGTTTCCGTAGTGGCCAAGAGCGCTGCAACCGCAGATGGCTGGGCGACGGCCCTGATGGCAATGGAGCACGATCAGGCCGAGGCCCTGGCCACCGAGCTGGGCCTGGATGCGGTTTTGCTGGTGCGCGACGGTGGGGCAATTCGGACCATTATGGTCGGGGCCATTGGCGATCATGTGCTGGGTTGAGGAGGCTTCATGCTGATCCTGTTTACTCTTGTGGTCTTTTTGTTGGCGTTTGGCGGCCTGGCATTGGGTGTCCTGGCAGGGCGCCCGCCGATCAAGGGATCGTGCGGCGGCCTTGACTGCATTGAAGGCATCGAATGCGGTGTGTGCCGACGAAAAAGCGGAAGGAAGGCGCCGTGAAGGGACAGATTTCGATCGCGCAGTTCATGGTTACCGATGTCAGGACGCTCTCGCCGGAAAACGAGATCGGGTTTGCTGCAGGATTTCTTATGGATGAAGCCATTGCGGGAGCACCGGTGGTCGATGGCTCGGGTGAGCTTGTGGGGATACTCACCAAGAAGGACTGCTTTAAAGCCGCGCTGAACGCCGCCTATTACGGGCAGTGGGGCGGGACCGTCGAGCGCTACATGACGCGCAATCCCGAGACCCTGGACGCGGCCACAGATATCGTTTCGGCTGCAGAGCGGTTCATCGCCCGGCCTTACCGCATGTTCCCGGTCCTCGATGAGGAGATGATGGTGGGAATACTGACCCGGTCTGATTTGTTGCGCAGTTTTCTTGTTTGATCTCGTCCGCAACGCAACTAGGGATGCTGTGAACGACTACTGGACAGCAATGGGGACGATGTCGCCAAACGACATCAATACCACTTTGAGTCGTCTGGACCCTGGCCACCATCCTGATGGATGCGACCTGACGTGCGGTCGCCATTGCAGCAAAGGCGACGCCACCACCGGCTTGGGCCAGCTTTTTATCCAATGAGATCGCCCCTGACCATTTTGAGATGTATCGTGAGCGGCACGTGGAGGCCATGCTGATAGCCCTGCATTCGACTGAAGTCGTGTGGTAGGCTTAACATCAGCAGATCACCCGCACAGCGATGCCGGGGTTGCTAGCTCGGGCGAGCACACCCGACAAGAAAGGACAGACTATGACTTTCCAAAACAAGGTTGCCTTGGTTACCGGCGCAGGCTCCGGGATAGGCGAAGCGATTGCCAAGGAACTGGCGGGCCTCGGCGCCAGTATTGTCGTGGCTGATATCAGCGAAGCAGGAGCCCAAAGAGTAGCTGACGAAATTGCAGCTGCTGGCGGAACGGCGAGCCCGTTCGTCGCGGACAGTGCCTCGCCGGACGACAACGAACGGGCTGTTGCGTTCGCACTCAGCACTTATGGCAAACTGAACTACGCGGTGAACAATGCCGGAATTGGTGGAAACGCTGCTCCTACCGGTGAAGTCGATCTTACAGATTGGAATCGCGTGATCGACATCAACCTCAATGGTGTTCTCTACGCCATGCGCTACCAGATACCTGCCATGCTCGAAGCAGGCGCCGCAGAAAGTGCCATTGTCAACATGGCCTCTATCCATGGCATGGTCGCGGCAATCGGCAACAGCGCCTATACGGCGGCAAAGCATGGTGTCGTCGGGCTGACGAAAAACGCTGCGGCAGAGTATGGGCCGCAGGGCCTGCGCATCAATTGTGTCGGCCCGGCCTATATTGACACCCCACTTCTAGCAAACCTGCCTCAGGATGTCCGAGAGCAACTGGTGGCACGCCATCCGCTCGGCCGCCTTGGAAGGGCAGATGAGGTGGCGAAGGTTGTGCGGTTCTTGTTGTCCGACGATGCATCGTTTGTCAGTGGCAGCTATTACCTCGTCGACGGAGGATACACGGCAATCTGACGCGATTGTAAGCGAACTCGGAGACAAGGACCGGTTCGCCCTCTGCCACGCTCAGCCCGGGGCGATCCCTTTTTCCTGACCCTTATGGTGTGCAAGGAGGCACTTGCTGTATTCTTGGCTGGCGGATGGGACACGGCGAAGGATTTGAAGTCTGCGTGGATTTTACGTAGAAGGTCAGCGAGTTCCATGCCGCGACAAAGGCGCGTGCGACGCTTTCAGGTTCGTTGAGTGGACTGTAGTTCATCGGATTTCCTGTTCGGAGGGTGGAGATACAGCGTACCCCACCAGAAACCTGACGCAAATCAACCTGTGCTATCACCAGCCGCCCAGAGCCATCATTGAGAACCTTTAAATGATCGCTTTTGGATTCTGCAGAACCATCCTTGCAACGGCTGACCTGCGTTCGTCATACCGTCACGAATGCCCGGCCGCCCCGGCGTTGAACTCTCCGGTGGCTTGCATCCGTTTTGTGGCTTGGAGGGGCGGAAGCGCCGACATAGGAAAAAGCGATGCCATCCTACCAGATGCACGCACCAGCATCGTCTCTCCTCGCCGCAGTCCGCGATCGCGCAGTCGCCCAAGCGAGCGCACTGGCTCGGGGGTCATGCTCACTGCAGCACGTACGAGCAGGCGCTGCGCACCGCGCAATGGTTTTGGCAACAAGGGCGTGGTTTCCATGAGGTCAAGAAACTCGCTCATGATCGGATGGTCCTCCAGAGTCGGAGCCGTTTTCGCGAGGAGCGCTTCCCAACCCAGCCAGTCGTTCGGTGCACCGCTTGCTCCGTATAGGCCCGCAGCCGTTTCACCCTCTTTGAATGCTGAGGACCTTTGCGCGGCAGTGAGCTGGTGAACGTACAGGTGATAGGCCTCGGTGAACCCCCATGTCGCGGTAGCATGAACCCAGTCGAGCAGTCGCGGGTCGTTGGCATGATAATCTTGTCCATCCGGCGTCTTGCCACGGACGCGGTCATGCGCCCGCACCACGCGCCCAATCATGCGCTCGGCTTCCTGACGAGGCGCGTAGACGGTGACCATCGCAGCGTAACCCGTCCGATGCAGCCGTGAGAGAGGGTCTTGACGGAAGCTGCTATGCTCCCAGACACCGGTCCGCACTGACGGCTCTGCCAATTCGAGAAGTACGACCGCGACCCCGCCGATAAACAGCGACACCGGGTTGGCAAAGATTTGCCAGGACACGCCATCCGCTGGCACCAGTGCCGGGGCACCCTGAGGCTTGCGGAAGTCGATCTCCATGCCTTTCGGCGTAGCCATCATCTTCTTGATAGCGTCCAAATAAACCACCCATTGTTCTGCAATGACAACCACTTCCCACAACATCGGTATGGGGGAGAGGAGTTCAAGAGCGAAGCGCGATGCGCAATGCCAAAATTCGCCGTTGGGCTCTGACTCCGCCGCAGTGGGGCATGGCAACCTGGCCCTCTACCCGTCGCTGCAGTTGAGCCGGTGAACAATAGAATTGGTTCGTAAGCCAAATGTCGGCTTTCTCCGATTCCTCGTCGGAACCGGTCAGTCCGGAGTCGGCCCCGAACTTGCCATACCGCGAACGTCTGCCTCCCCGCAGGCCCACCCCGTAAGCAGACTGCCACTACCCCTATATTGTTCATCTCGCCGGAGACCCCCATCACGAACTCAACGGCGAAATGGGGGCGGTTGGTCTCGGACGACGGCAGCTAGGTCGCTCTGCCGATCGACAAGATTCGATCTCATGTCTGCTAATGCTGATTAGGCGGTGCCTTGGCTGAACGGCGGAATGATGCGCGTCAACCTACTATTCGATATCGAACATCGTGCTGTCTCCCGATCGTCAATATCCATAGGGATCATTGAGATCAGGTCTGCGTCCGACAATGTCGAATTCGGGGCCGTGACGGGCTCTTCAGGTTCACCGGCGGCGAGACGGATATCGAGCTTGTCGGGCTGTCGGGCTTCGGCAATGCCAACGGGCTGCCGCTTCGATGGCTCGTACGAAATAATCTCTTCCGGGAGCATCGCGCCCCAGCGCTCCGTGTCGCGCTCGAATTGCGCGACCGGATCGCCTTCAATCCATGCTGTCGCCACAAGAGCCTGCCGGTTCGCTTTCTCACCCGGCATGCGGTAGACAATGCGGCCCATCCCGTCCATCAGGCGCTTTACCCACGCATCCGACTGCGGGAAGCAATCCTTGCGGAATTGTTGCAGCGTGCGACCCTGCAGGATCTGCTGCGCGCCGGGCGCATAGGGCGTCACGGTATCGCTCAGGATGCCGCCCGACAGCCGGACGAGCTCGAGGAATTTCGCGGGCGCAAGGAGCTGGTCCAGCGTCACGATCTCATCGACGATGACATCCGGCAGACACTTGCCGACGGCGACCAGCACAGGGGTCTCCACATCGATGGGCTCGCCATCGGCATTGTGTGCGATGCCGCGGTAGACTGGGCGCAGACGACCGAGGAACTGCCGGATTTCTTCCTCGCGCCACTGTTCCTCCAAGCGCTGGGCCCACGACATCGATCCGTCTTTCTTCGTGGGGAACTGGGGCACGAAATGCTGGATGTCTTCGCCAGTGCGCATGCGGATCGTACGAGCTGCCGCTTGGCGCAGGAGTGCCTTCTCGCCGTCGGTGGTGCCATCGCCGCGCTGGTCATACGGCAGTTCGGGATCGGGGTCGTCATACGTGAGCGCCGCTGCATATCCATCGACGATGTGAATGGGCTGCTCACTGCGCCCGATCGAAATCGCGGCGGCATGGTTCTTGGCGAAGTCGAGACCGCGCAGGGCGCCGAAGTGGCCGAAGTCTACCGATGCGGGCTTCTCCCAGTCACTCTGGATTGCTTCGCGGGCCGACATGGTGGCACCCGTGAGGACGCGTCCGTATCCGTAGACGACCGCCGTTGACGTGATCAGGTCCCGGATCCGGTTCACGTTGCCGGCGCACCGCGTGGCGACCAGCTCATCTTCGGGGTCGCGCGGCACGAACTGCGACGTCGAATATGTGCTCTCGATCGCAGCGGCGACACGGACGTGCATAGGTGCCTCGATGTTGATGAGCGTGGGCGCGCGGCCGAAAAGCTTCTCTGTGATCGCCGCATCGCCGGACGCGTCCAGAAGCAGCGTGGGCGCGCCGCTCCAATTGGTCTCCTTGCGCCATGATATGCGGGCAAATGGCTTGGGAAGCGCATCGGACGTTTCCGCGATCTGCACGATCTGGATGCGCATGTCACGGTCACCGGTCGCGGAACCTTCTTCCAATCCTTGCAGCCGATCCTTGACGATGCGCCAGAAGCGCTCCTCCGTGATCAGGTCGCTCATCTGTGGCTGTGCGGCCAGCTCTTTGACGTCGTCCATGTCCATGCGCGGGTCAACCTTGCGCTCGGATTGCTTCGAGCGCGCGAGCACGGTGATAGCGGCATCGACGAGTTCGGAGCCGCGCTCTAGGTCGCGGAAGACGGCGGCGACATCTTTGCCCTCGATGAGCGCTCCCTTAGCGATCGAACAGGCTTCCAGCCGGTCGCCGAAATAGGCGGATTTGATGTCCTCGTCGGATGCGTCGGGGAATTTCTTGCGATCGAGTTTCGTCACGTAGGGCTCGACCCTCGGCAGTTCCAGGGCGTCGAGGGGCATGCGGGCCTGATCGATGATCTGGTAGACCACACTCTCGTCGATGATGACCTTACGGGGATTCTTCAGCGCCTTCGGCAGGCTGTGCATCGTGAGATATGCATGCGACACGAAGACAATGTCGGCGTCGCGAATGTCCTGGAACTGCTTGTAGTATCCGCACTCACCGCTCTCGCGGAACGG
The DNA here is from genome assembly GCF_048264985.1 of Pelagibacterium sp. Classification (GTDB taxonomy): domain Bacteria; phylum Pseudomonadota; class Alphaproteobacteria; order Rhizobiales; family Devosiaceae; genus Pelagibacterium. Next base: position 14,489 of record NZ_JBLXCL010000010.1, read on the forward strand.
ACACAGGATTTCCTTCTGGGGGACCCGCTGACCTTCTTTGCGCATTTTCGCGGCCACGATGGCATCTTCGTCGTCGACTTTCTTGCCGCACAGATTCGATGCCCCGATGCCACGCTCGCCGAGCATGCGCATTTCATCCTTACGCAAACAGCCCGCCGCATCGCGACCCCGGAAGCGAGTGGCTTTGACGCCCGTGCCTCCGAGCATGCCGATCGCATCGTCGAGTTCGCCGTCGGTCCAGTATTCCTCCGGCGTCATCATGCCTTCGCCGGTGGCTTTCTTCAGCGCTTCGTCGGCATTCGCGTGCGTGGGGACCACCACGAGAATAGGTCCTTCACCTTCCTCACGCGGGTTCTCCCTAATCCATGGTCCAAGGCTGCGCACCACACGGCTCGTTTTGCCCGATCCCGTAGGGGCTTTTAGCAGCACGAGCGGCGCATCGTTGGCGTCGAGGAAATCGCGGATCGCGCTGTCGACCTGATCGGAGATCGAATCGGCGATCGCATGTCGCTGATCGAGGTCCTCGATGATCGCGCGCTCGGATTTGTCCGCTGCGATCTGCTCCGCCGTCTTCTCGACGGGCAACACTTTCGCGCGCGCTGCGTGATCGCTCAGTCCGTCGACGATGCAATAATCATCGGGGATCCAATCAAGGCTTCCATCAGCGGGCCGCGGAGCTGGCATCACCCTTTTTAACTGCGGACGACGTCCGTCATCTGTCACATGCCACGGAACGGCGATATCGTGATATCGGCCCGAGCGCGCGTGTTCAGCAAGCGACGCCAACCATTTTTGTGCGGCAGCTTTCAGCTTGAAGCACGCCGATTTCTCGATCGCGCCATGTGTCATCAAGCCTTCGTTGTCGCGGGGCGTCTGTCCAAGCCGTTCGATGGCTTCCGCGATCGCGGCTTCTTCCACGACGCGGTAGTAGCGCTGAAGAACGGCCGCGTTTGCGCCGCACAGCGCCCACACAAATTGCGATAGCCACGCCTCGGCGCCTTCGGTGATATGCCCTTGTTCATTGAGCGAAAAGGGACCGCGCTGCAGCTTTGGCACCCAAATCTTTTGCCCCATGCCAAACCGCTGGCGGAGCTCGGAAACGTCGATGCTGCCGCCATGGGGGTTCGAGGTCGACACGCCACCCGACAGCGCGCGGATATCGCACAGCCGGTTCAAGAACAGGCGAACTTGTGCCTTATCGATGACGGGCGCCTCGAGCGGGCTCGCGATCGCGGGGTGCGCGCGTCCCTCGCTCCAGTCAAAGGATTTCCCTGTTTTGTGGTGCAATCCGTATGATGTCAGCAGCCCACCTTCGCCGAGAAATTCAACGGCGTTGACAGGATGCCCGCCATCGTCGAGCTCGCGCTTGCCGTCCGCGCCCAGCATCTCGACCGACCAGCGCGAAATGCTCCAGCGCTCATCATCGCTGCCCGCTTCCTGCCGGTATATGAGCGCAACCTTTGGCCTCGCGCCGTAGCGGATGAAGGGCGTGTCGCCCAGGACCTCGATCGCAAGTGTCTTCACGGCCTCGGCAATCTCGGGATCACGGCAGTCGATGTCGAGAACGCGCGCATGCGCGGATGCGGCGCAACATTGGATCGCGAGATTGGCGCCGGGCGTCCCATATCCAATGCCGACCGCGGTTTGGAGCGACATCAGTTTCTCGCGGTATTCGCGCGGCAGGAACGGCGTGCCGCCCGCGCGCGGGTTCGCGAGCGTGCTCTTGCCGGGATCGATGATGAAGGAAGGTTTGCGCTCGCCTTCGCTGTCCTGGGGCACCACGCTCCAGCCGTTCACCGTCGCCGGCACAGCAAAACGACGGACGACGCCAATGGGCTGGTCGACAAACCCGGTCTCGATCAATGGCCGCGCATTCACGCAATGCACTTGCGCGATGTCCTCGGGCGTCAGCCCGCGCTTCACGATCGCATCGGGATAGACCTCACGCTCCTCGCGCACGAATTTGGCGCGGAGCTGCTCTTTGGTGGCGCGCTTTTGGCGCGCGAGATGATCGAATTTCATGAGTCGTCCTGTGTCTGCGGCGGGTGCAACGCCGTTCGTTAAGAATGCCCCGACCACATGCACGGGTCAACCGGATTCAAGAATTCGCATGAAGAATCTTCAATGTTGACATCGAGGCCCGCATTAACGATAGCGGGATATTCCTATTGCTCGAATTTCGAAGCATATTTGTACTTATGAATTGATAGTAGACTTTCGAAACAAAAATGAATTGAAACTTAGAAAATCTAGCGAAAAGTTGGGAACCGGGGTGGCGCCATGCAAGGATTTCTTCCAACGTTCTTGGAACGTTGACTTTTTGCCGAGTAATCCATGCAGGCCTGTCAGATCGCACATCGTGAGCCACAGAGAGCACCGCGACCGCGATATCATCCTCGATACAGTCCGCCGGCGCATAGCCGGAAGACGCATTCAGTGTCAGCAATCATCGTCTCCGGCCGGCCGATGTCGACTGCCGTGCGCGCAAGAATTCTTCGCGGCGAATGGGATGGAATCAGTCTTCGGAAGTCTTATTTGATCGCTGATGCCGTCGGCGTCGATCTGACCTTGACGGCAGCTGCATGATCCCACCACTTCCAGCGCGAATCCGATCGCATGTATGTGCGGCACGACGATTTTCAGAAGTCGATCACCGGCTTGTCGGATGACATTCGCATGTCGCTCGCGACGATGGGTGACGTCCGCGACACCGTCCTCCGGCTCGAATCCCGACTGTACCCCGACGAGAAGCCCACGCTGCCGCCCCAGCGCCGGCGCACAACCAAGCGGGAGTCGGTCTGATGCGGGGAATCGATATCGAGGCGATGACGGCTTCTATGATGCCGTCCAGCGTCGGTGTAAATATCGGCTACGCTGCCGGCTTGGCCGAGCGTTGCGGATATCGACTTGATGACGGCGCTGTCGAGCAAGCCGCAAACCTGAACGCGCTCCGCCCCCAAATGCTCCAGCCAGGGGGCGTATCCCGCCATCTGTGGGCGGAAGGATATCAGCGCGGGCTGGCATTGCCGCGATCTGAGAGCCTATGCCAAAACGCCCTCGCGATGTTTGGACCATCCGGAAACACCATTCCGCACTTGATGTCAGAATAACCCTTCGGCAACTCATTTTAACTCACGCGACCATATAACTCCGAAAAACTTATCAACTTCAAAGGCTTACGAAGCGGCTATTTCAGCGTTTTCCCACCGCCCCTTTTCGGTCACAAAACCACCCCTCAGGAAGCCACGTGACAGGCCCGATTTCGCCCTTAACCTGACACCCATTTAAGCCGCGCGACCGGGTTCAGTGATCGTCTCCGGGTTCGTTATTTTCGTCATCGAGCGCAGATTTGAGACCGCGCTTGCGCATGTTCTCGACGTGTCGGCTGTCGGTCTCGGGCGTGTGCGGACGCGCTTCCTCGCGCACCGGACGATACTTCTCGATCGCCGCTTCGATTGCGTCCCGGTCTCTGTAATCGAGTGCCGACATTTCGACGCCGACATCGACAATCTCGGTTTCGAGACGGGCAATTTCGGCGGAGAGATGTGCGATTCGATTCCTCATGCCTTCGCGGGCGACGTGATATGCGGAGTCCCGCTCCTGATCGAATTTGACCTCCGCCAGATCGATTACCTGCTGCGGCAGCCCCTCGAGTACGCTCAGCTGCGCCAAAACATTCCGGGTCTGCGATGCCAGCCGCTCATACTCGTCGATCTTGGCTTCTAGGATTTCGCGGATCGGACGACCGTCGCCGCCGAGTTGGTCGACGATGACCAGCTCGGGCACGCCGTCGCGCTGGATCAGCGCGCCCTGAGAGTCGCATTCCCACCCGACATTCGCGATATCGAAAGTCGAGACGATCTCGATTTTTTGGCCGGGATAGCGATCTTCAAGTTCATTGAGCGCGCGCTCGAATTTGAGTTCCGATTCAGTCACCGTCCTGCTCCTTCATCCATGCCTCGATCGTCCCCGGCGTCAACCGCAGCCTCGCAAGCCCTTCGTACGAGTCCGGCCACCAGACGAAACCTTCGTCGTCCCAGATCGCGAAATCGAACGCGCGCCCCGGCGGCGTCGAACCCGGATGCTCGATCCACTCGGGGTTCGCCTCGTCGAAGAACCGCATTTGCTCGAGCGCGCGCTGCAGCTTCGAGATCGGAATCTCCCCGAAATCGTCATCGATCCGCACGCATGCGCGGATGATTTCAGTGCCGCGCCGCCGCAATGGAGCAATGAATTCCCAGCCGTCTTTGCTCATGTCATCACCTCGATCAGGAATCTAGGATCAAATCCGCGCTCACCATCATACCCCCTCGGATTGCACACAACGCGCGTGTCCCCGACACGGTAATCTCGCCGCCAATGGAGATGACCGTGGATCCACAACTCCGGTCGATATCGATCCATCAGGCCGCCCAAGTCGCTGGCAAAACTACCGTCCGACGGATCCGGAAAATTCGGGTCGTCGAGTGACAGGCGATGCGGTGCGTGGTGTGTAATGACGACCGTTGGGCCGTCGAAAGGCTTCGCCAGCCGTCGGCCGATCGTCGCCCTGTGATCCCTATGCCAGGCGAGTGTGTCGCGTGGATGGAGCCGGCGCAGTCCGACATCAATGCTGCGGTAATCCGGCATCGCATTCCGAGCCCAGACCTGCGCCTGGGCGACATCGAAGGGGGCAGCGGACACGGCAGCGAAATCCGTCCACAGCGTTGCGCCGACGATGCGCACGCCGCCGGTCTCGACGACTTCGCCTCGGGCCAGGACCGTGACGCCAAGCATCGCGCAATCGTGGATCACCGCGTCCAGGGCGGCATGCGGATTAATGCACGCGTAAAAATCGTGATTTCCCGGCACCCACAGAATCGGGATATCGATCGCGCGTTCCCGCTGCCGATCGAGCCAATTAAACCCGTGCGTGAACCCGTCCGCGATATCCCCAGCGATGACGAGCACGTCTGCATCCGCCGGCGGATCGGGCAGATCGAAATCGCGATCGCGACCATCGACATGCAAGTCGCTCATAATCCACATTTTCATGGCCACCATCCGATTTGATTCACCGCTTCGACGAGCAGCGGATCGGCATCGCGTCGCACCGCGTCCGGCCCGCCGCAACGGATGATCGACCGCGCCAGGCCGCGCAGTTCGCGGTCTGGTGTGTACCGCGGCACTGGCCTGGGCCCGCCGCGGTACACGTTAATATGCCGATCTCGAATGGGAGTCTGGCTATACACGTCGATGTATTCGCGAGCCAGCCGACGCAGGTCCTCGGGATCGAGGGTGCGGGCGGATTTGCGAAGAAATCCGTATTTCTCGGGACCGAGCTGTGCAGCGATGCGGACGAATCGGCGCAGAATATTTGATGCCTCATCGCTCATTCGAAACCCCCATCTGCAGCATGCCCGTCACACACTGTCCGGCACCATCCACCTCGCGTTAGCAGCCGGCCTGGCGCACCGCAGTCTTCGCAAATGAACTCGGAGAGCCATTCGGCGACACTGATGACCTCCTCACTCCGATCGTCGCCGCAGTCGTGGTAAATCCTCAAGCCGCCGAATTTTTCCTTGATCTGGCTGGTCTTCCAAGCACCGTCGTATTGCTCTTGCAGCCAGCCGCTCATCCCGATCAGGAGGTCTGCCCATCCGCTCGCGCACTCGGGGATGTTGTCGATGAAATCGAACTCGTCACGCACCGCTCGCCACCAGTCCCGCGGCATCGGTAGAGGTCGCGGCCGTGCATGATCCCAGTGCCGGGAACGGCTATTGATGACGCGTCGCACCAGCTCGACGACGTCCTCTCGCCGCGGCATCCAAGCGCCCCTCGAATGCGTGGCGCGGCCAGACGGGACGCCGGTGATAAAGAGGTCGATCAGCCCCTCGGATTCGTCCCACCTACCGGGCAACACGATGGCGTCCTTGCATGCGGGATCGCCCTCGAATGCGGCCCCAAGGATCGTTCTGGCTTCGTCCGTGAGGTGGATTACGGACATATCCGTCATACCGCACCCCCTGACATCAGCCGCTGCAATTGCCACCTCTTCAGGTTGTGCCGGTACCGCCAGGCGGCATTTGAGTTGTCGGCAAACAGGTCGACTAGACCCAGCATGCGCGGGTTGATATCGGCCAAGGCGATGGTCGCAAAAAGCTGCACGAGCAGCCCCCGACCGTGGACCGACTGATGGAAAAGGCTGTCGCGCAAGGCTTCCTGGACCTCGCAGATTTGAATGTCGTTGCGCACGTAAATCTCCTTTCGTGATGGTGCGTTGCCCAGGATTGGGCGGGGTCAGGCTTGACCCATGAAGTGCTCTCTTGCGGCAAGCGTGCCCTCGATGGCTCTTCGGAGTTTCCGGAGCGAGCCGCCAGGCCAGGCCTCGCGGATCACGTCGAGCTCGTCAGCGGCAAGCGGCGGATACCAGCGCCGATCGACGCCGCGGTCGCGGGCGATTTCATCAATGAGCTGGCGCGACAGCGGGCCGATGTGCTGCCAGCTTGGCTCCGGCATCTTGATGATGCGCATGCGATCGCGGAGGGGGTCGGGGATCGTGTCGACATCGTTTGCCGTCGCAAAGTGCGAAATCCACGACAAATCGACGGTCACCTCGAGGGCCGGGTCACGGATCGCGGCAGCTTGGGAGCGCTCGAGCATCGGCAGCAACGCATCGAACGCTGATCCATTATGCCGGCTGTCAGACGCTTTTTCGATTTCGTCCCAGACGATAACGCCGTTGGCGAACCCGGAGCGTTGGATAAGCTGAAGGGGGACGCTCGGCCGCGATGTCGACCATTGCGCAGACGTGCCCATTGCGCTCCCGTCTGCAATTCCGCCCATGGAAAACACCTCGACCGGCAGGCTCAATTGACCCGCGATGGCACGCAAAAGCGCGGTCTTCCCGCTGCCCGGCTTGCCGACGAGGCACATGGGGCGGAACCGCACGCGCTCGTCCGACGCGAGGTCAAACAAGATGCCGTCGATGACGTCGCGGGCGTGCGGCCAGCGCGCGGCAAGAACTTCGAAATGCAAATTGATGGGGCCGCGGTCAACCAGCGGCAGCGCCTTGCCGGCAATGTCAGCGAATGCCTTTCGTGAATCCTTCTGCCCACCAACGCCCTTGCCCAGCTCCGGCACGACAACGACGCGTGGCCGGTCGAAAATGAAATCAAGATCGGGATCAGGGTCGATTTCAGCCCGGTCTTCTTCGACTTCGCGCAAGCGCTCGAAGAGCGACTTCTTGCCGTCTGACTCGATCTCGTTGAGTGCCTCGGGATGCCCAGCGAGCCACAAATCCGCTTGCCGATGCGCGTCGATATCGCGCCCGTAATCGAGTAATCGCTGCATCCCGTACCGCTGCGCGCGATCGATCCGGCGCTCGAATGCGCGCGGCGCATGCAGCAATCCTAATACAGTGGCTTGGCGCAGGGTGGCCCCGAAACGGCTATCAAGCAGGGTGGATTGGCGCCCGTGAAAAAGGCGCTGAGCAGCTCCTTCCGAAGCTTCGGCGTCGAAATCCTCGCGATCGGGATCGGAGCATGCGATATAGAGATCGCAGCGCGCGACATCGCTGAAACGTCCGCGGCTCTCGAAAATTTCTCGGCAAAGCTCAAGGACTGGCGCGGACCCGTCAGCGACTGCTTGCTCGACGATCTCGCGCTCGGCTTCGCTGAGAATGACCTTGTGCAGAAAGGATGTGAAGAATCGAATCCGGTCCGTGACCATCGAATCCCCGCACCAGCGTGCGTGGATTAAAACCTCTTCCAATGCAGGCAAGTCGCCCGCGAGGATTTCGGCGCGCCTCTTCTTGAGCGCACGCATGGATTCGACGTCGATTTCTTCGAGCTCGGCAAGCTGCCGGCCCGTGTCAGGGTTTTCCTTCGTCAATGTGTAGATGTTTTCAGAGCCTTGTGGGCGTCCGTGGAATTACGGTGTCGCCCCAAGGTGCGCCGCCGTCGACAGATGTCACGGCGTCCCAGGACGGCGCATAAAACATGAAGTGGCGGCGCCGTCCAGAGGGGAAGTTTCGAAATGCTTAACGGGCGGTCGAGGAGAAAGGTGGCATTCGATCGTTATAGCCATCCAGCAAAGTGGCTATAACGCTGGTTCATGCTGCTTGGGATTGCAGCTCACGCGAGCGATTCATCACCAGCTTCTCACGGCGATCCAGGGCGGCATCTCGAGCAAAATTGGCGTCAATTTCGCGATACACCATCCGCTCGGCCGACATGATCCCTTCGATTTTGTCGGTGAGATGAGTGTTCTGAGAGAAGAGGTCCTCGACTTCGCCGCGATCTGTCGTCGTTGACTTTGCGATTTCGAATAGGCGTTTGCCAATCTCACTTAACTGCTCTGTCAATTTGCGCCGCTCGACTTCAAAGCGAGCACTGCGGTCGAAGAGGTCGTCTTGCTCGACACGGATGGACTGTCGCTTGCGTTCGATGGCATCAATTTCGGAGCGGATCTGATCAGCGTTCATGTGCTTGATCGCGGTTTTCATGGCTTCAACTCCATATCAGGGACGGGCAGGAAATCGGGTGGCACTCCGTGGCGCTCAAACATGAGCAGCAGGCGGCCGATCCATGGGGGAATTTCCCTCTGACCGGATTCGTATCTGCGGATCGTCACCGACACCGTGTTCTCGGCGCCGGTGTACCCGATCGCGCGGCCCAGCTGGAGCGTCGAAAGGCCGAGCTGGTGGCGGATCCGCTTCATTTCGTTACCGTTCATTGACCCCCCTCAGCGCCGTGACGAGATCCGCGTCATGGGGTACTCGGGTCCCGCGACAGTTGTAGCCATAGCAGTAGTTACCCCACGTAGAACCGTCGAGACCGTCGTAGATGACGCCATAGAGCCATTCGCCGTCTGATATGACGTATTCGCGGTAGCCGCTGCCGCCATTGTCCCAGATGATCTCGCCCTTGGGGGCGTGTCCGATCTCGGGTCCGGGTTCGCCAGAGAAAACAGTATGCTTGGCGGCTGCGCACCGGCGCGACGCCTCGGCCGTCTTCCGGCGCTCACCTTCGCGCGCCTCGAGCTCCATTTCCTCACCGTCATCAGCCGGGCGCAGATACACCTGTTGTACGTATTCGCCCTCCCATCCTGGCTTGCCGTCGATGGAGCCGATGTCGGCATCGGCCTCGAATGCGTTGCCCAGCTCCTCGACGACCATGGCGCGACCGGCGATCCGCATGATGTCACCAACATTGTGCTTGCCATCGAGAGCGATGATCTGGGGGCGGCGCGGCGTTGCCGTCTGCGTATCCGTCTGCGCTGGCGTTTTCTGCGTTGTAGCAGGAGCGCTCTTTTGAGCAGGATTGCGTAGATTCTCGTCGATTTCGATCAGGCGATCGAGGAGTGCATCGCGCTCATCGTGACGCATTTTGCCTCTCCAAACTTTCATCAACGAATCCCATTTCATGCGGCGCGCGCGGCAGGCGTGGATAACGTCTTCATCGTATTCGGAGGTGACAGTGATTTCGGTGCCACTCTCTGACCAGCGAATTTTCCGCATGCTGCTGGCGCGGGTGAGACGCGTCTCATTCGCGTCGTTCGCGGCCTCGGCCTCACCAGCAATTCTTGCGAGGGCTTTGCGAAGGGCAGCTCGATATTTTGCCATCACGACCCACACACGACGATCACGATCCCAACGGGAGGTCGGCACTGACTTGATAGCGTCCTTGATCGCGGGATCGAACGGAGACACGACGGCGATTGAGCCATCGGGCCGCACGGTGACGGTTACCCCGGGGATTACCGGCCAATTCTCCTCGCTCGCCGCCCGTGCATCGGCCTGAGATTTTGCGACCAGTTTCTCAAATTTTTCCGTCATCGCGGCCGGAACAGCCCAAGAACTGTTTGCCGGATTCCAGTAAGCGCCCAGCCTCTTAATGGCCGGCACCATGCTCTTCGGTGGGCGACTGATATAGTAGCCGTTGGCCAAATGGGTCACGCCGTAATCGCCACCCTTGGGCAGACCATTTTCTGGGCGCCCATCGGCAAGCCAAGCATCGATCGTTGCTGCAAGGTCATCGGCGCGCTTTGGCGAAATCGTCCACTGCCGATTGCGCAGGTAGGTAGCACCGCACTCGACGAGGATTTTTTGAACGGCAGGGGCGAAACCGATCTGCTGGTCGAGATCAAACAATTTACCCTGAGGGTGATCGGAAATTGAATACATCGTCATTCTCCTGTCGGCGAGGTCCAATGCCTCTTGCCCTCTCTCTATAACGTAGCCATATGGCTACTTCAATACTCTGTTAACGATTTATTTTCGGCATGCGGAAATCTCCCGAATCCGTGCATGGATTCAGGGTCGCCGGGATCGGTGCAAACCTCAACAAATTGATTTTTCTAACGTTAAAGCGCGTTAACTATTTGATTTCGCGCTGGCTGTCATCCCTCTCCACGACGACATACCGGCCCTTCACATCCAGGCCGCAAGCACCCGGCTGCCGGCCAATGCGGCGCATTTCGTCGACTTCAGCCTGGCTGGGGTGGCGGAGGGAGAGCATGAGTTCTTCGGGCGTGGTGTCGGTGTCGGACATGGGGTATGGATAGCGGAAGACGAGGACGCCGTCATCTGTCGCCGGCAAGGAAGGAGATCAGTTTCTCCGCAAGACCGTCTCGGTCCCGGAGCTTGCACTCGCACTCCCAGACGGTGAGAACTTGCCATCCTTGATCGACCAGAGCGGTCGCGTTGGCACGATCTCGCTCGACGTTCCGTGAGACCTTCGCCTTCCAGTACTCGGCATTCTTCTTCGGTACGCGAGAACCCCGTGGACAGTCGTGACCGTGCCAGAAGCAGCCGTTGACGAAGATGACCTTCCGCCGCGCGGGAAAGACGAGATCAGGCTTGCCTAGCAGGTCCTGGCGGTGAAGCCGGTATCGATAGCCGAGGCCGTGCAACAGGCGGCGGACGACCATTTCGGGCTTCGTATCCTTGGAGCCCACGGAGCGCATGATCGCGCTGCGGACGGGATCAGTCTTCGGTATCGACGTCTTCCTCACCCTCCGACCCCGATTCGACTTCCGTTTCGCCACCCAGGTTTTCGAAGCGCCGTTCCGCTAGCCAGCGGAGACGTTTGGTTTGGGTCACCAGAACACGGCGCAGTCCGATCTTCACGTCACGCTCAGAAATTACCTGAGCCAATTTGGAGACCATGAGGGCGCGTCGAGCCAGCCGGGTATCGGGATGATCACGTAGCCCGCGAACCTCGTCGGTCACAATGCTTCCCCGCATGGACGTTGGCTCATCGATCTCGACCGTCGGGGCCGGTGGATCTTTTTCGTTGAGGATCGCCTGGAATTTGCTTTCTTTCCTGAGGCGAGCGAAGACGTGATGCTCCAAGGCATCTAGATACGCCTTTGCGTACGCGAAGTCCTTGTGTTTCGAGTTCACCTGCTCGAATTGGGCCAGCGGCCAGACCTCGATTTCTGCCACTTCGAAGGGATCGAGAACCGACATGGCGACAGCATCAGTCCGCTGATTGGTTAGATGTCGACCGACACGACCACTGAGCTTCTCCTTGGTCTGCCCAACGTAGATGGGTTCGCCATCGTAGTCATAAAATGCGTACACGCCCCATTTGTAGCTGCCGACGGCTCTTTCGTTTCCGGTGATAGGATCGTCGTACATCGTTGTGCGGAAGAACTTTTGGATAGCCTTCCGCAGCTCGTTGGTCTCCATCGGAGGCTTGCGGGTATCGTCTGCAGTCCTTATTACCACTTCACCCCCTCCGGATCGGCGTCATGTCGGATTCTATCTGCACCACGCCGCCGCGAGAGACGGTTGTTCGACGCCAAGTGTCGGTACCGCGGATCTCAATTTCGAAATCGACAAAATTGAGTTCGTCATCACGCCCATCGAAAGCCGCGTGGAAGGCGTGCAGCAGGGCGACGTCGGCGATTGGCTGCGCGACGGCCTTGGTGACAGCTCCACCTGGGACGATTGCAGGGAACATATAGATGCACGGGGGTGGCACTTGGAAAGGACCGACGTCGGTCAATCGTGGCTCGTCCTCACCATGAATCTTGGGGCAAGGCCTGCCGATGGTGCCGCAGAACATATCCCAGATGATCACGCCGTCCACATGCTGGTCCCGGGCGATCATTTCGGCCGAAAGGCGCGTGTGCAGGCCCGACCAGGCGTTTCGTCTGGGGTTGCCCGCCGCGTTGGTGCTAATGCTCCAGATGATGAACTCATCGGCGATGTCGGGCCGCTCAAACAGGGTAACGTTGTTGCCATCCATTGCACCCGTCAGCGCGATGACGGCGTTGCGGCCATTCGGCAGCCGCACCCAGTAGTCACTGCGTTCGACGGCTTCGCTCAGATCCCAGCCTTCGATCAGTTCGGCAACTTCAAGATGGTTTAGGATGTGTTGAACGAACTCGCGCTTCGGGCGCAGCGTGGCTGAGTACTGCCCGCGGATGCGCTCGATGGCCCCTCGAAACAGGCCAGAGTTGTAGAATTCGCGTTCGTCGAGCCCGTGATCACCCAGCTTGTGGGCTTCCGTCTTCAATACCTCTGCGAAGCGCTCGATCTGATCACGAAGCTCGGCGTTTTGTTCGCAGGGGATAACGCTCATGCAGCCTCAGCTTTGGCTTTCGCTTTCTGCAGCAAAGGCTCGATGACATGATGGGCCAGATGCCGAACCACCGGCACCGCCACACCATCACCGGTGAGGTGATAGGCCTCGTTGTAATTCTTGGGCAGCCGATATTTCTCGGGCAGCCCCATGAGCCGCGCTGTCTCTCGAGAAGAGATCAAGCGTGAGCGCACCTTGTTGCCGTCGACCACGACGATGACCTGCCGGCTGGAACCGCCAGCTGGCGTCCGCAGGCAGCCGGCGACGTCATCGAAGCGGATCTCTGCGCGTTGATATTTCAAACCGTTCTCGACACGGGTCCGCTTATAAACGGCCCCGACCATGCGGCGCCCGGACCGCTTAGCCGCATCAAGTTTCGCCAGGTTGATCGGCGACATCTGTCCGATGAGCTTGGAGGTCTCGGCAGCCGTGTGCCATTTTACAGACGCGGGCTTGTCCTCGATCAGGTCAGCAAAGACGGTATTGCGCCGCGGCGGCGTTGGGAGGTTCCACCAAAGCCAATTCTTGCGGGCCTTGCCCTTGATCCGATCGAACGCAGTTTTCAAACCACGCGTGTGGAAGGGGTCGACTGGCCCCGGAGAGATCAGGTGCTCATCGAGCTCGACGTCATCGCGCACTCCGATAACGAATAGCCGCGGGCGCGATTGGGGGACGAACATCGCCGCATCGATCACCAAGGCACCATAGCGATACCCGTTCTCAGCGAACGTCGCGCAGATGGCCTCAAAGTCTTTGCCGCCGTGAGACGTGAGAGTACCTGTGACGTTTTCCAGGGCGACCACACGGGGGCCGCGCCCCTCACTGATCAGACCCTTGATAATGTCCCAGAAAGGGTAAAACGTGCCGGACCGCTCGCCGCGCAGCCCCGCACCGCCTCCTGCGAGCGATAGGTCCTGGCAGGGGAATGATGCCCACGCCAGGTCGGCAGTGCTGGGAAGGTTTGATATCTCGATCTTTCGAATGTCGCCGACTTCGAGCACACCGGGAGTCCCCCAGTTATCCTGATAAGTGACGCCCTTCTTGAAATCGAAATCGTTGGCGAAGACGCATTCCCAGCCATCACCGAATCCGGCACGCGCCATTCCGCCGCCGGCGAAAAATTCCAGAAATGTCGGCTTGGATTGGCTCATCGATCCCTCTTTCATCCGTCATACATTGAAGGTCGACGGTTTACGATCCATTGACAGGATCGCGTTTTGTTCTCGTTAGCAGATTCGATGCAGCGTCGCCAGACTTCACGTGAGTTTCGCCCTTCCTGGCCTCCCGCTTCCTCCTGATCTCGGCTTTGAGCTTGTCGAGGTCCTGCAGCCACGGATCCGATTTCAGCACCTCGTCGACAGCCTTCTGTAGCTCCGCCGTCCAATTCTCGATGACCGGCATCTTGGCACTCAAAGCGTGATGCAGAGCATAGTGCCGACCCGTCACGTCCGACTGCCGCCCACCTTCGACGTGATCGAGGATCAATTTCGTCTCCGCGCGCGTCACGCCGAAATCGCGCTCGAGGATGGTCCCGAAAGCGCGCCGGACAGCATGCGGCGTCACGTTCATCTCAGGCAGCGATGCGAGGGTGCTGATCTGGACGGCGCAACGCAGATACACGATGGCCATCGCCCGAGCCGACGAATTCACATTTCGATAGCACATGCCGCAACTGGATCGAGCACGCCGCTCTGACACATCGCGATCGCTCGGCCTAGGTCCTGCAGCGCCGGTCTCGTCGAGCGTGCGGTCAGGAGCGACGAGGTCTTCCATCGCACCCCGGGCTTGACCCGAGCGCCTCCGGTGCGCCGGGCTGTAGAGCCACGACCACATCGACGACACGACCCGGCAAAAATGCTCGGCAGTGCTCTCTCTACCGCTCTTGTGGATCCCGCGGACGACCGCGGCATTCTCCTCCACACTAATCTCGCGAACGAGCCGATCGTCGAGCAATGCCGTCCGCGCATCTTGCCAGGTCCACGGTTTTTCTTCGCCCCGCTTCACGCGAACATGGGCATCAACGACCCGGGGTTCGGGTTCGATGCGACCGGTCTCGCGCAGCCACCAGTCAAGCCATTCCGATGTCGGGAGGGTACTCCTGACGCGCTCGAAGTCGCAAAGCCGTCCTCCACCCTCGTCAACATCGCTAAAAACGTTGTACGTCGATCCGGAGAGCTGTTCGATACGTTTCTGGGCGCCGCAGCCGAAAGCGCCGGTAAGGAAGTGGGAAAGGTCGTCGGGTGGGGAATGTTTGGCATCCTTGGAATTGTTTTGTGGAGCGCTCAGAGTTGGCTATCGCTAATTCTGTAAATGGATTCGATGGCTATTTAACTTTAACCTTGGCTGCCGGTTTTTTTCGTATGCGCTTGATTCAAGATAAAACCTGACCGCATGGTCCGTCTTATGAAATTGAAGGTGCATGGGGGATTCGAACCCCTTCAGTGGATGATTGAAGAGTTGAACGCCTCGCCGACCGCGCAGGCGCAGCTCGATCGCGATCTTTTTGGCGTGCACCCAGATCAGCGCATGAGCCTCGAAGAGGCCTGCACGCTGCCGGAACTGGCCGGTGTCACCGTCAAAGAACTGCGCGGGGCGATAGCCCGCGGCGATCTCAATCCTGAGCGTAGCGGGCGCCTGATGAAGGTGACACCCCGCATACTACGCGAATGGAGAGACGAATGCCGGCAGCCCGTGGCGCCCACCTTTATTACGACAAGAGCCGGGAGCAATGGCAGATCCGCGATACCGGCGGGTATGCCAAACGGCTCCCTCGAGCAAGCACGTGCAGTCGCCAGGATGCTGAAAAAGCGCTAGCCGTCCACATCGCCACCAAGCGCGATTCGACCGTGCCGACGCCCGTCGTCGTCCACCTCGATGAAGAGATTGCATCGAATCCCAAGCTCGTTTCCGTGGCTCAGGTGCTGGCCTTCTACGGCCATTCGAAGCGTAACGATGCTGGCAATCGGGAATTCATCGGTATCCATATCGATCACCTCTTGGGCTTCTGGGGAGAAAAGGTCCTCGCCCAAGTCAAGCGGTCGACTTGCGAGGGCTATGTCGAGTGGCGCTGCGCGCAGACCTGGTCACCGCCCGGGTCGAAGACCCAGAAGCCCGTGTCCGATCAGACCGCAGCCCGCGAGCTCAACACCCTATCGGCTGCGATCGGCGTTTGGCATCGCGAGCATATGCTCACCGCAGTGCCGGTCGTAACCAGACCCGGCAAGAGGATGAAGATCCCCGACTGGTTGACCGAGGTTGAGTATGAGCGTCTCATCCGGTGCGCCCTTGGCGACCGATGGATCGCGTCCGACATCGCGAACCGTGAGCCCATTTGGCAAAACAACCTGCGTCCCCAGCATCATCTCGCGCGCTTCATCCATATCGGCTTCTTCCAGGGCTCACGCCATGGCGGTATCCTGCGGCAGCGATGGTCGCGCGGTGACATGCATGGTTATTTCGACATGACCACGCGCACATGCCACCGATCCGGCCCAGGCGAGCCCAAGACTCGTAAGCGGGAGACGCCATGCCGAGTCCATGATCGCTTGTATCCGCTGCTCCAAGAATGGCGCCAAGCGGATCGCAAGAAGGGTGTCGACCTCGTCATCCACGTCGACGGCGAGGCTATCGATCGAATTGACCAGAGTTTTGCAACCGCCGCCAAGCATGCCGGCCTGGACCGCAGGGAAGTCGATGGCTCGATGAGAGAGACCATGCCCACGCCGCACATCCTGCGCCACACACGTGCCACCCTGATGCTCCTGGCTGGAGTCCCGACGGCTGAAGTGGCCGACTACCTGGGGATGACCGAGCAAATGGTTGAGACCACCTACGGCCACTCGCATGTCGAGTATCAGAAGCGCGCCGCCGCATCGTGATCGGGCTGGTACGAATAGGGCCGATTTCGGTACGAATAGAAGGTCACCGGTGGGAACTAGCGGGAACGTGGGCTGGCAAAAAGAGTGGTGGAAACAATTGGATAGCCCATGACCGCAGGGCGCGCCGCCGATCCAGCGATGCGTTCACACGGTGATGCTGCTAGCCAGCTAAATATTTGAAAGTAAAGAAATAATATTCTTCGGTACGAATAGAGCTTGATCGGAGTATAGTTCAGCGGGAGAGCATTCGACGACCACCAACTTACCCAGGCGTAGGAGCCTAAGAACCAGATTGGGACTTATATCCAATTGCTATGCCCATAGCGGGCCGCGGCCTCTGGTGCTGCATCAGAGCCGGCCAAATGGTAGCGCCGCGAAAGTTAGCGTTTATTGGCCAACGAGCTCCGGCAGCAAACGCCCCCACTTCAGTCGTTCAGGTCACGCTTGCGGTTTACCGAAAGCTGTCGTTCACGGAGGCTAGCCTCTAAGCGATTGGTTGCAATCTCGGCCCGCGGACATGGAGAAGACCATGGAGGCACCGAAATTTGATTGCCGTAACAAAGTTCATTGTGGCTCCCATTACCCATAAAGGGGTGAAGATCAGCTTGAATGCTGCAATGCGATCTCTTTGGCCCGCTTCTCGATTCCTGGGCCAGCCACCCAGAACGGTCGGCCAGCTCGCGATTAAGCAGTCGATACCTGTCGGCTATTCGTCGATCCACGATCTTTGTGGAGTGATGCTGCACATTGATCGACGCTAAGCACATCGCCGAAAACGCCCTTGAAGTTTGCGAGCGAGTTTATGTGCGCGGCATCGGTGTGCGCTGAAAGACAGTCCTCGATCATTATCGATTTGTAGTTTGCCACGGCGGCATCCTTGGCGGTGGACTCGCAACAAACATTGGTCGCCGTTCCTGCGATGAGGACGGTTTCGATGTTTCGTTCCTGCAAAACTGTGAGCAGATTCGACGACTGTGGGGCCATCGCGCTGAACCGGGTCTTGTGAACGACCAGGTCCTGTGGCCGGCAGTCGAGATTGCTAACCAATTGAGATGCATGATGATCGCGATGCAGGAGAGCCTGCCGCAGGCTTTTGGCTTGTGGCGAGAGTATGTAGTCTTCAAATACGCTCCAGCGAGAATCGTCGGTGGTGGACAATGTGCGTATCCAAATGACGCAACCGCCTGATCTTCGCAGCAATTCGGCCATGCGGTTTATTGCGGGCACTGTAGCGGCCGCGGAGGCGACCGCAGTGGGATACTGCGGATCGACGAAGTAGTTTTGCATATCGATGACAAGCAGCGCACACCGCAAGGGTGGGATTGAGGTAAAGACACGCTCCGTTGATGTGCCATAAATTGCAGGTCCTGATGTTGCGTTTGCTTGCATATTCATCCTCCACCACTGCGCGGGGTCCGCTGCCACGCCGATCTGAATCGTGACTATTGTCACCCCGTTGATGTTTTTGATATCCATATATGAGAATTCATACAAGGAGGTGGGCGTGATAGAGCGCAAGACAAGTTTGGAAAAAGTGCTCGCGATCCTCAATCTCTTCAGTGAAGACAAGCTCACCTGGACGGCCGACGAGGTCGTGGCCGCCACAGGCTACAGCCGCCCGGCGCTGTATCGCTACGTCAAGATCATGAAAGACGCGGGGTTGCTGGTTGCCGATTCGCGGTTTGGCTTCACTCTCGGGCCGCGCATTGTCGAACTGGACTATTTGCTGCGGCGCTCCGATCCGCTCATGGTACACGGCGTCCCGGAGATTGATTCTCTGGCTCAATGTTGCCCCGGCAACGCGTTGCTGGTGCGCTGGTACGGATCAAAGATTCTCTGTGTTTATTCCGCACATTCCGGCCAAGGCATCAATACCAGCTACCACCGAGGGCGTCCCATGCCATTGGCGCGTGGCGCCATTGGGCGTTCGATTCTGGCCTATCTTCCAAAGGCCAGGCTGGCCAAGCTCGTCAAATCTCGTGTGGATGAGTTCGCAGCGGTCGGGTTTGGTGAAAGCGAAGAAGAAATTATCAGCAATTTCAGTCGCATCCGCAACGACGGCTTTGCCGTGGCTTATGGCGAAGTTACGCCGGGTGTCGTTGGCATTGCCGCCCCAGTCCTTGATGCCAAGCGCAGCCCTGTGGCTTCGGTCTGCGTCACTGTGCTCGGCTCTCAGCTCGAAGCCGGCCAGATCGAAGAGATCAGCGAGAAAGTGCGCCAGTCGGCCCACAACATGCATATGAGATATTAGTGATATCAGACTGCCGCGGTTCATAATATTCTCAAATATGGAAATTTTGTTTGACAGCGAAAGGTCGCTCTCGTAACCGTGTCGCCAAGCTAACGACACGGGAGAGGGGCTGATGACGACGGTATCGGCGGCCTATATTGGCGGAGAATGGATCGAGGGAGGGCCGCAGGCCGACAGCATAGA
Organism: Pelagibacterium sp.; assembly: GCF_048264985.1. GTDB lineage: Bacteria > Pseudomonadota > Alphaproteobacteria > Rhizobiales > Devosiaceae > Pelagibacterium. The sequence continues at coordinate 33,373 of NZ_JBLXCL010000010.1, forward strand.
TCCCTCCAACGGCGAAGTCTTCGGGCACTTTCAGTGTGGAAATCGCGACCTTGTGGATCAGGCGGTAACCTGTGCGCGCCAGATGTTCGAGCAGGGCGTTTGGGCAGATTCGCCTCGCTTGCGTTCGGACGCGCTATTCGAACTCGCGACCGCTTTGGAGCGTGATGCTGGCCAGTTGAGCGAAATGCTTGTCGCCGAGAACGGCAAGCTGCTGGCCGAAGCACGCGGCGAAGTGGCCGGCGCAATTTCCGAAATTCGATATTACGCCGGCCTTGCCCGTACGGTGATGGGGCGCACGTTTCAAAGCGCACCGGATGTCATGTCCTTGCTGCACCGCGAGCCTGCCGGTGTCGTCGCAATCATCGTCCCCTGGAATGCGCCGATCACGCTTCTTGCGCGTTCACTGGCTCCCGCGCTTGCTGCCGGCTGCACGACGGTCATCAAGCCGGCCCTTCAGACGTCCGTGACGCACGGGCGGTTCATGGAGTGTGTCAACACCTGCGCGTCGCTCCCCAAGGGCGTCGTGAATTCGGTCAACGAAGTCGATGACGAGGTAGGGCGTGCTCTTGTGGCGCATCCCGATGTCGATGTCGTAAGCTTCACCGGCTCGACGCAAACCGGTCGCAAGATCATGGCCTCGGCCGCACCGACCCTCAAGCGGTTGTCGCTTGAGTTGGGCGGGAAGGCGCCGGCGGTCATCTTTGAAGATGCTGACCTCGATCTTGCGTGCGCCGAAGTGACCCGGGGGTCCTTGGTTATGGCGGGGCAGATGTGCGTCGCAGCTGCACGCTTTCTGGTTCACGAAAAAATCGCGCCCCAGTTCATCGAAAAGATGAAGCACGCTTATTCGTCCGTGCGGACAGGTCCGGGCAGCGATCCGCAGAGCCAGATGGGCGCGCTGATCGACAAGGCCAACCAGCAGCGCGTGCTCGCTCTGATCGAGCAGGCTGGCGACGAAGGCGAGCTTATCGTCCGGGGTGAGCCGCTGGAGGGAAGCTTTGCCAAGGGTAGCTTTGTGACCCCCACCTTGTTTCGGATCGAAGATACGTCGTCGTCCCTCGTCCAGGACGAGCTGTTCGGGCCCATCGTCTCGCTGGAAACGTTCGGAAACGAAAGCGAGGCGATTGCCAAGGCAAACGCAACAAGCTTCGGTCTCGCCGCCAGCGTTTTTACCCGAGACCTCAATCTCTCGATGCGCGCATCGCGCCGCATTCGCTCAGGCACGGTCTGGCTCAACAGCCACACGCGCCTTTTTGCCGAAGCCGAGACGGGTGGGTATCGCCAATCCGGTCTGGGTCGACTGCATGGAGTTGAGGGGCTCAATGACTTCCTTGAAACCAAGCATGTCTACTTCGAGGCGGGCTTGAGCTAGCCGGCGAAGGTCCTTCTTTTATCTGTTTCGGGTTTGACTATGACTGTTACTGACTCTCTTTCAACTCAAGTCGCAATTGTGGGCGGGGGCCCTGTGGGTCTTGGCCTTGCCATTGAGCTTGGGCAGCGCGGCGTGGATGTGGTGGTCGTCGAGCGCTATCACCAGCCCCAGCCCGTTCCGAAAGGGCAAAATCTTACCCAGCGGACGATGGAACATTTCCATTTCTGGGGCGCCGAACCGATGCTGCGGTCGGCCCGTACGGTGCCCGCCGAATACGGTATCGGAGGCATGACCACCTATGGAGCACTTCTAAGTCCCTACACCTACGACTGGTTGCAGCGTGAACTTGTTCAGCCGTTCTACTACCAGGAGAACGAGCGACTTCCGCAATATCAGACCGAAGCCGTGCTGCGTGCACGCGTCGCCGAGCTGCCGTCAGTGAAAGTGCTATACGGCTGGAGTGGCGACGCGGTCGAGCAGGACGAGCATGGTGCAACCCTGCAAGTGAGCGAACGGGAAGGGGACGGCACGCGGACGATCCATGCCCAATTCGTCGTGGGGTGCGACGGCAGCCGGTCGGGCATTCGCGAAACAGCAGGTATCACTCAGACGCGCTCGGACCACGACAAGCTGATGGTGCTGCTCGTCTTCCGCTCCACCGCTCTACACGAACTGCTCAAGTGCTATCCGAACAAATCATTCTACAACGTCCTTCATCCCGACCTTAAGGGATATTGGCAGTTTTTCGGCCGCGTGGATCTAGGAACCACGTGGTTCTTTCATGCCCCCGTTCCCAAAGACACCAATCGCGACAATTTCGACTTCCACGCCTATCTCCACAGGGCTGTGGGACAAGAGTTCGATCTCGATATCGATTATGTCGGCTTTTGGGATCTCAGATTTGCAGTGTCTGATACATACCGCAATGGTCGGATTTTTATCGCCGGAGACGCCGCGCACAGCCACCCGCCCTATGGCGGCTATGGCATCAACACGGGTTTTGAAGACGCCCGAAATCTGGGCTGGAAACTGGCTGCCTTCCTGCAAGGGTGGGGCGGGGAAGACCTGCTCGATTCCTATAGCGGCGAGCGCCAGCCGGTTTTTGCGTCGACGGCAAAGGACTTCATCGAAAAGTCGATCCATGTCGATGGCGATTTTCTCGCAAAGTTTGATCCTGAAATGGACAAACAGGCTTTCGAAAATGAGTGGAACCGCCGTCGTCATGGGGCCACCGAGGAAGTGGGTGCTTTTGAACCTCACTATGAGGGCAGCCGGACGGTGTTCGGGCCCGATGACGGCCGAACCAATGCCATGGGCATGCACCAGCATCGTGCGCGGGCCGGGCACCATTTGTCTCCGGCAATGCTGTCGGACGGCACGAACGTTTATGAGCGGCTCGGCACCGGATTCACGCTCATCGCGCTTGATGCGCTTCCGGGAGAAATCAGGCGATGGATCGATGCGGCCAAGGCTCTCAGCGTGCCGCTCGAAATTGTCGAAGATAGCGCTGCTGATAGCCGCTCACTCTATGAGAGCCGGTTCATCCTGGTCCGCCCCGATCACTTTATAACGTGGTGCGGCGACTCGGTGGACGTCAGTCCGGAGGACATTCTCTCAGTCGCTATCGGCGAACACGCTGCACCATTTCGGAGCTCAGTCGCATAATGAACGACAGCATGACAGGAAACAACGTTGCGAGCCTTGAGGGCAAAGTCGCCATCGTGACGGGCGGCGCCCGCAACATTGGGCGTGCCATAGTCGAGCGCCTGGCCAAGGCAGGCGCCAACGTGATGATCAATTTTGGCCCTGGAACCCAGGAACAGGCTGAAGAGCTTGCATCCGCTCTCACACAAGAAGGTCGCTCGGTCGGGATCATCGCAGGCGACCTCTCCGATGCCGAAACGGCGGGCACAATCTTTGATTGTACATTGAAGATGTGGGGTCGGGCAGACATCCTGGTCAACAACGGTGCTATTACCGGTCCCCGGGCAAAACTCAGTCAATTGTCGACTGCCAACTTCGATGAAATTTTTGCCGTCAATGCGCGTGGCGTATTCTTGATGATGCAGCAGGCGATGGCAAAGCTTTCGGATCACGGCCGGATCGTGTCCATCGCGTCGAGTACGACTCTTTACCCACAGCCCGACCTTGGTGTCTATGCGGCAAGCAAAGCGGCGGTGAAGGCGCTGTCGGAAGCCTTCGCACTCGAAGCCGGGCAACGCGGCATCACCGTCAACACCGTCATGCCGGGCCCGGTCGTGCCCGGAATCTTCGATGCCGCGCCTCTTGAGAGGCAAAGGGCCATCCAGCAGGCTTCGCCTTTCGGCCGTTTGGGCACGCCGGCCGATATCGCCGACATCGTTGCCTTTCTCGCTAGCGAGGAATCGCGCTGGATCACCGGCCAGCACATCTTGGCCAATGGCGGATCACAGCGCTGAAGCCACACTTGATATTCAGAACTTCAAAAGGAGGAAAACCATGAAGACTATTGTTCTCGGCACGGCAGCCATCCTGGCCATGGCAACGACGGCTTCCGCGGCCGAATGGACTTATGCCCATTACAACCAGCCAACCCACGAACTCCATCTGGGCGTGGCACTCGAAATGGCTCAGGATGTCGAAGCGGCGACCAATGGCGAACTGACCATCAGGGTCTTTCCGTCTGGCGAATTGGGTGCTGGCCCCGCTCAGCAATATTCGCGTGCACTTGACGGCATTGCCGATGTCACCCAGGGCCTCGTGGCCAGCGACACGTTCCCGCTGCCGCGCACCATGCTGATGGAACTGCCAAACCTTTTCGACACCCCCCAGGAAGCCGTCGACGTGCTTTGGGAAAACATTGAACTGTTCGAACCCGATTTCCAGGGGACGAAGGTGATGGCTCTGTTCCCCAACAACCCCGCGGCTCTTGTCCTCAATCGCCCGGTGAGCTCACCCGCCGATCTCAAGGGCCTTAATATCCGCGCATCCTCGGCCATCGGGGCCGGTATCATGGAGGCATGGGGCGCGACCCCGGTGACGATGCCGGCAGGCGATCTTTACAACGCCCTCCAAACCGGCGTGATTGATGGCGCCCTAATCGGCATCGACGGGATCAACGCCTATCGTCTGCAAGAAGTGGCCAGCCATGTCATCACCAACCTGCCTGGTAACATCACGATGTTCTATGTCGTCGCCAACCGAGACAGCTGGGATGGCCTGTCTGAAGATGTCCAGGCTGAAGTGCTTGAAGTCACCGAACATGCGCTCAGCATGAAAGGTGCCGACGCCTTTGCCGCTTCGGGCGAAGAAGCCATTGAGGCCATCAACGCGTCCGGAAACACCGAAATCGTTGTCCTGACAGCCGAACAGCGGGCGCTTTTTGCTGAACCGTTGCCGGCCATGATCGAAAACTATCTCGAGCAGGTGAGCGCTGCCGAGGGATTTGATGCGCAGGAAATCTACACAGCGATTTCCCAGTAGCGTCTGAAAAAAGCCGAGCGTTTGGCGCCGTTGGTTGTGGCGCCAAACGCTCACGTTCGCACAGGGAGGTTACGTTGGTTCGCTTGGCATCCATACTATCGGCGCTTAATGCCGCGCTTGCTCTGCTGGCGGGCATTTTGCTTGTGTCGCTCGTCGGATTGACAGCCGTAAATGTCATTCTTCGGTACTTTTTCGGTTCGGCGGTATTTGGCGCATTCGATCTGCTGCAGGCGGGCGTCGCCACGGTCATTTTTCTGGCGATGCCGTATTGCACCTGGCGCGACGGACACGTGGCAGTCGACATTGCCTACAATCTGTTCTCAAAAATAGTCCAACGCTGCGTTCTGGCCATGTCGGACCTCATTTCCGGCGCGGTTCTTGGGCTTCTGGCGTATCGCTCCGCCACCGCAATGGTGTCGGCGTTCAACTATGGCGAGCGGTCGTCCTTGCTCGGCATCCCCTTTGCCCCGCTGTGGGGCTTTATCGCCTTAGGCGCAGCTTTGGGCGCGGTATCGTGCGCAGGACGCCTGCTGCTCAACGCGACCAACAATTTGCACCTCATACCGGGCACCAGCGAAGAAGAGATCGTTCAATGAGCGCGTTCACCATTGGTCTAGTTGGGATCGCGGTCCTTTTCGCGTTGCTTGCGCTCCGCACGCCTGTGGGCTTTGCGATGGCCGCCGTCGGATTGGCGGGCATCACGATTTTGCAGAACGAAAGAGCCGCGCTTGCGACCTTTTCGACTGAAACGTTTGAACTGGCGCTCAAGCTCGATCTCATAATCATCCCGTTTTTCGTTCTGATGGGCAATTTGGCTGGCGTGAGCGGATTGAGCCGCAATCTCTATGATGCCGCCTATGCCTGGATAGGCCACCGCCGCGGCGGACTGGCATCGGCCACGATCTTGGGCTGCACTGGATTTTCCGCATTGAGCGGCTCGTCGGTCGCTTCTGCCGTCACGATGGGACAAGTCGCTTTGCCGGAGATGCGGCGCTACAAATATGACGAAGGGTTTTCCGCAGCCTCGGTCGCGGCGGGCGGAACTCTGGGGATTCTCATCCCGCCTTCGACGGGTTTCGTGCTCTATGCGCTTTTGACCGAGCAATCGATCGGCCAGCTTTTTGTGGCCGGTATTCTGCCCGGCATCCTGCTGATGGGGCTATTTCTCACTACCATTGCCATAGTTGCCTCTTTGCGGCCAACGGTAGCGCCATCAGGCGAGCGGTTGACGTCACAAGAGCGGTATTCGGCAACGATGAAGGCTCTGCCGTTCCTTCTGGTCGTGGTCGGAACGGTGGGCGGCATTTATGCGGGCATCTTCACGCCCATGGAGTCGGCCGCCATCGGTGTTGTCGCGACCCTGGCGATCGCCTTGTGGAGACGATCGCTCACACCGTACAATTTCTCACGCATCGTGCGCCAGACAGTCTCGACGACAGTGATGTGCTACACGATCATCATCGGGGCCAACGTTCTCAACCCGTTTCTCGCCCGGTCTGGCCTAACATCCTGGGTATCTGAGACAGTGCTGAGCCTGCCAATGGATGCGACAGCGACGCTTCTGCTCATCCTGGCGGTCTTCGTGCTGCTTGGAACGTTCATGGAAGGCTTTGCGATGCTAGTGCTCTTGGTGCCGATCTTCTTTCCGGTCATCATGGCTTTGGACGTGGACCCGATCTTTTTTGGTGTCCTTGTTGTTATCGCGCTCGAGATTGGGCTTATTACGCCCCCGGTCGGCATCAATGTGTTTGTGGTCAAGGCACTCGTTCCACACGTGCCGTCCACGCGGATATTTCTCGGCATCCTACCATTCGTGACCGCGATGGTGCTCGGCGTGGGATTGCTCTTGCTCTTTCCACAAATCGCACTCTTCTTGCCGAGTACGATGTTTCGTTGACCGCTGAACTTTTCAGGAACCAATTTCCGAGGGCTGCTTCTGTCATGTAAAGCACTATAAGTTTGGGTCAATGTCATCCCACGATCTGGATACCGTGAGTTAATCTCTCGTCCAGATTGTTGGGCTAGAGGGCTAGAGGTCGGAATCTTCGGTTGTTTCGCAGCCTCCGCTGCAACCGGCGTCGCTGTCTCAGGTGTAATTGAGCCGCCGAACGTTAGCTTACCCATTTGGTTAGCCAGAACCCGCCAGTCCGGAATCGGCCCCAATTTTGCCTGCATGCAAAGCGCCCTTTGCACGAACATTTTGAAATTGCAGGAGCCGCGGCCATTTATGTCGATGGCAAGGTCTTTGACCGCATCGAGCAGCGCTTTGTCTACTACGAGAAGCGCGCTGCGGCATCCTGATCAGGTTGGTACGAATGGTACGAATAGGACCAATTTCGGTACGAATAGAAGGTCATCACCGGTAACGAGCGGGAATGAGGAAGGGCAAATAGAGTGGTGGAAACAATCGGATAGCCCGATAATGCGCGACGCGCAGCCAACCCAGCAATGCGTTCACACGGCAGGGGTCACTGGTTCAATCCCAGTTACACCCACCATCTACCACCTTGAAATTGCTGAGTTTTTTCAAGATTGCGACCGTACGCAGACAGTGCACCCTGGTTCATTTGAACCAGTCGGGTCAGAATTCGAGGGCGGTGGCCGCCTTCTTGAGGTATTGGGGCGAGAATCGCGCATAGACCCGATAGGTGATCCGAGGGTCGCTATGACCTAGGAACTGCGCTATATGATCCATCGGTATGCCTTGCTCCGCCATCCACACAGCGGCGCTATGACGTAGGTCGTGCGGCACTACGTCGACCAAGCCGGCCCGCTTAACGGCGGCGGCGAAGCCCTTCTTGATGTTCAGCACTCGATCCCCGGCGTATTCGATGACATAGGGCGTCACTGCTGCCTTCTTTGCCTCGATCAATTCGGCCTTTACACGATCGGTCATGGGCACCAGTGCGCGGCCCTTGCGGTTCCGCTCGCCGACAACACCGAGCCGGATCTGTTCCCGATCGAAATCCACCCGATCCCACGTCAGTTGCAGGATGGCTGACTTTCGGCCGGCGGTGGATAACGCCAGCACCATGAAGAGCCGCATGTGCGGCGTGCCACACGAATCGAGCAGCTTCGCGAATTCGGCTCGGGTGAGGTGCCGATCGCGTGGCGGTGGCTGGCTCGGAGCCTCGAATACTGCGCCTTGCACGCCGCGCCAATTGAGGGCCTGGCGTATGATGTTGATCTCTTTCAAGATCGTACCATCACCTGTCGACCGTCCTCGCGCCTCCACGCCCTCCTTCCGTCGGGCCTCGGCATATTCTCGGCAGACTTCCCGCGTGATTTGGTCCGGACGCAGATAGGCGAAATGCCACTTGGCTCTTTCCCACCCGTATTTCAGACGTGCGTGATCAGTAATGCGGCCTTCTTTCTCGGTCAGGTACGCTTCGACAATCTCGCCAACGAGGGAGCCGACCGGCGCTGCCATGTCAACCTTGAGGTCGATCAGGCGTCGTTCGGCTTCCTCACGATCTTTGGTACGAAGGGAGCGTCTCTTGGTGGCGCCACCTGGGTCATTCCAGATGGCGTACCATGTGCCCCTGTATAGCTTGGTTCGGAGTTCGGACATTCATAGTCCCTCACTACAGATGCTGGGATGCGGATCAGCCGGCCCACGCGAAAGGCAGACAGGCGACCCGCTCCAATCAAATCACGAATATGCTGCGGAGAGCAGCCCCAGCGTTCAGCGAGTGTGTCCGTGGTAAACGGGCGTTGGTCGAGAACGTCAGACATGACCAACCTCGAAAAGTCGCTGAGCCATGTCGAGCAGCCCCTTGGGGTCGACACCGCTGGAGCGATTAATCTCAGCGCAGAAATCGACAGCAAGAGCCAGTGTCTCTGAATTGGAGCCATCGAAGCGCGGCGTTTGCTCATTGCCTGCCAGTGCCTTCCGCAATTCGTCGGCGGCCTGGATGGTATCCCGCGAGATGAGCCCGCCATTGCCACCGACAAACTTGCCGGCGACCATGCGTCCGTGGTTGTCGAAATCCACGGCATCGAGAAGAGCTTTTGCCTTTGTCGATAGTACCGTCATAGTGTACCTCCAGCGACCGCCTGTCGAAACAGTTCCGGATCGCGTACCGTGATTTCGCAGACAACCACCCCTAGTAAGATTTGATCGAGCGTGGCGCGCGTCACCGCGTTATCAGGGTAGTGTCGCAATTCGCCAAAGAGCCGATACGTCCCGCGGCCGGCCGATTGGATGTAGGTCACGATAGGCCCGTCTCCCCAGTCGATGACGTACATGTCGTCGGCCAGGAACCGGGACCGCGCGTAGTAAACCGCGTCTCGGCCATGGCGGAGGCGGGGGCTCATCCGGTCCCCTTGTATGGGGACCAGTTTGAGAGCGCCAAGATTGCGGGATTGGAATGGGGCCATGGCGTTCATGCCAGCCCCCCGATGCGTCTGCCGATGGTGGTTTCGAGGACATTCTCCAGCAGCCAGCGGCGATCCATACCAGCCGAGACCATGAATGTGCGTTTCCCATCAATGATGTCGTTGGCCAGTTCGACGCGGTAGTGAATGCGGCCGCCCAAAGCGGTTTCCTTCCCGCTCTCATAGATCCCGTCGCCTTCATAGCGCCCGGTCACGCGGTGAGCATAAATGCGGATGGGCTCACCGAGTCCGTCGGGCTGCATGAGGTTCCAGTGCGCAATCATCGGGTCCAGTTCCTCAGCTGCGCGCTTGAACTCGGCTAGGTGGTAATCGTAGCGCTCCTGTGCCGACACCTCACGAGCCAGAACCGGGGTCGATGCGATGGCGGCAGGGATGAAGGCTGCACCCGGCAACCCTTTCAACAGGTCACGGCGCTTCATACTGCACCGCCTTCCGCGGTGGCCGCAAATTGGCCGGCAAACTTCTCGTCACGGCTGAACATGATCAGGTCGAGCCGGTCGAGATTTTCGCCAGCATAGACCGCGCCCATCCCGAGAATGGTTGGGTCGTATGCCATAGCAGCGGCTTTAAAGTTAACAGTGGCTTCCTCGAAATCCGCCTTCTTTGCGGATCGCGCGCGCACGTCTTGGTTTCGAAGCGCGAGCCCCATCAACGAGCTTTTGAGGTCGTCTGGGATAATCGATTGGAAATTATCGCTGGCCACGACGATCTGACGCGCTAGGTCTTGAGCAGTCACGGGCGTGCGAGCAAGCATCAGCGCCGCGATCTCTGCGTAGCCGTCGCTATCCTGCTGTTGGTAATCATCCTTGAGCCACTCGTTGAATAGAGCGGCGGTGGTCAGCTGGGCCAGTTGTGGCGTAGTCAGCTTTGCAGTATTGATCTGGGTAGCCATATGATCCTCCAACGGTCTTTGGTTGAAGGCTCGGGAAGTGCTGGCGGCACGCCCGAGCCGTTTTCGTCTCAGGCGCTTTCGCGCAGCCGCACTTGCATGTGAGCATCAAAAAGAAGCTTTAGCTGTCTGGAGTCCAGCGTTTCTGTGTATCGGGTGTGCATCCCGATATAGTCGAGTTTTCTGTGATGCTCGACCGTCCCAGCAGGAACAAGCGAGAGGATTGCGTCGAACGCCTTCCCCTCTGCTAACTCCGCCGATTCCCATTCTGCTTCGTCTTCGGGGCTGATAATGCGGCCCTCGGCGACAGCGCGGATATCGTCGATGCGATCTGACGCGTTTTCGAGACGCGCGACCGCAGATGCGTGGGTCGATATGAGCTTGTAAATTGAATACGCCATAAATACCTCCAACGGTGACGTTGGATTAACCATAATGGGCAATTGCCCATCATGTCAATGGGCACAAACCCATCAAGGGCCCCTCGACTCTTGCCTCCAATTCTGGTTCCAATGAGAACGAATGGAGAACCTGATGATGCAGGATGTGTCGCAGTTCATCGTCATCGCGCCAGGCGCAATGGGGAAGGCCGTCGAGTATGCCGAGGGGAGAATACGGGAGAGGCTAGGGCGCTCGTTTCCCGATTATGTTTTTACGATTGAGCCGTACGGGCCGTTTGCTGAGGCTGACCAGTTCGCGGTTATCCCGATCATGAACCAAAGGGGCAGTGCAGGGCCGAACGGCGAAATGTACATGTGCCGTCCGCTCGATCCTTGGGTGATACCGGCGATCAAGCAAGTGCTTAGGGAGTTCGAGTTGGCGCCGGGGCTGAATTGAAAAGCCCGCACGGGGCGGGCGGTTTATGCGATCAGGCGCGATTCAGGAGGCAATTATATAGGTCTTGTTGAGCGGTTGTTGATTTCGGTGTGGAAACCGTAACCGATTTGACTTATATTGATCTTGGCGGGCAAGCGCCGGAATCTCCCCGAGTTGCCGGTAGGCAGCAGCATCCTTTGCGATGTGGATCAGGGGCCCGGGGGCCCGCCACAATCATTTTCCGCTGAAGCTAGCCGCGAACGCGCGCTGCACCTCGGGCATCGGGTTTTGCGTTAGCCGCGGAATAAGTGTGAGGCCGCAATTCAGCGCGACCCCATTCTGGCGGATATACTTGCGGCGTATCGCGTCGCAGTAACCGCTCTCACAGTGCCCGTACAGGCCAGGCTCAAAAGCAGCGTAGGTCGCGCTGGTGATGACATCGGAGAGCTGCAACCCGGCGCGAACGGCATGGTTCTCGACCCTTATGTTTACGGGGTCGAAGACCGACCAGTCGATTTTGCCGACGGAATAGAGCTTTTCTTTGCCATCACGGATTAGCTCTAAATACTCTCGCATCACGTCGTAGTCAGTCCCTTGGCGTCGAGAGAAGGTTACCATAAGCGAGGCTTCATGGCCCTCCCGTTCGGCGCGCTTTCTCACCGCGGCGGTTATGCGCTCGAGAGTAAACCTCACCAGATAGTTGTAGAGGTGTTGTGGCTGCTTGAAAATCTTGTACTTGGAGCTGTCAACGATCGTGGGCTTGTATGAGAGCACCACGCAGGCTGCGAATGGCTTCTCCGCGAGAGCATGACAAACAGCGACTTTTTGCTCGTGCTTCAAGTCTCTGAAATGCAAGTCGCGTCCTTTACGTTGAGGAAACGGCTTGACGAGGTCGTCGCGCCACCGGGCGAGTTGCGCGTCGCTTTCCGCACTAACCAAAAAAGCGCCAATTGCGAAAAACTGTGATTGGCCGCCCGACACGCCTTGGACCTTGAGTTTGCCTAACCCCTCATCGCCTGCCTCGTCGATGTACGCATGGTAGAGTACGCGGCCTTCGGCCATCTCTCCCCCTTACTGGCTATCGGGTTGAAAGATCGACCATGTTCCGTCAGCCTCGCATCGCGTTAGGGCTTGCTGACTTGTGGAGGCGTTCTGTATCGAGCCAGTACTGTACAGATTGCCTTCGTGATAGCACCCAGCGGCCCATTGGTTAGTTTCTATCCATTGGAATTCGGCAGAGCACTCAAGCACCGCGTTCCCAGCCTTCGCCGTAGCGCCCGGCGAAAAACTCAAGCTACCGAGCCAGCACTTTTGTTGTTCGATCACCATTGGCATGTCCTGCGCAAAGGCTGGCATAGAGGCCATAGCCAGTGAGATAATCAGTGATCGCTTCATGTTCCAATTCCCCTTTACTGGCTATCCGCGTCGTTGCCGTTATCGTTGACGCTGATCACAACGCCAGTCGCGAAGCCGACCGCAGCCAGAACCGCGTCCACCTCATCAAGATAGCTTTCCCACATAGGGCGGCCACCCATCTTGATATCGGGAGGATTGCCGCGCAGGTCGCATAGGGCGCGGGCAGCAAGCTCGCGCGGGTCTTTCGGTTTCCGTGGCATCTTCCCTCCTGATGACTACCAGTTACAGGCTTCCCGCAGGGGAGCAATTTCTTCCTCAAACCCAGTAATTGGAAAGTCTACGGTGATCGCTGACTCGCCGTATGGCGTAATTTGCACCAGTAAGTTTTCGGCCCCGAACAGTGACTTAATTAACGGAATGGAGCTGCCGCCATTCCATAAGCCCAGCGCTTGGTTGTCGGTTGATTCAGTGAAGCGCTTCGTTTGTGCTGGCGCGTCGTCAATGCGGTAGGTCACGCGCCCGTAGTTTTGCAGATCAGCTAGGTGATGCCCGCCCATAGTGAAATACAGCGTGGTGGTGTTCTCACTGCATCGAACCAACATTGTAGCCCTTCCTTCTCCGCCGAAACGCTTGGGAAAGGTGTCAGATGAGCTCAAGTTCATGAACACGTTCGTGCTGTCATCGATGCGAGAAACGTCTGTTCGAACCGTCCACTGGCTTTCTGGCCCGCTCTGTTCCGCCGAGCGATCTACGCGGAATAGCAAGTCGTAACAGACAAGTCGCTCTGCGCCATCGTCTATGGCTCCGCATTGTTCCGCAGTGTCTTGCGCCAAGGTCGCGCCGCTAAGCCCAACGAACAATAAACCTGCTAGTGCTAGATTCTTCATGCCCCCTCCCAAAACGGCTATCGTCGCCCCACGTACGCACACACACGCCCATGTATTCGTATCCGATCAACCTCGACCTCGTGAGTGTCATAGGCGGGGTTGTCGCTCTTGATTGCCACCTTGGGCGGCAAAGTTAGCGGAATGCGCTGGAGCCGCTTAATCTGGGGCGGCTGCATGTCGTAGCTGATGAGATAGACCCCATCGACCTGGAGCGTGTCTTGCGACATGTCCACCACAACGCGGTCGCTCGGCATGTAATTGGGCACCATCGAGTCGCCACGGATCGGGACAATGATCGTATCGCCGGGGTTGTTGACGACCTCGCGCAACCATGAATCGGGCAGGGGCCATTCATCAACGACCTCGTGCGCCGATACCGTGCCGCCGCCCATCGGCAGGACGATGATGTTGCCGACTGTTCCTTCGCCCGCCCCAGCCTCGACATCGAGCTCGGGAATTGCACCGGGCACTTTCGGCCGCCAGTAATCTCGGGTGAAGCCTTGAGCGTCGGGGTCGATCTCTTGGCCGGTCTCTTCATCGAGTGTAACGTATTGGTAATCGCGGGGACCGTCATCCTTCGGGTCGGCTTCTGCTAAAAGGCGCTCGGGGCGCACTCCTAAAGCCTTTGCGAGTGCCACGAACTTGTCGATGCTTGGTGCACGGTTCCGCTCAAGAATGTCGCGCACGAAGGTTTCGCCTTGGCCTGCGGCTAAAGACGCCTGCTTCATCGTCATGCCGCGCTCATCAATTGCTGATCGCAGGCGCTTTTTCCAAACAGCTTCGCTCATAGATGGGATAATGCCCATTTTCATAGTTGACGTCACGAGGGTTATTGCCCATTAGTTAATGGGCAATAACCCATTTGCGGATATCTTGATGGAAGACCTCCTGACCGAAATCGACGATTTTCTTGAGCAAACGAAAATGGCTGACACCACATTCGGACGCAAAGCCGTGAACGACGGCAAGTTTGTCGCAAGATTGCGAGACGGAGGCGAGTGCCTGCCGCGAACGGCAACCCGCGCTCGAAATTTCATCCAGGAACAAGTCGAGCAGTTCGTCGCGACCTCCTGAGTCCGCACACCATTTCACGGGTCGGGCAGTCGAAGTGAGAACCGCGCCAGACCCCAGACACTGAGGACGAAATGAAAAACGATGAGATCGCGACCGGCGAAGCTTTGCCTGAAGATGGCGTTGATGTGACGCCTATAGTCGGCAGCCGCCAGACTGGACTGTCTCCCGAAGCCGACGCTGCGCTTCGGGAAATTGAAACCCGCGCGTTCCGACATTACCAGCGCGCGTATGCGGCCAACCAGACCGCACCGACGATTCATTCGGCGTCCGCACTGGTCAAGGCATGGAACGCATATGCCGACATCATGGGGATCGAGCGGGTATGAGCGCGATTGTCTCCATTCCGGTTGAGCAACTGACCCGGCGGTCTGATGGTCGCCAGCTTGACGGCAAGGTGGTTAGCGCCATGGCCGACAGCATCGCGACGATAGGGCTATTGAACCCCGTTCGAGTGCGAAATACGGGCGAGCAATATGAAGTCATCGCTGGGGCTCACCGCCTCTCTGCGCATCAACTTCTCGGCTTAGTCGAGATCGATTGCGTCATTGTAGATGACGACGATCTGCATGCCGAATTGGCCATGATCGATGAAAACCTGTGTCGGGCGGAATTGTCTCCGACCGACCGGGCTCGCCAGACCGCGCGGCGCAAAGCCATTTATCTGGAGTTGCATCCCGAAACCGGACATGGCGGCGACCGTAAGAGCGATCAAGTGGAAAGTATTTCCACTCGATCCTTTGCCGCTGAGATCGCATCCAAAACTGGACAAACCGACCGTTCGGTGCGGATGCATGCCGAGCGTGGTGAGAAAGTTATCGAGGAAGTTCTCGACCTGATCCGGGGCACCAAACTCGATACCGGCACATACCTCGACAAGCTCAAGAAAATGCCGCCGAACGATCAGTTCAAAGCTGCGAAGCGCGATCTGGCGATCAGCAAAGCTGAGGCTAAAGCGGAGCGCCAAGCCGAATTCGACCGCCAGCGCGACGAAAGCCGCGAAGCCCTGCCGCAGACCGTTAAGGATGCGCAGGCCCGCAAAGACACGGCGGTTGCCGCTCGCAAAAACAAAGTACCGCAGGAACGCATCGACGAACTTGAGGCGATGGTCGACGAGATGCGAGAGGCGAACGCCTCATACGAGGCTGAACTGGAGGTCGTAAAGGCGGACAACGCCAAATGGCAGGACATGAAGGCGCAATTCGAGCAGGGCGGGTTTGAGAAGGTCATCGCCGGCAAGGATGAAGAAATCCGCGTTCTTCTCACCCGCGTCGAAACAGAAAGCCGTGACAAGGCGAGTTGGATGAAATCGTCCAAGTTTTGGAAGGCGGAGGCCGAGAAGCTCGGTTATGGCGAGGACGACATCATACCGCTGACGCCTGTGGGAAGTGCCAATGGCTGACGCTGGCAGGATCCTCGAACGCATTCGCTCCTATGGCGCAAACGTGGTGCTGGAAGATGAACAACTGCGCTTGATCAACAGCCGAAAGCTTCCTGCTGAGGCGCGCAACTATCTCGCGATGCACCGGGATGCGATTGCTGCCGTGTTGCGTCAGGATCAGGAGGACGCCTTCGAGGAATGCGCGGCCATAATCGAGTTCGATGGCGGTACGCCGCGCGAGTGGGCTGAGCAGTTTGCCAAATACTTGTTCAAGACAAAGCCCAAGGGCGTCGACGAGTTCGAATGGTCCTGGTTCATCGCGACCTGCGGACGGATGATCGATGAGGCTCCGGTCAGGAGTGCAGCATGATAAATTCCCGCGAAATCAGCCTCCGGCCCTACCAGATCGATGCCGTCGAAAAGCTTCGCGACGGAATACGAGCGGGAAGACGACGACAGGTGCTCGTTGCGCCCACGGCGTTTGGCAAGACCGAATGCGCCGCCGAAATCATCCAGAAAAGCCAGGAAAAGGGCACGCGGGCGTGGTTCATCGTCGACCGGGTTTCTCTGATCGACCAGACCAGCGAGCGATTTGCCTCTTATGGTATCGACCACGGCATTATACAGGCCGACCATTGGCTGACAGACTACTCCAAGCTCGTTCAAATCGCGAGCGCCCAGACCATCGCGCGCCGCAAACTTCATGAGCTGCCCGACCTGATCGTCGTGGATGAGGCGCATTGCCAGTACAAGGCGGTGACCGACCTCGTGAATCGTGCCGCCAACGCCAAGGCTATCGGGCTTACCGCCACGCCGTTCGCAGCAGGAATGGTCGAAGAATGGGACGGATTGGTCAATGGCGCTACGGTCAATCAACTGCTGGCGCAAGGTTACCTATCGCCGCTCAAGATCAAGGCCTGTGTTAGCCCCGATATGCAGGGAGCCAAGAAGAAGTTCACTGGCGAATTTGAGGAGGAGGAGGCCGGGTCGCGCGGGATAACCATCATCGGTGACGTGGTTCAGACGTGGATTTCGCAAACGGCGAAGCACTTTGGTGGCCCGGTCAAAACCCTCGTGTTCTCGCCATCCGTGAACCATGGCGAAGAGCTGTGCCGCCAGTTTGCCGAGGCCGGCTACAATTTTCAGCAGATCAGCTATCGCGACGCTGGCGATGACGAGCGCCGGGCCAAGATTGCGGAATTCCGCAAGCCCGATAGTGCAATCGACGGTCTGGTGTCGTGTGCAGTTTTGACTAAGGGTTTTGACGTTCCCGACGTGTTGTGTGGCATATCGTGTCGGCCTTATCGGAAATCCTTCTCCTCGCACATTCAGGAGATGGGGCGGGTCATGCGCACTTCGCCGGGCAAGAAATTCGGCCTGTGGCTTGACCATACCGGTAATTGCATTTCCTTCGCAGATGACACGGCATGGCTTTTTGAGTACGGCGTCGACAGCCTGTCCGATGCTCAGAAGAAAGATAGCGAGGTCCGCGAGCCCAAAGAGCAGATCAAGCATGAGCGGTTCTGCGGCGATTGCGGCACTCAATTGGAGGCCGGTTCACCTACCTGCCACGAGTGCGGATGGGAGCGTCCGGCGCGCGGGGAAATTCAAATCGTCCAGGGTGAACTGATCGACTTCGCCCATTCGACCAAGGAAGCGTTTCAGCCCCGGAAAGGCTTGCGCGCCGAATGCCTATCTAATCCGCGTGGGATATGGAACGCCGCGCTCGCCTATTGCTGCGCCAACGGCCGCAAGGGGCAGGACGCGGCTCGTAAATGGGCCTACGGCATATGGGCGGGAATCTATCCGGGAAGTCGTCTGCCGCGTGGGCTCTTTGAGGCTCCGTATGACCCGCGGTCAGTTCTGCCGGACGAATACAACCTTATCGAGCGCGAGATAAAGCGCTTCCGCAAGCGCGGTCGGGGGACGGCCGCATGATGTTATCGGACGCGATTGCCCGAGCCTGTGCCGATGTTGGCGTTGTCCCTCCAAAGGGCGCCGTCGCCATGCGTCGGTGGATTCCCGCCGATACACTTGCCAAGAACGGCAAGGGCGATGGTCGGCTGATCTGCGACGAGGATCGGGTTACTGCGGTCAATTGGCAGACCGGCGACAAGGCCACGGTCTGGCTCAAAGATCAGTTTACCCCTGCCGATAAGAAGCGCTTTGCAGAACGCCGCGCTAAGGATGCGCGCGCGGATCGCGAAAAGGCGGCTCGTGCAGCATCCATTGCTTCAAAAATCATTGGCGCTTCAAAGCCTGGACACCATCCATACCTGACCGCAAAAGGTTTCCCTGACGAAACCGCTCCGGTCATTGCAGCCGAGAAAGTTCGCGAACTGGTCGGTGACTACATCGTACCGGAAGGCGCGAAATCCGCTTTAGTAGTCCCGGCACGGATAGGATCAGCGATCACCAGCGTGCAACTCATCTGGTCCGACGGGACCAAGAAGTTTTTGTATGGCGGCGAGATGGGCCGCGCGGCGCACAAGATCGCCACTGGCGCCGATACATGGCTTTGCGAGGGCTTCGCAACCGGTCTTTCCATCCGTGCCGCCCTTAGGGGTTCGAGCCGCCGCGACACGATCCTTGTGTGTTTCTCAGCGGCCAATATCGCGAAAGTCGCCAAGACGATTAAAGGCCGCTGCTACATCGCTGCCGATTGCGACGCACCGCCGGCGGCCAAGCCAGAGCAATTCAACGGGCTTGGGGCAGGGGAGTTCTTCGCCCGACAGGCCGGTCGACCCTACACGATGCCTCCCGTGGTTGGCACGGACTTCAACGACCTCCATCAATCCGAGGGCATCTTCGCCGTGCAGCGAGTGCTTTCAAGACTGATCCGGGAGGCGGGCATGTAACGTCTAGTGCGGGCCGAAAGATGTCATGGTCCAAGCGGAGTTAGGCGAAAGCCGAAACGCTTCCGGGATCGGTTTGGTGAACCGCTCGTCGCGCCGGACAACAGCGACACATAGACTGCAACGTGACCCCAGCGCATGGGGCGGGTAGGCCCGAAAACAGGACGGGCTCCGAACGCAGTGACATCATCACCCGCACAGGACGCACCCGGAAACGTGGTGCAGCCTTTCCTCTGTTGCCTGGATGGCTTTGGAAAGGTGCCGCTGCCAAGCGAAGCGCGTGTAGGACCGACAGGGCAACCCCGGTTCGAACCTCCCCGGACAGGAGACAATCACGTATCCAGGAGTTAAAGGGCATCCCAATTCGTGGTCATGACCAGACACATTTCGCCCCCAGCAGGGCGAAGTGTGTCTGAACAAACCCATCCGCAATCATGTCCGCCCTGTGGAAGCACTGGGGCAGACAAACAGAAAGAGAAGAAATGACGATACTGAGTTTTCCGGGGCCGAGCGCGGGCGAGGTCAAAGGTAAGATCCATAACCGCGCGATGGCAGCCGCCACGAACGCCAGCGAGTTTATGGGTAGGGCGCTCGACCGGTTTTGCGTGATCGCCGGCGACATCGAGGACGAAATCACCGGCTTGGACCAGGCCGAGTTGGACCACGTATATGAAGTGCTCTCTGATGTCGTCGAGCGTGGTAAATCGAATACGGAAGACTGCTTGCTGTACGAAATCGTCACCTACGAGGTAGAGCGCCGCTGTGCGCTGGCTGGTCTCGACACGCCTTGGGCGGATGTAGACGATCATGGTATACCGGTTGCCGATAACGACGACTAAGGCGGTGGATTACGAGGATAAGTCAGCCCTTATTCTTTACGAGCGGGCAGGGTGATTGTTGACTGGGGCAGAGGAGGACCGCCATGGCCAGTTTCAGTCTTTCCCGAAATGCAGCTACGGCCGAGCGCATGCGTGCGCGCATAGCCTTTCTCGGTCACACGCCCAACGGGCACCCAGTTTACAATCAGCAAGAAACGTCGGACCTAGTCCAAGAGCATCCGAACTATCCTGCGGTGCTGCGGAAACTGACTCGCCGCACGCGATCGGGCGTCGGTGGCAAAGCATCTCGGATGCGAATAACGAGGCCGCGCGGCCGTCCATGGACAGATCCCAACGAAATTGGAAGGCTCCGCAAAGTTTATCCAACTGGTACTCGTGAACAGATACTGGCGGCGTTCCCTGGTCGCAGTTACGCGGCGGTGGCCAAGGCGGCGAATGCGAGGGGAATCTACCGGGCACCAAGTCCGTATAAGCCGACGGGCGATTTGGTTCTGGATCAAATCCTTCAGCGGGCGCGGGCAAGAAATTGGACTATGACAGAGCTAGACGACGCGGTGCGAGGGACCGGATACTTTGCTAGACGTCGGTGGCGGAATGGTCGATTTAACCAGTTCCTGCATGGTAAGGCACTGGAGCAATTGGGTGGTCGGTTCCGGGCTCGATGGTTCGATGAAGATCGGGCTGCGTAGGGGCTGGGAGCTGTGGGAGGAGCAGCTTGTCCGGGACCTCTATCCGGACTATCCAGCAATATTGCGCGTGTTGCCACACAGAACGTATTGGGCTGTGAGAAGTCGTGCCAGAAAGCTTGGAGTAGTGACGTCACGTGAAATTTGGAAGGCATCAACCGTTCGCTCGATTGAAGAGTTATCTCGAACGCACACGACGTCCGAAATAGCTTCGAAAATCGCAGATATGGAAACGCATCAAGTCGACGCAATCATAAAGTACTTCGGATTTGGTCGAAAACCGCGAGAAGGATTTCGCCGTGCTGGTATTCCCGTAATCGATGATGTGCTCTACCGAGCCGACCAGCAAGGATTGACGCTAGTTGAAGTGGACCGCCGTGCAGGAATAGGCAAGCGCTATTTTGCTGGCCGGCGGTGGGAAAACGGTCTGCATGGTGGCCATTTAGCCCGGGCTGTGTTTGCCCTTGGCGGCGAACTCTATGTGGAGTGGGAGGACGACTAGCCTGATCGGCGCTTGACCAATAAAGCGAACAGGTTCACATTCCGATCCACTCACTTCGACTGCCCGACCTCTCACTCAACCGAGAGGTCGATCTATGTCTAAGCCCCGTTCGGGCCAGAAGACCAAGCCGCTCACATACGAGCAGGCCATTGCCCAACTACCCGCCGCCGAGAAGGCGATGCGGATGGACGCATACGAACATTCCGATACCTACCAGCAGTGCGTGCAGAACCTGCGCGAGCTTTACGCCGTCATGGCCCAAGACATGGCTCGTTCGATCTTGGCCAGTCGGCGCTACAACGAACTGGTCGCCATCATCAACAAGGGCGGGCCGGACGACAAACGTCTGGTCAATAGCCGCCTTGCCGACGATCCATCGGTCACCAGGGGCCTTCTTGAAGCGGTGGCCAATGGCGAGGTCGAGACGAAGCACCAAGAGCGCAAGAACACGCCTCATAACATGGTGATCCTGATCGGCGGTCTTGCCCGTGTCGGCACCAAGACCGAAGCCCATATCCTCGCAGCGATACGGTACGGCATCCTGTTCGATCGGGCCCAGATCGGCGGTGCCCGCGCGGTGGACTACGAACAGGTCAAGGTCGACACTTCCGGTCCGAAGCAGGATCAGATCAGCGCTGCCCAAGACGACGCCAGGGCTGAGTTGACGAACGCTCGAAAGGCGATCGGCCCGAGGGCGGCCGGCATTGTTGATATGGTGGTCGTCGGAGGATCATCCGTTCGCAAGCTTGCTGCCAAGCTTGGATATGGCGAGAGCGGCAAGGGCCGGAGAAAGGCGGAGGCCGATCTGATAGAGGCTATCGACGCGCTCGTGGTGTTCTTCAAATTGGATCCGCCTGCCAAGAGCCGAACACATCGATGGACCGATGGCAGCCAGGCCGAAGTGGTGCGTGACGATGACGGAAACGCAGTGCAAAACCACGAGGCGGCATAGGCTGGCCCCCTTGCGTGGGGGGCCAAATCAGCATATGTTCATGATATGTTGGCGTTGTGCGTCACGATTAAGGCTCTGCTTCGGCGGGGCCTTTTGTTTTTAGCTCTCACGCTGTCGCGTCATCAATGTGACCGTCATTCTCTGAGAACTCGCGTTCTTTAGCGGCTCTGACGTTCTCAGCGACATCAGCGTCTTGGTAGGGGCCAAGCGATCCGCTCTCGCCCGCATTAGCCCATTCCACCCAGTGGCCTTGGTCATCGGAACGCACCGAAACGTTCACAGCAATTTCTTTTGACATCAAATGTTCCCCAATTTGCGCTGACCATATCCAAAGCGCATCGGGCCGACAAGCAGGTAGCCAGCGCACAGGCCTAGCGTGAGCACCAATTCAATCGGCTCAAAATTGAGCCAATCCCATCCAACCCGTTGGTATCACGCCAGCGGGCTCTTCTATGTGGCACCCCACAACTGCCTTTCAAGAGCAGAAGCCTACGGGTAAATCCCGTACCACGCCGATAATGGAAGCATATTCAATCTCTTCCGTCTTTCATTCACACAGGAGATCGGTATGAGATTTCCAACGCTTTCTGCCATTGATGATGCCCGCATCCAAAGCAATAGCATTTGGCACATGTGGTTTGCATGGCGGCCAGTGCGCTTGAGCAGCGGTACTGTTGTCTGGCTGGAGCGCATTGAACGCCGTGGTGGCTTTGACCATCGCAAGAACACCGGCAGGCGCCCGCCTTGGCGCTGGGAATATCGACCCGCCTAACCCCATTCACCGAGAGGCAACACCATGCGCAAGTTCTTCCGTCGCATTGCCATTGTATTTGGCGCTCCTGTCACGGCACACGCTGACGGCAAGGTGTTCGTGCGCATCAATGATCACTGGCTTCCAGTCTAACCCTGTGCCCAAGCCAAAAGGCGAGCAAGGCAACGAACATCTCCGCAAGCGCGGCAGGGCAGGTATGGCCCAACGCAAGCGCAGGCTACAAGCCGAACCCCTTTGCCGCCATTGCGCAGTGCAGGGCCTCACGACCCCATCAACAGTGCCAGACCATATCATCCCCCTCAAGGACGGCGGCACAGACGATGACACCAACATTCAGTGCCTATGTGAGCAGTGCCATGCCATAAAGACGGCAATAGAGGCGGCTCAAGGCACAGGAGCATCCAATCACCCAGATTGGCTAAGGCCATCGGCCATACCGCTAACAATCGTCTGCGGCCCACCATGTGCAGGCAAGACAACCTACGTAGAGCAGAACGCCAAGCCCGGTGACATCACCATTGACCTCGATGCTCTGGCTCGCAAGATCGACCCATCCTATCGCCAATGGGAAGGGATGCTTGAAGGCGCACTACTCAACAGCGCCATAAGGGCGCGCAACGAGTTACTAGGCTCACTCTCCCGTCTAAAGCGCGGCAATGCATGGTTCATTGTCTCTGCACCCACACAGGCAGAACGCAACTGGTGGCAAGACCATCTATGCGGCAACACTCACCTCATCGACCCAGGCGCAGACGAGTGCAAGCGCAGAGCAATACAGCGCGGCACACCCAATGCGGTCAAAGGCATAGATGAATGGCATCGCAGGGCAAGACAGCAATGGCAGCCAAAGGGCAAGGCGCAGACATTCACCGAGCAGGGCCGGGTCGTATGGTAGGCGGGGGGCATCTGAATGTTCAGGACCGCCAACAGGACACCGGCGATGGGCTAGCAAAACTTTTTCTAACACAGATTTTCCCATGAGCACACGCAGAGCACGAATTGACAGCACGGCCGAGGCGGTGCGCGTTATGTCGAAAGCGGTTGAGGACATCGTTCCGCCTTCCAACGTTCCTCTCGACAAGGGGGACATTCCATTTTTCGCGAGCGTGATTGCAGAGTTCGCACGTTCGGACTGGACGGCGCACCAACTTGAGTTGGCAGCAATGCTGGCGCGGACGATGGCAGACCTTGAGCGCGAACAGCGCATGTTGCGTGAGGAGGGTTCGACGGTGAAGTCCGACAAGGGCACGCCGGTGGTCAACCCGCGCAAGACTGTGGTGCAGATGCACGCCAGTTCGATCCTGAGTTTCCGCCGGTCCTTGTCACTACACGCGCGCGCGCAGGGTGGCGAGGCACGGGACGTGGCCAAGCGGCGCAAGATGGGCAGGGATATCGAGGCAGATAATCCCCTGGACGACGACCTGATCGCGAAGCCGAACTGAGCATGTCGCGCGGTCAGCGGGTAATTGATTTCATCCATCGCTTTTGCGTGGTGCCGGAAGGGACGTTGCAAGGCCAGCCGGTGAAGCTCCTGCCATTTCAGGAGAAGTTCATCCGGGACATTTACGACAACGTGGATGGCACGTCGCGCGCATATCTTTCGATGGCGCGCAAGAACGGCAAGACGGCCACGATTGCGATGATCTTGCTGGCTCATATGGTTGGGCCGGAAGCCTACCAGAACAGCCGGATCATATCAGGGGCGCGGACACGAAAGCAGGCGTCCGAGGTTTATAACTACGCTTACAAGATGGTGCTGGCGTCCCCGGCGCTGCGCAAGATCGTGAGGCCGGTTCCGAGCCAGAAGATCCTCACTGGCTTGCCGATGAATGTGGAATACCAGGCTATCTCGGCAGATGCTGCCGGGGCGCATGGTGGCTCACCCATTCTGGCGATCCTTGACGAAGTGGGGCAGGTGCGAGGGCCAACCGATGCGTTTGTCGAAGCAATTGAAACCTCGCAAGGGGCGTATGAGGACAAGGCGCTCTTGATCGCCATTTCGACACAGGCAGCGACAGACGGGGATTTGTTTTCCAAGTGGCTCGATGACGCGGAGACATCGAAAGACCCGCGCATCGTAAGCCATCTTTATACTACGTCCGAGGACTGCGACCTTCTCGATGAGAAGTCATGGAAAGCGGCCAATCCTGCGCTGGGCAAGTTCCGGTCGGTCAAGGATGTACGTGACTTTGCAAAGCGCGCGGCGCGTGAGCCATCAAGCGAGAACAGCTTTCGATGGCTGTATCTGAATCAGCGCATCGAGGCCAACGCGCCGTTCATATCGAAGGGTACATGGGCTGCGAACGGCGGGCCTATCGCGGGCAGCTTCGACGGGCCGGTTTATTGCGGGCTGGATTTGTCGAGCGCTCGCGACCTTACAGCGTTTGTGATGATCTCTGCAGTTGATGAGAAGTGGCACATCAAGCCGCGCTTTTGGATACCGGGCGAAGGCTTGCACGAGAAATCCCGCGAGGATCGCGTTCCTTATGATCTTTGGGAAAAGCAGGGCTGGATTGAAACCACACCGGGGCGTTCGGTTCAATATGAGTATGTGGCCAACCTGATCGCGGACGAAGTGCGCAACAGCGACATTCGCCGCATTGCGTTCGACAGGTGGGGCTTTGAGCACCTTCGCCCTTGGCTTGTCAGGGCAGGGTTCCCCGAGGACCAGCTAGACGGCGATGATGCGCTTTTCCAAGAGTTCGGGCAGGGCAGCAAGTCAATGACCCCGGCGCTTCGCCAGTTAGAGGCGGATTTGCTGGACGGAAAAATGGCACACGCGATGCACCCTGTTCTGGAATGGAACGCGCGCAACGCGACTGTGGTGGGTTCCGACGACAACCGGAAGCTAGAGAAGCCGAAGGACCGCACACGCCGCATTGACGGAATGGCGGCGCTTGCGATGGCGCGAGCAGTGGCAGGCACGTTTGAAGACGGGGCGCGCAAGCCAGAATTTCAAATGCTAATTCTTTAGAAGGAATCCAGTCATGGAACGCGCATATGTCGCCTTGAGCATCAAGGCGCTAGACGATGACGCTCGCCAGATTGAAGGCTGGGCGAGCCGTGTTGAAGAAGATCGCATGGGCGACATCGTGATGCCCAAAGGCGTCACGTATGAATTGCCGCTGCCCTTCCTTCTCGATCACGACCACAAGATGGCCGTTGGCGAGGTGGACCGAGTTGAGGTCACAGACAAGGGCATTCGGTTCTGGGCGCACATCAAGAAGATCACCGAAGCCGGTGAGGTCAAAGACCTGACAGACAAGGCTTGGGCGCTGGTCAAGAACGGGTTGCGCCGCGCCGTTTCCATCGGGTTCAAGCCCAAAGAGTTCGAGCCGCTTCCAACTGGCGGTCTGAAATTCACGGCATGGGAATGGCTGGAATTGTCCGCCGTTTCCGTGCCCGCCGCTGCCGGGGCCAAGATCACCGGCACAAAGAGTTACTCGGTGGGCGACACGTTCGCAGCCATCGACCCAGAAATTCCCGCAGACCCCGAACCCGCCGCGTCTGGCAAATCGGTTCGCGTGGTGAAGCTGGATGACCCCGCCCGCGATCGGGCTGAACCCTTTGTCATTCGCAAGATCAAGCGCTGACAATCCCCTATTGCTCGATCAAGAGGTTACTCAAATGAGCAAGTTTGCAGAACAGATTACCGCATTCGAGCA
The DNA here is from genome assembly GCF_048264985.1 of Pelagibacterium sp. GTDB lineage: Bacteria > Pseudomonadota > Alphaproteobacteria > Rhizobiales > Devosiaceae > Pelagibacterium. Next base: position 59,276 of record NZ_JBLXCL010000010.1, read on the forward strand.
GAAGCGCGCTTCTCTCGTAGCGGCCAATGAGGCCATTCTTTCCAAAGCGGCTGATGAGGGTGCAACCCTCGACGCTGAACAGAAAGAATCCTTTGACAACAACGAGGCTGACCTGACGGAGATCGATGATCACCTGAAGCGCCTTCGAGCCGCCGAGAAAGCACTTGGCGAAGCTGCTAAGCCGGTTGACGGCACTTCCGAAAAGAAGGGCACTGAAAGCCGCGTTCCGGCTCAGATCAAGGCTGCTAAGCCCGCCCCTGGCATTCGCTTCGCGCGTTATGCCCGTTGTCTAGGCCTTGCCCGCAAGGGTGGCCGCGATCTGATGAGCGTAGTGCAGGACGAATACGGCAACCGTGACCCCGATCTTGTCGGTGTCGTCAAGGCCGCTGTTTCAGCAGTGAACACCACGACCGACGCGGCGCTTATCGGCAATGAAGGTGGATTCGGGGACTTCGTCGAATTTCTCCGCCCCATGACCATCGTTGGCCGTTTCGGCAATGGCGGTGTTCCTGGACTTCGCCGAGTGCCTTTCCGTGTCCCGCTGATCCGCCAGACTGGTGGCTCGACAGGTTACTGGGTAGGTGAAGGCGCGGCCAAACCTCTGACCAAGCCCGCTTGGGGACGCACAGAACTTGGACCGCTCAAGGCTGCCAATATCGCAGTTGCGACGATGGAAGCCCTGCGCGATAGCTCCCCCTCCGCTGAAATCCTTCTTCGCGACGATCTGGCTGCGGCCATCGCAGCGGCGATTGATACGGCGTTTATTGACCCAACCAATGCGGGTTCAGCTGGCGTCAAGCCTGCTTCGATCACCAATGGCATCACCGCCATTACATCGAGCGGCAATGATGGCGCGGCTATCCGTGAGGATGTTCGGACTGCAATGGCTGCGTTTATCGCTGCCAGCAATCCGCTTTCCTCTGGCGTCTGGGTCATGTCGGCAACTACGGCTCTTGCGCTCTCCATGATGCGGACTGCGCTCGATCAGCCTGAGTTCTCGGGGATCACTATGAACGGTGGAACCTTCTTTGGCCTGCCGGTTGTCGTATCCGAGTATATCGACGGCTATGTGGTTCTGGCGAACGCTTCTGACATCTGGTTTGCAGATGATGGCGGCGTTGCTGTCGATATGTCCACTGAAGCCTCGCTTCAGATGATGGACAACCCAACCGTCAACTCTGTCACCCCGACTGCCACTGACCTGGTTTCCATGTTCCAGACCAATAGCGTGGCATTCCGCGCCGAACGCACCATCAACTGGACCCGTCGCCGCGATACCGGCGTGGCAGTCATTGATGATGTTGCGTGGGGCCAGCCTGACGCATCCTAAACGAGACAGAAGGGCGGGCAACACCCGCCCTTCGCATTGTCCAATGGACGTGATTTATCCATACCTGAGGGCGCCCGAAGATTTCGAGCTGCGCTATTCCTTGCGGTCGCTTGCCAATATGACCCACGACCGGGTGATTGTGGCTGGCGACCGACCCGCTATTACGAGCGACCGGGCGTGTCACATACCGGTTCCGCGCATGAATGATCGCTACCGGTCCTCTACAACAAACATTCTTTCCGCCGTTGTTCGCGCGGATGTAACCGACAAATTCGTCGTCATGCACGACGACATCTTCTTGCTGAAACCGTGGGCTGATCGCCATCAACATCGCGCGACGATTGCTGAATATCTCGGCTCCGGCGCGGCTATGGGGACGTATCGGCAGGTTTTGCGAACGACATACGAGATTTTGCGTTCGCACGGCATAAGCGACCCGCTGTTTTTCGGGATGCATACGCCATGCGTCTACGAGGCGAGCAAGTTTATCGATCTGGTCAATGAGTTTCGCGACCGGCGCTATCTGACACGAACGCTCTATTTCAATCTTTTCCCCCAGCCCAGCATGCCGAGCCAGGATGTGAAGCTGAAACGCTGGAGAGACGACGCCCCAATTGGGAGCGTCCTTTCCATCTCGGACGATGTAGCTCGCAGCAAGCGGTTTCGATCATGGATCGATGCCCGTTTCTCTGTCCCATCGGAATACGAAAGGCAGTCTCACCATGAAAAAGACAATGATCGCTAGTCAGGCGATGACTTACGGCACGCGCAGGCTCAAGGCGGGTGATGAGTTTTCCGTCCCCCGGCGTGACGCGGGAATTCTGGTCCGCATCGGTCGGGCGCGCGTCCCTGACGACAAGCCCAGCGCAGAGGACGAACTGACCGCCCTTCGCGCCGAGTATCAGGACGTGGTGGGCAAGCGCGCCTATCACGCATGGGACGCTGACGAGCTTCGCAAGAAGGTTGCAGAGGCAAAGAAGGACTAGCGCCGTGCGGCTATTTGGTCTCGACATACAGCGCACGCCCCGCGAAAAGACGCTCAACTCAGTTGACGCCAATCGTGGCTGGTGGCCGCTCATCCGTGAAAGCTATGCAGGAGCATGGCAACAGAATGTTGAGGTCAAGGCCGAAACCGCGCTTTCATTCCACGCGACGTTTTCCTGCCAGACCTTGATCGCATCTGACATTGCCAAGCTGCCCATAAAGCTTGTTCGTAAGGACAGCGACGGTATCTGGGTGGACTTTGAAAGCGCCGCGTTTTCGCCCGTCCTGCGCAAGCCTAACGGCTTTCAGAACCGCATCCAGTTCATGGAAAACTGGGTACTGTCGAAGTTGCAAGCCGGGAATACGTATGTTCTCAAGCAGCGCGACGGGCGTGGTGTCGTGACGAAGCTGTTCATTCTCGACCCCAAGCTGGTAACGCCGCTGGTTTCGGATTCCGGCGATGTGTTTTACGAGCTTCATACCGACAAACTTTCCGGCGTTGAGGATCGGCTAGTAGTGCCGGCGCGTGAGATCATTCACGACCGCTTCAATTGCTTTTTCCATCCGCTGGTCGGGCTTTCACCGATCTTTGCGAACGGTCTGGCCGCCACACAAGGCCTGTCCATTCAGAACAATTCCACCATCTTTTTCCAGAATGGCTCGCTTCCTGGCGGCATTCTCACGGCACCTGGCCATATCGAGGATGCTACAGCCGAGCGGCTGAAAGTTTCTTGGGAGGAAAAGTTCGGCGGCAAGAACCGTGGAAAGGTTGCCGTTCTTGGCGATGGCCTCAAGTTCGAGGCAATGGCCACAAAGGCTGTCGATGCTCAGCTTATCGAGCAGCTTAAATGGTCTGCCGAGGTGGTTTGCTCGACCTATCACGTCCCACCCTACAAAATCGGGATTGGCCAGCAGCCCAGTCACAACAACGTTCAAAGCCTGAATACTGAATACTATTCTCAGTGCCTTCAGATCCTCATCGAAAGCATTGAGCTTTGCCTTGATGAAGGGCTGAACATGCCCGTGGGTACGGGGACGTGGATCGATGAGGACGAACTGCTCCGGATGGACAGCGCGACCCAGATGGACGTGCTCGAAAAGTCCAAGGGAAAACTGACCCCGAACGAGCAACGCAAGCGATTGAACGCTCCGCCTAAGCCCGGTGGCGACACGGTTTATATGCAAGAGCAGGATCATAGCCTTGAATGGCTGGCCCGTCGCGATGCCCAACCGATCGAGCCGCCAACGCCTGAGCCAGCGCCGCCCGCACCCCCGGCACCTGAGCAAGAACAATCGTTCAGCCCGAAATACGCCAAGGCACTCTTTGCCCGCAGAAAGGCAGCCTGATGGATTTGCAGACAGCTTTCGATGAGGGCTTCGAGGCCGTCCGCGCCTATGTTGACGACGCCTTTGCCGCTTTCGAGAAACGCCTGGAGGCCATTGAGGCCCGTCAGCCTGAGAAGGGTGATCCTGGTGCTGATGGCAAGGGTGCTGACCCCGATACGGTAGCTGCGATGGTCAGTGAGGCCGTTGAGCGCGCCGTATCGTCAATTCCAGTGCCGCAGGACGGCAAGAGCGTCACGGTTGAGGACATAGCGCCACTCGTTGAGCAAAGCGTTTCTGAGGCGGTTAAGGCTATTCCCCTGCCAAAGGACGGGAAAGACGGGGCTGATGGCCGTGATGGTCTCGACGCCGTTACTCCAATTCTCAAGGACGGCGTGCTGATCTTCACCATGTCGGATGGCTCAGTAAAGGAAGTTGGATTTGTCACCGGCGCCGATGGCAAGGACGGAGAAAACGGCAAGGATGGTCGTGACGGGTTCTCGCTCGAGAACTTTGACGCCACCTTGATGAAGGACGGACGCACGATCCTCCTGACGTTCGACCAGGGCGATACGATATTCAAGTCCGAAATGGGCGTTCCGGCGATGATTTACCGTGGCGTGTACAAGGAAGGGCAAGAATATGAGCGCGGCGACACGGTAACGTGGGGCGGCTCGCTCTGGCATTGCGATGCCGAGAAAACAATCGAAAAGCCAGATAGTGCGCAAAAGCACTGGACCCTGGCAGCCAAGCGCGGTCGCGACGGCAAGGCGGGGAAAGACGCAGTTGTCAAATCTCAACAGCCGGTCAAGGTGGACAGCTAACATGGCCGATATGATATCGATCGATGACGCTGCCATACATCTGCGTGTTGATGGTTACGAAGATGAGGACTGGGCTGATACCGATCAGGGTAAGGACGTGCAATCCAAGCTAGATCAGGCAGAAGCAATCATTCTCAATTACCTCAAGAAGGACGACAACCCCGATGGGTGGACCGCCGAGACTGTTCCGGGGTCCGTTCGCGCTGCAATTCTGTTAACGCTTTCCGATCTGTTTGAGCATCGCGCCGGCAGCGCAGATGATGATGTGTTCCTGTCATTCGCGGTGCGCTCGCTGGTGCATCGTTATTGCGACCCCGCGATGGCCTAAATGAGCTTGCGCCCCGATAACACACGCGAGCGCGTCACCGCTGGCAAGCGCGACCGCCGCATTACGCTCAAGAAGGCAGGAACGCCAGACCTTGACGGCGCTGGTAACCCCATTCCCGGAAGCGGGGATCCTGTCTCAATCGTCCGCTGGGCTGAGTATATGCCTGTGTCTGACAGTGAGCGCATCGCTGCAATGGAGGTGTCGGCAGAATACACGGCTCGGTTCAGGATATTGTGGAGCGATGCTGTTGAGGATTTAAACCCGACTTGGTGGTTGGAATATTCCGGCAAGGTCTATGACGTTTCGGCCGTCAAAGAGCAAGGCAGGCGCGATGGCCTTGAAATCACCGCTTCGGCACGAGCTGAATAATGGCCAAGACCGTTCGCGTGGAAGGGCTCAAAGAAATCGACGCTGCGCTCGCTGATCTATCAAAGGCCACGGCCCGCAACATCCTTCGACGCACCGGCATAAAGGCGCTTGAGCCTGTTGCTGCGACGGCACGCAATCTGGCTCCTGACGATCCTGCCACAAGCGGGAACGACCTCAAGAGCAGCATAACGGTTGGCACCAAACTCAGCCCCCGACAAGCCAAGATCGCCCGGAGCAATATCCGCAGAGGGCTGGCTGATAAATCGTTTGTCGAGGTCTATGCCGGTCCCGGCCCTGACCCTGCCGCGCACAACCAAGAGTTTGGCAACATCAACCACGGCCCGCAGCCTTTCATGCGTCCAGCCTGGGCGGGGAACAAAGACAAGGTTCTCGATATCGTCAAAACCGAGAGCTGGGCTGAAATCGAAAAAGCCGCCAAGCGTGCAGAGCGCAAGGCAGCAAGGCTGGCAGCAAAGGCAGCGCGTTCATGAGCGAAATCGATCTGCGCACATTGCTTGTCACAGACCCGGCATTATCGGCACTGGTGCCCGCATCCAATATCCGCATCAACTTCATCCAGCAGGGCGCGCAAGGCGTTGTGCTGGCCATATACCGCATATCAGGCGCACCGGGCTACACCATGCAGGGCGATGATGGGCTGGTTGAAAGCCGCTATCAAATCGACATTCGCGGCAAGGACACCGAGGGCTATCCCGGTTCGGGTTGGAGCGCTGCGCTACCTGTCGCCACCCGCCTCAAGGCATTGCTTTCCGGCTATCGCGGCACGGTGGGCAGCACAGACTTTCGCATGATTTCTATTCTCTCCGAGCGGCAGCGCTCCGAGAAAACCGGGACGGATATGTATCACACGTTTTCGTTCGATTTCCAGATCTGGCACCGAGCCAGTTAGCGCCCATTCATTGCCCGTGGGCTGGGCGCTTTTCACACATTAATGGAGAATACCTATGACCCTCTCGATGGTGGATATTGGGTATGGCACCGTTGTCCGCGTTGGACGCGGCGAAGGGCCAACCTGGACCCAGATCATGGGCGGCGAAACGGCGGGCGTCCCGTCGCAGCCCCCCGAAGATATCGATGTCACTCACTTCCAATCCCCAGGCCGCACACGCGAGACCAAGCCCGGTTTGAAGCCTGTTGCCGACTATGAACTGGAGCTTCAATATTGGCCCGGTTCTGCGACCGACACCCTTCTAATGGAGTTGGCAGATCTGACCAGTGCAGGGGAGCGTGAAATTGTCCTGCTGGAAATCACCCCGAACGGTGGTTCGACATGGGTGTTCCAAGCCTATCTAAATGAGTACACTCCGTCCTCGTCCGTTGGCGATAAGCAGATGGTCAATGCGGCTTGGAAGGTTATGGCGCGGGTTTTGGTGGGCGATGCGCCTGTCAACAGCATCCTCCCAGCGATTTCCGGTATTGCCCAGGTTGGCGAAACGCTCACGGCCCTTGAGGGCGCATGGAGCGGGGCACCTTCATTCACCTATGTCTGGAACCTTGATGGCTCGCCAATCAGCGGGGCCACATCACGCACCTATGACCCGGTTGTCGGTGATGTTGGCGACCCGATCACTGTAACCGTCACGGCCACCAATGCTGAGGGCAGCGACAATGCGACATCGGCCCCAACAGCAGCGGTACTGGCAGAATAATGGCAAACCCCACTGGCGAAATGAGGGTGACGGCCAAGGGTAAATCCTATCGCCTTCACCTCGGCATGAGCGTTCTTGCCGATTTGCAAGAACAGTATGGCGAACGTCTTGAGGCTATCCTTTCGCCTCCTGATCCTGCGGATGGTGACGAGAAGCCTAACCTGCCAGACCTAAAGGTCATGCACGCGGTTTTTCTCGGCGCATTGCAGCGATATCACGCAGCGGAGGCGGACCGTTGGCTTGTCGATGACATCATTGCGGAGAATGAAAACGCATGGGGCAAACTGCTCACGGCGAGTTCACCAGATCCGCAGGAGGGCGATAAGCCCAGGGGAAAACGGAAGGCGGCGGCTTAGGTATCGCGAGTTTATGCGAAGCCTATGTCGCCGCCGGACTACCCCCAGATCGCTTCTGGACTCTGACCCCAAGACTATTTGCCACGGAAATGGCAGGGGTTGCGCGCCGCATAAAACGCGAGCGTGCGAGGGTCTGGGAATGGGCCATGCTTACGCGCATGGAGAAGCCGCCCACGCTTGAGCAGTACACCGGCGAGAAGACACGGGCCGAGCCGGCCAGCTTTCTGGATCTACGTCTGCGTGCTTCGACCAAGGGGTTACGATCAATGACGATGGCGGAATACCGGAAGTCGCTGAATTAGTACCCTTCGCGCGCCATGAGGGTTTGCAGCTCTTCGAGACGGCGGCGCTTCAATTCTGGGTCGATATACAATTCGCTACAGATTAGCGTTGAGCAGTGAAAATCGCTCAGTTCAAATGGCGGAGTTGCCCTGTCAAACTCGCAGCGCACTTCACCATATGAGCGGGTAAAGTCATCGGTGGCTGAGCCTTCAATCGCGTTGTTGAGTATGTCTGCGATCCGATTTCCGCTTGGTGTTTCTGTGCGATGAACGTCCATCCGAACACGCGGGGGCGATAGTTCGGGGAATGACTGAACGTTCGTTGTTTCTAAGTCGTCATAGCCTAGCTGAAACGACGCCGCCTTGAGGCACGCCTCAACAATCGTCGGCTCCTGCGAGTGAGCCGGAGCGGCCATCAGCGCGACCGCTGCAATAGCAAGCATGGTTCTCATGCGCGCCAATCAACACCAAAGTTCTAGGTAACGCAATATGGCACAGAGTGTGATCGGAGCGCTCCGGGTGAATCTCGGACTTGATTCCGCGCAATTCCAGAGTGGATTGAAGCGATCTCAGGGCGGCATGGAGCAGTTCAGGAGGAAAGCGATGGTTGCCTTCGCCGCTGCTAGTGCCGCCGCTGTCGGCGCTTTCATGGCCATACAAGGCGCTGCCAATCGGGCAGATCAGCAGATAAAGGCATCATCGAGCTACGGCATCCCCATTGAGCAGCTTGGCCGCTTGTCCCATGCCGCCGAGCTGTCCGGCGCTTCCATGGAGGAAGTTGGCAAGGCTGCGCAGCGCACGGCCCGTGCGGTGAACTATGCCATGACCGGCGTGACTAACGAAAGCACGCGAGCGTTTGAACAGATGGGCGTTGCGCTCACCAACACAGACGGCACCGCTCGCGAGGTTGAGGGTATTCTTGGCGATGTCGCGGAACGGTTCGCAGCGATGCCAGATGGCGCGCAAAAGACTGCGCTTGCCGTGGAGATGTTCGGGAGGTCCGGTGCAAAGCTAATTCCCATGCTGAACGCGGGCAGGGAAGGGCTTAGGGACATGGGTGACGAAGCCGAAAGGCTCGGGCTGGTGTTCTCGGAGAATACTGCACGATCGAGCGAGCGGTTCAATGACAACATACTTCGGTTGAGCCGGTCGATGACGGGGCTGTGGAACCAGGTTCTGGCCAATGTCATCGAGGGCTTTGCGCAGCTGACAGACAAGATCGTGGAGGCCACCCAGCAGGGCGGTCTTTTTGACGGTGTCATCAACGTCATTAGTGGCTCGTTTAACGCGCTCGTTCGCTCCCTCATGTGGGCAATCGACAATATCGATACCCTGATCAACATTGCCAAGGTGTGGATCAGCCTTCAACTTGCGGCGATCACGGTGGATGCGGGGCGGGCGTTCTTTGCCTTCGCTCGGGCGGTTCAGACGGCAGGCTTCGCCTCAGCCGCACTGTCAACGATCACTAAAGGAAAAATCATCGTGCTTGGCACGCTGGCCGCCGTTTTGGCGGCAGCGGCGGGTAAACTGGATGATTTTACGAATTTTGTAGACGAAGCTGCCCAGTCGCTGATGAGCGTAATTCCTGAGGACTGGACGCAGGGCATCCAAGATGGAGTCGGCACCCTCAACAATCTTTGGTTCCGGGGATTTGACGAAACGGAAACCGCGCTCGATAACGTCAACACCACGCTTCCTGAGATAGCTACGAATTCGGGAGGGGCTGCAACCGCGCTGGGCGGCGTTTCCGAAGCGGCCGGAGAAGCTGGCACGGCCCTTGAGACCATGGCCCAACTCGGCAAGCAAGTCACGTCCACGCTTGCGAGCGGATTCACAGACCTGTTTACCGGCATGATTGACGGCACCAAGTCTGCCACTCAAGCTATTGGCGACCTTCTTTCCAGCCTCGGAAAGTTGCTGATCAACAATGCTTTTAATTCATTATTCAGTGGCCTCTTTGGCAGCGGGGGCGGTCTGGGAGGCATATTCGGCGGAGGTGGAGTGCCGAGTTTCGCGGGTGGGGGCTTTACGGGTCTCGGCGCCCGATCTGGCGGGCTGGACGGCAATGGTGGTTTCGCGGCGCTGCTGCACCCCAACGAGACAGTGATCGATCATACCAAAGGCCAAGGCATGGGCGGCATGGTGTTCAACATCGATGCGCGCGGTGCGCAGCAGGGCGTTGGATCGGAGATCGCGCGGGAGCTTCGCAAACAATTGCCCGATGCAATCCAAAGCTACAACAAGAACCCTTATCGGAGGTAAGCATGGCTCTCGCTAATCCGCTGGGGGCAGATGCCTTCTTTGACCGCTTCCGGCTCAACAACGCGCAACTGGTGCAAGGCTTTCAGCAACAGCGCAGCGCAACCGCAGGCGGAAACGCCGGGTATGCTGATCGTGCCGTGCCTCTTTGGCAGGCCCAATGCGTGACCGTCCCTATGGAGCACGGCGAAGCCGAGGGCTTGATGGCGCTCATCAACAGCAGGGCGGGCGGCATCAAGACAGTTTTGCTTTACAACAAGAAATTGCCCTACCCGGCGTCTGATCCTGACGGCTCACTGGTCGGTTCAGTTGTGCCCGAAATCAACGTTATTACTGATCGGCTGCATGTCTCGTTTTCCGGGTTTCCGGTTGGTTATCAGATCCCGCTCGGTACCTATTTCGGCATCGTGTTTGATACCAGTCGGTACTATCTGGGTCAGTTCCTGGAGGCGCGGACGGCCAATCCGATAACCGGCGCGGTTGCCAGCACGGAGATATGGCCTCCATTGCCTGCCTCCATTTCCTCCGGCGCTGACATCATCATCAAGAAGCCTTGCGCCAAATTTCGCATCACGCCGAACAGCGCAGCGCCTTCCGTGGTCGATACCCTGCACCAGACAATCCAGTTTACAGCAGAACAGACGTACGGGGCTTAGATGACCTACGATGTCGAGACGATAGCCGCCCTCGAAAGCGGCGCATTGGTCCTGCGCGACTTCCTCACGATAGACGGGAAAGAGCTTGGCGGCGATCCGGCACAGTTCGCATACTGGACCGGCGAAGATAACGTCGCGGTCAATGTTGTCCCCGCTGGTGAAACCACGCCCGTAAGCCGCAACTATGCCGGGGGCGGAACGCTTCTTGTTGCTCCCGAGATAGTTGATGCCATTGGCTTAGAGGCACGCGGGTTCGAGTTCGGCCTTGACCACATGAGCACCGATGCCGGTTCGCCCAGGGATATGGTGTTTGGCCACAACGTGCGCGTGGCGCGTGTTGAGTTCCATCGTGGGGTATTCGACCCGGAAACCTGGAACCTCGTTTCTGAGCCACATCTGTTGCTCTCAGGACGTGTTGACGGGGCGGCGGTTGACGACGCTGCGGCAGATGGCGAGGGCGGGTTGTCCCTTGAGGTTATCGGGTCGGCAATCGACCTGACACGTACAAACCCAGCCATGGAAAGTGATGCACAGCAACGTTTGCGCGATGGCGACCGATTCCGGCGCTATGGCGACACGGCTGGGCAGCGCGAGACATGGTGGGGGCAGGCAAAGAGAAAATAATCCATGTTTGACCCTATCAGCCTCCTGATCAGGCTCGTCGTTGGCGTAGTCCTATACGCCGCGAGCACTCTATTTGATCAGGCGAAAAAGCGCGAACAACAAAAGCGCACCACTGGCACGCGCGGCTCTACCCAGTTTGGGGGTCGGGTCCCCCAATATTTTCTGATAGGGACGGTTGGGGAGCCGGGGAAACAGGAATATCAGGACACATGGGGCAACTCTGGCGAGGTGCCTAACGCAAACCTTGTGGACGTGATCAGCTTCGGTGACATGCCGATAAGCGCCTTGTCCGGCCTGTACGTGAACGGCAGCAAGGTCACGCTTGCCACTTCTGGAAGCGATGAGCGCGGCAGCCCGATATCCGAATACAACATCGGCGGCAACCGGCTTTGGTGGCGCTTCTTCGACGGGACCCAGACCAGCGCGAGCAGCTACCTTACTGGCAAGTTCGGCTCGGACGCTGATCGCCCATGGCTAAGCGACATGATCGGGCGGGGCATCCCCTATCTGGTAATGACTGCGCTATGGGATGAAAAGGTGTGGAGCGGTTTCCCATCCTATGTGGGGCAGTTCCAAGGCATAAAACTCTATGACCCGCGCAAGGATAGCACCGCTGGCGGGGCTGGGTCTCATCGCTGGGACAACCAATCCACTTGGGAGTTTTCGGACAACAACGCCGTCATCATCTACAATATCGAGCGCGGCATTTATTACGATGGCGAGCGTATATGGGGGGGTGACGCGACGGCATTGCAATTGCCCTATGATGTGTGGGCTGCCGCAATGGACGCCTGTGATGAGGCGGTTTCGCTCCAAGCTGGAGGCACCGAGAAGCGGTTTCGCGGTGGTCGCAGGATCGATCTCAACGAGCGGCCCGCTGACGTTATCCAAGACTTCCTGATTGGCGCGAACGCCCGCATCAGTCATGCCAGTGACGGAACGATTTACATCCTCGTGGGTGTCCCCGATGAGGCAGACGGCGCTTTCTCTGATACGGACGTGCTGGGCAGTGAGCCTCTGGGGTCAATTCCATTCCCCAATCTTGACGATATAATCAATGGCGCAACAGCGACCTACAGGGAGCCTATACAGGCTTGGGAGGGCAAGGAAACCGCGCCCTACTATCGGGCCGACCTCGAAGCGCTGGATGATGGCCGCAGACAGGCGGACGGTCTGACGCTCGAAACCACGTCCAGCGGCACGCAGGCCCAGCGCATTTTGCAGGCGGTCACAGAGGAAGGAAGGCGGTTCCGCAGACACGTTGTTGCGCTGCCCGCGCCCTTTGCGCAGTTCCGGCCATTGCAGACCTTGGCCTGGACAAGCGGGCGTCTCGGATATGACGGGAAACTATTTCTTATCACGTCACGCACTCGCCCTATTTGGGGGTGGGTCGTTGTCGGGCTGCAAGAGATTGACCCAGCAGACCACAACTGGACGCCCGCGACAGACGAGCGTCCGATAAACTTTGCGCCGATCACGACAAATCGCCCCACCCCTCAAGAGGTGAGTGGTTTTTCCGTAGCACCTGCCATTGCAGTGGATACGGAAGGCAGACAGCGCCGGCCCGCAATCGACGTGTTCTGGTCATCGGCATCTGTTGCGCAGGACGTGAACGCGGTTCGGATTACCATTGCGCTTGATGATGGAGGCGGTGAACCCGGCGATATCGTCTGGGAAGGGCAGGCCCCACGCCCTGAGCTTGGCGCGGCCCGCATTATCCAGGCGCTCTTGCCCATCGAAGCCTATGTGGTCCAGATCGAATATGAGCCACTGTCCGGGCGCGAAACCGTGGCGTCCTCGTGGCTTCCGGTCACCACGCCGAACGTGAAACTCGGTCCCCTTGATGTCATCTATGGCGACCTCGATCTCGATGAGCTCGGCCAGCAGATGGATGGCTACCTGTCGTGGGTGGCGCAATCGTTGCGCGAGGTCATAGAAGAAGCGCAAGCCCTCGCGCTGTTGGCTGGCGATCAGGAAATGGCCAACGCCACCCAGTTCGACGAAATGCGCCGGTCGCTCGGTACGATTACAAGTGGTCTGTCTGCCACCTTCGATGAGACTATCACCACTGCGATTGTTCCTATCAATGGGCAATTGGTGGCAATAGCCGATGCAATCACGGAGGTTTCGGCGGGTGATGGTTCTGACCTGGCGACTGCGCGGTTCCGTATGTCTGCCCAGTCTGATGAAGCCGGTGTCACCATTGGAATGCAAGGCCGCACCGGGTCCGAGGGTGATTGGCGTGATGCTGGGGCATTTTTGAAGGTCCCGAACGACGATGAAGAACCAACTCAATTTACGGTTGTTGCTGACCAGTTCGTCATAACCTCCGGCCCGAATTCCCTACAGCCGTTTGTATTTGAGGACGGAGTGGCCAAAATGGTTGCCGCCCGCATCGGGACGATCACTGCCGGTCAGATGCTCAGCGATGACGAGGAATTCGACGTGAACCTCACCGAGAAATACATCTCGATAAGGCTGGCCGACTGATGGGAAAATGGTTTCGAGCAAAACCGGGGAAAGCAGCGGTCTATTCTCATCCGACGGACAGCTGGGATCCTCTGGACAACCCGTTGAACTACCTTGATGACATAAATTGGCACAGCGATCTGGATTATCTCGAAGTTGCGTTCCGGGGGAGTGCAACCGTTAGTCATGCTGCGGTTGCTGATAACTCGTCGTCGGGCGGAGCAAGTGGTGGGATCGCATACCCCACTTCATGGCGGGACTCCCCCTACACTACAACGAGGGTCATATATACGCACGGTCTGGGGTATCTGCCGGATGTGATTGTGCAGTACGCAGGGGAGAACATAACGCCGGGGTACGCCGTACAAAAGACCGGGAATGGTGTCCGCCTCCTGTCAGTAATAATCACCACTAGCCAGATACTACTTCGGGAAACCGTATGGACTTGGCAGGGCGGGTCGTTACCCGCTTTGTCCCGTACATATGACATAATTGGGTTGATAAAACCGACCCCCTCCGCACCATTATCCGACCTCCTGATTGAGCCGGGAATGTTCACTACTGGACGCGGGAAAATAGACTCGACCAGGAGGTATTTGAGACAATCCGCGCCGGGGGAAACCGATATATTGGTAACCAACGGGAAGACCGCCGATGCGGCCAACGGGGTAGTGAGGACAATAACTCCGGCAGGCACCGCGAGGGACGATGCAACGTTCTCTAGCGGGGCGTATAACTACAACGGGCCTTTCACCGCTGGGGACATGGCTGTTAGGAGCTTGTCGGTTGCGGATAGCGCGACGGAAGTCGGCACCTTCACGAACATCGGTGTCAACGAGAGCATGAAGGTCGTTGACGACGGACATGTGGTTATTGATAGCAACGTACCCATGGCCAAATTTATAGGGTCCGTCTCCGCGTCAAGTGTCGCCGCCAACTTCCCTAACTTCTCCCAAGACTTGAACGTGTTCTGGAATGCAAGTTTCATCGGTGGCGTCACCTGGGGTACCGGCTTTAGCGTTCACTCCACATGGGTTCCCCAGCAATGGGAGAACAACGTTGTTGTCGCGACCGGCCTGCCTTCTGCCGCCAATTTTGTTGTGGGTCGCGTACGGGCAACACGTATTGCCGCTCCTGCGCAAATAGGGGGGGCGGCAAGCGCAAATGCAGGCGACACTGGCCCATGGACCATAGTCACACCCTCCAGCGGGTTCCGCGATATCTCAGTAACCACACCAACCGGTTCGTGGGTTTCCGCAAACGGAACACTTACGCTAGAGACATCGTACATGATGCGGAGGACAGCCACATTTCGCCTATCGGGCAGTAATTTGGTTTTGTCTCTTCAGCAGTCGGTGGGCGGCTACAGCACGACTCCGTATCGAGGTAACCGTAACGAAGACTTTGGGAACTACAACACCGAAGTTTTGGCCAGGCTGCACCGGGTGGGCGCGCGTATCACAGAAGGGGGCAGTAGTGCCCCTCCGGCTGGGTGGGGATCAGGTGGCACTTACGACCCCCGTGGTGGTTATAACTGGGCGTCCCAATGGCGCTTCGATGTTGAATTCCTGATCGGCCACGTCTGACACCTCACCATCAATCATTTCACGCCGCCTCCGGGCGGCTTTTTTTATGGGGCACCCATGGCCGCGAAATCGGACTATATCTCTGGCACAATCAGCCTGACCAATGGCGAAACAGTCTTCACCGGCACCGGTACTGGCTGGGCACTAGCCGACTTCCGCGAGGGCGATACGATTATCGATATCACCGGCGCCACCGAATTTATGGGCGTGATCGCGACGATCGATGCCAACGGGGCAGGGACGCTCACCAAAGCGTGGGAAGGGCCGACATTGGTCGATGTCGCCTATCGGATGCGTTACCAGCCCGACGGCTCGCGTGTGTCCGCGCAGGCCCGTAATCTAATCGAACTGTTGGGCAACGGTAACCTGCAGGCGGTTGCCGGACTCGAAGGCAGCGCCAACCAGGTCCTGATGTTCACTGGTCCCGGCGCCATGACCATAGTGCCCAAAACCGAACTGATTTCGGGCGCGGCATATGACGTGCAGGTCGATGATCTTACAGCGCGCTCGGCGTATGACGGGCAGGATACGGGATATGCCGTGCTAGTTGCGGACACCGGCGACGGTCGGTCGGCAATTTATTCCAAGAACAGCACCACGAGTGCTGACTGGAGCGATCCGGCCTATGTGACGGGGCCGATCGGTGAAACGCCTGACGTGACAGTTGGGGATGTAACAACCGGCGACCCTGGCACTCCTGCTGCTGTAACGGCGACCCCGACTGTAGGTGGTGTAGAACTGGACTTCACCATTCCGGCAGGGGAGGGCTTTTCGTCTAAGGGCGACTATTCCGGCGCGGTAGATTACGTGACGGGCGATGTCACCCAGGACCAAGGTTCAAGCTGGATTGCGCGACAACCCACAACCGGCAATGCGCCTCCTGCGTTGCCCACCACGAGCAATGCTTATTGGCAGCTGCTGGCGAGGGCGGGTAATGACGGCGCTGGTACAGTGACCTCGCTGGCTGGCGGTACGGGTATTTCCGTGGACAGTACTGACCCGACTGTTCCAGTTGTTTCTGCAGTCATTGCATCGCAGGTTGAAGCCGAGGCGGGCACCGAAGCCGCCAAACTGATGACACCGGAGCGAACTGCGCAGGCGATTGCCGCTCTTGCAAATCCGTGGGCAACGATGCCTATCGGGGTTCCATTTCCAATATATCCCGGCGCTGCTGAGCCACCAACTGATCAAGCCTTTCGATATATCAAGCTGACTGCATCGGATGCTTACAACGTTGCGGTTCTGGTGTCAGAAAGTATTTCCGGGTCTGCGCCCGTTATCGAGGCGACGGCGGTTGTAGACTTGGATGGTAGTCCGTTCGATGGTGAATCGGTGCGCCTCATAAACACCGAGCGTCGGTTCATACGACCTGGATCGGCGGGAACCTTGGAAAACGGTGAATTGGCTGCTCACAATCACGATCTTCTGATTGATAACAACGCGGGCAGTATTGGGGCGAATAGCGGGGCGGGGCGTCTTAGAGCGGCTTCAAGCAATTTAGGTCGTATCGCTGAGCCAAGCAGCCCGTCCACTAATACCTCATCCATCGATTCTAGCGGCGGCAGTGAAACCCGCCCCCGAAACATAGGTTTCGATTACTACATAAGGATTTTGTGATGCCCTATGCCGCTAACGGACAAATCAGCCAGTCACCCATCGAAGGCGGGGTCGAAATCAGTGAGGCGCAATACCGGGATGCTTTGGAGGGTATGTTGCAAGGTAAGTTTGTTTCTATCTCGGATGGATTCACAGTAGAGTTGCCACCCGAGCCTGACCCCGCCCAAGAGCCAGAACCTCCCACCATGGAAGATTTGTGGTTATGGCTTCGCTCAGCGCGAAACCAGCGGCTTACCGCATCCGACTGGGTGATCCTGCGCAATCTCGAAACCAGCGAA
Organism: Pelagibacterium sp.; assembly: GCF_048264985.1. Taxonomy (GTDB): domain Bacteria; phylum Pseudomonadota; class Alphaproteobacteria; order Rhizobiales; family Devosiaceae; genus Pelagibacterium. The sequence goes on from NZ_JBLXCL010000010.1 coordinate 76,230, forward strand.
CCGGTTCCGCAAGCATGGCTCGATTATCGTCAAGCGTTGCGCGATCTGCCAGACAACACAATCGATCCCGTAGACCCGGATTGGCCGGAAGTGCCGGACCTTTAGCCCCGCCTCTAAGTGGGGCTTTTCTCATAACCCCGCACAATGAGACCAAACCAGCCTCGCCGTAAAGCGGGGCTTTTTTCTATGGAGCCACAAGACACACCGATTTTGGAATGCTACGCTCCCCAAGATGTTTTTCTTGGGGGAATTATGGAACGGCGCACATTCCTATCGGCAGTGACTTCCTTGTTTGGCTCCATGCCTTTTGCAGCAAGGAGCGCCACAGTACCCACAGTTTCCAGCGGAAACCATTCCCTCCCGGCATCATATTTTGTCCAGAACAGCGATACCGATCTCCCCGTCCTGCATAACCCGCCCATGGAGGATTTATCCCAAGGCCTCACCAGCCGCCTGATGGAAGACGGGCGTACGGTGATGACGGGCAACCTCCAGATGGGGGGGGGACCGGATTACCAATGTTGCCCCCGGCACCGGCACGACAGACGCGATCAGTGTGCAGCAGCTTTCCGACCGCTCCACGCCTGTTGCGGACTTTGGCACGGTTTCGGACTTGCTGGCCGATAACAACGCCAGGACTGGGTACGCGGGTTCTGGCGCGCGGGTTATCGTTTCTCCTGGCCAATACGTCACGGCCCAAGGCTCCCGCTATGAGGTAGTGGCAAGCGATGCGATTGAATTTGACGAAGAGACCGCTGGAGGAGTGAGGCTTAAACACGCCATAACTGGCGCAACCAGACTTATCACAAACGGTGAAGTCGTAACTATATCATCCAGCGACGCCGCCGTTGACGAAAATCTGGCTATTCTTTCCGTCAATAATTTTGATGACAATTCATGCGGCCTACGAATACGGTCCTATTGGGAGGGCGAAACAGGCGACCCGTTCAACAATAATGATGGCATTCTCTCCGAGGTCTACAACTCAACTTTATCAGACAGTAATAACCGCAGTTGGGCATTTTCAGCAGCTAATGCTTACCACAGCATCCCTGTCGGGGTGACCGACAGTGGGGAGCGGGTTGGCGTTTTGGGCTGGGCCACCTCTGTCAACTCTGCGGGCTACGTTCATGAAGGGACGTTAGAACAACAGGTTGGTGTCTGGGGCCGTGCGGGATTTCAAAGCCCCGGATCAGGTGCGGACGCAGTCGTCAACGAGGCTGTAGGTATTCGTGGGCAGATCGTCTATGATAGCGTTGGCGCAACTATTAACAACGCTATCGCTGGTCAGTTCGTGACCCGAGTGATCGAAGGCTCCGCCACCACCAATACCGCCGTATATGCGTCTGCCCGTGATGGCGGCATAAATTACTCGTTTGTCGGTGACGGAGGCATTTTTCTCCAAAAAGATACACTGAACGTCGCACCGACAAATAGCGTTCATTCGGGAAATTCCGCTAATACTGTAGAAGCCTGCCGGATCAATACTGATGGCAGGATTTATGCTGCAAAAACAGGGTCTGACGCAAAGATTAGCCTGCAAACATTGAGTGGGTCGGGGAGCGCCAATCTACAGGTGTTTTTGTGGGGTTCCACAGTGACAGGTGCCATACAACACACCTCTACCACGACGACCTATACCACGTCATCCGACTATCGCCTTCCGTGGAAGGAGGGGCACGTAGAGGTAGAACGATCTGGTGCGTTTATCGACGCCCTGCGCCCCTACTATTTCCCGATTGCGGGGAAAGCGGGCTTCATTGCGCATGAATTTGCTGAGACATCACCCGCTTCCGTTCTCGGGGAAAAAGACGCTGTTTATGAAGATGGCAGTCCGAAGTACCAGAACATGCAGGCAAGCAGTGATGACGTGATTGCAAATCTGGTGGCGGAATTACAATCGCTCCGCAAACGTGTAGCGGAATTGGAAAACGCGCAGGCGTGATCCTTCATATTCCCGTGCACTGATTTTCTAAAACATCGCTATAGGAGGCCATCATGGACGGGCAAAAGAAAACCCCGCCGGGGCGGGGTTAGGACTGATCGGTGCCAATCGGGTGTTACATGGCTAGGCGTGCGGGTTCTTCCGCGAACTCCGCGTTCAGCTGGCGAAGCGCTTCTACCATCTCGACCGGCTTCGAATTGATAAGCGATAGGTAGGCACGCAAAGCCTGGACAGGACGCGAGCGGCCCCTGTTCCCATCGTTTCAACTGGTCGAAACCAAAGCCAAATGTGGACGCGAAGTCTTTCTGTGACAAGCCAGTGCGTGCCCGAATAGTTTTAACGTCGATTTCTGCGGGTACATGGAGCTGATAAGGTTCAGCCTCGCCACGGGCGCCCTTGTCGAGGCGGCGCGTGTGGCGCTGGGCATCAGCTACGCAGAGATGGACGATCTCTGGAAGTTTGCGGCCAGTTAAATGAGCCGCCTGCACCCATGGGGTTTAGAGGCAGGCGGCTCACCCGGATGAAGGAGGTTAAACATCCGGCCCCATATCCCGTGTTGAGCGTGAGATGGGGTATCGGTTGATGCGGCGCAGGGGGATGGACGCAAGTGCAACATCGACCGGGTGCAAAGCACCAAAGGTCCATCAAATATTGGTAGCGCAGGCGGGACAATGGGCCTTTGGTCGCAGTGCTAAGGATCGGCGCTAGACCCTTGACCGTCGCCAGCCTGCTTGCCGTGCCTCGGCCTCCGAGCAGAACCAGCGTTCACCGTACTCCGGCCGGATCTTTGTTTCTGCGTAATAGCGCTGGCCAGGCACATGATAGATGCGCTCGCCCGAGCCGATGCTGATATTGCCCTTGATATTGCACTCGCCCGCTAACGTCGAAAACGCCTGACCGGCAAACGGCTCATCGCCCGATAGCCCGAAGACCCCGGCAAAGCCGACGGTCGCTGCCACGGCAACGATGCCGACGTTCGAAAGCAGTCTTTTGAATGCCCGCATGACGCACCTCCCAAGGTGCGAGCGTAGCGAATCCCCATCACCCGCCGGTGTGCGTGGCGGGGACAATTTTTATCAAATCCAAACAATCGACAGGAGGCCATCATGGCCCGACAACTCAACGCCGAGGTGATTGAGCATATTAAACGTTGGGAGGGGTTCCGTGCCAACGCCTATCCCGATCCCGGTTCGGTCAACGGAAAGCCCGTGACTATAGGGTACGGGCAGACCCGGCGAAGCGGCAAACCTGTTCAGTTGGGTGAAACGATCACCGAAGCCGAGGCCACACAATGGCTGCTTGCCGAATTGGATCGTGTATCTGGTGTCATCGAACGGCTGGTAAATGTGCAGCTGACTGATTTCCAGCACGGCGCCTTGGTGAGCTTCACCTATAATGTCGGTGATACAGCTTTCTCGAATTCCACTCTGCTCCGCAAACTCAACGCGGGTGATTATGCCGCCGTGCCGGCGCAACTCTCCCGCTGGAACAAGAATGATGGAAAAGTCATGCAGGGCCTTGTGAACCGCCGGGCAGCCGAGGCGGGGCTAGGGGCGCGCGGGGAGTTCGTTTCGTCTGCTCCTGTTGATGTACAGGCCCCCAAAGAGCCTTCGGCGGTCGATACCATTCTGAAAGACCCGGGAGGGCTGTCGGGCATCGGTGCAGGCTTAGCGGCGTTGTTCGGTGCCATCGCTGACCAGCCCATACTCCAGGTCGGCGCTGTGATCCTTATCGGCATAGTCGTGTGGCGTCTGGTGATCGCGCGCAAGGCCGGTGTCGCATGATCTGGTGGCTGTTTGAAAACTGGTTCTGGATTGGCATTGGCGGCGGGTATCTCGCCGCCATTGTTTTTGCATACGCCCGGTTCGGCAAGGAGGCGGCAATCGCAGTCGCAACGGCGGGCGGTGCTGTTCTGCTCTATCGCCTCGGTCGCTCCCATGAGCGCGACCACTACGAGGACCACATCAGCGAACTCTCCGAAGAAAGGCAGGACGCCTATGATCAGATCGACAATCGCGGCACTGACCGCAACGATGCTGCTGAGCGGATGCGCCGGGGTGATTACTGATTGCCCCGAACCCACGCCGATTCCCGCCGAAATCCAGGGCAGGGCGGCTGCTGAGCTTGAGGCCCTACCGCACGGATCGGCGCTGGCTCAGGTCGTCGTGGTCTCACTCAATGATCGCGACAAGCTGCGTGCCTGTCGCGCGATCCGCTGATCTCTCGCCAACATTCGGAGCAACAATGTCTGACTGGTTTCAACACCTGGCCGCGCTCAAGCCTGCGACTGTGGTTCCGGCGCTGTTTGGTGCCGGGCTGGCCGTTCTGATCGAACTCAAGCGCCATACCTGGGCAACGGCGACCTTTGCGCTGATATCGGGCGCTCTTGTCGCCTTTGCGGCCACGGAGCCGGTCATCGAGTTTTTGAACCTTACGGACAATGCGGCCTATGCCGTGGCCGGCGTTCTTGGGATCTCGGGCCGTAATCTGATCGTGTGGTTGCTCATGGTGAGCAAGGATCCGCTTTCGGCCTGGCGGAATATGGGCAAGAAGTGAGCCGGTGATCAGCTCGGGGATGGCGGCAAGGAGCCAGTCCACCGACTGACCTTGCCCAGAAGGCGAAGCAGCCGACGATCTCAGAGCCCAACCCGAAAAGAGTTGAGCAGTTTCAGCAGGTTGTGATTCAGTTCGGTTGTGAGACTGAACGGAGAACAC
>NZ_JBLXCL010000011.1:0-57117 GCF_048264985.1 Pelagibacterium sp.
TCTCGAAAGGGAGAAGGGATTGACCCTGGCCTTTGAAGGGCGACTAAGCCAAAAATCCCGGATGCATGGGGCAATGACCGCTTCATAATTACAAATCTCAGTGCGGAGCGTTCAGCGCCCCATGCCGTCTATCCCTTCATAGCCCGAGGCGATGTCGCCGTCGGAGGTTGGCGCGTGACCATCAGAAAGAATGGACTTTTAGTTGCGATAACCTCAATGCCCGAGTTCCTCTTCCAGGCGGGACATCAGCCCCGCAGCGCTGCGAGCATAATCTCCGATCCAGCGATCGTGGATGGATTTGATGGGCAGCGCGTTGAGATAGTTCCAGCGCTCGCGACCCTCCTTGCGGGCCACGATCAGCCCCGCGGTTTCGAGCACCTTCATGTGCTGCATTACCGTGCAACGATCGATCTGGGGAAGCAGCGCCACGAGCTGGCCGGTGGTTTTCGGTTCATCCTTGAGGGCATCGAGGATCGCTCGCCGTTTGCGGTCGGCGAGGGCTTTGAAAATCACGTCCGAATCATCATCGCTTGACATGTTATAAATTTATAACATAATTGGCTAAACGCAAGCGGGAGTTGGCGATATGGACTTCAAATTCACGGTATCGGGCCGGATTTCCAAACCGGTTCACGAGGTGTTCGAGGCGGTGGTGGATCCGAAAAAGCTATCGGGCTATTTCACCACCGGGGGTGCCAAGGGCCGGCTGGAAACCGGCGCTACGGTCACCTGGGATTTCCACGATTTCCCGGGCGCGTTCCCGGTCAATGTGGTCGAGGTGGTGCCCGACGAAAAGATCGTCCTCACCTGGGGCGCCGCGCCCGAAGGCGACGACACCGGCAATTACGACACCACGGTCACCATGGTTTTCGAGCCGCTGGACGACAATACCCGCACACTGGTGTCGATCACCGAGGAGGGTTGGAAAGAGACGGAAACGGGTCTCAAATCATCCTATGGCAACTGCGAGGGTTGGACAGGCATGCTCGCTGCCATGAAAGTCTATGTCGAGCACGGCATTAATCTCCGCGAGGGCTTTTACAAGTAAGGAATTCCCATGCCTAACGTGATGGCTCGAACTGAACATCGCTTTTCTGGTCTTTCGGCCGACGCTGTGTATGCGGCCTGGCTCGATCCCGGCGCGGTGCGTTCATGGATGCAGCGCAATCTCGAGCGCACGGGAAGCTCGGCCCGAATTACGGAAATTGACATCGATCCCCGGGTTGGTGGCAGCTACCGATTTTCCGACATTGACGACGAAGGTCAGGAGAATCCCGCCTGGGGTTACTATCGCGAACTGGTGCCCGGCCATCGCATTGTCTTTACCTGGTTTGTCGAACCCGCCGAAGAGGCCGAAGACAACTCGACGGTAACACTTGAATTGCGCCGGGACGGGGCGGGTTGCGTGGCGACCATGACCCATGAAATGGATGCGCAATGGGCCGACTATATTGAGCCGACCGCCAAGGCGTGGAAAGGCATGCTTGAATCCATCGAGGAAAGCGCTTAGCCCGCAAACAGCGCTTCAATCCGCAACTGCGCAATGCGCTCGACCTGGGCGCACGCTGTGGCGAACTCGGCGTCGCGGTCGTTCTCCAGGCGGGCTTTGAATGCCTCAAGGATCGAAGCCTTGGTATTGTCGCGCACGGCGATGATGAAGGGAAAGCCGAACTTTTCCACATAGCGCGTGTTGAGGTCGGTGAAGCGCTCCCGCTCATCATCGGTCAGTGCATCGAGCCCGACCGAGGCCTGTTCCGAGGTTGAATCCGCTGTGAGCCGTTTGGCTGCTGCCAGTTTTCCGGCAAGGCCGGGGTGGGCATTGAGCACGCCGAGCCGCTCATCGTCCGATGCCATGCGGAACTGGTTGCGCAGGGCGAAGTGGATGCCGAGAGGGCTGTCATTGACCGGGCCGAGCTCGGCCTCCCAGGCGCGCTGGGCAATGAAGGGCGAGTGCTCGAACACCCCGCCGAATGTCGCCATAAAGCTCTCGGCATCCATCTGCGAGGGGGCAAGCTTGGGCGGTTGATAGGGGTGATGATCGGCCCAATGCCGGGCAATGTCGATCCGCTTGGCCACCCAGACCTTGTCGAACCCTCTGATGTAATCGACAAACCGCTTAAGCCCCTCGAACCGTCCGGGCTGGCCCACGAGACGGCAGTGCAGACCAATCGACATCATTTTCGGGCTTCCCTCCTCGCCTTCGCGATAGAGGCAATCGAAACTGTCCTTGAGCGCCTGAAAGAACTCCTCGCCATTGGCAAAGCCAGAGGCGGTGACAAACCGCATATCGTTATTCGCCAGCGTGTAGGGAATGATAAGCTGTGGCTTTGCGTTGTGAACCCTCCAGTATGGGAGGTCGTCGTCATAGGTGTCGGAGATATAGGCAAAACCACCCTGTTCCGACACCAGATCCACCGTATTGATCGAACAGCGACCAGTGTACCAGCCTCGTGGTCGTGATCCGGTAGCTACTGTGTGCAGCCGCACCGCCTCTGTGATCTGCGCTGCTTCTTCTTCGCGCTGCATGTCCTTGTGTTCAATCCATTTGAGGCCGTGGGACGCGATCTCCCAATCGGCGTCGAGCATGGCCTGAACCTGGTGGGGGGCGCGCATCAGCGCTGTTGCGACACCATAGACGGTCACGGGCAGTTGGTTTTGCGTGAACATTTGGTGCAGGCGCCAGAAACCGGCGCGGGCGCCATACTCATACATGGATTCGATGTTCGAATGCCGCGCATCTGGCCAGGGCGCAGCGCCGACCACATCGGCCAAAAAAGCCTCGGAGGCCTGATCGCCATGCAGGATGTTGTTTTCGCCACCTTCTTCGTAGTTCAGAACGAATTGCACAGCGATGTTTGCCCCGTCTGGCCAGGCAGCATAGGGGGGATTGGGGCCGTAACCGGCCAGATCGCGGGGGTATCGCATGGCGCACTCAATGATGGGCAGACAAAACTGGTGCCTACCTTAGACACAAATTTTTCGACCATGTGGTAAAAAATTCTGACCACTCCCCCTTTCGCGGGGCAGTTTTTGGGTTGATAGTCGAAGAAAACCAATGGCGCTTGGAGCGGGCATGACCACAACCGGACGGCTGACCACCCACGTTCTCGATACCGCGAACGGAACTCCCGCAAGGGGAATGACCATCGATCTCTATCGGACGAATGGTGAAAATGAAATGCTTGAAAAGTCGGTGGTTACCAATGCTGACGGGCGGTGCGACGGGCCATTGCTGGACGGGGATGAATTAGCGGAAGGGGGATATCGACTAAACTTCCACGTCGGGGAATACTTTAGCAAAATCAATGGTCAGCCGGTCGATTTTCTCGATGTCGTGGCTGTTGATTTCCGGGTAAGCGACGCCGCTTCGCATTACCATGTGCCGCTGCTGGTTTCGCCCTTCGGCTATTCCACCTATCGGGGGAGCTGATCTTGGCGCCTCGTACTGCTATCCGCTTTTATTTGAACGACAATCTGGTCGAGCTCGATACGCTGGAACCGGATCGGACGCTTCTCGATTTCCTGCGTCTGGACTGGGTTTTGCGGGGCACCAAGGAGGGCTGTGCGGAGGGTGATTGCGGGGCATGTACGGTCATTGTTGGCCGCATAAGTGGTGGAGTTGTGCGATATTTGCCTGCAAATGCGTGCATAATTCTGGTTTCGATGCTCGATGGCGCGCATGTGGTGACGGTCGAGCATCTCAAGGGCGCCGATGGCGGCCTGCATCCGGTGCAGCAGGCCATGGTCGACTTCCACGGCAGCCAGTGTGGTTTCTGCACGCCCGGGTTCGTGATGAGCCTTTACGGGCTGTGGCTTTCCAATCCCAATCCAAGCACTTCCGATATTGAAAAGGCGCTGCAGGGCAATTTGTGCCGTTGCACAGGGTATTCTCCGATCGTTCGCGCGGCGCAGGCGGTGTCCAACTATGGTTCGGTGCTGGAAGATGCGCTGAACAGGGAGCGCGAGACGATCGTTGCAAACCTGACAGCGCTCAAGGACGGGCGGAGAGTGGTTGTCGCAGGCAAGGGCGGCAAGACAATCATCCCTGCGGACGTCGATGATCTGGCAGCGGTGCTTGACGAATTGCCTGGGGCTACGATTGTCGCGGGGGCTACCGATGTGGGGCTGTGGGTCACCAAATTCATGCGCGAAATCGCCCCGGTGGTGATCATCGGGCATCTGATGGGCGAGGTGTCCGTCGAGGATGGACGCATCGTTTTCGGAGCCGGGGTGAGCTACGCCAGGGCGTTCGAGACCATCGCCACCCATATTCCGCAGATGGTCGAGTTGTTTGATCGGATCGGCGGCGCGCAGGTGCGGGCCATGGGAACCATCGGGGGCAATATCGCCAATGGCTCGCCGATCGGCGATGCCCCGCCGCCGCTGATCGCGCTGGGGGCCGAGGTTACATTGCGCAAGCGTGATCGCCGCCGTGTCGTCAAGCTCGAAGATTTTTTCATCGCTTACGGCAAGCAGGATCTTGAAAAGGGCGAGTTCGTCGAGAGCGTGTCGGTGCCCGTTCCAGCAAGCGATGAGCTGTTCGGCGTCCATAAGGTCACCAAGCGCCGGGACGAGGATATTACAGCAACGCTCGGGGCGTTCAGGGTGAAAGTTGTTGATGGCCTGGTCGTGGCAGCGACCATCGCTTATGGCGGCATGGCCGGAACGCCCAAGCGGGCAAAGGCTGTTGAAGTTGCGCTGGTCGGTGAAGCCTGGACGCTTGAAAGCATTGAAGCCGCGCTGGGCAGTTTCGATGACGATTTTCAGCCCTTGAGCGACTGGCGGGCAAGTGCGGACTATCGGATGCTGGCGGCCAAGAACCTTTTGAAGCGCTTCTACTTCGAGACTGTTGACGGGCCGAGCCATATCGTCCGGCACGAGGTGGTGTGATGACGGCGCTGGACAACAAGCCTGCAATCCAAGGCGGCGTGCATGTGCCGCAAAAGCACGATTCCGGGCACAAGCATGTGTCGGGCACGGCCGAATATATCGACGACATGCTCGAACCCGCCGGCACCCTGCATGCCTATCTTGGATTGTCGACCAATGCGCATGGCGAAATCCAGTCGCTCGGGCTCGAAGCCGTGCGGCAGGCGCCCGGCGTTGTCGGGGTGCTGACAGCGCACGATGTGCCCGGTCACAACGATATTTCCCAGCCGGGCAAGCATGACGAGCCGATCTTTGCCGAAACGCGCGTGGAGTTTTATGGCCAGCCGCTGTTCGCCGTGGTCGCGACGACCCGCGAAGCGGCGCGGCGGGCGGCGAAACTGGCGCAGGTGAGCTATACCGAACTGCCCTTCGCGCTCGATGTGACCGCCGCGCGCCAGGCGGGCGGCACTTTGGTGACGCCGGGCATGAAGCTCGAACGCGGCGATGTGGCGGCGGGGATGGCGGGCGCGAAACACCGGATCACGGGATCGATGGAAATGGGCGGGCAGGACCATTTCTACCTCGAAGGCCATATCGCCATGGCCATTCCGGGCGAGGACGACGAGGTGACCGTCCATTCCTCCACCCAGCACCCCAGTGAAGTCCAGCACATGGTGGGCCATGCGCTGGGCGTGCCGTCCAACGCGGTCAATGTCGTGGTGCGGCGCATGGGCGGTGGGTTCGGAGGCAAGGAAACGCAGAGCAATCTATTCGCTGCCGTTGCTGCGATTGCGGCGAAAAAGTTCAATCGCGCCGTCAAGATACGGCCCGACCGGGACGATGACATGATCGCGACGGGCAAGCGGCACGATTTCGTTGTCGACTATGAAGTCGGCTATGACGACGAGGGGCGGATCGAGGCCGTCGATGCGGTGTTTGCGGCGCGCTGCGGGTTTTCGGCGGACCTGTCCGGACCGGTGACCGATCGGGCGCTGTTTCATGCCGACAATGCCTATTTCTATCCCAATGTGCGACTGGTCAGCCAACCGCTCAAGACCAACACGGTTTCCAACACCGCGTTTCGCGGGTTCGGCGGGCCGCAGGGCATGGTGGGCTGCGAGCGTTGGATCGAGGATATCGCTTACGCGCTGGGCAAGGATCCGCTCGATATCCGCAGGGCCAATTTCTATGGCGACACCGACCGCAATCTCACGCCCTACCATCAGACCGTAACCGACAACATCATCGGACGGGTGGTCGATGAGCTCGCGGCGAGTTCGGACTATCGCCGGCGACGCGAGGAGATCGTCGCGTTCAACAAGACCTCCCGGGTACTCAAGCGGGGCATCGCGCTGACGCCGGTCAAGTTCGGGATCAGCTTTACCATGACGGCCTTCAACCAGGCCGGAGCGCTGGTCCATGTCTATCGCGACGGCTCGGTCCATCTCAACCATGGCGGCACCGAGATGGGGCAGGGGCTTTACGTCAAGGTGGCGCAGGTTCTGGCCGATTGCTTCCAGATCGATCTCGACAAGGTCAAGATCACGGCAACGACCACCGGCAAGGTACCCAATACCTCGGCCACAGCGGCCTCGTCGGGATCGGACCTCAACGGTATGGCTGCAGCCAATGCCGCCGAGCAGATCAAGGACCGTCTTGTCCGGTTCGCCATGGACAAATTCAACGTGCCCGAGGATGCGATCAGCTTCGAACCCAATTGCGTGATGGTGGGCAATCAGCGGTTCGACTGGGCCGATTTCATCGACCAGGCCTATCTGGCGCGGGTGCAGCTTTCGGCAGCGGGGTTCTACAAGACGCCCGACATCCATTGGGACCGGGCGGCGGGCAAGGGGCAGCCGTTCTTCTATTTCGCCTATGGCGCCGCGTGTTCGGAAGTGGTCGTCGACAGCCTGACCGGTGAATATATGGTCGAGCGGGTCGACGTGCTGCACGATGTGGGCAAGTCGCTCAACCCGGCCATCGATATTGGGCAGATCGAGGGCGGGTTCGTCCAGGGCATGGGCTGGCTGACCACTGAAGAATTGTGGTGGGACCAAAAGGGCCAGCTCAGAACGCACGCGCCGTCGACCTACAAGATTCCCGTGGTGTCGGACGTGCCCAAGACCTTCACGGTCAAGCTGGCTGAATGGTCCGCAAACAAGGCGCCGACAATCCGCCGCTCCAAGGCGGTGGGCGAGCCGCCCTTCATGCTGGCGCTGTCGGTGCTGGAAGCGCTTTCGATGGCGGCAGCGAGCGTAGCCGACTACAAGATTGCACCGCGCATGGACGCGCCGGCCACGCCCGAACGGGTGCTGATGACCATCGAACGGCTCCGGCGCGAGGCGGCGGTGCGGTGAGCGTTACCCCGCAGACACTGCGCGGTTTCCTCGACCGCCACGGGCAGGCCGTGCTTGTCGAAGTGACGGAAGCCAAGGGCTCGACGCCGCGCGAGGCGGGCGCCTGGATGGTGGTGTCGCCGGACGATGAAATCGGCACCATCGGCGGCGGGCAGCTCGAATTTCTGGCTATAAAACGCGCCCGGGAAGCCATTGCGTCAGGCGAAGCTGTGGCCGCCCTCGATATCCCGCTCGGGCCAGAGATCGGCCAGTGCTGCGGCGGACGGGTGGCCATCGGCATGCGCGCTGTCGATGCGGATGTTGCCCAGGATGTACGGGTGCGGGCCGAAAAAGCCTATATGGCGCGGCCCCATGTCTATGTCTTTGGCGCGGGACATGTGGGCAATGCGCTGGGGCAGGCGCTGTCGCTTTTGCCGCTGCGCACGCTGGTTGTGGACAACCGCGCCGCCGAGATTGCCAAGGTCCCCCAAGGGGTGGAAGCCCGGCATGTTCCGGTGGCCGAAGCGCTGGTGCGCGAAGCACCTTCAGGATCGTGCTTTGTGGTTCTCACCCACGATCACGGGCTCGATTTTCTCATCGCGTCCGAAGCGCTGATGCGTGAAGATGCGGCTTATGTGGGGATGATCGGATCTAAGACCAAAAAGGCCACGTTCAAAAGCTGGCTTTCCGACATGGAGCTGGATACGGGGATGGTCGGACGGCTGGCCATGCCGATTGGCGGGCCCGATGTTGCCGACAAGCGGCCCGAGGTGATCGCGGCGCTGACGGCGGCGGAGATTTTAAGAGCCCTTGCAGGGCGGGATTCAGAGTTGGGGCAATATCAAAAATGACCGATTTCACGCTGTTGTGGGAATGGATGGCGTTTGCCGTGCGCTGGTCCCATGTGATTGTGGGGATCGCCTGGATCGGTTCGTCCTTCTATTTCATCGCGCTCGATCTTGGGCTGCGCAAGCATGCCGATCTGCCGGCAGGGGTGCAGGGCGAAGAGTGGCAGGTGCATGGGGGCGGGTTCTACCACATCAACAAGTATATGGTCGCGCCACCCAATCTGCCCGAGCACCTGATCTGGTTCAAATGGGAAAGTTATACGACCTGGCTGACCGGCTTTGCGATGCTGATCATCGTTTATTACGCCGGGGCAGACCTGTTTTTGATCGACCGGACGGTATTCGATATCGATGTGCCAGCGGCGATCGGGCTTTCTCTGGCCTCACTCGCTATTGGTTGGGTGTTGTACGATCTGCTGTGCAAGTCGCCGCTGGGCAAGAGCCAGAACGGTCTTATGATCGTTCTGTTTGTCATCCTGCTGGTTATGTCCTGGGGCTATATGCAGGTGTTCACCGGTCGGGCTGCCTTCCTGCATATGGGAGCATTTACCGCCACCATTATGTCGGCCAACGTCTTCTTCATCATCATTCCCAATCAAAAGAAAATCGTCGCGTCAATGAAGGCGGGCGAGGCCCCCGATCCGGCCCTTGGCGCGCAGAGCAAGCAGCGCAGCGTCCACAACAATTACCTGACGTTGCCGGTTCTGTTCTTCATGCTCTCGAACCATTATCCGCTGGCATTCGCGACTGAATACAGCTGGGCGATAGCCGGGCTGATCTTTCTGATCGGTGTTCTGATCCGGCATTTTTTCAACACCATGCATTCCACCGGGCGGCGCGAATACTGGACGTTCGGGCTGGCGCTTGTGCTGTTCATCGGCATCATCTGGCTGTCAAGCTACCCCAAGACACAGGACGTCGGCGAAGAGGTGGCGCTAAGCGCGACCGCTCAGACCTTCCTCGACGATGCCCATTTCGAGCAGGCATCCCAAATCGTGCTTGGTCGCTGCTCAATGTGCCACGCTGCCGAGCCTGCCTATGAGGGCGTCGATATGGCGCCAAAAGATGTGCGGCTTGATACGCCCAATTTGATTGCCGCCCATGCAAGGGAGATTTATGTCCAGTCGGCGCGCAGCCACGCAATGCCGCCGGGCAATGTTTCATTTATGACCGATGCAGAGCGCGAGCTGCTCACTGTATGGTATCAATCGGTGACCGGGGAGCGGAGCCTGTGACAGCCAAAATCCTGCGCGGTCGCGTCCTGACTTTTGTTGCTGAACCTTCCGGTGCAGACGACCATGCGAGCTACCGTTATCTCGAAGATGGCGCGGTGGTTGTCGAACACGGCAAGATCGTTTCGGTCGGCGAATGGCATGAAGGGCTCAAACAACTGGTCGCGCCCAAAGCGGAAGTTATCGACCATCGGCCCGGCTTGCTTATGGCCGGCTTTATCGACACACACATCCATTACCCCCAGATGCAAGTGATCGGGTCTTATGCCAAGGACCTGCTCGAATGGCTCAATATCTATACCTTCGTTGAGGAGCAGCGCTTTGCCGATGCCGGTCATGCCGCGCGGATCGCATCGCTGTTTTGCGACGAATTGGTGCGGTATGGCACGACGACTGCGGCGGTTTATTGCTCGGTGCACCCGCAATCGGCCGATGCGTTTTTCGCAGAGGCGAGAAAGCGCGACATGCGCATGATAGCTGGCAAGATCATGATGGATCGCAACGCGCCAGACGAGCTTCTCGATACGCCGCAGCGCGGCTATGACGAGAGCAAGGCGCTGCTCGAAAAGTGGGATGGTGTGGGGCGGCTTCATTACGCGATAACGCCACGGTTTGCGCTGACTTCGACCCATGAGCAAATGGAAATGACCCAGGATCTGGTGCGGCAATTCCCAGACGCCTATATGCAGACCCATGTGAACGAAAGTTTAGGAGAAATCGCGTTCGCCAAGGAGTTGTTTCCCAACCTGCCCGATTATGTCGGCATTTATGAGCACTATGGATTGCTTGGCCCCAGAACGCTACTCGGTCATTGCATTCACATGAATGATCGTGAAATCGATGCGATGTCGGAGACCGGTTCGGTGGCCGTGTTCTGTCCGACCTCCAATCTGTTCATCGGGTCTGGACTTTTCGATCGCGAGCGATTGATGGCGTCCAATGTGCGGATCGGGGTCGCGACCGACGTTGGGGGCGGCACCTCATACTCTATGCTGCGTACGCTCGATGAGGGCTACAAGGTGCTGCAGTTACGCGGACAGCGCATGTCGCCGCTGGAGAGTTTTTTCATGATGACATTGGGCAATGCGCGGGCGCTATCGCTCGAAAACACGATTGGTACGCTGGCGCCGGGTGCCGATGCAGACATCGTGGTGCTTGACGCAAGGGCGCTGCCGCACATGACCCTCAAGATGGAACAGGTGGAAACGCTCACCGAAGAGTTGTTCCTGCTCCAGACATGCGGGGATGACAGAGTCATAGCCGAAACCTACGTGGCCGGCGAAGCGGCCAAGGCGCGCCTGAGCTGATTTCCGCATCGTGGAAGGGTTTTTATTGTAGCTTGGCGAGAACCGGTTTGCGCGCTACCGGCAGTAAACGATGAGGAGAGAGCCGATGAGTAGCTATGTCACACGCGCTGGATTGCAGGTCGATGAGCAGCTTGCCAGTTTCGTCGAGCACGAAGCGCTCAATGGGATCGATGTTGCCTCGGATAGCTTTTGGGCAGGGTTTGCCGAACTTGTCGCCGCCTACATGCCGGGCAACCGTGAACTATTGGAAATCCGCGACAGGATGCAGAACCAAATCGATGATTGGCATCGTGACAATGGCGCAGTCGCGCAGGACCCTTCCGGCTATCAGTCATTTCTGCGCGAGATCAAATATCTCGAAGACGAGCCGGACGATTTCGCAATTGAAACTGAAAATCTCGATCCCGAAATCGCCTCGCTATGCGGGCCGCAATTGGTGGTGCCTGTATCAAACGCGCGCTACGCGCTCAATGCTGCCAATGCCCGCTGGGGCAGCCTTTACGATGCGCTCTATGGAACCGACGTCATCTCACGCGACGGCGACCTTGCGCCCGGTCACGCGTATAATGCCAAGCGCGGTGCTGAAGTGTTTGCGCGGGCAGGGCATTTTCTGGACGAGGCGTTTCCCTTGCTTGGTGTCAAGCATTGGGCCGTAACATCTTATGGCGTCGATACTTCGGACGATGTTGCGAAGCTGGTGATCGAGAGCCAGGATGGGCCGGCCAGGCTGGCCTATGGCGATGCGTTCGCCGGCTATTCACGCGATGGCGACGTGCTCCGAATTCTGCTCCGGCACCATGGGCTGCATGTCGAGCTGGTGATCGATGCCAACCACCATGTCGGCAAGGATCATCCGGCCCATCTTGCCGATGTGGTCATAGAGAGCGCACTCACCACGATCCAGGATTGCGAGGATTCGGTTGCCGCAGTGGATGCCGAAGACAAGGTTGGCGTGTATCGCAACTGGCTTGGCCTGATGAAGGGCGATCTGGCCGATACGTTCAAAAAGGATGGAAAATCGGTTACGCGGACGCTTAATGCCGATCGCGAATATGCGGCACCCGATGGGGCGCCGCTGACGCTCAAGGGGCGCGCTTTGCTTCTTGTGCGCAATGTCGGACATCTGATGACCACCGATGCCGTGTGTGATGCAGAGGGCCAGCCGATCGGCGAAGGGCTTATGGATGCGCTTATCACAGCGCTCTGCGCCATGCATGACCTCAAGCGCAGCGCCAACTCAACAACCGGGTCGATCTATATCGTAAAGCCTAAGATGCACGGGCCGACCGAAGTGCTGTTTGCGTGCAATGTGTTCGGTGAAGTCGAAAAGATCCTCGGTCTCGCGCACAACACAATCAAGATCGGCATAATGGACGAGGAGCGCCGGACTTCGGCAAACCTTAAGGCCTGTATCCATGCTGCACGCGAGCGCGTGTTCTTCATCAATACAGGATTTCTCGACCGTACAGGCGATGAAATCCATACATCGATGGAAGCGGGTCCAGTGCTGCTCAAGGACCAGATCAAGGCCGAGCGCTGGATCGGGGCCTATGAAGACCGCAATGTCACTATCGGAATTGCCTGCGGACTGTCTGGCCGAGCACAGATCGGCAAAGGCATGTGGGCACGGCCCGATGACATGGCGGCGATGATGGAGCAGAAGATCGGCCATCCCAAATCGGGCGCAAATTGTGCCTGGGTGCCCTCGCCAACTGCGGGGACGTTGCATGCGCTGCACTATCACCAGATTGACGTGTTTGATGCCCAGAAACGCCGCCACAACGAACCGATTCCGAGCCTCGACGATCTCTTTTCAATGCCGGTGCTTGATCCAGCAACGCTGAGTGACGAGCAGATCCAGCGTGAACTCGAAAATAATGCGCAGGGCATTCTGGGCTATGTGGTGCGTTGGGTCGATGCCGGGGTAGGGTGCTCGAAGGTGCCCGACATCAATGATGTGGGGCTGATGGAAGACCGCGCCACATGCCGGATTTCCTCACAAGCGATTGCCAATTGGCTCTGGCACGGCGTGGTGACACAAGACGAAGTCGTAGCGACTTTTGCGCGGATGGCAAAAGTTGTAGACGAACAGAACAAGAGCGACCCGAGTTATCAGGCCATGAGCAGCGATCCTGAACATTCGATTGCGTTTCAGGCCGCTTTGGCCCTGGCGCTTGAGGGCACCGAACAACCCTCGGGCTATACTGAGCCGTTGCTGCATGCCAAACGCGCTGAAAAGAAGGCTGAGGGCCAGAACCGCTGAGAGGTTTTTCGCTTTCTATTGAGCGAAAAACTCCGACGGCAAAGAATTTTCAGGACGACTTCTTGTCGCGGCGACTTCGGCGCCAGAGGTGCCATTGGCGTTCGCCTCGCAATATGATGCCGTTCATCGGACGCTGCATGAACGGCAGATCTATGGACAGCAACAGAAGGCCGAGCGGCAGCATCCACAGCCCGAGCACTGGTAGAAAGGCCAGTAAGCCGCCAAGGCAGAAGAGGATGCCAAGAGGGATGCGAATGAGCATCGCCCAAGGCTGGCGCAGGATGTAAATCACCATCGCGAAGCGGGGAAACCGCGCTTCGAGGCGGAGGAACAGGCGTTCGAGGCGGGTCCGCTCTTTGGTCATGTTCTATGAGATAAGAGAGAAAATGGCTTTATCAAGCCAGCCGAAACTCAAACTGCTCACGAAACAAAGTCGAAAGCACCGACGTCGAACAGGCCATTGTCTGTCATTTTCAGGTGAGGGATCACCGGAAGGGCAAGGAAGGCCACCTGGAGGAAGGGTTCGGATAACGAACAATCGAGCGCCTTGGCAGCCTTGCGCAAGTGCTCGAGATGCTCGGTGACCATCTCAAAAGGCTCAAGGCTCATCAACCCGGCAATTGGCAGGGCCAGGTCCGCGAGGATTTCGCCCTCGCAGGCAACCGCAAAACCACCGCCGATTTCGATGAGGCGGTTGACGGCCAGCGCCATATCCTCATCGGTCACGCCAACAACCGTGATGTTGTGGCTATCATGACCGACGGACGAGGCGATGGCGCCGCGTTTGAGGCCAAAGCCCTTTACAAATGAGCGGCCTATATTGCCATTGATGCCATGGCGTTCGATCACCGCGACCTTTATGACGTCTGCGCGGGTGTCTGGCTTAAGGCCAGTCTCGTCGCTGGCCAGAGCCGCACTTTCACGGAAGGTGAGGATGAGGCCAGGCTTGACGCCGATGACCGGCACCTCGTTCTTGCCGGCAGTGAGTTCTGTGATGAATGCTGAAGGTTCTACCGGTCTGGCCTTCATGGATTGGAGGCCCACCGGGGCTACGTCCTTACGCGATGCCCAAATGTCCTGGGTCACAAGGCGTCCAGCCGAAACGACGTCGGATACTGTGCACTCTTCAAGGCTATCGAGCAGGGCAATATCGGCTTTCCAACCCGGCGCGACATGCCCACGGTCCTTGAGGCCGAAAATCCGTGCTGCGGAATGAGAGGCAGCGCGATAGACGTGATGGGTCGGGCACCCATGAGCGATCAATCGCCGGATCGAGGAATCGAGATGCCCTTCTTCCGCGATGTCGAGCGGATTGCGATCATCGGTGCATAGCGCGACGAATGCTGATGTGTTGGCGTCGAGAATTTCGGCCAAGGCATCGAGATCTTTTGACACCGAGCCCTCGCGAATGAGAATGGCCATGCCCTTGGCGAGCTTCTCGCGCGCTTCTTTGGCGCTGGTGGCTTCATGGTCGGTACGAATACCAGCAGCGAGATAGGCGTTGAGATCGACGCCCGACAACAGCGGAGCGTGGCCGTCCATATGTCGGTGCTGGAAGGCTTCGAGCTTGGCAAGAATGCCCGGATCGCAATTAATCACACCAGGAAAATTCATCATCTCGGCGAGGCCGATGATTTTGGGATGGTCCGCAAACGGCAGGAGGTCTTCGATCTCGAGCCTTGCACCTGCCGTCTCGAACGGGGTGGCGGGCACGCACGATGAAAGATTGATGCGGATGTCCATGATGGATTGCTCGGCGCAATCGAGAAAATACCGGATGCCGCTGGCGCCAAGAACGTTGGCAATCTCATGGGGGTCGCAGATGGCGGTGGTGACGCCGTGCGGAAGAACGCATCGGTCGAATTCGAGCGGTGTGACGAGGGAGGATTCGATATGGAGGTGAGTATCAATGAATCCGGGGACCGCAAACCGATCTGCTCCATCGATTTCGGTCGTGCCACTATAGGTGCCGTGCGTGCCCACGATACGGTCTGCGACGATGGCGATATCCGTGCGGGTGATCTCACCGGTAATGATATCGAGCCGTTGGACGTTCTTGATGACCAGTTCCGCAGGATCGAGACCGCGTCCGGCGCGGATCATACGGGCGAGAGTTGCTTCGTCGGTCATCGCTTGTCTTTCGTTTTCTTGTCGTAGTCAGGGTGTCGCGGGCCGTAGGCCCGGTCAAGAAACAAAAGCGGCGGCATTGCTGCCGCCGCCTTCGATTGATCTCAATTTCAGCGCTTACTGAGGAAGCTGGTCATCGACGCCGTCAACATAGAAGTTGAGGCCCAGCAGTGTGCCGTCATCGGCCTTTTCGCCCTCGGCGAGCCATACAGTGCCATCCTGCTTGGTAATCGGACCGGTGAAGACAAAGAGTTCACCGGACATAATGGCTTCTTCTGTTTCCTCGGCCAGAGCAGCGACCTCTTCAGGCATGTTGGTATAGGGGGCCATTGTCAGGATGCCGTCGACCAGACCGTCCCAGCTGTCCGAAGTCTCCCACGTGCCGTCGATAACCGCGCCGACGCGTTCGATGTAGTATGGCGCCCAGGTGTCGACGATTGCCGTCAACTGGGTTTCCGGCCCGGCTTCGATCATGTCGGAAGCCTGACCGAACGCCTTGATGCCTCGGGCCGCAGCTTCTTGCATTGGGGCGGTAGAATCTGTGTGCTGGGTGATGATGTCGACGCCCTGATCCATCAGAACCTTGGCAGCATCGGCCTCTTCGCCGGGATCGTACCAGGAGTTCGCCCAGACAACCTTGACGGCAAAATCGGGGTTGATCGACTGTGCGCCAAGCATGAAGGCGTTGATGCCCTGCACAACTTCGGGGATCGGGAACGAGCCGATATAGCCGGCGACCCCGGCTTCCGAGAGCGAGGCTGCGATGACGCCCTGGATATAGCGGCCCTCATAAAAGCGCGAGTTGTAGACCGAGACGTTTGGCGTTGTCTTGTAACCGGTTGCATGTTCGAACAGCACTTCAGGGAAGCGCTCGGCGACCGCGATGGTGGGGTCCATGAAGCCAAACGAGGTTGTGAAGATGATGTCGCAGCCGGAGCGAGCCATGCGCTCGATTGCGCCTGCGGATGTCGCTTCGGCAACATTCTCGATGTAGCGGGTTTCCACGGCATCGCCGTATTCTTCTTCGACAGCCAGGCGCGCAATGTCATGGGCCTGGCTCCAGCCGCCATCGGTGTGCGAGCCAACATAGACAAAGCAGGCTTCGACGGGCGCGTCTTGCGCGACGGCAGCAGGAACCAGCGTCAGCGACAGCGCAGTGGCTGCCGCAAGGGTTGAGAGAAGCGTTTTCATGAATGTCCCTTCCTTAATTTGGTTTTCTAGCGATCCGGCACGAAGCTCTTGCCGAGCGAAGCCGGGGTATTGATCAGCGTCAACCGGCGGTTCTGGGATATTAAGACCAGAACAAGCACGGTGGCGAGATAGGGGAGAGCGGAAAGGAATTGGGATGGAACGCCAATCCCGAGTGCCTGGGCGTGCAACTGGCCTATGGAAACAGCCCCGAAAAGATAGGCGCCGGCGAGAACGCGGGCGGGGCGCCACGAGGCAAAGACAACCAGCGCAAGGGCGATCCAGCCGCGGCCCGCCGACATGTTCTCTGTCCATTGCGGTGTATAGACCAGCGACAGGTGAGCACCGGCCAGCCCCGCGCAGGCGCCGCCAAACAGAACCGCGCAATAGCGGTAGCGAATGACCTTGATGCCCAGCGCATGAGCCGATTGCGGGTTGTCTCCGATCGAGCGCAGCGTGAGCCCTTGTTTGGTTTTGAAAAGGAACCAGGCGACGCCGAAGACCAACGCTATGGAGATGTAGAAAATGGGGTCCTGGCCAAACAGCAACCGACCGATGATGGGGATATCGGAGAGCAAAGGAATGTCGAGAACTGGCATACGGACGGCTGAGCGGCCGACATAGGGTTCGCCAATAAGGCCCGACAGGCCCAAACCAAGAATGGTCAGAGCCAAGCCCGTTGCATATTGATTGGTGGCCAGCGAGAGGGCAAGAAATGCAAACAGCAGCGACAGCGCCGTACCGAAGAGGACACCGGCCAGTGCGCCGATAAACGGATTGCCAGTGACGATCATGCCGACGAACCCACCAACGGCGCCCATCACCATCATGCCTTCGACGCCGAGATTAAGCGTGCCGGAGCGTTCTACAACGAGTTCGCCGATCGCGGCGAGCAAGAGGGGCGTGGCGGCTGTGGCGATGGTCAGAAGGATCGATTCAAGCATCGGCTGTGCTCCCCGATGCTTTTGATGTCCGCGCAAAACGGACGCGGTAGTGGATCAGGGTGTCGCAGGCCAGAATGTAGAGCAGCAGGGTGCCCTGAAAGACACGCGCCACCTTGTCTGAAAGCCCGAGCGAGATTTGTGCGGCTTCGCCACCGAGATAGGTCAGCGCCAGAACCAGCCCGGCGACAATCACGCCGAGCGGATTGAGGCGGCCAAGGAAGGCGACGATGATCGCTGTAAAGCCATAGCCCGGCGAGATGATGGGGCGCAGCTGTGCCGAAGCGCCGGCCACTTCGATGATGCCTGCAAGGCCGGCACATCCGCCGGCCAGAAGGAACGAAAAGAATATCATCTTTTTCGCGCTGAACCCGGCGAATTTGCCGGCGCGGGGGCTGGTGCCGAGCACCTTGATTTCGAAACCCTTGAGGGTCCGGGAGAGCATTATCCAGATGGCGACAGCGACAAGGATGGCAATGAGTATACCCCAATTGGCGCGACCATCGGCGGGCATCAGTTCGGGAATGCGGGCAAATTGGTGAAAACGCACGGATTCGGGAAAATTCATGCCGCCCGGATTGCGCCAGGGACCGCGGACCAGATAGTCGAGGATCAGCTCGGCCACATAGACGAGCATCAGGCTGACAAGAATTTCGTTGGTGTTGAATTTCGCCTTGAGCAGCGCGGGAATACCAGCCCAGAGCGCACCGCCCACAATGGCGAACGCCATCATCAGGGGCAACACGAGAGGGCCCTGGAAATCGGTAAAAAGGACCGGAAAGATAGAGCCGGCAAGGGCTCCCATGATGAATTGGCCCTCTGCCCCGATGTTCCAGTTGTTGGACAGGTAACAAACTGAAAGCCCAGCGCCCATAAGGATCAGCGGTGCTGCCTTGATGAGCAGTTCGTGAATGGACCACATCTCGGTCAATGGCTCGATAAAATAGACATAGAGCGCTGTCAGCGGATCCTTGCCGAGTATGGCAAACATGATCGCCCCGGTCAGTACCGCCAGGGTCAGGCCGATCAGTGGAGAGAGAAATTGCAGGGCACGTGACGGATCGCCACGTTTTATGAGTTCTAACCTCATGCTGGCTGGCCCTCAAAAATGCCCGACATTTTCAGGCCGATGGCATTGCGATCCGTCTTGGCGACGGGGCAAAAATCGGAAAGCCTGCCTTCGGCGATCGCAGCCAGCCGATCGGTAAACTCGAAGAGCTCGTCCAGATCCTGGCTGATAACCAGAACGGCGGCGCCGCCTTCGGCGAGATCGACAAGAGTCTGGCGGATACGAGCGGCCGACCCTGCGTCAACGCCCCAAGTTGGCTGATTGACGACGATCACCTTCGGGTCTTCGAGGACTTCGCGCCCGATAATGAATTTTTGAAGATTGCCCCCCGAGAGCGATTGGGCAGCAGGGTCGGATGCGCTTTTGCGCACGTCGAGCCTGTCCACAATGGTTTCGAGCAGGTTCTTAGCCTTGCCGCGGTTGAGGAACGGGCCGGATCTGAGGCCGGTGTTGACCCTGTAACGGGTGAGGATGACATTTTCGCTCAGCGAAAGTGAGGGGACAGTGGCGTGTCCCAGGCGTTCCTCGGAAACAAACACAGCACCTTTGGCGCGTCGCGCAGAGATATCGTCGTGGCCCACTGGCTGGCCGAACAATGTGATCTGCTCAGGGCGTCCGGCAAGACGCTCGCCTGAAAGGACATCGAAAAGCTCGGACTGGCCGTTGCCGGCGATGCCGGCGATGCCAACGATTTCGCCAGGAAAAAGGTCAAGGGAGACATCTTTGAGAGGTGTGCCGAAAACCTCTTTGGAACCCATTGAAAGACCGGAGATCGAGAGCAGCGGCGCAGTGCCCTGGGCTCTGGCCCTGGCCGGGCGGATCTGGTGAATGTCGGCGCCCACCATCATGCGGGCAATCGACGCCGCTGTTTCGTCGCGCGGAGTGCACGTGCCGACGATTTTGCCGTGGCGCAGAATTGTTGCGCGTTCGCAGAGCGTCCTGACTTCTTCAAGCTTGTGTGAGATGTAAAGGATCGCCTTGCCCTCATCGCGCAGCTTGCGCAGCACGGCAAAAAGATCGTCGACCTCCTGCGGCGTGAGCACCGATGTCGGCTCATCCATGATGATGAGGTCGGGATGACCCAAAAGGCAACGGACGATTTCGATGCGCTGGCGTTCACCAACCGAGAGATCGTGCACATAAGCCTCGGCCTTGAGCGGAAGGCCGTAGTCGCGTGAGACGGTTTCCACGTCGGCGGCAATTTTCTTGATCGGCGTTTCACCGGACAGTGCGACCGCAACATTTTCGGCGACAGTAAGCGCTTCGAACAGGGAGAAGTGCTGGAACACCATGCCAACGCCAAGCTGTCGCGCAAAAGCCGGGCTGGGAATCGACACCGATTTGCCGCGCCAGACGATTTCGCCGGCATCAGGCTGAAGCGCGCCATAGAGCATTTTGACAAAAGTTGATTTGCCAGCCCCGTTTTCTCCCAGCAGGGCGTGGATTTCGCCCGGAAAAATCTGCAAATCGACGGAGTCGTTGGCCTTAAAGGTCCCGAAGGACTTGGTGAGACCCCTTAGGGTCAGCAGTGGTTCGGGACCGCTTACTGTCATCACGCGCCAAAATTGGACCAAATGGACAAAAACACTATGTCGTCACAATTCGCGGCATGCAAGGTCGTTTGTACTCATGGTGGCCAGTTGTTGAACGATAATTTTCGATTGCACATTTTTGCGTCACAAGTTGGTGGAACGCGTGGCAGAGCCGTGCGTTTATCCGCTGCCGGGCACAATTCCCGGTCCGTTGGGCTCCGGCCGGGTCCGTATGACGAGGGACGTAGCGATGACTGATGAAAAACCCGAGCTGACCAAGACTGAAGTGCGGCAGGGCAATAGCCGCAAGATGAATTCGCGGGTTTTGATCTTTGGCATTGTCGCCATCGTGGTCCTGTTCGCAGCTGTTTATTGGTTTAGTACAGCTACATACGACGAGACTGCCACAACGACGGATGGCGGGGCGACGCTCGAAGATGTGCCTGCTGCAGATGATGATGTGGAAGGCGACCTTGACGCATTGCCTACACCAGTGCCGGCAGACGAGGCTGTAACCGAGCCCGAGACTCCGGCGACTGCAACACCTGAAGCGACAGCACCAGCAGAAACTGAAGACGCAGCGCCAGCCAGCGAAGAGACTCAAACACCAGCGGCCCAATAGCACGCTTGATCGATTGCCACCTCAGGCAGGGCCATAAATTGTCTTGAGGTGGCTGTTCGATCTTTTCCCCGGCGCTACACCGGTGCAAATCAAGATCGGCGCAGAGCGACTGAATTGCGCAGGATAAGTTCTGAACGCAAGAGAATTTCTCGCCGGTTCGGCCGCTCCCCCTCGAGCATTTCCAGCAGGAGGTCCATGCTTGCTTCGCCGATTTTCAAGCGCGGCTGTTTCATCGTCGTGAGCGATGGAGTGACAAAGCTGGCAAACGAAATGTCGTCAAATCCCATCACCGAAAATTCATGTGGCAATTGATAGCCGCGCGCTGTGAGTGCAATCAACACGCCCAGTGCCGTGGCGTCGTTGACGCAAAAAAATGCAGTGGGCAGCCTGTCGCGAACGAACATGCGCTCGGCCGCTGCGCGGCCGCTTTCCGTCGTGCCGTCAGCTTCGAGTATGAACCCGGGCTGCGCCGGTATGCCGGCGGCTGACATCGCAGTGCGAAACCCCCGCTCTCGCAATTGGGCAACGACCCGACCTGGCGATTGTCCGATAAACGCTATCTCCCTATGACCCTGACTGATGAGGTGGTCGGTAGCCACACGTGCCCCTTCCACATTGTCCACGCCGACGAATGGAATTTCGGAGTTCGTAATCGGCTCATTGATCGCGACCATGGGGGGAAGTCTGGCGCCCGGCTGTTCTTCTGCGAGGCCAAAAGGCAGGTGGCCGGTAAGCAAGATGA
The DNA here is from genome assembly GCF_048264985.1 of Pelagibacterium sp. Taxonomy (GTDB): domain Bacteria; phylum Pseudomonadota; class Alphaproteobacteria; order Rhizobiales; family Devosiaceae; genus Pelagibacterium. Next base: position 21,077 of record NZ_JBLXCL010000011.1, read on the forward strand.
TACCGTCAGCCTGGTTGGACGATATGAAGCGCAGGTAGTTCGTTTCCCGCACGGGGTCATTCTGGGTGTTGCCAATCAAGACGCCATAGCCGCGCTTAGACGCTTCGGTTTCAAGCCCCACCAGAATGTTGGAAAAATTCGGATCGCCGACATCGGGTGCCAAAATCAGGATCATGTGTGAGCGCCGGGTGCGTAGATTGCGCGCCATAGCGTTGGTCGTGTAGCCGGTCTGAGCAACCGCTTCTATGACCTTGCGACGGGTGGATTCGGCGACTTTACCCGGTTCGTTGAGCGCGCGGGAAACTGTGGCGATCGACACGCCGGCGATCAGTGCCACATCCTCAATCGTTGCTGGTTTGACCGCGCTCAAGGCTCCCCCATGCCGTTTTTTGTCCTTGCGGAGCACGGCCATTCAACGCAACGGATCCACGGTGCGTTGGCACCATTGTCCCAGCACAATGGTTTATACACATCTGCCTCTGTGTAAACCTTTACATGTCAAATGAAAAGGTTTACACAACCGGCAATGGGAGAGGTTGGACAGTGTTCTGGCCAAGAAAGTCGGGGGAGGACTGGTGATGGCCGATGGTGCCAGTGCACCACATATTCTTGCAGCCAGCAGGGTTTCCAAGAGCTTTGGAGAAGTGCCGGTCCTTTTCAGCATCGATTTCGATGTTCGTGAGGGCGAAGTTCATGCGTTGATAGGTGAGAATGGCGCGGGAAAATCGACGCTCATCAAGATCCTCTCGGGGATCGAGCAGCCTACCTCCGGCACTATCGTTCTGGACGGTGAGCCGATACGGCTCCCTTCAAACGGGGAAAGTGCGTCACTTGGAATCGTCGTTATCCATCAAGAACTGAACCTCGCTGAACACCTCACTGTTGCAGAGAGTATTTTTCTTGGTCGTGAATGGACGCGCTTCGGATTCTTGCGCCGCGCAGACATGCTCTCGGAAACTCAGCGCATTCTCGATGGTCTGCACGTTTCGATCGATCCCAATGCCCGCATCAACACCCTGTCGGTTGCCGACAAGCAGATGGTGGAGATCGCTAAGGCAATCAGTCGCGATGCACGGGTATTGATCATGGACGAGCCAACGGCCGTCCTGACTTCGGCCGAGACCGATACGTTTTTTGAGCAGGTGCGGCGCCTCAAGTCGAAGGGCGTGGCCATTGTCTTTATCTCCCACAAGCTCGACGAGGTCATGGCGCTGTCCGACCGCATTACTGTGCTTCGTGACGGGCAATTGATCGCAACCGTGGATACTGGTGATCTTACGCCGGACGCGATTGCCGAAATGATGGTTGGACGTGAACTTTCCAACCTTTATCCGCCCAAGGACGAACCCGATGTCGATGCACCGGTGCTTCTTTCTGTCGATGATCTGACGGCGCCCGGCGTTCGGGGGGTGAGCTTTGCTTTACGGCGGGGAGAGATTCTCGGGTTTGCCGGACTGATCGGCTCGGGGCGGACTGCCGTGATGGAAGCGATCGTGGGGCTAACCGAGAAAACCGGTGGTATTGTGCGGTTAAGAGGCGAGCCCGTAGCGTTTTCAGCGATCGGAGAGGCTATCGATGCTGGGCTGGTCTATATGACCAAGGACCGCAAGGGAAAGGGATTGCTGCTTAATATCGGACTGCAATCGAACCTGACTCTTTTAACACTCAAGCGCCACATCAAGCGCGGTTTTCTCAACGAAGCCAGTGAAGTCGAAGCCATGGAGCGGGCGACGCGACGGTTCGATATCAGGGCGCGCGATGCCTCCGTCCGTGTCGGTCAGCTTTCTGGCGGCAATCAGCAAAAACTGATGCTTGGCAAGGCGATGGAAAGCGAGCCGGAAATCGTCATTATCGACGAGCCGACGCGTGGCATAGACGTCGGCACCAAACAGCAAATTTATCACATCATTGCCGCCCTCGCCAAAGAGGGCAAATCCATAATCGTCGTGTCATCGGAAATGCAGGAAGTGATCGGGCTTTCGCACCGGGTGGTGGTGATGCGTGAAGGTCGCCGCATGGGTACGCTCGAAGGCGCTGAAATCAAAGAAGGGGAAATCATGCGCTATGCCGCTGGACTCAAGGGAGAGTTAGACGATGACCGCGCAAGCGCATGAGGGTGTAAAGCCCGCCAAAAAGCGGTTCAAGATCGATTACCACACCTTCGGTCCGTTGGTGGCGCTGATCGCCTTGTGTCTCTTGGGGTTGGCGCTCAACCCAGCTTTTGCATCCGAGGGCAATATCGCCAACCTTCTGACTCGTTCCGCCTTCATCGGCATCATTGCCGTCGGCGCGACCTTTGTGATCACCGCAGGTGGGATCGACCTTTCGGTCGGCTCGATGGCCGCAGTGATTTCGGGTGTGATGATTATCGTCATGAACGCTGCGATCGAGACATTGGGGACGGGAATTTCCACTGTACTGCTCGGCTGCGCCGCTTCGGTTCTCCTTGGATTGGCCGCGGGTTTTCTCAACGGCTTCATGACGACCAAGGGCAAGATAGAGGCCTTCATCGTGACGCTCGGCACCATGGGAATTTTCCGTTCGCTGGTGACCTATTTCGCCGATGGCGGCACGCTGTCGCTGGCGTTTGACGTGCGCGATGCGTATCGGCCCGTCTATTACGGCAGCCTGTTAGGCATTCCCATTCCCGTTGTCGTGTTTGCTCTGGTGGCAGTCCTGGGCTGGATTTTGCTCAATCGCACAGCATTCGGGCGATACTGCATGGCGATCGGATCCAATGAAACCGTTGCTCGCTATTCGGCCATCAAGGTCGATCGGATCAAGACACTTACGTACGTCATTCAAGGGCTTTGCGTTTCGATAGCAACAATCATCTATGTGCCGCGACTGGGGTCGGCCTCGTCTTCAACGGGCGTCCTTTGGGAACTCGAAGCCATTGCCGCCGTGATCATCGGGGGCACCATGCTCAAGGGCGGTTATGGTCGCATTGGCGGCACTGTCATCGGCGCGATCATGCTCACGACCATCGGCAACATTTTGAACCTTACAGACATCATCTCGAACTATCTCAATGGCGCGGTTCAGGGCATCATCATCATTGCCGCAGTCTGGCTGCAGCGCGGCAATCTCGGTCACCTCAATATCTTTAGGAAGACCAAGGGTTAGACAAATTCCAACCGGCGCAAACGCGCCGGCGGGGGCAGCGCCTTGAGGAGAGGCGTGATTAAAACCAAGGAGGACTATCATGCGAACACTCAAGCTCATTGCCGGTGCTGCTCTGTGCAGCGTTGCGCTGGGGGTGACCGCTGCGGCGGCCCAGGACATCAAGATCGGTGTTTCCATTCCTGCCGCTACGCGCGGTTGGGCAGGCGGGCTAAACTGGCATGCCGAGCAGGCCATGACCCGTATCGAAGACGCCAATCCCGATATTGATGTCATCCTGATCGCAGCTGACGGCCCGGCACAACAGGCCAACGATCTGGAAGATCTGATCTCCATTCATCAGATAGATGCTCTTGTCGTTCTGCCCTTCGAATCCGAGCCGCTTACCGATCCGGTGCGCATGGTCAAGGAATCCGGGGTCTTCGTCACCGTGGTTGACCGCGGACTGGCCCAGGAAGGTATCGAGGACGTCTATGTGGCGGGGAACAACACCGCTCTGGGTACGGTTTCTGGTGAGTACTTCCTGTCCAGGCTCGGGGAAGGCGACAACATCGTCATCCTGCGTGGCATTCCGACAGTCATCGACGACGAGCGCTTCAATGCCTTCATGGAAACTATCGATGGGTCCGGCATTAACGTTCTGGACAACCAATATGCCAACTGGAACCGTGATGACGGGTTCGAAGTGATGCAGGACTTCCTGTCGCGCTTTCCGGACATCGACGGCGTCTGGGCACAGGATGACGATATTGCGTTGGGCGTTATTGAAGCCGTGCGTCAGGCTGGCCGTGAGGATGAGCTGTTCATCGTTGGCGGCGCCGGGATGAAGGAAATCATCCAGATGGTCATGGATGGCTCGGAACTGGTGCCGGTGGATGTGCTTTATCCGCCCGCAATGATCGCTACCGCCATGGATGTGACGGTGAGCCATTTCACTTCGAACGGTCCGGTTTCCGGCGAGTACATTCTGGGCGCTCCACTCATTACGCCAGAGAATGCCGAGAACTATTACTTCCCGGATTCAACATTCTGATGGTGCTGTAATAGCGCTAAAAAGAAGGGCGGCTCGCGAGCTGCCCTTTTTTTGCGTTCACGTGCCGGAAAACACCGATCGCAGCCAAGGGAGAATCGAAAGACGCGGCGTGCGTTGCTCCAGCGACGGTTTTGCCGGGCGCCCAAGTGTTCCGGATCGGGGCAGCAGTTCGTTTTCTGCGTTGGGGTCGCCATCGGGATGCTGGTCTTTGTCAGCTGCCGGGGTGTCGCCGGCCAATGCGGCCAGATAATTGTCAGCCCAATTGTCCACGTTGTAGGTTTGAGCCGTCTTCATCAGGCTCTGCCAACGTTCCTTGCGTTCTTCGAGCGGCATGGCGATTGCCTTGCGCATTGCCTCGGCGGTTTCATCGGTATCGAAGGGATTGATGATAAGCGCTTCGTGGAAGATTTCCGCCGCCCCGGCAAAACGTGACAGGACAAGAACGCCGGGGTTCTCTGGGTTCTGAGAGCCGACATATTCGTGAGCGACAAGGTTCATTCCGTCGCGTAGTGGCGTAACGAGTCCGACGCGCGCAAGGCGATAAAGACCGGCTAGAGAGGCTTGGGAGTAGGCGCGTTTGACGTAAGTAATGGGCAGCCAGTCCGGCTCTGCAAAGCGTCCCGTTAATCGGCCCACTGCGGTATCGAGTTCATCGGAGATCACCTGATACTCTTTGATCGTATCGCGCGAGGGCGGCGCGATCTGGATCATGTGGACGGCGCGCCGAAGATTGGCATTATTCTCGAGCAGTTTCTCATAGGCCTGAACGCGCTGGGGCAAGCCCTTGGAATAATCCAGTCGGTCGACGCCTAAAATCATGGCGCGACCGTTCATTGAACGCTCGACGCGTTTGTACAACTTCTGAGCGTTCGGGCTGATGGCCAGCTTGCCAAAGGCGTCGGGGTCCGAGCCGATCGGGAAAGCCTCAAGGACTGTATTGCCCATTTCGATTTCAAAAGGGGTGCCGCCAGCCTGGCGGTACATTTCCTCATGAGCGATAAATTCGTTGAAGGCAGCGACGTCGCGCTGCGCCTGAAACCCAACCAAATCATAGGCAAGCAGATCAGTCAGCAACTCCTCGTGATGGGGAATTGCGTTGAGCGCATCGGGGGTGGGGAAGGGGATGTGAAGATAGAAGCCGATCTTGTTGCGGATATTGCGACGGCGCAGTTCCGTCGCGAGCGGAATAAGATGGTAATCATGCACCCAGATGATGTCATCGGGCTGAATATGCTTGGCGATTGCCTCGGCGAATTGCACGTTCACCCGGCGGTAGCCCTCATACCAATGGGAGTGAATGTCGGTCAGATCGAGGCGCAAGTGGAAGGCCGGCCAGAGGATAGAATTGGAAAACCCGGCATAATAGCTCTGGTGATCGGACTTGGTCATGTCGATCGAACCAATCTGCAGCCCGTCCACAGTCTCGAACTTGGCATCCTTGCTGGGGCTTTCGGCAAACGAACCCGACCAACCGAACCAGAAGCCGTCTCTTGCTGAGAGCGTTTTTTTCAGTGCGACGGCGAGTCCGCCGGCGGCTGGAGATTTTCCGGGAATACGGTTTGAAACAATGATTAGGCGGCTCATTTGACCTGGCTTTCCTGAACGCTTTGATCGGCAAAATCGGGTGCGGCTGTGTTTTGTTCCCTCTCAATAAGGGCCTCGAAATAAGCAAAGAGCGATGCAATGTCGGGGAGGGCGAACCGGGCCCTGGTTTGTGTCGGTTCGCCTATCCTTATGCCAAATCCTCCCAAATCGGCGGCGGCCTGAAAGCCATCTTCATCGGTCACGTCATCGCCGATGAAGACCGGCAAGCGCCCGGCAAACGGGTTAACTTGCATTAATCGGATTATGGCCGCGCCTTTATTGGCCGATGTGGGACGAACCTCCACCACCATCTTGCCGGCAATAGCGTGAAAATCGGAATAGTCCTGGATGGCGCTTTCGATGGCTGCGCTGGCTATAGCGCCCTTTTCGGGCGCTGCGCGGTAGTGAACAGCAACTCCGGTTGGTTTGGGCTCGATGAGCAAGCCGGCTTCCGCACCAAGTTTCTCAAATACGTGGGCGGTGATGGTTCTGGCGTCGGCTACAAGGTGGGGTTTAGGGCCGGTGGTTTCGCCTTCGTGACGCAGCTCTGCACCATGACTGCCAGAAACTGAGAAGTCCTGACCGGGGAGAAACGCATCGACTGTCTCAATGGTACGCCCAGTTACAACGGCAAGAGCGCCGTCAAGCGCTGTATATAGGGCGCCGAGCCGCGCGGGAAGGTCGCGGGGGACCTGCACAGCGTCAGGGTGTGAGGCGATTTCGACGAGCGTGCCGTCGAAATCGGTAAATATCGCTACCGGGTCCGAACTGGCGGACAGGATAGCGGAAACCGCGTTTTGCATATTCTCCGGGGCTTGTTTGTTTGAGTTCGCTCCGTCAATTCAATGTCCATAAAGACAAAGGGTTCCGGGATGGGGCGACAGGGACCGTCTCGTGTCTGCCTTTTGGCTGGCTATACCAAAGACTTGCCGACTGCGGCCGCCAAAGCAACAGCCAACAGCGCATACCGGCTAGTCACCGGTGGTGGATTGTAGCGGATCGGGCCATTTGAGTGCCTGGCCAGGGGGTGCCCGGCCAGGGCGTAATCTTTGTCAGCGCTGGATAACGGTTCGGATCAATGAAGCTGAATCCGGGCAGCCAAGTGAATCTGCCGTATCGATGCAGGCAATATTCGCCACGGCTGTCGAGGGTGTTACCGTCAATCCATTGGCTTGAGTAATCGTCAATATGACGATGAACAGGCTGGCCGCTAAAGCGGTCAGACTGACGAGGCGTGGTGTGGTCATCATGGTGGCCTCCCCGCACATGTCCGGATTAAGACGGCGGATCGATCCGCAGAACTTTCCGGAAAGTTAACGCCGCATACAGCTGCAGAATGCTTGAGACGAAACCGTCTGGCAAGCATTTGTTAATGAGTGTCCCAACACTAAGCCGATACCGAACGTTAGCGCTTGGGATTAAGCGATTGAAAACAGTTCATTAGCGGGTGCTGTCTATTGTGCCTGGCAGTGGAAAAATCGGGGAGAGGCACGGCCTAGGCCGGCTGGCAATATTACAGATGCCCCTCTCCCCTAAAGACTGGAAAAGCGAGGACGCGAGCCTTGCCAGTCTTTTCGATCGCGGCAATGGCCGCGAAGTGCGCTGAAGCCCAAAGGGCCGAAAAGGCGGGAGGAATGAATGCAAGCGCGTTCCTTGGGGGACTACGAAGCACATTCCTCCCTATCGGACGTAGCCGGGGACGCGGTGGCTACGCCCGAATGGGCCAGGTGACGGTCTCCCGTACCCAGAAATCAACGAGGGACGCCATTTCTGCCCGATAGGCGTCCAGTTCGTGGTGTCGGACGAAAACCGCATCGGCACCGCTGTCGAGCAGCTCACGACGGCACTCTGCTGCTCCAGTATCTGCAATGGCTGCCAGCGGAACGTTCGCATCGGCGACGAAGTTCCCGATGCGGGATATGAAGTCGGCCGATGCGCCTGACTGTGACTTGAGATCCACAATAACCATGTCCGGCCGGTCGATGCCGCTCGAGCCGAGAAGGCGCAGAAGGGTCCGTTCGGCGCGTCGTGCGCTGCCAATCCAAGCCACGCGAGCTGGGGAGGTTGTCGCTTGCATAGCCCGACGCATAAGGCGCGCAGAGTGTTTGTGGTCGTCGACGAGCACGAATAGCGGCTCGAGCGGGGCATTGCTGGTCATTGGCCTCAACCAGGAAAAAGACCTGTGCTGAAAACGCTCAGGTCGACGTAAGAACTCGCGTCAATAAGAGAAAAATTCCGAGCCTCTCCGCCAAGAGGCAATCTCCGTCGCAGCCAAGATGTACATAGTGCGGCACAGGCAGGCTGCATCTGGGGCATATGAGGGAAACACCTGACCGGGAAAAGGTTATCCCCGGTAAAAAGCGGTAAATGGAGGGTCGATTTACATGTAAAACATGGAAGTCTATTGTGACGGCAAGGAGAAGCTCATGCCGGACGGGCGGGTGCACGCCGAGGACGAACAGAAGGCGGCTCGCCAGGCGCTCAATGAGCTGCTGGCCTGGCCGCCAATGGCGCGCTCTCCAAGACTTTCTGCATTTCTCACTTATGTGGTGGAGGCAGCCCTCGCCGGGCGCGAAGGCTCAGTCAAAGCGTATTCGATCGCAGTCGATGTGTTCGGACGGAGCGAGACTTTCGATCCGCAATCCGATCCCATCGTCAGGGTACAGGCGCGACGGCTGCGAGGGCTCATCGAAGAGTTCGACAAGCTGGAATTGGGAACTGCTCCGGTCCGCATCGTCCTGCCGGTAGGACGATACGTTCCCGAATTTGTTGCACGCGGGTCCGTTTCCACAAAGAATGAGGCGCCGCAGCCCAAGGATGTGAGCGCCGAGAGCGATGCGACGCGACCGCCACAGGCGCCTTCGCGCTCCATCTGGGTTGCTGGCGCCGCCGCGGCAATCTTGCTGATTGGGTCGCTATACTTCTGGCCGGAGCTAGGACGCCGCACGTCATTGGAGCCCGAAACCGCTCAACCTTCAATGCCAATGGTGGTTGTTGAAGACTTCGAAAATCTCACCAATGACCAGCGCAGTATGCCGCTTGTCGCGGGTTTGGCTCTGGAACTGGTGACGGATCTCAATCAGTTTTCAGAACTTTCGGCACGATATGGTGGGGTCCAAGCTGAGCCATTGGGTGTCGAACAGACAAGTGACGCGGCCTATGTGTTGTCGGGCGTAGCCCGGCGTTCACCAGGTGGAATTCTCTACTCTGTCTTGCTCCAGGATGTGTCGAGTCGATCGGTACTGGCGACGTTTGAGGTTGAGGCAGAGATTGATGAAGGTGCACCAAGCCTGACATTGCAGGATGTTTCAGAAGCATTCTCACTGCGTCTTGGTAGTCCGCGTGGCCCGTTGCACAAGGCAGCAAGAAACTGGATCGATGGTCGCTCGGCCGACGAACGCATAGTGCTCGATCCCTATCCATGCATGATTGCTTATTCGGTGTTTCGTGAGCGACGCCACAGCTATGACACAACTATGCTCGAGCGCTGCGCCCACCAGTCAATGAGTGAGGAACGCTCCGAGGGATTTGCCATACTATCGGTTCTAACGGCTGACCGCGGGTGGCGTGTGGGCAACGATACCATCGAGGGGGCGGCACTCATCGAGCAGGGGCGTGCGCTCGCAGAGCAGGCAATCCTTCTTGAGCCTACCAATGGGTTCAACTGGGCACAACGCGCCTATGTTGCATTTCTTGCCGGAGAAAACAGCAACGCCCGCGACGGCTATAACACTGCTATCCAACTCAACCCGGCAATGGTCGATGTGCTGGCTGACTATGGGTTTGTCGAAAGTCTCAACGGCAATTGGCAGGCAGCAGTGATGCTCTCGCAGCGCGCACTTTCGATCGAGGCCGATCCGCCCGATTTCTATTCGATAGTTCCTGCCCTATGGGCAATGCGTGAAGGTGACTACATACAGGCGGCAGCCATTGGGGAGCGGATCTTGTCAGCTGCGCCAGATCTTGGATCGGCAGTCATGGTGGCTGCCGGAGGGCATTTGCGAGATGCCGACATCATAAATGCTTATTTGCCCCGTCTGTTAGCCAGCCAGCGGTTCAGGCGGCAGGGGATTATGCCCGTCCTGCGCGCCCATGTTATGGATCCGGATCTGTTGCGCGCGATTTCAACCGGAATCATCAGCGCCGGCGTTCCGCTCGATCGCCTGGCACAACCTTTCTGATCGTGCCGGTTCGATTGCGACTGGACGCGCATTGCAAATCACTGTGAGATGACGGCCGGAGGTGGCGCCATGAGTTTTACAGCACTGGTGACCGACAAGGGGGAAGACGGCAAGGTCGCATCGCGCATTGCCGAACTCGACGATGCACAATTGCCCGACGGCAATGTTCTGATCGGAATCGATTGGGCAGGGTTCAATTACAAGGATGGTATGGCGCTCGCCGGCATTGGTGGTTTGGTGCGCGCCTATCCCCATATCGGCGGTGTCGATTTTGCTGGTCGGGTTATCGAAAGCACTGATGAACGCTACCACCCCGGACAGGCTGTGGTTTTAACCGGCTGGCGGGTGGGAGAGTGGCACTGGGGTGGCTTTGCCACCAGAGCACGCGTTGACGCCGATTGGCTCGTGCCGCTGCCCAAACAACTATCGACCCGTCATGCTATGGTGCTCGGCACGGCAGGGCTCACTGCTATGCTGGCGGTGAACCGGCTAAAATCCGAAGGCATCAAGCCAAGCGATGGCGATATTCTGGTCACGGGCGCCGGAGGCGGTGTGGGGTCTATGGCTGTGCTTTTATTGGCGCGGCTTGGCTACAAAGTCCATGCAATGACCGGCCGTGCCGAGCTGGCCGACGATCTTAAAGCGCTTGGGGCGTCTGAGGTCGTTGGCCGCGAGGTGCTGACGAAATCTGGCAAGAAATTGATGGCGACCCGTTGGGTGGGGGCTGTAGATAGCGTTGGCGGGGCACCGCTTGGAGAATTACTCAAGCAGATTCACGGGGGCGGCTGTGTTGCAGCGGTCGGTTTGGCGGCTGGCGATGCCTGGGACGCCAGTGTAATCCCCTTTATTCTGCGCGGCATAACATTGGCCGGAATAGATAGCGTCATGCAGCCCTTCGAGGCGCGGACGGCAGCATGGGATCGGTTGTCCGCATTGTTTGGGTTTGGAGTTTACGAGCGGATGGTACGCGAGGTCGGGCTCGCTGACCTACCTGAGCTATCCAGTGAGATCCTGGCCGGAAAGATCAAGGGGCGGGTGATCGTGTCGCCCAAAAGCTAAGCTGCCTTTCAGCGCTGAAATTCAAAGAGCTCGCAGGCCGTGATCCAGCCGGGCGAAGGCCTCTCGAAAATTTGTCAGATGGCTATAGGGTAACGGGTAATTTGGCGGAGGACTTCATGCAGGATGTTATCGATGCGCTTGATGAAAAGCGTGAACACGCGCGGCAAGGCGGTGGCGCGCGGCGTATCGAGGCGCAGCATGGCAAGGGCAAGCTGACAGCGCGAGAGAGAATCGACGTCCTGCTCGATCCCGGCAGCTTTGAAGAATACGACATGTTCGTTACGCACCGTGCACGCGATTTCGGGATGGATCGCCAGATCGTGCCCGGAGATGGCGTCGTTACAGGCTGGGGCACGATAAATGGTCGGCTCACATACGTTTTTTCTCAGGATTTTACCGTCTTTGGCGGGTCGCTGTCGGAAACGCATGCGCAAAAGATCTGCAAGATCATGGATCTTGCCGTCCAGAACGGTGCACCGGTGATCGGGCTCAACGATTCTGGCGGGGCGCGCATTCAGGAGGGCGTGGCTTCGCTCGGCGGTTACGCGGAAGTCTTCTGGCGCAATGTTCAGGCTTCCGGCGCAGTGCCGCAGATATCGGTCATCATGGGACCGTGCGCGGGCGGGGCTGTCTATTCGCCAGCGATGACCGATTTCATCTATATGGTGAAAGACACGAGCTACATGTTCGTGACGGGGCCGGATGTGGTCAAGACGGTAACCAATGAAAGCGTGACCCATGAGGAGCTTGGCGGCGCCTCGACGCACACCAAAATCTCGTCGGTAGCCGATGCGGCGTTCGAAAATGACATCGAAACGCTGCTCGAGGTGCGTCGGCTGTTCGATTTCCTGCCGCTTTCGGCGCGGGAAAAGGCTCCAAGAGTTGCAACAAATGATCAGATCGACCGACGTGAGGACAGTCTCGATACCTTGATCCCTGCAAACGCCAATACCCCCTATGACATGGCGGAGGTGATTGAAAAAGTCGCCGATGAAGGCGAATTCCTTGAACTTCAGAAAGACCATGCCGGCAATATCCTTATAGGGTTCATCCGGCTCAATGGGCAGAGCGTGGGCGTTGTAGCCAACCAACCGATGGTTTTGGCCGGGTGCCTTGATATCAATGCTTCAAAAAAAGCCGCGCGGTTTATCCGGTTCTGCGACAGCTTCGATATTCCGGTCCTGACGTTCGTAGACGTTCCGGGCTTTCTGCCGGGCGTGGCTCAGGAATATGGCGGCATCATCAAGCACGGCGCCAAGCTGCTTTTTGCCTACGCGGAGGCAACTGTACCCAAAGTCACAGTTATCACACGAAAGGCCTATGGCGGTGCTTACGACGTGATGAGTTCAAAACACATACGCGCCGATGTGAATTACGCTTGGCCGAGCGCGGAAATCGCTGTGATGGGTGCCAAGGGGGCCACCGAAATCCTTTACCGCTCCGAATTGGGCGACCCGGACAAGATTGCGGCGCGAACTCAGGAATATGAGGACCGCTTCGCCAACCCGTTCGTTGCCGCCGAGCGGGGGTTCATCGACGACGTCATCATGCCGCACAACACGCGGCGGCGCGTAGCTCGAGCCTTCGAGAGCCTGAAGAATAAACAGGCGCATGTGCCGATCAAAAAGCATGGAAATATTCCGCTGTGAGGTTGTTTTAGATGTTCTCGAAAATCCTCATAGCCAATCGCGGCGAGATCGCTTGCCGGGTGATCGATACAGCCCGAAAGATGGGAATCGCGACGGTCGCAGTTTATTCCGATGCGGATCGGGATGCGTTGCATGCGCGGATGGCCGACGAGGCTGTCCTCATCGGGCCGGCCGCCGCCTCGCAAAGCTATCTCGACATCGAAAAAATAGTCGCCGCCTGCAAGCAGACCGGCGCTGTGGCGGTGCATCCGGGATATGGTTTTTTGTCGGAAAATCCGGCCTTTGCCGAACGCTTGCGGCAGGAGGGGATCTATTTTGTCGGGCCGCCGGTAAAGGCTATCGAAGCGATGGGGGACAAGATCACCTCCAAAAAGATCGCTGCAGAAGCTGGAGTGTCAACTGTTCCCGGGCATATGGGGCTGATTGCCGATGCCGCCGAGGCGGCGAAAATTGCCAAATCGATTGGTTATCCGGTGATGATAAAAGCTTCGGCCGGCGGTGGCGGTAAAGGCATGCGGATAGCGCGCTCTGACGCCGACGTGCAGGAAGCCTTCGAACGATCGAAGTCGGAGGCTGCAGCTTCGTTTGGCGACGATCGGATTTTCATCGAGAAATACATTGAGGAACCGCGACATATCGAGATTCAGGTGCTGGCGGATGGACAGGGTAACTGCATCCATCTGGGCGAGCGTGAATGTTCCATCCAGCGCCGCAACCAGAAGGTGATCGAAGAAGCCCCGTCTCAATTTCTCGATTCGGCAACACGCGAAAAGATGGGTGCGCAGGCTGTGGCACTTGCTCGGGCCGTCAATTATGTCAGCGCGGGCACCGTCGAATTCATCGTCGACAGGAACCGCAGATTCTATTTTCTAGAAATGAACACCCGGCTGCAGGTCGAACACCCTGTAACTGAACTGGTGACCGGGCTCGACCTTGTGGAAGAGATGATCCGCATTGCCGATGGCGAGGCTTTACGCTGGAGCCAGAAAGATATCAGGCTCGAGGGGTGGGCGATTGAGGCTCGGATTTATGCCGAGGATCCCTATCGCAGCTTTTTGCCCTCCACCGGCCGTCTCAAACGCTATCGCCCACCTGCCGAAGAGGCGTCTGCCCACCTTGTTGTGCGCAATGACACTGGGGTCGATGAAGGTGGGGAGATCAGTCCCTATTACGATCCCATGGTTGCCAAACTGGTCACCTGGGCACCCGAGCGGATGGGAGCTATCGATGGCCTGGCCATTGCTCTCGATCAGTTTGAAATCGAGGGAATTGGCAACAATATTCCATTTCTCTCTGCTGTGACCCAACAAGAGCGCTTTCGTGAGGGAAGGCTCTCGACCAACTATATTGCCGATGAGTTTCCCGATGGGTTTGCAGGCGTGGCGCTCGACGGGAATACCCTGCTGACTTTGGCTGCACTTGCCTGCAGGGCCAGCTTCCAACTCGAAACGCGCGGGTTCATCGAATCGACACCGCTCGATAGCGGGCACATGGCCGCCGAACGGAGCGTTTTGATCGGAGATCGGCGCTGGGATTTTTCTATTCCCAAATCCGATGAGTCCTTTGTGCTGATGACCGATGAGGGCCAGCCGCTGTTGATCGAGGATGGCTGGCAACCCGGCGCGAGTCTAACGGCGACAGAAATCGATGGCCGCACCCTGCATGTGAAGATGGACCGGGTAACCTCGGGATTCCGCATGCGCTACCGCGGCGCTGACATCGTCGCGAAGGTAGTGATGCCGCATGTAGCCGACCTGATGGGGCACATGCTCAAGAAGACGCCTCCCGATATGAGCCAGTTCCTCCTTTGCCCGATGCCGGGTCAGATCGTGAGGGTTGATGTTACCGAGGGCGATATCGTCGAGGAGGGGCAGGCTCTGGCCATCGTTGAGGCGATGAAGATGGAGAACGTTCTGCGCGCGGAGCGCAAAGCGCGCGTGGCCAGCCTCAAGGCTGGGCCGGGCGATGTTCTTGCCGTTGATGCCGTCATCATGGAATTCGAGGCTGTGTGATGGGTGATACTCCGCGCGATGTCTGGTCCCATATTGCATCCGGCGAACTGCGCGATGGCCGGATCGAGAGCCTGAAAAACGACTATGGCGGGCTGGAGGTCGATCCGGTCTATCTGGGCGACGACGGAGCAATTCCGGGTGTCGCGCCATTCAAGCGCGGCGTGAGGGCGACGATGTACGCCAATCGGCCATGGACGATCAGGCAGTATGCTGGATTTTCGACCGCTCAGGAGAGTAATGCGTTCTATCGACGGGCGCTGGAGCGCGGGCAAAAAGGACTATCGGTTGCCTTCGATCTGGCCACGCACCGAGGTTACGATTCCGATCATCCGCGCGTTGTGGGCGATGTGGGCAAGGCCGGGGTGGCGATCGACTGCGTTGAGGATATGAAGCTGCTGTTCGATGGCATCCCGCTTGATGAAATGAGCGTGTCGATGACCATGAACGGAGCGGTGATCCCGGTCCTTGCGATGTTCATCGTGGCTGCTGAAGAACAGGGCGTTCCACCCGAAAAGCTGTCGGGGACCATTCAGAACGATATTTTAAAAGAGTTCATGGTCCGCAATACCTATATCTATCCGCCTGAGCCATCCATGCGGATCGTTGGCGACATTATCGCATATACCGCCGAGCATATGCCCAAGTTCAACTCCATATCGATCTCGGGTTATCACATGCACGAGGCCGGTGCGACGGCGATACAGGAGCTGGCCTACACGCTCGCTGATGGCAAGGATTATGTCCGCGCGGCACAGGCGCGTGGGCTCGACATTGACAAGTTCGCAGGGCGGCTATCGTTCTTTTTCGGCATCGGGATGAATTTTTTCGTCGAGGTGGCCAAGCTGCGGGCGGCGCGCATCCTGTGGTCCAACATCATGACCGATCTCGGTGCCGCCGATCCACGCTCCAAGATGCTGCGGACCCATTGTCAGACGTCCGGCGTTTCGCTGACCGAGCAGGATCCTTACAACAATGTTGTCCGAACCGCTTATGAGGCCTTGGCAGCGGTGTTGGGGGGCACCCAGAGCCTGCACACCAATTCTTTCGACGAGGCCATTGCGCTGCCTTCCGAGATTTCTTCACGGATCGCGCGCAATACCCAGCTCATCTTACAGCATGAAACCAAAATCACAGACGCGGTCGATCCGCTCGGGGGCTCGTATTATGTCGAAGAACTTACCGCTCAGTTGGTAGATAAGGCCCAGGCTCTGATCTACGACGTAGAGACCCAGGGCGGGATGACCAAGGCTGTCCAAACTGGCGACCCGAAGCTGGCGATCGAAAAGGCTGCAGCGATGCGACAGGCGGCCATCGATCGGGGTGAAGAGGTCGTCGTCGGCGTCAATCGATATCGTCTGGACACTGAAGACCCCATTGAAACGCTAGAGATTGACAATGCGAAGGTCCGGGCTGGCCAGATCAACCGACTTGAATCCATAAGGCGCTCCCGCGACGGAGCCGGTTGCCAGGCCGCGCTCGATGCGCTGCGCGAATTTGCTGCGATGGATGAGGGTAATTTATTGGATGCGGCAGTGGCAGCCGCGCGCGCACGCGCTACGCTCGGTGAAATCTCGCAGGCGATGGAGGACGTGTTTGGCCGCTACGATGCGACAACACGCGTGCTCTCGGGTGTCTATTCCAAAAGCTATGCAGGCGATCCGCAATATGAGGAGATCGCTCGCCGGATCGAGGGGTTCAAGGCATCTTTTGGACGCGCGCCGACGCTGTTTATCGCCAAGATGGGACAAGACGGCCATGATCGAGGCGCCAAGGTAATTGCCACTGCGTTCGCAGACATCGGCTTCGTCGTTCATATGGGTTCCCTGTTTGAAACACCTCATGAGGTGGCCGCCCACGCTGGAGATCTGAAAGTCGATGCGGTCGGCGTTTCCTCGCTTGCGGCTGGTCACAAGACGCTGGTGCCCGAACTGATCAGGGCGCTCAAGGACAGGGCGCTCGAAGATGTGGCAGTTGTGGTCGGGGGTGTCATTCCCAGTGCCGACTACGATTTCTTGCGTGAGGCAGGGGTTCTCGATATTTTTGGTCCAGGCTCGAATGTGCTTGATGCAGCCTATTCGGTGCTCAATGCCATCGAAGGCAGGCTGAGCAATCGATGATAGGGCGCGTCAACCATATTGCTATTGCCGTACCGGACCTTCAGGCTGCGGCGCGCCGGTATCGCTATATGCTCGGCGCTAGTGTTTCGGCACCACAGGATCTAATCAACCACGGTGTTCGGGTTGTTTTTGTGGAATTGGAGAACACCAAGATCGAATTGCTCGAACCCTTGGGAGACGCTTCGCCAATCGCTGTATTTCTCGAACGCAATCCCGACGGGAGCATGCACCATATCTGCTATGAGGTTGCTGATATCGATGCCGCGGTGCGGCGGTTGACCGAGGACGGCGCACGGGTGCTTGGAGATGGGAAACCCAAGACCGGCGCCCACGGATTGCCAGTGGTGTTCCTCCATCCCAAAGATTTTGACGGTACGCTGATCGAGCTTGAAGAGGTCAAGCCAGATTTCGCACCCGCCTAACATATTCTTAAGGCTGTGGGCGCATCATTGGTTCATGAGCAGCACGATCTCGACCTTTAAAAAGATGAACTGGGTGCCCAAGAAGTCCGCTTGGCAAGAGATGCAACTCGCCAAGCAGCGGCGACAGCAATCATCGGATCGCATTGAACGCATGAATGCTGCATCGTACGGTTTTCAAGCCGCCCAGACCATGCAGATTCAGGGTATCGGTCAACTTGCTTCCCAAAGCGCTCAGTCCCGGCTTGAGGGACAGGTCAAAGCAATGCAGGAAAAACTCACGCAGCGAATGAATGCCCTCTCCAAGATTGCCTGATCAGCATTAATGGCCAGTGCGAGAGAATGTGTTAATAACAATTACGCCGGCTATGATCAGGCCCATGCCAATCAAGGCTGGAAGGTCCAATGTCTGCTTGTAGACCAGCCATCCGACAAGCGAAATCAGGACAATCCCCAAGCCTGACCAAATGGCGTAGGCCACGCCAACCGGCATCGTGCGCAGGGTGAGTGAGAGAAAATAGAACGCTGCTGCGTAGCCCAGAACCACGACAACCGACGGCACTAGGTTGGTAAATCCATTGGCAGCTTTGAGCGCAGAGGTGCCGATCACTTCCGCGACGATGGCGCAGAATAAAAAAACATAAGTCATCAAAGTACTCGGCTGAAATGTTGACGTGCCAGAGCCTTGAACCGGTCGCCGCGTTCCTCAAAATTCCTGAACTGATTGTAACTCGGTGCGCCGGGTGAGAGAATGACGGTATCGAAGATCTGGCCGGCTGCGGCAAGCGCTTGCATGGCCTCATCAAGCGTTGAACATTCTGCAATTGGGATCGGTGTGTTGTCACGCACTGCTTGCGCAAGTCGCTGGCCAGTGACCGGCAGTGAACAGAGCATGACCACGCTTGTCAGCCCCATCAGGTTTGCAAGGTCTGTATAATCCTGCTGCCGCTCGTGCCCGCCAGCAATCAGGGCGATTTTTCTGCCCTTGTAGGCAGCGAGTGCAACCTTTGTTGCCTCCGGGGTCGTCGATATGGAGTCGTCGACAAAAAGCAGGTCACCGACAGTCAGCTCTTCGAGGCGATGGGGCAGGGGAACAAAGGCTTCGATGCCTTTGAAAATGCCCTCACGCGTCGCGCCGGCTGCCAGCGCGATAGCGGCGGCCAGTCTTGCGTTGTCATGGTTGTGGGCACCCTTGAGCCGCGAATGCATGGCCGCCATAAGGACCTCGTCGGCAAGGTCAATTTCGAGCGCCGGGACGCGGCTGGTGGTGGGGGGAATGGCTGCGATAACCCGCTCGACGGTTGCAGCCTGCGGGCCTATGGCAACAAGGCCAGGGCCTTTGGCAATCAGGTTGAGCTTGTCACGGTAATAGGCATCAAGCCCGCCATGCCAATCAACATGTTCTGGATAGAGATTGGAAATCGCGGCGATGTCGGGTGCAAAGTCGATGTCTGCAGTCTGGTACGACGAGAGTTCGAGCACGACAGTCTGCGCGCTGTCGGCGGCATCGAGCGGGGGGATACCCACATTGCCGGCCAGAACCACATCCACCCCTGAATGCTCGAGCATCAGGTGGACCAGAGTTGCTGTTGTCGATTTTCCCTTGGTTCCCGATATCGCAACTACAGTGCGGCCATCCCGGAAATGGGCACCCCAAATGTTGAGGTTTGACGTCACCGTAACGCCCGCAGCGCGAGCCGATGCAAATATCGGCTTGTAGAGAGACACGCCGGGGCTCTTCACGATGGTGCCAAAGCGCGAAACTGCACTTGCCTCTTGGGGCGAGATAAAGCTCGCCCCTTCGATTTCGGCGACACCGTCGTCGGTCGTTACGAAGAGCTCTAAGTCGGGATGGGCGCGGCGCAAGAATGCTGCAGTCGAGCGCGCCTCGCGCCCGGCGCCATAAAGAAGAACGGGGCCATCAATGTGCATGGGGAGCAACCGCGTTTTGGATGTGTTCTGGAATGAGGTGGTCGGCGCTATCGGACATCAACTCTTCATAGGCCGATTGCAGGCGGGCAGGGCCGTAAAAGGAGTTCAGATCCGGCTTGAGCGCTTTAACGACGGCACTGTTGCGCCAGTCGGGATGGTCGGCGATGCGCCAGAGGCAAGCAGCAGCTTCAAGAATTTCGCCTACACATTCCCACGGCTTATGGCCGGACAACCCGGTCAGTTCGCTGTAGGCTGGAATGTTGTCGGCATTGTCGAGCACATCCTGGTCGAAAATCTTTGTCAGTCTAGTCTTGTCCATATGCGGCGCAAAGATCAGGAAGACGAAGTGGCATTTGGGACATTTCCCGCACCAAAGCGGGCCGCCATAGCCCGAAAGGCGGAAATTGCGGTTGCAGCTAGAAAATACATCGTCATAGCGTAGCGACCGGGCGAACAATGCCGCTATCCGCGCTTCCGAGTAAGGACGGAGCAGGGAGAAATATTCAAGAGATCCGGCCGTCGCTGTGAACAGCACATCGCGAATGGCGCGCTCAAAGTCGATCGACTTGGAGTATTGATGGTTAGCTTGCCTGCCATCGAATTCGATATTGCCCTCGCTGGCCGAGCGCTCATTTGAGAGGACGATTTCGCCATAGCCATACAACAGGCTTGCGAGCGCAGCGATCATTGAATTGATCGCCGTGGACGGGACGTGGCCATTGTAATAGCCCGGCTGTTGCCCTAGCGCGATCATTCCAGGATCAAGAATGCGCTCGACGGCAATAAACGGAAGGCCGGAGCGTTCGACCGAGCTGAGGATGGGGCCCTTGGGGTTGACGGCAAACAAGCTCATTTCGGTCCCCGCGCTTTCGAGCAATTGCACGCTGACTAGCGAATCCTTGCCCCCGCCGATCAGAACGAGGGCTCGATTGGGAAGCATTGGAGGAACTTCTTCTTCTTGTGGCGCGCTGGATGAAAGCGATAGCCGCCCGAAGCGTTTGAGAGCGTTGCGGGCATAGAATTCGCCAAGCCCATTCTCGTAAACATCGAGCACGAATGCCTGCTGGGCCTGCGAAAGTGCCAACGCTGTCGCGTCAATTTCAAAGGGCGCGCGCAGTTTGAAATAGCTCACGCCAAGCACTGCTGCAGCAAGTTGCAAAAGTATCGAAAAGGCTGCTGTATTGGATCGCGTAGCATCCAGCCCATCGGTGGAAAAGCGCAAAGTCTCTACAAAAGCGTGTTCACCGAGCTGATAGGAAAATTTCGCCTCGCCAGTGACGGGGTCGAAAAGCGGCGGGTCGATGATGAATGAAGTCTGGCTCACTGTCTCGCCTTGCGCCCCATGGAACAGCGTGATGAATCACATGCTTTCTAATATATGCGCATTTGCAGCCGTAATGCGATGTCGTCGCCGATGCGCTGATATCCGTATTCGCGCATGGCGCATGTCCACTCGGTGCCGACCTTCTCTATGCGGAAAAGATTGTAGCGGCCAGGTGCGTCGTGGCCCTCGGGCGCTGCCGAGGCTGCAGCAACGCCGATCACAGGAATTTCCTGAGTTGGGCCAGCAATGGCGTTTACCGACGACAAATGGGTGTGGCCATGCAGAACCATCTCCGCACCGGTTTGTTTGAGTGCGGCGCGGAATTCGCTGCCGTCCCAAAGGCCCAAACGCTTGGAGTCGGCGAAATCGGCGTTGGGGGGGTGGTGGATCATCACGACACGGAAATAGCCCGCTTCGCCGAGCAGTTTCAGCAGTTTGCCGAGGCGCTCGATCTGGTCTGCCCCCACTTTGCCCGCTGCAAATAACGGGGGGGTGGTGACGGCACTGGACACGCCGATCATGGCGACCATGCCAAGCCGTCGCACATAGGGGAAGCTATGGTCATCAAGCGTTTCGCCGCGCATGTAATTCCCGTAAGCCCCCAGCGCCTTGTCCAGTGCCCCGGGCACATAGGCGTCGTGGTTTCCTGGAATCGCGCAGACCTTCTCGGCGCTGCCCAGGCCTGTAAACCAGTGGGCTGCCCGCTTGATTTCGTCATCGAGTGCGAGGTTGACCATGTCGCCTGTGACGGCGATCATATCAGGGTGATGCGCCTTGAGATGATCGATCAGGGCCATCAATGTTTCGGGCCGCATGTCATTGGCGCGCTTTAGACGCCAGTTCAGCCATCCGGTCAGCCGCTTGGACGCCAGATCACTCAAGGTGACGGGAGGAAGCGGTGCGAGATGGACGTCGGATATATGGGCGAGGGTAATCATTGACTGCACTATTGGCACGTGGGCTACGGCAATAAAATGGCCGATTGCCGCCTTTGCCACAATTTGTCATGTGTTGCCGGATAGGAGCAGCCATGATTAGCCGTTGGAACAGATTCAAATTCGGCGCGCTGCTGCGCGCAAAGGGCATTTACACCCATCTCACGCTGGGCGCGCGTACGGCGGTAATCGTTGATGGCCGTGTGCTGCTGGTGCGGCACGGCTATGTTGCCGGTTGGCAGATGCCCGGCGGGGGGGTCGATCCCGGCGAAAGCGCCGAACAGGCGGCGCGGCGCGAGGTGCTTGAGGAAACCGGCTTTGCAATCGATGGAGAGATGCGGCTTTTCGGGTTTTATCATGCGACTGCTTTCACTGACCGTGATCACGTTGCGCTCTTTCTAGCCGGTGGTGCGCGAGAGGTTCGCGCGTTCACTCCGAACAAGGAAATCGCCGAAATCGGGTGGTTCGATCTTGAGAACCTTCCCGAACCGATGGCGCCAGGCGCTATGAGACGGCTAGCCGAAATTAGCGAGGGACGCTTGCCCTCGCCAAAATGGTAGATCTGAGATCAATCGAGGAAATCGAGCACCGGACCTTCTGGCACGATGCGGGTTGGATTGATCGTCGTATGGCTCCAGTAGTAATGGGTCTTGATGTGATCGAGGCGCACTGTCTCTGCCACGCCCGGCCACGCGCAAAGGGTTGCGAGATACTTGGAGAGGTACGGATAGTCGGCGATGCGGCGGATGTTGCATTTGAAATGGCCAACATAAACAGCGTCGAACCGCATTAGCGTAGTGACCAACCGCCAATCGGCCTCAGTTGGAGTGGAGCCGGTGAGGAACTGCTGTTGAGACAAAATGCCTTCGACCCAGTCGAGCGCATCAAACAGCTTGGTGACCGCGTCGGTATAAGCCGCCTGGGTCGTCGCGAAACCGGCCTTGTACACCCCATTGTTGATGTCGCTGTAGACGCGGGCGTTGACAGCTTCGATGTTCTCGCGTTTGCCGCGTGGATAGAAATCGAGCGTGTTGCCGGTGATGCCATCGAAACTTGAGTTGAGCATGCGGATGATGTCGGCGCTTTCGTTGGAAACTATCGTCTGGCGCTCTTTGTCCCACAAAATTGGCACGGTGACGCGCCCTGTATAGTTGGGTACTGCCTTGGTGTAGATCTGCCAGAGATTGTCGGCACCGTTCAGTGTATCGGTATCCGACCCCATTTCGCCGGTGAACGCCCAGCCCGTTTCATCAGGCATTTTGGGAGAGACCGCCGAAACCGAGATATGGTCTTCAAGACCTTTCAACGCCCGAAAGATCAGCGTGCGGTGTGCCCAAGGGCAAGCGTACGAAACATAGAGATGATATCGTCCGCTCTTCGCTTCAAAGCCGCCCTCACCGGTTGGGCCCGGTTCACCATCGGTGGTAACCCAGTTGCGGAAGGCCGACTCTGATCGTTTGAATTTGCCGCCCGTGGATTTGGTGTCGTACCATTGGGTCGACCATTTGCCGTCAATCAGCTGGCCCATTGTCTTTCTCCTTTTTCATGCCTGTGCTCGATAACGGCATATCTAGCCAGATTGTTCTCGATTATTAGACGGATATCGGCGAACACCGTGTTCGGCATCGATTTCGATGGACCAAAGGTAGCGAGAATGCTAAATCCGGTTTCGGCCAGTCATTGGAGCTCGGTTGCGATGTTCAGTAGCGAAAAAGACATTCGACGAATTTAGAGCGCGCTTTGTTGCGCGACTGTCGTCGTATTGCCTTGATCGATCTGGATAATCTTACAATGACCGCTGTTTCGCCGCTCCCGGCTGCCAATGTCCCTGCGCCTTCTGCTCTGTTCATTCGGCTTGAAACGCCGGAGGATGATTGCTGGATAGAAGCACTGCACGAAGTTTCTTTCGGCCCCGGTCGGTTTGCGCGTGCTGCATTCCGTGTGCGTGAGCGCATCGCTGTAGACCCTGCCTTTTCCTACATCGCCCAGATCGAAGGACAACGGGCAGCAAGCGTAAGAATGACTCCGATCAGTGTCGGTGGCTTCAATGGATATCTGCTCGGGCCGCTGATGACGGACCCTCAATTCAGAAAGCAGGGCGCTGGCCGGGCACTGGTCACCCATGTCTGCGAACTCGCGCTCGACTGCGAGGGGATTGATTTCGTTCTTCTAGTTGGCGATTTCGCGTATTATAGCCCTTTGGGTTTTGTGCGCACCGTGCCCGGCGCCATTACATTTCCGGGACCCGTTGATCCAACGCGCGTGCTGGTTCACTCTCGCGATCCAAAAGTGGTGAATACACTTGCCGGGGACGTGTTGCCCTGGGTTTAGGGAATAATGTCGAGCGAAAATGATATCAGGGATATCGTCACCCGTTTGCTTCCTGCTGCGGAACCTATGCCCGATGCCTCAGATCTGGTGGCCGATTTCGTTATCAGCGATTTGAGTGACGCAGTGCCCGTACCGGCCGCGGTACTTATCGCCCTGGTTAAGCGCGGGATGAGTTATAACGTGCTCTACACCGAGCGTGCGACGGCTCTGCGCAAGCACTCAGGGCAGGTGGCCTTTCCCGGTGGGCGTATCGATCCAGAGGATCAAGACGCTGCGTATGCCGCACTGCGCGAGGCCAATGAAGAAGTCGCATTGCACCGCGACGACGCGGAAGTCCTCGGCTATATGCCGTATTATTATACTGGCACCAATTATTTCATCACGCCTGTCGTAGCCATCGTCGATCCGCGTGCGCCGTTTGTGCCCAACCCGGGCGAGGTTGACGATGTCTTCGAGGTGCCGCTCGAAACATTGGTCGATGAGACGAGCTACAGCACCTTTCGCGCGCATTATCGCGGCCAGGAGCGCAAGAGCTGGCAAATTGATCATGAGGGGCATCGCATTTGGGGGATTACCGCCAATCTAACCCGGCGCTTCCGCGATACCGTCCTGACCGAGACCGACCGCGATGGACAGTAAGGCAGCGCTCGCGCGTCTACAACGTGCCCCTTGGCTGAAATCGGCACAGCCCTTTTTTGCCTGCCTCGATGGGGCATCGGGCAAGACGCGCGCCGTCGGCGGTATCGTCCGCGATACGCTGCTCGGGCTCAAAGATGCTCGGTCCGACATCGACTTGGCCAGTGAATTGACGCCCGAAATTGTGGAAGAACGAGGGCGTGCAGCTGGGATGAGCGTATATCCTACCGGTGCCGATCACGGTACCATGACGCTTGTGCACGGTGGTTGCGCAGCAGAGGTCACGACCTTGCGCCGCGATATGGAAACCTTCGGTCGCAAGGCGAAAGTGGTGTTCGGGACCGATTGGGTTGAAGACGCAAGGCGACGCGACTTTACGATGAACGCGCTCTATTGCGGTCAAGACGGCGCCTTGTTCGATCCGCTGGGCGGGTTGGATGATTGTCTGGCCGGCCGTGTCCTGTTCATAGGTGATCCCGACACACGCATCGTCGAAGACAAGTTGCGCGTCTATCGCTATTTCCGGTTTGTCGTCAGCCATGGGAATCAGCAATTCGATGATGCCGCCATCGCTGCGTGCGGGCGCGCTGCAGGCAGTCTTGCTGCGCTTTCCGCGGAACGTGTGGGCCGCGAAATGACTCGACTGCTTGCACACCGCTACTGCGCGGCAACGGTGTCGCAAATGGCTGCACTTGATATTTTGCCTGCTAAATTCGTCAGCCCACAGGCCTTGGTTGCATTGGGGCAGCTAGAGCGCTATTCGGCCTCGCGCGATGGTGACATGCGGATCGCGCTCATGGGAATGTCGGGCGCTGAGTTGGCACGCTTACGTCAAAACTGGCGTTTGTCGAACAAAACGATGGCCCGAGTCGATCTCCTGACGAGCGCCGCGCGGTTGGCAAGAAAAGGTAAGATTGCCGAGCTTGTTTATCGCTATCGCAGCGAGTGGTCGTCAGGATTGGTCTTGGCTGCTGCTTTGGAGGGCAAAAACGAAGACTGGCTCACAGCGCAATTGGCAATCGCCAGTGCATTTTATCCCGGACATTTTCCACTTTCTGGAGCAGATCTTGTTTCGAAGGGGTACAGGCCCGGCCCCGCTCTAGGGGCCGAACTTAAAAGGCTCGAGACTTTGTGGATCGCCTCAATCTTTGGACTGGACCGGGAAGCGTTGCTAGCTCTCTGCCGCCCCGCTGACGATCAATGACGCGTCTGCACGTCGAATATGCGTTCCTTGATCCGCTCTACCATGTCTGGCCGAACTTCAGCTTCGCCATGTTCGGCTCTGAGCTTTTCGACCGCCTTGCGAACCACTTCGGCTTCGCTTTCAGCCGTGGCGTGCCACGTGGCGCCTGGGATCAGCGATCCACCATCAAATCGTTTCATGATTTCCTCCGTATCCTTCTGGGTTGCACGAAGTCTAACATAACGAAAACGGTTTGATGTGCGAGGGGTTCCTTTTACGGCCAACGCACGGCCGGCGGCATTGACGACAGGATCGAAGTTACATTGCCGCCGGTCTTGAGACCGAATGTGGTGCCCCTGTCATAAAGCAGGTTGAATTCCACATACCGGCCGCGACGTACCAATTGCTCATCGCGCTGCTGGTCTGTCCAGGATGTGTTGAAATTGCGCCGTACCAGTTCCGGGTAGATTTCGACGAACTGCCGACCGACATCTTGTGTGAATGCAAAATCTGCGTCCCAATCACCTGTATTGTGGCGGTCGTAGAATATGCCGCCGATCCCGCGGGGCTCGTTGCGGTGAGCAAGGAAGAAATACTCGTCGCACCAATCTTTGTAGCGCTGGTAATCGACTTGGGTATGGGGATCGCAAGCAGCCTTCATTGCTGCGTGGAAATCGACGCTGTCAGGGTCGGTCTGGGTTCGGCGGGCGTCGAGAACAGGGGTAAGATCGCCGCCGCCGCCGAACCACCAATTGGACGTAACAACCATTCGCGTGTTCATGTGAACCGCGGGCACATTGGGATTCCAAGGGTGGCCGATGACCGATATGCCTGAGGCCCAGAATTGCGGGCTGTCTTCGGTGCCCGGGATCTGCTTGGCGAACTCGGGCGAGAATTCCCCGAAAACTGTCGAGATGTGAACGCCCATTTTTTCGAACACGCGACCCTTGATGATCGACATCTCGCCGCCCCCGCCCGCTGGCCGGTCCCAGGCGTCGCGTTCGAATCGTCCCGCGGGAAGATCGGCGTGGGGGCCGGTCACCTCATCCTCGAGCTTTTCAATAGCGGCGCACAGATCGTCACGAACGGATTTGAACCAGGTGCTGGCTTGAACCTTTTTGTCTTCGATATCGTCGGGTAGGGGCATTGTCTCAAAATTCTGCATATTCATTGTGTGTGCCGGGTCACTATCACGTTGAAGGTCGCCCGACCATGCGGCAGATCCGGCCCAAACGGATTGACTGGGATCAAATGCGTCAGCCTGCCGCGGGGCGCGCGGAAAGTCGTTCAAAGCCGCCGGTCTGATGCAATGCTTCTCCTACAACCATTGCTGCGGAGATCGCGACATTGAGTGAGCGTGTTTCCGGTTTCATCGGGATGCGGACGCGCAGTCCGGCGTCGTCGGCGATTTCGGGCGGTACGCCGGCGCTTTCGCGGCCAACCATCAAGATATCTTCGTCTCGATAGCGCGCGTGATGAATTGGAACGCTGGCCTTTGTGGTCAGCAAGACGAGTCGTTTGCCTGCCGCGCGGCGCCAGAGGTCAAACTGGGTGTAATTATTGTGCTCTTCCATATCCACTGTGTCGAGGTAGTCCATGCCGGAACGCTTCAGGGCGGAGCGCGAGAACGGAAACCCGGTGGGGTGGATGATATGGACCTTCACATCAAGGCAAGCGCCGAGCCGCAAGAGCGTTCCGGTGTTGAGAGCGATGTCGGGCTGGTAGAGTGCAAGGGCTATAGGCAATGACAGAACCGTGGCCTGAGGTTGTCGAAAGATTGATGGGTATCCTGAGGTTGTCGAAAGATTGATGGGTATAGTGTCGCAGATCGATCAAGTCACCTTTGGCAAGGCTGGACAAGTCCATAAGACAGTGCAAAAAGAAGCCAAAAATCCGCACCGCCTGGCGGCGGCGGACCCGACTCGCGTACCCATGCGTGTTAAATACCGGCGTCCGGCGGATATCAGAACAAGTTTGTGCAGGCCTTTTGGGGATCTAGAGCTTTGGCGACAGCGAGCGAAACAAAAGCGACACGACGCGATTTTCTTTATATCGCGACCGGTGCGGTCGGGGCAGTCGGGGTGGCGGGAGCTGCCTGGCCGCTTATCAATCAACTGAATCCCGACGCGTCGGTTCTGGCCCTGGCCTCGATCCGTTTTGACGTTGCGCCAGTTGCTGAAGGGTCGTCAGTTACGATCATGTGGCGCGGACTGCCCGTCTTTGTCCGGCATCGTACGCCTGCCGAAATCGAAGAAGCGCGAGCAGTGCCGCTCTCCGATCTCAAGGATCCGCAGACCGATGAAGAGCGCGTCCTCGAGGGGCATGAAGAATGGCTCATCATGGTTGCCAATTGCACCCATCTGGGCTGCGTTCCAGTCGGTGAATCGGGCGACTATGATGGGTGGTTCTGCCCCTGCCATGGATCGCACTACGATACCGCGGGGCGTATCCGCCGCGGGCCGGCACCGAAGAACCTCGTCGTGCCGCCTTATGAGTTTGTTTCCGATACTGTCGTGCAGATCGGGTAAGGGGAGTAGAGGGCATGTCCAATCACGCTGGCAATTATACGCCGGGCACCGGGATCGAGCGTTGGCTCGATGACCGTCTCCCCATCATCAGATTCTCCAAAGAACATCTGATGGATTACCCGACTCCGAAGAACCTCAATTACTGGTGGACCTTCGGCGCGATCCTCACCTTCATGCTGGTCATTCAGATCGTCACCGGCGTTATTCTGGTGATGCACTACACACCTCACGTCGATCTTGCGTTCGCTTCGGTCGAGCACATTCGGCGTGACGTCAATTTCGGCCGTATCATTCAGGGTACCCACGCAGTGGGCGCCTCGATGTTCTTCGCGGCAGTCTACGTCCACATCTTCCGTGGCCTCTATTACGGCTCCTACAAAGCGCCGCGCGAGGTTATCTGGATGCTGGGCGTTATCCTGTTCATCCTTTTGATGGCGACCGCCTTTATGGGCTATGTTCTGCCCTGGGGCCAGATGAGCCTTTGGGGAGCAACGGTCATCACCGGCATCTTCTCGGCCATTCCGCTGGTTGGCGAAGCGATTCAGACCTTGCTGCTGGGCGGCTTCTCGGTGGCCAATCCCACGCTAAACCGCTTCTTCTCGCTCCACTACCTCATTCCGTTCATCATCGCCGCCGTCGTCGTGCTCCACATCTGGGCGCTGCACGTGCCGGGCAACAACAACCCGACCGGTGTCGAAGTGAAGGAAAGCCGCGACACGCTGCCTTTCCATCCCTACATCACGATGAAGGATCTGTTTGCTGTCGTTCTGTTCCTCATCCCGTTCGCCTGGTTCGTGTTCTTTGCGCCCGACATTCTCGGTCACGCAGACAACTACATCCCCGGCAACCCGCAGGTTACGCCGACACACATCGTTCCCGAATGGTATCTGTTGCCCTTCTACACGATGCTTCGCGCCATCGATTTCAACGTGCTGTTCATCGATTCCAAGCTTGGTGGCGTCATCGCGATGGCCGGCTCGCTGCTGATCCTGTTCGTTATTCCGTGGCTCGACACATCCAAGGTGCGCTCGGGTGCATTCCGCCCGCTCTTCCGCCCGTTCTACTGGTTGTTCGTGATCAACTTCATTGCGCTTGCCTATCTGGGTGCGCAGCCGGCTGAAGGTATCTACGTATTGCTGGCCAAGATCTGTACTGCCTATTATTTCGGCTACTTCCTCATCATTCTCCCGATCCTTGGACGCATCGAAAAGCCAGCGCCGCTTCCGGCCAGTATTTCGGAAAGCGTGCTTGGCAAGGCAAATGGCTGATATGGCGCGAAGGACTACAATGATGTTTAAAAAGACGATCCTTGGCGTACTCGCCCTTGCAGCTTTTGCCCTTGGGGGCACAATGGTGCAGGCAGCCGAAGAGTATCCGCATACCGATCAGCAGGACTGGAGCTTTGCTGGCATTTTCGGGACTTACGATCAGAACCAGCTCCGGCGCGGCTTCCAGGTTTACCGGGAAGTCTGTTCAAGCTGTCACGGTCTTGAATATATTGCATTCCGCAACCTGTCTGAGGACGGCGGGCCGCATTACAGTGAAGACCAAATCCGGGCCCTTGCGGCGGAATATACCGTTGCTGACGAAATGGCCGAGGGTGGGGAGCGTGAAGGCGTGCCTGCCGACCGTTGGCCAAACCCGTTCCCTAGCGAACAGATCGCCGCCGAAGCCAATGGTGGTAAGGCGCCGCCCGATCTTTCGCTGATGGCCAAAGCGCGCGGCATCCACATGGACTTCCCCTGGTGGGTCTTCAACTACTTCACTGCCTATCAGGAAGCAGGTGCGGATTTTATCTACAACCTGCTTACGAGCTACGAAGAGGCGCCTGAAGGCGTGGACGTCGCACCAGGCCTGCACTACAATGAATATTTTTCGGGCCATTTCATTTCGATGGCGGCGCCGCTTTCGGACGGCATCGTGTCTTACGAAGACGAGTCGACACCGCAGACTGTCGAGCAGTATTCAAAAGACGTTGCAGCCTTTTTGCAGTGGACAGCCGATCCGCATATGGTATCGCGCAAGTCGACCGGGTTCATAGTGATCCTGTTTCTGATCGGGCTTTCAGTACTGATGTATCTTGTGAAACGCCGCATTTGGCGGGACGCACACTAGTCGAATTGAAAGGGCCCCGCGGGGCCCTTTTTTTGTGCAGTGATTTTTGCCCTTGTTCGCCATGACCAAAGACTTCATTGTACTGGCGGCGACGCAGCAACCGTAATCGCAATCGGGTTCGATTGGAGAAAAACAATGTCGGCTTTCCGAGTGGCCAAGACGGTTGCCTTGCTGGCACTTGCCGCAAGCCGTAGCCCGGTCGTCCGTTCTGCTATCAAAGCGGCGCCAAACCTGTTGTCCGAGGAGCGCAAAAACGCCGCATTCGAGGTTACAAAGCGTGCTGCGCGCAAGGCTGGTGAGCTTACCGCTCGGGTTGTACCTCCCAATCGCTATTTCTAGCCTTTTTGAATTTTGTGGCTGTTGGCCCCCCGTCCATTCGATCGTTGAACTAAAGCTGCGGATCTCTGTTTCATGGCCACCGACCTCAAGACGCTTGTCCGCTCAATTCCCGACTATCCCAAGCCTGGCATCGTCTTCCGTGATATCACTTCGTTGATCGAGGATTCCGACGGGTTTAGAGAAAGTTGCGAGCGCTTGGCACTTGCGCACAGAGATAAAGGTATCACCAAGGTTGCGGGGATCGAGGCGCGCGGGTTCATTTTCGGGGCTGGCGTCGCCATTGCACTTGGTGTGGGGTTCATTCCTGTGCGCAAGGCCGGCAAGCTGCCAGGTGAAACGATTGGGCAGAATTACGCGCTGGAATATGGCGTAGATACTATCGAGATCCATGCAGATGCGGTGGATGAGAATGATAACGTATTGTTGGTCGATGATCTGATTGCGACCGGCGGGACCGCAATCGCCGCCGTTTCTCTGTTGCGGCGCACCGGTGCGAAGGTCGACTACACAGGGTTTGTCATCGACCTTCCCGAAATTGGCGGCGCTGACAAGCTACGGGCGCATGGCGTTACAGTTGAAGCGCTTATGATGTTTGAGGGTCATTGAGAGCGACCGTTTGGGCCGCTCTCCTATCGCGCCTAGTTCAAAGCCTGAGCTACGGCTTGCTCAAGCGTTTGTGTCGGACGCCCCAGCAACCTTCCAAGTGCTCCACTCTCATCTGAGAACGCTCCGGATGCAGCTTTTGCATCGCTATCTGCCAGTAGGTCGGCGACCGGTGCCGGAAGGCCCATCGAGATAAGAATCCTGGAGTATTCGGCCTTTGGGAGATCCTTGTAGACCACAGACTTGCCAGATTGACGCGAGAGTTCTGCTGCAACGTCGGACAAAGTATATGCCTGGTCGTTAGCGAGTTCATAGATTTGGCCGACGTGGCTGCTTGATGTCAGTACGATTGCTGCGGCCGCCGCCAAATCAGCGCGGCTTGCAGTGTTGAGTTGACCGCCCCCTGCCGATCCAATGATGGTGCCGCTCTCGAGGGCAGCTCCGAGGTTGCCGGTGTAGTTTTCTGTGTACCAGGCATTGCGAAGGATTGAGTATTTGAGGCCAGATGCCTTGAGGGCAGCTTCAGTTTGGCGGTGCTCGGGCGCGAGGGTGATCTCTGAAGTGTCGGCATGCAAAAGGCTGGTATAGGTTATGTGCTGCACACCGGCCCTTACAGCGGCATCGATGACTGTCTTATGCTGGAGGCCGCGTTTGCCGATTTCGCTGCCTGAAATCAGCAGGAGTTTGTCGATACCCTTTAGAGCGGGTTCTAATGTCTCTGGCTCGTCATAGTCGAAATGACGGGCCGTAATGCCGAGGTCGGTGGCTTTGGAAAGGTCGCGCACCAGCGCTATTGTTTGTCCGTCCAGTCCTTTCTCTTTGAGTGCTGCGATGACGAGACGGCCCAATTGACCATTGGCTCCGGTAACTGCGTACATTGGGGTGAACTCCATATTTTCGTGTTGCGCAGACCGATATAAAGTCGATACTTACAAATAGTAAGTACGTACGCAAAGGTAAGTATGCAGATGGACACCGACGACAGCCTCAAGCAC
This sequence comes from Pelagibacterium sp., assembly GCF_048264985.1. Classification (GTDB taxonomy): domain Bacteria; phylum Pseudomonadota; class Alphaproteobacteria; order Rhizobiales; family Devosiaceae; genus Pelagibacterium. Next base: position 53,175 of record NZ_JBLXCL010000011.1, read on the forward strand.
AAAGGACCCTTGGGAGATGCCATGGACCGGGGGCAGCTCTTTTCCCATGCGTGTCCGTCGCGGGAGGTCCTGAAACACCTCACGAGCCGGTGGGGAGTGCTTGTGCTGATTGCGCTCCTGGACGGCACGCACAGGTTCAGCGAACTGCGACGCAAGGTTGGTGGCGTGAGTGAGCGCATGCTGGCCCAGACGCTGCAATGGCTTGAGGACGATGGTATGGTCGACCGTCGTGCCTATCCAGTGGTTCCTCCGCATGTCGAGTACACTCTTACGCCGCTGGGGCGTGAAGCTGCGGAGAAGGTGAGGGTTCTCGCCGACTGGATCGAGACCAATATGCCGCGGATTGGCGCTGTATGGGCCGAAAAAGGCACTGAATAGCCATTCAACCGCGCCGTGCGAAAAGCCCGCCAACGATCAATAGGCTCCAGCCGAGGATCAGAGCCATGCCACCTGCAGGCGCGAGCAGGGGCAAAGGAGCAGCGCCCAGGAGATGGCGTAGCGCCAGATCACCGCAAAACAGTAGCGATCCTGTCATCAGGGCAATCAGAGCTCCGTTAAACACCGGCGGCAACGCTGCCAAGGCGAGTGCCAGTATTGCGGGGGCATGGGTAAGTGCAATCAAGGCATAGGGTCCGAGCAGTGCTGCACCGGCATGCGAGCTCGCTGCGGCTGCGGCGACCCCTGAAGCCCCAAGCAGGCCGGCAAGGATTATCGCAATGCGCTCCAAGGGCCTCATCTGTTTACCAATGATTTCAGACCGGGTAGCTTAGCAAGGGCCGTCATGGCGCGCAGCCTGAGCGGCATTGTGTAGTCGCGCCGCTTGGAAAACCCGACGAGGTCAGCGGAATAGACGAGCTCACCGTTCTGGTTATGCGCTTCGAGCAGATTGAAGAGCAGTCCCCAACCCGCAATGGAATTGGATGGTCGTTTTCCGGTGACCGTCAGAGTGTATCGCACCGTATCTCCGGGCCTGACCGGCGCCTTGAAATCCATACGATTGACTCCGGGCGAGGGTCCTGAGACGCCCGGTTCGCCGCCTTCAGCGCGCACGATATCTTCTTCTGCAAAAAGCCGATCCACCATCAACCGGTGGCCCACGCTGACCGTATGCCAACCAGACGCTACCAGTCCCCCAAAATGAGAATTTGCGGCCGCATCGGCGTCCACGTGAAAATACTGTGGGTCGTAGAGCTCGCCGAACCTTACGATTTCGTCTTGCGTGAATGTGTGACTGCCCAGATCGAACGGATCGTCGAGCCGTACCTCTTCGAACCAGCGGGTCATTGCGCGGCCTCGTCGGGCGCTGTCGAAGGATCGCGCACTTCGACGAGATTTGTCAGGTTCAGCGTCATCACCTGTTGGCTCTTTTGGTTGCGCATGTCGAAAGCGATTGTGATGATGCCCATATTGGCGTGGGTTGCGGAGCGTCTCAATGAAGTGATTGTTGCAGTGCCTGAAAGCGTATCACCCTTCATGAGAGGGCGCTTCCATTTAAGGTCGGTAAATCCCAGTCCGCCCATTGATGCGATGTCGGACAAGAAGGCGTCCACAAGCATGCGGAGCGAGAGCGCTCCAGTCTGCCAGCCGCTGGACGCCAGTCCACCCAACAGGCTTTCTTTGGCTGCCTTTTCATCGAGATGAAAAGGGAAAGGATCAAACTCTGTCGCAAACTCGATGATGTCAGCCTTGCTGACAGTGCGGGGGCCGAGCGCAATGGTTTCGCCGACCGCCAAGTCTTCGAAATGGCGTCGATCTTTGGTTGTCGGATTGGTCATCTTGTTATCCTAAACGTCAATCTCGATTGTGCCTTACCGATTATGGTGATGCAAGGCCGCACGCGGTCTATTGTCCCGCAGCCTCGATCGCATTGACGGTATCGAGCTGCCCTATGACGCTGATCAGGTGAGTGATCGCGATGATCGCCACTTGGTCGCAAACCAGGCGAAGCTGAGCCAGGATGTCTTTTTCCGTCTCGGCGTTGAGTGAGCTGGCCCGTCGAGGAGTATGTTTCCAGGATCGGTAGAGAGGGCTCGAGCGATAGCGATCCGTTGCCGTTCGCCCCTCGCGTCGCGCGGGTGACCAGCGGGACAAAGACAATACCGGGGGGCAGCTGATCGATGAGGCGAGAAGATAGATAAGGTGCCGCAATCGCTGTCAGGGGGGCCTGGAGGGTCGGAACCGCAACCAGTGCCAATACCCCCCGAACTGCCCCAAGATGCTCGCCAGCATGGCTTTAAGGGGCGGTGCGACCCGCGCGAGATCAACGTTCATTTCAATCTCCTGACGGGCCGGCAGGAAACGATAGTTGATTCGTCACAGGGGAGGACAATTGTCCGAGCGTTCAGATAAAGCCCCCGAGCGCCCTGGGCAACCGTCATTTGTGGCTACTCAAGTTCGGCGATGAGAGCTTTCATTTCATTGTTCTCGCTGCACCAACCCGAACATCACGACAGTGGACATGACGATCATAGCCGGGAAACGGACATGGGCTGCCATTGTGCTCCGTCCTTGGACTAGAAGAGCAGAAATGGCAGTGATCCATCCAGATTCCCGAAACGGCAGGCCAAGGGGCGCCCGGTGGCGCCTGTCGTGATCAGGTGTTGAACTTGAACAGCATGACGTCTCCGTCCTTGACGACGTATTCCTTGCCTTCGTCGCGCGCCTTGCCGGCTTCCTTGGCCGCCACTTCGCCACCAAGTGCTATGAAATCGTCATAAGCGATCGTCTGGGCGCGAATGAAGCCACGCTCGAAATCGGTGTGAATGACACCGGCTGCCTGGGGCGCCTTTGTGCCGACAGCAATGGTCCAGGCGCGCGCTTCTTTGGGGCCAACGGTGAAATATGTCTGGAGGTGAAGGAGCTTGTAGCCCTCGCGGATCAACTTGTTCAGTCCGGGTTCGTCCAGACCGAGCGAAGAGAGATAATCGGTGCGATCGGCAGTATCGAGGCCAGCGAGCTCAGCTTCGATCTCGGCGCAAATCACCACCGAGCGCGCATCTTGCGCCTTGGCGTATTCCTCGACCTTTTTGGTGTGCTCGTTACCATCCGCAGCGGCGGATTCGTCCACATTGCAAACATAGAGTACCGGCTTGGCTGTGAGCAGCTGGAGTTCTTTGAATGCTTTTTCCTCGTCGGGCGCGCGCTCGGTATGGCGAGCCGGCTTGCCATCTTCGAGCAGGGCCTTGGCACGATTGACCAACTCAAGGGTCAGTTTCGCTTCCTTGTCATTGGCGCGGATCTTTTTTTCCAGTCCGCCAGCGCGTTTTTCGAGGCTTTCGAGGTCTGCCAGCATAAGCTCGGTTTCGACCACTTCGGCGTCGGCGATCGGGTCAACCTTACCCGATACGTGAATGATGTCGTCGTTCACAAAGCAACGCAGCACGTAGGCGATAGCGTCGCATTCGCGGATATTGGCCAGAAACTGGTTGCCCAGTCCTTCGCCCTTTGACGCGCCTTTGACGAGACCAGCAATGTCGACGAACGACAGGCGCGTGGGGATGACATCCTTAGACTTGCCGATCTCGGCCAATTTATCGAGGCGTTCATCGGGAACCGATACTTCGCCAACATTGGGCTCGATTGTGCAAAACGGAAAATTCGCGGCCTGAGCGGCAGCAGTCTGGGTGAGGGCGTTGAAAAGCGTCGATTTGCCAACATTGGGCAGACCGACGATGCCGCATTTGAAACCCATGAGAATACCTCTGAGATGGCGCCGCAGCGGGCGCAGAAAGCGTTGTGCCTTAACTCGTGCAGGAGCGGTGAGAAGTCAAGAGAAGCCGGGATCGGCCGAATTGACCGACGGCGACATCACCTCGGGCTATGAAGGGATAGACGGCATGGGGCGATGAACGCTCCGCATTTTTTAATTTTTATATGAAGCGATCATTGCCCCATGCATCCGGGATTTTTGGCTTAGTCGCCCTTCAAAGGCCAGGGTCAATCC
>NZ_JBLXCL010000012.1:0-49582 GCF_048264985.1 Pelagibacterium sp.
CAACTACGAAGGGTACGCGCTAGCCGCCTAACCTTCATCTGGTCGCTTCGGCGCCAGCGGTCACTAGGGGATGCCTGTAAACCCGAAATGACTGTCAGATAGAACAGGATCGCCGCCAAGTTCGCTGCAGACGTAACGGCTAAAACTCATGCAGCTCGCTCCAAGCACCCTGCCAATCGGGCGGCGCGGAGTTAACTCAATAGATTTGGCTACGCATGTAGTACCGACAGTGGAGAGCTGGCGGACGGGGGTTCAAATCCCCCCGGCTCCACCAAACAAGCCCCGAAACATGGGGCCTCTAGCGGAAAAGGTTGTTGAAAGTTGCTGAAAATATGTCCCGGTTAGTCGGGGTTTCAGCAACATTTCAGCAACCTTTTTTGTTCCCCTCTCAGCCCGTCCGGGCAATCTCAATTCCCCTTCACCGCGTCATAAGCTTTCTCACACGTCGCCCCGGCTATTCCTCGCTCGTCGGCGACAGCAGCATAGAGTTGAGCAGCCTCTCCAATCCGGCCGAACACGTCGGCTCGCACTCGGGCGGCGTCTTCGGCTGACGCGCTGAGCTTGGCAGTGATGGCATTGCCGGCGTCACGACTGCGTTGCTCAGCTGTGGCGAGGCGCTGCTGCAGGCGCTCAAGAGCACTACCAGCGCGCTCAGCATCAGTCCGCGCTGAAGCCAGTTGTTCCTGTGCCTCTGCATCTGCTTTCTCCGTTTCGGCCTGACGCCGCTGGTTTTCCTGAATCACGAACAGCGCGGCACGGCGGTCGCGCTCGCTGACTTCGGTGCGGTAGTTGGCGAGCTCCGCCTGCGCCTTCGAGGCGTCAGACTGAGCCGACAGGACCCGGATCTGTTGTCCGCCCGCCACAAGGACCAAGGCAAGGACCCAGTAGGACCAAGTAGGGACCAACTTCAGCCAGGCGATCATGCGAGGAATCCCCCGGCCTTCGAGTACGCAGCCAGCAGGCTGCTAACCTTGTGCTCGTGCTGCCCGTAACCGGCGCCCGGCAATGACGCCCACCGGCTGCGGCACTTATGGATGGCCTGCTCGACGCGTCCGGCCTTGATGTCGTCCAGCGCCCGGCATTCGCGGATCAGTTGCAGCGCAATACGGTCTTGGTTTTCAGGCGTGAAGCCGCCGACCAATCCGAGCTGCTTGCGGTAGTGATCCCAATAGCGCGACAGGATCTGATAGCGACCCGCGGCGGTGGACTTGATGCCAAGCGATGGCAGACTGATCAGGCGTCGCGGATGGTCTGCGTAGGACTCGAATAACCCCCCACCGACAACCACGTCGTACCCTTCATCATTCGTCGCCTGACGCCCGTTATCTGTGCCTTCTGACCATGCAACGAGATCCAGAAAGGCACAGACGTTCGCGCCGCCCGCTTGGGCGGCTGATATTCGAGGCATGAGAACTCCAGGCAATAAAAAGCCCCGACTGGCGGGGCTTTAATTTATGAACAGATCAGTTCTAGCTCATAACTGAGCGAGTAAGAAGGACTAGTTCTGCCGCTCGCTAGGGATACATCGAACTGCACATAATGATCCTCAGCCACTCCAAGCTGACTTTCGCCGGCAAAGCTGACATTCGAGATTCCGAGTGTAAGGCTCTCGTTTGCCTGCCCCGACGCGCCCGTTGCTTGGATTGACGTAGTGGGGAATTCCACCAGACTTGTCGCGCTGACCTTCATATAGAAGTTGAACGTCTTCTCTAAAGTGGCGAAAAGGCCCGTGTTTTGATGTTTTACGGTAGAAAATAACTTGATCTTCCCTATAACGTCATTGACCTGATCCATACCGGCAATGCAGTTGACATGCACCCGAACCGGCACTACTGCGGGCTCCCCTGAAAGGCTTCGCGCAATTGCGCCGTAAGCCCTAACAATGTCACCCCCCTGGTCTGCCAGCTGGCGGCGTAAGTCGATATGCCTTACTGTGCCGTCGAGATAACTATCAATCCTCGGCGGCACATGTGCTCGGGCAGCGCTTCTTAAGTTGATTACGGGGGGAGTTGCAGTTGCCAGGGTGCCGAAACGGTTTCCAGGCCCGAAAACAAGGTCGGTAACAGACCCTTTTGCAGCTGCGGAAACACCAAAGGATGGCGCTTTCGTGCGAGTGACATAAACCCGTCGCCCGTTGCGCACCTCGACGACGGGCTTCACAACGCGATTCGGCGCTACGTAATCAACACCATCAAGTGTAAAGTCAGCATCGGCGTATAGATATTCGTAACCAGCCGCCACGGGATTGCTTTGATACTGGGAAAGCTCCAGATCATCGCCGCCGCTAGTCTCGATCACGCCGTTGAATAGCCCGCCACCGAAGCAGCGCATGTTCGAGATACCATAGTCGTTGGCTGCGTGAAAGCTGTGAACCTCCACGCGGAAGGCCGGGTGACTGTTCACCGCCTGATAAGCATCTTGACTATCGAGTCCGACGCATTTGTAGTCCGATGCCCAATCACCCATGTCAAGATGGGCGTGATGGCAATAGCGCGACCTAACGTTTACCTCTCGAACATTCCGCGTACCGCCGTATGCGCCAGCGGGGTAGCTCATGGAATCGTAAACCGGGTTTTCTACAGTCACGCCCCAACACTTGTAAAACTGCAGACCCACGCGGTAGATGTTGTTTGCTCGGTCGAACGGTCGCTGCCCGATAATCTCCGGGTTGCGCACAATTACGTCGCGAAGCGCCCACAGGTCGAAGCATACGTAAGGGGTCGTGTCGCTGTCGGCAGCAATTAGCTTCACGACTGGGCGCTTGATCTCTAGGGTTACCGGCCGGTAAACGTCCGCATAGATGCCTGAATCGCCAGTGCTGTACGCGAAATTCAAGCCGGCATCCAAGGTGAGAGTCTCACCGCTGACAGATGAAATACGCACCAAGTCCTTTTTGGTATCCGCCCAATCCGGCGACGGCTGAATGGCAGTGTTTACGTATAGCAAGTCCCCTGGCTGAACGCCTGCCGCAGAGGCCAGAACCCACTGCTTGGAATATCTAGGCTTAAGCGTCTGCGGAAGAACGCCGGACAGGATGGTCTGTCCTCGCAGTATGATCCGGCCGCCCTCAAAGGTCAGCGTCTGGCCGTTGAAATCAATCACGGTGTCACTTGTCAACACAACGTTGATCTGGCTCTTGAATGCGTAACCGTTCGCATTCTCCGGAAAGTAGATGCGACTCGACTGCGCAAGAGCAGCTGCTAGCGCTGGGCCGCAATCGGAAACGCCGTCAACCGGGGCGCCAGCGTCGATAATTGACAGCGGCTGATCTGAGAATTTATCGGATACGCTGCGGCCTCCGACGTTTACTAATTCGCCGCCATCTGCGCCGGCCAACTCCTGCCGCAGCACAGCATCCCCGACCGAAACGAATTTCGGCGCATCTACTGCCCAGTCGCCATTCAGCGAGTATGGAAGCGTGGTTTCGGCCTTGGCCCGGTAGAACTCGCCGTCTTTGCGGAATACCTCGCCGTAGTTCTCAATCAAAAGATCTGCAGCGTAATCGCCCTTGACCTGATAACCGAGGCGAGACAAAGCGTCCGAAACGCCCTGCTCGATACCTGCCCAGCTCTTGCGCTCAACGCCTAGCCGGTCGGTCCAAGTGGGGTCCTGCGTATTAACGGCAATGTCAGCGTTCTTCGCGTTGTCGTACAGGTCCCGCGGGTCCACCGAACCAACAGGGTTTCCGGTATTGAAAGTCATGCGTTTACTCCAGGCGAACGGGATCGCACGGCGTCCGTTTGGGCCGTGTCCGGTATGTGGTGTTGGCTAATTGTTAGGCTGGTGGTGTGGCGTCGTCGTAGGTGTAGACTTCTGGCGCGTAGTTGACCGCCTGCACCGTTGCGCCATCGGTGCCTCTAGGGCTGATGGAAGTGATCAGTGCCGGATAGCTCCAGCGGTTGACCGGGCCGAACAGCAGATGCGGCGGCTCGATGCTCCACGATGTGTCGGGCTCAAAGTCCAAGCCAACGATCGACAGCCGGTAGTCATCAATGCGCGTTGCGGCGTATGGACCTGAAAGCGTGCCATCTGGCCGACGAATACCGACCACATGCGCGCCGCCGGCCGACCAGTCGAACGGCTCGGATGACTCGATGATGCCGTTGTCGTAGCTCAGCATCAGCGCGCTCTGGCCGTAGCCGGGCACGTCGTCCTGAAGCGGCACGTAGCTGAGATAGCGGCTGTTCAGCGCATCGAGCTCAGTGCCAAAGCTGTACGACCATCGCCGGTACTTCTGTTCCATCCGGCGCCGCATCCCGATCCGCCAGGCCTGCGTGCGGCCTGTGACACCATCAAGCTTCAGCTTCTCGACGCGCACTCCAGCATCACCAGGTAGGCGGCACTGAACCGTCTCCCTCTGCCAGGTGCGACTGTCGACGTACTCAACGTCTACGCCATCGAAATCATCTGGTTTGAGCGCGGAGAACTGCCGAGTCAGCGGCTTAGTCATGTTCTGCGGCGTGTACGGGTGCTCCATGACCGTGCGAGGCTCATCACGCACCGGACGGATCAAACCGCGGTCGATTGTGAAATCCGCGAATCCAGCCTGCAGCGCCTCCAGCAACGATTGTTTCACCGTGCTAGCTGAGTCAATGACTGCGTCGTAGCGGTCGCCGCGGGCGGCCAATATGGCGTGCAAGCGGTCCAGTTCAGCCATATCCAAGTCGTCGTCGGTGTAACCGATCGAATGGGCAACGTGAATAACCCACGGGGCGATATCCCGCGTCGGGGTTTCAACATCCCAAGTGCCGCCGTTCCTGACTGGTAATACGCGGGTAGCCTCTACTGACACAAGCGCCTCAGACTGCGAGGCAAGGCGATCACCGCCGCGAAGTCTGACAGCCATGACTGTGACGCCATCATAGCTAGTGGGCGCCTGCAGCTTTGCTCGTAGCCCGTACCACTGAACACTGTCCTGAATGTTGGTATTCGTCGATTTGGCCCCGATGCGGCGCATGCGAACCTCTGGGCGCATCATCGATGGCAGGGTTTGACTGAACGTAAATCCAACCTGGTCGAGGGTTTTCTGCGTGATGACTTTGGTAGTTGATGCCCACGCCCCGGCCGCGTCGAAATCTCGATACTGAATCTCGACCGTAACAGACCGAGATATCAGCTGACCCTTACTGCCAATATGGATCAGACCACCAGGGAACATCACGTCCCATTCGATGAGGTTGGTAGTTTCGCCAGGCGGGCATGCGCAGAAAGGACCTGCCCAATCCCCCTGCTGCGTTGATGCATCCAGGGAAATCACAACAGCTGAACTCTGTAGTGGTGCAAAGCCGGACCAAGCGGTATCCGAAGCGCCCGTATCGGTCAAACGCTCCACTGCGATTGAGTACGGACCAGCCGCAGTGATTCGGTAGCGCAACCCGGCGTAGCCGATACCCATGGACAACGATCCGGTTTTCAGCCCGGTTACCGCGCCACCACCTACGTAGCTCAGCGTAATCTGTCCGACAGTGGATGGCGCAATTGGCGGGACGTAGGTTTCGATTTGATACAGGCCAGCATTGTCACCGGTTATCTCGATCTTCATTCCAACAAACGGGCCGAGCTTGCTGAAGTCAGCCTCGATTATGTCGCGGCCTGCCCCGCCATCGATCACGGTGTGCGGATAACTGGCCTCTACCCTTACAATCATGCCGGCAGCCCAGCCGTCCGGGAACTGGCCAGCGCCAGTCGGAATTGCAATCGTGTTGCCGCTAAGTTGGTACGAGCTCGCATCAGGAACCGGGTCAACCTCATAGGTTGCTTTAAGCTCAAGGCCCGCAGTCCCTGTAGATGTAGATCCGACCTCTGAGGCGCTATGCCACCAAGTCGACGCGCTGTCGCCGGAGACGTTTGCGCCTGGCTGGAAGATTTGGTATTGAGCATCCGCGCCGAGCGAAATGATTGGCGTGTTACCGACCAAAATCTTGCTGGCCGGAATGTCGTACTTCCCCTTCCCTACGCAAAGCAGCATCTCGACCCACTGCTCTCGCGGCCCTCCGAAGTAACGATGCGCAGGGAGCAGGTAGTCCGGATAGCGCTTGAAGGTGCCAGCGATTTCAGGAATCACGGCGTTGAGCGATACCTGGTTGCCTTTCGCCGTCACCAACGAAAGGTCTTTGCCTTGCGGGCGCGCCTTCGGTGTAGTTGGGGCGACCTGAGCAAACGGGTTACCAAGGCCGAACAGCTTGGCCAAAGGGCCAGGACGAAAGATCGTCTCTAGCGAGCTGCCCTTCGGCTCTACGCAGATCGACACGAAGTCAGCCGGCGCGAACTCAGAGTCATCCCAGGAGGACGGATCAATCACCTGGCCATTGATGGTTACGCTGATCGGCGCCTTATCGCGAGCCTCGAAGCTCGGCACGTTGACTCGCAGCCAGCCGTCCACAGTCATGCGATCGCTGGTTTCGTGGCGCTCAGCAGGCTCAGCCGCAAACTTGCTCGCGTAAATCTCGATCGGCATGGTATTTCACTCGGTAGTAGGTGCGTTCGAAGTCGGCTATGCGGAGCCAGCGAAAGCCGGACTTTGGGTTGATCTCTGCTACGGCCAGCACCCCATCCAGTTCGAGGACGACGCCGACGTGGGTGCAAAGCTCGCCGCTCATGACAGCGGCCAGAGCGCCCGGTATTGGCGGACCTTCCGGCAGCAGATCGGCATAGAGCCGGTAGGACTTGGCGGACTCGCGCAGCCGGTGACGACTGATAACGCCGGCATCTGGCAGTGGCGGCAGGCCAAGCAATTCCTCACGGGCCGCCATCGCCAGCCCCCAGCAGTCAAATTCCCGTACGCCGCCCACGACCTCGCCTCGCCCGCCGTCCACGTAACGGGCGAATAGGTATTGCTCAAGCATCAGAGGTATCTCAGGCCAGGTGAGAACGTCGTGGAGTAAACGTCGCGTGGCCACTGCCGGTTGATCAGGTCGAAGAACCCGGCCTGCAGCTGGACCGTCGAGCCATTCATCTCCCCGCCGAGGATGGTCATGCGATACGGGCGCTCGGCCGGCTCCGTCAGGTTGCTGGCGAGGAACTTTCGGTAGATGAGAGTGATGCGCTCCTCTGCCTCTAGCGCCGCGTCGACCTTCTGCTGTGCCGTGCCCATGACGCCATCTACGGCGAAGTCCAGCGTCTGGCTGCCGCGATTACTGCGCTCGGGTTCGGCGAGCTGGAAGGCCGCCGCTTCGAAGGTCAAGGCGCGACCGTTCTCGTCGATCACAGACTGATTCTCGAACCCCTCACACAGCAGGATCGGATCAGCCCAGGCTGCGCACGTGATCTCCAGCGTGTGAATGATCACGTCGCCGCCTGAGGCATAGACTTGCTCGAGGATAGTCATTGCGGCCACTCCTCATTCACGCCCCCGTCAAACGCGCCCATGTAGGTCTGGTATTTCGATTCTGGCCATTCGCGGTTCAGCGCTAGGTCTAGGATCGACGGGAACAGGATGTACTGCGGCAGATGTTGCCAGCCGTCGGCGAAGGTCTGTTTCTCGCGAATCTCAAGCCGGCAGCTGATACGCCAGTAATCAGGCCCATCCATGCGCGCGGTGTAGGCGGGGGCGCCATCAGAGCCGACAAACCGCATTACTGTCTGCCTTGCCGGCCCGCCAGTCTGCGCCCAGCCGGTAAACCACTCCTCGCCCTCTTTCAGCTCCCAGCGAAACCAAGCCTCGAACAGTTCGAACTCTTTCTGAGGCATTCCCCAGGAAAGCGTCACGAAGCTAGGTACGCTGGTATAGCGCCTGCGCTGACGTGCGCGGCCGCTGATCATTGGTGTGCGAGTCAGGTTCGGCGCGTGCTCGAGCGAGTACCCGGAAAGGTCCGGGTATGGCAGCTCTGCGGGATACTGGATCATACGCCGACCCCCTGCAGCCCAAACTTGGCGCCGATCGCTTCCTTCGTCTTGCCGTCGTTCATGATGTCGCTCCGGACCCTATCAAGGATCAGCGTCAGCGTGTCGCCATCCATTTCAGCGCGAGCCGTGACGGGTTCACCGTTGTTTATGATCTGAACGTTCGGCATTCCGCCGCCAGAACCGCCGCTGCTGCTCGACTTGGTGTGGTCGATGATCGTCTCGTTCGGATGAACCATGGCCATGAAGCCGCCCTTTCCGTCGAGACCTCCCGAGCGAGGGCCATATCCAGTAAACCCGCCACCATCAAAAGACATCATGGCCATGCCCTGCGCCAGAGTTGTCGTGCTTGTGATGGCCGCCATCGCTGGAACCGAGTTCGCACCAAATGACGCCAGCGACGCCATTGCAGCGGCAGGTGCATACGCAGCCGCCATGCTTGAGCCTGTTGCGACAGCGCCTGCGACAGCAGCTGCCTCGCTGGTCTTACCCAGCGCTAGCTGCAGAGCCTGATACGCGACCCATTGCGCAGCCATCTGTCCAAGAGCGTTCACAACGGAGCGAGCCATGCCTTGCGCCAAGTTTGAGACAGCTTCACCCAGGCTCTGCGAATCAAAGACCATGGACTCGAACGCATCACCGAAGCGGCCGGTGAAGTTTTCCAGCATCGTCCCGGCCATCTCATCGAAGGCCAGTAGGTTTTCCTGGGCGGCCACCATATAGCGCTCCCAGTACGATCCGTTGGCCTGGATCATCTGCTCGTCGTGCTCCTGCTTGAGCGCTAGCACGGCCTCGTTCTTCTGCTCTTCTGTGAGCAGAGTGGCATCCATGATGATCTGGCGACGACGCTCGTACGATTCCCGGATCTGCTCCTCTTCGGTGCGTAGCGATTCGAGAATGGACGCCGCTTTCTGGTTGTTCTGTTCCTCGGCGTCATTGGCAAGCTGGATCGCTTCTGCCTGCTTTTCGTAGGCAGAGACGGCCTGCAATGCCGCCGCAGCTTGCCGCAGTTGGCTTTCCGTTGCGCCTTCCGCTGCCAGCTTATAGAGCTCAACCTGATCCGCAGTCATGCCGAGCGTTTCAGCCTGCATGCGGATAGATTCGATCTGGCGGTCTATCGCTTTCGTGGCCTTGTCGGTCGTCTCAGGCGGAGGCGTCAGCGTCTGACTGACCGATGTATCACCCTTTGGGGTGGCCTCCCCCGGCTTGTTGCCCAGCTCGATTAGTCGATCGCGAGCTTTCTGGAACCTCTGAACCTGTCCGTCTAGCCCGGCGATTTCTGCGTCAAGCTCTTCCTTATTCCAGAACTTGAAGCGGAATAGCACCGTGTCTTCAGGATCATTTTTGTCCAGCCTGCTCCGGGCGTCATTCAGGTCGCGAATCTTCGACAGGGTGACGCTGATCTCGTTGTTGAAACCAGCGGCCGTCTGCTTGGTGTCACGGAAAAAGTCCATGAACTCGCCAGAGCTGAACCTGGTGAGCGCGCCGGACAGGTCGAGAACGGCGCTGGCGAACCCACGGCTTGCCCCGCTTGCTTCGTCCAGCTTGCCAACGATGCCGATCAGCGAGTTGCCGAAGGTGACCATGGCCTGGCCTGCCGTCACGTTCATGGTGCGCGACATTTCTTCGACGGCCGACTCTTGGTTTTGCAAGGCGGTGATGATTTTCGACGCGGTAAGCTCACCCTCTGCGCCCATCGCGCGTAGCTCGCCAGTCGACACACCGAGCCCCCGAGCCACGGCTTGGGCGAGTGCTGGGGTGCCCTCAAGAATGGAGTTCAGTTCGTCGCCGCGCAGGGAGCCAGACGCCAATGCCTGGCCGAACTGACGCATAGCGCCCGCTGCTGTCTGGGTATCTGCACCGCTGAGCGCAATCGTGCGGCTTACCGTCTTGGTAATGGCTTCGACTTCGGCAAACGACAGTCCAAGCGCGCTGGCGTTTTGAGCGATGCGCTGATAGACCTCGGCGGTCGTCTCGAGCGGCTGGTAAGTCTGCTGCGCCGCCCGCATGACTGCCTCTTGGGCATAGGCCAGCTGCTCGCTACCCTCAGTCACCAGCCGCAGCCGGTTTGTCATGTTGACGTACTGCTCGGAGGCGCGCGCGATCTCACGAATACTGATCGCAGATGCAAGGATTCCACCGAGTTTGGCGAACGATGCGCCCATACGGTTTGCCGACGATTCAGCGCGCCCAGCGGCTCCCGGAAGCTTGTCCAGCTCGGCGCGCGCCTTTGCAGCTTGAGTGCTGTCTACTGCGACGACCAGTCTTGCGTATTCAGTCATTCGGCAGCTCCAAAGTGCAAAGCGTGGTTCTCGGCGATCAGCTCAACCTGGCGCCGGAGTCGCGGATTCTTGATAAAAAGGTCAGCCGGCTCGGCTTGAATCGACCAATCGGCAACCAAGGACGCGGCGAGTACAGCGCGACGGCGCCGTGCTAGCGCCTTTCGCTGCGATGGGTCATTTGCGACGATTCGGCCGTCAGCGACAGCCTGTCGGACCAGTTCCTCGCGTGCTCGGCGGTGCTCATCGCTGATGACAGACCTGACGCGCACCCACTCTTTATTTCCAGCAGGGTCTATCAGCTCAATGCGAATTCCTGCGCTGGCCCGCGTCTTGGTGTAGAAGTCTTGGGGGCGCATCTTTTCTCCAGGCATGAAAAAACCGCCCGGAGGCGGCTTTAGTTGTCTTGCTGCTAGATGATGGGTATCAGCATCCCGCCATCACTAATTCGCCAACCCTCGACAAGCCGGCCATTGCGAAACATGAATCGGTAAGGCTTTGCACCGACGTAACCGCCGTAGCTGTTCTTTGCGTTGACCATGACGTCGAGCATGTAGCCGTATGAAGCCTTACGGCCCTGCAGAGGCGCCGTCAGCGTATACCCCTTGTAGAGCTGTCCGAACGATATCTGCGCCGTGTAAGGGTCTTTCAGGGTTCTCGCGAACACCTCTTTTGCCTTTGCCTCGGCATCGGCTTGGCTAATCTGCTCGCCATAGTCAGCTGAATCTATCTCCTGTCGAGTCGGCGGCGCGGCACACCCAGACAAAGCTCCGATCACGCCGGCCAGCAACAGAACTAGTACGAAACGCATGGTTTACCCCTCCCTGTAGAAAGCACCGACTTTACCAAATCGGCGCCCTACTGGCTCGCCACTCGCTGCTCAACCGATGCCAGGCGTCTGAGCAGCATGATCTCGTGCGGCTTCAGCGTGTGGCTGTAGAGGTCAGCCCAGGCCTTCAGCTCAACCAACGAGCTGACTGGCCTGGCAGAGCAGTACCAATCCCATACATAGGCAAGCTCAGGCGGGCAAGGCGGGCCATCAAGGCGTGACGGGCGCTTGCCGGTCTTATCCGCGATCGCTTCCAGTTGCGCGCGGACGGTGATGCGTTTGTCAGGACCTTTCTTAGGCCGCGGCCCGGCTGGCCGCAGTAGTCCTAGTTGATGCTCGGCGTGCGCGATCAGTCCGTCGGCGAGCTCGTCGAGCGTTTCCCAAAAAAACGGCGGCGGTCACTCGCGAACCGGTCAACCTCTGCCGTGATGTAGGGTGATTCGCGCAGGAACTCAAGCAGGGCGCCGCTTGTGAACTCAACCTCGAATGACCAGCCGATCACGAACGCCGCGTTCAGCTTGAGGCGCGCCGCCTCGCTCTTCTCCGCACGCTCTTTCTCGTCCTTCACAGACGCCAATGCAAGCAGCTCGCGCCTGAATTCGTCTGTCGCAAAACGGAACTCATCCGAATCCACGCCGCGGACCAGCAGCCACTCATCCGTTGGCGTCCCATCAGGCAGGGAGAGCGGCATGCGCTCGCCCTCGTTCGCCTTGGCCCGGGTGAAAAAGTCACTCGGTTTCATGCAAACCCCTTACGCCGGAATGCGGGTGATGGTGATTTCAGTGTCGACGGCCTGATCGTTGAAAGCCTTGTAGTCGTAGGACTGAATGATCGGATCGTCGCCGCTGCCTTCTTCGCTCGCGCTGGTCAGCTTGGCCTGGGTCATGCTGACCTGATAGCTGTTCTCGCCATCGGTCAGGGTCACAACCAGCGGAGTTTTCGTCTCGCCGAGGTACTTCGCCTTAAGGCGATCGTCTTCGATGTAGGCGGACAGCGAGCCGTTGACGTTGATGCGGCCCAATTTGACATCGTACGCATCGCGCGAGAACAGGCGGTAGATCGCCTCCATGCCGTTCTCAAGCGTGATGCTGAGAGCGGTCGCATGGTTCAGACCGGTACCGCCCTCGAATAGCGATCCCTCGAAGGTGGTCATCATCACGGTGTCGGTCGGCTCGGCGAAGGTTTCGGCCACGTCTACGACATAGGCCTCTTCCTTCGTGCCGATCAGCGAGAAGGTGATGCCGATTTTGCTCTGCAGCGGGCAGTCGATGGTGACGGTCCCGATTTCGCAGCCGCGGTAAATCTGAGTCCGGCCAATGTCTTCGTTCTGCTTCAGCACGGCGAACTTGCGTCGGGTGGATCCGGTTTTTAGGACGTCATCAGTCCATGTTCCATGGAAAGCGGCCTCAAGCAACATGTCGAAGGTGCCGAAGGTCAGCTCGGCCTCGAAATCACCTGCGACACTGGACACACCGCTGCGTGACTCGGCCATGTGGCGGCCTGGCAGCATCTCGTCCGACTCCAGCTCCTCGACGGTCTGGCTAAGTCCGTTACTGATCAAGCGCAACGGAATCCAAGCTACTGCAGGATCAAGCGCGCCGTCAGGACCTTCCGGCTTGAGATACGTATTTTGCGAAACACCTACTGCATAGGCCATTTGCTTTCTCCAGAAATGCAAAAGCCCGCACTAGGCGGGCCGCTGTTGTTTCTTGATGGGGTTACGCCAGGAAGCTCCAGGCGGTACAGCTAACGCTGACGCTGACTGACTGCCAGACGTCCTCGGTTCGGATAGGCGATCGCTCGGCGCGTCGGATCAGGACGCCTTGGCCCTGATAGTCCAGCCGCTTGCCAGATGTGAAGAACCTCAGCAGGGTGTCTACATCTGCGAGCATGGGCGCGAACCCCGTATCCTTCGGGTGGAACAGATCGATCTGAAGTATCCCGGTCCATTCCTGCGGGGCATCGGTGCCCATCGCTGCCGGGGCTCTGCCGCTGGGTAGCCCGGTCAGGCGCGCCCAACTTTGGCCGCTGGTCGGCGTGAAGGTCTTGCCCTCGTATGCCGTCCGGTTCGATGGCATGACGCCTGATGCCAGATATGCAGAAACCAGGGCGCTGTGAATCTTGCTTTCGCTCAATTTTTCGCTCCAAAGAAAGAGGGCGACCCTTTCGGAATCGCCCTCATGCCGTTTACGGCCCATGCCTTACCAGACAATGCCTAGCCTGAGCACATCGCACCTGGCCACGTCTTGCCCCGCCACTGGCGGCTATCGCCACCGCATAACCGCCCACCTGAGCGGCTATACGCTGTTTACAGCCCATGCCTTGCCATACCTCACCGCGCCATAGCTCGCCTAGCCAGACCGGATCGAAACTCGCCTCATTGCAATGCTTTGGTGGCCATGACCTGCAGCGCTGAAAACTTGGCTACTGCATCCATGTTTGCCCGGCGCTGCTCGTTGTTCAGCTCAAGCACTCGCAGATTGCGAAGCTTGCTTCCCGCTGCGCCGAATATCTTCTTTGCACTCCGCTGAAACTCGGTAACCGCCAGCTCTGTCTGCTCATGCGGCGGAACCCATCGGTAGCCCTGCCCCCAGACTGATTGAAGGCAAACTTGATGGTCCTTCAAGAGTTCGGATTTGAATGCTTCGACATTCGACAGCCATTCAAATTGGCGCTCTCGGAACTGCTCAGCAGTGAGCTGCTTCGAGTCACCAATGGTCGGCATCCCGAAATGCTCTTCAAGCCATGCGTGGCTGACCATATCGCCATATGCAAACTCAGCAAGGAAGTCTTGCACGGCCTGCTTATATAAGGGGTACTTGACCATCTCATCCATAAGCCACCTCAAACCGGCCGAAGCGCGGACGGTACTCACACACTCCGATCAGCTTTCCTGAATCCTCTATCGCCTTCCTGGCTTCTTCTAGGTTGATGACATCGGTATTCACCGCCACTTCAAGCTCCGCTGCCCACTCCAAGAAGACCGGGCGGTAACGCATGAGCTTGGCCATACCTACCTTGACGCCCCGGCAGTCAACGAAACGCGTGTCTTCCCACAGCTTAGCGGGCGTCGACGGACCATCGAAAAGCAGCTTCGCCTTATCCGTCATTACCAGCGCTCCGCGCTTCCAGTGCACGCCCATCTTCTGCAGCTTGGCGCCACTCCAGAAGGTCGCATCGAAGTTCTGGCCGGGAATGTAGAAGCCGACCTTCTCGTCCCAATAAGCGCCGGCCACAAACTCGGAGCGCGCAATCGCGAGATGGTCATCATCCGTTTTTTTGCGCTTTCCGGTCAGCTCCTTGTGCGCCTTGGTTTCAGGAAGCAGCGGGTTTGCCAGCTTGTCGCTATGCATCATCAGCGGCGAGGTGCCAACGGTCCGGATGGTAAGCAGCTCCATGCTCATGCTGCCAGCCCCTGTGCAATGCAGTCATTCGGGCGCAACCCGCCAAGTCCGCCTGGGCTGACCCGTAGCTCGGCCTCTTTCAGGCTCGCAAGCACATCACGATCCAGCAAGCGGCCCCAGCGGAGCATGTTGTCTACATGTTCGAAGGTCCCGGCCCACATATGGCGATTGATGTGCTGCAGCCCCGCACCGATGCCTTGATTCCAGCGATAGCCGACCCATGCTACCGAATGGAGCAGGTGTGAAAGGTTGATCGCCTGGGAGTCTGTCAGTGTTACGCCGCCGCTCGAATCCTTTTCCAGCCATTCGCCCTCAACCACGTACGCGGCGATGAAGTTGCGCGCAGCGTCCAGCTTGTCTGCTGGTATGTCAGCAACCGAGCGGACCCCAAAGGCACTGTTCAGATGCTGGCCCATGTTTGCCAGAGCCTTGCGACGGTGCTGGCTTGGAAGGCGGGCCACCTTGCAGCGCTTTACAGCGGCAATAAGCTTTGCGCCCTGAGCACCTATGCTTCCGCTGGGCGCTTGGCTTATCCCGAGCTGGCCCGCCATCCAGTTGAAGGCAGAGATATAAGCCTCTTTGACCTGCGCCGCTTTCTTGCCGGTAAAGCCCATCACCAAAAAGATGAAACCGTCTTTGGTCATTTCACAGAGTGGGCTTTTCCGCTGCACTGCCCCGGCCATGATCGTTTCTTGCGTGAGCGTAAAATTGCGCTCACGGAAATCAGCTGAGCATTCGATGCTATCAAGCTTGCGCAGCACGTCTTTGTGCTGTTTGCCGAACGCTTCGGCAACCTTCATCGAGTCTGTACGGGCTTCACCGTTGCGCTCCGCAACAAACTGGCGCAGATCAATCACTGTGGTATTATTCATCTCGCGTTCCCTTCCAAATGTGTTCGCATCTGAAGCCCTGACGACTCTCACCTCGTCGGGGCTTCTTCGTTTCAGGCTACTGCCTGCCTGCTCTGCAATTCCCGCCACTTGAAACCCTCCTCGATCAACAAGCCAACCTCAGCGGCTTGGCTGCGGCGGTTCCGCTTTGCCTCTTCAGTCACCCGGTCTTTGACGACTGGCTCTACTCGTGCAAACAGCTGGGGTAACTCCCGAATCTTCATATTGCCTCCATAGCACCGTGCTTTGTTGTGCTCATTCAAGCACCGTGCTTTCTTGCTGTCAATAGCACCGTGCTGCATTATTCATTTATGAGTAGAACCGACCCCCAAGTTAACTTCAGAATGCCCGCTGAGCTGAAAGAAAAGCTCGAAGCGGCTGCAGCTGAGAATCGTAGATCCACTACTGCGGAACTCATCGCCCGTCTTGAATCAACTTTTCACGTTGACCATATTCGGCCTGCCAACATGCTTTCCGCCGACGACGCCGATATCGCTAAAATGGCCTCAGGCGTGCTCATATCAGGCGAAGCTCATAGATCAAGCGCACCTATTTCAGATCTCGAAGAGTTGCGGATTAACATCGAAATCGTTCTTGAGCAGGTGAAAGGCATGACTGCGACACCTCGTACAAAGCAGCTGAAGGCATCGGAGCCAGCCTTATTCGACGAGCCACAACCGCGCCGTCTCAGAACCACCCGCAAGCCAAAAGCCGAGTAGCCAGTCTACGCACCGGCTCCTTACTGGCAACGAAATGTCCTTTTGTGCTTTTGTTCCCTCTGTCCAAGGAAAGGCCGTGATCCTGAACCGCGAACTACAGCTCCAGATACTCCAGCGCGTAGCGGATGCCTATCCGGCGTTGGTTCAGCCAGAAGACTTCGGACTAGATGATTCAACCGCAGACATTGTCAGAAACATCCACTACCTGAACGATCATGGTCTGATTGAAGGGGTGTTCAGCCAAAATCTCGGCGGCGCGATCGCTCGCCCGATGGCCATCAAGGTGACCCACCGCGGCCTCGACTTTCTGGCCGAT
Source organism: Pelagibacterium sp. (assembly GCF_048264985.1). GTDB lineage: Bacteria > Pseudomonadota > Alphaproteobacteria > Rhizobiales > Devosiaceae > Pelagibacterium. The sequence goes on from NZ_JBLXCL010000012.1 coordinate 16,280, forward strand.
GACGGCGGGCTCAGTGCAATCTTGGGCGTCGTCACCGTGAAGCTGCACGAGGATACAATCCGGCAGCTAATCACCCAGAAGCTGGAATCCTCAGATCTCCCAGAGGAAGAGAGGCGTCCCCTGCTGCAAGCTGTTCGAGAGCTTCCCGGCGAGGCCATAAAACACCTGACAACGAAGCTACTGGACCTGGGCATGGATAATCTGCCGGGTGCAGTCGCGATAATTCGTACAAGCCTGCAGTCCGCTTCTGGCTCATAGTTTCCTTGCCTACCAACCGAAGTTCGGCGTAGCCGATCGGTCCAGCCGAGCGGCTCCATAGATTTACAAACATGACCGGGGAGCTTGAGCCCGCTAAAGCAATGAATGCTTCTGTTGATTGTCCGCTGCATCGCTCGCTAATAAATATTGCAGCCATGTCTCGCTGGTTAACTTTCATGAGCCTACAAACTCTCTAGGAAAAAATGATGCAGACAAAGCCATACATGATCGGTCGCTGGGGCGTCTTCAAGGACCTGGAGTCACAGGAGGTGCTTGGGCACATCGTAGACGGAGCTGGGCAATCAACTCTGCCAGGGCGGCCGCCTTTCGACGTCTCGAATGGTGCCTTGTTCGACCCGGACGGCAGGCGGCTTGGGCACCTAGCCCCGCTAGGTGATGTCTGGGCTGTTAACCATGGTGATAACGACACTGGGCATGTTTTACGACCCGCTTAAGACATGGCCTCCGTCTGACCGGCTCGGCGCCGCGGCCTGTGCCATCAACAGAAATCCCCGCGCGTACGGGCGGGCAGCTCAAACTCTATGCTTACGAATCGCCGCCTCAACCATCTTCTCTACTCGATCCATGCTCCGCGTAACCATCCCCTCCGGAGCCTTGCTTGAGCTGCCTCGCTCAAGTTCTTCGATGTAATGGAGATTGTTCGACAAGAAGGTCACTTGGCCGGCGCCGGCGGGTGTTTTCGTTTCCACCTCACCGATCGCTTCGCCTCCGCTCTTGTCTAGCCGATCCGGCTCAGCGGCTGACGGCGCGCCAACTGAAGCCGTCCACGCACCCCTCGCCCGCCCTGTGTCGACTGGCGTCATTCGGATCACCCCACTGAAAAGCTCGAGCGTGGCCACGCGGGTGATCTTGTTGTGTGCCTCGGCAGTCAGCGTCGTGAAGCGCCGCACATCATTTGCGAATGCCATCAGCGCCTCCCTTGGATTTCGTAGACCAGCGGCGTGCCGGCCGGGTTGATCTCTTTGATGTTCACCGCGGTCCACGTATGGCCGCCTGCGATGACTTGGGTGCTGAGCGTAGGAGGCGTGAGCCCCTTCGCTGCAATCAGAATCTTCTTGTCGTTCTGCCGAATGTCACTGCCGGCTAGGTTGGCGGCACCGGACTCTTGGAGACCGTACTCCTGAAGGATGCAGCTACCGACCTGCTCGGTGACTGTGCCTGGCGTCGTGCCGCCTGTGATCGGGTCGTACTCGCCCGGCACTGTGTCACGCAGGGTCACCGGCTGGCCAAACTCTGTGAGCATTTCTAGCGCAAGGCCTGCCATTTCGTCGTAGAAGGCCATCTCACACCCTCTTCAGCATCATGACGCCGGCGCGGCGCGTCCATGGCGCCAACAGGGCTAGCGCGAAAGATTCGCCAGCCGTCAGCAGAACCTGACCTTCGGCGAATACGCGCTTTCGGGTCACGGCCCCCTCTACCCTGTCTTCCGTTTCGAGGACTTCGCGCTCAGCTGCCTTATACAGCAACCCAGCTGCAGCCTCCTTCGCCACCTGCGCGCCCGCCAACTTGATGGCTTCCGGAGTAGGGTCCGCGACAGGTTTTCTAATCTTGGCCGTCAACCAGGCATTGGCCATAGTCACGGCAAGGACCGCATCACCGGCGCCAGCCCAGCTAGGACCAAGCAGGGTGTCTACATCGGCGACGGTGATGAAATCGGTCATGTATCAGTCCTCGTTGGTTTCGGCTTCACCGGCTTCCGGCTTGGGTTCCGGGATCAACGCTTGCAGGTCGGCTTTCTTCGCGCCGGCCTCATATTCGATACCTTGCTCGGTCAGCCAGTCTTTCAGCTCGGGCACATTCATCGTGTGCGGGTCAGTTTCACCGGCTTCCGGCTTGGGTTTGCCGCTACCGTCGGCAACGCCGCCACCATTGCCACCCTGAGGAGCTAGCTGGGCCTGCTTACGCAAGCGGTTGATCTGGGCAAGTGTCAGTTGTTCGCCCGGCTTGATGTCGTCTTTGCTCATGATCGTCTCCAATGAGAAAGAGGGCCGAAGCCCTCATCCAGCCCTTAGGCGCCGCGAATTTTCAAGAACGCGATTGGTACGTTCTTCCGATCAACCACGCGCTGCCAGTTGGCAGCCTTGCGGAGGTCGGCAAGCAGTGGCGAGAACTCGTCGACGCTAGTATCAGCACCGGTGCGGCCGTTCACGTTCGCGCGATTGGTGATGTCGGCCCCGGTGAACTGGTAGCCAAACGGGTGCAGGATCCACGTCTTGCGCTCCCACAGCGTTTCCACACCGCCACCGTTGCCAGCGCGCGCCTGACGCTCGATCTCCACCGGAACCAGTGGGTCGCCTTCGCCGTACCCGAACGCGCCGGAACCGAACAACACAGCAGTGGTGCTGATGGTTGCCGGATCGCCCGCGCTAGTGGCTGGCATGGAGTCATCAACGATGACACGCTGCCCCATGAACGTCGGAATGGTCAGGTTGCCCTGGCTGTCCGGCACAAAGTCGATGTCATCGGCATCAATCATCTGCTTGTAGGCCAGAGAATGGACCGCGATGGCCGACAGCTGACCGAACGCATCGCCCAGCGTGAACACTGCTGACGTGAACGACTGGCGGGACCACAACTCAGCGGCACCGTCGTAGACCATGTCGCCATCGTTGTTCGCTTCGTTCGCGGCCAGCAGGCCTACGGCAGATGCAATGACGCGGCGCTGCCACTGACGCTGCCAGTAGGTGCCAAAGCGGTTGCGGATGCGCTGCATTGGGTCGGAGCCGGAGAGCTCGACCACCAGATCAGCAGCCGAGTAGCCCTGGTTCAGGTAGCTGATGCGAGCCTTCTGCAGGCCAGAGCCGAGCTTGTTGGGCGAAGCCATGTCAGCCGGATCGTCGTTCGACGCGTTCGGCTCGACTGAAGCGTCCAGATCCCGCCAGAACGGAACCTGAATTTCCTGGCCGCCAGTGCTGGCTTTCGCGTCCAGCATGTCGTTACGAACGACTACGCCGGATTCAAAGAAGGCGGTTCGCTCAGGGGTGTTTTCTGCTTGGTAGTCTGCATAGACTTCCGGGATTACTGCGTCTGTTAGGCGTGTAGTAGCCATGATTTATTCCTTGGTGGTGGCCGCCTCACGCAGCGCTCGGTACTGATCGGGGTTGTTCCGATACAGCGCGGTACGTTCGGCTTCGGTTAGGTCGTTGAACTTCTTTGTGGCCTTGCCACCGTTGTCGCCGGTCGGTCCGGCACCCTGAGCCCTTGGCCAGAGGTGTGTCGCAGACTCGCGAAGCGATTCCGCCCATTCGAGCGGGGATAGAGGCGTCTTGCCGTCCTTGCCGTAGATGACCTCGCCATCACGGTCGGTAGCGATCGCCTCGCCGTCCTCGCTGAGTTTGAAAGTGCCCCGGGCGCGAAGAATGATGTCCTCTGCTGCCTCAGGGAGCGCGCCGGCCTTGATGGCTGCGGCGCGGATGGAATCTGCCAAGACCTTATCGCTGTACTTCGCGGCGAAGGCCTCTGCTTTGTCAGCGCGGGCCTTCTCGGCCTGCAGTTGCTTGTCGAGATCGTTGCGCAGGCGTTCAGTCCGGCGGGTGATCACCTCGTCAAGCTTGCCTTCGGCGATGAGTTTGGTTTCCTCGTCCTGGCCAACTTTGGTCAAAAGACCCTTCACAGCCTCGATGTCCAGCCCTTCAAACTGGGTTTTGAAGCTATCGAGCTCAGTCGTGGACGTTTTGAGCTTGCCAAGCAGCTCGGAGTTTTTGTTCTTGAGCCCGGAAGTCGCCGCTTCCACCGCAGCTGCGATGGCTTCCTTTACGGATGGGTTTTCAAGATCAATCGTGTTTTCGTCTGCCACTTGGTTCACCCCTTGGGTTTTGTCGGCCCGCTTTGCAGGCATAAAAAAGCCCCGGCATTGCCGAGGCTTGTAAAAAGAACCCGCATCAGGCGGGCATTGGCTTCGTCGCTGGCGTTAGCCGGATCTACCTTCCAACGCTGTACGCAACGATTGGCAGAAATCCGGGTTGATCTCCTGCTCGAAACTGCCCAGCGATGTAACGACTACGACATACAAAAGCGGAATTGATGAGCCGGGATGAGCCTGGGCCCACTCCGTTGCGATCCGTCCGTACTCGGATGCGTCCGCCGTGATCGTGTATGTGTCGCCGTACTGCATCTGCCGAGGAAGATCTCCAGACTGCACCAATGGCGGTCTAGATAGCGCTATGGTTTGCTCGCCGCGTTTAGAAGTCAAAAACACTTCCAGCACCGTTGCGGTTCTACCGCCGCTGGAAACCAGAGACAACCAATAGCCATCCCTAGTTGAATACTGCTTGAGAAGGATTTTTTCTTCAGAATCTCGCCGCTGCTTCCAGGCCAACCATAAAGCGGTTAAGACCGCTGCGGCTGATGCGATTGCTGATGCCCATTCGCCCAAGCTACCCAAGTTCAGTACATAGCGGTCCGCAGTCTCTGGGTTCATTTGGATTGCAAGCGCGAATCCCGCTGCAAAGCCCAATACAACACCAGACGCGGAAAGGCTCAAAACCAGCATATGAATAAGCCTCACAGCAGTACTACCCTTTCGCCCTTCATGAAGCATGTCGCGCAAAGGGTCTGCTTCGTCCCGCCGCTCGCCTTACCGCCTTTGAAGACCATGCCGACCTTCGTTTCGATGACCTCCGAACCGCTGCACCGAAAGCAGCGCAACAAGCACGCAGCTTGCGGACGCTTCTGCGTCAACTTGCGCGCTTTCTGGCGGTTGTCGTCATCAGCGGCACTGCCGTCGATGACGTGAAGTTTGGGCTTGTCTGTCATAGGCCAATCATAGCCCGGCGCGCTCGAACATGGCAGCGTCTCGCTTGCGCAGCTCATCCAGTGAATAGACCCGACCCTTGTTGTCGGTGAACCGGTCGATGCTGACTTTTCCGTCTCGGAACAGCTTGCCGCGCTCCGCTCCCAGGACATCGTCTTGGAAAGCGGCCGGCTTGCCTCTGAGCCATTGGCTATACGACACGTCAGCGGCGACTTGGCCATCCATTGATGCCTGTGTGCCTGGGTCAATCTCGGACTTTCTCAGCCCCAACGCTTCCCATGCAGAGGCAAGGACCGGAACGGATGTGCTGCGGCAGTTCCAGTGCCGCGGCGGCTGAGGGCCGGCGCCTACCGCATACGTCTTGCCTGAGAGCGAAGCGCATGTGATTGTCGTCCTACCGTCAAGAGTCGCCAGAAACTGCCACTCCTTCACCAGATCCGCATTTGCCTCGAACAAGGCTTGCCGCGAGTAGTTGGCGGTGTGGTTAACCGCCGTACGCACCAACGCCTCAACGCCTCGGCGATCAACCTCTAGCAGGCCATCGGCATAGTTCAGCGCCCGTGTTCCTCGCAAGCGGCGGACCATCTGATCAATCGTCTCGCCCTCAAGAAAGCCCATTCGAATTGCATCGCGAATCCGGGTGGCGCGAGTCGCCTCGATATCCTTCAGCGCCTCAGAAAGCAGCTTGCCTTGGAACGGCCTCGCCATCGCGGCTGCATGGACCTGCGAAGCACTCACCGCACTTAGGGTCAGCGACTCGACTACAGCTGGAGGCAGAACACTCGCCAACAGCTTGTGCTGGTAGCCTGCTTCATACCCAGCCAGCGCTACCAGCTCGGTGTCTAGGTCCGCCCCAACCGCCGCATAGGCTGAGGCATTCAACCGCTCAACTGACACCAGAAGCGCATCCAGCCGCTGCACGGTGAACGACTGAGGTGGCAACCGCTCCAGGGCATCCACCAGCTGCGCGAATAGCTCGGTGTCCGCCCGGTTCAGCAAGGCAATCATCCGGCGCACGACGCCATTTGAGTAGCGCGTAAGGTCGATAGCATGGCCAACCGCCGCATCTGCAAGCCGCTCGTTAGCGCTGGCCATCATTCAACCCCTGCGTTACCCAGTCTAGGCCCCTGCTCTGTCAGGCGCTCCATCTCGTCCATCCAGTTTCGGTCAGGAACCTTGCCGGTCGAAATGTAGTGCCAATAGGTGTCATGGCTGATCACGCCGGCCAGCGCCGCCTGCAGAAGCTGTGTCGCCATCTGCGGATCAACGCCCACCGCAACGAAGTCAGGCTTGACCGTGAACGTCACGTCTTTCTCATTGAAGCCAAGCCAATCGGCCAAGTAGCGCAGCCCTTGTTCTAATGCCTCTGCAGCCGTTATGACGATGCTGTGCAGCGTGGCGTGCTGGTCGTTCTGGCGGAGCTTTCTAGCTTCCCCTGACTCGGTGCCGGTCACATCCATGACCTTCGCGCCAGCCTCAAGAGCTGCGTTCTTCTGGTCGGACATGGCAGTACGGACGGCTTCAATTCCGGCACCCTGGAATTCCAGATAACCACACGAGCCATTCACGCCCAGATCCCACGCAGCAGACGGACCGGTGACTGACAGATCAGCGTCTTCCTCCAGCCCAGATACCCATGGCTGCGGGTGGCTGGTCTGGTGGAGCGCAGTGAAGTAGTCGGCGCTAAGCTGGTACGACTTCAGCGCGGCGCGAGCCATGCTCAGCAGCGGAATCTCGTCGACGCCTGGCCCGTTGTCTGTGGAGCCGCAGTAAACGACAGGGATATACGGCAGGCCTTTGACCAAACGCTCGTCGGAGCCGGTGGTACCTAGTGGCTTCTCCGCATCTACTATCTCGCCGCCATCGTTGCGCACCGAGCTATAGCAAACGCCGTCTCGCATCGTGAAGATGCGGAACACAGGCTCGCAATCGTGCGTGAACTCGTCCTGCCGCTTCTCGCGAAACTCGCGGAACACCGCCAGCACCAAATCCTGCCGTCCACCTTGGTTTGCTGTCTTCCAGTTGATCGCGTTGACTGCGGTATAGGTCGAGAAGTACGGCAACCCGTTGTCGTCGATGTTGGCTACCAGCGGCACGCGGCCATGAGATATCGCCTGGCGAACCATCCTGAAGAACAGTTGCTTCAGGCCAAAGCCATCATCCGTCGCGTTATCAAGAAGCCCTTTCATGCCGGAAGGCAGAGTGATCTCTGGCTCCAAGCGAGATACCAGCCCCATCATTGAACGCAGACTATCGCGCACCCAGTGCTCGTACTGAGCGCGAGCCGTGTAGTTATCGTATAGGTAGCGATTAGCTGCGGCGTCCTGCTTCTCCGCTTCCACCATCCCGCTAGGCTTCGGAAGGTTGCGGACATCCGCCTTAACGGCGTCTTCGCCGTCGAGCGCAGCATCCATCAGCTGCCACTCGGACAGATGCCGATCGTAATCAGGGTTTGTCGATTGCACTGGCATTATGCCAATCCTCCAATACGGCGCATGCCGCCTGTGCGTTTACGTCTGCTCATCGCGACCGCGAAATAGCGGAATGCGTCTGAGCCGTGAGACGACCAATCGTGAAGCGGCTTGTCTTTCCAGCAGCCGCGCTTGTCGTCCCATTCCTTGCGGTAGTTTTCGAGGCAGGCGATGCCCTCTTCACACTTCGAATCATCGAAGGCGCAGCGGGGCAGGATCTCGCGGACGTGATCAATGCCATCGTCTACGCCCAGCTTCGGCACCACCTGGAAGCGGATGCTGTAGCGCTGCCCGTCGAACTCGTAACCTTCCTGCGCGATCTCTCGACGGGTCTTGCCGTCGCTGCCGAACTCGCGGTTGTCGATGTCGTGCGGCCCCCAGTGGTCGCCGTAGGTGTAGCCGCGATCCTTCAGCACCTTCATGTAGTGCCGCAGGCCTTCGCCGCTGTTCTCGTAGTAGTCAATGACGTGGAACTCTTCGCCCACGATCCGAACGAACCAGATCGCCGTCGAGTCGCCGACGCCGATGTCCCAGAAGGTGTGCACCGGCTGGTGACTGTTGTCAGGCAGTACGCCGATGCGCTGTTGTGCGTACAGCTTGGCGAACTGCTTGGCGTAGTAGGCGCCCTCGATGCTCTGCTGGAATGCCTCGGCAGGGATCGACGGATATTCCCGCTTCATGTCGTCGCCGAGGGTTTTCTCCTTGGCGGCGTACCATGCGCGCTGGCCGTCGTTCGTCTTGACGCCGTGCTTTGCCTCAAGCTCGACGAAATAATCTGTCAGGCGCTGCGGCAGGACCGTTCCGGCTGGGTCTAGCCAGTAGTCAGCGTTCTTCCACCAGCTGAAGAAGAAGAACTTCCAGTCCAGCTTGCCAAGTGGCTGCTTTGCGGCCTGCTGCTTCTCAGCGGCTTGCGAGTAGTCGAAGAAGTAGCCGGCTCTGCCCTCTGCCGTCGATTCGATGGTGACGAAGCAGTCAGTCGCAACCGCCTCGAATGCACCCGTGACGATCTCGCGCGCCTTGTGCGGGAACTTGGCGCAGATCTTCCCAAACTCAGACACATGCAGATAACGCAGCGTGCCGCCCCGGAAGGACGTGCTGACGTACAGCGAGCCGCCCTTGGCGAATACCAACTCACCGGCCGCATCGTTGCGCGCCGGGTTGGCCGCTTTGATCTCAGCCGGCAGGTTGTCGTAGGCGAACTTGATCTTTTCCCGAAACAGTCGCTTGGCATCGTTCAGGGTGTGAGCGATCAGCGCGCACTTGGCCGACTCGAATAGCGCCGCGTCGAGCTGGATGATGCACTGCTCAGTCGTAAAGCCGAGCTGGCGAGCCTTCAGGATGATGTTTCGAGTGTGCAGGCCTTCGAAGTACTCAAGCTGCTCCGCTGTCATGCGGAACCGGGTCTTCTTTCCCTGCTTGTCGGTGATGAAGTAGAGCGAATTGAGTCGAAACAGCTTGTCCCGGAGCTTCGCAAGGTGCTCGGGTTTCATCTGTCAGGCCTCAGTCGATAGCTCGTCCATCAGTGCGGCCAGGTCGCTGACCGTCTTGTCGCCTTCCACGGTGTCGAGGTTGAAGGCTTGCCGCTGACCTTTGATGATCTTCAGCTGAGCATCGACGCCAGCATTAAGAGCCCGCGAGAACTCGCCCACTGCATCTGGTGCAACGCTCATGTCGTTCAACGTGTCATTGAGCTTGTCCGCGATTGCCTGCCAGCGAGCCAGCCCCTTGCGATGACTTAGCACCACAGCCGTCAGCTGATCGGAAGCCTCTTCAATTATTTCGTCGTCAGTTACCGCTTTTGACTGGTAACCGTCAGTGGTAACCGCCTTGGTAACCTTTGCCTTGGTAGCGGCCCGAACCTTTTCGCTCAGGTCTCGCTGCCAGCCTTCTTTTGCTGCGCGCTTACCGATAGCGACATGAGTTACCCCATGCGCCTCGCCGATAGCGCGGACAGATAGCGAACCAGCCCGATAGGCCGATTCGACAGCCTCCCAATCGGGTTGCTTTGCCATGTTAGGAACCTGCGTTGTTATCTCGAATAATCAACATGCGTGCCGTCTCCTCGTGAAAGCAGCCCGCCATGATCGCGACCACCAACCCTTGCGGAACGCCTGCGTCCTTCGCCTTCTTGAGAGCCGCCCCTACCTCATCGCATAAGGCGTTCATCGCGTCGTTTACTTCGGCACTAACGGGCTTTTCTGAGTACAGCCTGCTTACGTTTGTCATACCTGCTCCTCCACTCTCTCCTCCCCCATCTCCAGGCCTCGGCGATTAGCAGGCCACATAGGCAGGCTATTAGGTAGGCGGATAGGAGGTAGGCGTGGGCGCGTCTCATGCGAATGCCTTCGCTATGCTGTAGCCAATGAAGCCAGTCCATAGGAAGCTGGTAACGAATACGAATGCCCAGGTGATGGCTTCATATCGAAACCTCGTCAACGTACTCAGTGAATGCGCTCACGAGATCGGGCTGACCGGGTTTGCCAGCCAGCCCTCAGATTCCAGTCCCAGGCATACAGGTCCATACACCCGCCTTATGGGTGCGGTTCCTATGGCTCAGGGGTTGCTCGCGGTATGGCTCAACATCAGCCGCCTGGGGATATTCAATTCGTCTTGGCGGTGGCCGATAGAGCCAAGCCAGTATCAGATTCAGCAGCAGCATGCGTTCACTCCGAGCCAGTCACCTTCGGCTGAGGAATCACCCTGGAGATAGCGGCAGCGATACCCAGTGCCATGTTCACGCTGGCCCATACGATCGGGCTGATGTGTCCGTCGAACGCCACCCATCCCACTGCTGCGGCGTTAAGCGCTGCCGTCAGGATGGCGAGCTGCACACTGGTCAGACGCCAGCACTTGCGCCACTCAGGGATCAGGTTCATGAGCCGAACCCCTTGGCAACGAACGGCCATAGCTTGTCGAACACTGCCACCAGCACCACGCCGGCACCGATGCCGTAGGTGAGCTTGGTGCTCAGCGTGTCGACCTTCCCGGCTACCTCGTCCTGACTCTCCCCGATTGCGGTGAGCTGGCGGGTCATGTGCTCGAACTGTTGCTCGAGCTTGGTCAGGCGATTAGGTGACTGGGCATGGTCACGGTCGAATCGATCAAGGCGGTGCCGGGTTACGGCTGCCTCTTGCTCCAGTGCTCCGACTCGCTCATGCACTGTTCTGCCCTCATGGCTGTCGGTCATAGTGGAGTCTCGTGAATAAGTCCGGCCTCACATGCGCGTGCGATCCGCTCGGAGCGAGGAGGCAGGCATGGGGCCGGAAGAGGTTTGCACTGCATTGCGCGTTTTCTGCACATTGGTGCGGGATATTTGCAATGAGGTGCGAATAAAGATCCGCGCGATTTGTGCTTGATGAGCGGGAACTCCCAATCGCAGACAGAGGCATGGCGGATGTGTTGAATTGGTGCGCTGGGTAGGTGAGCCCTTGTCGAACCGTTCGCGCATGAAGCATTCCCGTGGAAATCGACGGGAATAAAAAAGCCCAGCGGTTAGGCTGGGCTCTGGTCTGCATCAGAGATGCAGAGGTTGTATTTCCGGTTACCGTATCCGGGGAGGCCATTACGCTGCCTCGGTCACACGCCTCGCCGTGTCTCAACCCGTCGACCGCTTCACGGTGCAGTTACTCGACGGCGGCCCGGCAGTCCAGACCCGTTGTGTGCAGGTGGCCGGTGCTGATCTCCGGCATGACTATTAGCGGCCTTAGTGACACCAGAGTTTCACTGGGGCGAAGGTTTCAGCCGCTTATTATTGGACTCGCCGTGGCCATCTGGGCGCTTACTCACTTTACCGGCCACGATTCCCGCAATCCATCAGGTCTTACACTTGCGCATCAGCCTGCGCATTCACCTGCTCTCGACCATCTCAACGCGTGAAATGACCAAGATAGCGATAATCTACTGCCAGTCTGCCACTCTGTCAAGCAGCCTGACATGAAATTAAACCTTCCATGTCCAGAATGTGTTGCGCCTCTACCAGAGCTTTGTTCACTTGGTCTTCCAAGTCGCGGCGGATGGCTGATTTCCAGCGGTGCTGTGTGCGCTCGGCTACTGGCTCTTCACTCCAGCGATCCATGTCGTACCACGATGCAGGAAGAACGCTAGTGCTGCGCTTCCCTTCCATGCCTGGCAACTTGGGGAATGCCCATGTCGCGGTCGCAGCAATAATGAACCGCTCCGGTGCCGGCGACTTCACCGAGCCAGCCAGCGCCATCATTGCGTCGTGCTTGCGCTCCAAGTGGGTGCTGTACTTGGCCACGAGAGCCAGCCACAGACCGACCGGCAACGCCTTATGCAGACGCCCATGCACCCAGCAATCAGACAGGAATGCCGCTTCCTTTCCGCTGATCTCCCCAGGCACACGCGCAACCTGAACCTTCGGCTCGAAGTCACAGCCCCCCGCGCTATTGATCGTCTCCGCAGCCAGAGCCCGGACTACTGCTGATACAACTGATGGGTAGGTCATATCGTTCTCCCCTTAGACCGAATACACAGCGCGGCGCTTGAGTGCTTCAGCACCTGGCACAGCCTTGTCGATGATGTCTTTCACTTCTTCGGCGCTGATCGTGATACGGCCCTTCTCGCCGTAGGTCTTCGAGCGCAGCACGCAGGTCAGGCACGCGCGGGAACGCCAGCCGCCGTCGTGGGCGTACTTGTCACCCGGGGCGAGCTGGTTCCATGACTCAACCGTCACGCCCGGGTGCTCTTTTGAGGTCATGCGGTGGTGGATGTGGCCGATGTCGATATAGCGATAAGTCGTCTCGCCCCAATCCTTCGCGAAGTCGGTCGCCATCACATGCGCGAGCTGAGCCGGCCGGCACTTGTCGGAGTGGTGGCACATCACGAAGGTGTTGCCCATGCGGTACGGGATGAACACGCTTCGGTTGTCCAGCACATGCAGGCGGGGGTTTTCGCTGTAGACGTGCGACAGGAACGTGCGCATCCAGATATCGTTGGATCGCGAGTGATTGCCCTGGTTAACGATCACGTCGACGAACTGAAACTTAGAGAGCGCCTTGTCTACGATGGTCCGCATCACCCGGGCGGCAACGTCGATCATCTTCGGGTAACGACTGTCGTAGTCAAAGTCGTGACCGGACTCACTTTTGGCAGTGAAGTCCTGATAGTGGGTCATATCGCCGAGGTCTTGGATAACGCAGCGCTCACAACTCGGGGCGCGATCGATGAGGCGCATCATGGCCGTGACCAACTCACGCTCCCCGATCTTTAGGTCGAAGTTATGGCCGACCTCGTGCGAGTGAGCCAGCATTCCCAGGTGAGCGTCACCGATGTTGAACCAAGGAATGATGTCGGCATCGAGCTCGGTCGAAGGCGCTGGAATTTCCGGAAACGGCTGCGCTTCCTCCAGATAGGATTGGGCGAACCGCTCGAACATCGCAGCCAGTGCCTCGGCGTCGGTGTTCGTCTTTACCCACGACAGAACAGGCTCTTCCTCGCCGCGCTTCATTAGCTGGGAAGTGCCTTTGATCTTCAGGAACTCCGGCAGCCGGGTCGTAATGCTCATCTCCGGCAGATGGCCCTTCAGACCCAGACGGGACTTATGCGCAGCCACCCGCCGAGGATGCAGCCCCAGGATCTCGGCCGCAGCAGTAACGGTGCGCCCCGTCAGCGCCGCTATGATTGTGTCGTCGTCGTGCTTGCGTGCGGCCATTATGCGGCTCTCCCCAGATAGTCCTGAATGGTTTTGCGGGCCTCATCAGCCCCCTTACAAACTGCGGCCAAGAAGCCCTGCTGGCTGAGCCAGTCGAGCCAATCGGCTTGCTCTGGCGATACGCTGCCGCCCTTGATGCGCTTGAGTTCGATGAAAAGGCCGAAGTAGCCGCCCGATGGCTTGAGAAGCATCATGTCGGGGAAGCCCTTGCGGACGCCCTCAGCCTTGAGCTTTGCCGCTACCGCTATGTGGCGCTGGCCACCATTCGGAACAGCTGCCAAACGACCGCGCAGGGACGGGTACTGCATGTCGAACCACTTCACGACGGCTTTTTGTTCGTCATGCTCGGTCGGGACGGCCAATTTCATCTACTCCCCCTCGCCTTCAGCGCTTGCACAACGGCATCCCGCGCACTCTCCGGAACAGCTGCCAGCAGCACGCGCCCCTGTCGATCCTTCTCCGGCCCCTTGAGGTCGCGCACCTTCCACCGGATGAGGCAGGCCGTTTTGTCCGCTTCGATCAGCGCCCGAGCATCGGCAGTCAATTCCGCCAAGTTCAATCCAGCATTCGCCGCAGAGTGGTTCATGCATGGCTGGCCTCCGCGTAGTGGTGCTTGCAATGAGCCTTGGAAGGGGCAGTGCTCGGGAAGCCGCACTTGCCGCACTGGTTTTCCGGCGCGAAGTTCATGTGCTTCTCTGTGTCGAACGACACGTCTACGCCGGCAACGGTGCGAGGGTCCTTTGTGGCCTTCTCGGCATCGGTGCGGTAGTCGAAGGTGTTCTGTTGACCGAAAGTTGATTCGTCCTCGCTGATCATCTGCAACCGGCGTGCGGCGCTATCGGCAATGTCCTGCCAGTCGCGCCGGGTGTCCTTGTGTCCGCGCTGGCCTGCCGCCAATGCCTTCTTGACGATGTGCTGAGCAACCGGGCAGGTGACCTTGAACAGATCAAGCAGGCGGTACACGTCGAGCCGGTCGATGTGAGATACGTCGATGAAGTAATGTTCGTGGCTCATGCCGCCTGCTCCAGTCCGATCAATTCCATGACCCGCGCCGGTAGCGTCAGGCCCATATCAAGCAACTGCAGGGCGCAGTCGCGGATTAGTGTTTCCTGCTTGCCATAGGCCAGCTCGAAGCGGGCCTTGAATGGGTGAATTCCGGTCAGACCGGGAGCGCCGGTTCCGTGCTGATGGTGTCCAGCGCAGATTGGAAGCACTAGCCAATGAGCATCGGGCTTCGTGCGGCCATCGCAGTGGTGGATGCTCACGACTGGGTTGAACCGACCGTCCTTCTTGCACGCGATACAGCCGAGCTGGGCAATCTGGTCGTGGTAGTCGCTCTGAGCCTTGGTTGGCGTCTTGCCTTTCATGCAGCCTCCGGCATCAGGTCAACCATCTGGCCGATCTGGTCTTCAGTCATGCCCGGCCAGTAGCGTTCGCAGATGTGGCGGCAGATTCCCTGCCACAGCCGGTAGAAATCGCCCTCCTCCATCTCATCGAAGGCCAGCGACTGGGCTACCGATACGTCCAGCTTGCCGATGCCTGGCAGGTCGATGGTCTGGACCTCGCAGCAGATGCCCGTCTCTCGCTGCAGGCGCTTGATGGCGTCGTGGCAGCCCATGCCCTGGAAGGCTTCGATCTGGTCAGCGACAAGCCCACCGAGCGAGTGAACCAGGCGGTGAAACTTGGCGTTGCGAGGCTTCTTCAGGTCGGCGCGCAGTTCGTCACCGATGCGGTAGTTCCGCTCACGCATCAGGCGTTGATCGATGCGGTGACGCGGGACCAGGGCGCCCACCTCCTCACCGGTCGACGGATCGACCAGGCGACGGACGCTGAAGTAGACCGGGCGGGCTTTCTTTGGCTTGCGCTTGGTCTCAGCCACGGGCAGCACCCCGCTTGCCGATCTCAGCGATAACAGCCAGGGCGGCGACCTCAATCAGCAGGCGCAGCCCGTTATAGCGCTGTGCCTCACCGACATCCTTGCCGGTCGCTGCGAGAATCATGATTACCAGGCTGGCGAACAGATCGAAGCCAAACAGGACGTAGAGCAGAAATTTCATTTCCGCACCTCCCGAATCCCCTGGCACTCAACGCAGCACACCGCCGACGGATAGGCCTTGCGGCGAGCGGCCGGAATCTCCTCGTCGCAGTCGATGCAGAACTCAGCGCCCTGAACATGCAGCCTGGCGCGCACTACTTGCACGCCCCCTATCCGATCAGCCTCCTCTAGGCCAGTAGCGCGGTCTGTTACGTCGGGGGCTGTGCGGACTTGCTCCAGGGCTTCCGCCATTTCATTGATGACTGGCATTTATGCGGTTTCCTTCAGGTCAGGGCGCTGCTCGACTTGGCCGGAGTAGTTCACCCACTGGCGCGGCTTGCTTTCTGCGCGTTCAAGGTATTGAGCGGAGCCTTGGTCAAACCAGAGCGGGATCTTTCCTTCCTCGCCGGTGAGCCGCTGCTTGCTGATGATCATGTGCACGTCGGATTGGCTCTCGAAGACAGAAGCGTCTTCACCGCCCTGCTTCATGGCCTCTTCCTTCTTCTTGTTCCGCCAGACCGTGATCACGTTGTCTGCCAGGTCGGTGAGGATGGCGCCACCGCGAACGTCGAGCTTTCCGGGCGCCTTCGACTCGTCTTCCGCCTTGCGCGGGTGAGCGACCAGATGCACATGCACGCCCATCTCGTGAGCGAAGCCAACCAGGGCTTCCATGGCCTGCTTCTGGCCGTTGTAGTCGTCCTCAGCCATGCCGAGCTTGGCCAGGCTGTCCACGATGAAATGCGTCACGCCATAGCGGCGGGCTGCGTAGCGGAAGGTTTCGAGCATCTCGCTCGTCTTGGCCGAGCCGACCTGGTTGTAAATCCAGAGCTTGCCGGCCAGCGATTCAAGGATGGCGTTGATGTAGCCGCGGGTCGGATAGCACAGGCCGGAAGCCTGGCGGACCATGCGCTGGAGAGTGCGGCGGGCCGGCATCTCCATGGAGGCGATGCAGAACTTCTCGCCCTTGCGCATACCGTGATAGGCCAGGTAGTTCAGGAGCTGCGACTTGCCGTGGCCAGACCAGCCGGTCCAGACGCTCAGCTCGGAGGAGCGAAAGCGGATCACGTCGCGGGCCTTCTCCCACGGCACTTCCATGCCGCTGACGGTCGGATTGCGCTCGAAGAACTCGGCGCAAACCTCATCGGCGAAGTCGAGCACGCCGGCCAGCTTGTCCGGGTCAAGGTTCTTCGCCTTGGCGTAGCACTCGTCGATGTCGTCTTCGGTCAACATCAGTGTGTCTAGCGCGTAGTTGAAGTCCTTGCAGCCAAGGCTAACCAGGCGGCAGCGCTCGCGGCCGAGGCGCTTGATGATCTCTTCGGTGGCCTTCTCGCCCTCCTCGTCCGCGTCCAGGCACAGGTAGATCGTGTCGAAGCGCTCCAGGTTGGAATACTCGTGCTCGATCCAAGCCTGCTTGTTGCCGCTGCCGCCGCCGAACGGAACCGACAGCGCCGGCTTGCCGTACTGCCAGGCGGTCATGGCGTCGATCTCGCCTTCCACGATGGTGACTTCGCGGGCGTCGGCCGGAACTGCCTGCCAGCCGAACAGGCACGGCTCAGTGCCTGGCGATGTGCGAATGCCGGTCTTCTTGCCGTTCTCGTCGCGGTCAATGCCAATGGTCTTCCAGTGAACCAGGCCGCCGTCACGCAGGTAGGGGAAGACGATCAGCCGACCCTGCTCTGCGATTTTGAACTTGGCGATGGTTTCAGCCTTCAGGCCGCGGCCCTTCAGGTAGGCCATGACCGGGCTATCTTCCTTCGGCGTGCCACACTTCGGCCGATCCGGGCGGGCAAATTCCTTGACCTTGGGAGATTCAAGCTTCGGCTCGTGAACGCCCAAGTAGCTCTTGGCCTCGCTCAGCGCGGTACGCATGTCGCAGCCACGAGTCGCACGCCACAGGTCCAGCAGGTCTCCCGTCTCGCCGGTCGAGAAATCGCACCAGACGCCGGACTTATCGCCCTTCAGGTGAACGCCGAGGCTCTGCCCCTTCTCGCCATTGGTGCTACCGACGCGCCATTCCGAGCCTTCACGCTTACCGGCCGGCAGCAGGTAGTGGCACACGTCGTTGACGCGATCAGCCAGACGGCTGGCAATCTCGGAGGGAGTCATGCCTGCCCCCGAGACTTCAGGTAGGACCAGGCGTAGCCAGTGGCCGGATCGTGGGTTTCGGTGTTGCGGACTTCCCAGCGATTTTCGATGGCGTTCCAGTACTCGAAATCGCCCTTGCGGGTCAGCGGCGGACAGGTGCGGGAATCGCCCTTCACGACGCCGCCGGAGGCAGTGGTGCGCAGCGGGTGGATGTTCGAAGCCAGGGCCTCGCGCCAATGCTCATCCGGCCCCAGGAAGGTCGCGGCCTGCTTCACGAACGACGTGCCGATGTTGCCCTTGGCCTGCATCTGGTCGGCGTAACGCTTGGCCGACAGGATCAGGTCTTCTGCCTTCACGCCCGAACGGAGCCGAGCATTCCAGGCCTTGTGGGCGCCCTTCTTGGAATTGCCGCCTTCACGCTTCGGGTACTCAGCCCAGAACTCTTCGAACTCAGCCGAGTAGGCGCTCGTGTCATCGGCAGATGGCACAAGAGCTTTTTGCTCTTGCTCTTCTTGGTTACTGGTTAGTGGTTCTTGGTTAGTGGTTAGGTGGCCATTCGTGCACGTTTCGTGCTCGTCTGGTGCACGCTTCGCTCTGCGCTTCGCCTCACGATCCAGAGCTATCTGCTTGTTTTTCTCAGACTTTTCATGGAACGACTCGATTTCATCAGCGATACGCTGCTGGGTGTATTGCTCGCCTTCCAGGGTGAAGAATTTCGTCAGCACGAACTTCACGGCTGCTATTTCTTCATCGCTGCGAGCCCAGCACCAGTCGATAGCTTCATCCATGGTAGGGAAGCGTTCACGGTCGTAGCACGCATCCATCAGAAGCGTGTACGCACCGTGCTCAAGCATGGAAAGGCGACCGGCCTTCTTGTGGTAGTCACCGATGTTGCGCTTGAAGTAATGCATTACCGGCACTCCTCTTTCACGACAGGAGTGCGATCACGGCGAGCGATCTGCAGATGGGCGCAAAACACCTCTAGCTGATCGCAGGTGATGCGCAGGTTCTGAATGGATTGATGGCCGCTCTGCGAGATGACTAGCTCGTCACCCTCAAGAACGATCAGGTAGGAATTGCACTTAATCGGTGTATTCGGCATAATTGGCTCCAGCTCTAGCTGTGTTGTTGAAGAAGCCACCCTTGCCCGGTGGCTTTTTTGTTTCCGCTTTCCGGGCACTGGATAAATCCTCACCCTCTCCGCTTCGCTTACCTGTCCGATCCGTTGGTCCTAAGATGGGAACCATGGAAACCACTGACAGGGATGTCTCTTATGCCGCTTCGCTCGACTGCTTCAGGAAAGGCGGGAAAACCTTGTCCAAGGTGCAGCGAACGCCAAGCTGGTTCAGTGCCTTAACGATCAATCGGGCGTCTTCCAGCTTCAGCGGGCGAGCGCCAGATTCGTAGTTAGCCAGCCTGGACTGCTTCCAATTGAGCTTCCGGTGCAGGGCCGCCTGGGTGATCCCGGCCGCCTCTCGTAGCTCGGCGATTCGGTTCATTGCCTTACTCCTGTGATCAATGCGCATAGGATAAACACATATCGTGTTATTAGCAAACACAAAGAGTGAGCGCAACATATTTCATAGCGTGATTAAAATCAGCGACATGAAGACACTCGGCGCTCGTATCGCTCACTACAGAAACCGTGCAGGCATGTCACAAGCAGGTCTTGCTAAGGCATGCAAATGGGCTTCCCAGTCACGCGTTGGAAACTACGAAAAGGACACGCGTGAGCCGTCCTTGGACGACATTGCTCTGATGGCGGATGTGCTTCGCATCCCTAAGGAGTGGCTGCTACTTGGCGAGGGCGGCCAGTTCGACGCGGACGACGCCAGCAACGTCGAGCAAGGCCCGCCAATCGTGAGCCCGTACCGGGCTATCCCTATCGTCGGGACAGCACAGATGGGCGCAGAGGGCTATTGGTATGCCCTGGAAGAAGCTGACGGCACCGTAGACGCCTACTCCCGCGACGCCAGCGCCTATGCGCTACGCCTAAAGGGCGACTCCATGGCCCCCGCGATCCGCAGCGGCTGGATTGCAGTCTGTGAACCAAACGGCCGACTGGTACCAGGTGAATACGTCATGATCCGCCTGCGCGATGGGGAAAGCATGCTGAAGCTGCTGGGCTACGCCAACGATGTCGAGGTGGGCGTGCTCTCCGTCAACCCGGCCTACGACATGCGTACCATCGCCTTCGATGACATCGAACACATCCACTTCGTCGGCGCCATCGTGCCGCCGAGTAAGGTCAGGCTCTAACTCAGCCAAACGATAGATAGCGCCGTCCTGGAGTAGCTGCCGTCAACTGCGAGAGAGCTACAGACCCCGGCGACTTTAAGTAGCTCGGGGAATGAGCTTGAGAGCCGTATGAGGACGACTGACCCGCGCCGTTGTCTGTATTTTAAGGTATACATCTGGCCTCATTTGGCTTATAGCTGTTGCTATACACTTAAAGTGGAATGTCGCTATACTCGCCCGCCCTGAAAAACCGCGCGGTCGATTCGGGATCAATTCATCATCGCCCCAGGAGGTTGCAGTGAGCGAAATCGCTAACAAGTCATCCCTGGAAATTATGGACGCCAAGGCCGCCCTTGACGCCTATTGGGATGGAAGCCTGCCTATCGATCCGGCAAAGCTAGCCCGTCGCGCTGGGGCCTCGGTCGTAGCTGATCCGCGAATGCGTGAAAAAGACCTGAGCGGCAGCTTCGATCTGACCGCCAGCGGCCCGCTCATCACAGTGAACCCGTCCGACGCGAAGGTTCGCCAGCGGTTTACTGTCGCACACGAGCTTGGCCATATGTTTCTGAAGCATGGCGCCGCTTTTCGCGACAATGCCAGGAATTACACAAGTGCAGCGCTGCTAAAAGAGCGGGAAGCAAATAACTTCGCCGCCGAGCTATTGATGCCAGCCGAGGTCTTGCAATGGCTGATACAAAAGAAGGACCTGACGTCGATAACGGCGCTAGCCCAAGCCCTGAATGTATCAGGCGCAGCGATGGAGTACCGACTGAAGAACCTGGGTCTACTCAGACGTCGATAGTCGACTTTTCGCTCGACAACGCGAGCGTTCTAGCCGATGAGCGCTCCAAAAGCGAGCTTGAGGAACTGAAGCGACGCTATCAGTGGCGCGGAATGATCTTCAAGACGCTCTTCATGTTCGCAGCAGCAGTCCTTGCCACGTTCGTGCTCTACGTATGGGGTGGAATAATTGCTGGCAAACCGCACGATCATATGCTGCTTTGGCTGCTAGCTGCGTTCCCGCTTGCGTTGATGCTCATCTTGATGAGGCTTTCCAGCGAGCCAAGGGAGGAGGATAAACTCCCGACGGGTACCGTGGCCGATCTTTTCAAGGAAGCCCTCGCCGTCGCAAAGGAATACGTGGTCAAGAAGTTTTCCTAGTTCGAAACCTGTCACCTTGCCGAGGTCTTCGAAGCTTAGCTTGGTCCCGACTGGCCGATCCGCTCCAAAACTTTACACAATTAATCTCACCCTCCCCGTTCCGATTGAACTTTCGCTAACCCCTTATTACTGTACGGATATCCAGCAGTAAGGAGCTAGCCATGAATCGGACTCAGGCCCACACCATCACCCACCAACGCCAAGCCTCCAGCTATGGCCGCCTGGTGCGGCGCATCAACCACCTCATCACCACACCGCGCGCGCAGTACGAGCGCCAAGCTAACCTCACCCGCCAGCCGGACGACCGGCCCGAGGACTGGGAGCGCCTTCTCGAAGAGATCGAACAGACAGACAACGTGACCATGCGCCGATGGCCAGATGGAAGCGTCCACGTCATCTGGACCGGATCAGAACACTGAAACCATAGCCCGCCACTGAGCGGGCTTTTCTTTGCCTGTGATTAAAATAATCACATCGCGTGTTGACACGATAAACACAATGCGTGATTATTCACCCATCGAAGCGAAACACAGCGACGACAGCGACGACAGCAACACACAACTCCGGAGATTCGCCGGATAGGGCGGGAAGGCCGAAACCTTCTCCTAGCCCCCGCAAGGGGACCGACTAGCGATGAGTTCTTTGACATAGCGACAAGCGCACCGATGGCCGCCAGTAGCGGGTCGGTGTGAAGCAAGTATTGCTGGAGCGCCTTCTGATGAGGGCGTTCTGGAATGCGAGCGCTAGTTACTTACGGCGACCAGCTCCAGGGCTACCGCCGCGAAATACTTGGGTTTCCAAGTACAGCGTATCGCCCTCGCCTGGCTGATACGGCGTCTTACGCTCAATTCTGCAGCCCTTGCACATGATCGGCGCCGGGCTCCAGCTGTAGTGATAACGGAATTTTGATTTGCAGAACCTGCAGGTCTTCTCAGGCCATTCCTTGTCGCGCCGCTCGGCTGTTAACGAGGCTTTCAGCTGGCGAAGAAGATCAAGACTTTTGGCATCCATGGTCACCTCCTTGTTTGCCAGAACATTATCAGACCGATTCGGAGAATCACATGGACACCATCCAAATTGATGGTTGGCAAGGACGCCTCGGCGAAGGCCTGGCACCGCGCCAGTTGCTTGCCGTTCTCTGGGCAGCAACAGACAAGACGGCAAAGGAAATCGCACGGCTGATGGACTGCAGCCACTACACCGTCAAGCAGCAGCTAGACGACGCCCGCTTCAAGCTGGGCAACCAGCGCACAACACGCGGCCTCTGCCTTGAAGCCATGCGCCGGGGAATCATCGCTCCCCTGGTGCTGGCGTTATTGGTAGGCGGAGAGCACGCACAGGTGCGCCCGATACGCCGCCCAGACGCGCCCAGGACGCAGCTAGTAGTCAGAGCTCAGCGACTGGATGAGGCAGGGCTTACAGCATGACGAAAATCAGGATCTCGGACTTCCCCGAAGAAGTGCAGATAGAGCTCGAAATTCAAGCTGAGGCTGCGGGCATGAGCATAGAGGAATACGCGGCCGATCTTCTGCGCGAAGCACTGGATGATCTGGCCAAAGACGTTAGCGACGCGCAAAAGCCAGTCGTGCACTGAGACGACTCGGCATAGCGCGCAACGGAGAACGGAACATTCACTTCTGGCCATTCGCAAGAGTGGCCAGCGGGAAGATAACCGAAACGAACTACCGAGGATTCCTTAGCAGATCAAGGAGGCACGTATGAAGAAGACCGAGCCTGAACCGCCGAGCAATCCACCCGCCCCGCTCGAGCTGGTCCCAAAGGATCGCGGCACCGAGCAGTTCCCCTACGGAAGACAGGCGGTAGGCCAGCGCGCAGATCTGCCGTTTACGGTGGGCCGCTGACAAGGGTTAAGCGAGTGCATGAGGTGGAGTTGGTGGCGTGATGGATTAACAAGCGAGGCGCAGATGGCCGCGTATTACAACGAGCATGACCCATACGCGGCTCAGTGGCTGCGCAATTTGATCGCCGCTGGCCACATCGCGCCTGGCGACGTAGACGAGAGGAGTATCGAGGATGTCCGCCCTGCAGACCTCGCCGGTTACACGCAATGCCACTTCTTTGCAGGCGTTGGAGTCTGGTCCCTCGCTCTTCGTAGAGCCGGATGGCCAGATGACGTTCCTGTATGGACCGGGAGTTGCCCATGCCAGCCTTTCAGCGCGGCAGGCAAAGGAGCTGGGTTTGCTGATGAGCGCCACCTCTGGCCAGCGTTCAATTGGCTCATCGAGCAGTGCCGCCCTCCAGTCGTCTTTGGAGAGCAGGTTGCAAGCAGCGACGCAGGCCCTTGGCTCGACCTTGTACAAGCTGACCTGGAAGCCATGGAGTACGCCTTCGGGGCCGTCCCGTTCCCGTCTGCGGGCGTCGGTGCCCCGCACATCCGCGACAGGCTCTACTGGCTGGCCAACGCCGGCAGCACGAGACTTTATAAGCGCAAGCGCCTCGCAGGAGTTTCTAGCGAGCCGCCTGCTGCAGACACGCGGAAAGCCTCTCTCGGAATGCGCCTTCGCGACGCTAGCAGGCTGGGCCACTCCGACAGCGAACCAACCAGGCGGGACGCCGGAGCAGCACATGCAATGCAAGCTGGATATGGGGCGAAGCGTGGCAACGGTGACGGATCTAGGGATGCAGGCGAGCTACTTCCTGGCAGGCTGGCCGACGCCAATGGCGGGAACCCCGGCGCAGAACGGGAACAACGCAGCGGGCAACAACGACATCAGCCGGAAGACGGTGGATTGCTGCAAGACGGATCAGCCGGCCCGGTTAACGGCCTCTGGCGAGATGCTGACTGGCTCTTGTGCCGGGATGGAAAGTGGCGGCCAGTTGAACCCGGCACATTCCCGCTGGCTCATGGCGCTACCTCCCGAGTGGGACGACTGCGCGCCTACGGAAACGCCATCAATGCTGAAGCGGCGCGGATCTTCATTCAAGCCGCGATGAGGCCTAACCCATGCCCACCCTCCCCGAGCTGTACCTAATGGCAGCCGTTCTATTAGCCACCCTGGCTTATGAGGTGTGGCTGGAGAGGCAGAGATAAACAACGGAGCTACCGAAATGGAAATCATATTTAAGGCTTCAAGCGTTTCTGCAACACACCTCGGCAGCGGCTACGGAAGCTATCTAGAAGTGACTGCCGAAGCGGTGGGGCGAGAAGTTGCCGAAGCGCTCGACCTAGACGACCGCCTGTACGACCTGGACCCGAGCGACATTCTGCTTGAGGTGCCAGCCGAGAAGATGCTGGAAGCGATCGGCGAAGAAGACGTGCGCAAGTGGCTGCTTGCGAACAGCGACCCGGACGACACGCTGGAAGCCATCGGCGAAGAGACGATCAGCGAGTTCATGTCGCACGCTGGCAGCGACAATAACCTTCCCGCCTAACCGCCCCATGGGCACCCATCAGCACATAGGAGATGAGATGAGCGAATGGATAAGCGTGACCGAGCGATTGCCTGACGCCTACTTTATGCCAGCAAATGTTCTGGCTTTTACCACTAACCAGAACACCATGTGTGCCCTGTTTTTGGAGGGCCAGTTCACTCTGGTAACGGTCATGGACGGGCTTTCTAGCAACTGGGAGTGCTACGGCAATATCACCCACTGGATGCCACTTCCCCCGCCCCCGCAATGACCCCCTATCACGGCTTACTCCTCCTCACCGCTATCTGGATCGTATGGATTGTCTGGGAGTGGTGGGGGAGGAATTGGAAGGAGATGGATGATGGAAGATAAAACAGGCGGGCCGGCGTTTCCAAGCGAAGGCGGCCACAAGTTCGTTTCGGGCAATGAGATACGGAAAACGCTTCCTAGCCCCGGCATTTCCGTTCGCGATTACTTCGCGGCACATGCTCCGATCACGATGGCTGACGCCAAACTTGCTTTGGAGGACATTGGCGAAAAGGTATTTTCGGGCGATCAACTCATGGAAATGCTGGCTCAGATGCGCGGCCTGTACGCAGACGCAATGTTGGCAGACCGCACCAAGTAACAGGCGAGCGCAGCGCCCCTTCGGGATACCTGCGACAGGGATAAGCCGGTAGTGCCCTGATTGCGTAAAACACCGGCAGCCGTTGGCGGGCTCTCACAGCTTGCCCGTTGAGATGGCCGATTCGCTCCCGTAAGGAGCGTGTATCGGAGAGTGATCTGGCGCGGACCGCGAGCCTGATGCGCGGCCGGCGTGAACGGGTAGCCCCCATGTAGCGCCGGCCGGTGCCGGACCTGATCAATCTGGCGAGAAGCCCAGCATGTCTTCCCTGTTCGACTCAGGGCAGATCACTCCCCGATGCAGTGCGGCGTGGAAAGCAGACACGCAGCCGTGAGGCCGAAAGGCGGCAGTCTGAGACTGTACGGCGCAATAGCCGGAGTAGCGTCCGGCCACTGCATCACCTCCTACCCTCCCCAGCACTCACCGCAAAGCCTCCCCTTGTACCTCACTGGTCCTGCGATACAGGACGGGGGCTTTGCAGTGGGTGCCATTCCGCGAGGATTCAGCATGAACGCACTAGCACGCGGCCAGCGGCGTCGAGAGTCGTCCCTGCCTGCTGATAACACAACGCTCGAAGAAGCCCTGCACGAGGGGCTGGACGAGCTTGAGCCGTCCATCGTCGCGGCCTACGCCGAGTTTGCTGCGGACAAGGTTGAGATTCCGGTCGAGATGGCCGCCTCGCTGATCATTGAGATGGGCCTGAAATGGCGCTGGGACAGCACGCAAGCAGTCATCGGGCAGCGTAATCCGGGGCTTGCATTGGCCCTCGGCGACATCGTCCGAAGCATCGACAAGCTCCAGGCGGCATTCATCGAACACGAAGCCGAGCGGCGCCGCAAGGAAGCCGAACAGATAAAGCACGGGAGAGCGGCATGAGCAAGGAAGTGAACTGGCAGGAAGAGTGCCTGAAGAAGGGCTTCGAGTACGTCCGCGAGCCTGACGACCACTACGTCATCGCGGATCCATCCGAGATGGTTGCCCTGCTGCGTGATCTGCTGGGCGTGGACGTGCGCACCAAAGATGGCGACAGCTACGGAGTCGCGGTGTGCGAACTGCAGGAGCAGGTCGATGGACTGATCAGCACGCTCCATGCGCAACAAGCCGAGCGCGACGCCCTTCTCGCTGAGCGGGATGCGCTGCGGTCGGCATTGGAACGTTTCTATAACGCCAACCAAGCTCGCCTCAAGCTGCTGAGTCGCGAGGCATACCTCGACATGCAGCGTCTTCCAGGAATGCGAGACGCTTTGTACGAAATGGATGATGCGCAGCACCAAGCATTCGCCGCCCTGCAAGGAGAGCAGCCATGAACGCCGTAACCGAACTCGCCGGGGCCTTCGGGCTGCTAGGCGTGGCTGGCTTCCTAGCCTACTTGGCCCATGTCGGCCTGTTGGGGGGCGTGTGATGGATGACAGGGAATTGTTGGAGATGGCCGCGAAGGCTGCTGGGGTTACTGGCGGATGGGGCGACAAGATCGAATACCACAACGGCGCAGTTGATCTGCGGGACATTTGGATTCTTGAAGGTGACGACTTCGTGCCATGGAACCCACTCGACGACGACGGCGATGCGCTGCGGCTGGCTGCCGGTCTATGTCTGAATGTTCTGTCTTCAGAGGCTTGCGTTGTTGTAGAAGACGAAAATGGCGTTGAGTGCATCGAATACATGTACGGCCCCGAAGACTACACGTCAGGCTGGCGCCGCGCCATCGTCCGCGCAGCAGCCGAAATCGGGAGGGCGATGTGATGGCTAGCCAAAGACAACGATCCCTGCGCTACGCATGGTGGCGCGGCTTTCTACTGACGCTGGCCGGGATTACCGGCTGGTTCTATCTGAGCGGACTTGCAGGGATGGTGACGGGATGAAAATGCCGCCAGATGAAAGAACGATCATCGCGCCAGATGGCGGATGGGAAGAATCCAGCTGGTATCAGGTTGAAGTTGCGTTCAGGCAAGGCAACCCGGTGCATAAGGCTCTGCTCTACACCGGCTTCCTCAATGGGATTCGAAGCGATCGCAAGAAGGGCAGCCCCGGCGGGTACCACATTTTGGTCAACCCGTCCTGGGATCGAAATTGCTTCATATCTGACCTGCACTACCTGAAGCCTATCGCGTGCCTAGGCCAGCTTACGAAGGACCAGTACATATGAACCGCACCCTTCCCCTCCCCTACGACACCGGCCCGCACGACGACACTCCATCAGGCCACAGCTTCGCAGCTGCTTGGTGGACCCTTACCGGGTTCGGCGTCCTTTCCGCAACGCTCGCTTTCGGCCTCATTGGTGAGGCGGCGATCTTTTACTTCTTCGGAGGTTGAGCATGAACAAGTCAGAACAGATCAACGAGCTGGCCGCAGCGCTTGCCAAGGCCCAGGGCGAGCTTGAGAACGCCAGCAAGTCCAGCAACAACCCGCACTTCAAGAGCAAGTACGCCGACTTGGCTGAGATCCTGAACACGGTGCGCCCTGTGTTCGCTTCGCACGGCCTATCTGTATCTCAGTGCCCGAGCTTTGAGGCCGGCATTGTCAGCGTAGAGACGGTCCTGATGCACAGCTCTGGCCAGTGGATGAGCAGCACGATCAGCGCGCCAGTTAGCAAGCAGGATGCGCAAGGCGTTGGTTCAGCCATCACCTACTGCCGCCGCTACTCGCTGGCAGCGGTCGCAGGCGTGGCGCAGGAAGACGATGACGCGAATAGCGCAGTTGGCCACGCGCCGCGTCAGCAGCAACGCCCTGCGCCGCAGCCTGAAAAGCCTGCGAAGCCACGGATCAGCGCCGATCAAGTAGCCACGCTGCGGGAAATCATTGCCGCCTCCAATATCGACGAGGCCGCATGGTGCGCAAGCATTCGCATTCCGTCGCTCGACCTGCTGCCGGCCGAAAAGTTTGATGGAGCCCTGGCGCACCTGGAAAGCCAGAAGGAGGCCGCATGACTTCTCTCAACGCATTTCAGGGCGCTGACTGGCTAGAACAGCGCATTGGCCGAATCACTGGGTCGCGGGTTGCTGCGATCCTCGGCCTAGACAAATACAAGAGCCGCGACGATGTGATGCGCGACATGGTGCGCGAGTACCACGGCGCCGAATCGGAGTTCACCGGCAACGAGGCCACGGCTTTCGGACATGAGCACGAGCCAGAAGCCATCGCGGCATACGAGGATCAGGCTGAGTGCCTGATCATCTCTACCGGCCTGCATATTCACGCAGAACACGACTGGCTGGCCGCGTCGCCAGACGGACTTGTCGGGCATGACGGGCTGATCGAGGTGAAATGCCCGTTTCGCGCCACTTACACGACGCTGGCTGAGGTGCCGCACTACGCCGCGCAAATCCAGCTTCAACTGGCCTGCACTATGCGCGACTGGTGCGACTTCGTGATCTGGCGCGATGGCGAAATTATGGTTGAGCGCGTCGAGGCTGATCCGCTCTGGCTGTTCCAGCACATGCCCGCCCTTGAGGCTTTCCGCGCTGAGTATCTAGCGACCATCGCCAGCGAAGAGAAGTCGGCGCGCCACCTGATCCCGCTTATCCGCGAAGACCTCACATGGTCGGCGCTAGAAGCTGAGTATGCCGACGCCAAGGCCGAAGCGGACAAGGCCGGCGCCCGGCTGGAAGCGGCGAAAAAGGCGCTGATTGCAGAGGCGGGCGAGCAGAGCCAGAGAGGCCGGTTGGTTCATGTCATTCGGTCGGAACGCTCCGGCACCGTCGATTACGCCAAGGCCATCGAGCGCTACGCGCCAGGCGCCGACCTGGCGGCCTATCGCAAGAAACCAACCGTTGTTTATTCAGTTAAGGAGTGCCGCTAATGGCGCGCGGAGTTCCGGCGCAAATAGTCGATCTGTACGAGTTCGGTTTCAGTCTGCCGGAGATAGAGGGCTTGATCGGCTTGTCTCGTTCGACGGTGCGTTACCACGTCCAGCGCGCAGGGAAGCTCAGAAGCCGCTCCGATGGAGTTCGATCTGCAGCCGCGCAGGGGCGCCTTGGTTCGGGCATGCGAGGGAAGCGGCGCGAGTTTACGGAGCAGCACAGGGAGCGAATCAAGGAATCGATGGCTGCCTATGCAGACGCTCACGCATGCGGGATATCGCTTAAACCAAGCGGCTATTTAGAAATAACAAGAGGAGAGCATAAAGGCCGATCCCAGCACCGCGTTATTGCCGAGCAAATGCTAGGCAGGCCTCTTCAGCCAGGAGAGCACGTTCACCACGTCGACGGCAACCGCGCTAACAACAACCCATCGAACCTTCAAGTAATGACTGCTGCAGAGCACGCCAGCCTGCACGCAAAAGCCAACGCTATTAACAGACGGAGAAACCAAAATGGCACGTGGAATTAACCGCGTCATCCTCATCGGGAATTGCGGCGGCGATCCCGAAACTAAATACCTACCCAATGGCAATGCGGTGACGAACATTACGCTAGCCACTACCGATAGCTGGAAGGATAAGCAGACCGGCCAGCAGCAGGAACGCACCGAGTGGCACCGCGTCGTGCTGTTCGGCAAGGTCGCAGAGATCGCGGGCGAGTATTTGCGTAAGGGCAGCCAGTGCTACATCGAAGGCCGTCTTCAGACCAGGGAATGGGAAAAGGACGGCGTGAAGCGGTACACCACGGAGGTTGTGGTGGATATGGGCGGCACGATGCAGCTGCTCGGGGGGAAGGCTGAAGGTGGCGACAGGCCACAGCGACCACAGCAGCAAAACCAGCCCCGCCCACAGAGCCAGCCGCAACAGCAGCCCGCGCCGGACTATGACAGCTTCGACGACGACATTCCGTTCTAAATCAATGACTTAGGGCGCTCCTCGGCGCCCTCCTCCCCGGACAATAACCATGCAAGACTACCGATACGACCGCGTTAACTCGCTGGCGTCGCACGAGGCTGCGCGCCAGGAAATAGCCCGCAAGATGGCCGCATTCGAGGCTGAGCACGGCCCCGTTGAAACTACCCCGATCCTCACCACTGACAAGCGGATTCCCTACCGCATTAGCTGCCCGGAGCGGAAGCAGCAGCGCCTAAGCGACGAGGCGGTGAAGGTTCGCTCACGCGCCAAGGTCAACGATGAACGCCAGCAGGTACATGCACGCAACATCGAGCGAATCCAGGCGCTAGCCAACTGCCAGTTGAACACCAAGGAAATAGCCAAGCGCACCGGCCTTTCCGCGTCGACCGTCAGCAAAATTATCCGGGAGATTCGAGATGCGAAGCACGCTGCCTCGGGCCAGGCTTGAGCGAATCAGCCGCGCCATCCTTCGGCAGTTCCGGGTATCGGTCGTCAATATCGACCCCGAAGGCCGGCAAGGCCTGATGGACTGGAAGACCTGCAAGAACATCGCGCCAAGCCACAAGATCGCCGAAGCGGTCTGCGACATCGCGCACCGCTGGGTCATCTACATCGGCGCGTTCTGCATCGATGACCAGGGCCGGCGTTACATGAAGTCGACCGAAATAGCCCCTGACGGCATGTACAAGTCCGACAGCCTGGCCGAGGTGCTTGAGCACTGCTACCGGGAGCTGCTGGCCGGATGCAATCCGAACCACAAGATCGGCTCTGGCTGGATCGCTGTGCCGGGCGGCAAGGGGCTGGATGAGGACCAAGCCTATCGCGTGTTCGATGCGTGTGGCGCTTGGCCTGAGAGGCGCGCTGTCGCATGACCCGCCCCATCTATTGCAGAACCACACCACGCAAATTGATCGGCGACTGCGCCTGCCTACGGTGCGTCCCGCCGAAGGAGCGCACCCATGTTCACCGAATCAGCAACAGTCCGCCGCATCAACCGGCAGTGCGTCATCTGGCTGCACAATCCGACCAATACCCGATACGTGAAGGTAGTTAGCAATGGCGCTGTGACGCTGATGCAGGGCGAGGCAAACCACCTGTACGTCACGGACGATGAATTGAGCAACGCAGAGCTTTGGAGCCAGGTATGACCATCACCACAGACAACAGCCAGACGCTAGTCAATGCGCTGGAAGAGATAAAGCGGCTAGAGGGCGAGGTGCAGCTGGAAATGGAGCGGCACCGCAAGACGTGGCGGCAGTTGGAGCAGGTGACGGGGTTGCTGCGTGACACAGCATCGGTCGCAATCACGATGCTTTATGACAGTCACAAGGCAGACGTATTAGCGGAGTTCAAGGTGCCGGAGCTGGAGGCCGTCGTTGATGCGAGTAAGCATCTGCAATCACATCGTGTCGAGCATGTATATCGACGTGCCTGGGACGCCGCCCTATCCCAGCAGGCCGAGCCGGCCCCAATCAACCAGTGCGACGGATGCCAAGCTGGGATTCCGGCTGACGAAAAAGGCTATCACCGCATGGGTAAGCCTGGCGGTTATGCCGACCTGATGTATTGCGAGAGGAAACGCTACGTTAGCGAGCCAGCCCCGGCGCAGGATGCGCTACTGCCAGATGAAATTCACCAGATGGCGTTCGAAGAAGGACAGCCAGCAGAGGACGGCGATGGTTACCTGTTCACGGCAGAGGAATTCGACTTGTTCGTCGAGCGCCTTTTGAGTCGCGCCACACGCCCCGCGCAGACCGAGCAGCAGCCTGCTGCCTACCTTCGTGCATCCGACCTTGAGCGGCTGTCTCCGGACCATGTGGCAGGGTGTGCCGCATCGCTCAGCAAGGAACCTGGAGACGGGCGGGTTGCAATCTACGCCGCCCCCATCGCGCAGACCGCCCCGCGCTGCCAGTGCTGCGGGTATCTGGTGACCGATAGCGAGCATCGTGGCTGTCTGCGTGCTGCCAGCCCCGCCAAACGAGGTGATGCATGAGCGAAGAACTGAAGTCGTGCCCGTTTTGCGGGCAACAAGATGCGTTCGTCGAGCAGCTGGATTCGGATGCCTCGGTGGTTATCTGCCAGGGCATGGTTGACGAGCATTGCGCCTGCCTGGCGCGCGGACCAGTCGGCGTGCAGCAAAGCGAACTGGAAGACCAGCCGGGCCGGGATGCAGCCATCGAGGCTTGGAACAGCCGCGCCAAGCCCGCAGAGGCGGAAGGGATTGATGTGATTGGCTACATGGATGGCGACTACCGCCGCGACCAGCCGAGCATTTATATCCCTCACGTCAGGATCGTGAAGTCCTGCGCGAAGGGCGAAGCGCTGATGACTGTCACGCAGCACCTCGCCGCCCTGTCTGCCGTGACCGCCGAGCGGGGCGCTCTGAAACACGCGCTAGACGTCAAGGAAGAGTTCTATCAAGACGCATTGCACTCGCACATCGTCTTGGCTCGTCAGGTCAACCAGCTCCGCGCCGAGGTCGAGGCGCTGCGGAAGGATGCGGAGCGGCTGGAGTTCGTCGAAAACCATTGGTTCTACGAAGAAGAAAGCGGGCGATGGACGTTCATGTATGGCGAGGACTGGAATAAGCCAGGACTTACATTCCGTGATGCCATCGATGCAGCTCGCGCCGCCATGGATGCGAAGGAGGAGTGAATGAAAGAGTTGATTCCTTGCACCGAGTACGACGGCACGAACAACAAGTGCCGGAGCGGCCATGTTCGCCTGCATCCGATCTGCCGTGGCATATCCCACGGCTGCCAAAGCTGCGGCGCTGGAGATGTGCCGATGCGCATGATGGATGACCAGCCGCAACACCTAATCCGCAAAGACGGAATGCCGCTTGGCTGGCCTGTTCCTCTGACTCGCTAATTCCCTAACCCACACACCACATCACAGCCTGCCGGCGAGAGTCGGCTGGGAGGATTTGCTATGACTACTGAAAACCCGACGTACTGGTCAGACAACGAAGAAGACTGGAACTGCGACTGCCTCAGCGACTTGCTGGCTGGCAATGACGAGCTGAAGGCGGGCGACACGGTTTACTTCGGAACAGGGGTAACCCCACCAGCTACCGCTTTTATCAGTGCATATGACGTTCTCGAAATGATGGGCGAACGCGCTTATGACAACTTCGGCGAGCACGCCGAGGACTTCCCATGCGTTACGGCCGAGGCGAAGGCAGAGCTCGAAGCGATGCTGAGCGATTGGGTGAATCGCCACTGCCATCCAGCCTTCTACCGGATCACAGACGTGACCGAATACGTGCTCACGGAAGAAGACATTCAGGACGCCAACGCCTAGCCCCAATGCGGGAGGAGATAGAGATGACAGACAAGACCGGTGCCGAGTTCGAGGCGTGGTGGATCAAGAAGCCCCACCGCGAGCAGTTCGAGGACGTGAAGGATCAGATGCGGAATGTGTGGCTGGCGTCGCGGCGGGAGCTGGTGGTTGAGCTTCCCGAAAAGCTGACGTGCGATGACGGTTATCCGAGCGACGACATGATGATGTGCAATGAGCACAACCGCGCAGTTGACAAATGCCGCGCCGCCATCGAAGCAGCCGGCGTAACGGTGAGGGGGTGAGGGATGGCCAGATACCAGACGGTCAAGAAATTTGCAGAGGCAACCGGCTACACTGAGCACGCAATCCGGTCCAAGCTCTCCAAAGGAGTCTGGCCCCTGGGTGAAATCTGGATCAAGGCACCGGACGGCCATGTGCTGATCAGCGTGGAAGGGTACGAAGCATGGGTGGAAAGCGGAATGGAGTCCGGCGCGCGTCGGCCTCCAGCATTGAAATCAGTTTCATGTACGAAGGGACGCAGTGTCGTGAGCGTCTCC
>NZ_JBLXCL010000013.1:0-31649 GCF_048264985.1 Pelagibacterium sp.
TCGCCTGGCCCTAGGGGCGGAGATGAACTATGTGCGTCAGCGCGATTTCGACGTGCAGTTCGGCTTTCAGGATTATACGATCGCCACCGGTCATCTCTCCGCCTATTATGATCTACCCGGAGACTATCACGTCCAGATGGACGCAGGCCGCTATCTGGCCGGTGATTATGGCGCCACACTGACACTGGACCGGGAGTTCGCCAATGGGTTTAAGGTCGGCGCCTTCTTCACCCTAACCACGGTGAGCTTTAATGACTTTGGCGAGGGCAGTTTCGATAAAGGTATCCGACTGGAGATCCCAGTGTCCTGGTTGACCGGACGCCCGTCGCGCGACCGGCTGGCGCAGGTGATCCGCCCAGTACTGCGCGATGGCGGTGCTCGTCTCAATGTGCGCAACCGGCTCTATGGCGTCACTCGGGAGGCGCGCACCCAGCAGCTGGTCAAAGGCTGGGGGAGATTCATGCGATGACGCGCCTGTGGCCTTTGCTGTCCGTCCTGCTGCTCCTGTCCTGTGGTGAGGCAAAGGACGATCTTGATCTGTTGCGCAGCGCATTTCAGCCCGATGCACCCCGCTTCCATCCACGAGCCACGGCGCTGGCCTCCGTCCGGCCGATCCCACCCCGACTGGAGGTGGGGTTTCCGGACCGAGATCTGAGCGGTGTCATGCTCTTGGAAACTGAACGCGCAGGCGTGCAGACCTGGCTGACCGCCGATGGCGCGACAATTACCCT
The DNA here is from genome assembly GCF_048264985.1 of Pelagibacterium sp. Classification (GTDB taxonomy): domain Bacteria; phylum Pseudomonadota; class Alphaproteobacteria; order Rhizobiales; family Devosiaceae; genus Pelagibacterium. Next base: position 732 of record NZ_JBLXCL010000013.1, read on the forward strand.
CCAGAGAGGTTTTCTGACCTCAGCCAAGGGCTTTGGATCCGGCCTAGCAGGGTCGGATGTGCAGCAAAGCGCGGATCTGGTGCTAGCGGCGCGGGATGGCACTGCTGAACGTTTCCACAGCTTCCTCAATGGAAACGACCAGATCGAACTGCACGCCTACAAATGCCAAGTGGCAAGCAAGGGCGACGAGGATATCTTCCTGCGCGGTGCGCCAGTTTCCACTCGAAAGGTCGAAGAGCGCTGCCACGGACTGGCGGAAAGCTTCACAAATACATATTGGATCAGGCAGGGGGTAGTTGTGCAATCCACCCAGTGGACCGGCAGCTTCCTTGGCACCCTTTTCATGAAACGGGTGTCGGATGAAAATTGAAGTAAAGTTGATTGGAGGACGCATCGTGCGCCGCATTCCCCTTGCCCTCAGCGCTCTGGCTCTAACCGGGCTGGCTTCCAGCTGCTCCACCATCTACCGCAGCCCCTCCGTGAAAGCGGGAGCGACGGATTCGGGTGTAGTGCGGGTGGTCACGATGACACCGGAGACCGTGCTGGTCGCTAACCGCGCCGCCTATAACCCTAAAACCCTTCCGACCGTGTTCCGGATCTCCGCTGGCTCCGGCGCCGGAGCCAGCCCCCGCGGGCTGGGCCTGCTGCCCGATGCGCCCTCGTCTCAAGACGGCAACCGCCAAGCGCTGCAGCTAACCCCTCCGCCCAGCGTTGACCCCGGCCCCTACACCATCGGCATCGGCGACGTGTTGACGCTCTCCACGCCGTCGACCCAAGGCACGGTGGCGGAGTTGTCAGGGCTGCTGGCAGCGCAAAACAGCCGCAACGGCTATACTGTACAGGATGACGGCTCAATCAACATCCCCGACGTGGGCCGGATGAGAATTGTCGGCCTCACCGTAGATGAGGCCGAGGCGCTCTTGTTCCAGCGCCTCGTGGAAAACCAGATTGACCCGACGTTCAGCCTCGAAGTCTCCGAGTTCAACTCCCGCCGCGTTTCGATTGGCGGTGCCGTGGGCCAGCCAGGCGTGCTGCCGATCACCTTGACACCGCTCACCTTGGGTGAGGCGCTGGCCGCCGCAGGCTCGGTCTCGATCTCAGATATCGGTACCAGCTCAGTGCGGATCTATCGCGATGGCGCCATGTATCAGATTCCGCTGGAAGATCTTTATGCCCGCTCCGATCTGCAGCGCCTGAACTTGCTAGCAGGCGATTCGGTGTTCGTAGACAGCCATTATGACTTGGGCCGCGCAGAACGCTATTTCGCCCAGCAAATCCAGCTGCAACAGACCACGCTAGCGGGCCGCCGCGCCGCAATTGACGAACTGACTACCGCGCTCACCCTACGCCGTGCTGACTTCAATGAGCGCCGCGAAAACTTCACCCAGGCTGTAGACCTAGACGCGGTGGAGCGGGATTATGTATACCTTAGCGGCGAGGTCCGCACTCAGGGCCGTTACACGCTGCCGTTTGAGCGCAAGGCGACGCTGGCGGACGCGCTATTCGAAACCGGAGGCGGCATCGCCAAGGAAACCGGAGATGCCTCCGAAGTCTATGTGCTACGCGCATCCGATGATCTACGCGAGTTCGGCGCGGTAACCGCTTGGCACCTGAACGTGCGCAACGCCGCCCACCTGCCGCTGGCCACGCGCTTCGAGCTGCGGCCGGATGACATCGTGTTCGTAGCCGAGAACCCGGTAACTCGCTGGGGGCGCACGATCAACCAGATCACACCGTCGTTGATTAACGGGTCGATTAATGCAGTGACCAACTGAAGATTACAATCACCACGGCCCGCATTCGAGCCTCGACGGGCTCACCCGGCGGGAGTATCACCAACGGTCAGTAGAGGACCAAACCCTGAACAGAGCGAACTAATATCCGCGGAGGACTCTAAGGGGAGCACGTCATGGCTGCGCGTTGGGCCTTATATGTCGAGGGAACCCGCCCAGAAGGAGAGGCTGGCACCGATGTACGGCTTGAATGGACGGGAGAGCGGTCACAAGATGTTCGTGCTTTCGATAATGCCACCTTGGTCGAATACAGTTTGCGTGAAACGATCACGCGCATTCTTGCGATGAACAAGCAAGTCATACTAGTTGGTCCAGTGCCTGAGATCGGTCGAAGTGTACCAACACGCCTTGCACGCGCGGACCTTCTCGGACTGGTGTCGGCACCATCTCTAACAAGGGCGACACATGACGCGCGTATATCACGAGCAGAGGAAATGCTAAGGGGGTTCGCCGGTACCAGCGAGCTTGTGCATTATGTCAGCCTTTCGAATCTGTTTTGTGATGCGCAGTTATGTCGGATCCGTTTGGAGAACGGCATGCCTATATACTTTGATGGCAATCATATCAGCCAGGCAGGTGCGGAGGCCCTGCTCCCTCAGGGCCTTCAAGATATCTGGTCTACTATGCGATAGACGCTGCATCGCTCTTCACCAAAATTACATTCCGAACCGTTGTCGCGTGCCATTCTCCGCCCCGTGCGGTTTTGATGCCCCGCGCGTTCAATTCCGCCGCGATCTGGCGAAGGGATGCGCCCCCTGCCCTGATCTGCTCGACCACTGGCAACACGTTCTCAGCATGGGTCAGAGCCCGCGCCCTGTTCACCGCCGCGCCTTTCCGCGCCGCCTGACGCTGCTCAGAAGCCCGCTCAGGGATAGACCAGCCCAACTTGACACCCCGTGCCTTTGCTGCTGCCAGCGCCGCCTTGGTGCGCTCTGAGATTGCGCGGCCCTCTTGTTCTGCAACTGCAGCCATTATGTGCAGCACGAAACGGTTAGCCTCTGGCATATCCGCCGCCGTAACCTCGACCCCGCTTTCCAGAAGGTTTGCGATGAATGCCACATTGCGGGCGAGACGATCCAACTTGGCAATGAGCAACACGGCCCCTGCCCGCTTCGCTTCTGCCAGCGCACGCGCCAACTCAGGACGATCTGATCGCTTGCCGCTTTCCACCTCGACAAACTCTGCCACGACCTCGCCCCGGCCCAGGACATGCGCCGCAACCGCCGCGCGTTGTGCTTCCAGCCCCAAACCGCTCTGGCCCTGGCGTTCGGTGGATACGCGAAGGTAGGTGACAAATTTCATAGCGCGGGCCTTTCGATCCTAGGGGCAATCTTAGGATGTATAAAAACCCTACGTCCGTTGTGCTTTTATACACATGTGTGCATTTGCGTATTTACGCAAGTACGTAGCAATGAGTATGACGATGGACGACAGTATCAAACGGTGGACGGCGAAGCGTAAGACAGCGCTCGTGATCGAGATCATCCAGGGCAAAACGACCGTGTCGGAGGCAAGTCGATCATTCGACCTCACACCCTCCGAGATCGAGAGCTTGGTCGAAGACGCGAAGCGGGGTATGGAGAATTCCCTGCGCGCCAACCTGCTCGACATCCGCGAGCAATACGAGAAGCAGCTGCGGGACCTGCAGGAAGCCTATGGCGGGGCTATGCTGGAGCTACTGGCCCGAAAAAGCTTCAGGCCCTGCTGGATGCGCAGGACGGGAATTGATCCGTTGCATCCAGCAGGGCCTCTTGGCGGAGGGCGTTGCGGTGTCGATCGCCAAGCTCTGCACGTGGTTCGACATTCCCCGGCGAACGGTCTACTACAAGCCGGTGAAAGCCGCGCCGAAGGTCGATACCCGCTTCTCTGAGCCGATCAAGAAGATGATCGAAGAAGAGCCTTCCTTCGGTTATCGCACGGTCGCCTGGCTCTTAGGCTTCAACAAGAACACGGTGCAGCGGATCTTCCAGATCAAGGGCTGGCAGGTGCGCAAACGCCCGGTCGGCATGCGCCCCCGCATTCAAGCCGTTCCGTCAGTCGCCGCTGCGCCGAACGAGCGTTGGGCGACCGATCTCGCTCGCATCTGGACGGGCAAGGACGGCTGGGCATCGCTGGCTCTGTTGATCGATTGCCACACGCGTGAGCTGCTGGGCTGGCACCTGTCGAAATCCGGCAAGGCGACAACCGCCAGCGCCGCTCTCGAACATGCGCTGATCGCGAGGTTCGGCACTCTGGGCAAGGTCGAGGAAGAGTTCCTGCTTCGCTCGAACAACGGCCTGGTCTTCACCAGCCTGCACTTCACGGCAATCGTCCGCAGCTACGGGCTCAAGCAGGAGTTCATCACTCCGCACTGCCCGCAACAGAACGGGATGGTCGAACGCTTTATCCGGACCTTGAAGGAGCAATGCGTGCATCGCCACCGCTTCAAAAGCATCCAACCTGAATACAGTAGCCGGCAAACCGCGGCGCGGTTCAGCGTCCTGTCTTCCACAACACGGCAGCACCAGTACGTAGAATGATTTTCAGATCCCCGATAAAGCTACAGGAAGAAAGATAGGCCACATCTAAAGCCACCCGTTCGTCATAACTGATGTCATTTCTACCCGAGACTTGCCACAATCCAGTAATGCCCGGCTTCTGCGCCAGATAGGCTGGCAAGTAGCTTCCATATTTAGCTAACTCCTCGGTAACGATCGGTCGGGGGCCTACAAAACTCATCTCCCCCTTCAGCACGTTCCAAATTTGTGGAAGCTCATCAAGACTCGTCTTGCGCAGAACGTGACCCAGCCGATTGATCCGCGGGTCATTAGTCAGCTTATGATCTCGGCACCATTCCTCCGCCGCCTCGGGATTAGCGTCCAAATACTCTTTCAGACGAGCTTCAGCGCCCACCACCATGCTACGAATTTTCCAGCATTTGAATCGCTGACCATCGCGCCCTACCCGAGTATGACCAAAGAAACCACTTCCGCCATCAAGCCGAACGATACCCCACAACACGAAAATTACAGGCACTATAACTGGCAGAAGTAGTATACTGAACATAATATCAAAGCCTCTTTTACCGACTCTGACGTAAAAACTAGATAGCCTATTTTCGGGGATTCGTAGGCCAGTGGGTTCACCAACTAAGTACCGATTGAGTGCAAAATCCTGCATAATCAAACACCTTATGAAACATCAACAACATCAATGCGCCTTAATCAAACCTCTCCCTATGGGGTAGGCTCGACAAGCAATACGCTCAATGTGAACTAAACTTAAGGGGTATTTTATATACTTTTGCTATGTTGGTTAACACTTGAGCAAAAACTAGGCATAGTCCATCCGCGGTTCAGCAGGTGTAAAGCCTCTCTGAAGCGGCACATCTTTTGGGATATTTTATCCCTTATGATGGAGGACGACTTCGATTGCAGGCCACCACAGGTAAAGCATTCTCACGTGAGCGTGAAACCAACCCGAATCGCCATCACACCTTCACAGAAATGACGCTTATCTCACGTTCACTCAAGCAAACCGCCGAAAGTACCCCGGTTGCATAGGCTCCTGTATCCACCGCAATCCGACCATGTTTTGCCCCCGCCTCCTGAACAATCGTATGGCCATGTACCACCCAAATCCCGTCCCGCCGCGCAGTGTACAGGAAATCAGGATGTCCCCATATCAGCACATCCCTTGATTGAGCCTCTGGTACTGTAAACGGATCTGCTCCTGCATGAGCTACCAAAATGTTGCCCGACAGCACAGAAGTCGCCAGACCGCCAATCCAACTGATCAAGTGGTCTCCCATCGCGGCATGAAGTTGATCACGGCATGAGGTGAGTTCTTCCAAGGTCATTTGGGGACGAACGCCACGGATGCCGAAAGAGGCCAGCGTCTGCAGTCCGCCATTCCTAATCCAACGGCCTCCTTCGCGCCCAGGATCTTCTAAAAAGCGCAGCAGCATGTCTTCGTGGTTCCCCATCAGACAAGTTATACTAGTTTCCATACTAAGATAACGCAGCACGTCAGCGCTTTGCTCGCCCCGGTCGATATAATCTCCGACCAGAATAATCTGGTGATCTTGCGGCACTTTTTGAAGCAGGTCCTCCAAAACTGATAAGCAACCATGTACATCCCCTACAACGCACAAAGGTGTATCTGGTATCGGAGCAGGAAAATCCACGCGCCGCCGCATCCAATGCCTAAGCTTCTCAAAAGAGGACGACAGCATGATCGGTAGCACCTTCGTTGTTCAGTCTCGGCATTTGGTAGATCTGGTTCAAGATGAATATATCCAGCTCTGAAGTCCAGATTTTGGAGATGTACTTGTAGGGTGTGAGCCTATTGAGAGTCTTGAGGCGACACGCGCTGTCGTGAAATCTGCAAAGAGCATCCGTAGCTACTCACGGCTGTCGTAGTGGAAGCGATTGACGGTTGCGTCCTTGATCGTGCGCTTCAGTCTCTCAAGCTGCCCATTGGTCCAAAGGTAATTTGGCTTGGTGAGGCAGTTTTCGATCCCGTTGATCTCACAGATCGTGTCGAAACGTATTGGCCGGGAATACGCGGTGTGTCGGTTCTGCGTCTGCTCGGTGAACTGAATGCCATCGTTGGTGAGGACGGTGTGTAAGAAGCCGACGGGATAAGCAGGAGCTTCGACCGCTTCGGCTTATCACCCTAGACATCCAAGCAAGCGCGAGATGCCGTGATGTTGCAAGCATCGATGTAGTGCTGAACGCGCCAGGTACGGGATGGTAGGCAGCAAGGCATAGAGGCAGTCGTCCAGTGGAACAACATATGGCGCCAAAACGCGACGATGGCCGCCTCCGTTAGGACCGTCGCACTTAGTTCCTTGGGAGCGTCTTAAGGTTCTCGACCGTCTGGCGTTTTCGCCACTTTATAACCCTCAGGACGTTGATCTCCAACTCCTAACTCAACATCGCGATCGAAGCCTTCGATCGCGGCGTTACTGCTCTTGTTACATACGTAGTGGTGGCGCTTTCATGACAAACTATGTCAAATAGGCGATCCTTCCATTCTCAAGAAAGGATCGCACCATCAAGCTGTGGGATCAAACGCCTATGTTGTGCTGCAATCAGATACCCCCATGGCAATGATCTGACTGCCTTTCACCTTATAAACCCCAGAAATGCGATTGCGACCTTCCGACATGAACCAGTCTTGCAAAGGCTTAGGGTAGTATGCTGCCATCACGCGGCTGAAGTAATCGAAGTCTTTCTGCGCAAGGCGGCGCCCACTACTCGATGGCCCATGAAAGCCGAAGATGGTGTCTGGGCTAACGCAAGCATCAGGAAGTCCCAAAAACATCGTGCAGGTAGAGTAACAGACTCGGCCACGGATCTCGACTCTCACCTTGTTTTGTTCCAAGTTTTTCAATTCGATCAGTCGGTCATGTAAATAGCCGCCGCGATCATTGCCCACTACATAAGATTGCTGAGCAATCGCGGCCGCTGGCAACAAAAGAAGTGAAACAACACTGAGGGTTGCAACCATCTTAGCTGCTAGATCGTGGCTAGTCCGAGTGTGTTTCAGCAGTGCTGCCAACGGGCATGCGAGTTTCTGTGCCAGCATAGTCAAACCTCCAAAGCGCAACAGGCGTTGGAGATTGACTACGCAGCCGGTGTGAGATGACGTGGCTGAGGATGTGGCGAAATTTCGCCTCTTACTTACAACTTATCAATTAGTTACCGAAAAATAGATGTGCACTAAGCCTTTGCAGAAGGCAGCCCAATGTGCCGGAGCCACAACCTACTAAGTTCAGGTATTGGCGCCCGACTGTATACGCGCCGGCAGCAGGCCACTCCCACGAGAGACACTAGAGGCTATGACCTTTGCTCCGATCCCGGTCCCGCGTGTTTTCAGCCTCTTTGCCCTCGCGCTCTTGCTTCCTCTCGCCCTCGATCTCCAGCTTTTCACGTGGCTTGTTCAGCACGTCCTTCAGCCGCGCGTTGACGGACGACCTCTGATCCTTCTGAGAGACCATTTCAGAGCGTTCGCCCCCTTGCCGGGGCTCCATGGCACGAGAGGTCTCTGTCTCCATAATCTCCTTCAACCGCTCCCGCGCAGAAGCGCGACCTTCCGGCTTCGGCGTATCGTCCTGATCCCGTGACCGGCCCACGACACGCGCCAGACGCTCTCGAATATCCTCCGGGTTCCGCGCATCACCGCGATCTTTCGTGGTGGCGGCTCTGAGCGCTGCCAGACCGGCAGAGACACGTCCCTGCCCCGCGTCACGCTCGGCCCCATAGGTCTCACGCGCCAGCTCCAACCGCTCGCGCATTTCGCGGAACGCAGCGCGGGCCTGGCGTGCGGCGTAGACAACTGCTCCCCGCTCGGTGACGGGGACGTATTCCTGCCCCTGACGCTCAGCCGTTGCCTTCGCGCGCCGCTCCATAGCATTGGCCGCCGGCCCCAGTTTCAGCTCGGGGTCGCGGTCCAACTCCTCGGCGGCCAGATCGTCCCCCCGCTCCAGCGCAGCCTCCCGCTGCTTTTCAAGCGACCGGTGATCGACACGCTCCACCTCCGCTGCCCGCTCCAGGGCGCGGTTCTGCAACTCGGCCCAGAGGCCGCGCATCTGCTCGATCTCGATGCCGCCAGTTTTGGCGGCATCGAGCACCCGCGTCTTTGTCGTGAAGCCCTCGGCTTCCAGTTTGCGGGTAGACGTCAGAACGTGAGCATGGTGGTTCCTCTGATCGCCTTCCCGATGCGGCGCGTGGATCGCCACATCGACGGCCACGCCGTAGCGGCTGACCAGTTCCTGGGCGAAGTCACGAGTGATTTGGGACCGGGCCTCGGCGCTGATCTCGGATGGTAGGGCCAGCTCCCATTCGCGAGCTGTGACGGAGTTGCGGCGGGTCTCGCTGGCCTCGACCTCGTTCCAGAGGCGAGACCGATCCGTCGCCCAATCGGGTGCATCCTTCGGGGTCAGGATGAAGGTCTCCTCGATACCCTGCTTGCGGGTGTAATCGTGGATGCGACCTTCGCGATGGCACTCGATGCGTTCCCCGACACGATAGGCCGCCGCCGCCGTGGCAGAGCGTCCGGCGCTGCGTTTGATCGTCTTCACGGAGAGGTGGTAACTGGCCATGCGCCCTCCCCTCTCCGATGAAGCGAACAACCATCGCGCGCGTGGCTGCTGCCCCCGGCCCAGGCTTTGACATGGGCCAGGGGGAAAGACAGCCCGGCTGAAGGGTTGAGCGAGCTTCTCGGAGACCGTTCCGGGAACGGTCTCGCTCGCGAACACGCAACCTCTGAGGCCTGCGCTAGCCAGCGCACTGCTCCCCAATCCCCAGCCTTGTGAGGGGCGGGATTTGGGGACAGGTCACTGGCCGTTTGCCTTCGGCAAACTTGGTATCGCGGAAGTGCAGCAGCACTGCAGCGCGATACCTCCCGCAAGGGAGACGCCAACAACAGACCGGCCCCCTCTGCGGGGCATCGGTCGATATGTTGGTGCGACATTGCGGGACGCGATCCAACCGCTGAGGTTGGTTCTGGAGGGTTTGGGAGGGCGAAGGCACCTCCCATTCCGCCGCGTTTCGCGGCGGATGGAGTTGGCCATCGGCTGAGGCTTTGCCTCAAGGAGATCGCACGCAAATTTCGGAACCGAAGGTGAAGAGTTTGCATAAGTGCGCCCTTGTCCTTTACAGGCCTACGGGTACACTCTAAGGTTGATTAGGTAAAGTTAAAATTCAACCATTGGAATTAATCAGTGAGGCTGGTGATTTGGCCGAGACAGAACTTGAACGCGCCGAGAAGCGCTATGCTCAAGCGAAAGCCCGACTTCAGGCGCTCAGGAACCGAGAAGCCACAAGACAGCGCAAGCTGGATACCCGGCGCAAAGTCATCATCGGCGGGGCTCTCTTCGATCTGGCCGAACGGGATTCTTCGGCCTCTGCAATGCTGGATCGATTGATCCGCAATCTCTCCCGCGAACAGGACCGCAAAGCCTTCGCGGACTGGGATGCCCCTACCCCTGATCCCGAGATGGACAGCGCCACATGATGCGCACCCTTAGCTTAGCCTTCTGGCGGCTGTTTCGGATCATCCAGATTATGATCGTGACCCCGATCCTGATCGGGGGGACTTTCGTCTTCCTGCTGCTCGGTGCAGCGGCTGGTGCGGTGGTCGCGACTCCACTCGTCTTCGCCTTCTTCGACCAGGTGCCTGGCGAAGAGAGTCTCGCCAACTGGTTGGTGCTAATCCCCTGCATGGGGATCGGCGCTGTTGTTGGCGTGGCAATGTGGTTGCAGATGTCCGGTGCCGAGACCTTCTTCGGGACCCTCATCGGGTCCAGCCATGGCTCGGCGCGCTTCGCGGGCAAGCGTGATCTCAAGGCCTTGGAGCAAGCCAAGGGCCTCCTGATTGGCCGCAACCCGCGAACAGGCAAACTCCTGTCCTATGACGGTCCAGCACACCTTCTGACCCTCGCCCCGACACGGGCCGGTAAAGGTGTCGGCACAGTGATCCCAAACCTGTTGGTGGCGGAGCGCTCCGTACTGGTCATTGACCCGAAAGGCGAGAATGCCAGGATTGCCGGAACCGCGCGCGAACAGTTTGGCACGGTCCATGTCCTTGATCCCTTCGATGTCAGCGACACAGGCAAGGTCTCCGGTCGGCCCTCTGCCGCCTACAATCCGCTCGACCGCCTTGACGCAAACAATCCCGATCTGAGCGAAGACGCCGCGTCTCTGGCGGACGCCTTAGTCTTTGACCCCGCTCAGCAAACTGGGGATGCGCACTGGAACGAGGAAGCCAAGGCACTGATCGCCGGTCTGATTATGTTTTGCGTGGCCCATGAAGAACCGGAGCGGCGCAACCTCGGGTCCGTCCGGGAGTATCTCACTCTACCTCCCGATCGACTGAATGCGCTTCTTGAGCTGATGCAGGATAGCGATGCAGCGGATGGGCTCATCGCCCGCGCGGCCAATCGGTTCGTTGGCAAGGCGGATCGGGAAGCCGCCTCGGTTCTCTCGAACGCGCAGCGCCACACCCATTTTCTGGATAGCCCCCGGATCGCCAGGTGTATGGCGCGGTCGGATTTCGCATTCTCTGACCTGCGCCACCAGGTCACCTCTGTTTTCCTTGTTCTGCCACCCAACCGGTTGGACGCCTACAGCCGCTGGCTGCGCCTCCTGGTCTCTCAGGCCCTTCAGGACATCGCACGGGATGCTGAACGGCCTCAGCCCGCGTCAGAGGGCCCCTCTGAGCAGCTCAAGGCTCCGACGCTCTTCCTCCTCGATGAATTTGCAGCTCTAGGCCGTCTGGAGGCCGTGGAGCGCGCTATGGGGCTAATGGCAGGCTATGGTCTACAGCTTTGGCCGATCCTGCAGGACATGAGCCAGTTGCGCGACCTCTACGGGCAACGCGCGGCGACTTTCGTGGCCAATGCCGGGGTGCAACAGGTCTTTGGTGTCAACGACTACGACACGGCAAAATGGCTAAGCCAGACATTGGGGCAGGAGACCATTGGCTATCAGACCGAAAGCCGCAAACCGGGAGACATGCCCACGACCGGCATACAGGTCACGGGTCGTGATCTTCTGACCCCTGACGAGATCATGCAGCTTCCACCAGATCTCCAACTCCTCCGCGTCCAAGGGCAAGCCACCGCCGTCGCGCAAAAGCTGCGCTACTACGCCGATCCTGAATTTGTCGGGCTCTTCACGCCCGAAGCCAGTTAAACTGAAAGTACGTTTCTATGTCTAATACTCTGCCCTCTCCTACCCATATCTCAGACGACGACCTGCGCGAAACGCTTGACCTCCTTGCCACAGCTGTCGCGAGCATTTCGGATCGCGTGGACGATCAGACGCGCATCCTAGACCGCGTGAACAAGACGGCGACAGAAGCCAGGTCTGCCGCTTTTGCGGCGCAAAGGCAGACCGACCCTGAAGCCTACGGAGAGATGATTGCAGCTATGCTGGATCGCCATCTCTACGAAAGCTTCAATCGCCTGGTGAAGGTCACCACCATTTTGCATGAACAAACAAACCATACACGCGATGTTCTGGAGAAGGCCGAAGAGGACAAATGGGCGATCCTGCAGGATGTGCGGAATCGTGATGGCGAGGCTGAGCGCTTGAAGCTCCGTTTGCCTTGGTTTGCTCTGGGTGCTGCTGCTCTTACTCTGGTGCTGACTGTTGCGCTTCCTCGTTTCTTAGCTAGCAACGGCGTTGCATGTGCAGTTCTCGGGGCTGAGTGGACAGCGACAACCTCGGGGATCAATGCTTGCGTGTTTTATCAACGTTGAGCGGGGGTCGGCTGGTGTCGGCAAGTTTTGGCTGAGGAGCCTAGTGTTATATATGTGTTAGAATCTGTGTTACGGGTTGGCTGAGGCTGATTTTACCAAATTACTTCAGTGCATTACAAAATTCCGGTGCAGCTAATATCCCGATAGAGTGCAGGTGTTATCCGAAAAACTGCAGCTGTTATCCCGATACGACTTGCAGTGCAGCTAATATCCCGATAGACCACTAGTGCAGGTGTTATCCCGATAGGTGCTTCATGGACGAAGATCATCGCCCCCTCCTCCCAGATCGCCATCCTCAGGCCAATCTATTCATTTGTGATGTGGCAGATGCGGTCATTAAAAGCGACATGGCGTCTATGGAGCATCCAATCTTCACCCTTTCAAAAAAGCCGATCCGCGATGTTAAAAGATATGAGCATGGGGATGTAGTCTTGGAGGTTACTCCTGGCCCCAAGGGAATTGCGAACATCTACGACAAGGACATTCTGATTTTTGCAATTAGCCAAATCATGGCTGCTCGCAATGAAGGTCGTCCTTACTCGCGAGAAATCCAGTTCCAGGCACAGGACTTCTTAGAGTTTAGCAATCGTCATACCGGTGGGCACGACTATGATCTTTTACGCGATTCCCTGGACCGCTTAGACAGCACTCGCCTTCGGACGACAATCAAGACAGGCGGCGACGAGACTTGGGAGGCATTCGGCCTGATCGAAGGAGCCAAGATCAAGCGAAAACGACATGATGGTCGCGTCACTGAATGGGGCCTCAAACTCTCTGAGTGGCTTTTCAAGGCAATCGAGGCCAACGAAGTTCTGACCCTGCATCCGGATTATTTTCGTCTTCGTAAACCAATCGAACGCCGAATTTACGAGATCGCGCGCAAGCACTGTGGGTCGAAGGAAACTTGGCAGATCGGCCTCAAGAAGCTTCAAAAGAAGTGCGGTTCGAGTGATGCAATTCGCAATTTTCGACTGTCTGTTCGCGCATTGTGCGATTTTGATCACCTTCCCGACTATTCAGTGAGTATGGAAGGCGACATGGTCTCATTCCGTAACCGTGTGTCACAACAGGTAGTTGTTGGAACCGGGTTCTCTAGCAAACTCATGCCAGATACCTACGAGGCAGCACGACAAGCTGCTCCTGGCTGGGATGTGTATGTGATTGAGCAGGAATGGAGGGCGTGGGTCATGAGCCTGCTGGATCAGGGCATGGAACCACCGCGAAATCCGGACAGCGCTTTCATCGGCTTTTGTAGGAAGTGGGCGGCACGTCAAGATTCATAGACATATAATATGCCGTATAAAGTATCACGCAATATAATAGGCCTTGCATTAAAAATTACGTGACATATTTTATAGCCGTTATATAAAAAAGAAACAGCGAGCACACATATGATTGTAAGCATCCTCTCCCCCAAGGGTGGCTGTGGGAAATCCACTGCGGCTCTGACTTTGGCGTCGGTTTTTGCAAGAAACGAAGACCTCGCTATTGCCGTTGTGGATGCAGATCCTCGGCAAAGCATCGCGCGTGTCTGGTTGGGGAAACGCAATGAAGAGAACCTTGGTCCTGCCCCGTTCAAGGTGATCTCGGATCCTTCCGATAGCACAATCCTAGACACACTAGAGGAGGTAGGCGAAGACTATGACCTTGTGTTTGTTGATCTCGAAGGCGTGGCTGGTCTCATGGCATCCTATGCAGCTTCGGCATCTGACCTTTGCATTGTACCGATGCGCCCGAGTGCCTTGGATGGTGATGCAGCAGGTGCTGCTCTTAAAATGATCCGGGATGCGGGGCGTGCCGCAAGGCGTACAGTGCCAGCTTGCATTTTGATTACGCAGACGGACGCCGCTATTGTCACGACATCTCACAAAGAGCTTCTGGCTGAACTGGACGGAGGGGGAGTGAAGCGCCTGCAAACCGAACTTATGCGACGAGCACCTCTTGAACGGGTTATGGCAGAAGGCAGAACGCTTTTCGAACTGCGCGACAGCCAATCTGTAAAGAGTGCTATCAGCAATGCCGCGCGGCTTGGAAAAGAGTTGGCAGAGATATTGGAGGCACAGTGATGGCAGGAACGTTTCTGAATCTGGGCGACGACGATCAAGATGACGGCTCGGAGCCTAAGATTGGGGCAGGATTAAAGAGAAAGACAAAAATCTCTCGCCCTAAAGCCGATGCTGAAGCTGTTGCTGCTGCAGGGCGTGCTAACGGCTTCAGCCGGTCTACAGACGTTGCACAACCAGTGTCGCCTCCAAGACGTGGACGGCCACCGTTGAACGAAGACATGACGTACTGGCGCATTTATGTTTCCTCTGATCTCCGCAATCAGCTCAACACACTGCGAGACAAGGAGGGAAGGCGGTTAAACGACGTTTTGGCTGATATGCTTGCCGCGTACCAAAATGGGAAGGCCTGATACTGGTACGTGCCTCCACGGGTGGCCTATTAGACTGTTTAAGCGCGTCGCACAGTACGCTCACTCACCTTGAATAGCCGGGCAATCTCCGCAATGGCTCGTTGCTCCTCATCACGCATGCGCCGCACTTCGATTTTTTGGGCAGTAGAAAGGGCAGGGGGTCTTCCACCGACACGCCCTCTCATGCGTGCAGATACCAAGCCTTCCTTAGTCCGCTCTGAAATTCTCACGCGCTCAAATTGGGCTATTGAGGCGAAGACATGAAACACCAGACGGCCCGCTGGCGTTGTTGTGTCGATGTCTTCGGCCAAGGATCGAAAGCCGACACCTTGTTCCTGGATCGTTTCCACGATTTCTAAGAGGTCCTTCAGAGGTCGCGCCAGGCGGTCATACTTCGTGACAATTACAACGTCGCCTTCACGGAGTTGCTCCAGCATTTTACCCAGTTCCGGACGTTGACGTCTCGATCCGCTGATTTTGTCTGCAAAAACTTTCTCGGCACCGACTGCCGAAAGAGCAACGGTTTTGCCGGGAGAGTTGGCCTTAGTTAAGCGTTTGATCTGGGCTGGCTAGGAACCTCCGGCCAAGAAAGACCGTTTAAGGCGGCTTGATGATGTAATCGTCTCCCGTAGTGTATTATTGCGATCCCACTTTGGTACAGCGATGCCGTCAAGAGGGGACATCATTAAGGCCTGGCGCAGCCCTAAATCTTGTCCGTGAAGCCATTTTACAGTACGATCAAATCCAATTGAAATTTGATCGAGTATTATTCATGTTGATTACCCCCGTCCTCCTATGCGGAGGCTCAGGAACCCGTTTGTGGCCCTTGTCGCGTAAAAGTTATCCGAAACAGTTCGTGCCGCTAATGGGTAGGGAGACCCTATTTCAGGCCACGGCCCGGCGGCTGACAGGGAAAACCGGCAGCCTGCGCTTTGCCGCGCCTATGGTGCTGACCAACGCCGATTTCCGCTTCATCGTTACCGAACAGCTGCAGGCCGTCGGCGTCGACCCCGGCGCCATTCTGATTGAGCCCGAAGGCCGCAACACCGCGCCCGCGGTGCTGGCTGCCTCGCTGCGCGCCGTGGAGGCGGATCCCGATGCGCTGCTCTTGGTGGCACCTTCGGACCATGTGGTGCCGGACACCGCCGCCTTCCACGCCGCCGTGGCCAAAGGGCTTGAGGCGGTGGCAGAGGGGCAGATGGTCACCTTCGGCATCACACCAACCCACGCCGAAACCGCTTATGGCTATCTCGAGCTCGCGGCCGTGCCAGGGGCCGCAGGCACGCCGGATGGCGCCGCAGTGCCGCTCAGGCAGTTCGTCGAAAAACCCGATGCCGCCCGCGCCGCCGATATGCTGGCGGCGAGCAATTTCAAATGGAACGCGGGCATTTTCCTGTTCCGGGCCGCCGGTATGATTGCCGCCTTCCAGACTCATGCACCGACCCTGATCGAGCCGGTGCAGGCGGCGCTGGACGGGGCCAAACCTGACCTCGGCTTCCTGCGCCTAGCGCCGGAGCCGTGGAGCGACGCCAAGGACATCTCGATCGATTATGCGGTGATGGAAAAGGCGGACAATCTTTCGGTGGTGCCCTTTGATGCGGCTTGGTCCGATCTAGGCGGCTGGGATGCGGTCTGGCGCGAAAGCACCCCGGATGCGGACGGCGTTGTCGCTAGCGGCGGCGCCACGGCAATTGACTGCCAGGACACGCTGCTGCGCTCCGACAGCGAGCGACTGGAGATGGTCGGCATCGGGCTGGACGGCATAATGGCGGTGGCGATGAACGACGCGGTGCTTGTCGCCGACAAATCCCGTGCCCAGGATGTGAAGCTGGCGGTGGCGGCGCTGAAGCAAAAGGGCGCCTCCCAGGCTACCCAGTTCCCCAAGGACCACCGCCCTTGGGGCTGGTTCGAAAGCTTGGCAGTGGGCGACCGGTTCCAGGTCAAGCGGATCCTCGTGCACCCCGGCGCGGCGCTGAGTCTGCAAAGCCATTTCCACCGCTCCGAGCATTGGATCGTGGTAGAAGGCACCGCCAGGGTGACGGTGAATGACGAGGTGAAACTCGTGACCGAAAACGAAAGCGTCTACATTCCGCTGGGAGCCGTCCACCGGATGGAAAACCCCGGGAAAGTGCCGATGGTGCTCATTGAGGTACAGACCGGCGCCTACGTGGGAGAGGATGACATCGTGCGTTACGAGGACGTTTATGCGCGCGGTTAAATCTTACACGGAGTGCCGTAGAGGCTGATGAGCACCTTCCCTTATGGCAGGTATGACTTGGGTGCGCGCACGATCTTGTAACAGATGATGCAGTCAAAGGACACCAGCGGTGTGAGCGATCTTATACTTAATGCGCGTTTTCTGACGCGCCCGCAAACCGGTGTGGACCGGGTGGCCCAGGAGCTGACTGCGGCTCTCATAGAGGACAGGCCTGGATTGCGGATCCGCGCGCTCTGTCCAAGAGAGGGGGTTGTCCATCAGGAAGACCGGCCGACGGCCCTGATGCAACATGTTCAACGTTCTGCGTCTTCTCTGAAAGGGCAACTTTGGGAGCAGGTGCATTTGGCTGGCGCTCATAAGAATGATTGGTTGCTGTCGCTTTGCAATATGGGGCCGGTGTGGCGCAAGCGGCAGATTGTGATGATCCATGACGCGCAAGTGTTCCGCCAGCCAGACTCCTACTCACGAGCTTTCCGGGGGTGGTATCAGCTGCTTCAGCCGCTGCTGGGGCGGCGGGCCGCTATGGTTCTTACCGTTTCAGAACATTCCAAGCATGAACTGGAACAGTTTGGTGTCGTTCCCAGCGGCAAAACAAGAGTTGTGCCCAACGGTGCAGACCACATCCTGAGGATTGGCCTTGATGGAACGGCTTTGGCACGCTGGGGACTGGAGCGTGGACGCTACTTTCTAGCTCTGGGAAGCCTCGCACCGCACAAGAACCTCGCCATGCTGGTCGCTGCGGCCAAGGCTCGCGAGGACCAAAGCATCCCGCTTGTGATTGCCGGTGGGGGAAATGCAACTGTTTTCAGCAGCAACGGCATCGTTTCCGGAGAGGGCATTCGTGTTCTTGGCCGGGTGAGCGAAGCGGAATTGCGGACCCTATATGAGTATGCGACCGCTTTGGCCTTTCCCTCACTGACCGAAGGATTTGGCTTGCCTCCCGCTGAGGCGATGTTCTGCGGGTGCCCGGTCATTTCGTCTACCGGAGGGGCTATTCCCGAGGTCTGTGGATCGGCAACTTTGGCGTTAGGCCCTTACGATCAGGCAGGCTGGACCAGAGCCATGGAGGAGCTCGCGGAAAATAGCGGGCTGCGGCACTCTCTCTCGGAGCGGGGCCGGGCGCAAGCAGCAAAATTCACCTGGAGGGCGGCAGCCAAGCGGCTTGCCAGCCATCTTTCAGAATTGCCGAACTAGGCCGGCAGCCATAGGGAACCCCCGACAGCCCTTGAACCGTCGCTTTTGCTGGTGAGTGTGAGAAAATGAAAATAGACCCAATTGAGAACATCCATACTGTCGGCGGCTCGGCAGCTCCCCCCCGCGTTGCAATCATTCATTACTGGCTTGTGGGGATGCGCGGCGGTGAGAAGGTGCTCGAGCATCTGTGCCGAATGTTTCCGCAAGCAGATATCTACACGCACGTGGCGGACCTCAACAGCCTTAGCTCGACACTGCGCAGGCATCGGATCATCGAAACCTCGGTGGCGCGGCTGCCCCTAGCAAGAAAGATCTATCCCTATTACCTGCCCTTCATGCCACGCGCCTTGGAAGCGATAGACCTGACTGGATATGATCTGGTGATTTCCAGCGAGGCGGGACCGGCCAAAGGCGTAGTGGTGCCTCCGGACGCCTTTCACCTCTGCTACGTACATTCTCCGATGCGGTATCTCTGGGACCAATACCACATCTACCGCAATGGCCTTGGTGCCCTTGGCCGCATTGCCATGTCCTTGATGGCGCCGAGCCTAAGGGTCTGGGACGTGACCAGCGCTGCGCGTGTCGATCACTTCCTGGCGAATTCGAACCATGTTGCCAAGCGGATCGAGAAATACTGGCGCAGGCAGGCAGAGGTCGTGTATCCGCCGGTGGATGTTTGGGAGTTCGAGGTGGCTCCGCCGGAGGAACTCGGGGACTATTACCTGATGGCGGGAGAGTTGGCCCCGTATAAGAGACCGGATCTCGCGATAGAAACTTTTGCAAAGCTGGGCAAGCCACTTGTGGTGATAGGCGGTCCTGACAAGGCGGTGCAAAGGTTGTCGGCCAACAGGCCGAGGAACATCACCTTTCTGGGCAAGGTGGATTTCCAAACGCTGAAACATCACATGGCCCGTTGCAAAGCTCTGATCTTTCCAGGCGAAGAAGACTTCGGCATCATTCCGGTTGAGGTGATGGCTTCGGGACGGCCTGTTCTGGCCTATGGGCGCGGCGGCGCATTGGACACGGTTGTTGATGGCCGGACCGGGCTGTTGTTCAAGGAGCAGTCAGTGGACAGCCTGATCGGCTGCGTTCAACGGTTCGAAACCCTGCCCCCGGAGCAGTTTGACCCCGCCGCGCTGCGGGCCCATGCGGAAGGGTTTGCACCCGATGCGTTCCACAGTGCGATCGAGAAAGCGTTGGCAACGCGTTTCTAAAAGGGCTCGCTGGATCGCGGGTCCTGAATTGAATTTGCAAGTATTTGGACAGATAAATGAATACTCATCACCTAGTGGTTAGGTTTATCTGAACAGGTTCCGGGCGTTTTCGAAGTGGTTTTCCGCCTCGGGTAAGCTGCTGCCATATGGGGTAGAAGCGGCATAAAGTAGACTTTATCGGGCGTTCGGCCATGTAAGTAATCGTCCATCATACGGGAACACCATCTCAAAAGGTGGAGCACTTCAGGGGAAAGACGAGGATCTCATTGTCCGGTCCGTCGTCTGATGGCATTCAAACGGTTGAGAACCAGCGCTTCGATCGCCGGCGGCCTGCCTTGCAGCCGCCACAGCAGGCATGTGCAGAGCACATGGCAGCCAAAGGCGAGACCGAAAACAGCCAGGGCCTGCCCCCCGATCAACCACCGCGGCGTGCTGTCCAGCGGCCCGATCATCACCGGGCGGAGGAGATAGAGCACTGCGCACATCAGCAGCAGCCCGCTGAAGGTTCTTACAAGGCTGCGCACCTGGTCTAATACAGGCAGGCCGATCAGCCTGCGGACGAACAGCATCGAAACGATGGCCATGATCAGGGCTGACCCTGCCTTGGCGGTCAGAACCCCCGGAATACCGCCAAGCCAAAGGCCGGCTATCACCGCCGGCAAGGCCACGGCGAGGTGGACGGCGGTTCGCATGGCCATCATGCGGGACTTGTGCATGGCCACCGCTAGCATGTTCAACGGCACGCTAGGCAGGCCGACCATGCTGGCCAGGGACAGGCCGAACAGGATCGCGGCCGCGCTCTGCCATTGCGATCCGAGCAGGATCTGCACAGTGGCCTCTGCCAGCACGGCCATGGCCAGCAGGATGGGTCCCATGACGTAGAGCACTGAATTGGAAAATTTCAGCCAGAGATCACAACGCCGCGCGTCCGTCCCGGCTTCGGAAAAGGAGGTCATCATCGGCCGCGTCAATGGTACTGAAATGGCCTGCTGGGGAATATCGTTCAAGTTCCGGCCGATTGCATATTGCCCGAAGAGGGCGCTTGGCAGCACTCGGCCCAGCAGCAGGGCGTCAATCTGCCAATTGAGGGTCTGCAAAATCTGCACAAGGGTATTCCAGCCAGCAACATCTGCGAAACTGTGCCAGTAGTTCAGGCTCAGAGCTGGTCGGTATGGGGCAACGGCATAGGTGTAGGCGAACAGGACAATGGTGGTCACTACCGTGCCGGCGACGAGTGCCCAGTAGCTTGCGGTTGCATAGGCGAGGCTGACGACAATCACGAAAGACACGAACTTCGACAGAATATCCGCATAGGCTTCGGGACGGAAATTATACTCCCGCATAAACTCCACCATGCGCGGGCTGACGGCGCCACGAAGGATCGGGGCAAATGACAGGATGATTAGCAGCCCCGGCAGTCGCGGCTCCCGAAAATAAGCCGCCAAGGGCCAGGCGATGGCGAGGATAGCACCAAAGAGGATCAGGCTACGCAGCATCACCAGCGTGAAGGCGGTGTCAAACACGGCCTTATCTGGTTTTTTGATCCTGAGGATCGGCTGCACAACCGGGAGCGCGGTCACGGCTTCTAGGATGAGAATGACACTCATCGCCTTGGCCACCAGGCCAAAATCTGCAGGGGTGAGCAACTGTGTCAGAACGACCAGCGACATCAGGTCGAAACATTTCGAGCCGATCTTGCCGACAATCGACCAGAGACTGGCCCGTGCCAACCTCGCACCCAACCCCACTTGAGGCGGCGAAACCTCTGGCTGTTGTAATGTCATGTCTGGTCGGCCCTTATACGCAATCTTGAAAGATAACACCGCTCATGTGACCGGTTGAGCGGGGCGGCCAGGCTGCTGTGTGACTGGCTGGCTCATAGGTCCAGGATTCTCCCGGGATGTGCTTTGCCGCACAACAGATCGAAGGTCGCAATCCAATTGCCGATTGCCCGACCCTTGCGATCGACCCAGGGCTCCGGGAAGAACAGCTTGACATGGTTGGCTAGAATGTTCCGGAGGATTTGCTTTCGCATAGTTGCCTTGTCTGCCGTTCCCTTGCGCCACAAGTAAACGGGGTTGCAGACTTGGCTGTAACCCAAGCGCTTTCCCGATGTCTCGCGGCCGCGTTTCTCGCCGCAATGAACTCCGGTAAAGGCATTTGTATAGGCCATCGGATGCTGAATCTGTCCGCCGAAATCGATGTCTTCCAGCCAGCCGTAGAGCGGTAGCGCCTCATCGAAACGGAGCCCCTGGATCATCGACAGCCGATAGGCCATGTTGCAGCCATAAAGAGCCTTCCGATAGGCAAGGATGTCGGTTCGAATCTCGGCCTGCATGCGGTCTGCTTTGGCAACTTTCTCTAGTGCGGCTTGCGGGGAGATCCCCGCGCCCAGAATCCCGTCCGCGAGAAGCACGCCTGTTGCTCCGGCGACCTCCTGGTGGTCGAGGAAGAAACGGCCGATGCCTTCTAGGGCGAAGGTCGAAGGCACAAAATCGTCGTCGTAGAAAATAACGATATCCGTATCGGCGGAAAGCCTCTCTAGACCCCTGTTCCTTTGAGCAGTCATGCCGCGGGGTCCCAGCACATATTTCACGTTGAGACCTGGGAGCTGTTCCTGAGGGGGCGCATCCACGTCCTTTTCGATAGACAGGATCACCTGGGACGGGAGAACGCTCTGCTGCGACAAGATCCGCAACAAGGTAGCAACATTACCCGGCCGTCCAATCGAGGCGATGATAACCGCAATTTTTAGAGAGGTTTGCCTTGAATGTGTGCGGTTTTTTGGCCTCTCCGAAGCACTGAAGTCGGGATGTGACATCTTAACCTTCTGAAAACTTTGCGGCCGTGTAAAATAGGCGATTTTATCTACTGTGTCCGCGAAACGGTACGATTTTTGATGGCTCTCTCATCCCGAAATTTCTCTCCCTATAGCTGGGGCAGGAGTACTTCTCAACGCGAAACCCAAGAGGCCAATAAGCCCTATTTAGCAGATTAGTTTTTGGCAGCGCCACAGACAACGCTAGCAAAATACCCCAGCGTAGGCCGCCCTCCACCCCGAAATCCGGCGTTGTGCCCACCAGCAACGCAACGCAAAAAGGTGGCCAGAACGACCATCTCATTGCGCGAACAAGTGCAGCATCCTGCAGGTCAGTATGCTGCGGCATCCGCCCCCAAAGCAACCTCGCGACAAATAGATAGTAGAGAATACAGCCAGGCGCGCCGAATGAGCCAAACTGGGTCGCAAGAATATTGGACCCCCTCACTGATCCTAGGCCTGTTCCGAGAAAGTAGCTGGATATCCCGGCTTCAAAAGCGGTGCGCGTCCAGAAGCTACGTTCGAGATAGGAACTCGTATCGACCTTTTCGAAGATCAGCATGTTGATCCGAGCGATCATAGGATCAAAGAATGAAGGTAGGAACAAAAAAAGGAGAGCTACTGCGCTCAGGATCGCCATCACTGCATAGGCGCCCTTGTGAAGAGATGCGACCTTTGCGGTGCCGGACAAGACATTGCGATGCAGCCATTCCAGCGCGGCAAACGCTAGGAATACACCCAATCCAACGTAGGCCGCCGAGGACGTCGATAATACGGTCATCACCACAAGCAAACAGCAAACTACAGAAGCCCGCCGCCGTAGATATGTCTGCGGAAAAGCCGGGATCATGAAGTAGAGAATAGATAGAAAAACTATGCAGAGCGAGCCGTAACTCGAGGCTTCCGGCATTAAGCCCACCACCCGCTTTGCGCCACCGCTGATTTCCACTTCAGTAAGAAAGGCATAGCTGGCGGTCCTGAAGGGATCTAGCAATGCCTTCAGCGGTAAAAACTTAGACAGCAGGTCCAAGACCCCAGTGCCCACGACAATCATGCTCCCAGTCAACCAAATGCGGGGAAATACTGCACGGACCTTAGACCTGCGAAACAGCTGAAAGATCGCGAGGACCATGGCGACCGATATGGTGAGGTAGAGCATTTGAGAAATATTCTGCTTAGTCGGGCGCAGAAGTTCAGCAGTCATGAAGCCACTGGGCCTCATGGGCACGACAACGATCTCTCCAGCAAAGAACCGCGGTGCGAACAGGGTGACGTAGATGGCATAGAGCCAGAACAGAAAGAGCAGCCCCAACGAACGATAGCTGAAAAGTGCTGTAACCAGTTCACGAGTGCCGTTGCGCCGCAAGAAAAACACCCGGACACAAAGCCATACCGCCGTCATGCTCGTCGGGAGTAGCGTCAAACCCGCTGTAAGGCCTGGCGGCACTACGGCCAAGGAGCCAAAAGGCAGGGACAGCACCAATAGCCACAGCAAGACCTGTCGCGGATCAAAGAGACCACGAAACGCAAATGTCCAATAGAATATAATAGGCAGCCCTGTCATGATCCTTCGGCGGAAAGTTTTTGTGGGGAGATCCGGTTTCCCCGTTTAACAAGGCCAAGTGCAGCCGCAAGTCAACGTTTGCAGCAAGGCCCTGCTTCATCGATCCCTCGCGGGTACGAACACAATGCCTTGCTGCATTCTATATCTACATATACCCTCCGAATCCGTCAAACACCGTATTCTTTTCTGTTACGTATCATCGCAGCTCACCTAGGCACAGCAATGTCGGCGCGGGGCGGCTACATCGTAAAGACAGTTCGCACTCTCCTAACGACCAGATATGAAAAAATATTTCACCTTGAAACATTCCTCAACGCGTCTTCGTAAACAAAAATGAAAAATTCCAGAAATTTTAATTTCTCTATAAATGGGCGGTTTCTTTCTGCAGGACCGACGGCCGTTCACCTGGTAGCCGAAGAGCTAACACGGGCGCTTTTGGGGAATCCCCATTACGATGATGGCATTTTGATCACCGCCAAGGACGCTCGAAAGGTTTCTGGGGTCCCTGAAGGAAAAGTGCGCCGTGTCGGCCGTAAGGGATCGATCCTTTGGGAGCAGCTATGCCTTCCGCGAGCCGCAAATGGACATAGGATCCTGAGCTTTTGTAACAAAACCACTCTTTTCTTTGAAAACACAGTAGCAATGATACATGACACTCAAGTTTTCAGCCACCCCAGCTCCTACTCCCTTGGAGCAAGGCAGTGGGGGAGGTTGCATGCAAAGGTTGCCTGTCGGCGACCAGTAGGCGCCTTTACAGTTTCTCAGCATGCCAAGGATGCGCTCATTCAAGAAACAAGTTGCGACGCAGAGCGTATCACGGTTGTCCATTGTGGGGTAGATCACGCACTGCGGGCGTTTCCTGACGAAAATATTCTCGATCGGCACCAGCTAGAACCGGGAAAGTTTGTGTTGGCTTTGTCAAATACTCAACCGCATAAGAACATCGCTCTTCTATTACGCGCTTTTACAAATCCATCATTGTCTGGAGTCAGACTAGTCCTCACAGGGGGGAGCAAACCAAGTGACTTTGAGGCGTTGGGGATCACGGTTCCTCCAAATGTCATCTTTCCAGGATATGTGAATGATCCTGAACTACGCGCTTTGCAGAGCAAGGCACTTGTTGCATGCACGCCATCCATCTCAGAAGGGTTTGGCTTGCCTCCACTCGAAGCAATGGCCCTAGGCACTCCTGCAATTGTCGCACCCAAAGCCTCACTTCCTGAGGTCTGCGGTGACGCAGCACTCTACGCTGATGCTGATAATCCGTCTGAATGGGTCTCTGCCATTATGTGCTTGATGAATGATCATGAATTGAGAGAGCGTCAAATTGAACATGGACTTCGTCATTCCCAGCGTTTCACATGGGAAAAAGCCAGCTCTATTGTAAGGTCCTCTTTAACGCCAGAGGCCGTGTGACCTTCATCGAAAGCCGGTGCGAAGCATGAGACGCCCTGAGATAATCTACGATGGCTGGATCAGAGACGGTCAAGCTGCTTACCTAGGACAGGATTTCGACTCGAACGCTCAAGCACATCAATGTCTTGTGCGGCGAAAGTAATGGTGTATCGACAATGACAATCTCTTCTCAGTTTCTACACCAAGGAAATAAGGCCATTGCTGTTCCGAAACCACATGACCTGTTGAAGGTGAAAGGCAAGCTGTTGTCGTTTTTGCCCAATAGCATTTTTCTGAACGCGCGGATGGCCTACCATCGCCATTCCCACAAGAGCGGTAAGAAGGTTTCTCCGTTCTATTTGTACTACTCCGAAAAAATTGTTTTTATTCATATCCCCAAGAACGCAGGCACATTCATCAACAGCATCGTCTATCCCAGCATGCCGCCGGAAACCTCGACAGAGATCAATGCACACCATTCCGTGCAGTACTTAAAAAAATTAGATCCAAAATCTTTTGCCTCTATGCGAAAATTTGCCATCCTGCGCCATCCGCTTGAACGCTTACACTCGGCTTTTAACTACCTCAAGTTCAAGACACCATTTTATCCCGATAAGAAATTCGCCGAAAATCACCTTGCGCACTTCCCTGACTTTGACACTTTCTGCAGCAAGTTAAGCGTTGAGGAATTCGAGGACCTACTGAACTGGCCACATTTCCAGCCACAAATCAGCTTTATCTGTGATGTAAAGGGCACGCTGTTGGTCGATGCGCTGACAACCTTTGAAGGGATGGATCAAGGGATGCCCAAGATCGGTACCCCTTGGGGCAAGACTTGGAGCGTCCGAACTAAGGTGTCGAGCGCGAATCTCGACAACAGAGCAGCCATGCAACTCGTCGAAGCGTATTACGCCCATGATCTACGCCTGTGGGAAAAAGTCCATGCTGAACCTGGCCACCAGTGCTTTGTGGCGTGACATCGCAATATGCTACCGCGCACAGAAGCTCTTGATCGATGAAAGACATGATCTCTGGCATTATACAAAATCTCTGGCATTATACAAAGCCGATACCAAAGGTGCGTTCGATCATGCGTTTTGGGGAAAGTCTCCGACTTCACCGTCCATCTCTTAATGCAGTATTCCTTCCAAATCGCTACGTTTTCCTTCTTTTAGTATGAGCAAAACTTCACGGGGCCTATACATGCATGCTCGTGTGCATGGGAAACACTCTTTGCAAGATCGATCCAGATGATGGTAACTTCGGACACGGATGCTTGTTCCTTCTGTGATGTCTGCATCAAACATCACCTTGGTGGATGTATCTATGCCAGTGACAACTCCTACCGAGCCTCCCGAAGTAAGACCTCACCGGCAACAATTAGCACCAAAGCCCAAAGCGCAGCTTTGAAAATTATTGCCAGAGCCGGTCTGGCCGAGTTTGGCCCCATCGGCAGTTGGCTCGCGGCCTTTCTTCCCGGCGCAGCTGCATGTATGTGATAATTGAGGCGTGCCGCTGGCGTGCGCCGGTCATTTTGATATTCGGGTATTCATGAAACGATCGCTTTCAAACGAATCTTCACTCCATGTGCATCACCCAGCTGCGGTGGAGGAGCCTGACGACGACATCATAGATCCTGCCGCCCTGCTTGCCACCCTGTGGCGCGGAAAATGGATAATTGCTCTGACCACTATGGCGGCAATTTTCATCGGCGGGATCTATGTTTTTGCAGTTGCTGTACCACTTTATACATCTACTGCCGTGGTAATGCTGGAGACCAAGCAGGAAAGCGTGGTGGATCTACAAAGTGTCGTCAGCGGGTTGACGGGCGAATTAGCTGAGGTCAATTCCGAACTGGAGGTGCTGCAGTCCCGCGGGCTGATGAGCAAGGTCGTTGATAAGCTGAACCTGATGGATGATCCGGAGTTCAACGGTAATTTAGGTGAGCCTTCCGCCATGAGGGCATTGATAAGGTCCGTGGAAACTGGGATCAAATCGTTGCTTGGCCTGCAACCTCCGCCGATAGAGATACCAGAAGAAATGCTCGAGCAGATGACCCGGGATAGTGTGGTATCTACCCTGCTAAGCAAGGTCTCGGTGCGCAGCGTGCCGCAGACGCTAGTGTTTCAGGTCACGGCTAAAACCGAATCCGCACGCAAATCGGCGCTGATCGCCGACACCATTGTCGATCTCTATATCCTCAATCAGATAGAGGTGAAATTCGACGCTACCGAGCAGGCGACCATCTGGCTGACCACCCGGGTGGCGGAGCTGAAAGCGGAGCTTGAAGCCGCCGAGGCCGAGGCCAGCGAATTCAACGCCAGTACCGCACTGATTTCACCCGAGGCGCTGCAGGCGCAGGAGGTGCAGCTGAAAGACCTGCGTGAGCGCATCACACTGGCCAAATCCGCCGCAGAGACCGCGCAGGCACGGTATGACAGGCTGAGCAGTGCAGAGACCCGCACCGCGCAGGCAGAAGCCAGCCAAGATCGGCAATTGCAACGGCTGCTCGCGCAGACGGATACAGGTGCGGGCGAAGCGGCCTTTGACGCCGCGTTTCAACGCCTTCTGGCGCGCGCCGCACTGGATGCCCAACGGGCGGGCCAGCAGGCGTTGACGCTTGTGCAGTCGGAAGTCGAGCTGTCCGACCAGCTGGCCCGGCAAGGTGAAGACCTGATCACCCTGCAGCAGCTCAGCCGCGAAGCAGAGGCCGTGCGGCTGCTATATGAGTATTTTTTGACTCGCCTCAAGGAAACCTCCGCACAGGAGGGCATCCAGAAAGCAGACAGCCGCCTGCTATCGAAGGCAGTCGTTCCAATGTCTCCGTCAGTACCGCGGAAGTCTCTGGTCATCGCAATGAGTGGGATCTTGGGACTGATGCTGGGGGCTGGCACCGTGCTGCTTTTGGAGGCGCGACGCCGAGGCTACCGTTCCGCTCAAGAGCTGGAGCGCAAGACCGGTTATAGCGTGCTGGGCCAGATCCCGATGTTTCCGGCGGGCGAACGCCGCAAGGTGCTAGAGTATCTCTCCGAGAAACCATCCTCAGCCACCGCAGAAGCTGTGCGTAACCTTCGCACTTCGCTGATGCTGTCCAATGTAGACCAGCCGCCGCAGGTGGTGGTGATAACCTCCTCGCTACCCGGTGAAGGCAAGACCACAAATACGCTGGCGTTGGCACAAAACTTTGTCGGCATCGGCAAGAAAGTTCTACTGATTGAGGGCGATATCCGCCGTCGAACCCTAACAGCGCAACTTCAGGATGTGCCGTCGCATGGCATTGTCGCGGTTCTGGCGGGAGATTTTCCGACGAAGCAGGCGGTTTTCCGGGAACCGCTTTTGGGCTGCGATGTGCTGGCGGGGGAACAAACTTCGGCCAATGCGGCAGATCTCTTTGCCTCGGAGCGGTTCAGGAATTTCTTGGCAGAGATGCGACAGACCTATGACGTGATCCTGATCGACACACCACCTGTGCTAGCCGTCGCGGATGCCCGGCTAATTGCCCGCAATGCGGATGCGGTGCTTCTGGCGGTGAAATGGGATGACACCGCAGAGCAGGACGTGGCAGAATCCCTGCGGCTGTTCCACACCGACAGCCAGCACCTGACCGGGATGATTTTAAGCCAGATCAACACCCGCAGGATGAAGCAATACGGCTACCAATACGGCGATTACAGCTCGAAATACTACGTTAGCTGAGGCGCTGTTCCAAATAACACACTGCAGAAACGGCGCACCACAACGAAAATGCGCCGTTATTTATTCACAACTGAAGCGCAGGCCCGGATCGAATTAGTTGGTGCTGACAGTGCTGGTGGTGGAGGGATTCGAGCCCCCGCCAGCCGCAGCTGCTAGTCCGGCCGCCGCGGCGGCTGCACCCAACGCCGGGGCAATCAAAGGGACAAAACCAGTCACGCCTTCCGCTTCCGCCAGGCATTCATCCTTGTTTGCGTTATTGATGTCTTCGCAATCAACCTGCTCGGTTACAGGGGCTGCGGTCTGGGCACAGACGCTAGTTGCGGACAGTGCCAGCGCCAAGAGGGTGATCCTGATCATCGTTAATCTCCTAAACCTATTCGCCGCCAGTTTATCATGCCGGTTCTGCCCTGAGAATGCTGCGCTGCTGCAAAAGCAACACAAACCTTCTTTTTCTATCGGGCTGCGTCTGGGAATCCCCGCCTAGCCGCAAAAAGTTGCAGCAGGGTCACCGAGCGCGCGAATAAACAGGCAGATTCGCCACATAAGAGAGACAATCCGTGTCATTTCCCCCAACAGCGGGACAGCCATTCGGAAAAACGCTATGGGAGGGAGAGCAAAAGTGATTTTAAAACGTTATGAGACACCGGATATTCCAAGTGCGGCATGTAATTTCGGCAGCGTTAATGCTGGCCATCCCTGTGCAGGTAGCAGCCCAAACGACATCGAATTACGGCACTCCAGGGCTGATCGAAACCCCGACCGCCGAGATGTATCCCGATGGCATCTTGGCCTTTACCAGCGGCGGGCTGGATCAGACGTTGCGTGCCACCATGACCTTTCAGATGCTACCTTGGGTTCATGGCAGCTTCCGATATGCGGTGATCGAGGATTTTGATGGCGCAGTCGGCAACCGCTACGATCGCAGTTTTGATCTTCACTTCCTGCTGCGCGAGGAGGGCCGTCGGTCGCCGTCTCTAGCCTTGGGCCTGCGCGACTTTGGCGGTACCGGTATATATGCTTCAGAATATCTGGTCGCCACCAAAACTTTCCGGGAGCGGCTGAAGCTCTCCGGCGGCATCGGCTGGGGGCGGATCGCTGGGCGCGGCAGTTTCTCCAACCCACTGGGGCTACTGTCAGACCGTTTCAAAACCAGGCCTGACGCAAGCGCGGGCGGCATTGCGACCACCGGACAGCTGGATTTCGGCAACTGGTTCCGCGGCGATGCGGCGCTGTTTGGTGGCGCTAGCTGGAAGTACAATGATCATCTGACCCTGCTCGTGGAGTATTCGCCGGATCTCTATACTGAGGAGCGAAGTCGCATCGGCTTCGAGGCCGCATCCCCGCTCAATTTCGGCGCTCAGTACCGGTTCAAGAATGGCGCACAGCTGACCGCCTCTTACATGTACGGCACCACTCTCGGGCTCAACTACAGCTATTTCCTCGACCCGCGCCAAAGCGTGGCGCCGGGCGGGCAGGGGGCAGCACCGCCGCCGTTGCTACCTGTTGATCGCGTGGCGCTGGCTAGTTGGAATATGCCAGAAGACGCAGCCGCGCCCGCCCGCCGCCAGCAGGTTCTGACCCGCAACCTAGAACAGGAAGGACTGCGGCTGGTCTATCTCGATGAGGCAGGTGATACCCTGCGCATCGGGGTGGAAAATAGCCGCTACGGTCAAGCCGCCCAAGCTATCGGCCGCACAGCGAGGGTGCTCGCCAATACCCAGCCGGAACAGGTACAGGAATTTGACATTGCACTGATGGCCAACGGGGTACCGCTCAGCGTAGTGCGGATAGCCCGCAATGACCTTTATGAGCTGGAGCACGACCCGGATGGCGCCTGGCGCAGCTTTGCTCGCGCTGAGGTCTCCGATAGTATCGCCCTGATCAAGGGCAGCTTTACCGATGCCGCCTATCCACACTTCAGTTACCGCTTCGGCCCCTATCAGCAGGCGTCGTTTTTCGACCCGGACGCTCCCTTCCGCTATGAGATCGGCGCCCAGCTAGGACTGGACTTCACGGCCAGGCCTGGGCTGACGCTGTCAGCAGGACTGCGTCAGCCCTTTGCCGGGAACCTCGATGAAAGCCAACGCCTATCCAACTCGGTGATCCAAAGGGTGCGGTCGGATTGGGCGCTGTATGCGCAGCAGTCGGATCTTAGGATAGAACATCTGACTGCCGAATACATCTGGCGGCCCGGCAAAAACCTCTATGCCCGCACCACGCTTGGTTACCTAGAAACCATGTACGGCGGCCTCTCGGCTGAGCTCTTGTGGTTCCCGGAAAACAATCGCCTGGCCCTAGGGGCGGAGATGAACTATGTGCGTCAGCGCGATTTCGACGTGCAGTTCGGCTTTCAGGATTATA
>NZ_JBLXCL010000014.1:0-29221 GCF_048264985.1 Pelagibacterium sp.
AGCCGCGCCATCCCCTCGGCCCCCGTCACAAACACCGCATAGAGGCCCATCACCGTGACCAAGAGGTAATAGAGCGGCAGGATGCGCAAGATCCGCCGCCAGTAAAACCCGCGCAGGGAAATCCGCCCCTCTCGATCCCACTCCCGCACCAGCAGCGTGGTGATCAAAAAGCCAGAGATGACAAAGAACAGATCCACGCCGAGAAAGCCGCGCGACCAGGGGCCATGCACTTCGGCCAGGGCGCTGTGATGCACCAGCACCGCCGCAATCGCCAAGGCCCGCAGCCCGTCCAAGGCGCCAAAGCGGCTGCGCGCCAGATAGGCGCGATGGGCGAGAGAGGCTGGGCTGTCAGCGGCGTGGGACATCGGCGGCTTTAATAGGTGAAGGGGCTGTCGAAGGCGGCCAACGGCGGAGCCTTGGCGTCTTTTTCCGACAGGATCGGGGTGCCGTCGAAGGCCCAGTCGATCCCGCAGCTGTCCCAGCGCACGCCGCCATCGCAGTCAGGCGCGTAATAGTCGGTGCATTTATACAGGATCTCGGTATGGGGCTTTAGCGACAGGAATCCGTGCAAAAACCCTTTGGGCACCAAGAGCTGGCGTCCGTTTTCTGCCGACAGTTCCACCCCGATCCACTGTCCATAGGTGGGCGAGCCTTTGCGGATATCGACGGCCACATCAAACAAGGCCCCCTGCCCGCAGCGCACCAGCTTATCCTGCGCATGGGGCGGCGCCTGATAATGCAGCCCGCGAATGGTGCCCGCCTCGGCCGAGATCGAATGGTTGTCCTGCACGAAATCGTAATCGAGCCCCTGTTCGGCCATCCGCTTGCGGTTCCAGCTCTCGCTGAAAAAGCCACGCGCATCGCCAAAACGGGCGGGGGTCAGGATCTTGACATCGGGGAGGGAGGTCTCTTCGATCTGCACGGGTGGGGCCTTTCAGGTTCTAAGGATTGCATTCCTAAGAACGCAATATGGCAAGCTTGAGGTTCAATCTACGGGGTTCTGGCGGCGATACACTTCTTGTAGCCTCTAACTTTTTCTAACATCTTCTAACATTTGCTGACTGTTACTGTCAGCAAATGGGGGTTGTCGAGTTTTTGTTAACTTATTGATATCGGTGGTTATCGACTTTTATGAGGCGCAAACTTAGAGTGGCGAGCTGGGGCTTGTTTATTTCCCTCCTGTGTTCTGCAAACATCTCTGATGTGTCGACGGCAAGGCTCTCTGGTCAGCGGCTTGTGAAGCGCTTAAAAAGCAAGTTCAAATCGCCCCGCGCCCGGCGCGGGCGTAGCTCAAACCGCGCCTGCCGGAGCCTGCCCGATGACACCTCGCCCGATGACCCGAGATGAAACCCTTGCCGAAATGGCCCGGGTGTTGACCACCGAAGCCGAGGCGCTGCGCCTGATGGCCACTGGCTTGGGTGACAGCCACCTGAAGGCGCTCGAAATCCTGGAAGGGATGGAGGGGCGGGTGATTGTCTCCGGCGTTGGGAAATCCGGCCATATCGGCAATAAAATCGCCGCCACATTTGCCTCCACCGGTACGCCTGCGCAATTTGTTCATGCCACCGAGGCGAGCCATGGGGACCTGGGTATGGTCACCGCCCGCGATGTGTGTCTTGTGATTTCCAATTCCGGCGAGACCACGGAGCTGGCCGATATCATCACATACAGCCGCCGCTTTGGCATCCCGCTCATCGCGATCACGCGGCGGGCAGAGAGCACGCTGGCAAGCCAGGCGGATGTGGCGCTGTTGCTGCCGGATGCGCCGGAAGCCTGCGGGATCGGCATGGCTCCCACCACCTCCACCACGGCGACCCTTGCGATTGGCGATGCTTTGGCGGTGGCCTTGATGGCGCGGCGCGGGTTTGAGCGCGAGGATTTCCAGCGTTTCCACCCTGGTGGCAAGCTTGGCGCCCAGCTGATGCCGGTGGATGGCTTGATGCACCGGGGCGAGGCGCTGCCGCTGGTCGGCCCACAGACCCCGATGAGCGAGGCGCTCCTCACCATGACGGCCAAGGGGTTCGGCCTTGCCGGCCTCGTTGAGGACGGGCGGCTGGCCGGCATCATTACCGACGGTGACCTGCGTCGGAACATGGACGGGTTGATGGAGAAAACGGCCGGGGCGGTGGCGACACGTGCGCCGCAAGTGGTGCGGCAAGGCACCTTGGCCTCCGAAGCGCTGCATGTGATGAACACCAAGAAGATCTCTGCGCTCTTTGTGCTGGATGGCGAGGACCGGGTCGCCGGACTGCTGCATATCCACGATTGCCTGCGCGCTGGAGTGGCCTAACGGCCCTTCTCCGGAACGGGCGACAGGGGGAGGGTGGGGAAACTCGCCTTTTGAGAGAGTTATTTGTGACCTGTGAGGCGCAGAAAAAGGCTTACTCCCAAAGGTCGTAAATTGCATACTCGCCACATTCAGCTGTCATGATCTAATCTGCGCCAGATGCGCGGGAGTCGAGGGTGACAGCGCTTCCTGAGTATTTGTGCACAGAGGAACAGATGACCACATATACATCTACGGGCTTTACGGTTGTTTGGGGCGAGAACGATGCTGTCGCCATTGAGACCGATACCGAACTGAAACTTTATGCGCCGGACGGCACTACGACTTTCAGCTATACTACCTACCCTCATCCGGATGGCGGTGACGAGGCCGATTTGGCCGATATCACGGTCGATGGCGGGGTGCCGACCATCAATGGGTCCGGTTTTGGCGATACCGAAGACGGTGTCTACGAGGTCAGCTGGAACGACAATGGCACGCCCCGCACCACGGTTGTGCTGGTGATTGAGGAGATCGACGTCGACAGTGGTGCGTTTGGGACCGTCAATAAGATGCATGTCTTCTACATTGATGGCGCTGCGCTGCCGACGATCAACACGCTGAACAAGTGGAACAACTTCGATAACAACCAGATCACCGGCGTGGATGTGGCTTCGGGCGATTATGCACCAAGCGTCGATATCCCATTGGTCGATGTGTTCGCGGATGCAACCGAGAACGATGTGTTGATCGGCACCAATGGTTATGATGAACTGATTGGTGGCCTGGGCAACGACTTGCTGGACCCCAAGGATAATACTGACTTTGAAGGTGACCTAGTACAGGCCGGCGCCGGGAAAGACAAAATCCGCCTGTCGAAAGTCGAGGTCGGCTATGTCGATATCAGTCACTCCGACCTTGATGAAGGTATCGTGGTCTCGATTGATGGCAATGCCAATACGGGCAAGGTCAATAAAGGCATCAACGGCTCCACCAAAATTATTGATGTCGCCAACCCGATGCTAGCGGATGGACTAAGTGTTGGCGGTACTTCTTCTGACGATACTTTCCGTATCACGGTGGCAGATGATGGCTGGCTTGGCCTCGGAGGGGGCGGAGGCGACGACACTTTTGTAATTGGTCAGAGTACCGGCACAATCCGTTTGGACTACCGTCTTTCTGTAAGCGGCGTAGTGGCACGCCTCGATAAAGGGCGGATCAATGACGACGGTCTTAGCGGTAGCGACCGGCTAAAAGGAGATGGTCATATCACTGAACTTCGCACCAGCATGTTTGATGATAGGGTTGTCGGGTCCGATGCGAATGAGCGTTTCATCCTGATGGCTGGTACCGATACGCTGGATGCCGGCGCTGGGACGGATACGCTACGCTATGACCGCAACGGTGTTGAAGCTGTCAACGTGGACCTAGCCAAAGGGATCGCCAAAGGTGTTTGGCGAGGTGACGATTTCAAGCACAAGATCAGCAACGTCGAAAACGTGACCGGATCGCGCGACGATGACGATGTGATTAAAGGAGACAGCGGTAATAACGCGTTCTACGGCCGTGGTGGGAACGACACTCTGAGTGGCGGTGGTGGCCGCGATACGCTTGCAGGTGAAGAGGGCAACGATGTGTTGACCGGTGGCGGCGCAGCGGATGTCTTTGTCTTCAGCTCGGGGAATGATCGGGTCACCGACTTCAAGGCTGGCACTGATGCGGTGGATCTTGACGAAGCCGATGGAATCCGCAATTTCCGCGACTTGGTGAATAACCACATGGAGCAAAAGGGCGACGATGTCCTGATTGTTGATGACAATGGTGACAAGATGCGCCTGCTGGATGTGGATTTGAATGATCTGAGCGCGGACGACTTCCTATTCTGATACTCAGGTTGCTTTGCAACCAAACTGACTTATGGCCCTGCCTGTCGTTCGCGACTCAGGCGGGGTCTCTTTCCCGCGAGCCAGTCTGCGAGGTATTATGATCGGCACTAGCTCAGCTTGTCGGTGCTCTTTGATATGCGCTCTTTCCAGCATGCGGGCTAGTAGGTTGTCGATAGCTAAGCAGGCGCTCTCGCTCGCGGATCACCTGTGTAGCGTACAGCTGGATTGAGTATGATAGAGCTTGCCCTTTCAGGACAGCGTCGCAGAGACAGAGAGCCCTGCCGGACTACCGTTTAAATTAAAGCCCCCCGTGCTCTTACAGCGCGGGGGGCATATCTTAACTGAAGATGTGTGGCTTAGTTGGTGCCCGAACCAGAACCTGAGCCGGAACCCGAGCCGGAACCAGAGCCGGAACCAGAGCCGGAACCATCCGCATTGTCCTCGTTGGTGACAACGCCGACAACAACGGCTGCGGCAATTACACCTGCTGCAATACCTGCGGCACCCAAGCCGCCAACACCGAGACCCAGACCTGCTCCTGCGCCCGCGCCCGCGCCGCCACCTGCGGCTGCCGCGCCGGCTTCACCACCGGTCGCTTGAGCAAATGCGCCAGTTGCGGCGATGATAGCCAGCGCGGAAACTGCAATAATATTCTTCATAACTTACTCCTGTAGAGACGTTGGAGATGTGTCTATTCCTTGAGAGAGACAGTAGTGCAGTCGGACTCTCGTTTCAACGATAGCCATACCCGGCTTTGAGTTGCTTTTCCGTTTTTATTTGCCCGTTGCTTAAAAAACGCTGGGAAAAGGTCCTAACTTGATGCCTGAAGGCAATTGATCGCTCGAAGTGTCATCATTTTGTCATCATATCACAACCTGGCGGGTGCGAATGTACCCGACTGCAGGACCCGCCCATTGCCGTGACTGCCACAATCTGCCGCTGCGAGAATCAATCCAGTAGTCATTGACGATCCTGCCACCCATCTCTCCGATGCACTGTTCACGTAGATGGCGGGTGGTATAGGTCTGCTCTACGATTTCCAGCTGTTCCTCTCCCAGATCCTCCAAATCGCAGGCCAAGCGAATGGACCAAGAATCGCTGTCACCAGCGCGGACCTCATAAAGGCGCCCGCCCCCTCGTGCCGGGCCCATGCCGCCTTCTCCATCTGCTGGAACCTCTGCCGACAACAGTGTGCCACGCAGGCCGCGGGTCGATATCAACATGCCGTCCCGAAAGCTGAAGGTGATGTTGTCCACCGTGCGCCAGACTTCTATCTGTCCGGGTTGATCATCCTGGCGTCGCACCTGCAGGGTCAGATAGTCGCGCAGATCCACCTCTTCGATTACCACCTCCACATGCGGCTCTTGAATGGTATCAAGCAATGCCCGCGTCAGCACAGGGGGTTGCGGAGCCTTGGACTTGTTGATGCGGCGGCGGACCTCATCGCGCACCACCGTGCCGATCTGCACCTCCAGAGAGGCCGTCTCGGGACCAGTGGCACATCCGGCCAGCATCACCAGCGCCAGCCCTCCCATGGTCAAGGGCCGCAGGAGAGAGGATAAGAACAGGGCGCTTCTCATTCCCAGAACCT
This sequence comes from Pelagibacterium sp., assembly GCF_048264985.1. GTDB lineage: Bacteria > Pseudomonadota > Alphaproteobacteria > Rhizobiales > Devosiaceae > Pelagibacterium. The sequence goes on from NZ_JBLXCL010000014.1 coordinate 5,744, forward strand.
CGCACGTTGATCTGACAGGCTCTTTTGATGGGTATCGCGAATGGTTTCATAAAGACGCCCAGGCACCGCAACCCGCTGCCCGCCGTCTCGCTGCACCGGGCGGATCACTAGGCCATAACCGGTGCGGCTTTCCTTGCCGAGCAGCCAGCCGAGCGGAATACTCAGGATGATACCCTTGTCAAAGGATCCTTCACCGAAATCTTCTGCAGAGACATCGGTAATGGTAAAGAAGGCCCCCAATTTCCAACCGTTGTTGAAGTGACGGACCAAGCTAAATGAAGCGCCGACATCGCCCGCCAAATATCGACCGGCATCGACTTGGAACTCGTAGTTCTTGGGTAGCTCCAGGTAAGCCGATGCATGGCCCGTCAGCACACTATAATCTAGGAACCCGAATTGCTGGTTGTAATCCCGCTGGCGCACGTAGTTCATCTCAAGGCCGAAGGCGAGTGGGCTGTCCACAGGTTTCCACAGCACTTCCCCTGAGACGCCAGCATACATGGCTTCCAAATATCCCGCCGTTGCCCGCGCATGAAAATCGGGGCCGGGTTGCCAGCGACGCTCCACATAAAGATTGTTGAGCGTGGTGTCATAGCGGGCGTACTCGTGGAAATCGGTCCGGACGGGCTGCAATTTGGACGGGTACCGTCTTCCACCAGTGACGTTGCCCCAGAGGCGCTGGTTGATCGCGCCTGAGATACGCCAACCGGGCGCCGGCGTGTAGCTCGCCCCAAAACTCACCCCAACATCGAGGCGGAACGGCAGCGTTGGGTCAAAATAGGAAGGCGAGGCATAGGGGCTGACCGTGGTGCCAAAATCGGGATAGAGCTCCTCAGAAAGCAGCGCGTTCTGCGCAGGCGGCCCGGCCCGCTCAACAGCGGTGACCGCCCAAATCGCATCGGAAGAGGCTGGCGTGAATTCCAGTGCCTCAAGATCGGAGCGGCGCAGCTCTACCGTCGACAAGCCCTGACCTCGGAACACCGGCACGATGCGGAAGGTCTCGACAGAGGGCGGCAGGGTGCGCGACATTGCCCGTGCCGTACGCCCGACCGCCAAAGTATGCGACCGGAACTTTTGGTTGCGGATCCGGGCTTCGGCGACAGTGCCCTCAAGGGTCACGCTTTCCAGCACCAGGCCTTCGCTGCGCAGGGCTTCGGCGAGCAGATTGCGAACCTGCACACGCGTGTCGCGGCTCTCGGCCCAATTCGGGCTCCACTGTGCCTCATCCGGTGCCCAAGTGCTACGCGGCACCACCGGAATCGGGGCGGAGAGTTGGGTGCGGGTGGCGGGGTGGCGAGGGTTCAGCTGCAGCTGTGCGGTGAGCCCGAATTCCGTACCGTATAGGTAATAGGCCCCGAGCCGCAGTTGGCGGGAGCGCTGGTATTCCACCCCAAAGTTCAGCGAGGAACGCCGCTCGAACGCCTGCAGTTCGCGGGTCTCTGTTGTATAGGCGTCCGAAGAATATTCCGCCTTTACACCCCATTTCCCGTAGGTCCATTCCAAACCCGCGAAGGGAGCAATATCCCCTCGGAACCATTGGTCAAAGGACAGTTCTCCACCGGTGTCGCCCTGAAAGCGGCCTCGGCGCCCGTAGGTCGCGATGGCCCCATGGCTGCCAAAGCGCCCCCAGCCCAGACCGGCGGTAAATTTCAGCCGTCCGGGCAGTACTTCAGGATTAAAAGTCTTGGTGGCCACCACATATTCGGCGCCAAACAGGCCGGTGCCCGCGAAGTCCTGCAAACCCACCACCACGGAAGGCCGATAGCTACCTTCGTCCCATAGGCGAAAACGCACGTCAAAGTTTCGGTCGTAATAGGTCTCAAACCCGTAGAATAGCGTAGTGGGGTTCTGGTTCAGCAAGGCGTTGTAGCGGAAGGAAACCGACATCCAAGGCAGAGCCTGGAACTGCAGGTTCATTCGTGTCTGCCCGGCAAAATGACTGACAGAGGGCGCGAATTGCGCATCTGGCATCATCTCGGCGCTTGGCATGTCTATGAGGCCGGGACTGCCATAAAAGTTCAGGCTCGGGGTGCTGGGCCAAGCAAAGCCCTCAGGGTTCTTATCCGCCGCGCAAAGCGGTGTGGCCCAGAGCATGGACAGCACCAATCCTGCATGCAGCACGGACCGGGCGCACAACTGCGAGGTCCGATGCTGTGTCACGGATGAGATATCTTTCGTCATTGCTGTCCCGCTGCCCTTTTTAGGGTGTTACTGATCCAGTTATTGCCCGATGCGGATGGGACGATCAACGCCGATAGAGTGTTTGATAAACAGCACGGTCTGACTGTGGCTTCAGGACGTCTTGCGATCCGCCTTCGGACGCACATAGCCCTCCACCCAGCGGGTGATGACCTGTCGTGCGCCTACGTCATCCCCTGCGGCCACCGCTTGGCGCAGGGCCCGCAGCAGGGCGGCTACTTCGATTTGTGACAGCACCGCTTCGCGGGCGCAAAAGATCTTGGGATGACCGGTTGTGAGCAGTTTTGAGCAAAGAGTTAGTTCTTCTTCCAGCTTCTCGCCGGGGCGCAATCCAATGATATCGATGGCGATATCGCCATCGGGGTGGGCCTCATCGCGCACCGAATAGCCCGCCGCCTCGATCACCTGTCGCGCCAACTGCAGGATGGAGACCGGCTCACCCATATCAAGCACAAAGACCTCGCCACCCTGCGCCTCGGCCCCTGCCTGCAAGACCAGCTGCACCGCTTCACGGATTGTCATGAAATAGCGTTTGACGCGCGGGTCGGTGACGGTGACCGGTCCGCCGCGGCTGATCTGCTCCTGAAACAGCGGGATCACCGAGCCCGAAGAGCCGAGCACATTGCCAAAGCGCACCATGGTGAAGATAGTCTCCCCCACGGTGCCATCGCCATTCGGCCCCGAACGGGAGGCGAGATCCTGTACGATCAGCTCTGCCATGCGCTTGGAGGCGCCCATCACATTGGTCGGGCGCACCGCCTTGTCCGAAGAGATCAGGATAAAACGCTCCACCCCGAAATCCACTGCGGCGCGGGCCAGCGTCTGGGTGCCAAAGACGTTATTTGCCAGACCAGGCAGCGGATTGGCCTCGACTAGGGGCACATGTTTGTAAGCCGCAGCATGCAGCACAACCTGCACCTGATGGCGTTCCAGCACCCGGCGCACCTGACGCAGATCGGTGACCGAGCCGAGCACCGGCACAAGATCAATGCCTGTGCCTTCGAGTTGCTGGCTGAGTTCTTGGTGGATGGTATAGAGCGCCAGCTCCGACAACTCATAAAGCACCAGTTTGGTCGGGCGACAGGCCAGAACCTGTCGGCAGAGTTCCGAGCCGATAGACCCCCCGGCGCCAGAGACCAGCACCACCCGATTCGCATAGGAGCCCGCAGCCATTTTGAGCGACACATCGCGAGAGGCACGGCGCAGGAAGTTCTGCGGCGACACCGGGGTCAGCTTGTCAACCAGGGCTTCCTCACCAATGAGCTGAGCAAAGGAAGGCAGCGCCTGCACTTCAAGCCCCATGCGCTGCAGGCGCTGAATGATCTGCGCTTGTTTCGGCTGGCTTTGGGAGGGCATGGCCAGCAGCACCCGTTTCACATCACGGCTCTCGACCAGATCGGCAATACGGGCGGGGGAATAGACCTGCAGCCCGACCAAGGTCATGCCTTGCAGGGATTTGTTGTCGTCGACAAAGGCAACGGGATCGATCCCGTCATGCGCCTTGAGCGCCTGAGCCAGCTGGGTGCCGGTATTGCCGGCGCCATAGATCAACACCTGACGGCGCGGCCGGGCGCGGCGATATATCGCCAGCACCACTTGATAGGCGATGGCCCGCGCGCTCATCAGGATCAGGAAATAAGTGATGCCAAAGATCACATGGGTGCCCGGCGGCACCTGTGGCCCGAAAATGGCGCAGAGCACCGCTTCCATCATGGTGGCCGCCAGCGCCACCAGCGCGGTCAGCCCCACCGCATGACGTTCATAGGCGGCAAGTTTGATCTGCGGCAGCCCGAGCCAGAAGGACACCAGGGCTGTCACCCCGAGAACATAGGGCAAAATCGGCAGCGCCTGCCCCAAAGTCGCAAGCGACGACAGCGGCAGCGGTTGCAGCATATAGGTACACAGCAGGGACAGAGGCAGCAAAAGAAGGTCCATGGCCAGAAACACATAGGCCTTGTGAGCCCGGGACATGCTGCTGATGAGCTTGTAGATCAAAGTGCCTCGTCCTGATGCCTGCGTGCGGGAGACCTGTTCCAGTCCACCGTCGATATGCTCCACTGAAGTAGAGCTGTTGTCTGATCTGTCCTCTTGTGCCCGGTCAGAAGGGGTAATCCAACCCTGACCGACAGCTCGAATGCAAGTGCCGCATCTTTGCGACAGGTTCCCATGTCATGGTCGCGACAGACAGGGGACCCCAAAAAGGATGTACTGTTGAAATGTCACGTTTACCCTAACGTGGTTTGCTCTGATTTTCAAAAGACCACAGTGCGGCAAATGCGCAAAATTTTCGCAGTTGTCGTGAAGGGCAAATAAGTCCCGCCAAAACCGAAGGTTGCAAGCTGCTTGCTCGCGCGCAATTTTCTGCCAACCTGCCCGATTATCAAGCAGCACCGCAAGACAAGCAGCCCGGTGTGGGAATCAGCGACGGCGGAACAGATTGCCGATGGTCTGGAACACCAGGTCAAAGTCGTAGCACATGGACTGATGGCGCTGGTAAATCAGATCGAGCCGCGCCTTGGCCGGCACGCAGATCCGCGAATAGACCGCATGGGTCTCCTCCGGCGTGTTGCAGCGATCGAGGAGCATGGCTTCGTGTTTGTGATAGGTAATCGAGGCAATGCCGGTCACCCCGGGGCGCGATTTCAGCACCTCGGCATAGAGCTCCGGATGGGCCTCCACATATTGCCGCAGGGGCGGGCGCGGCCCGACAAAGGACAGATCGCCCTTCAGGATATTCCACAGCTGCGGAAACTCATCCAATCGCTTGCCGCGCAGCCAGGCGCCGGTCTTGGTCACCCGCGCCGCCTTGTCGCCGCCGGAAACGCCGCTGTCCTCTGTCACCACGGTCATGGTTCGGAGTTTCCAGAGCTGGAACGGCTGGTCGACGCCTTTCATCCGCTCGGCCACATAGAAAATCGGGCGCCCCTCCTTGATCAGGAGCCAGATCAGGAGCCCAAGCAGAATGGGGCCAAGGATCACCACCAGAAGGGTGGCAAAGAAGAGATCAAACAGCCTCTTGTCCCAGGTCATGGTGATGGATCCTTTCCGTACTCTTTCCTGTCAGGGGGCGATGGACCAGGCGTCTTTTACAGCGGACCATTCGGCCACCAATCCGGTGGCGGTGGCAGGCGGCAACGCCTCTGGCGGTAAAAGCCGCTGCAGCCGGGTGACGTCAAGCGTAACCTCGGGAATGGCACTCGGCGGCGCGGGCCGGGCCTGCCAAGAGCGGTCTGCGGCGTCGAGCAGCGCACCCATCGCCACTGGTGCGGGCTGGGCAATGTTCAGCACCGGCGGCAGATCGGGCAAGCACAGCAGGTGTTCAAACACCCGGGCTAGGGTGGCAACGCCGATATAACTGCGCCGGGGCGTCTGCCCATCGGCAAAGCGGTCAAGACCAAAGCCAGCCCGCCAGCCGCCGAGCGCCGCATCAAAGCCGGCGATATTGCCGATCCGCAGCGCGCAGACCGAGACACCGCGCGCGGCCCCCAGGTCGGCGGCGCGCGCCTCCATCTCGGCCTTGGCGCGCCCATAGCCTTGGGCCGGTGTGGGCGGATTGTCTTCGTGCAGCGGCGAAGGGGCCGCGCCATAGACCGCCGCCGAAGAGGCCAGCAGCACCCGCGCGCCAGGGCGGGCCGCTTGCACGGCAGCCAAGCCCAGAGCGATATTGTCGTCCAGATCCCTCCCCTGCCCGGGCACCACGCCGGCCAGACAGAGGATCTGTTGCGCCTGCATGGCCCTCTGCGCCAAGGGACCGGGGTCGATCAGCGGGTCGCACAGGCACCATTCTCCAGTGTCCCAGGCAGGTCGCACCCGCCCTTGCCAGGTCACAGAGCGGTCCGCTGACGGGTCGGCGGACCACATGAAATGCAGCAGCCGTCCGATCCGGCCTGTGGCCCCCATGACGACGGTGGCAGGAAAGCGCATGGGCGGCCCCCCTTTCAGTTGACCCTTGCGGGATCGCCAGTATCTTGCGGGACGCGAAAACGCAAAAGACTTTGACTGAACAGGACCGGCAATGCGCCCCATTCTGCCCCTACTGGCCGCTCTCGGCTTGGCCTTTCTGCCTGCTGCCTGTTCCCGCTTGCCTGGCGGCGCGCCAGCCAGCGAGGAGGTCCTGCGCGAGACCAAGGGCGAAGCCGCAGATTTCGCGGTCTACCCGGTGACCCGCGCCTTTTTGCCAACCGTGACCCAATGGCCCGCTCCGAGCCAAGAGCCCCGCCTGCCCTGGCTCGGCGCCAGCCAAGGTCCAAAGACACAGGTGCTCCAACCCGGTGACCGGGTCAGCATTGCGGTCTGGGACAGCAATGACAATTCGCTGCTGACCGCCCCGGAACAGAAAGTGGTGCAGCTGCAAGACATGGTGGTCTCCGTCAATGGAGACATCTTCATGCCCTATGTGGGCAGCGTCTCGATCGGCGGGCTGACCCCGGATCTGGCCCGCGAGAAACTGCAGGTCGCGCTTGAGAACATCGTGCCCTCGGCGCAGGTGCAGTTCAACATGACCGAGGGGCGCAACAACTCTGTTGATCTGGTCTCCGGTGTGATCCGTCCCGGCAGCTATCCGATGCCGGATCGCAACTATTCGGTGATGGGGCTCATCGCGGCCGGCGGCGGCATCAGCGCCGGCATGAACAACCCGCAGATCCGCCTTGTGCGCGGGCGCAATATCTACGGCACCTCGGTGCAGCAATTGCTGGACAAGCCCAGCCTCGACACCCGTCTCCATGGCGGAGACCGGATCTTTGTCGAGGAAGACGAACGGTATTTCCTCTCCTTTGGCGCCACCGGTCGCGAGGACCTGCATATCTTCACCAAGGATGAGGTCTCGGCCATGGATGCGATGGCGATCTCTGGTGGATTGCAGGATTCAAAGGCCGATCCCAAGGGGCTTTTGGTGCTGCGCGAATACCCGGCCGCCGCCGTGGCCCCGGGCGTGCGCGGCCCGCGCCGCACCCGTGTGGTCTTCACCCTGGACCTGTCCTCGGCAGATGGGCTGTTTTCAGCCCGGCAGTTCAAGATCCAGCCCGGTGATCTGGTCATGGCCACCGAAAGCCCGATCAATGATGCGCTCACCGTGTCCAATATCGTGGGCAACTTCTTTGGTGTCTTCAGCCGTATTGGCGGCTGAAGACAAAGCTCAGACAGGCTGTCTCAGAACAAGAAATCGCTGCGGCTGAGGTCGTCGGCGGAAATATAGTCGAGATGCACCGTGTTCTCGCCAAAGGACACCAGAGCATTGCCATTGCCATCATCCTCGATGGTCAACTGACCAAAACGCTTGGCGGCCAGGATCTCGATCTTGTCGGTGCCGATCTCGAAATCCCAGATCACGTCAGAGCCAAAGTTTTTGGTCTTGAACTGGAACACATCGGCACCATCACCGCCTTGCAGCTCATCATTGCCCTGCGAGGCACAAAGCGTGTCATTGCCGGCGTTCCCGCGCAGCCGGTTATCCCCCGCATCGTCGCGCAACACGTCATCGTAGTCGGAACCGCGCACGCGCTCGATATTCATCAGCGTGTCGGTATCTCCAAAGCCATCGGTTGCTGTACCTGCCTTGAGGTCCACCTCAACGCCATTTGTGCCGCCATATCGCACATCTCGATCATAGCGCACCTCGTCAATGCCACCCCGACCATTGATCGTGTCATCGCCACGCAGCCCTCGAAACGAATTGTATTCGCCACCATCCCCTCGGATCACATCATCGAAATGAGTGCCGCGCAGGATTTCAATACTGACCAAAGTATCTGTATTGCCATCGGGGCCGATCACAGTGCCCGCCCGCAAATCAGCATCAATGCCCATATTGCCCAGATGCGGGTTCCAAAACACTTCGTCATAGCTGACAGCGTCAAAGCCATCCCCACCGTCATAATGGTCGCTACCACCAAGGTCCTTGATGTAATCATCCCCCCCCATGGCCAGAACCGTATCGTCCCTTTGACCGGTTGTAATGTCCTCGCCATCCCAATCATCAGGCTCGTTCATGCTGTCGTCGGCCCCAATAAAGGTGTCGACCTGCTCAAACAGCATGTGACGGAAGCCGCGATCATTGTCGCGAAACAAGAATGTCCAAGCTAGGTTCAGATCCAAACTCAAACCTGTCGCTTGATGCGTGATATCTCCAGCGGAGTTATACCAAATGATCTTCTTAATCACTCCGCCAGAGTAATAAGGATCGCCATTGCCATCCTCACTTAGGGTTGCCTCCTCCAAGATCATCTTGAAGCGTGCGGGCGTCTGGGTGTCGTCCTGTGGCCCTTCACGTCCATTGTAGGTGGCGATAAGCGCCCCTTCCGTTGCTTTTTGAACATCAAAGTTACTTATGTTCAGATACCCGTAAGCGCCCTGATTGCCATCAAACCAAGTCATACGTGCCATTCAAATTCCCCCTTAACACCTGAACACAAAAACCCTTTTGACCCGTGGTTCAGGACAGGGGTCAAAAGGCCTACCGCTCTTGTCAAAGAGCAGGTCTTAAATCTGAATGCGGGCACAGTAGGAGGGGGGGGGGCGGGGCCAAGGCGGGAATACCCGCCTTGACCTGGCGGCAAAAATGATAGTGATCTCTGGGAGAGCGCCTCTTGCCTGCCACACCCCTTACACGAATAAGAGCACTGATGAACCGTGAGGCTTGCGCGCGTGCGGAGGGTCGGACAGTGTCACATCCATGAAGATTCTGTTTATCCATCAGAACATGCCCGGCCAGTACCGCGAACTGGCGCCTTGGCTCGCCGCGCAGGAAGCACCGGACGGCGGTCGCCATGAGATCGTGTTTCTCACCCAGCGCGATGACATCAGGATGACCGGTATCACCGCGCTGATTTATCGCCCTTTCCATACGCCCGCCAACGACGCCTTTGGCCTGTCCAAGGAATGGGAACGGGCCGCCGGTGTCGGCTTTGGCGCGGTGCAGGCCCTGCAAAAATACGAGGCGGAGACCGGTTTCCGCCCCGATATCATTCTCGGCCATACCGGCTGGGGCGAGATGACCTTTCTCAAGGAACTTTGGCCGGATGTGCCGATCATTGGCTTCTTTGAATATTACTACCGTATGCAGGGCGGGCTGGTGGGGTTTGATCCCGAGGCGACGCCCAATGCCCAGACCCCCTATTTCAACCGCGCCCGCAATGTCGTGCCGCTGGTGAACATGGAGGTGGTCGACCAGGGCCATACCCCGACCTATTGGCAACGCGATCGCTTCCCCAAGAACTTTCACGACCGCATGTATGTCTGTCATGACGGCATTCGCACCGACCGGCTGCATCCGAACCCGCAGGCCTCTGTGACGCTGGGACGGCTGGAGCACCCTTTGACCCGGGCCGACGAGGTGGTAACCTATGTGGCCCGCAATATGGAGCGGGCACGCGGATTTCATGTGATGATGCGGGCCCTGCCCGCGCTCCAGGCGGCCCGCCCCAATGCGCGGGTCTTGATGATCGGGGGCAATGAAACCTCTTATGGCCGCGAGAGCGATCATCCCGGCGGCTTGCGCGGCGAGATGGAGGCCGAGGTCGGAGATCGCGTCGACTGGAGCCGGGTGCATTTCCTCGGCCGCGTGCCCTATGATGACCTCTGCCGGATCATCCAGATTTCAAGCTGCCATATCTATCTGACCATGCCCTTCGTGCTGAGCTGGTCGCTGCTCGAGTCCATGGCGCTACAGGCCACCGTGGTGGCTGCAGATGTGGATCCGGTTCGCGAGGCGATCAGCCATGGCGAGACCGGGCTTTTGGTGGACTTCTTCGACCCCGAAGCGCTGGCCGCTCAGGTTGCAGATGTGCTGGCCCGGCCTGACACCTACGCGCATATCGGTCCCAATGCCCGCGCCCATGTGGTGAAAGAATACGACTTCCTGACCCGCTGCCTGCCCGAGCATCTGCGCCAGATGAATGCGCTTCTGCCCGCCGAAAAACAGCTCCCGATCCCAGGCTGACGGCAGCGCGCGCGAGGTCGGTTGCAGTCATGAAAGAAAAGGCCTGCATGCCGGTGCAGGCCTTTTCTTTGGTAGATGCCAGAGAGGAAGGCGCCCCCGCTGCGCGGGTCAGGCGCCATGCATCTGTTCGGTGACCCATATCGCGGCCTGGGTTCGGTTCTTCACCCCAATCTTGCGATAACAGGTGCGCAGATGCACCTTCACTGTCGCCTCGCAGATGCCGAGATCGTTGGCGATGGTCTTGTTGGTCGCCCCCTTCAGCAGCTTTGACAAGATCAGCTGTTCGCGCATCGACAGGCCATGGGTCTCGCCGGCCGCCGTGACATGCGCCAGCACCGCCTCCGCCGCGGCGGTGGAGGTCAGGGCACTGGGCTTCTCGGCCTCCAATTCTGGCCGCCCCGCTGGATGCGGCTGATGGGACACCCCATTGCGCAGCGGTGCCCCCTCGCGGACCACTTCTGCGGGTTCGGGCAGCTCCTCCATATCCATCGGCAACATCCGGTAGCCATTGCGCACCACCCGCACCACGGCCAACAGAGCCGCTGCAGATTTACCCGCCGGAACCGCCGCTTGCGCCAAAGGCACCAGTTCTTTCTGCCCGGGCGTGGACAGCGGCTGGTCACTCACAACAATCAGCTTTGGCTGCGCCCGCCGTTGACGGAAATCTTTGGCTGTGCGGATCAGATCCTCCTCTGATGCGGAAGATTGAAACACAACCAGATCCTGATCCGAAAGAACCGGCAGATCACTCAAAGCATCCTGCGCCCCGGAAACCTTAAAATCATTATTTTCAAAAGTGGACAGCAACATGTCCCGCAAAAGTCTGCTTTCAGAAACAACATACAAGGGCATAAACTCCCTCCCCTCGTCAAAACAACTACAGGAATTTCTTACGAAGCAGGACAAACCAACAAAGCCGCCAAAAGCGGGCGCATTCGGTCGAAGCCGAAGGCGTCAAATTTACTTGCGTCCCCTTTCAAACAACATCCGCTTGTCCCAACACGCCCGCCCCGGCGGGTTCCCAGATTACTTAGCGCGCACTCACCATCACGCGCCCCAGGCCGGTAAAAGCAGGGTCCCCCCGCCTCAAAGACTGGCCAAAATCACAGCCAAACCTTGAAAAATGAACCTGATCTACCTTCACAGGGCCTGAAACTATCCCTCTAGCTTGCACCAGAGGTCGCACCTAAAGAGTACAACAGCTCTACGTAAGTTTATTGTGATTTTTTTCAATTTTGGTGAATTTTCGCAATTTTTCGCAGGTCAAGAGGTCTGCGAAGGAGTGTCAAGCTGCTGACATTAAAAACAAAAAACACCCTCTCAATCCGCATCACAAAGGGCTCAGGGAAAGTTGAAACAATTTGTTTCCCACCCAACGCCACACGCATAGAGGGATTTGAATTCAATTCAATAGATTTTAGGTTGATGAATTGCCACTTTAGATACGAATCTCTCAAATGGCTCTCCAACAGAGGTACTCCCGCCGTGAAGTTAGGGTCAAGAATTCCTTACCTTCTGAGGCGCATTACCCCCCTTGTCCTACACCTTCTGCCCGATTTGAGAGCTTTCTCATTGGGTTTACGCTCAACCCATTCGTTGTGTTATGCCGGGGGGCAACATGAGTGTTTTGGGTATGGCCGTTCCTCGAACGGACCAAGTTGTTTTGTCGCGTGCTTTCAAAAGGCGGATCTCTTCCATTACTTCTGCGGCTCTGGCGCAGATAAATTGCGGTGGGCAGGCGCTGTGGGTGACCACGGATCCGGAGATTTCCCGTTCTGAAATCAGCACCACTCACAGAGTAGAACAGATGATGACGGTACGGCAGGCGCGTCCTGCGCAAAGGGCTGCCTTGGCTGCCTTGACCGAGATCCATCCACCGCAGGCGGATTTTGCCCTGCCCGAAGGGGATGCGCTGCCGGATCGGTTGCGTGGCACGGCAGGCCGTTGGTCGCTGTTTGAGGCCCGCTTTAGTAATGGTCAGAGCGACCTGATCGCGCTTTGGCTTTCGGGCGGGCCACATGATGTGCACTGCGGTGACATCTTGGCAGCGCTTTGGCCGGTGCTGCGCGAGGATTGCCTGCGCGAGCGGGCACAGGCAGGGCGCATGGCGACCGAGGGCGCCTTGCTGTGGACCATTTCCCAAAAGACCGACAGTGCGGTTCTAGTGCTTGACCCGTTGGGGCGGGTGCTCGACCAGAATGAAGCGGGGCGTGAATTCCTTGAGCGCGGCCATCTGCTGCAACTGGATCAGGGGCGGTTGGTCTGCGCCAATCGGAGCGAGACCCGGGCGTTTTACGAGGCGGTTGCCGAATGCGCAGGTCTCACAGCCACGCACCCCTGCGCCCGCAACCAGTCGGTTTCGGCCCCGACGCCACCGGCGGGCAGCACCCAGGAATTGATCCTGTTCCTGCAGCAAAAAGGCGATGGGATGCGACTGCCGGTCTCGCTGTCGCGCTATGTGGCGGATCGCTCCGATCTGCCCTTGGTGGTGGCAATCCTGCCCTGCCAACCGGACCGCACCCGGATCGAGATGATGGCGCAGAAGATGGGCCTGTCTCCCACCGAAGCCCGGGTGGCGGCCCTGATGCAATTGGGACTGTCCAACCGTGAGGCCGCGCATATCGCCGGCCTCAAGGAGCAGACCTTCAACACCTATGCCAAACGGGTTCTGGCCAAGCTGGACGTTGCAGGACGTGCCGAGATGGCGCAGCGGCTGACGTGGCAGGCGGCCTGGGGGAGAGCATCATGAACAAGCCAGCGCATTCCGCCCTATTTCAAGGTCCCGCCCCCGACGTTCTTGCAAGCGCTGACACCGGCTCGACAAGCGCCAACCAGGGAATGAGTACAGGATCAGCCGCCATCGGCACAGAGACCTCACCTGTAGACCTCACAACGAAGCCAACAACTCGACCACAACACACATCAAAATCCGCGCACGATGGACAGGCTGGCGATACGGCGGCAAAACTAAATGTCGACACTCCCGCACAGCTGCAATTGACCACTGAGGACATTGAACGCCTCGGCAAGCTGCTCACTGGTGATCGTTTGCCGATGGCAGCCCGCTCCGATCTGGTCGAGTTGCACAAGCGCATCGCCGTGATGTTCACCACATTGAACGACGGGCTCAGTGAAATCCATGCAAAGAAAGCCGCTGCTGACCGCGCGGAACTCTGCGCCCGGATCGATTGGATGGAAGAGGCGGTAAACCGCATGGAAGGCGCGCTGCGAATCGAATTCGAGCCCGTGTTGAAGACCGCGTTGACTGAAGTAATGGCAAGCAGACTGACCACGCAGCGATCGCATGGATCACAACGAATACGCGCCTTAATCGGCCTTGGGCTGGCGTTGTCTGTCGGGATCGTTCTGGGTGCAACAGCCGGAGCTTGGGATCTGCCCTGGGCCCTTGAGATTGCTGATCGTCTGGCGCCGCTCTACGCGCGGCTGTTTCCAGGCGGCTGAGACCCCGTCAGGCTGGGGTCCGCTCTGCCCGGAGCACCTCTGCAGCTGACCTGTCACACGCAGGCCGCAAGGCCTGCGTGCCCTTCCCGTTTGAGGACCTCGCCCAGCGCGCCCTGATGCGGAAATATAAGAGAAATATAGGAAATTTTATCTCAAATCACTCTTTGTCCCCTTTTGGGGGCAGTCCCGAGATCCCGGTTTGAGGTTCACTGAGCAAGAAGGCGATTATGGCCTTTTTTCACGGCCGGTGCGGAGACAGTCCTCATACTTCCCCGGCACATTAGTAAGCGGACCGGATCTGGGGGGATCTGATGGTCTGCGTGACCAATAGGATTAGGAGGGTACCTCTATGGCTAATCCAGACCATAATGATCCGTGGCACGTCTGTGACCCGACGTGCGAAACGGAATTCAGCGATGTTAAAACAGACGCAAATTACAACGACGGCGTGACCCATCAGGGTGACCGCGGTGACAACCTTATTGATCTTGAAACCCATGATGCGGCGGACAATGCCGAAGGTGGGGCCGGCAATGACGGTATCTACGGCAACGCTCATTGGAACTACCTCGATGGTGAAGCCGGCCAGGACATCATGCAGGGCCGTGACGGCAATGACATCATGTATGGCGGTACCGGCGACGACTATATGTTCGGCGGCGACGGCGACGGTGAAGGAACGGTTGTCACCGAGACCCACACCAAGATCGTCTACGACGCTTGGGGCAAGAACCCGCAAGAAGTCGAATATGAAGTCACTCACTATGTCGACGATGGCGACGACTGGATGAATGGCGAAGAAGGCTGCGACTACATGGATGGCGAGACCGGTGATGACACCGTGCTCGGCGGCATCGACACCGACAGCATCTTCGGCGGCACCGGCGACGACGTCCTCTTCGGCGATGACGGCGACGGCGACGAGACCAACGGCGACGCAGGCGACTACATGTATGGTGAAGCCGGCGACGACTGCATGGACGGCGAAGGCGGCGACGACTGCATGTGGGGTGACGGTGGTCAGAACGACGATGACGAGTCTGACGACGGCAACGACACCATGTATGGCCGTGGCGGCAATGACCGGATGAACGGTCAGGGCGGCGACGACAGCATGGCGGGCGGTCTCGGCGATGACTTGGTGATCGGTGGCTCCGGCAATGACGAAATGTTCGGCGACGAACGTGGCGGCACCGGGGATGACCTCGACTTCGGCAGCGACACCTACACCGGCAACAAGTCGGACCTTGAAGGTGGCGACGACTGCATGCTCGGCGGCACTGGCGACGACACCATGGATGGACAGGGTGGCGACGACACCATGGACGGTGAAGATGACGACGACCTGATGTTCGGTGGTCGCGGCAACGACGTGATGAGCGGCGGTGCAGGCGACGATGACGTCAACGGCGACACCGGCTCTGACACCATCCGCGGCGGCTCCGGCAACGACTTCGTCGAAGGCGGCGCGAAGGGCGACCTTCTGTTCGGTGATAATGGCTCGTCTGGCAACTACGACATTGACTGGTCTTGCGACGATGGCGCAATGCCATCCGCAGGCAACCACGGTTATGGCGGACCCAAACCAGTCGATTGTCCGGAAGTCTATACAACCACCGATGACGGCGAAGCAGGTCGCGACCATATTCACGGTGGATCCGGAAACGACACCATGTACGGGGAATGGGGCAACGACGTTATTGATGGCGGCCGTGGTCATGATCTCGGTTACGGTGGTGAAGGCGACGACCGCATGTATGGCAACGAGGGGTGTGATACGCTTTTCGGTGGTATCGGCGATGACTGGATCGAAGGAAACCAGCACAAAGACAAACTGTTTGGCAACGCTGGCGAAGACACTCTGTCCGGCGGCGACGACCGCGACAAGCTCCTTGGCGGCAAGGACAATGACGTTCTCAACGGGGATGACGGGAACGATGTTCTCAAAGGTCAGAGCGGCGACGACGAGATCAACGGCGGCGACGGCAATGACCGCGGCTTCGGTGGTGTCGGAGAAGATACCCTGAACGGCGGCAATGACGACGACTTCCTTGATGGCCAAAATGACAATGACACCGTGAACGGCGATGACGGAAACGATGTCCTTGAAGGAGGAAAAGGGGACGACGACCTCAACGGGGGCCTCGATAACGACTGCCTCTATGGGGAGGCCGACAACGATGATCTAGACGGCGGCCAGGGCGATGACTTCCTTGACGGAGGCGCGGGCAACGACACCCTCAACGGAGGCGCAGGTAATGGCGATGACTTCCTGAAAGGTGGCGCTGGGGACGACGATCTCACCGGCGGCGACGGCAAGGATGTCTTCATCATCGATCTTCTGTGGGATGGCACAACATTCAGCTCTAGCGATGGCAACGATACCATCAATGACTTTGACATCGATGAAGATCTGGATGTGATCGCCTTCCGCGTGACCAATGTGGGCATGGGTGTCGGCACTTCGGATCAGGTCGCCTTTGAGACGCTGAACGAGTTGGCGACGGTCGACGACAATGGCACCGACACCACCATCTCCGTGGGTGGGGCGACCGTGACGATCCTTGGTCTGACCGCAACCACCGAAGGGTCTGGTGCACCGTTTACCTCGCTGGGTAACGACACCAACCCCTATGACATGGACGGTGGCGTCGGCATCAACTCGGTCTCCAGTGGGGATCCGGGATCCTATGAAGCGATCGACGTCATGGCCAGCGACAGCGGCTTTGACGACAGCTACGACAGCTCGCCCTGGCTGGATTACTACATCCATAGTCACTGAGCCAAAGGAACGATCTGTCCGGGGGTAGCTCCTCCGGGCAGGTCTAGCCCTGGTTCAAGACAGCGATTTGGTCCCCGGCCAAGGATTGCCCCTTGGGCCAGGGCGCTGTCTGAACAGGACTACGTTTCATAACCGTTGCAGCCGGGGGGTTACGCAATGAAGCACAATCAGGTCAGACAAGTGTTTGACGGTCAACGCGGCGTCATCGTCGCAATCTTTGTCGCGAGTATCTTTGTCAACCTGTTGGTCCTGACAGCGCCTCTCTACATGCTCCAGCTCTTTGCTCGGGTCATGGCTTCTGGCAGCATGCCAACGCTTATCGCACTGACAACCGGCGCGGTCATCGCGCTGGTTTTCTTTTTTCTCTTCGATGCCCTGCGCCAACGTCTGGTGGCGCGTCTGGGCTCTCGCCTTGAGGCCCGTCTCAGCCCTGCCGTTCTGGAAGGGATGCTGACCGGTCGCATGCCGACAGAGCTCAGGGGCACCGAACCGATCCGTGATATTCAGGACCTACGTGGATTTGTAACCAGTCCCCTGTTCATCACCCTGCTGGACGCGCCGTGGTCGGTGCTGTTCATCGGGCTTATGTTCGTTTTCAGCCCTCTGCTTGGCCTCGTCGCTGTGGCAGGGCTCTCCCTGCTTATGGCGCTTGGCATCATCAGTGAACTGGTGGCGCGCAAGCCCGGGCAGGAGGCGGAAAAGGCCGGGCGCGAAGTCAATGCCTCCGTGGCCGAAATGATGCAGAACGCCGAGGTGATCCAGGCCATGGGCAAAGGCCCCGCCCAGATCGCCCGCTGGCGGCTGCGCGCCTTCTCGGCCATCGTCTTTGGCACTTTGGCCACAGACCGGGTGGCGCTACTCTCGTCGCTGGCCAAGGCGCTGCGCATGGGGCTGCAGATCGCAGTGCTGGGCACCGGTGTGGTCTTGGTCATCAACAACGAGCTATCGCCGGGTCTGATGATTGCCTCCTCGATCCTGCTGGGGCGCGCCGCCGCCCCGGTGGAACAAGCGATTTCCGGCTGGCGCGCCTTCCTGCGCGCCCGCGCCGCTCATGGGCGTCTTGCCCTGTTCCTGTCCCATCTCGACAGCGGCAAGGCCGACCGGATGGAACTGCCTGCCCCTGTAGGACGCCTGGCCGTAGAACAAGCCACGGTGGTTCTGCCTGGCCGGGTCGAGCCGCTGCTCTTGGACATCAGTTTCAAGCTGGAGCCTGGCCAGTCCCTGGGTCTGATCGGCCCCTCCGGCTCTGGCAAGACCACGCTGGCCCGGACGCTGGTTGGGCTGCAACCGCTCGCACGGGGGCATATCCGCATCGACGATGCCGCCCTCACCGATTGGAAACCGGAACAGATCGGCAGCTACGTCGGTTTCCTGCCTCAGCAGGTGGAACTGTTTGACGGCACGGTGGCGGAAAACATCGCCATGATGGATATGGAGGCCAAGCCCTCCGATGTGGTGGCGGCGGCGAAACTGGCACAGGTGCATGACTTGATCCTGAAACTGCCCGGCGGCTACAATGCCAAGGTCGGTCCCCGCGGCAGTTTCCTGTCTGCCGGTCAGCGCCAGCGACTGGGGCTTGCGCGCGCCTTCTTCGGCGATCGCAAGCTGATCGTACTGGACGAGCCCAATGCCAATCTCGACCCTGAGGGCGAAGAGGCCCTGGCCCGCTCGATCCGCACCGCCTGCGATCGTGGGGCCGTGGTGGTGGTGATCACCCATCGGATGCACCTGCTGCACCGCGTCAGCCATGCGGCTGTGGTGCAAAACGGTCAGCTGACTCGGTTTGGCGAAGCCCGCAAGATCCTCGAAACCGCCCTGCCGCAGGGCGATCAGGGACCGAAAGTGGCCCCGATCCGGCCGCGGCCAAAAGTGGCGGACGCCCATGACAAATCCACCGATCAGACCAAAGGTCCGACCACCGGCGCCGAAAGCGAAGGAGCACAGGCATGACCCGTTCCTCACAGACACCCGTCACCGCCCGCACCGAAAGTCTGGTGCGCGATTCCGGCCTTGGTGGCTTTCAAGACCTGATGCCGGGCGTGGTGCTGCCGGCCACCCCGCCAACCCGGGTGCGTCAGCTCATCCTTTGGCTCTTCTTTTGCGGTTTTGGCCTTTTTGGCGGGCTGGTCTTCTGGGCCGCGACCGCCGAGTTGACCGGGGCCGTGGTGGCGCCTGGCCTGTTCTCGGTAGAGGGCAAGCGGCTCAGCGTGCAGCATCTTGAAGGCGGGATCGTGCGCGAGATCCGCGTCTCTGAAGGCGAAACGGTCGCCAAGGATCAGGTGATCGCCGTGCTTGATGGTCAGCGCACCGAAGCGGCCCTGTCGATCCTGCGCAACCAGCTGGCCGCACAGCTGGTGCAACAGGCGCGGCTGTCGGCGGAACTGGCCGATGCCGAGCAGGTCTCGATGACCCCGGAAATCCAGCAGCTCTTTGCCAAGGATCCGGCGCTCAGCACCCTGTTTCAGGTGCAAGAAGACGTCTTCCGCAACAACCGCAATCTGCACAAGGGGCAACTAAGCATCCTTGGAGATCGCATCGCCCAGCTGGACGAGCAGGCGGTGGGACGGGAAAGCCGCCTTGAGGGACTGAACCGGCAGCTGAGCCTGGTGCAGGACGAACTGACCGACCTCGACCAACTCTTTGCCAAGGGGCTGGTGCCCAAGACCCGGCTCACCCAGCGGCAGATGCATGAATCGAGCCTCACCGGAGCCATCGGCGGGTTGGAAGCGGATCGGGACAATTTCACTCAGCGCATCAGCGAAATCCGCGAGACCATCCTGCAGGTGGAACGGGATCGCCAGCGGCGCATCACTTTTGAAACCCAAGAGGTGCAGGAACGCATCTTCGACCTGCGCCAGCAAATGAGCACCTATGTAGAGACCCGCCGCCGTCAGACCATCCGAGCCCCCGAGGCCGGGCGCATCGTCGGCCTGTCGATCAACACCATCGGTCAGGTGCTGGAGCCGGGCCAGAAGGTGCTGGAGCTGGTGCCTCAGGATGCCCACCTGGTGCTGACCACGCGTGTGGCCTCCAAGGACATTGATGAGGTCCGCGCCGGCGGCACCGCCAAGGTGCAATTGACCGCTTATAGTTTCCGCACCACCCCGCCGGTCGACGGCGAAGTGGTGCTGATCAGCGCGGATGCCTTGGTGGATGCGGCCACGGGGCGCCCCTACTACGAGGTGCTGATCCGCATCCCCGAAGCGGAATTCGCCCGCCTACCCAATGTAAAGACCCTGCCCGGCATGCCCGGTCAGGCAATGATCGAGACCAGCCGCCAGACCTTGGCGACCTATCTGCTCGATCCGGTGCTCTCGAGCATGTCGCAGGCGTTGAAAGAAGGCAGCAGCTGACGGGGGGAAGCAGCTGCACGGCGGCGGTCCGGTCACCGGGGGACCGGACCGGGCGCCGACTGACGGGTTCGGAGATTTGCTCCGGGCCCGTCGTCCAGTCTGCAAAGACCGCATGACAGGGTCAATTGGGGCTCAAAGGGGCTATCTGTCACCGCGTCAGGCGTTTACCCTTTGGAAACCACCCTGTGCAGCTTTGGGGCGGATGCCACATTCTGTCCCAAATCCTTTCTTAGACGGATCGGGTCAACCGTTCCTCCGGAGCCGATCTGCCGCCATGGCCCGGAGCTGCCGCTCTTGTAAAAGGACCATTGCCCGATGTGTGATTTGTGCCGCCAGACCGCTACTTTTGATCCCCGCCGCCATGACGCTGCGGAGACGTCCGAGGCACAATCTCGCACCACCTCGCCTGTCGCAGCCTCCTCGACCGGGACCCTGGACCAGCTGGCAGACTATCTGACCGATGGCTACTGGACCGACAGCGGCGACAGCCCAATGGCCTTTGACACCTCCGCCAGCAATGAGATCACCGTTGATCTGACCGGGCTCACCGCCGCAGGCAAGCAATTGGCGCGATGGGCCTTGCAGGCCTGGGAGCTGGTGGCCGATCTGCAGTTCACCGAGGTCACCTCGAGGGCAGATATGATCTTTGACGACAGTGACCGCAACACCGCCTATGCCTATAGCGACCTGCTCGGCGATACGATCACCACATCCTATGTCAATGTGGGGACCGGCTGGATCTCCACCTATGGCACCGAGATCGACAGCTACAGTTTCACCACCTATGTACATGAAATCGGCCATGCGCTGGGGCTCGGCCATCAGGGCGATTACAACGGCAATGCCAGCTATGGCTATGACGAGACCTTCTCCAACGACAGCTGGCAATTGTCGGTGATGTCCTATTTCTCCCAGTGGGACAACACCACTGTCGATGCCACCGAGGCCTATCCGGTCTCTGCGATGATGGCGGATATCATCGCGATCCAGAACCTCTATGGGGCGCCGGGTGCCAGCAGCAACAGCGCGGGCAATACCACCTGGGGCGCCAATACCAACCTCACCGGCTATTACGAGGATCTCTTTGACGGCATCAGCGGCGGCGATGGCAATGGCAATCTGGCCGGCGTTGATGTCGCCTTTACCGTCTATGATCGCGATGGCACCGATACATTCGATTTCCGCCCGAACGCCAATGACAACCGCCTCGACCTGAATGACGAGAGCGCCTCGGACATGTTTGGCGCCATCGGCAACCTGCTGATTGCCCGCGACACGGTGATCGAGAACGCCCTGATGGGGCGCGGCGATGACACTGTGACCGGCAATGACGCCAACAATCTGCTGAAGGGCGGCGGCGGCTCCGACAGTCTCTGGGGCGATGATGGGCGCGACAAGCTCTTCGGTCAAGGAGGGCATGATGCCCTGCTCGGCCAAGAGGGCAACGATGTGCTGAAGGGCAATGGCGGCCGCGACACGCTGGATGGCGGCGCAGGCAACGATGTGCTGACCGGTGGCGCCCAGAGCGATGTCTTCGTCTTTGACATCGGTTACGATATCGACCGGATCCTCGATTTCACCCTCGGCGGGGACTGGCTGGCCCTGGGCACCGGTCTAACGGGCGGCAATACCGAGGCCAGCAGCGTGCTGGCCACCTATGGTCGCCTCACCTCTTATGGGGCCTTGTTACGCTTCGATACCGAAACAAAGCTGAAGATCAATGGCATCACTGATCTCGACGCGCTGACGGATGATATCTTCTTCGTCTGAGTGAGCTTGCTCTCGGTGCCCTATTTCGGGGGCGCCCAGCGCTCTCAGTGCCACGCTGGGAGGCGGACATATTTTGTCCTTGTTTCGCTGCTAAATTTTGATCGAAACCGGCGCGCTTGACAGGCCTCCAGACTGCGCGCCCGGCCTACTCGCTAGGCATGAGCAGAAGAGCAAGGTGATATTTTTATGTGTGACATTTGTATCGCAACCGCGAGTTTTGACCCGCAGCGCCATGAAACGGCCACTGCTGCGGAACCGCTAAGTAATCTGCCTCTACCAGGAGGCGGTAGCGACGACACGCCGCCGCCCCCCCCCTTGCCGACCGGAACGCTTGATCAATTGGCGGACTATCTGACCACCGGGTTCTGGGCGGCCAATGACGAGGATGAACGCAGCTTTGCCGATGTGATCGGCAATTCCAGCAACCATGTGATCACCGTCGATCTGACCGGCATTTCCGCAGCAGCCCAGCGCATGGCCCGCTGGGCGATGGAGGCCTGGGAACTGGTCGCCGATGTGCAGTTCACCGAGGTACTGAGCGGCGGCGACATCACCTTTGACGATGATGAAGACGGGGCCTTTGTGCGCTACAGCGAGGATGGCTTCGGGCGGCTGCAGGCCAAGCTCAATGTCTCCACCGACTGGATCGCCACCTATGGCACCACGATGGATTCCTATTCCTATTCCACCTTTGTGCATGAACTGGGCCATACGCTCGGTCTTGGCCATATGGGCAATTACAATGGAACCTCCGGTGGCGTCACCTATAGAAACGACAGCTATCAGGTTTCGGTGATGTCCTATATCCCGCAGGATCAGAACTCGAGTGTCGATGCCAGCTATGCCTTGGACGCCGGGCCGATGATGGCGGATATCCTTGCGCTGCAAAACCTCTACGGAGCCTCGGACGAGACCGAGGGCGACACCACCTGGGGGGTGGGCGGCACCTATTCCCGCCAATTCGTCACCCTTTTTTCCGGGATCGACGATGGCAATCCAGCGACCACCGAGGTCGGACCGATTGCCTTTACCCTCTATAACTACGACGAAGACAACATCGCGGATGTGGATCTGATCGATCTACGCCCCAGCACCACCGATGACCGCCTTGATCTGAATGCGGAACGTTTCTCCGATATTGGCGGTCTGGTGGGTAACCTCGCCATCGCGCGGGATACAGTGATCGAAAACGCCTATATGGGGTCAGGCAATGACACAGTGCTTGGCAACAGTGCCGACAATCTGATCCGTGGTGCCGGTGGTGCGGACTTGCTTTGGGGCGGCGAGGGTCTGGACATGCTGAAGGGCGGCACAGGGCGTGATACGCTGCTAGGCGGGGCGCACAATGACCGGTTGATCGGTCAGAACGGGAACGACTATTTTGACAGCGGCGAAGGCAACGACATCATGCTCGGAGGCAACGGCGCCGACGATTTCTTCTACGGCTTTGGCCATGACAGGGATAAGGTCAAGGACTTCACTTTGGGCGAGGATCGGCTGGTCTTCAACGCGGTGGATTTCGGCAATCAAGACGCGCAGGATCTGGTTGACACCTATGGCTCCGTCACCGGCAAGGGCATCCGGCTCGATTTTGGCGACAGCCTGATCCTCGGGGCGGATTACAATGATACGCTGATCCTTCTTGGGGTCTATGACCGCAACGCGCTGGTGGATGACATCGTCTTTATGTGATCCGCGATCTGGGAGCGCGAGGGGCACTGCCCCTCGCGCTCCCAGCGATATTTTTGAAAAGGTGAAGCGCAGGGCCCGGGCAAGCCGACGCGCCTCAGCCCGCCTTCCGTTTCCGCAGCCACCCCAGAAAGGCCCCATCCGGTTTGCGCAGACGCGGGGCGCCGGATTTGGCCCAGACCGCGCGCCAGTCGGCTTCCAGCGCATAGACATCCTGCCCCGGCATCAGACGGCGGGCCTCTTCACGGGCGGCCTCCGACACCACCGGCGGGGGCACATCCACC
>NZ_JBLXCL010000015.1:0-23069 GCF_048264985.1 Pelagibacterium sp.
TCGTTCGTCTGTTCACCTACCAGAGAGGCGATGCGCGCTTTCGTCGTGACGTGTCAGTCATGGCCGCGCTGATCATGGCCTGCTGCGGCGCCACTGCGATCTACATCGTGGCCGGCGATCTGCGCATTCCACATCAGGCATGGCCGCTGGTCCTGCTACTGGCCGTGCTCGCCGCTTCCCTAATGCGCTGCGGCGGGAACATGAGCAAGGTGCTGCGTCACCCCATTGATTGGGATGGGCACGAACGCAGGCGCCGACAGTGAAACGCCTCCACGCCATCCTCCTGTTCCTATACCTCGCAGCCTGTGTCGCCGTGATGATCGGGAAAGAGGTGTGGATCTACTCACGCAAGAGGAAGCGTCATGGCCTGCGCCGGATGTGAACGCCGCCGTGAGTGGCTGAAGAAATGGGCAAAGGTGGCATATGACCGAGCGCGTGGAATCGTTACTGACCCAGATGCTGGAAGAGCAGCGCAAGACCAACCAGCTACTGCTGATGCTCGTGGAAGCACTGAGCGAAGAGACTGAGCAGGATGAAGAGCCGAGCACCTACATGGACGGCTCAAGGGTGATCTGATGGCCAAGCTTAAGATGCACAAGCCGCATCAGCTGAAGATGGCTGACACCCAGCCAGTCAAGGTTGCAGTGGTAGCAGATAGGCGCATCACTGGCCGCAGGCTACAGGCACGACGCTATGCCGTATGGCTGCGCGATCCCCGTTGCGCTGTATGCAAGCGAGTAGTGCCGTACCCTGCTGGGTTCGAGCTGGATCACATCGTTCCGCTGTTCATGGGAGGCGAGGACGTGGAAGCGAACTGCCAGGTGCTGTGCGTGCACGTCGAGATGATCGATGGCCAGCGTGTCAAGACTGGATGCCACGTCAGCAAGAGCGCGCTGGAGCAGTAGGCGCCCTGCCCTACTCCGGGGAGGGGCGGGTGAAAAGTCCAGAAGGCTCCGATGCAGGAAACCGCGCCCTCTCCCATTCGTAGATTTTTCATCCGTTAACCGAGGTTGTTAACAATGGCGTTAACTGAACAGAAGCGCCGGTATGCTGCTGCGCGGCTGTCCGGTATGTCAAAAAAGCAGGCCGCAATTGACGCCGGCTGCCCCGAAAAGACCGCAGCCCAAGCCGCGACCCGTCTGGAGAAAGATCCAGACGTTCAGGCCGCAATGGGCCGCTCGGTTGTCGTGGCGCAGCAGCGCAAGAACGAGCCGAAGATTGACCCAGATCCGCACATCCCTGCACAGGCCGGCGATCCGCTGGAATTCATGCGCTCGATGATGAACGACCTAGAGGCTGAGCCGAAGCTGCGGCTCGACGCGGCAAAGGCACTCGCGGCATTCACGGTCGCCAAGCCGGGCGAGCAGGGCAAGAAAGACCAAAAGGCCGACGCCGCCAAAAAGGCATCGGCAGGACGTTTCGGGCAAAGCGCTCCGCCGAGGCTGGCTGTCGACAATACAAGGTGATTTGAATGGAATGGTCCACTGCTTGCCCTGGATGGGAAGAGAGGATCGTTGCCGGTCAATCGCTTGTGCCGATCCCGCCGCTGTTCCCTGATGAAGCTCAGGCTGGGCTCGAAGTCATGCGCCAGTTGCGCATTGTGGACGCCCCAGGCAGTCCGACCATTGGCGAAGCGTGCGCGCCGTGGGTGTCTGATTTCGCAGGCGCCGTGTTCGGCTCATACAACCCCGACACCGGGCGCCGCGAGATCAAAGAATTCGCGCTCGTCATCCCCAAGAAGAACTCGAAGTCGACGATAGCGGCGGCAATCATGCTGACGCTGCTGATTCGCAACTGGCGGCAGTCGGCCGAACTGATCGTGCTAGCCCCAACTATCGAGGTCGCGAACAACGCCTACGCCCCTGCGCGGGATATGGTGAAGCACGACGAAGAGCTGTCCGACCTGCTGCATGTGCAGGACCACGTCCGAACCATCACGCACCGCGAGACAGGCGCAACGCTCAAGATCGTGGCCGCCGACTCAAACACCGTTGGCGGCAAGAAGGCCAGTTTCATCCTTGTTGACGAGATCCACCTGTTCGGCAGCAGCCCGAACGCAGAGAACATGCTGCGTGAGGCAACGGGCGGCCTAGCATCGCGCCCTGAAGGTTGCATCATCTACCTGACTACGCAGTCGGATAAGCCGCCAGCCGGCGTGTTTCTCCAGAAGCTGCAATATGCGCGCGGCGTGCGCGACGGCCGGATCGACGATAAACGATTCCTTCCGGTGATCTACGAATTCCCGCCGCGCATGATCGAGGCAGGCGAGCACCGAAAGCCCGAGAATTTCCACATCGTCAACCCGAACCTCGGCTACTCGGTAGACCGCGAGTATCTGGTGCGCGAACTGGCGAAGGCTGAGGAATCCGGCGAAGAGTCGGTGCGCGGATTCCTGTCTAAGTTCCTTAACGTCGAGATCGGACTAGCCCTGCTAAGCAACCGCTGGCCGGGCGCAGAGTTCTGGGAGACCCAGGCCCGCAAGGCGATCACGCTGGACTACATCATCGAGCGCAGCGAAGTCGTGACCATCGGCATTGACGGCGGCGGCTTGGATGACTTGCTTGGCCTGGCTGTGATCGGTCGCGACCGAGAAACGCGCGAATGGCTCGCGTGGTGCCGGGCGTGGGCGCATCCATCGGTTCTGGAGCGCCGCAAGGACATAGCTGCGCAGCTCCACGACTTCGCGCGCTCTGGAGACCTTGTGCTCGTCAAGCGTATTGGCGATGACGTAGACGAGGTGGCTGATATCGTCGAGCAAATCGAGGCTGCGGGCTTGCTGCATCAGGTCGGCCTCGACCCGGCCGGCATCGGCGCGATTCAAGAGGCTATCGCCGTGCGCGACGTGGATCAGGAGAAGCTGGTTGGCGTCAGTCAAGGCTGGCGGCTCGGCGGCTCAATCAAAACCGCAGAACGAAAGTTGGCTGAGGGCGGATTGATCCACGCTGCTCAGCCAATGATGAACTGGTGCTGCGGTAACGCCCGCGTGGAGCCCAAAGGCAACGCAATCCTTATCACCAAGCAGGCCAGTGGCTCGGCAAAGATCGACCCACTGATGGCGCTGTTTAACGCCGTGTCGCTGATGGCTGCGAATCCTCCCGGCCAGGCAAACATTAACGACTTCTTAGACAACCTGGTGATCGCCTAATGGCAACCCTCAATGACCCCGGATTCTGGCAGCGGTTCTGGAGCCGACTCTCCGGACGCGCCCGCCTGGAAGACGGCGAGCGGGCCCTGCCTTTCGATTCACATACAACCCCATCTGGCTCCACGGTCGGCCCTGATTCATCGCTGAGGCTGTCGGCGGTGTGGGCGTGCGTGCGGCTCAGATCGCAGACGATTGCATCGCTGCCGTTGCACCTACGAGCAGAAGACAAGTCGCTTGCCAAACAGCACCCGCTCTATCGATTGCTGCATTCCTCGCCGAATGCGGACATGACGGCGAGTGAGTTCTGGGAGGCGCAGTTGGCTTCCTTGGACTTGTGGGGGAACTCGTTCGTACTTATCGAGTGGGACGGCCGGCGTGTCGTGTCGCTGACGCCGCTCAACCCTGAAAAGGTCGTGGTTGTTCGCAGCAGCTCAGGCGAGCTGACATACGAGTACACCAAGGGCGGAAAGGTTACTGTCTACCGCGAGAACGAGATCCTGCACCTGAAAGGCTTCACGCTCGACGGGATCATGGGGCTTTCGCCCATCCAGTTCGCAGCCGAAACCATGGGCGGGCTGATGGATGCGAACCGGGCCGCAGCCAGGGAGTTCCAGAACGGCCTGAAAGTTGGCGGCTTCCTCAAGACAGGCGCCACCACTCTCCAGAAAGATCAGCGTGACCGACTGCGAGACTCTCTTTCTCAGTTCGGCAGGCCAGAAAACGCTGGGAAATGGATGGTTCTCGAGGCTGGAATGGAGCCCGCAAGTGCCCAGGGCATACGCATGAACCCGGCAGACGCTCAGCTTTTGGAGTCTCGTTACTTCGGAATTGAGGAGATTTGCCGAGCATTCGGGGTTCCGCCTCAGCTGATCGGGCATACCGACAAGGCTTCGAGCTGGGCTTCGAGTCTGGAGAACACCAATCTCGGCTTCCTGACCTACTCGCTGCGCCCTGTGCTGGTGCGGATAGAGCAAGCCATTACGAAAAAACTGCTGCTCCCCGAAGAGCGTGACCAGTACCGGCCGAAGTTCGCGGTCGAGGGCTTGCTGCGCGCCGACTCCGCCGCGCGGTCGTCCTTCTATTCGCAAATGCTCCAGAACGGCGTCATGAGCCGCAACGATGTGCGCGCGCTGGAAGATCTGCCGCCGGTCGAGGGGGGGGACGCGCTGACCGTACAACTGAACCTGACCACTATCGACAAGATCGGTGCTCCGGAGGAGACCCCATGAACCACAAAACTCTGGACGTATCATTCGAGATCAAGGCTGTCAGCGATGACGGCCTTTTTTCTGGGTACGGTTCTGTCTTCGGGAACGTCGACGGTGGCGGCGATATCGTCCACCGAGGCGCTTTCGCCAAGTCGATTCAGGAGTGGGAAGGCCGCAAGCGTATGCCGCCCGTGCTCTGGAACCACGACCGGAACGAGCCAATCGGCGTGTATACGGCCATCCGGGAGGACGAGAAAGGGCTTTACGTAGAGGGGCGGCTGCTCGTTAACGATGTTCAGCGCGCTCGAGAGATTCACGCGCTGATGAAGGCCGGCGCCCTGGACGGTATGTCCATCGGTTACGGCGTCCGCGGCGCTGATCGGGACAAATCGACCGGCGTCCGAAACCTCAAGGAGCTGCGCCTGTTCGAGGTCAGCATCGTCACCTTTCCGATGAATGAAGAGGCTACCATCGACGCGGTGAAATCCGCGCTTGAGGAGGGCTCTCTGCCCACTCTGCCCGAATTTGAGAGGTTCCTGCGCGAGGCAGGCTTCTCGAAAACCCAGGCCACTGCAATCGCAAGCGGCGGGCTGGCCAAGTTGCTCCGGAGTGAGTCCGGCGACACCGAAGCGAAACAAACGCTAAGCGATGCGCTGGCGATTCTTACCAAATCTGCATAGGGATTCACTCAAATGTCCGAAGAAAACCAACTGGTCCAACTGACCACCGAGTTCAAGAAAGCCACCGATGAAGTCAAGAAGCTTGGTGAAGACATCACTGGCAAGATGGCTCACGGTGAAAAGATCACCGCCGACCTGAAAGAGCAGGCCGACAACGCTCTGACCCTGATGAACGGCTTCAAGGCGCGTGTTGACGACCTTGAGCAAAAACTGGCGCGCCGCGGTGAAGAGCGCGAGCAGCAGCAGCACAAGAGTTTCGGCGAGCAGTTCGTGGAGTCGCAAAACTTCAAGGGCCTGGCTGAATCGAACTCGCAGCGCGGTCGCGCCGACATGCAGTTTAAGGCGACGATTACTCTGGCAACTACCGATGCCGCTGGCTCCGCTGGCGATCTGGTACAGAACACCCGTCTGCCTGGCATGATCATGCAGCCAGAGCGCCGCATGACTGTCCGCGACCTGATCACTCCCGGCCGCATGGATGGCAATGTTCTTGAGTACGTGCAGGAAACCGGCTTTACCAACAACGCTGGCATGGTCGCTGAGGCCGGCCTGAAGCCTCAGTCGGACATTCAGTTCGAGCTGAAGAACACCAGCGCGAAGGTCATTGCGCATTGGGTTAAGGCCTCGCGTCAGATCATGTCCGACGCGCCAATGCTGGCCAGCTACATCGACGGCAAGCTGCGCTACGGCCTGGCTTACAAGGAAGAGCAGCAGCTGCTCAACGGTGACGGCCTCGGCCAGAATCTGCTGGGGATCATCCCTCAGGCGACTGCATACGCCGCTCCGTTGACCGTAACCGGCGCAACCACTATCGACACGCTGCGTCTCGCGATGCTGCAGGCGGTGCTGGCTGAATTTCCGGCCACTGGCCACGTGCTCAACCCGATCGACTGGGCCGGCATCGAGCTGACCAAGGATGCCGAGGGTCGCTACATCATTGGGCAGCCGCAGGGCGTCGCTTCGCCGACCATGTGGGGGCTGCCGGTCGTTGCCACCCAGGCAATTGTCTCCGGCAAGTTCCTGACCGGCGCGTTCAAGCTTGGCGCCCAGCTGTTCGACCGCTGGCAGTCGCGCGTCGAGGTGGCCACCGAGAACGAAGACGATTTCGTCAAGAACCTCGTGACCATTCTTGCTGAAGAGCGCCTGGCTCTGGCGGTTTACCGTCCAGAGGCTTTCATTTACGGCGACATTGCCCCGGTAGTGACTCCGTAACTCAGACGGGGCCGGCTTCGGCCGGCCCCTCTTGGAGGTGAGAGATGGCAAAAGTTACATATGACGTGAAGCGGGAGCACTACGGCGATAAAGCGTATGTGACCGGCGACACGCGAGAGCTTGATCCCAACGAGGCGAAGCGCCTCGTCGAATTAGGCGTTTTGGCAGAGCAAAAGCCCGCCAAGTCGCCAGAAACCAAGGCCGCTAAGGCCCCCTCGAACAAGGCCATGAAGGCCGCACCCGAGAACAAGTAAATGCTGATTACCGTCACCCCTGCAGCGGTCGAGCCGGTCACGCTGGAAGAGGCCAAGGCCCATTTGCGCGTCGATCACGATGCGGATGACGGCCTGATCAGTTCGCTTATCACCGCGGCACGCGAAGCCGTAGAGCGTTTTACTGGCCGCGCGCTCGCCGTTGCGACTTACCGGTGGGCCTCTGAGGATTGCGGTCCGTACCTGCTGCCGATCTGGCCGGCAACGGTAACAGTTGTCTCATCGGTTATTAACGGTTCGCGCGTAGACGCGGATTCCTTTGAATTCGACGCCGACAGATCAATTGTTTCTGGCGACTTCGGAGCAGCTGTGCGTGTCGAGTTCACTACTGAGCCCGGCCACGTGCCGGAATCGCTCAAAGCCGCGATCAAGCTCCGAGTCGAAGCCATGTATGACGCATCTCCAGACGAAAAGGAGACGCTAACCACAGCGGCCGACCTAGTGGCGCAACATTTCCGGATGAACATGGGCGTATGAAGACACTCTCGTATCGACTCCGCCACCGGATTACCTTTGAGCGACCCGGGCTGGCGCAAGATCCGGTCAGCGGCGAGATGATTCCTGGCTGGCAAGTGTTCGCTGAGAACGTTCCGGCTTCAATCGAGCCGCTTTCCGCACGAGATTTCATTGCCGCGCAGGCGAATCAGTCGGAAATCACAGCTCGAATCGTCATTCGCTACCGCGAAGGCATCCTGCCGACGATGCGAATTCTGCACCGCGGCAAGGTCTACGCGATCCAGGGCGCGCTACCTGACGCCCATTCCGGGCTTGAATACCTCACTTTGCCGGTTTCCGAGGGTGTATCTGATGGCTGACTCCGTTGAATTCAGCATAACGGGCCTCGATTCGCTGCTCGGCAAGCTGGATTCGGTGACGGATGACGTCAAGCGCAAGGGTGGGCGCTATGCCCTGCGAAAAGCCGCGCAGATCATCGTCGATAAGGCCAAGCAGAACGCGCAGCGCATCGACGACGCTGAAACTGGCCGAACGATCGCAGACAACATCGCAATGCGCTGGAACGGGCGGTTATTCAAGCGCACTGGCGACCTTGGGTTCCGTATCGGCGTTCTGACCGGCTCGATTCGCAACATGGAGCCGGGCAACCCCGACACCGGGCCTGGCGGCGCGACTCCGCACGCAATGCTGGTCGAGCTTGGAACCGAGAAAGCCCGCGCTCAGCCGTACCTTCGGCCGGCGGCCGAGAACAACATCGGCGAAGTGGTGGATGAGTTCGTGCGGCAGTACGAGCGCGCAGTCGATCGGGCCCTGAAGCGGGCCGCAAAAAGACAGGCCGCAGGGGGCAGCTAATGTTCGCACCGATATTTGAAAAGATCGCCGCAGATCCGGCGTCGACCGCGCTGCTAGGCGCTGCCCCGACCCGGCTGTTCCCCGCAGGCGAAGCGCCGGAAGGCGTGGCGTATCCATACGCAACCTGGACCCAGATCGGCGGCAGTCCAGAGAACTACATCAGCAACCGACCGGATATCGACTCTTACGCGATTCAGGTCGATGTGTGGGCGAACACGCTGGCTAGCGGTAGAAACGTCGCTACGGCGCTCAGAGACGTTATCGAGACGCACGCTCACATAACGCGATGGCGCGGCGAATCACGCGACCCCGAAACCGGCAGCTATCGAATCAGCTTCGACGCGGACTGGTACGTCCACCGATAAACCGAGTCAACCCCAACAACCCGCCAAGTGCGGGTTTTTTTATGCCTGCGCAATCGCGCAATCAAGAAACCCGCAACGGAGATACATGAATGGCCATTCTTTCCCAAGGCTCGCAGGTCTACATGCTGGCCGAGAGCGAAACCCCCGGCACCTTCGAGGTTGTCGCAATCGCCTGCGCTACTGCTTTCAACCCGGGCGGCGCTCCGGCTGACCAGATCGAGACAACCTGTCTCGAGGAAAACGACCGCTCGTATATGCCAGGCCTGCGGACTCCGGGCCAAGCATCGCTCACCGTCAACTTCGACCCGAGCGAGCCGAGCCACGTCCGTATGTTCGAGTTGAGCCAGATGAATCCGGCTCCGACTCTGAAGTGGGCGCTGGGTTGGTCTGATGGCACAGCAGCACCGACCGTTGCTGTTGGCGGCGAAGACTTCGAACTTCCCGCGACCCGGACCTGGTTCACCTTCGAAGGCTACCTGTCCGACGTGCCGTTCGACTTCGCACAGAACAGCGTCGTTTCCAGCGCCGTGACCATTCAGCGCTCCGGTGGAGCCGCACTGATTCCGAAGGCATAACCATGCAGCTGAGCATTGATTCCCTCAAGCAAATGGGCGCCTTCACCGGCGCCCCGGTCGAGCGAGAAGTGAAGTGGAAGCAGGGCTCGCAAGAGTTCACCGCTACCGTGTTCGTTCGCCCGCTTTCCTACCGTTCCGCCGTCTCTGACCTGATGGCGGCCGGCCAGAAGGGCGACGCTGTTGCTGGGCGCATTGCGTCATGCATTTGCGACGCCGATGGTAAGCCGGTGTTTACGCCTGGCGACATTACCGGAGACGCTGATCCCGAGCGCGGCCCGCTGGACGGCAACCTTGCTGTGGCGCTGCTGGCTGTGATCGCCGAGGTAACGAACCTGGGAAAGACGCCGAGCTGACCGAGGAGGAGGAGGTGTGGCATGAACTGGTCCTTTGCGGGGTCGGCGGCCGCACCATCGCCGAGGCGCAGGAAAGGCTCAGCTATTCGGAGTTCCTGCGCTGGGCGAAGTACCGGGCAAAGCGCGGATCGCTCAACGTTGGGATGAGGGTAGAGCGCGGCGCCGCCCAGCTGTCCGCGCTATATGCCAACGCGCATCGGAAAGAAGGTGCGCAGGCATTCCGTCTGACCGACTTCGCGCCATTCCACGATCAGCCTGTGCTTACCCTGGACGAGATGAGATCTTGGGTCTGAACCGTAATGCCCGCTTCGGCGGGTTTCTTTTTGCCCGGAGAAACTGAATGGCCAGCAAATCACTGGGCACATTGACGCTGAACGTAGTTGCCCAGGTGGGCGGGTTCGTCGCTGGCATGGACAAGGCCGAGCGCAAGTCGGCGAAGTGGAAGCGCGAAGTCCAGAAAAATATGGACGCGGCTGGCAAAGCCGTCGGCGCCGCGTCTGCCGTTGCGGTTGGCGCCCTGGCTGTTTGGGTCAAAAGCAGCATCAACAGCGCTGCAGAGATTGAAAACTTCGCCAAGCTGGCCGGCTCGTCCACTACTGAGTTCCAGAAGTTCGCGGCCGGCGCCCGCACTGTTGGCGTAGAGAGCGACAAGCTGTCTGACATCCTCAAGGATGTGAACGACAAGGTTGGCGACTTCCTCGTAACTGGCGGCGGCCCGCTCAAGGACTTCTTCGAGCAGGTTGCGCCCAAGGTCGGGGTGACAGCCGAGCAGTTCCGCAACCTCTCCGGCCCGCAGGCTCTTGGCCTGTACGTCGACACGCTGGAGAAGGCCGGAGCAAACCAGCAGGAGATGACGTTCTTCCTGGAGGCGATCGCCAACGACGCCACGCTTCTTGCTCCCTTGCTGCGTAATGGCGCGAAGGAAATGCGCGGCCTGGCCGATGAGGCTGAGAACCTCGGACTGATTCTGTCCGAAGAAACCATCGCAGGCGCAAAGCAGTTCAACGATGACTTGGACCTGCTCGGGCGCGTGGCTGGTGGCGTTGGTCAAGAGATAGCCGCCGATCTACTTCCTCACCTGCTGGAGCTGACGGATACCCTCCGCGATCCGAAGACGATTGAGGCTGCAAAGTCTCTGGCGTCGGGCCTGGTTACCGCCTTCAACTCGGTAATCAGCGGCGCAGAAAAGATGGTGTCGTTCATTCGCTGGGCGTCTGAAGAAGTCGCCGTAATGATGGGCGGCATCGGCCTTCAGGATATCGAGCGACTTGAAGAGGAGGCGACCAGGCTTCAGACGCTGCTCAACAAAATGGAACAGCGTGGCGAAACAGGTTATGCCATCTACGGCAGCACCAAGGACAGCTTCGAGAAGATCCGCGCGCAGCTCGACCAGGCATATGATCTGGCGGCGCTCGCCGAAAACCTTGGCAATGGAGGTTCGCCCGCGCCGCAGATGAGCGCCCCGGCATCTTCCGGCCTGAATATCCAGCCGTCATCTTCTGGTAAAGGTTCGGCAGCTTCCTCAAAAGCTGCGGCAGAGGCCGCGCGCGAAGCAGAGAAAGCACTCCGCGCGCAGCAGGCGGCAATTGATGCCGTCAACGAGGCGCAGGAGCGAAACAATCAAGAGGCGCTCGCCATCCTCGATTCGCTGATGAGCGAAGAGGAGCAGATTAAGCAGTCCTACGAGCGTCGCCGCAAGATCATCATGGATGCGAGTCTGCTGACTGAGCAGGAAAAGAACGAAGCCATCCTCGGTCTGCAGCAAGAGCACGACGAGGCGATGATTGAGGCCAATGGCAGCTACTGGGAGCGCTACCTGCTCGCGGCAGAAGACAGCCTGATGAGCTTCGACGAGCTTTCCGGCTCCCTCGTGGAGAACTTTGCGTCTCGCATGGGTGACGCCTTCGCCGATGTCGTG
Organism: Pelagibacterium sp.; assembly: GCF_048264985.1. Taxonomy (GTDB): domain Bacteria; phylum Pseudomonadota; class Alphaproteobacteria; order Rhizobiales; family Devosiaceae; genus Pelagibacterium. The sequence goes on from NZ_JBLXCL010000015.1 coordinate 11,037, forward strand.
TTCGAAGCTGAGTCCGCAAGCGATGCAGCTAAGCAGATGGCTGAGCAGATGGCGCGCTCGGTTGTCAGTGCGCTTGCTGAGATGGCGGCCCAATGGCTTGCCTATCAAGCCGTGCAACTGCTGGTTGGAAAGACGACACAGGCCAGCGCCGCAACAACCATGATCGCGAATGCGACAGCAGCATCTATGCTGGCCGGCATCAACGCATTTGCCTCAACAGCTGCAATTCCTTATGTCGGCCCATTGGCCGCGCCTGGCGCGATGGCGGCTGCCCTCGCCGCAACCACTCCTCTTGTTGGCGCAATCGCTAGCGTTTCCCTCGCAGGCATGGCTCACGACGGTATTGATTCCGTGCCAGCTACCGGCACTTGGCTGCTGGAGAAAGGCGAGCGCGTCACGACCGCGGAAACCAGCGCCAAGCTCGACAAGACGCTTTCTGACATTCAGAGCGGCGGCACCGGAGCGCCTATCGTGAACATTTACGAGGACGCCAGTAAGGCCGGGACGGTCAACAGCCGACAGGAAGGCGGGCAGAACGTCATCGACATATTCGTCGCGGACATCATGGCGGACGGTAAAAGCAGCAAGGCCATAAGCCGTGCGTATGGCTTGCAAAGGAGCGGTTCATGATCGAGTACCCACGCGAGTATCTGCCGCTCCCGTTGCGCGAGGGGTACGCCTTCCAGGCCGTCAGCCCCATGCAGAGGACGGAGATGCAGAGCGGCAGAGCAAGGCAGCGGCGCCGGTTTACATCGGTTCCGACAATGGCTTCGGTCGCATGGATCTTAGATGACGTGCAGGCGCAGCTGTTCGAGGCATGGTTCGAGGATGCACTGAAGTCTGGCTCGGAGTGGTTCGACTGTCCCCTCAAGACGCCAGAAGGCAGCATCCAAAACTATGCCGCGCGTTTCACAGACATCTACCAAGGCCCGGCTCTTGTCGGCAAAAGCCACTGGCGCTTTACCGCTGAGCTTGAGCTGCGCGAGCGTCCAATCCTGCCGCCAGGCTGGGGCAACTTCCCCGGCTTTATCGCTCAACAGAGCATCATCGACCTTGCGCTTAACCGGGAGTGGCCAGAAGCATGACCATCCTCGAGCAAGTCTATGCCTCGGGCGGCGACGTTCTGCTGAATACGTTGGAGCTGTCGTCTGCGGCTTGGTCTGAGCCCATTCTGCTGTGCGACGGATTCGAAGATCAGCACTGCATTACCGAGGATGGCCGTCCCGTTGTCTTCATGGCGTCGGGCATTGCCGTAGCGCTGCCTGATCGCGGAACCAGCGGCGGGCAGACGCTCACCTTCGCCATCGACAATGTGACAGGCGAGGCGCAGCAGAGGATTGATGCGGCGCTCGAGGCAGAGGAGCGCATCATCCTAACGTACCGCTGCTATCTCGCCAGCGACAAGTCCGCACCGGCCGAAGCCCCGTATCGCATGACGGTCCTTGACGGCGAAATCAACGGTGCGACAGTGCAGGTCGAGGCCGGTTACTACGACCTGATAAACAGCGCATGGCCGCGCGATCTATACACCACCGAGTTCGCACCAGGGCTGAAGTACCTATGAGTTGGCTAGACGCATATCGCGACGTTCGATACCGGGACGGGGCGCGAGGGGAAGTCGTGGATGGCGTTGTCGAGCACGACTGCTGGTCGCTGGCTCGCACGGTGCGGCATGAGGTCTACGGCAAGCCGCTGCTGCCTTCGTGGGGCCATGTCCGCAACACTATGCCGCGCGAGTTCGCCCGGGCGCATGAGGCGGTCTCGTCGGAGTGCCTGGAGGAGTGCGCGCCGGAGGTTGGCGCTGTTGCTGCCGTGTTCCGTGCTCGCCTCGTTACCCATGTCGGCGTGGTTGTTGAGGTCGATGGTCGCTTGGCTGTGCTCGATATCCGCGGCGATGGCCTGCCGGTGCGCTGGCAATGGGTGGCTGACTTCGAATCCCGCTACCTGCGCGTCATCTATTACAGGGACAAGACATGATTCGGATTTATTCGAGCAAGCTGACCGGAGAAGTGGTTGAGCAGCATGAAGCCGGCGGCTGCACGCTTGACGCCTGGCTGTCTGCCAATGTCCGCAGCTACAAGCCGATGGCGTCGCCGCCGATCAGCGCGCACCTGAACGGTGAACTGTTGGCGGTCGAGGACTGGCCGCGCGTTGTGATTGGCGAGGGCGACACGCTTGATATCTATCCGGAGCCGAAGAACGATACATTCAACCTGCTGTTCAACCCGGCGTTTCACTCGAAGATCGGCATCATGCAGTTCTTCATGCCGGATACGCCGAAGCAGCGCGATACAAACCGCAAGGGCGCGGATCTTGATACCGTTTCGGCTCGGGGAAACCAGGTCAAGACCAACTCCGTTATTCGCGAGATCGCGGGTCGGCACAAGGTCTACCCGGACTACTTGCTGCCGCTGCGTCGGTATTTTGCGGCGCCGACCGAGCAGTGGGCAGAAATGCTGCTTTGCATCGGCAAGGGCAAGTTCGATCTGCCGGCGAGCCGTATTCTGGTCGGCGACACGCCGCTGATATCGCTTGGCTCTGACGCGCAATATGCCATCTATCAGCCTGGCGCCGACCTCTCGGCCGAAACAGCCGCTATCTGGTGGCATTCTGCGCCGGAAGTCGGGTCGAGCAGCACCGGTTCGGCGGGGCTTGAACTCAAAGCCACGTTTGGCGTCAGCCCGACGCCGACGGCGAGCACTTACCTGTTCGATGGATACACGGTCACGGTCCCTGCCGGCGCGGGCTCCTTCCCGGAAGGCTGGGCCGCGGGGATGATCGTACGCATCGTCGCGCCGCAGTCGTACACTGTCATCGATGGCGGTGCGTCCCGCGACATCCTAAGCGGAAAGCTTGCGTGGTTGGCGCCGTTCCCCGGCATGGTGCTGGAGATGGCTGGCGCCTTTGAGGGCAGCTTCGTCGTCAACAGCTACACGCCTGGCGTCGATGGCGCAGACGACCAGATGACGCTCAACTATGTGAATGGATCGCCTGCGACTGGCTTCCCGGCTGGTACGGCATCACTGAGCATTGGCTATGCCGGTTTGCGCTACCGTCTGACTGCAGCCAGCACGTCGGCAATAGCTGTAGAGCGCATCACAGATACGGGCGGCACTGACACGGTTTCGTGGCCTGGCTTCAATTCGTTTTCATCGACGACCGCCACGATCGAGCTTGACGGCTCGACGCAAGAAGGCAATTGGTGCGGGCCGTTTTCGTGCTGTCCGACCGGGGAGAAAGCAACGCAGATCGAATGGGACGTGATGTTCCCGAACGGCCTGATGCACATCGGCAGCAAGGGGCAGTACATCACCCGATCGGTGACGGTCGAACTCCAGTACCGAGACATCGAGACGGCCGGTGCATGGCAGTCGATAACCAAGACCTACAGCCAGAAAACGTTGGATCAGATCGGGTTTACCGAGCGCTTGACCTTTGGCACTCCAATGCGTGCCGAGGTGAGGATGCGTCGGATTGGTGCCGCGTCTACTGACACCAACATAATCGATGAGGTCCAGTGGTACGGCCTACGAGCCAACCTTCCCATTAAAAAGTCGTATGAAGGCGTCACCACTATTGCGCTTCGCATCCGTGGTGGAAACCGGCTTTCGTCCAAGTCGGAGCAGCTGATCTCGGTCGAAGCCACGCGCGTGCTTCCGGTTCGTAATGGAAACGGCAGCTGGGACGTTGAGACGCCAACGCGCGACATCGTTCCGTGGATTGCCCATGTTGCCCGCTCAATCGGCTACACGGATGCAGACCTTGACATGGCTGAGCTTGATCGCCTTGGCGCGATTTGGGCGGCCAGGGGCGACTACTTTGACTATTCGGCTGACTCGTCGATGACGGTCAAGCGCATATTGAACGATGCCATGCAGGCTGGGTTTGCAACTCTGACGATAGACAGGGGGCGCATCCGCCCGGTGCGAGATGAGCCGCGGACGACGTTCGAGCAGACATACACCCCGCAGAACATGACCGGGCCTCTGGTCCGGCAATTCAGCGGCCGCAAGCCCGATGATTACGACGGGGTCGACGTGGAACACCTTGACGGCGTCTCGTGGCAAAAGGAGACCGTTAAATGCCGGCTGCCAGGCGATCTAGGCCTTCGGGTCCAGAAGATCAAGGTTGATGGTGTGACCGACAAAACCCGCGCGTGGAGGATCGGTATGCGGGAGCGGATGATTCAGAAGTATCGCCGCTGGGGTTATCGCTTCTCGACCGAGCTTGATGCTCTCAACAGCCGCTACCTCAGCTACGTGCCGCTTCAGGACGACGTGCCAGGCTACGGCCAGAGCGCTGTGATGCTCAGTTACGAAAGCGGCATCATCGAGTCGTCCGAGCCGCTGGACTGGTCTGCGGGCGGCTCGTATGTCATCGGCATCCGCCGGCCGGATGGCACGCTTTCAGGTCCATACGCTGCGACCCGCATCGATGACTATCGGCTGTCGATCGCTGGCTTGGACTTCGAGCCCGACACGTCCTGGAGCATCGAGCCACCGCACCTGCTGTTCGGCCCGGTCAACCGCTGGAGCTATCCGGCGCTGATCACGTCAATCAGCCCGAGCGGCACTGACGGCGCATCGGTCGAGGCGGTCAACTACGACCCGCGCGTCTACACCTACGACGACGCAACCCCGCCAGCCTAACAACTAGCCAACACCACATACCGGACACGGCCCGCAAGGGCGCCGTGCGGATTAATTCGCCCGCTGCTTTATAATGGCCGCTTTCAGTCAAGGAAGCGCCGTCATGAAGCAATGGGTTTTTATTCTGCTAATTGGAGCAGTCATGACGACCTATAACACCGGAAATGCAGTCGGTTCGACTGACGCACGAGACCTGTCCGACAACGCGCAGAATCTGGACTATTTCAGCGTCGGGACTGAGTTGGATTACCCAGACCGACTTGGCGTGCCACGTAAGAGCTTGGCGGGTCTGAGGCAACAGGTAGCCGACTGGCTGGCCGCCCAAGGGTGGGAGGCAGTAACAATCCAATACGCAGCCGGCGCGGTAATACAGCGTCCGACCCAACTTATAGAGCGCGGGGGCGAGCTTTACCGAGTGCGATTGCAGTCCGATCTACCGCTCACGCTCACCGGTACGTTCGCGACCGACTCACCAAAGTTGGTGGCTGTCGGAAACCAAGCATTGCGCGACATGTTGTCAGCATCCGATGGCGCCACTCGTGTCGGATATGGTGCGGGCACTGTCGAAACTGCACTGGACGACCTGAACACCAGCGTCGATAGCCTTAACGCGCAGGTCCCTATATCTCCAACCCAATATGGCGCCGTAGGCGATGGGGCTACAAATGACGCGGCCGCATTTACCGCACTGGAAGCGGCGGTAACCGGACGGACTATTGACCTGCTCGGCAAGACTTACCTTGTAAGTTCGGTGCCTGCTAAAAACGCCTACGTGAACGGCTCATTCAAAATCGGCACAGCAACCTATCCCGCCGCATTGTTCAACAGTTATCTGGCGGGCGTCCCGAAATACACCCCCTACGGAAATCAGCTGCGCAACCTCAAGGAGGCGCTTGGCAATCCACTGGTTCAATTCGTCGGCATCGTAGCAGTCGGCGACTCAATTACATGGGGGCGCACTCTACCGGACAACTCCAGCGTGGACCCGCGCACCTCGCTCCTCGATACTGCTCGCGATAATGCTTCGTCCCCGAGCTTCTGGAACAACTTGCGGCGCTATGTTGGTGGCCAGTACATGAAGGGTGCCACGCTGACGCTCACGAACTGGGCTGCGTCTCCGTCTGGCGAGTCGATTGCGACGTACACCAAGCCGGTCATTATTTATCCGAAGGACGGCCCGTTCACGCTGACTAGCTCGGGATCGAACCAGACCGCCGTGTCGGCAGTTCGGTCTTTCAGCCCTACCGGCTGGATGTACACGCTCGCAGACGGTAACGGCAGCGGCACGTCCAGCCAGTCGATCAGCTTTAACTTTACTGGGACGCAGTTCACGCTGATATTCCGGGCCACAAATACAGGCGACTTTAACAATTATGACGTGCTGGTTGATGGGGTTAGCATCGGGACATTTACAACTCAGGACGGCGTAGACGGCGTGGTTTCAGGCGACAACAATCGCCGCACGCACACGTTTAGTTACGTGCGAAACAAGACGGTCACGATCCGCACAAACTCCACCGGCCTGACGGGTGTACGTCGCCTATATCTCGAAGGTATTGAGATTCCAAAAACTGTTCGATTCACCAATCAAGGCGTAATCGGTCAGACGGCGCGAACATACGACCTTTACAACCTGTCAGGCAGCTACTCCAGCCCGACCGCTGTAACGAATCGTGATCAGTTCATCTTCTGCCAATTCGGCACGAACGACCGTGGTGATACGAGCGTGCCTCCGGGCGCGGCAGAGTTCGAACGGTCAATGCAGGCCATCCTAAATCGACTGATGCCGCTGGGCGATGTCATTCTGATGGTGGCGGGACCTGTAGCCGACTCCATCGAGCCTCCTGCGCCGGCCTATATGACCATGCGCGACGTTCGCGGCGTGCTGAGCAAGGTTGCAAAAACTAACAGCCTGGCATTCATCGACAACCTCGCCGCGTTTGAGTCAATTGCGCCATCGGTAATTCTTGACGGCGACACCCACCCTAATGCCCTAGGGCACGCAATCATGTCGCGCAACATCATCAATTCACTCGAATCGCAGTAACCGCAGCGCCTAACAGCCCCGCCAGTCGGGGTTTTTTTCGCCTGGAGAAAATCATGACCCTCTCTGAAATACGGGAGCGAGCCATAGCGCCCGCTCTCGCGCTGCTGCCTGCACTGATGTCGAGCCCAGAGGCCGAGATCATGCTGTTGGCTATCACGCAGCAGGAAGATCCGGAACAGCGGCGCCGCCAGTGGCCGACCGGTCCGGCCCGCGGGCTACTGCAGTTCGAGCAGGGCGGCGGCGTGCGTGGCGTGCTGAGTCACCCATCGAGCCGTGACCATGCCCGCCGAGTGTGTGCGGCGCGCGGCGTTGCGCCTGAGCCTGCCGCCGTGTGGGCTGCACTCGAGCGTGACGATGTGCTGGCGTTCGCCTTCGGCCGGCTGCTGCTCTGGACTGACCCGAAGCCGCTGCCCGGAGAGCATGACGCGGCTGGCGGCTGGGCGCTGTATGAACGGTGCTGGAGGCCAGGAAAACCTCATCCAGAGCGCTGGCCGGCTCGATTCGCCGCGGCCGTGCGTGAGGTGATGCGATGACCGCCTGGCTGAAGTTGGTCCCGACTTGGTCCTACTGGGTCCTTGCCTTGGTCCTTGTAGCTTGTTGGCAACAGATCCGGGTGTTATCGGCTCAGTCTGCGGCCTCGAAGGCACAGGCCGATCTGGCCAACTACCGAACCGAAGTCAGCGATCGGGACCGGCGTGCGGCGCTGTACGTGATTCAGGAAAACCAGCGGCGCCAGGCCGCAACGGAGAAAGCAGATGCAGAGGCACAGGAACAACTGGCTGCAGCGCGTACTGATGCTGAGCGCGCTGGGAGTGCTCTTGAGCGGCTGCAGCAGCGCCTCGCAGCAGCTGAGCAGCGCAGTCGTGACGCCGGAAATACCATCACTGCCCAGCTCAGCCAGGCAGCCGAAGACGCCGCCCGAGTGCGAGCCGACCTGCTCGGCCGGGTTGGAGAGGCTGCTCAACTCTATGCTGGAGTCGCCGACGAGCGAGGAATAGCTGGGTCGACGTGCGAGAAAGCGTATGACGCGGTGAAGGGGAATTAGAGTTGCCCGGACGGGCGAGGACGGTAGACCGGAACTCCGGCCTCCTGTGCTGCGGTGATCATGTCTTGCGTTCCGCGGCCGCCCGGGAAGGCGACCACGCCATCGGGTTTCAGCTCGAGCATCTGCCGGTTCCGGATCGGGCCGGCGCGCTTGCCGTGCTTCTCCCATTCGGCCCGACAGCGGGTCAGCTTCACGTCGCGGTTCAATGCCCATTCACGGGCCCAGCGATCGGCGCCTGGTGCTTCGCCCTGGATGATCTCGCTGATGCCGCGAGTGAGCAGGATGTGGTCGAGCACTTCGAAAACGCGGGCGCGGTCGGCGTAGTCGCGGCCTCCGCAGACGATGATTCGGACTGGCATGTTATATTCGCTCCAGGTGTTCAGGCGCGGCTCTGTGCATTGGCGGAATCTTAGGACAAATTTAGGACAAAACGCCCGCCGCTCCATTCCGCCATACGCCGCAAGTCTGGCGATCCAATGCGGTCTGTAGCGGCGCAGAGCGGTGCTAAATTTGCTCGTTAAGGGTTCAAATCCCTATCTCTCCGCCACTATTCGAAACACTGGAAGCCCCGCCGCACTAAGCCTGCAGCGGGGCTTCTCAGTTTTCGGCGCTCCGTTTAGGACAAATTTAGGACAAAAACGGCACATTCAAGGCCGTTCAGCGCCGCTTTGCGCCGTCCTGAACCCCATCATTTCAGATACGATGCCAGCCATGCTTTTGGTGTCTGTCGGTATCCATCGGCCGTAGTGCTTCTTCACCATAGTTGTGTCGGTGTGCCCAAGCTGCCGGGCTACCCACTCGACCGGGACATAGCTCGATAGGGCTTGGCTGGCAAACGTGTGCCGACACTGATTGGCGCCACGATGGCGGACGCCAGCTTTCTTCAGATGCGCCGTGAACCACTTGCTCACGGTCTTGCCATTCCAGACGACGCCACTTGCTGAGTTGCGAAACAGTGGTGTGATCGTCTCCTTCCTTCTCGTCACGTTGTCGCGCTGGACCACCTCGATCTTGATCGGCTCCGATCCTTTGGCGTCTTCCAGTACCTGCCGCAGCAGCTCAAGCGCCGGGTCGATCAGTTCGACCGTTCGTGTGCGGCTGCGCTCCTTCGGCACCTTGTAGTCGCCCACGACCAGGGCGCGCCGCACATTGACGATTCCCGCATCAAGGTCCAGGTCTTCAATCGCCAGCGCCACGATCTCTGACAGGCTCAGCCCGGCCCAGCAGTTGAATAGGACCATCCGCACGTCGGTCATCCGCTCCGGGTCGGCCTTGGCGATCTGCTCGATTTCCTCGCGGCTGAACGGGTCGGCGTGCTCAATCTCGCTGTCCGTATCGACGTTGGTGATCCGGTCCAGCGGGTTCGCCTTCAAGATCCCGTCGCCGAACGCATCGGCCCAAACGCCACGAACCACGGTGAACACATCATTGACGGTCTTCGGTGCCAGGCCGGATTTCAGAAGCTGCGCCTGGAACAACTCGAGATCGCTCTTGCTGATGTCCACGATCCGGCGCTTGCCGAATTTCTCATCGACTCGCCTGGCCTTGCTGGCGTAGTTGATCACCGTGCTCTCGGCCTTGCGTGCCCGCATCACCTCAAGCCAGCGGTCGATCCCTTCCTTGACCGTCCGCCTAGTGTTGGGTCCGCCCGATCCAGAGAAGATCACTGCTCGCGGCGATTCCGGGAAATGCGCCGCGTAGTCGAATCGCCCCTCCTTGATTTCGGCCAGTATCGTGCGGCGCTTGTTGTCGGCGTAGGAGATCGATGCCTTGTTGATCTTCGATACCCCTGGCAGCGGCTCCCGGCACCGCTGGCCGTGGAGCATGAACGAGATGCGCAGTTGCTTCCCGTTGATCTCCACGCCGGGCGGTAGCTTTATAACTGGCCCCCCATCCATGCCTCAATCTCCCTTCTGTTGTAGACGACTCGGTTGACCGGGTCTTTTCGCCAGTGCTTCCCTTCCAGCCATTGGCCGCCCGAACGATACTTGCGCGCTGCCTCGGTTGATATCCCGAAGTGCGGGAACAGTAATTCCTGGCGGAACCAAAGGCCCGGGGTGATGTGGTAGTACTCAAGTTTCTCTGCTGCGCCCATCCCTCACCCCCTCACCGTTACGCCGGCTGCTTCGATGGCGGCACGGCAGTGTTTGACCGCCACGCCATACCCGCTGTCGAATTCTTCGCTCGTGTTCGGGCAAGCCATCATCGATTCTCGGTGTGGCAACTCAATCACCACGTTCTCCCGCCCCTTCTGGTAGAACGCCACGGCCACATTCCGCATCTGGTCCTTCACGTCCTCGAACTGCTCGCGGAACGGCTGCCTGTCCCACCACGCCTCGAACTCTGCTATCGCCTTGTCTGTGTGCATGTCTATCTCCTGCTGCGTGTGGGGTTGGGCGGTGCGCTTGTTTCGTGCTTGCCGCTTCAGGCGCTTTCGTTCTGCGGCTGCGATGCGGCGGAGGTCGTCGGGCATAATCTGCTTTGCCGGCTTCGGCTCAGGAAACATGGCGGCAATCTGCGATGTAAGCCCAAGCGCTGCCCCGATAACTAAAACGCGGTTCAATGACTTGCTCATTCACGCCTCCTTCGCAGCCATGGCGGCGCGCAGCGAGTTTTCTGCGTCACGGCACAGCTTGAGTCTGCGATTGATCCCGACCCCGGACCCGTTTTGCTCTGCGTCCAGCCAAGCAATGGCCTTTCCTGCTGCATCCCTCAGCCTATCCCGCTCGGCGGTCACGGCTGACAGGGCGGCGAGGTAGTCGGAGTGACGCACCCATCCGCCTTGATCGCATGAATTCATCGCCGGCATGTGGTCGCCTTGGCTGATCGGCGTGTACCGGCGAAGCTGCACCCCTTCCGCCTCTGCGGGCTGGGCGATGAATGCTCGAAGCTGCTCGGCGATTTCATCCCATGCCGAAAACGACTGGCTTCCCAATACGTCTGCCGCACGACTCAGCAGCTCCCGATCAACCAATACCTTGCTCATTCTTTCATCCTTGCGCCATGTGGCGCGTCTGGTTGTTCTTTATGCGCCGGGCAACCGGAAGCCTCACCCCTGGCCGCCGATTCTTCAGTGCGCTGTAGATGGATCGCTCGCTGTGCCCTAGGATCGCGCAAGCCTCAGGCGCCATAGCGCCGCCAAGCCGAAGCGCGCAGTAGTCGTCCAGCACCTTGTCGGTGATCTTGATCTGCGGGCGGCCTCGGTGCGGAAAGGCACGAGACGGCGGCCATGGGCATTCCAGTCCGCGTCTGGCCAGCCACTTGCGCAGGTCGCTCGACGTGGCGTAGCCGATCTGGTGCGCTGCCTGCTCAATGCCGATTCCGAGCGCGTGCATTCGGATGGCTGCCTTGCCTACAGTCTCACCGGTATCAGCGAAATAGTCGTCAGAGATGGTCATTCCACTGCCTCCAATGCCGTTACCGGGTAAATCTGCACGCTGTTGCGATGCGCGCTGCTCTCGACTGCGTAGCCTTCCTTGGTCTGCTCGGTCGAGTACCAGCCAACCACGCGGCCTTCCCACTCGCTGCCGGTGGACTTCTTCACGAGGTCGCCCATGCTGAACTTGCCTTGCGGGGCGGTCTGCGCGATGGGGGCGGAGTTCATGCGGGAAATGTCGTCCCACATTTCGCGCGCGCCCTCATGGAAGCCACTGAAATATCCATCTTCGCGCTTCAAATTCTCGGCCGTTTCGACATCGACCTCTGGACGTGGCGGCATACGGATAGGCTGCTGCTCGGTCTGCGCGGGGCGGGTGTCTAGCGCAGAGCGGGCCTTCCATGCGAACCATGCTGCCTCGGCATTCGCCCAGATATAGACGCCGCCCTGTCGATCCAGGCGAATATCCTCTGGTGCGTTTTCGTCCGTATCGTCGTAGTCCTCGCGAACGGCTGTGTTGTGCTGCATAACCCACGCCTCGAAGGCGGTGCGCTCATCCTGCGCCGGGGCTGGCTCCATCGCCGCCTGCCCATCCCTGAACCCCTGCGCTGCGGCTGTGGCCATGTCGACGGCGGTGTAGGTGTCGGTGGGTTCGGGCTGCCGGGATAGGAAGGCGTCAATTCGGTCAATCAGCTCAAGCGTTTTCCCGCGGAAACCGACTTCTGTCTTCATCACCAGAAGCTCGCTGTATGACTCGCGCAGCAGAATGCGCATCGCTTCGTTCTCCGCCTTCGCAGCCCCCAGCTCAGCGCCGATTCGCCCGGCTACCTTCAGTGTGTCGTTCATACCTTGCTCCATATGGCAGCGTTATTCAGTTCCGCCTCGGTGGCGTAGCGCGGGTTACGGCTCAGCGCCT
>NZ_JBLXCL010000016.1:0-21515 GCF_048264985.1 Pelagibacterium sp.
GGGGCGAGCGCGAGCCTACGGGTCGCTTCACGACAGCGTGGCCCTGCAGCGCCGGACGATGCCCCGTCTCACTATCACTTCCACCAAGAACCGTGCGCGATTCGATGAAACCGCCGTGTTCGTCCTGCCATTGGTTGGTGATGACGACTGATCGAGCCCCGATAAAGGTACGAGCTTTGTCGCGCCACGCGTCCAGTCGCAACGAATCGCATACGAAATACAGCGATCCGAATACGAATGGGAATGCGAGTTATTGATATTGTTGGCTGCGTATCTCCCAAGGATAGGCCGTCAAGCCTATGGAGCACATGGTTCAAGTGGCCTGGGCTTCTCCAAGCAACGAGAGCGACTTGCGAAGACACCGATTGGGCAGGGGCGATCGTGACATTTCGGATGAAGCTTCATGCCAGACGACTTTGACTTCACGCGCTGCTGGTGAGCTTCGGCGCATTGACACATGCGTAGTTCGAAAGCTTCGACAACGGCGGCCCGGATACGCCGCCATCAACTGATGGCGGATTGCACCTTCGGACACACGAGTCGTCCGTTTATTTCCATAACTCTGGGTATCGGAACGACGACACCATCGGCATTGATGGCGCGGCCATGAACAACAGCCTGCTGAGTGAAGTAGGTCTGTGGGGGACGTAGCGCTTATGAGGTCCAAGATGAAATTTCAACACCCCCATCCATTGCAATCCTGCTGGGATCTCGCGCTGGCGTCTGTGCAGGCTGATGCGCTGGCGGCCGCGCTGGATATCGGCCTTTTCGATGTGCTGACCGAACAGGCAGGGGCCGGGAAAATTGCAGAGCAGCTCGAACTTGATTCAAACAAGCTCGAGCCCGTTCTTGAGTTGTTATGGAGCATGGATCTGTTGGAGCGGTTTCAGCTCCATGACAGCGCTGGGTCGACGCCACACTATCGTTCCAGCGACAAAGCAAAGCGTTTTTTCGTCAGAGGGTCGTCCGATTACTGCGGTGATGCTTGGGCCTTTCGCCTTCGGTCGTTACGCGACTTTGGCACCCGGCTGCCGGACTATCTGCAGGTGCGTGCCATCGAGGAGGCGCCGGTACCGACCGACCAATGCTGGGCCACGCTTGCTCGGACAAAAATCGTGCAGGAGCAATCGGCTGTTACGGTCGAAGCGGCCCTCGCGATCGTTGCTCGCCTGCCGGAGCTAAAGGGCATTCGACGTTTCCTGGACCTCGGTTGCGGTCCCGGTATGGTAGCCATTGCGTTGGCGCGCGCCCTTCCCGGATGCCATGGCACTGCGTTCGAGTTGCCTCCAACCGCAGCGGTGGCACGGCAAAACGTCGAGATGGCGCAGCTCGGGACGCGCCTGTCGGTGGTGGGGGGTGACCTGACCCGTGATGATATTGGCAGCGGTTATGACCTCATCTGGTGCGCTTCGGTTTTGCACTTTGTGCCAGATCTTGCGCAGACGTTACGCAAGATTCGAGAAGCGCTAGCGCCGGGCGGGGTTTTCGTTAGCATTCACGCCGAGATTCCGCTCACGGCGGCGCAGACAGCCACGGTGCTGGCGTACTACCTGCCGTTGCTGATGCGCGGCCACCATGTCTGGCACCAGGGAGACCTCGCCGAGGCGTTATTCGCCGCGGGATTCGCTAGTGTCGCCACCTTCGAGAGCGACTTGTTTCCATTGGCGCCAGTGCAAGTGCTGGTGTGCCGATGATGTCTTTGGCGCTCGGGCTCGTCGATGGAGCCGATCCGGAAATGCAGGCCGACTTCCCGTTCGTTTCCATCTTCCGCAGCGAGCACCTTGTGCGCGACGAAGCCGTAGACCGGCTTTTATGTCGCGTCTGCGGCGTTTGCTATACCACCCGCCGGAAGCCAACAACATGATCGACTTTTCTCTTCCGAATGAAGTGCAGTTGCTGGTTTCGACGGTGAAGCGGTTTGTCGAAAAAGAACTCAATCCGCTTGAAGACGAGATCGAGCGAACGAATGCAATCGATCCCAGGGTGGCCGATGGCCTTAAGCAAAAGGCCCGGGAGTTGGGGCTGTGGGCCATGCATATGCCGCAAGAGGTCGGCGGCGGAGGGCTAAGCGCCGTTGAATTCTGCCTGGTCAATGAGCAGATCGGTCGTACCAAGGATGTGTTGGCACGGCGTGCATTCGGCCACGTTCCCGGCATCCTTGTTCATTGTACGGGTGTGCAGCGCGAGAAGTATCTGCATGCCGCCATGCGTGGCGACATACATGTGTCGGTTGCGATGAGTGAGCCCGAGGCGGGTTCGGACGCAAACGGTATCAAGACCACGGTCAAGCGCGTTGGTGACGAGTGGATATTGAACGGCAGCAAACACTTCATCAGCGATGCCGATATCGCGAGCGCTTATATCGTCACGGCACGCTGCGAGGAAGGTATCTCCTGCTTTTTCGTCGACCGCAATACTCCGGGCCTCGAACTTGGGCCGATACAGGAAATGATGGGGCACCGCGGTACACATCAGCACGGGCTGTTCTTCACCGACTGTCGGGTCGGGCCACAACAATTGCTCGGCGAGCCGGGGCGGGGCATGTCGCTGGTGCTTGGCCTTCTCAACATTGCACGGTTGGCTTATGTCGGTGCCAGGGCTGTCGGCATGGCTTCGAAACTGCTGGAGATGTCGGTCGAGTTCGCGCAGCAGCGCTCGCAGTTCGGTGCCCCGATCGGCAGCTTCCAGATGGTGCAGAAGATGCTGGCGGATATGCAATGCGAAATCTACGGAGCCAGGATGATGCTTCTCAACGCGGCCTGGGAAATCGATCAAGGGCGAGATGCGCGTGAGAAGGTCTCGATGGTGAAGTTGTTCGCGTCTGAAATGCTGGGCCGCGTCGCTGACAGCGCAGTGCAGATTTTTGGCGGAATGGGCTATTGCACTGAGTTGCCCATCGAGCGCTACTACCGCGATGCGAGGGTTTTCCGGCTTTACGATGGAACCTCGGAGATCCATCGGATCATGATCGCGCGCAGCCTGCTCGACAATGGAGTCTTGCCATTGTGAAGGCTCGTCGGGCTAGCCTTTAGCGTTTCGTTCAGTGGCCGGGAGTGGTGCGACAGCTATTGCACGTGATGCCCGGAGCGAGGAACGCCGCCGCGTGTGAGCGCGGCGCGGGGTGAGGTGAGGACGGCCTGTAGGCCAGATGCGGTATACGTCGGGCAGGCGCCTCGGGACGTCGGCCGAACCGGAACGAGCGCAGTGCGTTACAGGTTAAGCAGGTTTTCGAGCAAGAAGAATGTCGCGCAGGCCGACTCAACCAATAGTTCATGATCCGCTTTGACATGATAAAGATGCCCAACGAATTGCCCTGTCTCGGCAACGTCACTGACATCAAGCACTGCAGAGATTTGCATATGCGCCTGTTGGTACAGCCAATGCTCGCCTGGGATGAGCCGCGACAGATTGAGCATGGCGGTTGCGGAAATCACGTGCGCTGAAAGGTCCTGCGGCGGAGTTTGCAACCTGGTTCTTCCTGCAGGCGGGCTGGTGCCTCCCCAGCGTTCAGTCCAATACGCGCAAGCCTGCAGAGCTGGTTGCCGATAGGCTTCGCCAAACAAACGAACCGCTTCAGCCATGCCCAGCATTGCCCAGGCCTGTCCGCGCGGCCAGGTCCCGGCCACTTCCTGCTTCAAGGCGTCATTGCCATCTAGAACGGCATTGGTTCGCCAGGCGCCATGCTCGGTTGCGAGGTGGCGAAGGCAGGTCTGTAAATGCTGTTGCGCCCGTGTGCTTTCTTCCGAACCTCCATAACCGTGCAGCAGCGCGAGGGTCGGTGCCAGCGCGTCGACGTTGAGCGCACGCGTTCCGCGCTCTCCGGCGCCCATGCCGGAACCGGACGTCCAGCCACCCAATGCGGGATTGAAGCCTTCCGAGATGGCGAGAGCTGCCTGGTTGGCAAGTTGCTCGGTCGCTTGGCCTTTACCACTCTGCTGATGACCGATCGCGGCGCCATACCAGAAAACGAAACTGCGGTTGATCGATGGCTCACGCAACGATGGCGCGAGGCGCGCCGACCAGCTTTCTGCCACAACATGGTCGCCCGCACTGCCTGTATAGGCAGCGCGCCGCCACCAGAGTCCCGCCCAGAAGCCACCCAGCCAAGAGCCTCGTCTGGACAACGTCCACAGTGAGTCAGCGCTGGGGCGGAACAACGGGAAGCGATCGCCGCACTGCGCGGCGATTTCATCCATTCGCTTGAAGATGGCGCGGATGGCAACTTGATGGAGGTTCTGTCCTTGCATGAACTCATTCCCGATGGCGCGTGTAGAGCAACAGCAGGCACAGAAGAGCGCCTGCGATCAAAATACCGATCAGGCTAAGCCAGGCGGCTGCGAAGCCCTCTGAGCGGGCCAGGAACCACCCGAATGCAGGCGGGCCAACGGCGAAACCGCCGAACAATCCAACCGACAGCATGCCCGCCGAGGTGGCTGCTCCGCCAAAGCGCCCATCGCGCAACAGCATGCTCATGGCGATGGCATTACTGGCGGCCACGGTCAGGCCCATTCCCATCACGCCAAGCCAGAGTGGCCAGTGCTGCTCGGCGCTGGCCCGGCGCATGATCGCCAGCGCCAGGCCAGCGAGTACGAACAGCACACCGAGCAAAATGGTTTCGTCCTTCAGCTTGTCTGCGATCGGCGTCAGCAGCACCCGAGACAGGATCCCCATGGCGCCAAAGCAACTGACCATGGCTCCGATGGTGCTGACCGACACGCCCATCTGGGCGGCATAGACGCCGAGGAAGGTCATAAACGAGGACAGCGCCAGACCTGCGCAAAGCTGAATGGCCATCAGTATCGACAGCCACACATTGGGGCCACGCACGCGCAATGGCTGGCGTGGCGCTGCCGCCGATTTGGCAGGTACCCAAAAGGTCACCAATACGGCCATGAGCGATGCCACGGGCACCCAGGCTGCCAACGCACCACGCCATCCCCACATCAACACCAGCGGTGGAAGCGCCACGCCGGCCAGCAAGGCGGAAGCCTGGACGCCTGACTGCTTCAGGCCGACGACACCTGCTTTCCGCGCAACGGGTACGCTTTGAGCGATGGCCTGATTGGTCGCCGGGTTCGCCAAAGACTGGGCAGTCCCGCAAAGCAGCAATGCCGCGATCAATCCACCGAAGCCAGGCAGGACCGCCATTAGCGAAAAGGACAACCCCACCAGCAGGAACATGCTTATCAGCGCCGCACGAGTGCCCATGCGCTGGACCAGTGCGCCTGCCCAAGGCGACAGCAGGGCGGCGAGTCCGAAGGTGCTGGCCGTCAGCCAGCCCAACTGCTGACGGGTTATCGCCAAGTCCGCAACCAGATGCGGGCCCAGGATGCCGATGGCATAGAAGATCATCATCGGCATGCCCATCGCTATCAAGAGCAGCGCGGACAGTCCAGCCAGCGAGGCAGGACGTTGGCTTTCAACGTTCATTACGCGACCTTTGTGAGCAGGGAAGGGGTGGGTCGAATCAACAGGGCATCCCGATGAAGGAGCTCATGACTCAAAGGTCGAGAGATCCTCGCAGACCTCGCCCAATGCCTGGAGGAAGCGATCGGCTTCTGCCATCGACAGAACGAGCGGCGGCTGAATCCGCATGACACGGTTGTTGTTGGCCGTCACGAAGGTCAGGATGCCGTGCTCCTGGGACAGCTTGGTCATGATGCGCAGCACAAACATATCGGCCAGCGTCGACTCCAATTCGCGCATGGCTGCTTCCAGGTGTTCGCGGGCCTTGGCAGGCATCATTCGGTAGGTAGCGGCGGCGTTGGCGGGCATCCGGCTGGTCATGTCCCGCACGAAGGCTTCAATGCCATTTGAGACATCGTTCTGGAATTCGATGGCGATCATCAAGCCCCGCCCGCGGACCTCCTTGATGAAATAGTGCTTGCTTGCGAGCGCTTCCAGCCCTTCTAGCAGGTGTGCACCAACCAGAACGGCATTGCCGGGCAGGTCCTCGTGCTCGATCACGTCCAGCGCGGCCATGGCGGCGGCGGCAGCAAAATTACCGCCGCCGAACGTCGAGGTGTGCAATGCGAAGCGGTCGATATTGCCGTAGGCGCGTTGCCAGACTTCCTTCGAGGACAGCGTTGCGCCAATAGGTACCAGACCACCAGACAGGGATTTGGATAACACCATGATGTCGGGCGAGACCTCTTCCCACTGGCACGCGAACATCTTGCCGGTACGACCGAGCCCGGTCTGGATCTCGTCGAGAATCCAGAGGCATTCATACTCGGAGCATAGGTCCCTCACGACTCTGAGATAGCCGTCCGGCGCCATGGTGACGCCACCTTCACCCTGGATTGGTTCCATGATGAAGGCTGCGACATCGCCCTTGAGCAACCGGTTTCGCAAGGCCGACACATCGGCGAACGGAATTTCCTCGCAGCGCGGCAGCAACGGTTCGAACGCCTTGCGGTGTTTCTCGCGTCCCGTTACGGACAGGGCGCCAAGCGTCTTGCCGTGATAACCATTGGTGCAGTAGAGCAGCGTGGATTTGTCGCTGGCGGCTAAAGCCAGCTTCAATGCGGCCTCCACAGCCTCGGTCCCCGAGTTGCTAAGGAACACCCGCTCCAGTCCGGCAGGAGCTAGCTCGGCAAGGCGTTCGGCCAGCAGGCTGGCATGCAACGGCGCCGACAGATACTGCACGAACGTGGGATGCTGCTGGGTAAGGTAATCCTGCAGCCTGGCTGCTATCTCTGGATGGTTGTGGCCCATGTTGAGGCAGCCGTATCCGGCTACGAAATCCAGGTAACGGCGACCGTCCAGATCCGTCAGCCAGCAGCCTTGGCCATGGCTGAAGACACGCTCGACATGATTGAACCCATAGAATTCGCGCAGAATGGGGTTGATGTGCGTACCGAAGCAGCGCAGCACTTCCGAGCGAAGCTCCTGGGGGCCAGTATTCAGGTCGTGTACTACAGCTGGCGGCCTGGCACCGTGGAATCGTCGCAGTTCATCGAACCGAGCGCCATCCACTGATTCGCCGCCGCTCGCCATGGGGTAAGGCAGAAAGCCATGTCCCTCGGCGATGCGACCGATCTCGAGAACCTTGTCAGCGGGCAGCTCGCGCCCGATGGAGAATGGCTCTGCGCGTCCCTCCAGCGCCAGGATCATGGTTTCGGCCAGGCAACCATTGATATTGCGCTTAGGTCCCAGGCCGAGCGCCATGGCCCCGAAGTCGACTGCGTCAGTCGCAGAGACCAGCCCGCCATCAATGACCAGAATGTCGTCGCGCGTTTCCCAGCCAGGTTGCACGTCCTTTGGCAACGCTGCATCCACCACGACGCTGCCGCTAGCCAGCCGCCGAGGATCGATGACCCCCCCAGTGGAGGTTGCGGCAACGAACAGCCGGACCTGGTCGTAGCAATCTTCCATACCGGCGTGCAGCGTAACTTGGCCGTGAAACGGTGAGGGCAGGTACTCAAACAACGTGTCGTCCTGCTGTTTCCCCCCGCGATGCACCAGTCGCAGCCGACATCCCAGTGGTGCCAGCAGGTTAACGATGGCCAGTGCAATCGACCCGGGATACCCGAGCACGGCGACCTCCGCTTTTTCTGGCGGAATCTCCAGTGCGGACAGGACGCCCAACAGGTTCATATAGGTGGCATACGCAGTCAGCGAGTTACCCGTCGTCACCGGTATTTGCGTGCGATCAAGCGTCTGCAGGCCACGATTGCCAACGATGGACGTGAAGCCTCCCAGCCCTACGAGTTCTGCCCCTCCGTCCTTTAACGCATTGACGCCTTCGACGACACGCTCGGCAATGCGCCTTGGCTGACTCAACATCTGCTCGGCCGTCAACGGCATGAACTGCAAGACGCCTTCACACTGCGAACCGTTGGCGCTCACGATGCGAGTGAATTCAATGAATGGAACCAGATTGCGACGGCGCCAGCGCTCGGCATCGTAGCCGTTGGCCTGTTCCTCGAGCATACGACCCGCCATATCGATCAGCTTGACCTGATGCAGCAAGCCCCGGGACGTCGGATGAGCGATAAAACCGAATTTCATAATGTGTTTACTCTCCATGAGTGCGCAGACGGCTCCAGGACCCTTCCGAGATCAGGCTCAAGCCATCGCCCTCCGAGTTGTGTCCAAGCCAGACATCGAAGAAATTGACGCGGCGCGGAGCCATCAAGGCCTCGCCCAACAGCTGCGGGCAGAACTGCCGGATAACGCGACGATGAACCGTCACATCGTCTCCAGCGTGCTCGACGGGATCTTCCTTCCACTCCATCAAGGGCACGTTGACCTGGCTGCAGCCATTGAGCGTGTAGCGTTTGTCCAGATAGGTCTGAATCATGGAAAGCACGCCGTTGCTCAGATAGAAAACGGTGACGTTGCCACCACGCCCTGCAATGCCCCGGATCGAAGAGCTAACCAGGCGCTGCTCCACGTTCGGCACAATTGCGCGGGCACCATCACCGATGAATGCCAGCACATTGCGTTCGTTCTTCAGGGCGATGTAGGGCAGCGACATCAGGGCGTCACCCATCAGGGCGCGACCGTACCAGCCGGAGAACCCCTGATCGGTGCGTGCCACGTTGCGCATTGCCGACAAACCGCAACGACCAACGTCGTAGACGCCGGTATAGCGATAACCTCGCGACTCGATCAGATCGATCACAAGTCGTCCTAACTGGTGAAAGAAATAATTCGGGGTCATCGGCATTGTTTCGATCAGGTCGCTTGGCTGAGCGGCCGGCAGCTTGCGCAATTGCTCGATTCTGGCGCGGCGCTGGCGTAGCACCGCGTCGTCAACTTGCAGGCGCGGTTCGAGGTAATTCAGGAAGTCCGCCAACCGAACGTCCAGACCCAGCAGTGTGAATGGCGATAGGTGCGCCTCATTGCGATTGACTTGGCCAATGCGGAAGTTGCGCTTGAGCTTGCCTTCCGAATACGGGGTAGCAGATTGCTCCACCTTGCCCTTGAGAAAAAAGAGCCAGGGAACGCCTTCCCCGTTGCTGCTTTGCGCTTCCAGGAATTCATAGACGGCGCGATTGAATCCATACATGGATAGCGTTCCCAGATAGTTCGCCACGGGTTTGCCGTCGCTGAACGCAGTCACGCTCCCCGGATGAATGATGCTGTCCACCAGGGCAATGCCGGCTTTCTCGGCCAAGCGAAGAATCTGGCTCCGCTCGTCCGGCGTGAGGCGACCGCAATGCCAGAGCATCCGGGCGTTGTCGTGGTTGATGGCGGCCACGGCGTGATCCAGCCGTTCGCATTGCGCGCGAGAGAGCGTTGCTGCCTTGGGCGAGGGCCCCCGCGCCACAGGTCCCGCGATAGTCGCTTGCGACTCCAGGACGCTTTGCGTGGCCAGTACAAAAGTTGGAGAGGGGCGTTCATCGAGCGCCTGGAAGGCGTTCGCAAGGCAAGCTGGCATGTCATCGGTCGTACGCATGAACCCGTGCCACAAGCCGCGTGCTGCAATGACCGCATGCCCGTCGCTGTCGGCGTCGAGCGTACCCTGGAATGGATACCAGACCGTTTCAGGGGAATCGGCGCAGACGATGATGCCGGGGGCTGCAGCACGCTTGAGATTCGCCAGCGTCCCGCGCGCTTCGTCTATCATGCCGGAAGTCATGGCGATGACGTAGGCACGGCCATACAACTGCCAGCCAGCCAGCGCGCTCACGGCTAATGCGTGTTCGTTGTTTCCAGTCAGGCAGTGGCTTTCCGTTCCCTGCAGCAGAGATTTCATCGAGTCGATGAAACCGGCAACCATGGAACCCGTATAGAAGTGAAAGTCCCACTGATCACCCCAGCGTTCAGTCATGAGGTGGTGAATCTTTTGTGCCAGCGTCACCTGGCCATCGACTTTCTGGCTCGCGCGAGCGAGCATGCGGTTGAAATGGGCATGCTCCAGATGATCCAGAATCAGCCGGAGAATATCGGCACGGCGTTGCCAGGGATTGGAATGCGGTACCCGTACCAGGCGATTGCCGGCCAGTCGGCACATCCATCTACCCAGAACCTTTTCCTCGCACAGCAGCATTGCAGAGCAGGGAGAGGGTCGCGCCGACGCTTGTTGCAAGGTGAGCGGAAGGAAGGGGTCGTCATCGAGCGGTTCCTCATGCCGCGTATCGAGCAACACGCATTCGACAGGGCATAACGGCCGATCACCCGCCGACAGCGCCTGCCGGGCTGTTGTCATTGAATTGAAGCACCGCGAGACCAAGGCGGGCAGCTTGTCCTTGCGTTGTGAGCGTAGGTATCGACAGGCCTGCTCGAGGACCTGGCAATAGGGAAAGCACTCGTTCGATGGCACATCGAATGGCGTATCGGTATTGCCATTAAGCAAACCGTTTACGCTTTCCACTACCATGTCCAGGTCCAACGCCAGTTTATTATCCTGGCTGACCAGGAGTATCCCGATATTCCGTCTCTCTTGCTGCATATCCCCGCATCCTCTTTGGCTTGCTGCCACTATCCGATCCCGCGGATCCCGACGACTTTGTTCACTGGCGCCATGTCAGACGCAGGCCCGCTTCACGCGGCGGGCTGTAGACGGTGACGAATCCGTTCTGGTAGCCCACGGCGTCGTAACGCTGATCGGTCGCGTTGTCGGCGTAGGCCGCGATTTCCCAGCTGCCGCGTTGGTAACCAGCTACCAGATTCACTAGGCCATAGCCGTTGCGTTCATACTGGTTGGCCGCATCGAGGTAGACCTTGCTGCTGCCGGTCACGCTGGCTTGCGCGTACCAGCCTTCGGGCGCGTCGTAGCGGATGCCGATGTGGCCGGTGAGATCCGGGGCGAACGGGTTGTGGTTGCCGGCATGGTCCGAAGCACCATCGCGGAAGTGATCGAAGCGCGTCCTGTTCCAGGCCAGCCCGCCCTTGAGCTGCCAGCCGCCACCGAGGAGATAGTCCACATCCAGCTCGACACCCTTGGACGTCGCTGTTGCCGCGCTGGTGATGTACATCACGCCGACGGTGGGCATCTGCATGACCTGCATGTCATCGATGTCCATGAGGTAGGCGGCCAGCGAATAGCGGATGCGCTTGTCAATAAGCCAGCCCTTGAGACCGGTTTCATACGACCAGTTCTTCTCCGGGTCGTAAGGCAGATAACCCATCGTCGGCGCCAGCACATTGAAGCCGCCAGTGCGCACGCCACGACTGGCACTCACATACCATTGGTGATCGGCGGTTATCTGGTGTTGCAGCGCGAGCCTGGGTGAAACGTGGGTCCAGCCATTTTCATGGCTCGTACCCCCTTGCGGACGTAGCTGCACCTCGTTGCGCTCGACGCGCGCTCCGGCGTCTATGGACCAGTCGGCCGACAGGGGGACGCTCCAGTGGGTGAACAAGGCAGCGGTATCGCTCTGCTGATCCGCGCGAATGTCCGACAGCCCCATCATGGTCTTGCTGGTACTGTGCAGATCGTTGTCGCTGTGATCCGCGTAGGCACCAGCGAGCCAACTGGCCTCCCCGAGCTGTCCCTCCACACGGAACTCCTGGGAGAGCGTGCGCAGGTGATGGTCGCGCCCGACGCGCAGAACATCGGCTGGGATGAAGTCAGTGTCCTGCTGGATCCTGTCCTTGAACTCGTTCCAGGCCGTTACGGAATGCAACCGCAGGCCGGAGGCAAATTCATGCTGGACATTGAAGGACAAGGTCTGGCCCTCAGAGCGGTTCCAGCTCGGCGTTCCGGACGCGACCCGTTTCCTTGGCGCGCCGGGCGAGCCCCACAGGGAGGCGCCATCGTCGAACTCCTGGTGCGCATAGCGCATGATCACATCCGTTGCGGCCCCAGGGGTCCAGCGCAGCCCGAGGTTCAGGTTCTTCTGCTCACGATCGTCCGCCTTGTGCCCCGTGTGGGTGTTGTCGATGAAGCCGTCCTGACTCGACCAGTTGCCCGATACGCTGCCGTACAACCGCTCTTCCACCAGCGGCTGGCTGAGCGCAAAGCGCATGACATGCTTGTTCCGGCTGCCCGCTTCGGCGGACACGCTGGCTCTCGGCGCGGCGTCCATCGGCAGGCTGTGGATGGCAATCACACCGGCCTCGGCATTACGGCCATACAGCGTAGATTGCGGACCGCGTATGACCTCGATCCGATCAAGATCCAGCAGGCCGCTCTCGAATCCCTGGGCTGTCAGCGTGGGAACGCCATCGACCAGCAAGAGCGTGGAGCTGGAAAAGCTGTTGAAGTTGGCCGTCAGCCCCCGCATGACGGGTGAATTCATACCTGCTTGCCCGAACGGCTGGAATGACAGGCCGGGAATACGTCCTTCCAGTTGTTTGAGGCTGGTGATGCCTGACTGCTCGGCGTCCCAGCCATCGATCACCGCCACGCTGGCGGGGACTTTTTCCAGGGGCCGCTCTATTTTCTCCGCCGTGACGGTTATTTCCGGTAGCGTCGTGGACTCCGTCGCAGCCGCCATGCCCTGCGCCGCAAACGCCAGCTGCGACCCCGGCACAAACGCATAGATCAAAGCCGAAGCCATCATGATCGGTTGGCCACGCATATCATGCGTACTCCCTTGAACTGCGCTCGGGCGCCGGCTGCCCCGGCTCAGCGGGATAAATGCCTGAGGTGCCCAGCTCGCGGGCCTCTTCGGTTAGCGCTTTTTTATCGATCTTGCCCGCCGGTGTCAGAGGCAGAGTGCGGTAGAAGCGCAGGTACTCGGGAAGCTTGTTCACCTCCAACCCCAGCTCGCGCAGGAAGTCGGTGATCTCTTTCAGGGAGAACTTCGTTGCACCGTCACGCAAGGTGACGCAAAGGCACACCCGCTGCCCGAGATCATCATCTGGAACAGCAATGCACGCCACGGTAACGACATCAGGATGCGCCATGACCAGACCTTCAATCTGGGTCGGGCTGATATTGGCGCCCCCACGGATGATGACGTCCTTCTTGCGACCGGCTAGGACCAGATAGCCCTTGTCGTTGATATAGCCCAGATCCCCGGTCTTCACCCAGCCTTGCGGGTCGCGGTAACGCTCGTCCAGCTCCGGCGCGTTGACGTATTGCATCGGAGTCAATGGCCCCCGGGCGGTGATCTCGCCAACTTCGCCTTGCGGGACTTCCCGACCTTCGTCGTCCACCAGACGAATCGCGCAGACGGCCGGATTGGGCTTGCCGACGCTGGTCAACACGACCTCGATGGGGTCGTCCAGAGTGTTATGGCAGTTCACACCGTCGGCGGAACCGTAGAGGCTGATGAAGCCGCAGCAAAATGCATCGCAGCATTTGCGCACGGTGGCCTCGTCGATGACCGAGCCGCCGACGATCAAACCAC
Organism: Pelagibacterium sp.; assembly: GCF_048264985.1. Taxonomy (GTDB): domain Bacteria; phylum Pseudomonadota; class Alphaproteobacteria; order Rhizobiales; family Devosiaceae; genus Pelagibacterium. Next base: position 13,251 of record NZ_JBLXCL010000016.1, read on the forward strand.
GCAAGCTGGATTTGTCGATGTTTTCCAAAGCCGGTTGAACGGCGATGCGTTGCAGCATGGTGGGGACGCCGAGAATGAAGCCCGGCCGATATGCCGCAATCGCCTTGATGGCTTCATTCACGTCGAACTTGGGCAGTACGACCAGCGAACCACCCAGCCAGCACAACACACCGAAGGTGGCAGTCGAACCGAAGGATGAACCCAGCGGAACGAGGTACATGCCACGAAAATCTTCGCCATCAGGCGTGATGCGTTGCAGGAAGCGCCCGCGACCACCAACCAAGGCATTGTGCGAGTACGCCACCAACTTGGGCTCCGACTCGGTGCCCGAGGACACCAGCAGACGCACCGGTGAGTTAGGGCAGACCCTGGGCAGGCTGCAGGGGTCCAACGGTTCGGTCTCCAACAGCTCATCGAGCGTAATCCATCCCTCGCGAGGCTTGCCCTGAACAATTAGCCGGCGCATGGACAGCAGGGTGGGGCGCAGCGACTCGATGACCGCGCACAGATCGATGCCTTCGTATTCTTCGGGGACGATCACTGCCCGAGCATCGCAGCGGCGAACCAGCGATTGGATATCCAGCTTGCCGCGCCCCGGCGGGAAGGGGGCGACGATGGCACCGAGCGCTGCCACCGCCAGGTCGATGGCGCAGCACAACCAGTGATTGGTGAGCTGGTAAGCCACCACATCGCCGGCCACGATGCCCGAATCACGTAGGCTGTGAGCCATCCGTAGGGCTGCATCGAGAAGCTCGCCGTAGGTCACGTCACCTTGCGGTGACAGCACGGCCTTCTTGTCTGGATGCACTTCGGCTTTGGTGGCAAACAGCGCGAATACGGGCTGGTTCGGATAGGTACCGTCCTGCACCCAACGTTGGCGTTCCTCAACAGGAACAAGGTCGATGATGCCAGCGTTGTTCATAGGAACCTCCAGGGGGTTTTGACGGAGAAGTAGGTCTTGCGACTGAGGCATTCAGAGATGCGGGTGTCGGCGGCGAGCTGTTTGAGGTCCTCGATGACTACGCAGGCGCCGATGCCCCTCTCGTTCAGCATCGTTTCCCATTCCGAAGCGGGTCGCGTGCGCAAGCGCTCGGCCAGCGTCTGCCGGCAGGTATCCGCAGGTGCGGGAATGTCCAGCAACATGGCCAGTGACTGGAGTTGACCTGGGTGCTGGCAGTCGATGGCGATCAGTCCCGATAGCGTGGGATACACGCCGGACAAGCTCCCGCTCGAGGGCTTTTCGCTGCTTTTCATCAGCAGATCGGCAGCTCCCAGCAATGAACTCTCGACATGGGCACCCGTGCCCGTGATTGCTCGATTGAGTAACGCGGCCGTCACACCGAGCGCCGCGATTGCACCGCCCAGCACATCCAACACCGTGAACAGCGAGCCGCCGCGAATGCCGGATTCATTTGCTATGGCGGCGGACACACCCGACCAAGCCTGGACGGTGAAGTCGGTACCCGGGGCGTTGACGGGCGCCTGGCCCCAGCCACCCGCATAGGCGTAAACGAGATGTGGCTGGACTTTGCGCAGATGCTGAGCATCCAGCTTCATTTCATGGGCCTTGCCCGCGGCCCAGTTGTGCAGAAAGACATCCGCATCGCGGGCTAGCTCGTAGACCAACTGCCGCCCATGGGAGGATTTGATGTCGACTTCGTGAATGGATTTGAGGTGGTTCAACGCGTCAAAGCGCACCGAGCAGCCTTCCGCACAAGGCGGCATGGCACGCAACGGGTCGCCACCCGGTGGCTCCAGTCGAATGACTTCGGCGCCCAGTGAGGCCAGTAGATGCCCGGCCAGCGGTCCCTGAATACGCCGACAGGATTCGACGACGCGCACGCCCTGCAGCGGCAGCAGTGATGGAGGTGCGATGTCTCGATGCCTTTGGGGAGGGGGCGGGAAAGGCTCGAACTGCCATGGCGTACCCAGCGACTGCCGGTAATCCGTATCCTCGCGGCGTTGCGCATTGGTGCGGACGGGCACGACAGCAATACCCGCTTGCGCTGCCAAGTGTTGGATATTCTCGTAACGCAGGCGGGCGAGCGCCGCGAGACACGCCGCAGGTAGAGGCGACACGGCCCTTGCGTAGCGAAGCAAGAATCCTTTCCAGGCCGTGCCGGCCAATTCCGATTCAATACCGACGGCGGTCCAAAAGCTTCGCCATGGTGTGCTGTCGAGCGTTTCCAGCTCGAAGGTGATGCCGTCAGCGGAACGAAATGGCGGCCTCAGATACGGATCGGAGCTGCCCGGCAGGAATTGCTCACGATCTTCCGGTGCCGTGGCGCCTGCCAGGTACTGCCCGATACTGAGCAGCCCGCAACCCAGTGGAGAAACCTGAACTTGACGAAATGCTCCGCCGCGCAGCTGCCCTACGGCTGCGGCCAGCGTTCCGTGCAACGCCATGGCTGCGGTAAGCGTCGAAAGATAGCCCACGCCCAGCGGTTGGGCCCTACCGCTAGCACGGCCGTGCACCGACATAAGACCGCTGCCCGCCTGCAGCAGCAGCTCCGAGAGGTGTCGATTTGGTAGCCAGCCGGCTGGCGAGGCGAAGTGGGCCTGAATAGGAGAAATAGCCGGATGCTGCAGCTGGAATGCGGCTCCTTCCATATCCACAGGCGGCGAGAGTGTGAGCGGGCAAATGCCCAATAATCTGGCCTGTTCCGTCAGGCTGAGTTGCAGCTCATTCCAGTTCGGCGGAAACGAAGTGGATGAATGCAGCAGGGAAAACTCATTCAAGAATGTCGGCATATTCAAAACCGAGAGACAAAAGCGTTGCAGTTGCCCCTGGCTTTAACCGCCAGGGGTCATCCTTTCAAAAGTGTCCCGAGGTGAGAGTCAGCCACCGGCGACGGCAGGCAGCACGGTCAAACTGTCACCGGCCTTGAGTGGCGTGTTGAGCCCCTCGGCAAAGCGGATGTCGCCTTCGTTGACGTAGATATTGACGAAACGATGCACCTGTTCAGCACTGACCAGCCGGGCTTTCATGCCAGGGAACTGGCGTTCGAGATTCTCGATGGCCTCTGCCACCGAGTTGCCTTGGGTGAAAACCTTCTTTTCCCCATTGGTCAGTGGGCGCAGCAGGGTGGGAACGATCACTGAAATCGACATGCAAAACTCCTCTGCCTCCAACTACGGTCGAGGCATTGCTGATTGAAATATTGAAAAGTCGCTATTCCACAATGGAGATACTTTCTTCGATAACTTTTCCAAGAAGTATCCGGAAACAACGCGCAGTTTCTTTGGCGCTCTCCCATGTGGACACAATCAGGTGATGCGCTTCCGGATAGCCCGCATACTCGATGTCCTCCCGGCTCGGATAGGCTTCACTCGCGGTATGGGAGTGGTAAATCACCCGGTGGAACTCGTTGCGATTATCCAGGGATCGGAACACCTGGAATTGCTCCTGCGAGTCGAACTGAAAGAAGGTTTTCGATGCCGCCCGGTTGCGCATTGGGATTACCCGGGTCGCTAACTGGGCTTCCAGTGCAGACGCCACGATTCCACAGGTTTCGAGTGGGTGATCGCGGCGTGCTTGAGCCAGAACCTGCCCCAACGCCTGACGCTTGATAAGCAATGCCATCGCCTAGGCCTCCTATCAGTAGCTAGGCAGGGAAGGGTCTATGTCCTTCACCCAGGCCAACACGCCACCTTCTAGGTTGCGAACATTGCGCATGCCCAGGTTTAGCAACTCGGCGGTCACCTCGGCAGAGCGTCGGCCGGACTTGCAGACGATCACGAGATTGGCATCTGCCCCGTATCGCTGCCTGAGTGTCTGCGCTGCCGCGGACGATCTGGTCATCAGGGTTGCGCCCGGAATATGGACGATGTCCCACTCGGTGGGCTCGCGCACGTCGATCAGCACGGGCATTTCGTTCTGATCCATACGCTTCTTGAGTTCCGTTACGCTGATCCCTGGCACGGCGTCCGCCGTGTCCCCTCTGCGCAACCCCAGACCGCAGAGCAACTGATAGTCCTCGGCCAGGTCCGTGATGGGTTGTCGATTTGGCAGGCGGCGCACAGGAAGTTCGCGATAGCGCATATCCAAAGCGTCGTACACCACTAGCCGACCCAGTAGCGGCTCACCGATGCCCGTGATCAGCTTGACCGCCTCGGTGGCCATGATCGATGCAATGGATGCGCAAAGGATGCCGAACACACCGCCCTCGGAACACGATGGGGCCATCTCAGGTGGCGGAGGCTCCGGATACAGGTCGCGGTAGTTCAGACCCAAGCGGTTCGGGGCGTTTTCCCAGAACACCGACGCCTGCCCCTCGAAACGGAATATCGAGCCCCACACATAGGGTTTGTTGGCCAGCACGCAGGCATCGTTAACCAAGTAACGAGTGGCGAAGTTGTCGGTGCCGTCGATGATCAGGTCGTAACGCGAAAACAGCTCGATCGCGATGTCCCGTTCCAGTCGCTCCGAATAGGTGTCGACCTGGACAAAGGGATTCAGTCGCGCGATTGCTTTCTTCGCACTGTCCACCTTGAGTTCGCCGACAGTATCGACGCCGTGGATGACCTGGCGCTGGAGATTGGAGTCGTCGACCCGATCGAAGTCGATTATTCCGATAGTGCCCACCCCGGCTGCGGCAAGGTAAAGCAGAGTGGGAGAGCCAAGACCGCCGGCACCGATGACCAGCACCTTGGCATTTTTCAACCGACGCTGCCCGATCATGCCCACATTGGGAATCAGTAGATGGCGGCTGTAACGGTTGATCTCGTCGCGGCTCAATTCCCCAGCCGGCGCTACCAGCGCAGATAGTGGCATATCGCTAATCCTGTCTAGTTTTGGTGAGAACGATAATTATTATTGTTGGCGCTGGTAGGTATAGCAATTGCCGTTGGCTGTTATTTCCTATGCCGCAAGCATGGAAAACTATGCGAAGGCAGTAGGCAGTTTCAGATTGGCTAGGAAGGGGCAAGCGCGTTACTTCAAGCCTCAAGCCCGCTCGCCGTCCAATATCGAAAGTGCCAAGCGTTCCACCTTGCCCCGCACCCGCAAGGCCAGCGCGGCGGAAAGCAGCACCGCCAGGGTCATTGTCAGGAGCATGCCGGCGTAGCCCATGTAATCGAGCAACACGCCAGCGGCGATCGGCACTGCCAGTCGCGCAACCGTGAACATGGTGGTCTGCAGGGCATAGTCCGAGGCGTTGCGCTGATTTCGGGTGAAGAACATCGTCAAGCCAAACATCAGCGCCGAGATGGCGCCCATGCTGGCCGCCACGCCGGTTGCGCTGGCAATCAGCCAGATCGTCCCCAGTTCGGCCCAAACGCTGAGCGTCAAGGCAGCGAGCGCCGCCAGCGCCGCAAGCAGGTACCATACGATGGCCCGCGCTATGCCCAGTATCGGCACCATCTGCCCACCGAGCAGGCTGAAAAGTGCGCCTGTCGTGCCGCCGACGATGCCGACGATGAAGGCAACGCGCTCCAGCTGCATGCCCATGTCCAGCAGCAGAGGTTTGAGGTACAGCCACGCGGCGCCGATAAAGGGGAAACTGGTCAGCAGCAGCAGCGTCCATTGCTGCGCCCCTGGCTGGTGGAAGAAGCCTGCCCAATCCGCGATAAGACCTGTAGGAGCCTCCCGTGGCTCGGCCTGTTCAGCCAGTGCGGCTTGTGCACGCAATAGCAGGAAGGGCAGGGCACCTATCAGCAGCCCGCCGCCCATCATCCAGAAGGGCGCCTGCCACCCCATTCGTGCCTGTACCAGGATCATGACCCCGCCCCCAACGATGGCGCCGACGAACAGCGCAGCGGAACGGATGCTTCCGGCGCGCAACTGCTCGCTGCGTGGCAAGCACTGCACCGCTAGCGCATTCAACGGAATGTCGGCCCAGGTGGCGGCAATGCTGATCGCGAAGGTCAGCGCGAACAGCGTCATGCGATCGCCGATCAAGCTGTGCCGACCAATCAGCCAGTACAGCGCCAGCAGCAGCGCACAAAGCGACAGCAACCAGTGCACGAAGTGTCCGCGGCCGAGCCGCACCCGCTGCACGGGCACAGCCAAGAGGAATTTGAAAATCGCCGGTAGCGCGGCAAGCTGGAACAGCCCGATCTCGGCGCCGCTCCAGCCATGCTGGCGCATGACAAGCGGCATGCCGAGCATCAGGTAAATGCTGGGCACTGCCAGTACAAGATTCATCCAGCCGAACAGCAGTTGCAGGCCGACCAGTCGCGATTTGGTCATGAGAGGACTTCCTCATTGCGGGCGAGCAGAGCGGCAGTCGGAGGCTCCGGAAAATGGACGTTAGCCAGTCGCCCGACCTGCGCGAGGCCCGCCTGCTGCACCTTCATCGCGAACTGCCCCGTCCGCAGCAAATGGCACGCTCGCAGTTGCAGGTAATCCTGCAGAACCTGCGTGCAGCGGTGCCCGCTTCGCGCGTTGCCAGTGTCCAGGATCCGCCCAGCGAGGGACCTGTTTGGTTGTCGACGATGAAGCTCGCAGGCAACGTCGGCCGGGACTGCCTGCTCCTGGGCAGTCTGCAGCCGTGCCGCATCGGTCCAACCTTGCCGCCGCGCAACAGGAGCGGGCGAGGGTGGGCACGGCATGCCATCAACCAGCAGCTCGGATAGCCTGTAAGGCATTGATTCTCCCTAATGAAGTGTCGGTACTTACTCGTAAATCGTTGGCCTTCGATCGAATGATGCACTACAGTAATGAGAACCATTAGCATTTTTTCTATGCGAGAAACACAGATTTCTATGCCGAGAATTCGAGGAATCTAAAGGGCTGGAGGTGACAGTGAGTGCACGCAAGAGCTGCTACCGGCTGACAGTGGAAGAACCACGCATCCGCAGCGTCGTAAGCGATGGCAAGACCCGGTTGCAGTTGCCCGACGAGTTTGGCCAGTGCTTCCACGATTTTGTCGAACTTGAACCAGGGCTCGGTCTTGGCAGGCTGCACTATCGTCCCAGTGTGCGGCTGATTGAGGAAACCAACGGTCCGCATGACGGCCGAGTCATGGTCATCACCCTTGGGCTGAAAGGCCGCTCCTGCTACGAAGGGCAGGATGCCACCAGCCTGCAATTTCAGAAGGGCTACACCACTATCTCCACGTTCCAAGGTTCTCCCGGTGAGCGGCGCTACGAGGCGGACGAAACGGTGTCACAACTGCGCGTAGTGGCGCAGGAGTCCCTGATCTGCAAATACATTGGTCGAGAGCGGGCGGCGGATACTCTCGGCAGCCAGCAGCTCAGCCGTCTGGCGTTTCGCGCCAGCACGCCGGCGGCAACGGCCCATGCCAACGCGCTGCTCAGCCACCTGTTGCCCTGCAATCGTCAGCTCTCGCGGCTGGATCTCCACATCCACGCTCTTAGCCTGCTCAACGAGCAACTCAGCCTGCTGGCGCCGCAGCACGGTGCCTCTTCGTCACCGCTTTCGCCAGCGGACATCGAGCGTATCGAGCAGGCACGGCAGATGATGGATGAGCACCTCGACAAGCCCCTGACGCTCGATTACCTAGCCACCACCGTTGGCATCAACAAGAACAAGCTCAAGGACGGCATGATCTACCTGTACAACGCCACGCCGACGGAGCTGCTCTTGGAATTGCGCATGACCAAGGCCCTGACGCTGCTGGAAACCGGGCTGCGAGTTTCCCAGGTCGCCTGGAAGGTAGGCTACAAATACCCCAACAATTTCACCGTCGCCTTTACTCGCTACCACGGCAAATCGCCGAAAGCGTTGTTCGGCAAGCGGTTATCACAGCCGTGAGCTGCTTCGTAGCGCGCATAGTCGGTCACGGGCACCGTCGCTTGGACGAACGGCCCCAACTGCGCTGTTCGAGACCGGAATGAGCGATCACCATGTAGCAGCCAGCGGACTGTGCGGCGAATGGAACTTTGCGACGCAGTGCGAGATAGGTATCGCAGAGGCAGCTGACTGCCCCCGGCTATACACCGCAATCGGCCCAGTGCGGCCGCTCAACGGTGGGTACGCAGCGCAGGGCGATTCACGCGGCCTCCGCGATCAGCCTGAGCCTTCAATGTGTTCTAGCCAGCCGGCAGTCCGCGTCAACCTGGCGCGGACCGTCAACGGGCTAAAAGCGTAATCAAAGGTGGAAATGGCCCACCGCCTCTGGCTGGTAAAGCACTTTCCTGATTGCAATCCGGCAGGCCCGATCAGAAATTCGCCAGTCGATGACGTCTCCCTCCCGATAGCCCAGGATGGCCGCGCCGATGTCGGAGCACACGGAGTGCTTTCCGGCGCTGATGTCTTCGTCTTCCGGGTAGACCAAGACCACTTCGACCTCTTCTTCGTCC
>NZ_JBLXCL010000017.1:0-21506 GCF_048264985.1 Pelagibacterium sp.
GCCGCATAGCCCAGCAGTCGTGCACGCAGATCGAGGGTCTGCACGCCCTCGTCCTCGGTCAGCTGAAGCAAAAGCCCCCGGATCATTTCGACACGCAACTCCGCCTCGGCCAAGGGACCGGAAGACGAAACGGCAGCCGAACAACGCAAGGGGGGAGTGGAAGGAAAGGCCAGGAGATTGGAAGGCAGCTCAGCCATGGCCCACCTCGCAGCGCGAAGTGGCAACAGAACAGCCAGACAAAGGCGAAACGACAGGGTGGGGCGCGGGCGTAAAAAGGAGGTAGTGCATTCTGCTTATGCTCCTCGAACTGGTTAAGGAGCCGTCACCCGCCGTTGCTACGCGGTTATGGGTGGCGGACCGCACGGGGGTAGCAAACCGGCGTCCGAGGGAACCGGCCAGGCCGAAGCCTGCCCCGCACGGCCCGCCATAGAATGCAGCAGCCACACAATGAAGTGCGGGCCATGCAGCTATGGCGCTGTCGCGCCCTCGAACGGTTTCAGGTTGCTACACCCGGTCGTGGGATTGACCACGACGTGCGCAGTCTAGCGCGGGGGATTGGGGAGAGCAAACAGGCAGGAGGGTAGTCAAGGGTGGCTCGCAGGATGGGCTACGATGGGCTGCTAGCAGGCATCAGCGGACATTCATCCCTGGCGGATATAGACCGTGATTGACGGCCGTAGTAGCGGTAGAGCGGCTACCCCTCCTATTAGCGTGGCCGATCAGCCTTCGTCAGGTTTGCCAACCTGGACAGCAAAGCATTGAAATATACCAACGAAGGGCTGCAGAAGACTTTCTCGCTGCGTTAGCAGAAGAGCTTGCAATCAGTGAGTCGCGATATGAGCAGTGCTGACGATGAGGTCGACCGGGTAACCGAATACCTTTTTAACCGCCGAGCACCGCGATTACGTCGCCATTTCTAGGTTTAGAGCGACCAAGACGTCACTGCACGTCTTTTTGATCACGGTGCGTTGGTTTGCCGGTAGCCGGCTAAGAACGGGGATGAAAGGCGTATTTATGCACGGCCCATCGCGCGGGTTTGAATAAGGGGAAGCGTTCCTTTGCCTGAAGATGGGGCTCATTTGCATACGGCCGCAACGCCCAGCCGTGGAATTCGTTAAGCACAACCGAGGGGGATGTTAGTGCCTGTCTTAGAGCATCCAGCGAGCTTCAGTGAGGTGGCTCTGTATGGGCGATCTGGCTCCAGCCGCTGTCGAACGTGAACGTCCGGGCGTGTGAGATTGGGTTCCGAATCCTGAGTATTCGAGCTTGTGCTGGGTCGGCCGCGTGCTCGACCACGTACAGCCAGTACGCATCACCCTTTTCGCGCGCGCAGTCGAATTGCGCACGTGACAGTCCAACGGGGCGATCTTCCAGGCTGCCTGTCATTGATTTCACCTCGACCCACCGAATCGACCTGCCACTGTTGTCCGCCTCGTAGAGGTCAAAGCCAGGGTTACCATCCGGCGTGCGGCACAGCATTGGTTCAAAGTTGATGATTAGCTCAATGGCGTGCTCTTCGATTTGCATGCGTGCCGCTTGATCGAGGCCATCTGGATCAGGGGCGTCGTCATTTGGGTGTGCGCCGACATAGGAGATGAAGGGGCGCGATCCGGTCTGGCCAGGCGTCCTCTTTCCATGAGTACCGCTATTTCCTTTGCTTCCAGATGCGCCGTGACCACCTGAGCTGCAGTGCGTTCCACCACTGTTGCCCTGGCCATTGCCGCGTGGTGTTCCGCTGCCAGAGCCAGATCCTTCTTGCCCCCCGCGTCCCGCTCCATTGCCCACGCCGTCACCGGAGTCGGGATCGGGTGTGCCGGGCGGGATTTCCGGCATGTCGTCGCCGTACAGATCTTTCGCATCGCCGTACACATCACTATCGGATGGCTCATCAGCCACCGGCTCAGGGGCTATCGATGGCTCAGGTTCGGATGGTGGGTTGGTGATGCCTAGTCGGGAGGTCAGGTCGGCCACGTTGGTAATACCTAGTTTGCGTAGCAGATCGAGCGCCGCCGGATCGATGCCCGCCTCTTTGGCCAGTTGATCGATTATCGGTGGTTTGAAGGCTATCTTGGTCAGCAAGAATGGGTTGGGCTTCCAGCCAAGAGTGCCGAATACCACGAGCCCTGGCGGTACGAGTTCACCGTTGGAGTTGGATACCCAGGCTGCTTTGTTGATGCGGCGCAGAAAGGCCGCAGGAAATGGTGGCGTCTTGCGTTCACCGTAATGCGACCATGTGTAAGAACCATCAAAGACACCGCGTCCGCGACGTTCTTCGAGGTCGCCAAGGCTCTCCCAGAGCAGGCGGCCACGCTCTGCCTGCTGCTCTGTTGGGAGTTTCGGCAGCAGCTCAATGAGATCGTCGAACCCTTGAAGCAACCAGTCGACAACCCGGTCGTTGGCTCCTGAAGTTGTCTCGTAGCCTGTTTGCCGGCGCAACTCCAGCTTCTCATCTCGAGTTAATACATTTGGCGCTTCGAGCGGGCGTGGATATCGCAGTGCGCCGCAGGACTCCAGCAGCTCGCGGATGTTCTCGCCGCGCAGGCAGTCGTAGGCATCATCGACGATGAAGATGCCGTCTACGCCAGCAAAGAGCTGCTTTAAGCGATCGGTAGCGATGTAGATATCGTCGGGCTTGGCGACGTAGCCTTTACCATCGCCAGCATCGACCACCATCACGAAGGAAGTCTCTCGCAATGCTACTCGGAGCTTTTCTTTCTGGATTGCCGAGTCGGTGTTGAAGGCAGCAAGGATGCGTTCGATGTCATCAGCGTAGGCGTCATCATCCACATCCACTTCTTCCTTTCGATATTTCGGCAGGACATTCCGGATGACGTCATCCACTGGATCTGGCTCCGTGATTCTCAGGAACCTTAGAAAAGCGAGGGCCTCCGGTGTCGAGCACACCGTACGGCGCACTGTTGGAAAGCCGGTTGCAATGGCGCTGGGCAAGAAGCCTTTCGCTTCGCCATTCTCGTGGCCAACGACGTGAGAACCATCATCAAGGCGGATAAGCGGGACGGTGTCGAGGCGGCGTCGCAGGGCTGCTTCCTGGCCATTTAGAAACTCGTAAAGCCGCAACACCCATTCATCGGGCTGGGCTTCGAGAAATCTCTTGGTCAGGCTTGGCACTAGCTTCGTCGGCGTGATCTCGTCGACGTCGAGCTCTCGCATCAGATACTGGCGAATCTCGGGGGCCTTGTCCTGAGTAATATCGCCAGACAACCAAACAGCGACCTCCGAGTCAAATAACGCCGCAACCTGGTCCGGGCTGAATAATTCGCGTACCTCCTGTGTGCGCGCAAGCTTGGCCTGATGGGCAGTGACATGCCTGTCGTCGAAAGTCGGAAGCAGCGCCTCCTCCAGAAATGCTTGCTGAACGGCATCGAACATCGGCGCGAACCGCGAGTCTTGTGGGAACTTCTCGCGGTCTAGCGGTAGACACCGAAGCGCCGAGACATCCAGCATCGCGTTGTCCCGCATCCAGTGCATTGCTTCTACTAGCAAGCTGGACGTTTCCTTAACCAGATGCTGGTTCCAAGGCTCGCCAGGTGGGATGTTGTCGCGACTGGGGGTGGTGCGGTACGGCCCCTGCACGAGAAAGCCAAGGTGGCTCTCAACCACGGTCGGAAAGAACACTACCAATGGCGACTTGGCCAGTGGCTGCACAGCCCAGCGACCGGGGGTGTCCTTCACAGCAACCTGCGAGAAGGCGATTTCCACCCGCCCGGCCTTTTGCTGCTCGGCAGAAAATACGTCACGGTGGAATACCAGCCAGTTCTGATCGATTCCGGGGCGATCATCATCGTTGCCAAGCACCGTGAGGCGCTGAACATTGGGGCCGAGCATCTCGGGGCTGTTGCGCAGATAGAACCCAGAAGCGCTGCCTTCAACGCTCCAGTTGATTTCGTCGATGTGACGCAAAAACAGCAGAGCACCCGGGCCCAAGTGGCGAAACCCTGCCGTGATGTCCTGGAGTGCGCTCGTGTCTCCCGGTTTCAGGGGCAGGATGATCTGCGTCTCGTCCGCTTCCCGCGCCGAACGCGGCATCCGCTTGGGAAAGACGTAGTTTTCAATGGCGAAATCCTCATAGCCAGAGTGAATCTCCGGAAGATCAGTGACGGTGTAGACCGACTTGAAACCGAGCCCAAAGCGACCAATCGACGACTCGTTCTTGGTGCTCTCGGCGATGTCGCAGACGCTTCGGACGTCGGCCTCATCGAACGGCTTACCAAAGTGGGAGAGGGTAAGGCGGTCTGCGCTCAGGGAGAAAGTGACTTTACGCGAGCCATGCCAATCGCCGCGTCTACCAAGGGCATCCTCGGCATTTTGCAGGAGTTCGAATATGAAATGCGTACGGTCGTCGTAGAGCCCGGCTGCCAGCCTCCCTGACTTCTGAGCGCCCTTAGTGCCGTAGCTCTCCCGGTTTTCCTTGCAAATTTCTTCGTAATTCGAAGCCACCGTTAATCCCTCTCGGTAAGGCAAAATTTTGATGCCAAGTCTGCACAGTCGGGTAGTAAAATGACAACTCGAGCTGTTAGTCAGAGCCACGATAAAATGAGTCGTAGGCTCGATGAGCAACGAGTCGCGTGGGGGTATGCCTGATGAGGCTGTTGTTTTTAAAAGGCTGCAAAGCGTGGTTTATAGCTTAGCTGTCAAGAGCAGACTCCAAGCTCTTGAGTTTGCTTGCTGCATTGCGTTTATCGGCAAATTAATGCTGTTGGCGCATAGTGAGCTGCAGTTTCATGCCGACAATGGACGTTGCTAAGGGGCTGCATGACATCCAGCACAACCACTCTTCAATCCAAAGCCAATCCACAACAGCTTGAAGCCATTCTGGCCACCGACGGCCCGGTGCTCATCATCGCAGGGCCAGGCTCTGGCAAGACCTTCACCCTGGTTGAGCGCATCGTCTATCTCATCACTCACAAGGGGGTCGCACCGGAGTCGCTGTTGGTCGTCACCTTCACCGATAAGGCTGCGCGCGAGCTGACTACCCGCATCTCCAACCGTTTGGCTGAGATCGGTATCCAGTTCAACCTCAATGAGATGTACCTCGGCACTTTCCACTCCATCTGCCTAAGGCTCTTGGAGGACTACCGCGAGTTCACCCGACTCAAGCGAAGCTTCACACTGTTCGATCAGTTCGATCAGCAGTACTTCCTCTACCAGCACATCAAAGAATTCCGCGAGCTGCCAGGCGCTCAGCTTGTCATGGGCCATGACCAAACGGGGCGTTGGGCGCAGTCGGAGAACCTACTCAAGTGGCTCAACAAGGTCAGTGAGGAGGCGCTTGATGCTGCCATGCTTGCGGTGGCCCCGGAAGCGGAAATCCGCGCCCTGGCCACCTGTTTTGCCAAGTACCAGGAGCTGCTCAACGAGCACAACTCACTGGACTTTTCCGGCATCCAGTACGAGGCCCTGCAACTGCTGGAGAAACACCCCGAGGTGCTGGCGCAACTGCGCGACAAGCTCACTCACCTGATGGTGGACGAGTACCAGGACACCAACACCATTCAGGAACGCATCCTTCTGTTGCTGGCGGGCGAGCGTCGCAATCTGTGCGTGGTGGGCGACGACGACCAGGGCCTGTACCGCTTTCGAGGGGCCACCATACGCAACATTCTGGAGTTCCCGGCGCTGTTCAACGACGGCCAGTGCAAGCAGGTTAAGCTGACCGTCAACTACCGCTCGCACCCGGACATCATCCGTTTTTACAACGAGTGGATGAAGGAGCAGGTTTGGGACGACGGCGCTCGGGTGTTCCGCTTCGCCAAGAAGATTGTCCCGCGCGAGGACGACTTCCCCGAGCAGCCCACGGCGGTGCGGCTGGCCGCCAAGGATGACAGCGGTGACGCCTGCAACTGGCACGCCGAGGTGCTGGCCTTCCTGAACGGCCTTAAGGGCTCCGGCCAGCTTGCGGACTGGAATCAGGTGGCCTTTCTGTTCCGCTCGGTCAAGAGCGATAAGGTGGTGGCGTTGGCGCGTTTTCTCGAAGCGCAGGGCATGCCCGTGTTCTCGCCTCGCTCGAATATGTATTTCGAGCGCGAGGAAATCCGCTTGATGATTGGCGCGCTGATCTTCCTGTTCCCGCAGTTTCCCAAGGTGCGAGCATGGGCCGAAGGCGTCACACTGCCCGTCTGGGACTTCTACGACCATCAGTGCTTCAAACCCTTCATTGACGAACTGCGCAAGCCTGAGAACAAAGCGCTGTTGGACTGGGCACGCCCGTTGGCCAAACGCCACGCGATACTCACGCAGAACACCGACTACGCCTTCTCCGGTTTGTTCTACCAGCTGCTGCAGTTCCCGCTGTTCTCGCGCTTCCTCACGGATGAGGCCTTGCAGGGCGTGGACAAGGGGCGCGCGGCGCGCAATCTCGGTACCTTCTCCAAGCTGCTCACTAAGTTCGAGTACCTGCATTTTGTCAGCGTACTCAACCCCGAGTGGCTGGAGAAGAATCTCCGTGACCTGTTCAACCAGTTCCTGCGTTTCCTGCAGGATGGCGGCATCGGCGAATATGAGGACGAAGCCGAGTACGCGCCCAAGGGCTGCGTCTCCTTCCTCACAATCCATCAATCCAAGGGGCTGGAGTTTCCGGTGGTAGTGTGTGGCTCGCTGGAGGCGGTGCCACGCAAACAGTACAGCGCGCTCGACGTATTGCTGGAAGACGGTGGCTACCTTTCCAAGGAGCGCTTCGAGCCGCTCGACCACATCAAGAACTTCGACTTCTGGCGGCTGTTCTACACCGCCTTCTCGCGTGCCCAGAACCTGCTGGTACTGGCAGCGCAGGAAAAACAAGGACGTGGCAAGTCGCCGTCCAAATACTTCGAGCGGCTGTTCTACGAGCTGCCCAACTGGCGTGACGTTGATCTCGCGGCGCTGACCTACGAAGCAGTAAAGCAGATCAACCTCAAGCGCGAATATTCATTCACCTCGCACATCACGGTATTCGAGAACTGCGCCGAGCAGTACCGCTTCTTCAAGGAACTGGAGTTCGCGCCCATCCGCGAGAGCCCGATGCTCTTCGGTACGTTGGTGCACCAGACCATCGAGGACATTCATAAGACCGTGTTGCGCGGCGAGGAAGGAGCCATTTCACCCGACGCCATCTCAGGCTGGTTCTCAACCAATTACGCGATGCTCTCGAAGAAGGAACGCGTCTACCTTGCGCCCAGCTCGCAACAGGCGGCGCTGCTGCACGTCTTGCGCTACTACGAGCGTGAGAGTGGCCACTGGGATCGCATCAAGGAGGCCGAGGTCGAGATCTCGCTCATCAAGGATCAGTACATCTTGAAGGGCAGCGTCGACCTGATTCGGGGCGAGCACGACACGGTCGAGATCATTGACTTCAAGTCGGAGAAGAAGCCCGATATGGAGAAGGATCGGGATCGTCTGCGCCAGTACCAGCACCAGCTAGAGGTGTACGCCCATCTGGTGGAAGAGCGCACTGGCCAGAAGGTCAGTCGGATGCACCTCTATTACACCGGCGAAGACGGCGGTAACCCTTATGTCTCCTTCACCAAGGACGACCTCGCCATCGGCAAGACCATCGCGCGCTTCGACGACATCGTTGCACGCATCGAGCGGCAGGACTACGCCATCACCGCACGCCCGGCCAAGCTGTGCCTGAGCTGCGATATGCGCGCCTACTGCGACAACAAAAATTGGAAATTTAGGAATAGCAACAGATGAGCAAACCTACATTTGTGCAGAACAGCCTGCAACTGGCCACGTCTGGCGATGGCTCCACTAACGTCGAGAAATACGAGTTCGAGCCGATTAAGGGCTACCCGATGCTCAATTGGCGCGGTAAGCGCCCATTCACCTCGACGCAGTATTACCCGGCTCAGCTAAAGGAGACCTATGGCGAAGAGGTAGCTGGTTGGCGCAATAAGATTTTTTGGGGTGACAACCTTCAAGTGATGAGCCATTTGCTAAAGGAATTCAGGGGGAAGATAGATCTCGTTTACATCGATCCGCCGTTTGATTCAAAGGCAGATTACAAAAAGATGGTAAAGGTGAGGGGCACGAAGGCGTCGAACGATTCAGGTTCATTTGAGGAGAAGCAATATTCTGATATTTGGACAAATGATGAGTACTTGCAGTTCATGTATGAGCGCCTCGTTCTAATTCGTGAGCTTATGTCGCCAAATGCATCCATATACGTGCACATTGGCCCGAATGCGAGCCATTACATCAAGGTCATTCTTGATGAAGTGTTTGGCCAGGAAAACTACGTAAACGAAATCATCTGGAGGCGTGCTTTTGGGCACAGTGACTCAGGTCAGTGCGGAGTGATCCATGATGCCATCTACCTTTATGGAAAAAATAAAGCACGAACCTGGAATGAGGTTTTCCATGCTCCAAGCCAAGAATATATTGATACATTCTTCGACTGTTATGACAAGGAGCGAAAAGAGCGATACCAGCGACTAAGCCTTTCCGCCGATGGACTCAGCGGGGGTGGGTATGTATACGAATTCAAAGGTGTACGCACAAATTGGCGCTGCCCTTTAGAGACACTTGAACAACATGAGAAGAACGGACGCCTGCACTGGCCAAAGAAAATTGGAGGAGTTCCGCGTCTTAAGAAGTACGAAAGTGAATATGAAGGAATGCCGCTTCAAGACATGTGGACGGATATCAGTAAGATCCATAACCAGTCATCAGAACTTGTCGGGTATCCCACGCAAAAACCAGAGGCCTTGGTAGAGCGAATCGTCAAGGCGTCTAGCAACCCTGGCGATATTGTATTTGACTGCTTTATGGGTTCTGGAACAACCCAAGCAGTCGCTATGAAGCTTGGCCGACGATTCATCGGGGCGGACATCAATCAGGGAGCCATCCAAACAACTACGAAGCGCCTGATCAGCATTGGCGATGGGCTTCGCCAGCAATTGCTTGGTGGCAAGGAAACCTATTTCACTGGCTTCCAAATTTACAACGTCAACCATTACGACGTATTCCGCAACCCCGTCCAAGCCAAGGAGCTATTGATCGAGGCCTTGGAAGTGCAGAAACTGGAATTCAGTACTGTATTCGACGGGGAGAAGGACGGGCGTATGATCAAGATCATGCCTGTTAACCGTATCGCCACGCGTGCCGATCTGAACGAGCTGACCGCTGGCTTCGATTACAAGTCGTGGGAGCGCAAGCAGAGCGAATCCCCAAACCGCCCGGTTGAGAAGATAACTCTCGTCTGTATGGGCCACGAGCCGGACTTGGCTGCGCAACTGGAGCTGGCCGCCCATCCCTTCAAGATCGACGTCGAGGTGGTGGATATCCTACGCGACAAGGCCGACTTGGAGTTCAAACGCGACTCACAGGCCAAAGTGACCATCAAGAACGGCGAGCTGCTGATCGAGCGCTTCTACCCGATGAATTTGCTGCAAAAGCTTTCACTGCAGAAGGAGGCGGTCGATGACTGGAAAGAGTTGGTCGAATCGGTGCTAATCGACTGGAATTTTGATGGCGCAGTACTCCAACCGGCAGTGGTAGACATTCCTGGTAAGAACGATCTGGTCAAAGGTGTATATAAGGTACCGACCGACGCGGGGACGATCCGCGTGAAGATTACCGATCTACTCTCGGAGTCTTGGGAGGGGAGCGTAAGCAATGGCGATTAAGACCAAAGCCAACCGCAAGTCGGCTAGCAGCACCAGTACGTCGCTAGATTTCGCCTTCTTCCGTTTTCTCTGGCAGTTCCAGCAGGACAACCGGGGCAAGCTGCGTCAGAGCTACCGCGAGCTGACGCGCAAGTACCTCGACTTCAACAACCCTGAGAAGAACCCCAAAGCCTTCCTGCGCCAGCCGCAATTCGAGGCGTTGGAAACCTACGTCTTCTTGAAGGAGTTTCTCGGCAACGCCAAGGTCGAGGAAATCTTCAAGGCATGGTACGAGCGAAGCGGTAAATTCGAAGGCCGCAATTTTGGCTCTTTCCACGGCGTCGCCGGGCAGGAGATGTTTTCGTTTGGCGAGTCCGACGAGCTTGAGCTGAACTCGTATAAGGTGCTGTTCGAGAAGATGCGCAAGAACTCGCGCACCTACCCGAACTACATCTTCGCGCTCACGATGGGCACTGGTAAAACCATCCTCATGGCCACCTGCGTCTTCTATGAGTTCTTGCTGGCTAACAAATTTCCGAAGGACGCGCACTACTGCCACAACGCCCTGGTGTTCGCGCCGGACAAGACGGTGTTGCAGTCGCTCAAGGAAATCGAAGCCTTCGATCTGACCCGTGTGGTACCGCCGGAGTACGTCAACTTCCTGACCACGCACCTGCGCTTTCACTACCTTGAGGAAGCTGGCACCTCGCTGGACACGCTGGATCGCTCGCGCTTTAACATCATCGTCTCCAACACGCAGAAGATCATCCTCAAGCGCAAGCACAAGGAAAAAACCTCTGTCGATAAGCTGTTTGGTTCCACCGGAGAAACGCTATCGGCCACCGGCGTCTATGCCGATGCCGCCGACCTCTACAACTTCGACCAGCCGGAAGAAGAAGGCGAGCTGACCACCAACCAGCGCTTCGAAAAGCTGCGCCGTCTTGAGCAGCTTGGCATCTATGTTGACGAGGCCCACCATGCGTTCGGCAAGACGCTAGCGAAGGATATGGGCATCGGAGCTAAGGAAACGGACACTAGCCTGCGCACTACCATCGACATCCTTGCAGCCAGTCTCAGCGCGGCGGGCACTCGGGTGGTTGCATGTTACAACTACACCGGTACGCCCTACGTGGGGCGCGAAGTGCTGCCTGAGGTTGTCTACGCCTACGGTCTGAAAGAGGCCATCGACAAGGGCTTTCTCAAGAAAGTGACGCTTCACGGCTATGCCAATACCCGCACTGACGAGTTTGTCGACATCGCTATCGAGAACTTCCTGAAGGAATCCGGTGATCTGCGTCCGGAAGGCTTGCTGCCCAAGTTGGCATTCTTCGCTGCCACTGTGGAGGAGCTGATCGGGGAGCTGAAGCCAGCCGTCGAACGTGTGCTGCTCAAGTACGGCATTTCAACCTCGCGCATCCTGGTCAACGTGGGTGATAGCAAAATCACCACCAACGACGACATCCGCGAGTTCAATCGGCTGGACACTGAAGGTTCGGAGAAACAGTTCATCCTGTTGGTCAACAAAGGCCGTGAAGGTTGGAACTGCCGCTCGTTGTTCGGGGTTGGGCTGTTCCGTGAGCCGAAATCCAAGGTGTTTGTGCTGCAGGCCACCATGCGTTGTTTGCGCGCCATCGGCGAGGCCCAGCACACCGGTCACGTCTTCCTTTCAGACGACAACCTCAACACGCTCAATGACGAACTGCAACAGAACTTCCGCATCAGCGCCGATGAGCTGCAAAAGGTCGGCAAGGACAAAGAGCGCGTGGAAGTGCGTGTGGTTGAACCGGCGGTCAAGATCAAGCTAGTGCGCGTGCGCAAGCTCTATCAGATGCGTGAGAAGCAACTGGTTAAGGGGCAAGAGTTGATGCCCGAGCGATCCAGCCGAGAGAAATGGAACGAGCTGATCGAAAAGTACCGACTCATTGAAACGCAGCAAGACGGTCTGCCCGCCGCCGACGCTATGCGTGCGTCCGCTAGCCGCACCATCGATCTCACTGCCCGCCGTGAGAAGCGCATTTTCTCGCCTATGACGCTAGTGGCAGAGGTGTCGCGTTATCTCAACCGAAGCCCCTTGGAAATCGAGGAGCTGCTCGACGCGACTAAAGAAGGCTCCTCCGAACTGGTGGTTATGACTAACGAGTTCAACGAGCTGCTCTATGACGAGATCATCCCACGCCTGTTCCGTCTGCTGTTTGATCTTGACGAGTACGAGAAGAAAGATGAGTACGAAGTCGATTTGATCAAAATACCTGCCAACGGCTACTACGAGGTGTCGGCGGCGAAGGACAAGATCGTGAAGATGCATGACGCGCAGATCAAGGACGAGGAGCGCGCCAAGAGCTTCCACCTCGACACCTACTGCTTCGACTCCGGATCGGAGAACTGGTTGTTCTGGGACCTATTGCGAGAAGAGCGTGTGAGGAAAATCTACTTCACCGGAATGCTGACCCACGGCCAGTCCGACTTCTTCATCCAGTACATCGACCCCGATTCACGTACCGTGCGGAGTTACTACCCCGACTTCATCTTTCAACGCGAAGAGCCAGATGGCAGCCTGAAGTACGTGATCGTCGAGGTGAAGGCCGACAACCAGATCGAGGATGCGGTGGTGCAAGCCAAGAAGGACTTTGCCCAGCAGATCGCGGTGGCCAGCGGGATGGAGTATCGAATTCTCAAGTCGTCCGATGCGGACAAGCGGCACTTTAGGATGTTGCTCTAAAGAGCACGTTGCTTAGGGAGCCAATTATGGGGACTTCATTGCCCAAAAAGAAACTCTCGAAGTCCAAGCTCTCGCTATATCTGCGTACGCAGTGTGACAAAGAGCTATACTTATTATTATTTAACGTGAGCGCACAGGATATGGCCGCTGCGGGATTGTCCGCACCGCTGAAATCCAGACCAAATTTGCAGCTCGTAACCGGTGCGGGAAACGCATTTGAGAATGCTCAGTTTCAGATGCTTGTGGCCAGATTAAGCGGGCATGTCCGTTACGCTCCAAGTTCAACGACATTGATCTCTTAGTAGAGCTACCTACCGTTACCTCCAACTCTGTGCATTCAGCCCGCAATTGAGTCGGAGACTTTTCGCACAAATCTGCTGAACAATCTTGGTGTCTCCTCTGCAGATCAGCCCTCCATCCCTGTACTAGCAGGGATGCGCCCCGACCTTATCCTGGTGGATCAACCAGTGGTGGGTGAGGTGCTGCCAAACGGAAGTCGGAGACGCACGCAAGGTCGACGAGAACCTGCCCAGATGCTCGATGCCCTGGACTGCCCGGGGCAGGGCGCAAGCTTCGTGCTCGGCCACAACGTCATTGGTCAAGTCTGCCAATCCCCATACAACAGGGCCCCGAGCTGACTGCATCACCCCTTGTTGTTCGATCTGTCATGGCGGACTCAGAACCGCGGGATTACGCATACTTCAGGCCATAAGCGGGACTGTTACTGCGGTGGAGCGGCTCAGTGACACCTTCAGGCCTGCCGTGCGCTTTGGAGCGACCTCAAGAGGCTTCGTCCAACTGTTGAACGATACAAATAATTGCTCATATACGCGTCCGAGATCTGAGAATTGAACGAGATACGAAGCTGGCTCGATAGGTTATTGAACAAGCACGGGGCCGCTCAGTCGTGGGCAGACCATCGACGTGTCGAAGCGCTCGAACTCGTGGCACAGGCTGGAAATGACGCCGCATGGGTTGGCCTGTCTCGCCACTGCAACGGTTTCGTGCGGGAAGTTTGTGTGAGGGAGTTGAACCGCACGCGTTCACCTGACGCGCTAGTTGCGTTGCTCGACAGGCTAAACGATTGGGTGCCACAGGTCCGTGATCTCGCAGCGGCCGGACTCAAACAGTATCTGTCTCCTTCCCAGGCACCCGCGCTGCTAGCGGCGCTTGAGCCGCTCATCGCCCTTGAAGCACGGCAGAGGGTCGATCATGGCCCCACGCTCATGGCGGCGCGCACGGTATTACAATCCCCGCTCGTTCGGGAGGACGTTTATCGAAACTTTCTGACACGACAGGGTAAAGCAGCGCGCTACCTGTTTGACCTATTGCTAGAGTGCGAGGGTGAGCCCGAGGCGCTTCTTCGGTCTGTGCTAGCCCACCGGGAGCTCACCGTACGGCTAATGGCAGTGGCTGCTTGTAAGCAACTACCCGCTTACCAGGCGCGTCCGTTGCTAGCTGAAGCCTTGCCGCAACCTGGCGCCAGCGTTCGGGTTTGCGTGCTGCGGGCATTGCTGCCCCTACTTGATGATCCGCGCGACGTATTACGCGACGCGTTGTTGGACGCGTCCCGAGGTGTTAGGGGGGTTGCATGCTGGGCAGCTCCACGCAGCGGCCTCGATGCCGCTGCTATTCTCGCAGATCGACTTCAAGGTGAGATGCCAGTGACGAAGAGAGGCTGGCTAGGCATTCTTGGTCTCGCCGATGAGCTTAAGGTCGAACTCGATATGCATTGGTTGGAGAAGGCACTGCGCTCCGGCTACCCAACCGTGCGCGAGTCTGCCGTGCTGCAGCTTCGCGACGGTCATTTATCGCTTTTGTTTGAGATGCTAGAGGAACCTTCAGACAGGGTTTTTAGTGCCTCGGTCGAGCGGCTTGGTAAGCAACCTTGGTCGTCATTAAAAGAGCTGGACAGTAAACTGTCTCAGCGCTGGCATGCGCTGCCGGCAGCCCGTCGCGAAGCGATTTTGGGATTGCTGCCTGCTTGGCAACAGCTGGCATTCCTACTCGCTCGGCTGGGTGAGGAAACCGATCTCCAAGCATTCTGGCTCCGTCAGCTGGCTCTTTGGTGCGATCGACAGCATTTGATGGTTGACCCGGTGACACCCAGAATCGAGCGCGCGGCAGCAGCAGAGCAGGTAATGCAACTGGCCGCTCAAGGCCTTTTGAGCATCGAAAAGGTGCAGCGAATACTCTGAGTACTTGTGTTGTCACCAGAATGAATCTTGACCGCGCGGGTATGGCCCGCAGCTACCCGGCCGATAGCTGCGGCTCTGTCCCGGCCGCTTCCGGCCAGAAGCAGACGCTCCGAGTAGAAAAGTAGTTCTGTACTTTTTCTCCAAAGGAAAGACCGCAACATCGACGTAGACTATAGTCCCAGCCAACGCGAATATGGCCTTATGATTAGAGCAGGAGGTTATAGATTCCCGTCCAAAAAGGCTTGGAAGCTCACCGGATTTTCTCCCGTCTCCCTAAACGGATTGGAGTAGTAGAAGCAATAGTCTTCGGCCTTGGAGCTCCTTTTTGGAGGGTTCAGGAACTGGACGTCATGCTTCTTAAGGATCTCGAACGTCGGCTCTTCGGCATATGGGTTTGCGATCTCTCCGTGGAAGAAGAGCTGATACAAAAGAATCCAGTACCGATCTAGCTCGTAAAGGCCTCCGCCCTCAATCACCTGATTTGCAAAGGCCACCGCAGCTTCCTCTCCAGTCTCGAAGCTACTTAGTAGTGCAATAGCAGTAGCATCTAGCGTCTCTACCACACGCGTGACGTTTTCTGGCGTTGGCTGTGCGCTTAGTTGCTTCAGATAATACAGAGCCCAGCACATGCCATCAGAACGTCGATGTAATGCATTGACCTCCAAGATATGGTTGAACTTATGAACCAATGAGTCCTTATCGTAGTAGTCGGATGTGACATCTATTTTTTCAAGCAATGGCAATAGAATTGGGTAATGCCAACTGAGGTTTAATACATACTGGAATACTGTAGCGGCGGTATCGCCTTTAGCTCTGCCGCATATAAAACCTGCCGCAAGCTTCAAGACGCTGCCGTCAGGTTCTGCTCTGTTCAAATGAACAGCGAAGTCTAAGAAGCTTATCGCGTCATGGGTGTACAGAGATAAAGATCCGCTGGGCTCCATCTTCCATGGTATGGCGTTAGTTAGCTTGGTAACCCAAGAGTCTACCAATGGCTCTGGAAGCTCTGTGATCTTGGTTTTGCTGAGGTTTAGGGTTAAGCGGTACTGAGACAGAGCGATGCTGAGGGCCCGAATGAAATCTTGGGCCTCTAGATGCGTCGAGCAGTAGGCGGTGTAGTCGTCGATGTATCGAATAAATCGAAATCTTCCTGCAAGCTCTTTATCGACTGCTGCAAGGATTATTTCTACGGCAATACTGGAGGTGCAGGGGCCAATAGGGAGGCCTGTCGTCTCTTTACGCTTTGTATTTCGAAGCGCTGTGTCGAAGGCAGAGCTCCAGTGTCTGGGGCCCTTTTTATTCTGAAGCTGCTTCTTTAGCTGCTTCTTTGCCTCATCATATCCCTGAATCGCCCATTCCAATGAGTGCGTATAAATGGAGCCGAAGCAATTGGCTACGTCTGCATGAGCTCTAAATCCGGCACCGAAGCTGCGATCTAACGTATTCTTGGTTTTTGTTTCATGATCCTCATAATTCATGATGAAAATCCGGCCATCATTGTGCTGCTCGGCAGTAATGGCGCTATTCTCATCATGCATGAGCTCGAGCAATTCTTCTCTGTGTATCTTAATAGTGGCAAATAACTTCGAGTAGGCAAGAGGGTGTATAAGACCCAAGGCTCGAGGCACATTATTAAACCGTGTTGCCTTGTACTCCACCAAATCAAACTGGAAATCCTTCCGGTCGCTGGTCAGCGCTATTTCTGATAGTTCTTCCGCCACTTCTGGAGTAAACCTGCTGGTTGAAAAGCAGGGAGGTAGTTCAGTTGAAGAGTCCTTTTGATTAGGAAAATAGTTCCAGCGAGTCAGGGCTTCTAGGAAGTGTCTTTCTGCGTCGAGGAATACCGCGATATTTGAAGTGGGATTGGTAAATTCTTTCACGGGCTTCATGCCTCTTAGGGGCTCGCATACTAAATAAGAAGGTGCGAAGCATCATGTGTTTGCTCGTCTGGCAGTTATGAGGCTTTCAATCCTTGCCGTGTGCAGTGGCGCCTTCACAGATACAGCAGTTTGCCATCAAGCGATAGCTCCACTCTAGGTCTGTGCCTGGCAGCTGAAGATCCACTGGAGTAACTCGATATCCCAATGGCATGGAGATCATCGCTATACCACTAGTGAGCTTGGCCCGGCCAATGGTGATGTCGAGCAAAACGTGGTTGTCCGCTTTTGGCCGAAACCCGACATTTTCACCGCCCCCGCGTCAGCGATGAGCGCCCCCTGGGTCGAGACGGCTCCGTCCGTCTCGATGCGAAGCACGCCAGCGCGACCCGGCCCCGCCGGGTGACGCCTTATCTTTGCTCTTTTGCTCTTTTGCTCTTTTGCTCTTTTGCCGTTGCCCTATCTCACACCCGTCGGAAACCCCCGCAACCACACCCCACCGCGACCTCACGCACCTACCTACACCGGGCATTTGCCGCTACAGTGCAGGCAGCCCCGTAGTCTGTTGCAAGGATCGCCGTCCGGATGGCTTCACCGTCTCAACCCAAAAGCCTGATCTTCGATCTTGAAGTCACCCCCGGCAAAGCCGACCAACCCGACCGTATCTTCATGGTCGGTGCCCTGCGCCCCGACCCGGGCGAGGAACTCGAACGCAAGGTCGAAAAGGACCTGCCCAGTGTCCTCGGTGGACAGCCTGGGGCAGGGCGCAAGCTTCGTGCTGGGCCACAACGTCATCGACCACGACCTGTCGATCCTTAAAGAGCAGGCCCGACGCTGCCCTGCACACCGCTTGTTGATCGATCTGTGACGGATTCAAATCCGCGGGATTACGCACGTTTGGCCTTGCTGGAGCGCGACGCTGAGCCCAAGGCACTTCTTCGGTCTGCGCTAGCCCACCGGGAGCTCACTGTACGGGTGAAGGGCTGGACGCAGCTCCTAGGGACACATTGCATTCCGTTACTGCTGGCTATCTCTGGTACCCCGAACATGGCATATTGCCCTATCAAGGAACACAGGGCAGTTGAGGCAACAGCTGCGAAACGGGACGACTCAATGCTTAATTTAATAATAAGTTTCTCGTAATATTTCGCCCCCGATCTTTCGAGCTGCTGTTATTAGCGCATCCTGGTTCAAAAGAGGTAGACGTCGGCTGGAAAATTCATAAAGAAAATGATTGGTTAATGTGTTACGACGGGATGGATTAATGATTTCAGCCAGTGGCAATACGCGCCAGACGTTAGCCGTAGTAAATGCAAAGATTGACTCAATCGCAATGACTGAGGCTGAATCATTGCTTGCTCGGCTTATCTCTAACATAAGCCTTGAAGAACTAGCTATTGTTGCGCCTGAATTGCGAGAGGCTATTGATAGATTTCTTCCTAAGCGAAGGAGAAAACTACAAAAACTCCTTAGCGATTGCTTAAAAAATCCCGCGCCAAGTGACAGCCAAGCTCAAAAAATCACAAGCCCATCAGTAGAGTTAGGGCGGGAGTTAGACAACTATAAGCTTCGCCTTAATAAACTTGAGACATCCCACATCTTCCAGTGGGCGACTTACTATCGCGACACCATCGGATTCATCTATAAAGACATATACGATAATTTAGAGCGTGCAGATGACTGGTCTAGCACCCTGAGCAAGGTGCGCGACCTGTTTACAGAACATTCGACGAACATTGCCGCACGCGGGATATCATATTCAAAGCAGCATGGACTGAGTGATGAGGCCGCCCAATATAAGTCGCTGAGCGGTCTCCAGCAGTTTCTGTACTTAGTAATGAATCTGTATGTCGATAGCCAGGAAAAAATAAGCAATGCGAGTCAAGCAAGATTACACAGAAGCATAGGATCAGCTCTGCTGTGCGGGGTACTAGAAGGCTACGCCGAAGTGTTAAGTTGGACTAAGCTTTGTGACTATCACAAACATTGGGTGCCAGCACTAGGGTTTACGAGTGGGGCGGATGCCTTGCTCTTAATGCAGAGATCGGAGAAGACGATTGATCCGCTTCTAGGGCTGTTTGACACAATAATCCCATTGCTTCTGGCCGTCGACGGGCTTTTCAACAAATATAATGGTCACGACTATTTAGTTACTAGGATTAGCAGAATTCACCAGACAACTCCAATGAGTCTGGAAATAACACTTTTCTCAGTAGTTGGCGGGGTTGCCTCCGAATTTAGTGTGGTGTCAGTATTTTCTGGCGATGTCACAGAGCTAGTTGAAGTTGAGTACTTAGGCATTGATAACTCAACCCTGGCTGTACTAAAAGCGAGCCCGATTGTAATAAGCTGGATAGAACAGCATGACAGGCGAAATTTAATTGACGCCTCCTCGGTAACAGGCTTGTCAGAGCGTGCACACGACTTGTCTGAGCTTGTGCGAGGCGGATTGGAGAAATTAATAGAGTTCAATTCAGAAGTCGAAGGGTCACAACTAATTCGGCATAATTACGCCGAAGATTTCCCTCTTGAAGACCCTGACACCCGGCGGCTTTTTACTGTTGAGAGGCATAGCGTCAGAGTCCTGTTAGAGAAATTTGAGCGTGGTACAGGCATCCATTTGTGGTGCAGTGTCAGGCGGTCAGGTAAGACCACGGCTGCAACAAGCTTGTCGGGGCGTTCTCTAGTGATCTTTCAGACCATGGATCAGGTTACTGACCAAGTCCATCACAACATATTTGAGCGAGAAATAAGAGCAGCACTCGAGTCATTGAAACCAATTGCAAGCGATTTCTTTGAGAATGTCATAACTGCTTGCCTCGCTGGCGCTGGTGCAGAGCGCACAAATAGTAAAGTCATCTTCCTGCTTGACGAGTACGAAATTCTATTCGGAATGTTGGGCGCGATGGCTGCGCAAAACCAAATTATTAAATTCAATGTCGCTCTGCCTTTGTTGAGTCAAATGGTTCGATTCGCCTCTAGAAATTTGCTTATCTTTATGGGGCAAAGACCTGACGCTTATCACATTATTCCAGCGCAGAACCAGCTCAGCCCTTTGGTAAAACAGCATCCGTTCCCGCTATTTGAGCATCTAGAAGGGGGAGGTGACTCTGAATTCAGTCAATTTCTCAGGAAAGTGCTCTCCCAAAATCTTCCGTTCTCACCATCGTTTGCTGACGCAGTTTATGCTGAGACCAGCGGGCATCCTTACCTGACCGTCAATTTGATGGTTGATTTCTGCGACTGGCTCGCCACCAATAATGCGGTGAGTTCTAGTACGTTAGATGCAAACCGATTTGAGCTATTCGCGAAGGCGCGACTTATTCCAGGCGTGCTCAGCAGGAGTTCCTTCTACCCATTCTTCAAGAATCAGTTCTCTGGATACCTTAGTGAAGAATCACGAAGGGATGAGCTTTGGCTCTACGCAATCGCTAGGGTGCTGCACCAAATCGGCATGAAGAATCCAAAAGTACTATCTTGTCCTATTGCACGCTACAACGAATACGCAGCGCAATCGTTAGCAGGCAGTACAACCACTCCACAGGTTCTCTTAACGTCTGGAGTTCTGTCGAATTTCTTCAGGCAGGACAACGGCAACATAAGACCAGCTGTACGACTCATGGCCAGGCTGGCAGCCTGCTCTACTCCGGAGGTTTTATAATGGAACTGGATGCCGAATCCATTGCAGGGTATTTACACGGAGTTGAGTGGGAAGAGAAATCCTTCTTGCGCTTGTTCTGGGTCAAAATCGCTCACGGTTCTAGAGACGCTTTAGCCCATGAAATTAAAAATCTCGAAAGCCCTGACGTAATCGTTCCACTGGTCCTACGTGAAACGTTGTTTCTAAGCGCAAATGCTGTAATGGCGGACTTTTCACGCTTGCTAGATAGCAACCGCCAAAGCTTTGAAGGTTTGAAAATAGGGTGCAACAGAAAAATTACGGTCATTATATTACTAAAAGAGAACTTTAAGCTATCTCAGATCAGCTCACCTGTGACCCTGCCTCGTTGGTTTCCAACGTTAGGCGGAACCGAAACTT
Source organism: Pelagibacterium sp. (assembly GCF_048264985.1). GTDB lineage: Bacteria > Pseudomonadota > Alphaproteobacteria > Rhizobiales > Devosiaceae > Pelagibacterium. The sequence continues at coordinate 20,439 of NZ_JBLXCL010000017.1, forward strand.
ACCTCCATATTTCCGACTTGATGTGGAGTGCAGAGCTTGACCTTTTAAACTGCGACGACGCTCAAGTTGGAGCTTTAGCCTCAGCTCTCTATGGGCTTGAATCAACAATAGTGGAGCGTATTAGGCAGGTGTCAGTAGTTGATCATCGTAAAGCAAGGCCGCTAATTGACACACTCTGCGATGGTGCCGGTGCCACCAGTGATGTATTAGACAGATTTGAAGCGACTCTACGGAGCGTGCCCGACCCCAGAGGCTATCGGCCAAACTCGCAAAATAAAAACTCCTTGATTTCACTTCTGTTTTCTATGGTGATGAGGTCATCTCCAGACCTTTTATCTAAGGTGGCTACAAATCTTTGCAAAGCCACAGACGACAGCTCTACTAATACTCTTCGACCGACTCTGTTTGCAATCATGCTGAGGCCTTCTAACAAAACGGATGTAACGATAAAAAACTGGCACTCAATTCTGTTGGCTGCCTACCAGGTTTATCAACTTATGAATGCGGCAGCGCATGCTGGTGAGTACCCAAAATATCCTGCCACGTTGATCCATGCGAATTCACGAGACTTAGTACAGTTTCTTCATGCGGCAAACCAATATGTAGGAGTTTTATTCGCAGAGGGTTAGATCGGCTCCTGGATTGAGCTGATCATGTCTGACTACTCCCTGTAGAGCATCCAAGGTCAAGGACCGCCCGTGGCCGAGCAGCCCTTGAACCTTTTATGAGCCGCAAACTCAGAAGCTTGGAGAGCAATTACCGAATGGAGAATGCTATTTCTCCTAGCGTCCTTTCTTCGTTTCTCGCCGATCGATTGGAGAGAACTCATGTTGGTGAGTCTAAGCAAGGCTAGATCGGCCCCTTTTGGCTAAAAACCGCCATCCCCACCGCCCCCGCGTCAGCGATGAGCGCCCCCTGGGGTCGAGACGGCTCCGCCGGCTCGATGCGCAGCACGCCAGCGCGACCCGGTCAGCCGGGTGACGCCTTATCTTTTGCTCTTTTGCTCTTTTGCTCTTTTGCTCTTTTGCCGTTGCCCTATCTCACACCCGTCGGAAACCCCCGCAACCA
>NZ_JBLXCL010000018.1:0-18535 GCF_048264985.1 Pelagibacterium sp.
AAAGAGCAAAAGAGCAAAAGAGCAAAAGAGCAAAAGAGCAAAAGAGCAAAAGAGCAAAAGAGCAAAAGAGCAAAAGAGCAAAAGAGCAAAAGAGCAAAAGAGCAAAAGATTGGGCGTCACCCGGCAGGGCCGGGTCGCGCTGGCGTGCTGCGCATCGAGCCGGCCGGGGCGGTCTCGCCCCTATGGGGCGCTCATCGCTGACGCGGGGGAGTAGTCGCGATCGCTTGTTTCGGCCAGTAGCTGCCCTTGATCCGTGCCCGCTTTCCCACCAGAGCTGCCTGAACAGCGTAGGAATTCGGCTGTCGACCTGACTAGTCTAGGGTCACCCACATCGCAGGCGATCATGACGCGGGAGTTAGCAAATGGGCACTAAACAAGTGACTATCGAGTACTGGGGTGGTGATGGAGCCATCCGCATTCCTGATGAAGCACTCCAAGAGCTGGGTATCGACGTTGGCGACACTCTTTACGTGATTGAGAGGTACGTTGACACTACACGATGCCTCGTCTTCAGCAAGATTCCGAGGATCGCAGATCGTCGTGATGAGCGGGTCGCTCACTAAGATCGTGTAAACGACGGATAAAGGCCGATTAGGGTGAGTAGCATTTGGCCGGACGTTGCCAATCCTCATCGGAAAGGGTCAGCCAATTGCGTCCGCTCCGGAAAAAAGCAGGAAACCTCCCTGATCTCTATCGACATTAAAGCCGGTTCGAAGGCATCCAAAAAAACTCACCTGAATGACGTTATCGTTCAACAGCAGCAGCGCTTCCATAGGTCGGTACAAACCGGAGCCGACAAGGCAGAGACGCGGTCGACGTTGGGATTGTCTCAAAAGTCAGCCCACCGTTAATGGTGGGCTGTTTTCCTAGCCTAAGAGCTATTGCCAGTTTGCCGCGATGACCGCGTTGACCTGATCACGCTGGGATTGATTCAGACTTATCTCTCCGCCGACCGGAGCGCCAAAGGCCGCCATGGCATTAACAAGATTGTCGACCTCGGTCGCATACAAGGTTGAGCCAGCCGCTTGAATCGAGTCTAACTGCTGGGAGGCGTTTGCATACCAATCCAGCACTGTAAGACTATCATCCGATCCTTCCAAATCAATTATCAAGTCATTGCCCTGCCGTGATAACCAAAGCTCGCTATGAGCTCTACCCTCGATAACTAGGATGTCGTTGTCCGTTGCAGCACTCGAAAGATTATCGATTTTATCCTGACCATCACCTGCAGCAAAGTGGTAAATATCGCTACCATCACCTCCGATTAAGTAATCATTGCCTATCCCGCCCCGTAATCTATCATCACCCGTTCCGCCATCCAAACTATCAGCGCCGAAGTTAGAGCGTAAATTGTCATTCCCACCCATGCCAACCAAAACATTATTAGCCGCAGAGGAAGTGCTATCAATCGTATTATCGAGACCATTTCCTGTTCCCGAAATAGCTTGGCTCCCAGTCATCGTCAAATTTTCAATATAGTCGCCTAGCCTATAATCTATGGTGCTACGAACAGAGTCATACCTGTTTCCATACGCAGAAGCCACAACCACATCACCTGGATTATCTACGTAGAAAATGACCGAGTCCCGACCACGAGCCACCATCGTATCGGCGCCTAAGCCGCCATCTAACCGGTCGTTTTGGGTACCATTATTTCGGCTGTATAGAACGTTATCCAGCTCATTTCCAATAAGAGTGATAGACTGCCCGTAATAAATGCCAGTACCGTTACCTAAGTAGCCAATCTCAACGTTATCCGGCAGCACCCCACCATAAAAAGCGTACCAGGTGTCGATACCTTCGCCGTGACTCTCTATTACCGTTTCGAAGTCATAATAGATATCATCGCCAGAACCACCAACTCCGGTATCATTTCCCTCTTTACCACGAAGCACATTATCGCCGCTATTTCCAACAACATAATTGTTTAGATTATTTCCAACTCCATCCAGACTTAAGAAGCCTGTCAAAGTTAGGTTTTCGAGATTATCTGAAAGCGTGTATGTGCGCGAAGAGATTACTGTATCGATACTCGGGTTTGCAGATTCGACAATAATGTCCTGCTCGTTGTCGACCATATATGTGTCATCGCCCGCAGTGCCGTACAGCGTATCCTGTTCGCCATATTGGAGCTTACTCAATATATAGTCTAAGTCAGCCGAAGTGCCGTCTTCGAACCGCAGGATTTCAACCCGCCTAGAGTTGCTGTAGAAAAAATCCGATACGATAAGCTCGCTGTTATCCTTGACATTATGGATAACGAGATGTGATCCATTGGACGGATCAAACGCACGGTGAAAAGACAAGTCTGTCAGAGCGATCCCAGGACCGTAAGAAACGACATCTATGTCCCCAGAAGTTCCGTCATATTCTTCTGAGATGGTGTCATTGCCGTCGCCTATTTGAATCCAGTACGTGTCGCTACCGTGCCCCCCATTGAGCCGATCATTCCCGTTCGCCCCGGATAAGTGGTCAGCTCCAGAGTCGCCCCAAACAAAATCGTCTCCCTCGCCTGCAGCCAGCGTATCGTTTCCCTCGCCCCCCATCATTCGATCTACACCGGTGCCGCCATCTAAATAGTCATTTCCAGCTAACCCTTCCAAGGTATCGTTGCCGGCACCTCCAGAGATCGAATCGTCGCTCTCATACCCTACGATTGAGTCTGTTTTGTCGCTACCAATCAACAACGAATTCCGAATATAACCCTCATCCCAGACAGTACCGTCCCTGTAGGTGATTTCGCCGATACCATACTTACCCTTAAAATAGCTATAGAGGGTAATCTCGTTGAGCAAAACACCATCACCATCCTTTATAGTCAATACAAGGGAGTCCTGCCTTGGATATCCGAATCGGCTTATAATTACATCTTCCGGTTTTACTGACGCGCCGAACTCTATGGAAACATCTCCATAACCCTCTTTGATAACGTCGACACCGTCACCCCGCTCAAATCGAAAGATTTTTGCACTGGAATCGTAGTTGTAAAATACGTCATCGCCGAGCCCACCATCTATCGTATCGTTTCCGCTACCATAAATCGTATCGTTACCGTCACCGCCTAAGAGGAGATCCTTTCCGGCAAGCCCTTCGATTCTGTCATTACCAGCACCGCCAAATACCGTATCGTCAGTAGCGAAACCAAGTAACGAATCATCGCCAGATGTTCCAATGAGCGACCTCTGTTTTACGTCACTTACTGACCAGACAATATCATCTGAGAATCTGATGAATTCGACCTTACGGAGCGTACTTGCTTCAGAGGTAAAATAACCGACCACAAGTAACGAATCCCCGGATGCGCTGCTAAGCAACAAATCATTTGACCGACGGGACACAGTGACTTCATCGGCGGTTATATCTGCAAATAAAATTGTATCGCTTTTGGTAGATGGTCCGTCATTTGAAGAAATCGTGTCGTTGCCAAAACCTCGGTAAAAGCGATAGATGTCGTTGCCCAGCCCCCCTCTCAGAATGTCGTCACCCGCACCTCCCTCCAAAATGTCATTGCCAGCACCCCCATCGATATGATCATTCCCGCCTCCGCCATAAATCGTTTCGTCTGCGCTGAAACCATACAGCTTATCGTTGCCATCCGTTGCAACAAGAGACGCGGCAAGAACGTCTTCCACGCCCCAGACCACACCATCAGCAAACTTAATATTTTGAACTTTAGAGCGCTGATTACTTTCAGTAGCGAAGTAACTAATAACGGTAATTGAGTCATTCGTTGCCTGAACTGAAAGAATGAGTGAAGATCCCTCCCGAGAAACAATAATTTCCGAAGACAAGATATCCGAAAAGTCGATTACATCGAATTTCGTTGCAGTGTCTTCATAGGCATCAATGGTATCGGTGCCAAATCCCCTAGCAAAACGGAAAATGTCGTTTCCTTTACCACCACGGAGCTCGTCATCTCCGCTCCCGCCAATCAGCAGGTCATTTCCATCGTCACCACTTAGTAAATCGTCGCCGGAGTCGCCAACTAGCGTGTCATCGCCTGCGGCTCCATATAATTGATCATTGCCGTGCTCGCCACGAAGAAAGTCCGCAGTTGCATAGCCGGTGATTAGGTCGTCGCTAGAGGTAGGGACAATGAGGCGATCCTTAATAGCCTTGATATCAAGCTCAGTCCCATCCTCGAACACTATTCTCTCGACAGCACTGGATGTTGTGGCGTCCGCACTGAAATAATTTGTGATCGTGAGGCGATCAGGTGCTCCGCTAATCTTTAGTATTAGATTATTGCCCGATCGCTCGAATAATACCTCATCCGGTGTAACTCCGGCTTTCAGTTCAATAGTATCTGGGTTAACGCCTAGCGCGTCGCTGTCGGAATTGCTAATGGTGTCACTACCGGATTCCCTTCCGAAAATATACGTATCGGCGCCGTTATTTCCACTGAGTGTGTCGTTTCCAGCACCACCATCAATAACATCGTTACCATTACCGCCTTTAATTATATCAGCGCTGACGCTGCCCGTTATGTTGTCGCCGAGTAGCGTGCCAACAGCCGTTGTCGAGCTAGCTATAGATGCGTCGTAAATAACACCGCGGTCAGCAAGCTGCTCCCAAGTCAAAGAGCTGCCATCCGCAAACTCGAAAAGATCAAACGGTCGAAGAATGGCTCCTGATGAGTTAGACGACAAAGTTATCTTAAACATATCGTCGCCGCGACCATAACTAACGTATAGACTGGCCTCGGTAGAAGTTCCACGTGTAGCTATGAGTTGTAGCGAAGCTGAGTCAACGCCCTCGCCAAACCTGGCTATGTTGGCTTGACGGCTAGGTAAGGATAGGCTGGATACAGTTCCGGATATAAGGTCAACCCCGTCCCCTTCGTTGAAACTTGCGATGATCCCAGAGATTGAGCTGCTAGCAATTTTTATGGTGTCGTTTCCGCCGCCTGTTTCAACGGCTACGCCAGAATGACTTAATGTAAAGACGTCGGCTCCAGTACCAGCAAAAAGGGTGTCTCCCGCCTTCGAACTCGCTAGCGCCACCGAGCTAGATACTTTCTTTGCAACCCACTCTTTGAATGATAGCGTTGGTCCTTGCCCGATTTTTATCTGCTCAATGCTGCCCCTCAGTCCCTCTTTTATTTGAATTAGGCGTGCGCCAACGGTGTTTCCAAAGGACAGAACGAGATCACCTTGGTTAAATAGTTGATCACTTTCAGTCAGTTCACCGTCGACAACCAGTACGTCCGTACCGCCCTGATCTTGCACTACGACTATCTCGTTAGGTGCTACGTACGACTGTCCGACGGTGTAGTTATCGTCGCCAAGCCCGCCGAGCAGCGTGTCGCAACCGGGGCCTGAAAGCAGTATGTCATTGCCGTCGCCCCCCAGTAACAGATCGTCCCCCGTTCCGCCAACCAGGGTATCGTTCCCGTTACCGCCGATAAGCACGTCGTCGCCGTCTCCTCCGTCTAAGTAGTCGTCCCCAACCAGCGTCGAGGTAATATCGCTGGTGTTTGTTTGGTCCTCTCCTGCAAGCCAATCGTTGCCGGAACCGCCGATTAGGATGTCGTTACCGCCATCACCCCACAGCCCATCCTCACCCTCGCCCCCCTCCAGACGATCGTCCGCGTGATAGATCCCAGGAAGATCGTTATCGTCGCCATGAAGAAAGTCCGCACCGTCTCCCCCTCTGAGAAGGTCCTTATCGGCGCCGCCCCAAAGCGTATCGTTGCCCGCACCGCCGTCGAGCGTATCCCGGCCATGGCTAGCACCACTCAGAAAGTCGGCGGGAGCATCCCCCCAAAGATCGTCATTACCGGTGCCGCCAATCAGTATGTCGTCACCACCTCCGCCTTCGAGATAGTCGTCGTCGTCCCCCCCATCCAGATAGTCATCATTCAGTAAGCTAACTGGCGTCTGTCCGCTCGACTCATCCCAGCGCTCATCTCCAAGTAAAATGTCCTCTCCTTGTCCACCAAATACTCTGTCCCGTCCTCCCTGGCCGACGAGATAATCATTACCCTCTCCACCGAACAGAAGGTCGTCGCCGTCACGTTCCAGCGGGGTATAAGCGAAGTACTCTGCAATGCGAACACCATCCCCGTAGATCGTGTCGTTGCCTTCGTCGCCGAAAAGCAGATCGTCCCCCGCCATCCCAGAAATCGTATCGTTATCCTGGTTGCCATGAACTGTATCGTCGCCATTTCCGGCATCTATATGGTCATTTCCCGCTCCTCCCGCTAGGAAGTTACCTTCATCCTGCGCCACAGTGGTTAATCTTGATGCGCCATATCCCTTGATAACTTGCGCTTTCGCACCTTGGTAAACTACCCAGTTGAAGCCGCGTGTCAGCTCTGGGCCTGAGGCGTTAACGGGGCTAAAACCACTTTCGACAGGTCGCTCTAGATATCCACCGACGCTCCCGAATATGTAATCGATACCGTCGCCCCCAGAAATGCGATCGGCACCTTGTCCCCCCATCAAGAGATCGTCACCGGAGCCGCCATCGATAGCATCATCGCCCGCGCCGCCGAGTACGCCGTCATTACCGCCACCCGCTACGATACTGTCGGCGTCGCTGCCGCCGAGTAACACATCATCGGTGTCAGCTTGAGCGCCCGCACTGGCATAACCTGTATTGGTTGTGATGTAGTGAGCGCCGTCCAATTGCTTGATGAAGTCGCCAGTGATCGTGTTATCTGCTGCAGGTTCCTCGTCGTTGCCTAGACGGATCCCCAGGTTACGTTCGGAGTGCCAGCCTTCGATTCGAATAGCATTCGATCCCTTGTGGATTAACAAGTCATTGTCGGCTAGCGTGTAGGTCCAGCCGGTGACCATGTCTCTGTAAACCCCTTCGGATACGTTCTCCCCACCGGTGAGAGTAATACCGTCAATCTCAATGCCGCCTTTACCGTCGATATCTTGGATCGTGTCGTAGCCGAAGTCGCCCTCAAACTGGTAGGTATCAATGTCCAGACCACCCTTGAGAATATCGTTGCCGGCACCGCCAATCAGGACGTCATCACCTTTACCTCCCAGCAGCGTGTCGTTGTCCGCGCCACCGTCCAGCTGATCACTGCCGCTTCCGCCTTCAAGGTAATCTATACCGGCTTCACCCTTGATCGTGTCGGTGCCGCCACCACCGTAAAGGCGGTCGTTGCCTTTGTTTCCGCTAATAGCATCAGTACCATCGCCGCCAAAGTAAACGCGGTGAACGATTGGCATAAATGAAACAACTGGAACAGGTAGAACGATCACCTCTTGCCCCGAAGCTAAATCTTGGAAATCGACGCCGTCGGTTGCAAGAGCATCAGTAATCTGTTGTCGGTCTCGCAGCGAAGTGTCCTTAACGAGCCAGGACATCATTGCGGCTCGGTCAGCGATCCACTCAGCTGTAAGTACACCCTGGCCCGTCTGAGGATCGTAGAGATTCAGCTCACCGCTGACGTTCTGCCTGCTGAAATCCAGACCATTGATGGCCACATAGCGAAGGTGATACAGCGCATAGCGATGCGCGAGCCCAGAACCATCTTGGCTCATAGCCTGCGCTGCAAAATCCTTTACACCTATCGCATCCTCGCCATAACCATCCAAACCCAGTACTGACCCTAGAGCAGCCGCATTCTCCAAGTGGTTCATGCCACCGGAGGCGGTTAGCCCGGGTTGTGGCTCGTAAGGCAGCTCCTTGTCGTCGTAAAGTGCCTTCTTAGAGTCGAGCATGTTCTGCTCGCCACGGTTGGTATAAGTGATTAGCAGAGCGTCGCGGAGGGTCTGCGGCAGACTCTCCCATTGCCCTTCATATGCACCATTTTCTAAGAAAAACCGTTCGGCGCCTTCTTTCAGGTAGAGGCCATAGAGTTTGGCAGTGAGGGGGTTGTTTTTATCTATGAGATCCGCAACGAGCAAACCATAATCTCGAAGGTACACACCTAGCCCCAAAGCCGGATACTTGTTTGCATATTCGATGACTAGGCCAATAGCGGTGGCAATCTTGAAATTAGCTGGACCGACGTCTATCAGCGAAGGATGCAGAATCTTGTCCAACCTAGACGGCTTCGCATCTGCCTGTACCGTCTCAAAATCCGCCTTCCATTGCTCATGTGTTCGAAACGGTGTCGCCACATCTGTATTCGCGACGAGCCAAGCCTCGGCTTCGCTCGGTCCGTGATCATAAGCTTCTCGAAAAGCTTCCCGATTGGCGCTAGATGCAATATTCGAAACCGCGTACCAATCAAGCAGTGCATCCTCCGCTCCGTAAGCGTGGTTTTCTTCAATCATCGCTCCGGCGATGGCTCCAGCAGATATGCTGAGAATTTCTGATGCTTCGAGAATATGTTCCGTCATGGCAGCGATATAGCCGAAAGCTTCGTCACTGTAGACGCCGCTCGTGACGCTTTTCAGATAAGTTACTGTGCTCATGATTGCTCCTTGCATAATTATTTAATGGCCGTTGCACATGCGTAGGAACCACTGCGGTTCTATCCGCCGATAAACGCACTCGAACCTCTTCCATTGATCGGGCCATTTATTGAGAGAGGGCAGCACCCTGCTTCGCATCGAGGGCTTCTCACTGCCCCGCGCTGGCCACAACAGCTCGCCTTCCTCAACCCGTGGTGCTTGAGGAAAGAAATAAAAGTCTTTCCAAACTACGACGTGGCGCAGAGTGTTCGAATAGTACCTGTCTCGGGGCGATGGTTTTATTCGTAACGTAGCGTATTGAGCCAGAACTTTAACGCTCTCTAAATCCCGAATTTTATTATCGGTCTTCACCTCGGTTTCGGCTGAATACGGATCGGGGAGCCACACACCGGCGGCGCTGGAGATACCCTCGATTCCCGCCTGCTTGAGCAAATCAGAGGTATCACCCTCAGTAAACCAAAGGGATGGATCTTTATCAGGAGATCGTGGGTAGGCTTGGTAGCGCCGCACCGCCTCAGTAAAGTCGTCACGATGTAGCTGAAATTTTGTGATAAGTTCTTCGTCGGCAGGCAGAGGGTTTCTTACCCATATCGAATGGTAGATAAAAAAAGTCAGCGTCAAAATAAACAGCAATAAGCACGCTCTGTAAATCCTATTCTTATAGCTTAATAATTTCACAAGTCATTCCCAGATAGTTAATGAAGATCAAGCCGAACAAGCCTGACTACTATTCTTCCAGAGATTACATTTCTACCTGGCAGATTTAGTGTCATCAGCCTTCTGTGGCGCATACCAATTTATTTCTAGAGCTAAGGAAGTGTTACGACTTCAACGCCACATTGAATTTCATCTGTTTTCGCAGGAGATCTCCAGACGGAGAGATATATTTTGTCAGGGTGGACGGCTAGCCTGAGCACGGCGGATCAGACATATGTCCTGCAAACGAGCGTCTATCAAGAAAGTACCCTGCATATCCGCTGCTGTAGAGGGTGTCTGAGCTCGCTCTATATGCTCAAGACAAGACATTGCAGTCTTGCGCCCCTGCCAGAATTGCAAGCTTGTAACAAGCCGGCCCCGGGCCAGGTTTCAGCCGAGCACGGCCGCTGCCCGCCGGGTTAGACGCCATAGTGGAAGTACGCTGTTTGAACAAACAACGACTGGGCCAACGATGAGGTTAGATCATCAGGCACTAGGCCTGCTCTCCGCTTAACCATTTGCGCATCCTTGCGGTTCAGGCCTTGGGCCAGATAACAGTGATACTGATGGTGTCGCTAAACTATTGGCAACTGCAACAGATGCCAAGTAGCTCACATATCAAGCCTTTGGAGATGGCCAACAGCAAAAGAACTAATCCATATCCAGCACACGAAACCGCCTCCTGACATGTTTTGCCAGGTTTCGCCAATCGAGGGGCAGGCCTTCAATCGTGACCCAGGCAACAAGCCGCACCGTAACTCGTCTAGTTTCTAAGCCTGTGGCTTGCCATGCGAAGCCAGTCCAAATAGCATCCGCCGCCTCACTGGACTTCAGTTCCAGCCTGACACGGATGTTGGATCATGTACTTCTCGCGCTTCCTAGCAACGGGTTTGTTGCTGGTGTCTTTCCAGTCCCTTGCGGCCCCAGTCGTTGGCGCAATAGACCGCGCCACGCTGCTATCGGTTTACCAACTCGCGGTAGAGAACGACGCCCAACTATCAGCGGCGCGCCATGCTTTCCAAGCTTCGCGCGAGGCCGTCCCGCAAGCACGGGCGGGGCTTTTGCCAAACCTGAGCGCAGGCGCTACCTCCGAAAAGACTCGTCTGGATCGTGATCAACCAGGCCTTGTTCGTGAACGCAGCGGTATTGTCTTTCAGGCACGACTCACCCAACCGCTGTTTCGTCTAGACCGTTGGTATCAGTTGAAGGCTGCTGAGTCGTCGGCTGATCAAGCTGAGTTGGAACTCGCAGCGCAGGAGCAGGAGCTAATCCTGAATGCCGCCAAAGCTTACTTCGAAACACTGAAAGCACTTGACCAACTGTCTGCGAGCCAAGCCGAAGAAGCAGGACTCGATGGACAACGGGCGCAGGCCGAGGCGCGGTTGAGAGATGGTGTATCTAGCATCACTGACGTGCTGGATGCCCAAGCAGCATTCGATATGGCGCACGCCAATCGTATGTTGGCCGAGCAGAAAGTGCAGGACGCATACGAAGCTATTTACCGCCTGACTCAGGTCGCGTTCTCAGCTATCGACGGGATTGACCATGGCCTAGCAGTTGCCGCTCCCGAACCATTTGATCCGCGAGCATGGACAGAATTGGCCAGTGTGCAGAATCTGCGCCTGCAGGCGAGCGCTCATGCTGTCACGGCAGCAGAGCGCACTTATGCTCGCAGCCGAGCCGGTCATCTTCCAACGCTGGATGCGGTTGCCTCCTATCGAAAGGGAGACAACGACAGTTTTGGCTATAGCAATCCTACCGATTTTGGGTTGAGTCAGTATCAAGGAAACGTCGCGCAAGGCTCTGTTGGGCTTGAGCTTAATATCCCGATCTACTCTGGCGGCTCAATTAGCTCGCAGGCACGGGAATCGTCAGAAAGACTGTTACAGAGCCGGGACGAATTTGAGGATGCGCGACGGGAGATCGTGCAACGTACTCGCAACGCCTTTCGCGCCGTGACGTCGAATGTCGTACAGGTCGCCGCTCGCCGACAGACGATCCGCTCGAGCGCGGAGTCGCTGAAGGCGAATCGGGTGGGTCTTGATCTTGGGACGCGTAACACCGGTGACGTACTTGATGCGCAGCGTCAGCTGTACGCCGCTGTTAGGGACTATAACGACGCTCGCTACGACTACATCCTTGAGACGCTCACCTTAAAACTAAACGCTGGAACGCTTAGCCCTGAAGACCTTCACGCGCTAGCTGCTTTTAGCAAGCAGGGATATGACCCTTCCAAGGACTTTCTGCCTCCCGACATTGGCCCCCTCGATGCTCGTGGCAGATAGTCCGGCTATGCCATGTCTCCGATCGGCAGATGGCGCAGCTCCACCGTATTGCTTGCCGGCCTTCCGCCACCACCGGACGCAATAGCATTCGAAGTATGTGCGCTGCTTGGCATCTGCTCCAGTTGCCGGATGTTAGCAACAACTTCAACATAATCTTTAACTGACCGGTCGAGGTCGGTATCGCAGGGATCGCGGAAATGACAGAGCAGGGAACGGGCCACGTGCCTGAGGATTCACCGTCGTTGGATTCGGGCTTGGCGTGTCTCGTCATGCTGGCTCGTTTCCATAACGTGGCCGCATCGAGCGAGCAGCTCGCGCATGAGTTTGCACATTCAAACGAACACCTAAGCCAATCTGATCTATTGCTGGCTGCCCGGCGTCTCGGGCTCAAGGCCAAGACGGCAAAGTGCCGGCTAGATCGGCTAGAGCGCACCCCCTTACCAGCTATCGCTGCGGATAAGAAAGGCGGCTTCTTTATTGTCGCTCGCCTGGACCAAGGTAAAGCGCTGATACACGATCCACGCGATCAGCGCCCCACCGTGCTGACGTTGGAAGAACTGGAGCTGCGATGGACTGGCAGCTTGATTCTCTTTCGTACTGAGGCGGGTGCCCCAGGCGAGACATCGCGCTTTGACTTCACTTGGTTCATCCCGGCAATCGTCAAGTATCGAAAGCTTCTAGGCGAGGTACTGCTCGTCTCGTTTGTCCTTCAGATCTTCGCCCTGCTAACGCCGCTGTTCTTCCAGGTGGTGATGGATAAAGTCCTTGTTCATCGCGGGCTCACCACACTCGACGTCATCGCTATAGGCCTGCTCGGCGTGATGTTGTTCGAAACACTGCTCAGTGGATTGCGCAGCTATGTTTTCTCCCATACCGCCAGCCGTATCGATGTTGAGTTGGGCTCGCGCTTGTTCCGTCATTTGATCACGCTGCCTTTGTCGTATTTTCAGGCTCGGCGGGTCGGTGATTCGGTCGCTCGTGTGCGCGAACTGGAAAACATCCGAAACTTCCTCACCGGCAACGCCGTTACGCTGATTCTCGACGTACTGTTCTCAGTAGTGTTCATCGCGGTGATGTTCTATTACAGCGGCTGGCTGACCTTGATCGTCGTGTTGTCTCTTCCGGTTTACTTCCTCATTTCGCTCCTCATTACGCCAGTGTTGCGTGCACGCCTGAACGACAGCTTCGCTCGAGGCGCTGAGAACCAGGCGTTCTTGGTGGAGACGGTAAATGGCATCGACACGCTGAAGTCGATGGCGGTGGAGCCACAGGTCGCACGGAAATGGGATAACCAACTTGCCGCCTACGTCTCGGCCGGCTTTAAGACCCAGAACCTATCGACCATCGCGAACGAAAGCGTCTCTTTAGTTAGCAAGCTTGTGACTGTCGCAACCCTGTGGATGGGGGCGCAGCTCGTGATCGAAGGACAACTCTCAGTAGGCCAACTGATCGCGTTCAACATGCTGGCTGGGCGTGTATCCCAACCCATCATTCGTCTGGCCCAGCTGTGGACCAACTTCCAACAGACGGGCGTTTCGGTTCAGCGCCTCGGCGATATTTTGAACACCCGTACCGAGCTTTCTCAGACTGCACGAAGCGCGCTGCCTCCGTTGAAAGGAAACATTGAATTTGACCAGGTTCATTTCCGTTACCGACCAGACGGCTCGGAAATTCTTCGCGGCGTTAGCCTCACCGTCGGGGCGGGCGAAGTAATCGGAGTTGTCGGTCGTTCAGGGTCGGGAAAGAGCACACTGACGCGTCTGCTGCAGCGGTTATACGTACCGGAACGAGGCCGTGTTCTGGTCGACGGTATGGACCTCGCGCTTGCGGACGTATCCTCTCTTCGCCGCCAGATCGGCGTCGTCTTACAAGACAACATGCTGTTCAACCGTAGCATCCGCGAAAACATTGCATTGACGGATCCAGGCGCTCCGCTCGAGACCGTCATGCAGGTCGCTAAGCTGGCGGGAGCACACGAGTTCATCCTCGAGCTCCCCGAAGGGTACGACACGATAGTTGGCGAGCATGGTGCGTCCCTATCCGGGGGGCAGCGCCAGCGCATCGCCATCGCGCGCGCCCTCATTGGAAATCCACGCATCCTGATCTTCGATGAAGCCACCAGTGCGCTCGACTATGAATCCGAGCGAATCATCCAACAGAACATGCAATCAATTTGCAGAGGCCGAACCGTGATCATCATTGCGCATCGCCTTTCAGCCGTGCGCGATGCCGACCGTATCGTGGTCGTAGACCGAGGCCAAATCGTCGAGCAAGGGACCCACGCGCAACTGCTTACGCATCAGGCGGGTCATTACTCGCGCCTGCACAGAATGCAGGGTGGCCAAAATGGCTGATGCTGAGAACGCTGGCAACGGCACACTCTGGAGCCGCTATAGAAGAGTGTGGCGTCATGCCTGGCAAAATCGCCGAGCGATGGAGCCGCCCAAACGGCTGCCCCATGAAGTTCAGTTCCTCCCTGCTGCGTTGGAGCTACAAGAGAAACCTGTACATCCGGCGCCCCGCATCATCACTTGGACGTTGATCGGTTTCAGTACGCTGGCGTTGATCTGGGCATGCATTGGTCGGATAGATGTCGTCGCCACCGCCACCGGAAAAATTGTTCCAAGCGGCAAGACCAAGGTCATCCAATCCAGCGAAACGGCGGTGGTAAAGACCATCTATGTGCGAGACGGGCAATCCGTCTCGGCCGGGGATGTCCTTATTGAGTTAGACCCGACGACGGCGGCTGCTGACTCTGAGCGATTAGAGGCTGACTTACTCGCGGCTAGAGTTGATCGGGCACGTGCGGCGGCCATGCTAAGAGGAATCGAAACAGGATCGTCTCCAACTTTGCCAAATGCCGCCCTTCAGGGACTTGATGCTGCTCGGCGCCTTGGTGCCGAACGTTGGCTGATGGGCCAGTATCAGGAGTATCACAGTAATCTCGAGTTAGCTGAGGCGGAAATTGCCCAGCGCAGCGCCGAAATCCAAGCCGCGAAATCTCAGGTTGCTAGCCTTGAGAGAACGCTGCCGATCGCTACCAAGCTTGCAGAAGATTATGAGGATCTTCTGGCTCAACAATATATCGCGCGTCACGCATTCTTGGAGAAGGAACAGGCGCGGCTCGATCTTGAGCGACAGTTGAGCGTTCAGCGATCAAGCGTCGTGCAGTTACATGCAGCACTGAGGGAAGCACAAGGGCAGCGCGAGAGCGTGGTCGCACAAACGCGTAAAGCGATGCTCGATCTTCTCCACCAGTCTGAACAGAAAGAAGCCGCCCTTACCTCGGAACTGGCAAAAGCGACTTACCAGCAGAGCATCAAGCGTTTACGGGCTCCGGTGGATGGGACCGTACAGCAGCTAGCCACCCACACCGTAGGCGGTGTCGTTACGCCTGCTCTCCAATTGATGGTGGTCGTTCCAACAGACCAGCCTGTTGAAGTTGAAGCTCTTCTGGAAAACAAAGACGTTGGATTCGTACGCCCAGGACAAGACGTAGAAGTGAAGGTAGAAACCTTCAATTTTACTAAATACGGAGTATTGAACGGAACTGTTCAGAGTGTCTCTAGTGACGCAATTCAGGATGAGAAGCTGGGGCTCATTTACAGCGCTCGAATCCTACTGAAAGAAGACCGTATTCGAATTAATCATCGGGACGTTCAGCTTTCGCCGGGCATGGCTGTGCGTGCAGAGGTGAAAACCGATAAGCGTCGCGTGATCGAGTACTTCCTCAGTCCGTTACAACAATATAGCAGCGAAGGCCTTCGAGAGCGTTAGCGAGGCTCTCATTTATTGGTAGGAATATTTGCGCTTCGCGAACGTCAGTTTGTCAACGAAGGAGGGGTTATCAAAGCGCCTGGCGCGTCAATCCGTATTTCTGTTGCCCTGGTAGAAGGCGTAAAAAAAATTCTCGATCGTTGAATTGCGTTTCAGCTACAGCTACAGCTACAGCTACAGCTACAGCTAAACTCTGATGATCAACCATAATGAAAAAACTCGTAACGTTGGTGCGTAATGAAAAAAGTCTTGCTGATTATGAGTGTTGTGCTTTTAGCTTTAGTTGGGATTTATTGGAAAGGCAAAGCGCTTGTGGTTGAAGCCGAGCGGGAGACTCGCTGGCTCAGGGACGAAATGTGGGTGAGTGCATATTTCAATCCGTCCAATTTACACCTGAGTGAAAGTCGAGAAGTATTCATTCGAAATGCAGGCACCGACTTTACGGCTCGCTTCGGGACTGGCTATCTAAAAGAAAACGTGTGCGACGAGGAAACTAGCACCTGTACCGAGAGAAGGCTAGCCCTGAGCAATATCCTCATCAACGAGGGAAATCTGGATCAAGCAAAGATCTTTGAAAATCTGGCTGCTAAATACTATGTCGATTCGAAAAGCTGTTCCGTTATGTTAGAAACCACGCTGGTCAGGCATATCATTAAAGTAACTAAGAAAATGAAACCCGACTCTGCGAGACAGAGGGCGGCCTCTGCCTTGCAACGCATCAAAATGTCTGGCGGCATACATTCTGATCTTAGGAATGAAACATGCAACAGAATGGCAATGGAGAGTCCCATAATTTTTCACAATTACGTAATGATCATTGCTGAGCTCATGGATCACGCCGGCGGTGAGAAAGCAGAACACGCCGCTTATCTGCGGAAAATCAACAAAGTCACCATGTAAAAGGATATTACTATGTCTACAACAAATCTTTCGGGTGGTTCGCTCGCGTCGGAATACGAGTCTTTAAAACCTGTTTCTGACTATCTAGTGGATCAAGCGCATTTCCTGGCCGAAAATGAAGGCTCTATGCCTCCACATAGTTTTCAGCAAAAAATGCTTGAAACAATGAGGACTGCAATTGAAACCACAGGAGCTTTGTCGGGAAGTAAAATCGGCGAGATTGCAGGTCAAGCGCTTTCTAAAATTATAACTTTTGTACAGTTTGCTGAACCCAGCGAGGCTGAACAAACTGAGTGGACTCGGCAAGCAAATAGAAGCGCACTAGATGCTCTGCTGGGCTTTATTGATAGCATGGATAAGCTCTTGGGTGGAGATGGCGTTACTGCTAATCGGCCGGACGGTGATCGGCTCCCTGAGGCGGAAACAGATCCTCATCTTGGTTCCGTCGATAAGATAACCGATCTCCTTAACTCGTTGAAAAAATCTTTAGCCGAACTCTATGGTGAGTTGGGGATTGACGCTCGTGTCAATGACATTTTCTTAAGCGCAGTAAGCTTTGTCCAGCGTGTGGATCCGCTGGCTTTGGACTTAGACGGAGATGGCCTTGAAACTTTAGCGGCTAATAGTGGCGTCACTTTTGACTTCGATGGCGACGGTCTTAGAACTGGAACCGGCTGGGTAAAGGGCGATGACGGGCTATTGGTTCTAGACCGTAACGGTAACGGCGCGATCGACAACGGGAGCGAGCTATTCGGCGTCGACACCGTTAAGTCGAATGGCCAGAAAGCCACAAGTGGCTTTGACGCCCTTCGCGACTTGGACATTAATAATGACGGCGCTTTTGATGCACAAGACGATGCGTTCTCCAGCGTACGCGTCTGGCAGGACGTTAACCAGGATGGCGTCGCGCAGGTTTCCGAGCTCAAAACCCTCGCCGAACATGACATCACGGCCATCAATTTACATTCGACCGCAACCAATCAATCCTCCAATGGAAACCTTATTAGCGCTGTAGGCAGCTTCGTCCGCAGCGATGGCTCCGAAGGCACTATTAACGGCAACCAAAGTCTTGCAGCTAACCTAGATCTGGCGAGCAATCCTTTCTATCGTGAATACACTGACAAGCCGGTGCTCACTGACGAAGTTGCGGCTCTTCCAGACATGCGTGGCTCCGGGGCAGTTAGAGACCTGCGTGATGCTGCTATGCAGAACGGCGCTCTCCGAGCTGTTCTCGCAAGTTATAGCCAAGCCGGAACACGTGAAGAGCAGATGGCGCTGCTGGACGGCTTGTTAGCTGCCTGGGCCAAATCTAGCAACTACGAAAAGCTTTTCGAGCGTATCGATGATATCGATATGGGGATGACAGACGTTAGGTTCGCATACTCTTGGGAGCTGCCAACTACTGAGTACGCGGCTGGCGCGGGAGGAGGTTCAAGTTCCGGCGGTGCTTCCCTAGGGGAAGAGTGGACTAATGGCCCGTCGGAACCTAACGCAGAGCAGCTGGAGAAGAAGGCGCTTCTGGAGAGAATCAGCCTTCTCGAAGTCTTCAATGGTCAAGATTTCTTCAGGTTTACAAGCGAAAAAAACCCTAGCGGGAGCAGCGATACTAATGACCAATTGAGGTTTTATTCGGGTGCCAGTTCAAGTACGAAAAAGCCCCCGGCGACTTCTGCAGGAGTCTTGTTACCAGAGCTTTACATAACGGAGCAAGATTTGCTGGTAAGCGCCGGCCAGGCCGCTCTGCTCAACGAGGCTTATGAGAAGCTTAAACATTCAGTTTACAACGCGCTATTGTTGCAGACTCGATTAAAGCCATACGCTGACTCTATAAAGCTTGTGCTTGATGAAAACGGGATTAATTACGAATTCGGTGAGCTAGCCAGATTATTCGAAGAAAGCGGCGATCCCGCCACCTCCGTAATTGACCTTTTAGAATTTAGATCCACAACACTAGGTAATATTGTTCCTGTTGGAGAGATATCGAATCTTTTGAGTTCGCTACATGACAGGCTCACACCGGAAGATGTCGCGCACATCACAACAATTTTCGGTTCAAAAAGCACGAGTGGTGACGACCTCCAAGCCGGTTCTGATCTTCAGGGCGGACTCGGCGATGATGTGCTGTTCGCTCTCGGGACGAGCGCAAAGCTAAGCGGTGGCAGCGGCAATGATCAGCTGTTTGGCGGTGCGGGAAATGACAGTCTGTACGGGGAGAACGGGAATGACATCCTCGTTGGGGGCGTCGGCGACGACACGCTCGACGGCGGCACGGGCAGCAACACGCTCTATGGCGACGCGGGCAATGACACCTTGAAGGTGGCCAGCACCTCGAACGGCAACCTGCTGGCCGGCGGCGCCGGTGATGACAGCCTCACCGGCAGTTACTACACCGACACCTACCTGTTCAACCTAGGCGACGGCGTCGACACCATCTTCGAGTCGGTCAACAGCAATACGTCGGCAAGCTACACGGATGTGCTGCGCTTTGGCGCGGGC
>NZ_JBLXCL010000019.1:0-17291 GCF_048264985.1 Pelagibacterium sp.
GATGGAAGAGAAGCTCCGCTTCGCCATCCGTGAAGGCGGCCGTACTGTCGGCGCCGGCGTCGTCTCCAAAATCGTCGTTTAAACGCTCCTATTTCGCTGATTTTACAAGGGCGGCCGTCGGGCCGCCCTTTCTTTTTGTCTTGAGAGCGCAAGAGGCTCTTGCGCTCGAAAACCAAGTCGACTAGACCATGGCTCGGCATAGGGGTGTAGCTCAGTTGGTAGAGCATCGGTCTCCAAAACCGAGGGCCGTGGGTTCGAGTCCCTCCGCCCCTGCCAGTCTCATTTATGAGATCTTGCGACTATTTGGTCGTTGCGCGGTTCGTTGCAAAGCGCGCCGATAGCGACAATGACGCGATCGCAGCGGCCAGTCGCATGGACCAAAAAAGATGGTCCGAGGTCTTGCCTTGAAGCCTTCCAAGGTCTAGATAAGCCACTCTTGGCCGTGCGATGCGACTCGCGCGGCAATTGCTTATGGACTTAAGCCCCAGATTTAACACCAGGTATCGAGCGGTATATGGCCCGGACTAATCCTTTTACGTTTTTTCAGCAGGTGCGTTCGGAGGTTGCCAAAGTCGTCTGGCCGACCCGGAATGAAACGCTGATCTCGACTGTGATGGTTCTGGTCATGGTGGTCTTTGCCAGCCTGTTCTTTCTGGCTGCCGACCAGATCATTCAGTTCTTTGTCGGGTTAATACTGTCCATTCGCTAAAGCGAAGCGGCGGGATCAGGAGCGAAAAAAGCAGTATGGCCAACCGTTGGTACATTGTTCAGGCGTATTCGAATTTCGAGCGCAAGGTTGCGGAAGACATCAAGCAGAAGGTTGTCTCCAACGGACTCGATCATTTGTTCGAGGATGTTCTGGTGCCGACCGAGAAGGTGACTGAAGTTCGTCGTGGTCGTAAGGTCGACGCCGAGCGCAAGTTTTTTCCCGGTTATGTGCTGGTCAAGATGGAGCTTACTGATGAAACGTTCCATCTCATCAAGAATACCCCGAAGGTTACCGGGTTCCTTGGCGCGGACAACAAGCCGCAGCCTATATCGGAGCGCGAGGCGATGAGCATTCTGCAGCAGGTGCAGGAAGGCGTCGATCGGCCAAAGCCTTCGGTTTCTTTCGAAGTGGGCGAAAACGTTCGGGTTTCCGACGGGCCCTTTGCGAGCTTCTCCGGTGTTGTCGAGGAAGTCGACGAAGAGCGTGCTCGCCTCAAGGTTGAGGTCTCGATTTTTGGCCGGCCCACGCCGGTTGAGCTGGAATACGGTCAGGTTGAAAAAGTCTGATCGCTTGCGCTCTGCTTGCAGGGCGAATGATGTGTGGAAGAGGGCGGTGGTTGCCATCCATCGGTCAAGCCTCGGACCACGCCGTCACCAAATGGCCGTTTTGGCGGTCTATTGAAAGGAACGTAGCATGGCAAAAAAAATTATTGGCTATATCAAGTTGCAGGTGCCTGCCGGCTCCGCGACTCCGTCGCCCCCGATCGGACCGGCTCTCGGTCAGCGCGGTCTGAACATCATGGAATTCTGCAAGGCCTTTAACGCGGCTACGCAGGAGATGGAAAAAGGTGCTCCGATTCCGGTCGTGATCACGGCTTTCGCCGACAAGAGTTTCACTTTCGAGATGAAACTGCCGCCGGTGACATACTTCATCAAGAAGGCAATCAACCTTAAGTCCGGATCGAAAAAACCGGGTCACGACAGCGCCGGGAAATTGACCGAGGCGCAGGTGCGTGACATTGCCGAGAAGAAGATGAAGGACCTCAACGCCGATACCGTTGAAGCCGCAATGAGCATGGTTGAGGGCTCTGCCCGTTCCATGGGTCTCCAGGTCGAAGGGTAATCGGATATGACCAAGATCGCAAAGCGCACCAAGCAGGTTCGTGACGGTATCGACCGCAAGAAGCTTTATGGCATCGATGAAGCCATCAAGATGGTCAAAGAGCGTGCTACTGCAAAGTTCGATGAAACTGTCGAAGTCGCAATGAATTTGGGTGTTGACCCTCGCCACGCCGACCAGATGGTCCGCGGTGTTGTCAATCTGCCCAATGGTACTGGCAAGACCGTTCGCGTCGCCGTGTTCGCCAAGGATGCCAAGGCTGATGAAGCCAAGGCAGCCGGTGCCGATATTGTCGGCGCTGACGACCTGGCCGAAGAAATCCAAAAGGGCAACATCAATTTCGATCGCTGCATTGCGACACCGGACATGATGCCGCTCGTTGGACGTCTGGGTAAGATTCTTGGCCCGCGCAACCTGATGCCAAACCCTAAGGTTGGCACAGTGACCCCCGATGTCGCCGGCGCCGTTAAGGCTGCCAAGGGCGGTGCTGTGGAGTTCCGTGTAGAAAAGGCCGGTATCATTCATGCCGGTATTGGTAAGGCCTCCTTTACGGAAGCGCAGCTTGTCGAAAACATCAAGGCGTTGACTGACGCTGTTTCCAAGGCAAAGCCCGCGGGCGCCAAGGGAACTTATGTCAAGCGTGTCGCCGTTTCCTCGACAATGGGCGCTGGCGTTCATGTCGATCCGTCGTCGGTAAACTAGGACCGATAGCGAAACCAATTTCGGGCGGTTCCGGCTGCCCGAGATGCCCAAAAGGGAGAATATCCCTTTTGGGTAAAGTCCTGTCCGAGACTGTGTGGTGATGGCGGCTTGCCATCCTAATTGCCGGGGGCTCCCGGTGGCCACCAATAGATGGGGTGATGACCGGACGAGATTTTCGCAGAAATGCGGCTCGTTTTGGTTTGAACCGAACTGGTCTTTCGGGTTCGCCCGATCAACCGGTTTACAGGCGCTGCACCCGCCGTTCCCATGGGAACGGCTAATTGCAACGGGTTCGGTCCGCTGTGGATCGAGCCTAACTCGTGGAGAGTAGCAGTGGATAGAGCGGAAAAAGCTGAGGTCGTCTCCTCGCTCCAGCAGGCGTTTGCCGGCTCGGGCGCGGTTGTCGTCGCTCACTATACCGGTCTTTCTGTGTCTGACTTCGAAAAGCTGCGTGTGCAGATGAAGCAGGCCGGGGGACAGGTTAAGGTCGCAAAGAACCGCCTTGCCAAGCTCGCTCTTAAAGACACCGAAACTGCGGATATCTCGGACATCCTTACGGGTCCGACGGTCCTTGCCTATTCGGAAGATCCCATCACGGCGCCTAAAGTCGCCAAAAAGTTCGCCGATTCGAACTCCAAGTTCGTGATCCTCGGCGGCGCAATGGGGTCGACCGCTCTGGACGCCGATGGCGTCAAGGCGCTGGCTGATCTGCCTTCGCTCGACGAACTGCGTGCCAAGCTCGCTGGCCTTCTGGTCCAGCCTGCGACGAATATCGCACGTCTTGCCAAGGAACCGGGCGCTTCTGTCGCCCGCGTTATCTCCGCGTATTCGGATAAGGGCGCTGCCGCGTAACGCGCGTTCACGACCCCATTCCACGGTTCAAACTGAAACCTAAACTTATAGAGGCTTATCAAATGGCTGATCTTGCTAAACTCGTAGACGACCTGTCTGCATTGACCATCCTGGAAGCTTCCGAGCTTTCCAAGATGCTCGAAGAAAAGTGGGGCGTTTCTGCCGCCGCTCCTGTTGCTGTTGCCGCTGCTGGCGGCGGCGCACCTGCCGCAGCTGCTGAAGAGCAGACTGAATTTGACGTGATCCTGACCGGCGCTGGCGATCAGAAGATCAACGTCATCAAGGAAGTTCGTGGCATCACTGGCCTCGGCCTGAAGGAAGCCAAGGACCTCGTCGAAGGCGCTCCTAAGGCTGTCAAGGAAGGTGTCAACAAGGCGGAAGCCGAAGACATCAAGGCAAAGCTCGAAGCAGCTGGTGCCAAGGTTGAACTCAAGTAGTTCAATCCATCTTTTCGGGATGGCCACCGGGCCATCCCGTTTCCCGCTTCCTGCTTAACGGAATGCGGACGTCACCCGAAAGCCAGTTTGGCAGGGCAGGGCGGAAGTTGCGGAACAAGGTGGATGTTCGCTCCAGGCACTTACTGCCGGATGATGCCACCAGAAAAGATATAACGTCATAAAGGGCACCTGTTCAAAGAACCGACGGCTGATTGTCGATTCTTTGAACAGCTGCCTCCGAGACATTCCAGACGAGAGGAAACGGGTACATGGCTACCACGTTCAACGGGCGCCGCAAGGTGCGCAAGTCCTTTGGGTCAATTCGTGAAGTCACGGAGATGCCGAACCTGATCGAGGTGCAAAAAGCGTCTTACGATCAGTTCCTGATGGTCGATGAGCCCGAAGGTGGGCGAGGCGACGAAGGCCTCCAGTCGGTCTTCAGGTCGGTTTTCCCGATTACGGATTTCTCCAATACGGCATCTCTCGAATTCGTTCGTTTCGAATTCGAACAGCCCAAATACGATGTCGAAGAATGCCGCCAGCGCGACATGACTTTTGCTGCGCCGCTGAAAGTGACGCTTCGGCTTATTGTCTTTGAGGTCGACGAAGACACGGGCGCTCGCTCGGTCAAGGACATCAAGGAACAGGACGTCTATATGGGCGATATGCCCTTCATGACGACCAACGGTACGTTTATCGTGAACGGCACCGAGCGCGTTATCGTATCCCAGATGCATCGTTCGCCTGGTGTGTTCTTCGATCACGATAAGGGCAAGACCCACTCGTCGGGCAAGCTCTTGTTTGCAGCACGCATCATTCCTTACCGCGGATCTTGGCTCGATATCGAATTCGATGCCAAGGATGTCGTCTATGCGCGTATCGATCGTCGCCGTAAGATTCCGGTTACTTCGCTTCTCAAGGCGCTTGGCCTCGACGCGGAAGAAATCCTCGACACCTATTATGACATTCAGTCCTACACCAAGAGTGAAAAGGGCTGGAACAAGCCGTTCGACGCCGAGAAAATGAAGGGTACCAAGCCCCTTCATGACCTTATCGATGCCAAGACCGGCACCGTAGTCCACGAAGGTGGAGCGCGCCTTACCGCTCGTGCCGCAAAGAAGATTGTGGAATCCGGTGTGACCCATCTGTTGGCCACCAACGAAGATCTTTACGGCATGTATCTTGCCCGCGATATCGTCGATCTTGCTAACGGGGAGATCTTTGCCGAAGCGGGCGATGAGATCGACGAAAAGGTTCTTGAGACGCTTGTCGAGAAGGGCTTTGACGATCTGCCAATCCTCGATATCGACCACATCAACGTTGGTGCGTATATCCGCAACACGCTTGCCATAGACAAGAACGAAAGCCGCGAAGACGCGCTGTTCGACATCTATCGCGTTATGCGTCCGGGTGAACCCCCCACCATCGAAACTGCCGAAGCGATGTTCAACTCGCTGTTCTTTGACAGTGAGCGGTACGACCTTTCCGCTGTTGGTCGTGTAAAGATGAACATGCGTCTCGACCTCGATGCGCCTGACACCATGCGTGTTTTGCGCAAGGAGGACATTGTTGCAGTCGTTCGCACGCTCGTTGAGTTGCGCGACGGTAAGGGCGACATCGATGACATCGATAACCTCGGCAACCGTCGTGTGCGGTCGGTGGGCGAATTGATGGAAAACCACTATCGCCTCGGCTTGCTGCGTATGGAACGCGCAATCAAGGAGCGTATGAGCTCGGTTGAAATCGATACTGTCATGCCCCAGGACCTCATCAACGCCAAGCCGGCAGCGGCTGCGGTGCGCGAGTTCTTTGGTTCGTCCCAGCTCAGCCAGTTCATGGATCAGACGAATCCGCTTTCGGAAATCACTCACAAGCGTCGCCTTTCGGCGCTTGGGCCGGGCGGTCTGACCCGCGAGCGAGCAGGCTTTGAAGTCCGCGACGTTCACGTGACCCATTATGGCCGTATCTGCCCGATCGAAACGCCGGAAGGCCCGAACATCGGTCTGATCAATTCGCTGGCCACCTTTGCGCGCGTCAACAAGTACGGGTTCATCGAGACCCCGTACCGCAAGGTCGTGGACGGCAAGGTGACCGACGAGGTCGTCTATCTCTCGGCAATGGAAGAAGCCAAGCACCACGTTGCCCAGGCTAATGCCACGCTGAGCGACGAGGGCGAGTTCGTGAACGAGCTGGTCGTGGCCCGTCACGCCGGTGAGCCTTCGCTCACTCCGCGTGAAATGGTCGATCTGATGGATGTTTCGCCCAAGCAGGTTGTCTCGGTTGCCGCTTCGCTCATCCCGTTCCTGGAAAACGACGACGCCAACCGCGCTCTGATGGGCTCGAACATGCAGCGTCAGGCCGTGCCGCTTCTGCGTGCCGAGGCTCCGTTCGTGGGCACAGGCATGGAAGCTGTCGTGGCTCGCGACTCGGGGGCCGCGATTGGCGCCCTGCGCACCGGTATCGTCGATCAGGTGGATGCGACCCGTATCGTTATCCGCGCGACCGAAGAGAACGATGCGTCCAAGTCCGGTGTCGACATCTACAACCTCATGAAGTTCCAGCGTTCCAACCAGTCGACCTGCATCAATCAGCGTCCACTGGTTGTGGTTGGCGATCATGTTCAGGCTGGCGACATTATTGCTGACGGTCCTTCGACCGAATTGGGTGATCTCGCTCTTGGCCGTAACGTGCTTGTCGCGTTTATGCCTTGGAATGGCTACAACTTCGAAGATTCGATCCTGCTTTCCGAAAAGATCGTCCAGGACGACGTCTTCACCTCGATCCACATCGAGGAATATGAAGTGATGGCCCGCGATACCAAGCTCGGACCGGAAGAAATCACTCGCGACATTCCCAACGTTTCGGAAGAAGCGCTGAAAAATCTCGACGAAGCCGGTATCGTTCACATTGGTGCCGAAGTTCAGGCGGGCGATATTCTCGTCGGTAAAATCACCCCCAAGGGTGAAAGCCCGATGACGCCGGAAGAAAAGCTTCTGCGTGCCATCTTTGGTGAGAAGGCATCGGACGTTCGCGACACCTCACTGCGTATCCCTCCTGGGGACGGCGGCATCGTCGTTGAAGTCCGGGTGTTCAACCGTCACGGCATTGATAAAGATGAACGTGCCATGGCGATCGAGCGTGAGGAAATCGAGCGCCTTGCGAAAGACCGTGATGACGAACAGTCGATCCTCGACCGGAACGTTTATGCACGTCTCAAGGAAATGTTGTTCGGTAAAGCCGCTACGACCGGTCCCAAGGGCTATGTTGCTGGAACCAAGCTCAATGACTCCATCTTTGATGCGCATGCGCGGTCGAAGTGGTGGCAGTTTGCTGTCGAAGACGACAAGCTGATGAGTGAGATCGAATCCCTTCAAGGCCAGTACGACGAGAGCCGTCGTTTGCTCGAGCAGCGGTTCATCGACAAGGTCGACAAGCTCCAGCGTGGTGACGAGTTGCCGCCAGGCGTCATGAAGATGGTTAAAGTCTTCGTTGCGACCAAGCGTAAAGTTCAGTCGGGCGATAAAATGGCCGGCCGTCACGGCAACAAGGGTGTTATCTCGCGCATCATGCCGGTGGAAGATATGCCGTTCCTTGAGGACGGTACCCACGTGGACATCGTGCTCAATCCGCTGGGTGTGCCTTCGCGCATGAACGTCGGTCAGATTCTTGAGACGCATCTTGGTTGGGCAGCCCGTGGTATGGGCCGGAAGATCGACGCCATGATGCAGGCCTATCGTCAGTCAAAGGACGTCGAGCCTCTTAAGAAGGAACTGGGCGGGCTTTACGAGGGTGACGACTATGTCGGCGACCTCGACGATGATGGCATTGTTCGTCTGGGCCAGCAGTTGTCGAAGGGCGTTTCCATCGCAACACCGGTTTTCGACGGCGCGAAGGAAGCTGATATTGTCACCATGCTCGAAAGGGCAGGGCTGGACGGATCGGGTCAGTCGACACTTTACGACGGCCGTACCGGTGAAGAGTTCGACCGCAAGGTTACAGTGGGCTACATCTACATGCTCAAGCTGCACCACCTTGTTGACGACAAGATCCACGCTCGTTCGATCGGTCCGTACAGCTTGGTTACCCAGCAGCCGCTTGGTGGTAAGGCCCAGTTCGGTGGTCAGCGCTTCGGTGAAATGGAAGTGTGGGCACTTGAAGCTTACGGTGCCGCTTACACCTTGCAGGAAATGCTGACGGTCAAGTCCGATGACGTTGCCGGTCGTACAAAGGTCTACGAAGCCATCGTTCGTGGCGACGACACCTTCGAAGCGGGCATCCCCGAGAGCTTTAACGTTCTCGTCAAGGAAATCCGTTCGCTCGGCCTTAACGTCGAGCTGACCGACATCGAAGCGGACAACGACGAGGCCGGTGGCGACCCCGAACTCGCACCTCCTGCGGATGCGGCGGAATAATCCGCCGCTCCCATATGAACCGATGCTTTTGGCCCAATAGGGCGGTGCGCAATACGAATGCTGCACCGTCCGGGTCCCAAGGAGAGACACGATGAATCATCATCAGCACGTCATGGATCCGTTCAACTCGCAGGCGGCTGCGCCGACTTTCGATCAGATCAAGATCAATATCGCGAGTCCGGAGAAGATCCTGTCGTGGTCTTACGGCGAAATCAAAAAGCCTGAGACCATTAACTACCGTACGTTCAAGCCCGAGCGTGATGGCCTGTTCTGCGCGCGTATCTTTGGCCCGACCAAGGATTACGAATGCCTTTGCGGCAAGTACAAGCGCATGAAGTTCAAGGGCGTCATCTGCGAAAAGTGCGGTGTTGAAGTCACCCTTAGCCGCGTGCGTCGTGAGCGAATGGGCCATATCGAACTGGCAGCGCCCGTCGCGCATATCTGGTTCCTGAAGTCTCTGCCGAGCCGCATCTCGCAGCTGCTCGACATGACGTTGAAAGATGTCGAACGCATTCTCTATTTCGAGAATTACGTCGTCATCGAGCCGGGTCTTACCCCATTCAGCCAGCACCAGCTGGTCACTGAAGAGGAGTATCTCGACGCTCAGGACAATTACGGTCCGGATGCTTTTACCGCCATGATCGGCGCTGAAGCCGTGCGCGAAATGCTGGCTGCTCTGGATCTCGAAAAGCTCGCCGCCGATCTGCGCGTCGAGATTGCCGAGGCGACCACAGAGCTCAAGCCAAAGAAGCTGGCCAAGCGCCTCAAAATTGTAGAGCAGTTCATTGTTTCGGGTAACAAACCTGAATGGATGATCATGACCGTCATACCGGTCATCCCGCCCGAGTTGCGCCCGCTGGTTCCGCTCGATGGCGGCCGGTTTGCGACCTCGGATCTGAATGATCTCTATCGCCGCGTCATCAATCGTAATAATCGGTTGAAGCGCCTGATCGAGCTGCGTGCGCCCGACATCATCATCCGCAATGAAAAGCGGATGCTGCAGGAGGCTGTCGATGCACTGTTCGATAATGGCCGGCGTGGCCGCACCATCACTGGTGCCAATAAGCGCCCGCTCAAGTCGCTCTCGGATATGCTCAAGGGCAAGCAGGGCCGTTTCCGTCAGAACCTGCTCGGCAAGCGCGTCGATTATTCGGGCCGTTCGGTTATTACCGTGGGTCCGGAACTCAAGCTGCACCAGTGTGGTCTGCCCAAGAAGATGGCGCTCGAGCTGTTCAAGCCCTTCATCTATTCGCGTCTCGACGCGAAAGGCCTGAGCTCGACCGTCAAGCAAGCCAAAAAGCTCGTTGAAAAGGAAAAACCCGAAGTCTGGGATATCCTTGACGAAGTCATCCGTGAGCACCCGGTTCTTCTCAACCGTGCGCCGACGCTTCACCGTCTGGGCATTCAGGCCTTTGAACCGATCCTTATCGAAGGTAAGGCAATTCAGCTTCATCCGCTGGTCTGTGCCGCGTTCAACGCCGACTTTGACGGCGATCAGATGGCTGTTCACGTGCCTCTGTCGCTGGAAGCGCAGCTTGAAGCACGCGTTTTGATGATGTCGACCAACAACATCCTGCACCCTGCCAACGGACAGCCGATCATCGTGCCGTCTCAGGATATCGTGCTCGGACTGTACTACGTGTCGATCATCGCTGATGGCGAACCCGGTGAAGGCATGGCGTTCTCGTCGATGTCGGAACTCGAGCACGCGCTTGAGAACAAGTCGGTTACACTGCACACCAAGATCAAGGGCCGGATCAAGGCCGTCGATGCCGAAGGTAATACGTCAACTTCGATTATCGAGACCACGCCGGGACGCATGATGCTGGGGCAGATTTTGCCCAAGACTGTGCCGTACGAGGTGGTTAACCAGCTCATGACCAAGAAGAACATCTCGAAGGTCATCGACACGGTCTATCGTGCATGCGGCCAGAAAGAGACTGTGATCTTCTGTGACCGCGTCATGGATCTCGGTTTCAAGCAAGCCTGCCGTGCCGGCATTTCGTTCGGCAAGGATGACATGGTCATCCCAGATACCAAGGCCAAGATTGTGGGTGATACCCGCAAGCAGGTTGAGGAATTTGAACAGCAGTACAACGACGGCTTGATCACCCATGGTGAGAAGTACAACAAAGTTGTCGATGCCTGGGCAAAGTGTGGTGACAAGGTCGCCGAAGAGATGATGAAGCGCATCTCGGCCCACGAAAAAGACGCCAATGGTCGGTCCAAGCAGATTAACTCGGTCTATATGATGAGCCATTCCGGCGCCCGTGGTTCGGTCGCCCAGATGAAGCAGCTTGCGGGTATGCGTGGCCTTATGGCCAAGCCGTCCGGTGAGATCATCGAGACACCTGTTATTTCTAACTTTAAGGAAGGCCTGACCGTTCTCGAGTACTTTAACTCGACGCACGGTGCCCGTAAGGGTCTGGCTGACACTGCCTTGAAGACTGCGAACTCGGGTTATCTGACACGCCGTCTTGTGGACGTCGCTCAGGATGCCATCATCACTGAGGACGACTGCGGCACCGAACGCGGTCTGACCATGGAGCCGATCATCGACTCCGGTCAGGTTGTTGCTTCGCTCGGCCAGCGGATCCTTGGCCGTGTTGCAGCCGACGACATCATGGTACCTGGCACTGACGACGTCATTGTTGCCAAGGGCACACTGATGGACGAGGCCGATGTCGAGAAGGTGGAGACTGCTAAGGTGCAGTCGGTGCGCATTCGCTCGCCGCTGACCTGCGATGTCCGCCAGGGCACTTGTGCGACGTGCTATGGCCGTGACCTTGCCCGTGGTACGCCTGTCAACATGGGTGAAGCCGTTGGCGTTATTGCCGCTCAGTCGATCGGTGAGCCAGGTACTCAGCTGACGATGCGTACGTTCCACATTGGTGGTACGGCTCAGGTTGTTGATAACTCCTATCTCGAGGCTGGTGCTGAAGGTAAAATCACCTTCCGCAACAAGAACATTGCGACCAACTCCGATGGACACATCGTGGTCATGGGGCGTAACGTTTCGATTGTGATCGTTGATGCCGAAGGCAAAGAACGCTCAGTGCATAAGCTTGGCTACGGCTCGCGCTTGCGCGTCAAGGAAGGCGATCAGGTCAAGCGCAGCCAGCGTTTGGCGGAATGGGATCCGTACACTCGTCCCGTTCTGACGGAAGTTGAGGGTGAGGTGATCTTCGAAGATCTGGTCGATGGGGCTTCGGTCTCCGAGCAGACTGACGAAACTACTGGCTTCACCAAGCGTCTGGTCATTGACTGGCGGTCGAGCCAGCGTGGCGACGGTCTCAAGCCCGCCATTGCTGTTGGTGCGCAGGGTCAGGCCTTCAAGACCGAGCGTGGTTCTGACGCACGGTACCTGATGAGCGTGGACGCTGTTATCGCTGTGGAACCGGGGACACGCGTTGCTCAAGGTGACGTACTTGCTCGTATTCCGCTCGAAAGTGCCAAGACCAAGGACATCACGGGCGGCCTGCCGCGTGTGGCCGAACTGTTCGAGGCTCGTCGTCCGAAGGATCACGCGATCATTGCCGAACTCGATGGTACGATCCGCTTCGGTCGCGACTACAAGAACAAGCGCCGCATCATCATCGAGCCGACCGACGAGACGCTCGAGCCAGTGGAGTACCTGATCCCGAAAGGTAAGCCGTTCCATCTGCAGGAAGGCGATCCGATCGAGAAGGGCGAGTATATTCTGGATGGCAATCCGGCCCCGCACGACATCCTTGCGATCAAGGGCGTCGAGGAACTGGCACGCTATCTCGTCAACGAGATCCAGGAAGTCTATCGCCTGCAGGGCGTGTTGATCAACGACAAGCACATCGAGGTGATCGTTCGCCAGATGCTGCAGAAGGTCGAGATCACCGAGCCCGGCGAATCCGGTCTGCTCAAGGAAGAGCAGCTTGATCGGATCGATCTGGACGAACTCAACGAGCAGCTCGTTGCCGATGGCAAGAAGCCTGCAGTGGCCGTTCCGGTCCTGCTCGGCATCACCAAGGCATCGCTGCAGACCCGTTCGTTCGTGTCGGCTGCCTCGTTCCAGGAAACCACACGCGTCCTCACCGAGGCTGCGGTTTCCGGCAAGGCGGATCTGCTCGAAGGCCTCAAGGAAAACGTCATCGTCGGCCGCCTTATCCCGGCGGGTACAGGTGCGCGTATTTCCAACGTGCGCCAGATCGCGACCAAGCGTGACGATCTCATTCTGGACGAGCGGCGCCGTCAGGCTGAAACGGTTGCCATTCCGGCGCCCGTAGCCATGCCAGCCGCACCGGACTCGCCAGCCGAGTAATCGGACTTGCGCCAAGAATTGAGAATGGGGGCTTCGGCCCCCATTTTTGTTGGTGGGCACAGTCACCGAAAGTTCACCCTATCGTCATCGGAGCTTTGCGTGTCGCGGTCAGGAACCGGAGGCTAAACACCAACCGGAGACTTCCGATGCGCATTTCTTGCGGGGCCACGCTTTCGCTGGCCGTTCTTTCTTTCGCTTCGTCGGCCTTGGCCCAGACGCCCGAGCAGCCCGTGTTTCTCGACGAGATCGTTCTGCCCACCGAACTGAGACTGGACGGGGTGCAGTTCGGCGGCATTTCCGGGCTTGATTACGATGCGGCCAATGACGTCTTTTACGCCATCTCCGACGACCGGGCGCAGAACGGCCCAGCGCGCTTTTATACGATCAAACTGGCGCTGGACGGCAGCGAGATCGCCGGGCTCGATATCGCATCGACCCATGAGCTCCTCAATGCCGAGGGGCAGAGCTTTGCCGCTGGCTCGGTCGATCCTGAGAGCATTCGTTTTGTTGCGGACACGGGCACGATCCTGTGGAGCAGCGAAGGCAATGCCGATGGCGCGCCGGAGATTTTTGAAGCCGATCTCGATGGCAATGTGGTGCGTACATTCGATGTGCCGGCAGCATATATTCCCGACGCTGATGGCAAGGGCATCTATGGCAACCAGGCCTTCGAAAGCCTGAGCCTTTCGGTCGATGGAGCGAGCATTCTGGTCGGCACCGAGAACGGGCTGATGCAGGATGGCGACAAGGCAACGCTCGAAGCCGGCAGCCCCTCGCGCGTAGCGGTTTTCGACCGGGAAAGCGGCGAACTGATCGCCGAGTACATTTATCAGACCGACCCGATCCGCGCGCCCTCGACAGAGGAGCCGCATTACAATGACAATGGTCTTTCCGAGTTTCTGGCGCTTGACGAAAACAGGATCATTGCGGTCGAGCGGACCTTCGCAAGCGGCTATGGCAACGAGATTGCGTTCTATATCGCCACGCTCGAAGGCGCCGACGATGTTACGGGCCTCGAGACGATCGCGGGTGGTGATGTCACCCCCATGGACAAGCAACACTGGTTCACTCTTGCCGAGGGCGATTTCGGCCTCGATGTCGACAACATCGAATCCATCAGCTGGGGACCGGATGTCGATGGTAACCGCACGCTTCTGATCGCCTCGGACAACAACTTCAACCGCGCCGGCCAGTTCACCCAGTTCGTGCTGCTGGCGGCTCCCGGGCTCTAGAAGGATTCGGACAGGAATCGCGGGGAGGGGCCTTCGGGCCCTTCTCCTTTTCGACCGGGCCAGTGGGCTCTTGAAAATTGGGATCTGCCGGGCCATATCCGGCCCTGCGCTGGGTGCAGGGCAGGGGTTCAGCCGCCAATCAGGCTTTTTTCCCCGGAAAGTCTTGACGATTCTGAATCAACGCAGTAATACCCGCCCTACCTAAGCGGTCGGTCGTGACCAGACACCGAATGTGAAGCGCCCAATGCGACACATTCAAGTCGGTCAAACACACTGTCGGGTAGTTAGATGCAACAAGTCTTGGGCGCATGATTGCTTCCGTTTTGGAGGTGATCCTCTGCATTCATGGCGCCACCGGCTCTCTCTGAGGCCGGGTGGGCGCTGCTCGCTTGTTATGTCGAACAGGTTTTTGTTTGTACGGATGAAAAGAGGGTTCGAGCGATATGCCGACCATTAATCAGCTGATCCGCAAGCCCCGGCAGGCCAAGCCGAAGCGGAACAAAGTTCCGGCGATGGAGGCCAACCCGCAGAAGCGCGGTGTTTGCACGCGTGTCTATACAACGACACCAAAAAAGCCGAACTCGGCTCTGCGTCGTGTAGCCAAGGTGCGCCTGGTCAATCAGCGTGAAGTTATTACCTATATCCCCGGCGAGGGGCACAACCTCCAGGAGCACTCCGTCGTGTTGATCCGCGGCGGCCGTGTGCGCGACCTTCCGGGCGTGCGCTATCACGTGCTGCGCGGCGTTCTGGATACCCAGTCGGTGAAGGATCGCAAGCAGCGCCGTTCGAAGTACGGCGCCAAGCGGCCGAAATAAGGAGATCTGTGAGCAATGTCCCGTCGGCATAGTGCAGAAAAGCGTGAGATTAACCCGGATCCCAAATTTGGCGATCTGGTTGTCTCCAAATTTATGAACTCGCTCATGAAGGATGGCAAAAAGTCGTCCGCTGAGAGCATCGTCTATGGCGCGTTCGAAGTAATCGAAGAGCGGACCAAGCAGGACCCGATCCAGGTCTTTCACGGTGCTCTTGAGAACATTCGTCCTGCCGTTGAAGTTCGTTCGCGTCGCGTTGGCGGTGCTACGTATCAGGTGCCGGTTGAAGTGCGCACCGAGCGTCAGCAGGCTCTGGCTATTCGCTGGCTGATCGATGCCGCTCGTAAGCGCGGTGAGCAGACCATGGTTGGTCGTCTTTCGGGCGAACTCATGGATGCTGTCAATGGGCGTGGTCAGGCCGTGAAGAAGCGTGAAGACACGCATCGTATGGCTGATGCCAACCGTGCATTCTCGCACTACCGCTGGTAAGGAGAGACAAGCATGGCTCGCGAATACAAGCTCGAAGATTACCGCAATTTCGGCATCATGGCGCACATCGATGCTGGTAAAACCACGACGACCGAACGTATTCTGTTCTACACCGGCAAAAGTCATAAGATCGGTGAAGTTCATGATGGCGCAGCCACCATGGATTGGATGGAGCAGGAGCAGGAGCGTGGTATTACGATCACGTCCGCTGCGACAACCACGTTCTGGCAGGGCCGTGACGGCAAGAAGCGTCGCTTCAACATCATTGATACGCCGGGCCACGTGGATTTCACCATCGAAGTTGAGCGTTCGCTGCGCGTGCTTGACGGTGCTGTCGCGCTTCTCGATGCCAATGCCGGTGTTGAGCCGCAGACTGAAACTGTCTGGCGTCAAGCCGATAAGTATGCGGTTCCGCGGCTGATCTTCGTCAACAAGATGGACAAGATCGGTGCCGATTTCTATCGCTCGGTCGAGATGGTTGAAAAGCGCCTCGGCGCTAAGCCTGTTGTGCTTCAGTTGCCTATCGGTGCTGAAAGCGAATTTGTAGGCGTTGTCGATCTTATTGAGATGAGAGCCTACGTATGGGACGGCGAAGAGCTCGGTGCTAAGTGGGAAATCGTTGATATCCCGGCCGATCTCAAGGATCGTGCTGAGGAATACCGCGAGCAGATGATCGAGGCTGCCGTCGAACTCGACGAAGCTGCGATGGAAGCATACCTCGAAGGCACAATGCCCGACAACGACACCATTCGGAAGCTGCTCCGCAAGGGCATCATCCGCAATGACTTCTTTGGTGTCCTTTGTGGTTCAGCCTTTAAGAATAAGGGGGTGCAGCCGCTTCTTGATGCAGTGGTTGATTTCCTGCCAGCGCCAAACGACATTGAAGCCATTCGTGGTATCGATGCCAAGACCGAAGAGCCGATCGAGCGTCATGCTGACGATGAAGAGCCTTTGTCGATGCTGGCATTCAAGATCGCCAATGACCCCCACATGGGTTCGCTGACGTTCTGCCGCGTCTATTCGGGCAAGCTTGAAGCCGGTGCGCAGCTCCAGAACACGGTCAAGGACAAGCGCGAGCGTGTCGGCCGGATGTTCCAGATGCACTCCAATAGCCGCGAGCAGATCTCCGAAGCTTATGCGGGTGATATCGTTGCAATCGTTGGTCTCAAGGATACAACGACAGGCGATACGCTTTGCGTGCCGAGCAGTCAGGTTATCCTGGAGCGGATGATTTTCCCGGATCCGGTTATCGATATCGCTGTTGAGCCGAAGTCAAAGGCTGACCAGGAAAAGATGGGTCTTGCTCTGCAGCGTCTCGCTGCTGAGGATCCCTCGTTCCGCGTCAAGTCAGACGAAGAATCCGGTCAGACGATCATTTCAGGCATGGGCGAGCTTCACCTCGACATTCTTGTTGATCGTATGAAGCGGGAATTCAAGGTTGAGGCCAATATTGGTCAGCCGCAGGTTGCTTATCGCGAGACAATCACGCGTTCCGCGGACATCGATTACACCCACAAGAAGCAGTCGGGTGGCTCGGGCCAGTTCGCTCGCGTCAAGCTGACGATCGAGCCGAACGAAGTTGGCGCTGGCTTTACTTTCGAAAGCAAGATTGTCGGTGGTTCGGTGCCGAAGGAATACATCCCGGGCGTTTCGAAAGGTATCGAATCTGTCATGGGTGCCGGTATCCTGGCAGGCTTCCCGATTGTGGATGTTAAGGCCACGCTGACTGATGGTGCTTACCACGACGTCGACTCATCGGTTCTGGCCTTTGAGATCGCTGGCCGTGCCGCGTTTCGTGAAGGGCTGCAGAAGGCTTCGGCCAAGCTGCTTGAGCCTATCATGAAGGTTGAAGTGACGACCCCTGAAGACTACATGGGCGACGTTATTGGCGACCTGAACTCGCGCCGTGGGCAGATCCAGGGCACTGAAAGCCGCGGTGTCGTACAGGTAGTGAATGCCTTTGTGCCGCTGGCCAACATGTTTGGTTATGTGAACTCGCTGCGCTCGATGAGCCAGGGGCGTGCACAGTACACCATGGTGTTCGATCATTACGAGCAGGTGCCTCAGGCGGTTGCTGATGAAGTTCAGGCGAAATACGCCTAGTTGAAAACTAATTACTCAGCAGCTCTGGGGCTGTCTGAAGATGGAGATATGTGATGGGCAAGGAAAAATTTTCGCGCAACAAGCCGCACTGCAACATCGGCACGATTGGTCACGTTGACCATGGGAAGAC
>NZ_JBLXCL010000020.1:0-14024 GCF_048264985.1 Pelagibacterium sp.
GGACCGAGGACACCCCGCTCCTGACCGAAGATCAGGCCCGGCGCATGGATCTCGACGAGGTCATTCTCGTGATCGATGCGCAGATGCCGATCCGCGCGAGAAGGGTGAAGTATTTCGAGGACCCGGCGTTGAAGGTTCTGCACGCCTGTCAATCGGGAAGCTTCCCATATCCGGACGAGGACGGCCTGCGGCGGGACCGACAGATGTCCGAGACTCGCGAGACGGTGGAGAGGTTGAAGCAGGAACTGCAGGAAGTGCGGGCGGCTGCGGGACCGCGGGAAGTCGGCCACAATGCGCCTAACGCATCGAAAACTGACCCTGTCAGCGCAGCGAAGGCCCGCGGCCGCGCGGCTCGTGCTGCTGCGAGTAGCGGTGGCCAGGGTCAACTGGCGCTGAATTTTGAAGGATTGGGGATCACGAGTGCGGACCGAACGATGCTGGCTTCTGCGGTTCAGACCACGAGGGCGATTATTGCCGAGCATGCGTAAAGTCTCACGTTGGGCCTGTGAGAAAGGAGAGGTGATGCTTTGCCCAAAGTAATCAACGACAAGAGCAAAAGTTTAGAGATGCACGCTGACAATCCGCCGATGCGCTGCGCCATCGAGCAAAGGGGCAAAGCTCAGGTTCTCGATGCGTTGGAAAAAAAGTTCCAAGCTGCCTGTGTGCGGGCCGGGAGGTGTTTCTGTGGTGCTCGTAGCACATAGAGTTTGAAGGGGGCCGCATCAGTGAATGCGTTTAGATGGACGAGCTTGCGGAGGCGCAGTTCCATTTCGACGATCACTTTTGGCAGGAACGCGATGCCTGAACCATTTATAGCAGAACGTTTCAGAACATAGCTATTGTTTGCTTGAAATGTGATATTCGGCGTGATCCGCTCCTTGATTGTCCCATGTTTTAGAAACCAGCTAGATGGCGTTTGAAGGTTACTGAACATCAGGGCTTTGTGGTGCTGAAGATCTTGCAGGCATTTGATCGGTGGCGCGTCGGCAAGATACTCGACGGAGGCACACAGGACGCGTGGGACATCGCCAATGCGTTTGGCGATTGCGGAGCTGTCACTTAGACTGCGGGCAATTCGAAATACAATGTCCACGTCCTCGTTCAGTACATCGACAAAATTGTCCGACACGGTAGTGTCCAATTTCAAGTTCGGATAACGGATTTGAAACGCGGCGAAAGCCTGAGGCAGGATATCCAATGCAGCAACCGAAGGCGCATTGATGCGCACTGTTCCAGACATCAGATGGGTCTTGGTGTGAAGCTTGTCCTTTAACGCCTCCAATTCCTCGGCAACAACACCCGCGGTACGGTAGCATTCGTGACCCGCATCCGTAAGTCGCAGCGCACGGGTTGAGCGGATCAGCAGCGCGGCCTCCAAATGTTCCTCCAAGCGGGTCACCTGCTTTGCAACCCAAGCGGGTGACATGTTCAGTCTCCGACCCGCGGCGGAGAAGCTATCCGTATCTACAACAGCCCTGAAGATCAGCAGCAGGTCCGAGAGTTTTTCGCCAGTCATTATGCTATGAATTGGAATAGATTATGCGCCATTTAGGCAGATTATCTGATTTTTTTGCGGGAGTATATTAGAAAGGTGCAGCAATCAAGGAGTATGAGATGCCACAACACGAGCTGTTTCAGCCCGGAGTCCTGGGCGGTATGCCGCTGAGGAACAGGACGCTTGTTGCCCCGATGACACGGATCAGTGCAGACGCTTCAGGTGAAGTCGGGCCACTTATGCAAACTTATTATGAGGCATTCGGAAAAGGCGGCTTTGCAGCAATCGTGACCGAGGGCGTCTATACGGACCAGTATTTCAGCCAAGGGTATGAATTCCAGCCAGGCATCACAACCGAGGCCCAGGCGGCAAGCTGGAGCAACCTGATCAAAGGCGTTCACTCGACCGGAGCCAAGGTCATCTTGCAGCTTATGCATGCTGGGGCTCTTTCGCAGTACAATCGGCATTGTGATGATACCCGCGGCCCGTCAGCAGTGCAGCCCAAGGGCAGTAAGATGCCTTTCTACCGTGGCACGGGTGCATTTTCTCATACATTGGAGATGTCTTCCGCCGAGATCAGTGCCGCAATTGCGGGATTTGTGCAGTCAGCTCAACGTGCACAGGATGCCGGCGCGGATGGGGTCGAGATCCACGGGGCCAACGGTTATCTTCTGGATCAATTTCTTACTGATTACACTAATCGGCGCAGTGATCGATACGGTGGGACCTTGCGTGACCGTATCCGTTTAACTTGCGAAGTAATTGAGCGTGTCCGCAATGCTGTCGACAGGAATTTCACCGTTGGCGTTCGAATTTCGCAAGGCAAAGTCAACGACTTCACGCATAAGTGGGCCGGTGGCGTCAGTGATGCTCAGATTATCTTCAAAGCAATGGAGGCCAGTGGAGCCAACTATATCCATACCACGGAATTTGCTGCGGACGCCCCCGCATTCGAGCAAGGGAAATCGCTGGCGGCGATGGCGAAAAGCTTCACTTCGTTGCCTGTCATTGCAAATGGTGGCTTGGGAGATCGCGAGATAGCAGATCGCATGATAGCGACAGGTGACTGTGATTTTGTTGCGATTGGGAAGGCAGCACTGGCGGCGCCGGACTGGCCTACTCGGGCCCGCAATGGGCAGGGTTGCCGCGAGTTCGACTTTGAGATGTTCTCGCCGCTTGCGAATCTAGAAACAGCCAATGCGTTTGCCCTCAAAAATGCTTAGAGTGGGGCTTGCCAGCGAGCTGACGTGTTGCAGTCGTGGCAAAGCCGGTGAGCGAGCGAATTCGTGATGCTTGGGTTTAGCCTTATCGCCCCGTTTTTCATCTATATCGGTCTTGGGTTCCTGGCCCAGAAAGTCCATGAAAAATCAGACGGCGCTCAGGACTGGCTCGACAGTTTTGTGTTCTACTTGGCCATGCCCGCCCTGCTGTTTCAGACCATCAGCAGGGCTGGGCCTCCGTCCGTCGACGTCATGTTGACACTGAGCGTTACTTCGGTAGTTACTACAGCTTTATTTATGCTCACAGCTGCGCTTGGTCGCCGCCATGACCAAGACGCAGACAAGGCTGTTTCTGGGCTTCTCGGCTCGTATTCTAATATCGGCTATATGGGGCCGGTTCTATCAGTTCAGTTATTTGGCGAAGCCGCAGGCCTGCCTGCGGCCATGATATTC
Source organism: Pelagibacterium sp. (assembly GCF_048264985.1). Classification (GTDB taxonomy): domain Bacteria; phylum Pseudomonadota; class Alphaproteobacteria; order Rhizobiales; family Devosiaceae; genus Pelagibacterium. The sequence goes on from NZ_JBLXCL010000020.1 coordinate 3,169, forward strand.
TGTTCCGAGATCATCGTTTTGTTGTCCCTTTGGATGTTGGCGACTGCAGGTGCGTCAGCCGAAGGGCTTCTGTTGGCGCTGGTTAAGGCAGTGCGTCATCCCTTTGTCCTAACCGTTGCATTTGCGCTAGTCCTTACGGCCTTTGGTATTTCTTTCGCCGGACCAATCGATGTAGCCATGATCGGGCTGTCGAACGCAGCCGCGCCTTGTGCATTGTTCTCGCTTGGATTGACGCTGGCCAGGCAAAAGGGGTTGTCGGTGTCTCCGGGACTGACAATCGGCCTAGTAGGGAAACTGGTGCTACACCCGGTGTTGATGGCACTATGTCTTTGGCCTGTGTTGCACCATCAACCGATTTGGTTAGGTACCGCGATCCTGATGGCATCGCTGCCGCCTGCGGCGAACGTCTATGTGCTGGCGCAGAGTGCTGGGCGCAGCGCCCGGCTTGCAGCCTCCGGCGTCATGTATGGCACCCTTGCCTCCGCAATAACGGTGCCGCTGGTCATACTATTCTTGACGCAGTTCTTGATCCGCTAGATTAAGTTGCTCTTGATTATCTCATCCCAAAGTCGAACAAGGAAGTTGTGCTCGTCCATGACTGAGTTCCAGATCACGATTTTCTGTTGGCGGCTCTCATAGCTCCCGCCTTCTCGTAGATCGCCGGCGCGATAGACCACACTTCCGAAAGCGTCATGTATGTCACAAGCTGCTGGTTTGCCGGCATACCAGAAATCCCATTCGGACGCAGACAAGTGCGCGCGCGTCGCGCTTGGGGCTGCCAAATAGGCCCCATTGCGCGCCATGATCGCTCCGGCGGGGCCCGACAGCCACCAATTTAGGTAAGCATAGGCGAGCTCCTCTGTACGTGGATCGAGATGCCGAGACAGCGCCATGCCGCCACTCCAGCCGCGATATCCTTCGCGTGGTGCGCACATCCGGATGGGAATCCCTTTGGCCTTTTGCGACAGGTAGTTCGACCACCACATTGTGGATAGTATTGCGGTCCCATCCGCTCTTGGCGTCATGTCGGTCCAGAAACCGGCGAAATGTCCCGACAATTGATATTTTTTAACGAGGCGGATGAAACTTCCGATTTCGCCGAGGGTCAGGTTTCCGGGATTTTCGCATTGAAATTCGCCCCGCGCGCGCAAGGCTAGCAGCAGATCGGGCACGCCAATGGCTGCATCGGCCTGAATGGCGACCTTGCCGCGCCATTCTTCGGACAGAAGATCGCCCCAGCTCCTGGGCTCGGGTGCGGTGCTGTCGCCGACGATAGCAAAGCTGTCGGCGTTATATACCGTTGGCAGCATCGAAATCTGGCCTGAGGCTGCCGGCCCCAATTCGCCGCTTTCCTGCACGAATAACCGGTCTCGCGGCGTGCCGCGCGGCGCCGTCCTGTCGGGGTCGCTCTGGAGCACCGGCCAGGACCAGATCTCGTCCCAGCAGTCGATCCGATCGACCTCGATCGGCCGTAGCGAACGCGCAGGCCAGACCAGATCAAGGTCATGAAACCACTGGTCGTAGATGTCGAAACTGTCTGGCGCAAGTACACCACGACGTTGTGCTTCGATCCCGTCCAAGGCGGTGAACTCAAGCCGGATACCCAGATCAGCCTCTGCCGAGGCGAGGACGGTGTCGATCAGCGTCACTCCGGTTCCCAACACGCGCAGCACGGGTGGGTTGGTATGCAAAGGCGGCGATGTCAGTGGTTCCGGCATTTTGCTTTATGTCTGTCAGGATGTTTTCACGTTCAAAAAGGCTTCAAACGAGGCACGCAACAACGTCATGTCCAGGTTACGGCCAATAAATACGAGGTGCGAGCTTTGATCGGAAGGCATCGCACTGTCAAGGTGACGCGGGTGGTGCAACGTGTGGCCGACCCCATCAATCAGCACGATCCCCTCGGGCGTTTTGAGCAGGCATTTCACCCGCAGCAGATTGGTGCCGTGGCGGTGGATAAGCGCAGAGAGCCAGACGACAAACCCGGTCCAGTCGAGCGGATCGTCGAAGCTGAGGCTCAGGGTCTGCGCGCCGGTGCCGTCGCTATGGGAGGGGGCGCGCGTCTGCGCCCGGACGGGGGCGCTGGTGCCATCGCTGGCGATATCCGCAAAGGTCGGACACTGCCGGGCATCGAGGAGCTGTGCCGTCGGGTTGATCAGCCCCAGCCGTAACTGAAGGTCCAGAAGCCGATCCTCCGGCACGAGGTCGGTCTTTGACAACAGGATCGTGCTGGCCGCCGCCACCTGCGCCACCCACTCGGGCTGTTTCGCGTGCAGCGCGGCACCATTCAGCGCATCGGCCACGGTCACCACGTCCTGCAGAATGACCTGATTGTGCAGCACCGGATCGAAGGTCAGCGTCGACAGGATTTGCGACGGGTCCGCCAGGCCGGTGGTTTCGATGACAATCCGGTCGAATTGCGGCACCTCGCCGTTTTGCGCCTGGCTCATCAGGTTCAGGATCGCGTCCTTCAGCTCGCCACGGATCTGGCAGCAGATGCAGCCGGAATCGAGCAGCACGGTATCCGGCGCGATGGTGCCCACCAGCAGGTGGTCGATGCCGACCGCCCCGAACTCATTCACCAGAACGGCGACGCGGCCTGCGGTGTCATCCTGCAGCGCGCGCGCCAGCCAGGTGGTTTTACCAGCGCCCAGAAAGCCGGTCAGCAGGGTGATAGGAACCGCTGTGCGACGCGTCATGACTGCGCTCCTGCCTCGGGGAGGGGGGCGGGAAAGTTCGCCGGGTCCAGCGGGTCGAAGCCGCCGCCGAATTCCGCTTCAAGCGCGGCCCAGACCTCGGTGACATTGCTGACAATGGCCTGCCGGCCGGTCAGATTGCGCAGGATGTAGCTCTGCCCCTGCCAATCCGAGAGCTGGATGCGCCTGCGGGCGAGCATGCGGTTGACCACTGCGATCCGCGCCGTCCGGTCCCGCCGCCGCAGCACCGGATCTGCCGAGGCGCTGGTTTCAAGCCCGGCGGCGCTCCAGTGATCATCCGTGCCAAAAATTCCGCATAATCCGCACATGCCGACATCCTCCGGGCTTGGTGATTTATTTGTGGGAGGGGAGGCCCTCCCACCGTCTGGATCACGCTTTGCGCGGTGCGCGTGCGTTAAAGTCGTCTGCGATCTCGTCGAAGGTCGCCCATTGCACGCCTTCGTGGCTGTTGATGTATTCAATCAGCCGCTCGTGCATCATCAGAACCTGCGGACGGCCCGAGACATCGGGGTGGACGGTCATGGTGAAAACCGCATAGTCGTTTTCACGGTAGACGTAATCGAACTGGTCCTTCCACATCTGTTCGATATCGCGCGGGTTGACGAAACCGTGGCTGTTCGGTGCTTTCTTGATGAACATCATCGGCGGCAGATCGTCGAGATACCAGTTGGCGGGGATCTCGATCAGGTCGGTTTCCTCGCCCCGCTCCAGCGGCTTCATCCAGGTGTCGGGATGCTGGCTGTAGTCGATCTTGGTCCAGCTGTCGCCGACCCGCACCCGGTAGGGGTGGAAATCGTTGTGCATCAGCGAGTGGTCGTATTTGATGCCACGCTCCAGCAGCAGCTCGTTGGTGACATTGGAGAATTCCCACCAGGGCGCAACATAGCCGGTCGGACGCTTGCCGCTCAGCGCGGTTGCCAGCTCGATCGACTTATCGAGGATCGCCATCTCCTGCTCGCGGGTCATCGCGATGGGGTTTTCGTGCGAATAGCCGTGGATGCCGATCTCGTGACCTGCCTTGGCGACCGCTGCCATTTCCTCGGGGAAGGTTTCCATCGAGTGGCCGGGGATGAACCAGGTGGTCTTGATGCCGTATTTCTCGAACAGTTTCAGCAGGCGCGGCGAGCCGACTTCGCCCGCGAACATCCCGCGCGAGATATCATCGGGCGAGTCCTCGCCGCCATAGGATCCGAGCCAGCCGGCAACGGCATCGACATCCACGCCATAAGCGACAAAAATTTTCTTTGTCATTTCATTCTCCCTTAGATGTTGAGGATTGGATGGGTAAGTGCGGGGAGGAGCTGCTCGGCCTGAACCAGCAGCCCCTCATCATTGCCAGAGGCGGCGGACAGCAGGATCGAACCTTCGACACGGCCCGCTGCATCGCGCAGCGGCACCGCGAGGCCGGGCCAGTCCAGCAGGCTTCCGATCATCGTGGACGCGAGCAGTCTGGCGTTCAGCTCCTGCGCCGCCTTCTGGTCGTTCAGATAGACCGGCAGCGGATGGCGCAACGAGGGCACCGTGGGGAAGGCGAGCAGCCTGTCGCCGATCTCGGCGCGGGCCGCCACGATCAACTGCTCCCGTTTCTGCAGGTAACCGGCATATTCCACGTCGCTCAGGACCGGCGCCTGCTGCAGCCGCGTGCGGATCACCGGGTCGATCTTGCTGGCCTCGTCGCTGGCCAACAGGTCCGCATATTTCCGTCGGGCCTCGATCGCGACCAGCGGTCCCTCAGCGGCAGTCAGGGCGCGCAACTCATCCACCGCCGTCAGATGTGCGGCGCGCACGGTCCATCCGGCGGCAGTTAGACGGCTCAGCGCCGCCTGATAGGCCGCAGTGACCTCCGGGACCCAGACCGGCCCGAGGCTCTCTGACAGATCGAGGATCTCGGTCTTTGCCGTGTCGGGGCCGGTTGCTGGTCCCGTGTTCAGAATGCGATCGGCTGCGCGCAGCACGTCAAAGGACCGCGCGAATGTGCCAACGGTATCAAGTGTCCGGGACAGCTCGTGCACGCCGGTCCGGTCATAACGGCTCGCACTGGGCTTGAAGCCAAAGATGCCATTCAGCGCCGCTGGCAGCCGGACGGAGCCCGAGGTATCGGTGCCGATCCCGAGATCGGCCAGCCCCGCCGCAATCAGCACCGCAGCGCCCGAGGAAGAGCCACCCGGCAGCAGCGGCACCGTCTCCGACAGTGCAGAGGGCGGGGTGCCGAAATGCGGGTTAATGCCAAGGCCCGAGAAGGCAAATTCCGAGAGGCCGGTCCGCCCCAGTGATAAGCCACCGGCGGCCTCGATCAGCGTAACACAGGCCGCGTCCTGCGTCGCAGGCTGCGCGGATTTGCGCAGCGCCGAACCGCAGGTGGTGATCTCGCCCGTCTGGTCGATAATGTCCTTCCACAGGACGCTGATCCCGTCCAGAGGCCCTAACGCCTGACCACGGGACGCGCGGTCTTCGGCCTGTGTGGCCTGCATCATCGCGCGTTCTGCGGTGATCGCGGTGCAGGCGCCTGTCTCTTGCCAGCCTTCCAGCGCGTGCAGCGCGGCAGCCGTTCGTTCCGTCACCGGAACTGTCGCTGTCCCGGCTGAGTGATGCTCTTCAAGAAAAATCATTATGGTCTCCACGGGCGGGTGCGATCTGCCCCCGCCCGGATTGATCGGCTTAGAGGTCTTCGCGAGCGATCGCATCCGACGGGATGTCTGCGGTTCTGACCCGCTGCATGCCGTTTTCCGCCGTGTAGACCCAGTTCAGATCCACCGAAGTCGCGAGGTATTTCGCATCGTCCGGGTCGTTGATCTCGGCCTGCTGATGACGCGGCAGGACCCAGGCTTTCATCAGGACGAAATACACCGCCATCGCAGCCGGGAAGCCGACGACATAAGCGTACTCGATGAAATACAGCGCCAGCCCGCCACCAACGACCCAGGCGATCAGACCCGCCGGGTTCCAGCCGCCAAAGTAACGGAACTGGCCGTCTTCGCGGTACAGGTCCGGCACGTTCAGGCGGCGGCCCCGGATCAGGAAATAGTCGCAGACCATGATGCCGCCGACAGCAGACAGCATCGCGCCATACATGCCGAGGTAGGTGAACAGGTGGTTCAGGATCAGCCAGGGCATGGTGAGCGTGCCGACGATACCCGCAATCACGATGCCCATCGCATAGGTGATGCGCGGCGCGCCAGCGTTCACAAAGGTCAGCGCGGCCGGGATCAGGTTGGCACTGGTGTTGGTGGACCACTGCGCGAGGATGACCATCGCGAGCAGCACGACCAGCGTCACCCCGGTGCCCTGCGCCTGAATGACGTTGATCGGGTTCCAGTCTCCGGTCGCGATAAAGGAAACCGCCCCGATCAGCGCGATCCAGCTCTGCGCTACCGGCAGGGCGATGAACTGCGCCGCAAAGATGTTGCGGTTGCGACGGAAGAAGCTTTTCTCGCCGCCGTTCGTCTTCAGAAAGCGGGTGATATTGGGAATATCCACCGCCAGCGCCGACCAGAACGCCATATTGGCCACGAAGAGCGCAACGATGCTCATTTCCGCGTCACCGGCAAAGGTCCAGATGTTATGGCCGCTCGCCGAGGCGACGTTTTCGAGGGTGTAATACATCCAGATCGAGATCGCGATGATCGCAGGCGCCGCAATGCTGGCGAGCAGCTGCACGGCCCGGATGCCCATCGCGGTGTTGATGATCTGGATCAGGCCGAAGGCGACATACCAGAAGACCCAGCTGTCGAAGCCGCCCAGGTAGGACACGATGCCGTTCAGCGCGAGCGCTCCGAGATAGGTCTGGATACCGAACCAGGCCGCTGCCACGATGCCGCGGGTGACCGAAGGCAGATGGGTGCCGACCGTGCCGAACGGCGCCCGCAGGTAAACCGCAAAGCTGATGCCATGCTCGGTGCCGATATCCGCCGTCAGCGCCATCACCAGACCGAGCACAAGATTGGCAAGGAAAATAGTTCCGATCACCGTCGTCAGCGGCAATCCCGCAACCCCGCCCGCACCGAGCTGGAAGGTCGCGATAATCACCGCCATACCAATCCAGATCCACACGTAGCCTAGTCCACCAATGGTCCGCTGATTGAGCCAGACCGGCAAAATTGAAGCTTCTAACAGATGCGATTTTTCATCCGCCCTCGGGGGCTGCGCCGCCGCTTCTGAATATGCCATTTCGTGTCCTCCCAGATTATAATGATCTTTGGTATTCATAAGATCATTTTAAAGAAAGGGAAGCCTTTTGTTTCCCAGTGCAGGGGCCTAAGATAGGTTGCAATTGGGGGTTAGAAGGCTCGGCGCATGTCAGTTGAGTGGCTGGAATCCGAAGCAGAACGCAAAAGTGAAGTTTGAAATTTGTCCATGATTCCCAGATACATATCGATTTCCCAAGCGATCAAGGACGCCATGGTGGCCGGGCGGCTGGAGACAGGTCAAGTTCTGACCGAAGAGCCGTTGGCCCGGCATTTCGGCACTAGCAGAACCACGGTTCGAAAGGCGCTTGCTGAGCTTCATTCTGAAAAAATAATCACCCGGTTCGAAGGCCGGGGTTTTCTGGTCGGCACTGATTCTTCTGTCCCACCCCGTCGGGATTCGATTGAACAGGTCCTGTTCGATTCGACGGCAAGTCGCAGCGTGCCAAGAGCACTGTCCAACCCCGACCAGATCCTGCCAGTCCTGCGCGATGAACTAATTCGCGCCCTTCCCTTTGGCCCTCTGCAAATCAACGAGAGCAAGCTCACTGAGCGCTTTTCCGTCAGCCGCTCGGTTGTCCGCGACATGCTCACCCAACTCCGCAGTTCAGGCATCGTCGAAAAGAACGAACGGTCGAAATGGGTGTTGCCGGTTCTGACAGCTCTGGACGTGCGCAATCACTATCAGTTGCGCATTCTGCTGGAGCCCGTGGCGCTGGCAGAGGTGGCTCCCTATATCGAAAAGAGCCACATTGAACGGGCCTTGGCGCGGGCGCGGGAGCTGGACCGCCAAGAAGGGGACCTAAACGCAGAAGACATTTCCGAAATAGAAGATGCCTTGCATGTGCTGGCGCTGTCTGGCTGCCGCAACGACCACTTGCTCAAGATCCTTCAAAAATCGCGCTTGGTTCTGGCAATCAATGAAATGTTCCGCCTGCTTCTTGGTCGGTCTCCGGAGACCAGCCGTCTCATTTCAGAGCATATCGCGGTTTTTGAAGCTCTGGCGCGCAACGATACAGCGGCCGCAGGCTCCTTGCTGGAATTTCATCTTTTGGAAGCACGGGAACGCACCTGCAAAAGGCTGCAAACCCTTGCGGTATTGCTGCCACCAAAATTGCCCAGCTATCTAACGCCTGGAACAATTTCGATAAGCCAGGCAGCCTTAATTTACCGGGAGTAGAAAGCTAACTGTTGGCGCTCGCAGCCCCTTTTTTCTGCAGTGTAGTTTATTCTGCGCTTGGGTGCCTTAATTGACCTAAGGGAACTTCTTCTCAAACCACCTGCGAAATACAGTTTTGCTGGGCGATCATGGAACAAACTACTGGAAGCTCCGGCAAAGTGCTTGGCGAATGGCAGTGCATGGAGGCTAATTGAATAGCCGCTTTGCCCTCTCCGCCATCCTGACCACCTGCGCGCTCCTTGCCGCCGCGGCGCTTTTTACCGCAGCAGGAGCCTGCACAGTTCCACGTCCAATCGCCTCACCCGTCGGGAGTGCCCCGATCCGAGCCCTGCCCTGGACACCAGATGTGTTAGCCAGCCCTCGCATGATCCCAGTCGATCCGGCGACAACGGCGGGCGCGGCTGCAACCATCAGGTTACCCGAGATACCGCGCACGATCAGGGGTGTTGCTGCGACGAAACCCTTCGCCAGAAAGACCATGACGAAGAACGGTACGAGCGCGCCGATGTTGGTTGCCGAGTTTGGGTCACCGAGTTGGGCCAGCAGCGAATTCGCCATGCCGACGACGGTCGAAAACATCGCTGCGATGACGATGGGGTAGAAAGCATAGCTGACCGTCGTCGAGACCCACCTATGGAAGAAATCCTTGGTCGCGTCGAAGAGCGACAGAGCGATCATGATCGGAGCGAGACCAAGCATGAGGGTCAGCATCATCTTGGCGAAGATGAGAACGATGCCGGTCATGAAGCCAAGGAGGCTCAGCAGCACCAGGCCAATGCCTCCGAGGATCGCGCCGGTCATCCAGTTCAGGTTGTTGCCGATCGCGTTCAGGTATTGGCTGAACTTTGTGATGAGATCATCAAATTCAGAGGCAAAATAGGTAGCGCCCGCTCCGCCGCCACCGACTGATGAGATGAGAGCGCCCGCAACATAGTCAAGCCCACCAATGACGGCATTCGCAACCGCGTTGAAGTTGGCCCAGTTGAAGGCGAACAGGCCAATCAAAGTCAGCTTTATCAGGTACCAGAAGAAGCTGGCCCCATCCATGCTGCGGAATTGGAAGGCCATGTTGATGCAGACGCCGATCAAAGAAAGCGTAACCATCAGCAGGACGATCGTGCCGGTATTGCTGGCCACTGCCCCGAACTGGGACTCGGCCGCATCGACAAGGAACGCGTCTGCGGTTCCGACCATCCAGCTGACGACACCCATTACCAGTTATCTTGCGCTTCGCAGAGGTCCTGAACCTCTCTTGAAATATTATCTCGCTGTTCAGCGATTGAACGGCGGGCTTGGGTTTGTTCAGCCTGGGACATCGCTTGGAACCGTTCTTCGTATTCAGCTGACGCGGCGTCCCAAGCCGGGAAGCGAACGTCACAGTTGCAATCACCAGTTTCCTTGATTGCCTGCCATGACCTCAGTTCATAGAGATCCATCAAGGTCCGCGCCTTGTAGGCTTCCCGCGGATTGATTTCGTCCATCCAGGTCGGGCGCGCCGGACGATCGTTGCAGATCCGGTATTGTTGAGGCGACATATCGACCGTGAGATCGTTTGAGATCGGAGGCGAAGTCTGCGCCACAAGTGGGCCCGCAAGGGCGGCAAGCATGACTGCGAGGATTGGTTTTCGCATCTGGGGGGTTCCTTTTTTACTCAGCGGCAACGGAGGGGCTCTTGTTGCCTCTGCCGTCGACCGTGTCGAGGTTCAAATCTGTGGTTTGACCCGGCAGGAAGAACTCGGTGATTCCGCGCGCGCCTTCATGGCGGCCTGCCTGAATGATCACGTCGATTGAGCCCTCGATATAATCGATCATGTCGGCATAGGTCATCGGCACATCGGTTTTCAGGGCGGCGATGGCGAGGCGGCGAACAGCAAGTTGTGGGGTCTCGGCATGCAGCGTAGTCAGCGATCCACCGTGGCCGGTGTTGATTGCCTCGAGAAACGTCATCGCCTCGCGACCGCGGACTTCGCCTAGGACAATCCGGTCGGGTCGCATGCGAAGCGTTGAGGCCAAGAGCACATCGGCACTGCGGGCATCCGTGTCCCGGTCCGCGATCAACGTCACGGCATTGGGCTGCTCGGGGCGCAGCTCGGCCGCCTCCTCGATGGTGATGATCCGCTCTTCGGGCGGAATCAGCGAAAGGATCTTGCGCGCCGCAACCGTCTTGCCGGTCGACGTGCCACCCGAGACGATCATGTTGAGCTTGTTCTCGACGCAAAACCGCAGCGCGGCGCCGATGTCGCCGGATGTCACCACATCGCGCAGTGCGGCGTTACGTTCGCGGCGCTGGCCTTCGAGGCTGCGCTCCTTGCCATAAAGGAAGCCAAGCTTGATGGCCTCCAGAGGCAGGGAGGAGAAGAACCTAAGAGAAATCGAGAAACCGCCCTCGACTGCCGGCGGCTGGATCACCTGCGCGCGGATTGGCCGGTCGCGATACAGGATCGAGACAGAGACGATGGGCTTCTTGGTGCTGAGCGTGGTCGAGGCTGCTGAGGCGATCTGATTGCCGAGGTCCTTGATCTCGGTCTGGCTCAGCGGGCCGCCCAGACCTCGCATGAAGTGATCGCCCTGGAATTCGCCCCAGACTTGTCCGTCGGGATTGATGCAGATCTCGATCGTGTCGTCGCGCAGGACCTCGGGGCCGAAACGGTCGAGCGACGCTTCCAGATAACTTGCAGCCATGTCAGAAAATCTCGAGGTCACGATCAACCATGACCGTGATCCGTGTACCCTGATCGACATGTATCACTGGCCGGATCGCCAGATAGTCCTGCA
>NZ_JBLXCL010000021.1:0-14022 GCF_048264985.1 Pelagibacterium sp.
CAATCCTTCCTCCAGACTTGCCAGTCCATGTCCATTTGCAGCCGCAGTAGAGCTCACCCTCTGCGCTTGAGGCCTGGTCGAAGAAAATCTTCTGCTTGGCTAGCACCTTAGCTGCAGCGAAGTTGGAGGGGGGGGCAGCAAACGTGTTAGTTGAGAGGAGAACTGCGGCCAGGGCCGCCATCAGAAAGCGAGTCATATGTGCAACGGCCATCGGAGAATCGACGCGCATTGTATTAATAAATAATGTGGCAGTCCTGCAGGGCGGGTTCGCGGGCCGACTCAGTCAGTTTTCCCGACTGATCGTTCGGGCAATGATTCTGCCAAGCTCTCTTGCCTGTTCGTGGCTCACATAAATCAAGTGTGGGCTTTCTATGACATTGGTGCTTTCGCTGAGGCCCAAGGCGCGTACATATTTGACAGGCTTGGCCCCATGTACCAGCAAAACTTGCGGATTGATCGAAGCTAGCAGGAAGTCGAAGATCTCAGTCGACTTCTGGTGGCTCCTCAGCAAGCTTTCTCTAGCAGTGGGTATCGAAAAGATATTGGTCTCTAGAAATCTGACGGCACCGTATTCGGTTTTGGCTTGATCCATAATCATTTGCATGGCCTTTCGCGTCCGACTGGCCTTTGTGCGTGCAGCAAGATAAGCGTCCAGCCAGGTTGCACGTTCAAAACCGTATCCAGGCCGCCAGAAGTCCCAGAAATCTTGTTTCATGTTCGAGGCGGCATTAACCCCGACGATGAAGACTTGGCAGGTAAGAGGAGAGCCGTCGCAAACGAATGGGCGATGATGGTACGGGGCGCCCATGAGTGCACGAAGTTGTGTTTCGAACTCGCCTATGTCCAATGCTCAAGCATCCCCAATAATAAAAAGCCTGCTGGAAAACAGGCTTTTCAAAACCGGCAAATCAGCGATGGATCGCTACCGAGATTTTTCCTGGATCCTCTTTCTTAAACAAGCGCAGCAGGCAGCTTGCGTGAGCCGTCACTAGAGCGAAGCAACGAAGCGTTAAGCTCACTTGCGGGCGTGCCATGACGCTGATCTTCTTGTCAGCGTGCATTCGCCCGGATTACCTGAGCTTGAACTCAGTAAAGAATTCTCGTGGAGGAAGCTGATCATCGTGATCTAGATCTTGCATGTCGCAGTCCTTAGCCTATGCGGCCCATTGTTGGTATCCCTATCCAAATGCCCTTGGAACGAGGTTTTTTTCGACAGGGTTCTTAACTTGCTGTCACTGGTAACAGTAGGAACGCAGGTGGCTAGTTGCGGTTATAGCCAAAATCTCGGCTCAACAATATCTGTTTCCAATGGTTTTCCCGCGCATCAATCTCCTTGTCGATGGCATGAAGATCGGTGATCTCCAGAATTGAGAAGCGCAGGTGGTACTGTCGATCTGGAGGTGCATCAATGCCGAATTCTTCTTTGAGGGCAACATTCCCACCGTGCGTGGTAGCGGCATAGGTACACCAACGACCCCAGATTCCACTCTCACCGTCTGCCTTGCCAACATACAACTTGCCGGTCTCAACGTCTGTTAATAGATAAATGCCTTTAACGCTGGACAAAGCTGCACGCCAGGTTGGGATGTTTTGGCGTACGACGATGTCCAGATGCTCCTTCGTCAGATTGACTGACTTGAAACCTGGAAAATCACCGATGGTAAGACGCTTGGGCAACAGTTCGGAGATGACAAGATCCTTCGCCAAGGTCTTTCCCAGTGGATACGAGTGGCGTTGCTTGTACGTGCTCTTCAGGTAGAGGCGACCGACCCATTCTTCGGCCGCTTCGATACGCTCCAACTCGTATAAATAGTGGCTTCGTGGCTCGGTGTGATGCGAACGACCTTTCCTACGGAATAGTCCAGCAAATAGCCAACGGGTAGGGCGTCCCGCCTGGATCAGCGATACGACATAATCTTTTTCGAAACTTCGCTGGGATTGCAATGACTGCCACTCGTCGAAACGGCCTTCCAAAAACACATCCAGAGGGTGCTTCTTGCCGTTGTATCGCGCTAGGTGAACCTTCGCTTGAGCAGGGGTGAAGTCAGGTTCCCACTGCTTGAGTAAATCAAATAGCAGCATCGAGTTTAATCCGAGTGAGTTTCACTACCACAGGCAGAGCGCGGCGGAAGGTGGCGGCGATCACCAATCTAATAGTGGCGTATCGCTATTGTAAGGCGGAGAATACGGGACTTGGCTTTTGATTGCCAACAGGCATGGCGGAGACTACGAGAGTATAGGGAGTCATCAGTGTGATATTCTGCCAGGTTACGGAGCGACGCTGCTCTCCAATGCCATTACGTTACGTTGTTGTTGAACCTCGGAGGCGCCATCCATTCTGCCCAGGCTTTTGTTGCGGCAAATCTAGCGATCGCCGCTGCGATAATCAGAGGCGGAGATGCACCCTATATCGCTAGCGGTGAAGCGAGAGTTGGGTCGCCAATCGTCCGCTAGCAGATAGAAGCCACGTCGCTTAGCCTATTCGCATATCCTGTATCATCAGGGCCCTCGATTCAGCGACGCTTGGAGCTCGTCATCGCATGTATTCGTCTGCCGTCATGCCAGCAGACTAAGTACGTCGAAACGATCCGTCTGTAAGTCGCGTCACGAGTAACTAAAATCTGAGCAGATAGGCTACTTCGTGGATAGCTATAGGCTTACGCACGAAAGTAAGAGTACTGGAGATTCTGCTTACCTAACTGTCCGGCGGGCTAAGAACGACCGTGTTCTCTCTAGAAACTCAGCTTCCCCCAACGTCTTATAAAAGCGATGGCGTTCAAGCTTAAGACCGTCCTGCAGGGAAACTTCCGAGGTTAATGCACATGCCGCTTTAACTGATGCGATAGCATTTGCTGGCATATCCGCAATCTTCTTAGCTAATGATCGGGCTTCATCCAGCAGAATCTCGCGGGATACCACGCGCGATACAAGCCCTGCAGCAAGCGCCTCAGAGGCTGAGAGCCTCCTAGCACTTAATAGCAAGTCCATCGCCATTTTCATTCCGACTAACCTCGGTAGCCGCTGTGTTCCTCCAGCTCCGGGCATGGTTGCTAGGGTAACCTCTGGGTGACCGAAATAGGCGTCATCTGCCGCAATGACTATGTCGCACATCTCGACTAGCTCGCAGCCTCCTCCAAGAGCATAGCCATGTACGGCGGCTATGGTGGGTTTCGCCGTCATGTTTAGATAACGGCTGCTTCCCGCGTAATCTTCATGCTCGGCTTGTTCAGGAGTAATTGCTGATAGCTCTTGTATATCTGCTCCTGCAGCGAAATGGGGCCCATCACCCCGGATAAGTACGGCGCGAACGTTAGGGTCTCGATCGCAAGCTTCCAATTTCTTATCGAGTTCAGTAATTAGCTCTATGCTTAGAGCATTAAAAAACTTTGGTCGGGATAGGGTTAACTCGGCTACACCATCATTAATGATTGACACAACTGGGCCGGTCATACAATTCTCCTTCGATGTCTTTTCTGATTCCCACCAGGGTGTTTTGCGCAAGTCTTCGAAGATTGACTTCTGTGCTTGCGTTTAACGCCCCCGTGCGTTATCGCCACGTAAATTCATGATTGCACTTGAAAAACTCGCGACAAGCTTTCCATCTTCACGATGCACTTCGCATCGATAATGGGAAATAGTACGACCGCGGTGGTCTGCCCAAGCACATGCACGCAAACGTGAGTTCCAAACCGGACGTAAAAAAGTTGCTTTCAAATCAATGCTGGTGAAGCTTTCGCCACTAGCCATGATTGTGGAGTGCGCTGTGCCTATTGTAGCGTCTGCAAGCTCACACAGCAGACCGCCGTGGATAGTGCCCTGCTGGTTTCCATGAAGCGAAACATTCGCGTCGAGTTCTATGATTGCAAATGCTTCAGCGATTTCAACAATCCGAAATCCCAGCAGCTGCGAAATTGCAGTGGGATAACGCATATGTGTAGTGTCGCCTTCTGCCAATGTGCCATCCAGCTGGCGTTTCAGATACTGCAATACGGAAAGTTCGCGCATAGTTGCTCCTGTTGTCTGGAATTTCAGGGGTTCGACGAGTCCGCAGCCAATTTAAGGAATGTTGTGGAGGTGCGACTTTTAAACCCTAGTGGTGCCGGCACGCCATCCTCTCGAATACTAAAAGGTGAGGAGAAGGATAAAACAGACTCAAAATGTTGTAATTCTGATGGTTACAGATTGCGGCCTGTTCCTATGTCATCCATCAAGGTGGAAGGGCTTGATGAATGGTGAGCAGCTAATACATCAGTACCTTCAAGAGAAGCTTCACAGGTGTGGCCCATCGGATCTTCCAACAGCGTCATGCCTCTCAGCGGCGTGTTAGGCATTAAAGAATGGCCTTAATCCTTCCCGGCGTCGAAAGGTGGTTATAATCGTGCTAGATTAACTAGATTGTTCGGCGCTTGCTTAGTCAGTGCACATAGCGGCGTAAGAGCTCGGCGCCGCTTGAAGAACTTGTGAGGCAAGCCGTCTGTTGAATACGTCAACTAAAATATGGGCCGGAGCACCAGTTCAAGACCAAGCCCCATAAGGGCTACAAGGAAAAACTGGCGGAACCGTGCTGGGCTAATACGCGCTCTTAGTTTTTGACCCAACCACATTCCAATGAGCGCAGGAACGATGGAAACTCCTGACAAACCAATCTGATCCAAGCGAAACGCGCCTTGTGCCAGCAGACCTGCAGCCAACGCTAAGGTAGAGACTGTGAATGACAGTCCCAAGGCTTGGACAAGCTCGGTTTTTTCTAGGTTGAGCGCCTGCAAATAAGGTACTGCCGGCATAACAAAAACTCCTGTCGCCCCTGCAACTGCACCAGTAATTAGGCCTATTGCCGGTGATAACCACGGCTCTGTAGATTGCGAGATCGATAATCCCGGCCCAGCCAGTGCGTAACCAGAATAGACGACTAGTGCTACCCCTAAAGCAAGTCCAGACCACTCCGGATCGACACTGACCAGCATAGGTACGCCAGCAATAGAGCCAAGGACGATACCTAGCATCATTGTCCACAAGCGGCGCAGCAGGGCTAGCGTGGATGCTCCCGAAAACAGTTGCCAAATGTTCGTTATGAATGAAGGAATGACAAGCAGCGCAGCGGCTGAAACCGGAGGCATGACGGTACCTAATAAACCCATCGCCACTGTGGGTAAGCCCATGCCAGTTACACCTTTGACGAGCCCGGCGGCCAGGAAGGTGAGTGTTATCGCGGTGAAGTAAAATAAGGGATCGTTCATGCCCTTATTGGAGTCTTTACACAGACGAAAGACAATGCGGTTTTACCGGCAGAGCCTTCGGTTTACCCGAAGGCTAGACAAGGGATTGATGACATGCGATTTGATCTTACGGATCTAAACCTGTTTTTGTGTGTGACGGATGCCGGCAGCATTACTCATGGAGCCGCGCAGGCAAACCTTGCTCTTGCGTCAGCGAGTGAGCGCTTACGCAATATCGAAGCAGTTGCCGGCGTTACCTTGCTTAAACGCCATCCTCGTGGCGTTGTCGCTACGGAGGCCGGAGAGGCCTTTGCCCACCGTGCGCGTGAAATTCTGCATCAGCAAGCGTTACTAAAGGGGGAGTTGCGGAGTTTCGCTGTTGGAGCTAACGGCACTCTTCGCTTGTTCACCAACACAGCGTCACTAACCGAATTTTTACCGAAAAGGCTTGCAGGGTGGCTTGCCGATCGGCCGGGTTTGTATGTCGAACTGATGGAGCGGACAAGCGAGGAAATTGTTCGAGCCGTCGCTGCAGGGCTAGTAGAAGCCGGGTTAGTCTCCAGCGCGGTCGATTCGGCGGGTTTACATATGCGCGCTGTTGCCCGAGACCATCTCGCCCTGATCGTGCCTTCGACTCACTACCTTTCGCATCGCACATCTGTACGCCTCAGCGATGTTCTTGATCAGCCTTTTGTGGGCCTGGCTAGAGGAAGCGCCTTGCAGGATCATATAGACGGTCATGCGCTCGCCGCCGGTCGCAGCTTAGCCATGCGGGTTAGGATGAAAACGTTCGAAGGGCTGTGTGAAATGGTCACACATGGTATCGGGGTAGCCATCATTCCTTTGGTGATAGCGAAGCGATATCGACGTCGTTATGTATACCAGATACTACGAATGGAAGAGGCGTGGGCGCGTCGGGATTTATGTGTTTGCTTTCAGGACTGGGCTAGCCTATCCCCTGCAATGCAAAGCCTATTGATACATTTAGGCGCAAACTCTGTGAGTGAAAAACAATAATAGAATAAACACGATCTTTCTCATAAAATCGATTTTTTCCAGCATCATTGGAATGCACTATGGGGCTATTGCTGAAGTTATCTTTTTATATGCTGACCTGAATAGCTACAAGATCGTGTTTGGGTTAAATGACTATTACTGAATTAGTTCCTCAAGAGAGCGATGAATGTGGAATTGGTAGGGGCTGGCGATGTGATGATTGTGAGCTCTAACAAATAACAGCGGCATCCATGAGGCCAAATATAACTCTTGGATTTAGCCACTCTTGAAATGCCTGAGAAAGAACATACAAACCCAATATGCCCAATAAGACGGCAAAGTACGATTTTCGCGAGTAATGCCTCATGAGTGACTACCCGTCGCTGGGTGCTTTGCTATTGGACGGTCATTAATGGGCCAATGCATGCATGCTGCGAATAATCCAATTATAATTGATGCTAGCCAAAGCACATCGTACGAACCGTAGGTGTCATAGAACAGGCCTCCAAGCCAGACGCCGAAGAACCCACCCAATTGGTGACCTAAAAATGCGAAACCAAACAGCGTAGCTATATGACTTACACCAAATATCTGAGCGAGAACACCGTTTGTAAGCGGTACAGTTCCTAGCCATAAAAATCCCATGGCTGCAGAGAAAGCGTATGCCGTCCAAGGAGTGACAGGAGTGGTTATAAATAGCAACATTGCGATAGCACGAAGAAAGTACAGCCAGCTGAGAACACTTTTGGCTGGCCAAATTCCCCCAGCTCGAGCAAAAAAATAGATACCAAAGATATTGGTTAGTGCAATTATTGCGAGTGTCGCACCGGCCTGCCGTACGGTTAGACCCTGTTCAAGTAAGTAAGCTGGTATGTGGGTCGCAATAAAAGCAAGTTGGAAGCCACATGCTGCGAAGCCAAACGTGAGCAACCAAAATCCAGAATGAGCGAAGGCCTTCTTTATAGCAATGAGGAAAGGAGCTTTGTTCAAACTGTCAATTGCATTACCGCATTTTGCTGGTGTGTCACGTAGAAGCATGCTAAGCGGTGCAAGGGCAAACATTAGAATTCCCAGCACCATCGCAGTGTCTCTCCAGTCGCTTAACTGTATAAGGCCTTGCGTAGCTGGAACCATCAAAAACTGTCCCAAACCACCCAGCGCACCTGCTACTGCTAACGCCCAAGCTCGATGCTCCCCGTCAAATATTCTGCTTAGTGCGCCGTATACAGCGCCGAATGCAGTTCCAGATAATGCTATGCCTACCAGTATGCCGTTGGTTAGGATCATCATATTCGACGTGGTAGACGCAGCCATTAGTAGAAGACCAATAGCGTAGATTATTGACCCTAGGAGTATTACACGAAGGGAGCCGAAGCGATCCGCTAGCATTCCCGCTAAGGGCTGAGCTAACCCCCAAATAATGTTCTGAAGAGCTAAAGCAAACGCGAAAGATTCACGAGTCCATCCCTCGGTAAGACTCACTGGTTGCAAAAAAAGCCCCTGAACATGTCGTATACCGAGCGACGCACCCATAATTGCACCCGCTGCGAGCACTATTACCCAACGATTACGTTTTTTATCTTCTTTGATAGACATGGCGACCCATTCCAATAGATAGCTCACAATTCATGCAGATGGTGTAAGCCAGCTAATACTAAATTAATGCCGAAATCTTTCCGGTTTGAAAGATGGGTAACGAACTTCAGGTCTGGCAAGGTGGTCGGTTTACGGCGCAATCAGACGTTATGTTGCTAAAGATATTCCATTGTGGATTGCCAATAAGGGCTCTTTAGTGCGTTTTTCTGTGCATTTGGAGCCGTCGTAATTCACTAACCACCAGAATCTCATGATGCAGTAATGTAGCCCAGCGTTGCTGCGGGACGGCGGTACGACACAAGTAAGGTGAGTCGTGCATGTCAATCTATTTTAGGGGCGTACAAAAATAAGCAAAGTAGAAAATTCCACCCTCACAGTCCGCCTGCAACGTTGATAACGGTTCCGGTCACGTAAGTTGCCTGATCGGATATCAGCCAAGCAACCGCATCCGCAATTTCCTCAGGCCGCCCAGGTCTGCCCATCGGTATATTTTTTGCAACTCGCTGCGCACGGCCAGGTTCGCCTGCCAGGGTGTGAATATCTGTATCTACAGTGCCCGGCGATACAGCGTTGACATGAATATTTCTCGGTGCTAGTTCCTTCGCCAGACCTATACTTAGAGTCTCTATTGCTGCCTTGGTTGCGGCATAGACCACGTATTCATTAGGGGAGCCTGTTCTGGCGGCAACCGACGATATATTAATGATTGACGACCTGCTGGAGCGGTCGTTCCATCGGCGTGCAGCCTCCCGACACAACCGAATCGGTGCTACTAGGTTTACTGCTACGATTTTCGATAATGATTCGTCTTCTAAGGCGGCTAGTTTAGAAATTGTTCCAGTGATTCCTGCGTTGTTAACGACACCTACTACATCCCCGAGTGTCTCTGCTTTGTCAAAAATTGACTTTTCAATCCCCAAGGTGGTGGCGTTTGCCTTCATACCGACGCATGGATGGTCAGGGCGATGAAGCGCATTTGCCAGTTCTATAGCAGATGCGTCTGAGTTTGAATGCGTGAAAAGAATTGCGTAACCATCGTCATGCAATCGCTTGACGATGCATTTTCCGATGCCTCGAGTTCCGCCGGTTACGATAACTACTGCGCGCTTATCGCTTATGTTTTCCGTCATGATTAGCTCCTATGAATGCGATGTTTGGTTCGCAAATAAAAGTGCAAGAAGTGTGAGTGCTGCAAGGGAAAGGGTTGCAGATCTGTATGATCCTAATGTGTTCGCCAGAAGTTGCGCCGCAGCAGGGCTAACTGCAGTTACCAAGGCAACCGGATAATAGAATCGTGAGTAAACGGTCGCATATCCGTCTCGCCCCCAAAGATCAGAAACTAACTTCGCAATAGATAGTGTTTGTGCGCCCCGCATAGCGCCGGCAAAGAGAGCTACAATAACAACGGCGTACGTCGGCCCGCTGATAATCGCAACTAGAAAAAGCGCAGCGCTGGTTAATCCTAATTGCCACAA
Source organism: Pelagibacterium sp. (assembly GCF_048264985.1). Classification (GTDB taxonomy): domain Bacteria; phylum Pseudomonadota; class Alphaproteobacteria; order Rhizobiales; family Devosiaceae; genus Pelagibacterium. The sequence goes on from NZ_JBLXCL010000021.1 coordinate 9,284, forward strand.
CACTCGTTGTTTTGTTGTGCCTATTGATTCGAACGGAATAAAGGCCAGCCGTCCGATTAGTTGGCCCGCCCCGACGGCGCCAAAGATCGCTGCTGCGATTTTATAATCGAAACCTATCTCTTGAAGCAGTGGTATTAGGTTGAGTGTAATGCCGTACAAGCCGGCTGCAGCGATAGCAAACGCTACGCGATTTAATTTGAAGGATGGCAAACTAACAATTTGCGCGATATAGCTCTTTTGGGCATTACCCTTTCTGCTAGGAGTTTCCCATTTGCGCTTAAGGAGGAGAGCTGACGCAGGGATTGCGACGAGCCCGTACAACAACGAGATGGCGGTTGATGCTGTGCTCCATCCATAGGTGTCTATCAAGTACGCAGTGATAGGTGCGAATATCGGAGAAGATAAACCACCAGCCAAGGTGATGAAAGTCAGTGGCCAAGCGCTGCCAGTTAGCCACTGTCCTGCTGCTGCAAACGCGGATGCATAGAGTGTGCAAGCTTGAGCGATTCCGACTAGACACCAGCCAGCTGCAAATAGAACTAGTATTTCAGCGCGAGAAGAAAGGAGTACGCCCGCTGTACCTAAAAGGGCTCCGCAACTCATTACTGCTCTGGGGCCAAAGGCGTCTAGAAGTTTGCCTACTAAAGGCCCTCCAATCGCTGCGACCAAGAGACATCCTGTAAAAATGATAACTAACGTAGTCAGTGGCCAGCCCTTTTCGGCCGCAATTCGACTCGCTGCTATAGGAAGTGTGTAATACAAAACACCCCAACTTAAAAACTGCATGAGGCAAAGCCCTATAAGCACGCTGACGGCGCCCGCTGGTTTTGCCTGAGTCACTGCTGCTTTCATGCCTGTTCCTTAGTTGGCTTTCTTATCTCTTTTATACTATTTGTTTGGTTCACGGCGCTAAGAGCTCATCAACCAGCATCCATCCTGATATTGCAGCTAACATCGCAGCCATTAACATATTGAATACACGCAGTGATTGATCGTTCTTAAGCCAGATACGCAATCTATCTCCGCCCCAGGCCCAAAGAGCAGTACAAGGCAACTGTATTAATGGGCTAAGAACCACCATAAACGCAACATATGTTAGGCCGCCTTCTTTGGGAATAAATAAGACACATGCGTTCAACACCATTACCCAGCCCTTAGGATTAACCCACTGGACAAGTATGGCTGTTACAGCGCTAACCGGTATGGCTGCTTCTCTCTGCCCTGGAGCTCCTGCGCGCGTAAGGCGATACGCCAACCAAAATAGATAGCTGCAACCTACGACCGCCAAGGTTGGGCGCGCATCTAAAAGCCAAGCTGACGCCCAACTGAACATTGTTCCGCATATCAACAATTGCACAGCGCACCCTGCCGCTAGCCCCAGCAAAAGGGGCACCGTCCTTCTGAAACCAAACGCTAATCCCGACGCTGCCAATAAAATGTTGTTCGGGCCTGGCGTGACAGCCATCACTGCCATATATCCGGCTAGTGCAATCGCTTCGACCATGCTGTTGTGGTTCGCATATGGATTTCCCTGAATACTAGGAAGCGCGATTGGATGGGAACAGACTCAGTATCTAGCCGTTTGAATGGTTACAGATCCTAATCTGTGCCACAGTACGCTCTGAATGCTCTGGATCCGCCGCCATAAAATGAAAAATGAAAAAGTGTTGTATCGTGCTCTGGCCGGCAAGTTTGCAGAAGCCATTGACCAAGGACTCCTGCCGCCAGGGTCGCGTCTCCCATCGGTTCGGACGTGTTCCGTACAGCACGGAACCGCGCTCAATACGGTGACGGCGGCGTATAGGCTTCTGGAGGCTATGGGGCTGGTAGAAGCTCGCCACAAGTCAGGCTATTTCGTGAGGAGCCGTCTTCCATCGCTACAACGGTCGCTGCAGGAGAAGCCAGTCGATTTCCAGAAGGCAGAATCCGCCGATGATTTGGTCAGCTTGATGCTTCGACACCAAGGGCAAGAGGGGGTGGTAGATACGGCTCTTGCTTGTCCGTCCGGCGAGGCACTTTATCCAGGGGCTAAGCTCAGCCGGTTGACCTGCCGCCTATTGCGGAGAAGACCCTATCACACTGACCGCTATGCTCTTCCGCCCGGATCGTCTTTGCTTCGTGAGGAGATTGCTCGACGTGGCTTACGGTTAGGTATGGAGTTGTCTGCGGATAACGTAATAATTACTCACGGCGCGATGGAGGCGTTACAGCTTTCGTTGAGAGCGGTCACCCGCCCAGGGGATACGGTAGGGGTTGAATCACCGACCTTTTTCAATCTCTACCCGCTGATGCAAGGGCTTGGATTGAACATATTAGAAATTCCCACTCATCCTGAAGGTGGAATTTCACTCGACGCACTTGAATCTCTGCTCGTTCAAAATAGATTAGCTGCGATTGTTGCGATGCCAACTGTCCATAATCCTCTTGGATTCAGCATGTCTGTATGCGCCAAGCGGCGCCTAGCTCAAATGGTTAACTCGTACCAGATACCGCTGATTGAGGACATCATCTATGCGGAACTGCAATATTCAGAGCCTCTTCAGCCTACGGTCAAAGCGTTTGATCATGGCGGCTGGGTGATCGTTTGCTCGAGCTATACAAAGACGCTTGCGCCTGATTACCGAATTGGCTGGCTTGAGGCTGGGCGATTTCATAACGCTTTGAGACGAATAAAATTCGCGTCTAGCGTCGCCGAGTCGACGCTTCTCTCTGAGGCGGTAGGTCTGTTTCTTGCGTCTGGCGATTACGATGTGCATCTAAGGAGTTTACGTCGTCGTTACGCACTTCAGACCGAAGCAGTACGCGGTGCGGTTGCCAGATATTTTCCTAAAGGTACGCATGCCACGAGGCCTACCGGCGGCTTCTTGCTTTGGGTAGAACTTCCCGAAACGGTGGATAGTCATGAGTTGTTTCACAAAGCGCTAAAGGAAAAGATCCTGATCGTACCCGGGCAAATGTATTCAAACGGAAGCCGATTTGCCCGTTGTTTGCGGCTCTCTTGCTGCCAACCTGTCGATGAGCATTTTCTTAGTGGAGTCAAGCGACTCGGCACTATTGCAAGTGAGTTAGCTGACGCTGCTAAATGTTATTCTTAATTAAAGAGCTGTGGTATCTCACTGTTGCTCGTAGTAACTATGATGCAGGCCTTGCCTGCGAGTAGGGAGTACCATCCTTATGAGTAAGGAGCCAGCGTCCGAATTCATCATGTGCCGCCTTGAGCGTATCGTCAGGATAGAAAACATCATCCCCCACGGCGCGGTCTCCGATCTGGTGATATAAAGCATCTTATAGAGTAGAATTTGGACGTGGTGCCCGTCTCCAGTGCCGTGTCTGAATCCTGCGCACATCCTTGGCCTGAGCTCAATTCGGCCTTACACCATGTGTGGATGTCGAGCACCGAGCTGTTCTGCGTAGTTGCGGCTTGAGGCGTGCAGTCAGCGCATCGATAGATCACATCCATTCAACCGCAAGAAAGTCGCGATCAACGCACAACCTCTGGAGTTGCTTCGATACGCCAGCTGGCCTGAACAGTCGTAGCTCGTATAGCTGGTTCAACATTGGCAAGACACAGTGCCTTGGCTGTTCGGGAGCGGCTGAGCGCCGTTTAATGGTAGTCCTTCGTCGAGCCAGCCGGTAACGCCGCCAAGCATTTCTTTGACTGGATACCCCAGACTTGCAAGGCGCTTGGCAGCGCGATGCGTGCCGTTGCAGTGTGGCCCTGCGCAATACACAACAAATAGCGTTTGTGCTGGGAAATCGGCCATGCGCTCGGCTGTTATCTGTCGGGAGGGAATATTGATGGCACCGGGAACGTGGCTCGAAGCAAACGCATCACTGCTGCGGACGTCGACAAGAACGTAATCGACCTCACCAGCTAGTTGGCTTTGGTAAACATCGGAACAGTCGGTTTCAAAGGTCAACCGGCGGCTAAAGTGAGAGAGTGCTATCGCAGGCGAGGCTGCAGGTATTTCGCTAACAAGGCTGGGCATGATTGATTCTCGGTGAACTTGGTAAGGCTCCACTGTATTCAACGGGATTCCAGCGCTACAGTATCCGAGTCGACATCAACTGGTAAATTTCCGCCAAATGATTAGCGATCCAGGCTTGGTTGCCGTTCTCGCCTATGACGATTTGTGCACATTTGAATTTGGTATTGCGGTAGAGATTTTTGGTTTGCCGCGACCTGAGTTCGATTTTCCTTGGTACCGACACATTGTTGTGGCTGTCGACAGGGGGCCGATGCGTGCTCTTGGAGGCTGTCAGATCACTGCCGACGCCGGCCCAGAAGCTCTCGCCGAAGCGCGTACTATCGTCGTTCCTGGATGGCGTAATCGAGAGACGTCGCCACCCGAAGAGCTAATACAAGCATTGCGCGCCGCACATGCTCGCGGAGCCCGCCTCTTATCGATCTGCTCTGGTGCTTTTGTGATAGCCGCCACCGGTCTGCTGGATGGCAAGCGCGCCACCACCCATTGGCGCTACACAGATGAGCTTGCGCTAAGGTTCCCCGATATCGTAGTCGACCCTGCGGTGCTTTATGTCGATAGCGGCCAGGTGATTACTTCTGCGGGCAGCGCTGCGGGTATCGATGCATGCATTCATCTGGTCGAACGCGATTTCGGCTCCCTAATAGCAAACTCCGTCGCACGCAGATTGGTGATGCCTCCACAGCGCTCGGGAGGGCAGGCACAATTCATTCTTGAGCCAGTCGCCCAAGCGTCTCGAGATGACCTATCAGC
>NZ_JBLXCL010000022.1:0-13290 GCF_048264985.1 Pelagibacterium sp.
CTCTCTCCTTCAAGTGACGTTGCAAACATCACTTTGGCACATTGCGATGCCGTCGGGAGGGGGCATCCACTCCATCAGTTCTCAACGGCAATCAACAGATATGGACCTTTGCTCAGGAAAATACCGCAACATCCATCTCTGGAGCGAGTGGGCTGGGTGAGACTGGGCTGCGTGCAAAGCTGGAAAGTGGATTTGATCTCCAACTGGTTGATGGCGCCAACTTTGAGGGTTCCGTTTTCTACGATGGCATTGGCTCTGATACCTACAAAGCCTATGGCGCGTCCGTAGGTCTCCGGGTGCGCTTTTAACGGGTCTATTGCGTTTCAAGCTGGCAGTCCGGAGACCCCGGACTGCCGCATTCACTAGGTAGGTACGGCTGAGACAAACGACACTCTGTCAGCCCCACATGCGATGCGCTATTCGAACTCGCCACCCTCAGCTTCTGTCTGAACACGCTTCTTGATCGTCAGGGCGATCGGGTTTTCGATCTCTTCCTTGATGTGGGCCAAGAGACCAACAGCTCTTGCGGCCACGCCCAGTCCGCGAACCAATTTCCAGGGCACCCCCATTTCCGAAGCGATGGCGGCAATGGCGCCCGTTGCATTCATGGGCAGGGACTTGCCGAGAACTCTGCCTGCGTGATGAGCTACCTCTTCCATCGTTTCGACATATCGACCCACAAAGCCCTGATCGCGTGCAATCTCGATCAACCGTACGGCTCGTGGGTCGACCGGCTTGTGCAAGCTGTGGCCAATTCCAGGAACCTGCCTGTTGTCACTGCGGCAGGCCGACACGATGCGTTCCGCGGTCGCTTGTGGATTGGTCTCCCGATTGAGGTGCTCCTGAAGCAGGCGAGCAGCGTTTTCCATGCTGCCGACATAGTTGCTGCCCAACCCTGAAAGCCCGGCGCCAATCGCTGCCTGCATGGCTTCAGGTGCTCCGGCGTAGGTCATCCTCGTCGCAATCGCGCTCGGCGTAATTCCGTGCTCGACCAGTGCCACCATCATGGCGTTGACCATGATCGACTCACGGGCGTCGGGCAGTCGATCCATCATGCCCAGATACGCCATGTCGCCCAAGGATGCGACACCCAGCAAGTCCGAGCACAGATCGTAGCCCTTGATCGTAACCGAGCTGGGCGTACTGCGCGCTATATTGGAGCGAAGGGTCTTTTGTTTCGTCATGCCGATGCCCTCTTGAGCGTTGTTATATCGATTTCCTGCGCACGGGCGCGCAGGTCGGGGTCAGCGCGCAGCACAGCCTTGGCGATCTTGTGGGTGGCCGTGTGCGGCAGCTTTGTTGCAAAGGCGACAAAGCGCGGAATCTTCATGGGCGCGAGCCGATCGGCGCACCATTGGGCAATGTCTGTTGCACTCAACTGTTTGCCCTCATGGGGGACCACCACCACCAAGATATCGTCCTCTCCCAATTCCGATGGTACGGCAATTGCGGCCGCTTCAAGCACGTCCGGGTGGGCGCCAATGACAATGTCGAGCTCGGCACCGGAAATGTTCTCGCCGCGCCGCCTTATGATGTCCTTCTTGCGTGAGACGAAGAAATATTCGCCATCAGCGTCCCGGCGCACGATATCACCGGTTGCAAACCACCCATCTGTCACCGCCTTGCGTGTGGCCTCAGGATCCCTGAAATAGTGCAGCATCATGGCGGGAGACTTGATCAGCAGTTCACCCTCTTGCCCCTCGGCGACGTCCCTGCCCTCATCATCGATAATGCGACACCGCGCCCACTCCATTTCGGGGTCCGGATGCTCCAGCACCCTGCCCATCGAATGCTCTTTGTTGGGCGCGTCGAGACTGCCGCACGTCACGCCAGGAATTTCGGTAAGCCCGTAACCCGACACGATCTGGGGAATGTTGAAAGCCTCGCGAAACGCGCTTTCATAGCGGGGTCGAACGCCATAGATCGCTCTGATCACATTATCGGGCCGAAACTCGCTGCGATCCCGGGCAAGAAGGATGTTGCCGATAGCCTCGATGATGTTGACTGTCGTTGCGCCCGCATCTGCGGCTTGTCGCCAGAAAGATGATGCCGAAAACCGCTCGACAGCGAAAATCGTGGCGCCCGCACAAAAAGCGCCCGCAGCGGAATAAAACAACGCGTTCACGTGGAAAAATGGCAGGACAATCATGACCACATCGTCAGGCTGCAATCTCAGGCGCGCTATGTTGATCTGCCCGCACCGCAGGAAGTTTTCGTGCGAATGGACCACCCCCTTGGGACGGCCGGTGGTCCCCGAGGTGTAAATGATCAAGCATGGATCTTGTGAAGAGACCGGCCCTGGGGGTGTATAATCCTCGTGGTTCTCGAGCGCTTCCTCAAAACTCAGACCGGGTTCGCTGCTTCCGGTGAACAAAAAGAACGGCTCGATGCCAGCCTCTTTGCAGGCAGACCCGACACGGGCCTCGAGCGTGTCGGGTAAAATTACACCCGTCACCTGAGCATGACCAAGAATATAAGCCAGCTCGGAAACCCCGAACTCTGGATTGATCGGAACCATGAGGCCACCGAGTTTGGCGAGCGCAAACAGCGTCAACATATGAGCAGGATGGTTGCGTCCCACTACGGCGACCCTGTCCCCGCGGGCAACCCCGCGTGCTGCAAAGGCGGCTGCCAAAGCGTCGGTCTGGCGATCAAACTCGGCGTAGCTCCATTCCCGGGTGCCAAATCGCAACAGGATCTTGTCTGCGTGACGGTCTACTCGCGCCTTGAGCATATCCGGCAAGGTCAGCCGCACGTCCCCATAGGCCTCGATCACCTTAAGCGGCTCAATCATCTCCAAAGCCAAACTCCCTTAGTGTTGACAAATCTCCTGTAGCATTTTTATTGTACACAAATGTATGCAAAGCATGCAATGGTCCCTGAATGCGCTTGCTTTGCTTGAACCCGATGGGCAAAAGCACGGATTGCGCAAAAACGGGAGGAACAGGAGGAGAATTCCATGATCAATTTCAAATATGCTGTCTCAGCCCTTGCGCTGGTGGTGGGTTCATCGGCCGGCGGTGCGCTGGCCCAGGATTATCCCAGCCAGCCAATCCATGTCGTCGTCCCCTTCGCCGCCGGTGGCGGCGGTGACTTTGTCACCCGAGCCTGGTCCGATAAAATGTCCGAAGCATTGGGTCAGCCGATCGTTGTGGAAAACCGCCCCGGTGGCAGCACGATCGTTGGGACTGAATATGTCGCCAGCGCCGAGGCCGATGGATACACCTATCTCGTGGTCAATCCCAATTTCGTCACCAACCGCTACATGAATGAAACACCCTACGACGCGGCAGAAGATTTCAAACCCGTGGGGCTTTTCGTCACCTACCCGATGGGTCTTGCGGTGCGCGACGATCTGGAAGCGGAAACGGTTTCCGAACTGATCAGCTACGCGCAAGAGAACCCCGGCACGCTCAACTACGGCTCCTCGGGGCAAGGGTCCACATCGCACCTGGCCAGCTTGCTCTTTCTCGACCAAACCGGCATCGAGATGCAGCACGTTCCCTATAATGGTGCCGGTCCAGCCATCGCCGATCTCGCTGCGGGCACCATCGATATGTTCTTTACCGGGCTTTCCCAGTCGGTCCCGCACGTGGAATCGGGCCGCGTAAGGCTTCTGGCCGTCTCAAGTGCCGACCGCATCGAGAGCTATCCGGACCTTCCGGCAATCTCGGAAGAAGCTGGCGATGGGTACGAAGCCCTCGTCTGGTGGGGCATCGTTGCTCCTGACGGAACGCCTGACGAACACATCGAGACCTTCCAGGCCGCCTTGGCCGAAGTCATGACCGATCCCGAAGTTCAGGAGCGCTACGAGGTGCTGGACGGAGATACCACCGTCACCAATCCAACAGAGTTCTCCCAATTCATCGACAATGAGGCGACCAAGTGGAGCCGCATCATCGATGCGGCCGGCCTTTAGGTTCATTGTCAGCCATCGCGCCTGTTGCCAGCGCGATGGCCCTTTATCATCGGGTTCTGGAGACGGCCGTGAAAAACTGGTCTTTTTCGCGCAAGCGTATTGAAAGTTTCATCTCCCTTCTGGCCGTTGCCCTAGTCTTTGGCGGACTGACGGTCGGGCGACTGGATATCGGCACCATCAATGCCATGGGGCCGGGCTTTTTCCCCATTGTGCTCTCGGTGGCGTTGGCCGGACTTGCATTCGTTATTCTCTTACAACCCGACGCGGACGCTGAACCCAGCAGTCTTGGAGACCTACGACCGTTTCTTGCCGTTGTTGGCGGAGTGGTGCTTTTTGCGCTTGCTATTCGCCATATTGGTCTTTTCCCGACAACCGCCCTTGCCGTGATAACGGCCGCGACTGGAAACAAGGACTTTTCCTGGCCTGGTGTCATCGTATTGGGATTGTGCGCGGGAGCGCTGTGTACGTTGATCTTTGTCTATGGGCTCTCGCTTCCCATTCCGGCTTTCAGGAGTCCCCTCTAGTGGAACTGCTCGCTGACCTCGCCTTCGGGTTTCAAACCGCCCTTTCTGTCGAGAACCTGATCTATTGCTTCGTCGGTGTCTTTCTGGGCACGATGATCGGCGTGCTACCGGGCGTGGGTTCCCTGGCAGCAATCGCAATGCTGCTCCCCATCACCTATTATCTCGATCCCACCACGGCGATCATTATGCTGGCCGGGGTCTATTACGGAGCCGAATATGGGGGCTCGACGGCCTCGATCCTGCTCAACCTGCCCGGAACGCCGTCCAATGCCGTAACCTGCCTCGATGGCTACCCCATGGCCCAAAAAGGCAAGGCCGGGGTGGCACTCATGACCACCACGATCGCCTCATTCGTTGGTGGAACGTTCGGCATTTTGATGCTGACCTTTCTCTCCCCCGTCGTTGTCGACATTGCCTTGATGATGCGGCCCGCCGACTATCTGATCCTTATGCTATTTGGTCTTCTGGCTGCCGCAACCGTTGCCCCTGGATCTGCAGTCAAGGGCGTTTCAATGGCCATCCTTGGCCTGTTGTTGGGCTGCGTCGGGCTCGATGTGAACAGCGGCATGCCGCGCTTCACCTTCGGTCTCGCAGACCTTTACGACGGCATCAGCGTGGTTGTTCTGGCTATGGGGCTGTTCGGCATTGCCGAGATCATCACCTCGGTCCGGACACAAACCAAAGCCTATAAGCAAAAGGTTTCGCTGCGCTCGATGCTGCCAAGCCGGTCTGAAGCGCGCCGATCATTGTTCCCAATGGCGCGTGGCGCTGGCATTGGCGGCATATTTGGGCCGCTCCCGGCAACCGGCCCCTCGATCGCGGCCTTTGTGAGCTACGCCATCGAAAAGCGCATCTCAAAACATCCCGAAACGTTCGGCACCGGAGCCATTGAGGGGATCGCCTCACCCGAAGCTTCGAACAATTCGGCCGTGCAAACCGCCTTTATCCCCACCCTCACCCTGGGCATACCCGGCACCCCGGCAATGGCCATCATCCTGGGCGCCCTGATGATCCACGGGATCACGCCTGGGCCCTCGATTGTTGAACGCAACCCGGACCTTTTCTGGGGGCTGATCGCAAGCTTTTGGATCGGCAACATCCTGCTGCTCGTCCTCAATATCCCGCTCGTGGGGATCTGGGTGCGCTTGCTCAACGTACCCTATCGCTATCTCTATCCCCTGATCGTGGGGCTGATCTGCGTGGGCGCCTACTCGATCGGGTACAACAGCTTTGACGTCCTCGGCGTCGCAGCCTTCGGGTTGATCGGCTACCAAATGCGACGGCTGGGGTTCCAACCCGCCCCCCTGCTCATGGGCTTTATTCTCGGCCCCATGGTTGAAGAAAACCTGCGGCGCGCCTTGCTGCTCTCCCGGGGCGATTTCGCGCCCATTGTCTTAAGACCGATGAGCTATGCCTTCATTGCCATCATCGTCATCTATGGCGTCTGGACATTGTGGGCGAGGCGCCGCGCTCGGGTCGAGATGACGCAGGATCGCCAGATTGCCGATACTCAAACATAAAACGAGACCTTTGCGGATGGCTTTGACCGACTTACAGGACGCTCTCACCGCCCGGTATGGCGAAGATGCACCTTCAGAAATCGTTGAAAACCCGATCGTTGAAGCGCTCCTCGCGCACCGTTCCGTGCGCGCCTATACCCCCGACCCGCTGCCCGCTCATGCGCTCCAGACCATGATCGCAGCGGCACAATCAAGTTCATCATCGTCGAACCTGCAAACCTGGAGTGTGGTCGCGGTAAGCGATCCGCAACGCAAAGCCACCCTCGCCTCCTACGCCAACGATCAAGCGCACATACGCGAGGCTCCGCTTCATCTGGTGTGGCTGGCGGACCTCTCGCGCCTGCGCGATGCAGCCGCATCGCGCGGTATCGAGGCAAAAGGGCTCGACTATCTCGAACTCTATACGGTGGGATGCATTGATGCTGCGCTCGCAGCCCAGAACGCGGCCATAGCCGCCGAGTCCCTGGGCCTGGGCATCGTCTATATCGGTGGCATGCGCAACCGACCCGTCGAGGTGGCTGAGGCGCTCAAGCTCCCATCGGGCGTTTTTGCCGTATTTGGCATGTGCGTGGGCTATCCGGATCCCGCCAGGCCCGCGACGGTCAAGCCCCGCCTCCCCCAATCCTCAGTGCTCTTTAAAGAGACCTATAACCGTCATGCCGCGGGCGCCGCAATCAAGGCCTATGACACGCTGATGGACGCATTTTACACCAGCCAAAAAATGGACCGAGATCCCTGGTCCCTGCACTCTGCCAAGCGGGTGGCCGGCCCCGAACGGTTGTCTGGTCGTGATCAACTGCGCAGCATTCTCAACCGACTGGGATTTGCACTCAAGTGAGAGCGTTGTGAACGTTCCGTCCGACGCCACAGCTGGCCGCGCGGCCTTTTTCAAGATTTTTCCAACGATCGCGTTGCCGGTCTTGCTGGCAATGATCGACCAGTCGATCGTCGCCACGGCCCTGCCCAATATCGCAGCCCACTTTGGCGCTGTCGACCAGATCGCCCTCGTCGTGTCAGCCTATCTCGTCTGTGCCGCCATTGCCGCACCCATCGCTGGGGCCCTGGGCGACCGGATGGGACGCAAGGCGCTCTTGCTATGGTCCCTTGGCCTTTCGATGACTGGCGCCACCATCGCCGGCTTTGCGCACAGCTTTGAAATCCTCATTCTGGGTCGCGTTTTCCAGGGATTGGCCGGTGGAGGCATGATGACGCTGTCCCAGGCCCTGCTCGGACAGGCCGTCCCGGCAAGACAGCGCGCCCAGTACCAGGGCTTTGTTGCCGGGCTGGGAATGGTTGCGGCCACCACCGGCCCCGGTCTTGGCGGCCTTCTGGTTCAGGCGTTTGGCTGGTCTTGGGTCTTTTTTGTACTCATCCCCTTCCAGCTTTTGGGGGTGCTGATTGGTTGGCGGCTCCAAGACACCTCAAAAAGACAAAACCATGGGCGGTTCGATTGGATCGGCATGGTCTACCTCTCGCTCGCCATCGTGACGCTGCTCACCGCGTTTTCCCTTGTCGCAGACGCGCAGGCATTCGCGATGCCCTCAGCGATCGGAGCGCTTATCCTGGGCGTCATCATGATCATCCTGCTCATCCGCCGCCAACGACGGGTGCCGGCCCCCATTCTGCCCATGGCGAGCCTCGTTAAGCCGGCCATCTGGCGAATCTGTTTGACGACCCTGTGTCACGGCGCGACCTTTGTGTCGCTCCTGACCTTCATCCCGCTCTATCTGAGCGTTCTAAGGGGCATGTCACCTGCATCAGTCGGTCTGGCCATGCTGCCCATGACCATCGGCATCGGGATTGGCTCGACCCTTGCGGGGCTTTTTATCTCCCGCAGCGGTTGGCTCGGGCCGGTACCAGCACTGGGGTTGATGATCGTTTTCCTCAACATGTCGCTTTTCGCCGTCTTCGCACCGTCCTGGACCAACCTGATCATACTTGCAATGTTGGGATGGAACTCGCTGTGGCTGGGTACCGTGATGGGTTCGGCGCACACCATTTCTCTTCTTGAAGCCGAGCCAAATGAGCTTGGCGCCGTTGCTGGCGCTATCCAGTTGGCACGATCTGTCGGGGCGGCAATCGGAGCATCTATTATCGGCCTGTTACTGATCGCGAGCATCTCACTGGCCGGAATTGGCGAACCAACCCTCGTGCTGCATCAGGCATTTGATGAGGCCGCAAGACAGTCAGGCGCCGCCGGTGCAGCCCCTATCATCGAGCCCTATCTGGCAAAAGTGTTCCTCGCAATCGCAGCACTCGCTGGCGTCGGGAGCCTGATTGCATGGACCAACCCGCGTCGCCGTCTGGAGCCTTAGCCGGATCAGTGCCTTTAAGCATCGTCAGTGGCTGCGGGTCGGTTATCCTTTGCAATCTGCAACCGAACCGTTAGCGCTCGGGCAATATGATCGATGCCAGCGTTTTGTGCCGCGTCCGCGTCGCGTGCCCGGATGGCCCCGATGATGCGGGCGTGCTCATCTGACGCTGCCTCGATGCGGCCGGTCGACACAAAGGTTGTGTCCGGGAGCAAAATGATCGTTTCCTGTAATTCGTCGACCGCCTGACGCAGATACCTGTTCCGACAGGCATCATAGAGGCGGGCGTGCAAGATACGGTTGAGTTCTTTGGCAAGCTCGGGGCTTTGGGCAGTCCGAAATTGATCGTTCAGGCGCTCGAAATTTTCGATTTCGACATCGGTCGCATGATGAGCCGCAAAGCGGGCAACAAGACCCTCAAGCTCTTGACGCATGGCGTAGAGTTCAAAGACCTGCGGCATGGACAGCGTGCTGACCGCAAGACCGCGACCCGTCCCCGTCTCGATCAACCCCTTCTCCAGCAATCGGCCCAGAGCCTCACGGACCGGCGTTCGGCTCACCCCGATGCGTTGGGCAACGTCTTCCTCCCGAAGGCGATCGCCGGGGCGGAAAACGCCGTCGCGGATGGCCTTGAGGATGGACTGGTAGGCGCTTTGCCCTCGGCTCAGTTGCGGGACGTCGGGTTTGGTCATAAGTTTGGCGTTCCTCGAGCGGTTTGGCCAAACCTACACATCCAAATTCGCTCAGTTAAGTCCGCCCGTGTCATTACACCCCATCAGCGCGTGCCTTTTGTCTGCGCATCCCGCACCAAAGCGGCCAATCGAAACGGTACGTGCACCATCTTTGTGTACGGCAAAGTCAGGAAAAGCGCCAAAACGGCACCCAGATGCGCAACGAGCAGTGCGGGAACAGCGGCCGTACCCGTCGCCCAGTATAAAGCCAGCCCCGTCACCGCCGTCATGGTGAGCAGCAGCACAAAGGCCATTTCTCCGCCCCATACTGCAGGTGCTCCAAGCGATTTTTCTGCTTGCAATTTAAGCCCGATCAGTGCGCCTCCGCCCAGTGTCATCAAGATCCCGCCAGGAACGCCAAAGAGCTTGGGTGCTGTCAGTGGCCCATAAGGCGCCTCCCAACCAAATCCATAGTGCATGATGGTGCCCGAAGTCGTGGCCGCAAAACAGAGCACGAACCCCCACATGACTGCCTGGTGCGCCCAGCGGCGGGCTTTGGTGAAGCGGTCCTGGGCCTCGTAGTTGCATCCGTCGGCCGCGCCACCTTTGAGATTTTTCAGCCGTCCAGCGTCTATGAACGCCTCGCGCAAATGGGCAAGCCTCACGCGCTCCCCCCCAACTGTGCGCCAATACGACCAGAGCCCTGCTGCGATGATGATCAGCGGCAAAAAGGAGCTCACGGTGAAGAGAGTGGCCATGACGGTATGGGAAATAACCGCATAAAAGCCCTCCCCGCTGTTTGGCCGGATGGCATAGGCCAACATGATCATCACGGCTATCCCAGCACAAAGGGCACCAGCCAATGCGACCCCACTTGTCTGAAAAAGCCGTGCAAATCCGCTGGGCCAGATAAACCTTTCCCAGCTCTCCACGCGCACTTCTGCCAGAGCGCGGGGCAGGTTGACGGCGAACTCGTGCGGCTCGGTGTACTGGCAGGCATAGTAGCAACCCCGGCAATTGTGACACAGGTTTGCAAGCTGGGTGACTTCACCATCGGAAAACGCCCGGTGCAGCGTCATCGCCGGAAAGACCGAGCAATAGCCTTCGCAATAGCGACAGGCATTGCAGATCTCGAGCTGCCGCCGCGCTTCTTCAACCGCCGAGCAATTTGCTTCATCCGCAGAGCGCCCGTCCATCAGTGGACCCAAGACATCAATTGACATGCGCTGCGGCCTCCCTGCCTGCAATCCGTCCGAAGACGGTTCCAATGGTCATACCAAACCCGGCCAGATACCCCTGCCCCAATATCGAGCCCGCCATGATTTCCCCCGCTGCCCAAATATTGTCATAGAGCCCGTCAGTGCCGCTGACCTGAGCCGAGGTGCTCACCTTGAGCCCGAGATAGGTGAAAGTGACGCCAGGGCGGAGCGAATACCCATAGAATGGCGGGGTATCGATCGGACGGGCCCAGTTCGATTTTGGAGGGTCAGCACCCTCAGTTGCCAGCCCGTCCAATTCGGTCGGATGGAACGCGCCATCCCGGCACGCGGCGTTAAACTCCGAAATCGTTGTCTCCACAGCGCACGGTGGCAGGTCCAGCTTTTGAGCGAGCTCGCCCACTGTGTTTGCCGAAATGGGCGGAAACACCGACGGCATGAACAGATCGAGACTTTTGGCATCAATGATCGCAAAGCCGACCTGGTCTGGCTGGGCCGCCACCAGTCGCCCCCAGATGGCATACCGCTTTGGCCAGACATCCTCGCCTTCATCGTAAAAGCGATGGCCATCCTTGTTGACGACCACCGAAAACGGAACACAATCGAGCCGGGTGACGATGCCACCGTCAAACTTGGGGGCCCGACCGTCGATGGCCACGGCGTGGCATTGGGTGGGATCGCCAACGCTTTGTGCGCCCGTGTCGAGCATGTCGCGCAATACCTCACCGCGATTATAGGGGGTGCCGCGGACAAGAAAATTGCGTGCCGCGGGACCCCAGGCTTGTGCCAGCCATTCCGTGTTCGCCTGGAACCCTCCTGAGGCCAGGATGACGGCCTTACCGGTGATCTCCAGCTCCTCACCGCCTATCGTTGCCCGCACGCCTTGGAACCGATTGTCGCCAATGATGATGTGGCTGACATTGGCCTCGTAAGCGACGGTCACGCCCAGGTCGGTGGCTGTGTTGTAGTAGGCGTTGACCAGAGCCTTGCCGCCACCAAGAAAGAAGGCGTTGGTGCGCGAAAGCGAAAGCGTGCCGGACAGGGAATTTTGGAAGACAACCCCGTGCTTTTCCATCCAGGGAAGGCATTCCTCAGAGGCCCGGATGGCCATTCGCGCCAATGTCTCGTCGGTCTTGCCCTTTGTGACCAGCAAAAGATCGTCAAAATACTCGTCTTCGCCGTATGTACCGGTCAGAACCGACAAGGGGCCGGAGTGCATGCAGCGAAAATTGCGCGTGTGTCGCGAATTGCCTCCGCGATAAGGCTTTGGAGCGCCCTCAAGAACCAGGACGCGGGCGCCCGCCTCAACTGCCTCGATAGCGGCGCAAAGTGCCGCATTCCCACCGCCCACTATCACCACGTCCCAATCGGTCTGCTGCAGGTCCTGGGTGGTTGCTAACGCCATCAGCACTCGTCTCGATCAATTCCCAATATGAACCTCATAACCCCGCTTCCGCGAGGTCAGGCTCTGTATACATTCGCATACATTACGATGATCATTGTGACAAGCCGCAAAGGCGATCTGCGAGAAGCAGTTCGATAAGCCCGCGAACCGAATTGCTTCAGATACCAGGCGCTGGGAAAAAGCGTCCATGCCGGGGATGCGTCTGACGAGGATCATGACGGCCGCCGCATACCGAAAGGCTGCAATAGCAGCCGACGGTCGCTTCGGCCACCGCCGCAGGATAGGCGCGCACATAGCAGGCATCGCTGTGCGGCAGATCGAGCACGAAGAAGTGCGCCTTCTGCTCAACGCCGCCGATGACAACGACAGCCTCCCCGAAGTCGGCCTGTGCGTGCCCCGCTGGGTGCGCCAGCGGCACGAACATCTCCTGGCCGCGCCGATCCCGCTTGCGCATATAGTCCTTGATGATCGTGTAGCCGCCGGCAAACCCGTGCTCGTCGCGCAGCCGGTCGAACACCCGCTTGGCCGTATGGCGCTGCTTGCGCGGGACCGCACGGTCCGCATCAAGCCACCGATCGATGACCGCGATGAACGCGTCCAGCTTCGGACGCCGAACCGGAGCCTGCCGCCGATAGCCCGGCGGAACCGAATACGCCATCATCTTGCGAACCGTGTCGCGCGAGATGCCGAAATGCCTTGCTGCCTCGCGCTGGCTCATGCCCCCGTCGCAAGCCACGCGAACCTTCAGATATAATTCCACGGTGTAGATCCCTATGCCCTCCCTGCGCCACGCAGAAAAGGGAAAAAGTGGACGACTTTTACGCCGCCCGCAGCAGGACTATCCCGCCGCTACCGTGGTCTAGTTTTCCACCGCCGTTCTCATCACGATGGCCATCGTCGCGCCCATGATCATCGCCATATAGGCCCGAGTCTCGCTCCAATAAACGTGTTCGAAGGCATATGTGTTGAGATACATGAGCCCAAACATGATTATCGTGGACGTTGCGATCATTGCGGCAAAGCGCAGGTATTTGCCCATTTTCGATCCTTTCTTCCGGCAGGTTCGGTCTGCTGTCTGGCAGGTCAGTCCGATCAATCAACCCCAACGGATGAGTCCTCGTCCTCGAAACCGCCATACTTTAGGGAATTGTTCGGTTCAATGAGAGTTCCGATCCTGACGCAGGCCAGGGAGGTCGTTAGTTGAAACTTGTCGGCCGGACAGCACAGGTGATGATTGGCGCACTGCTTGCAATGGCGGTCTCTCTGGCTTTGCTTTCGGTTGGCGTGGGTGCCCTGGAGCATCATCCCCAAATGCATGGCGATGGGATCGAGGAGACGCACGGTCAAGCCCATCGCGATTCCGACCCTGGCGACATGGCCAGCGCCCAATACCCCTGTCAGCCCTGCGGCGTCGATTGTTGCGTGATGACGCACTGCCATCCCGGCTTGGCGACCGAAACCCATGGCACCTTGTTTTCGGGTTCAGGCGACACGACAGTCAACACCATTGGGACAGACGTGTTCGGCGGCTCGCCCGATGTTGCCGTTCCTCCTCCACGTATCCTGCTGATCTGATTGACTATAAACCAGATTTGACAGGAGAATTCCGATGAACTTTACAAATACAGTCTTCATGGCAGCCCTCGCAGCCACTGCGCTTTCCGTCCCCGCTCTCGCGCAGGAGGCCGACTTCCAATTGCCCGAACAGTGCACAACCTCCGC
>NZ_JBLXCL010000023.1:0-7648 GCF_048264985.1 Pelagibacterium sp.
TACAGGCTCAAGCGACGGTTCCCTACCCTGCGCTTTCTGACCGACACGATTCATCGTTCGAAAGGCAAAGAGGCTGATTACGTGATTGTGCTTGGCCTAACGAAGGGCAAGTACGGACTACCCTCTGAGATCGTCACCCATCCTCTCATTGAGGCACTGCTGCCTGAGCGGGAGGCTTTTCCTCATGCAGAGGAACGCCGCCTGTTCTACGTAGCACTGACGCGCGCCAAGCACAGGGTTTACCTGCCCTGTGACATGCGCAAATGCTCGCCCTTCGTACAGGAGCTGGTCAAAAACGAGTATCCGCTGGATCTGGATGAGTTCGCTGCAACTAGCGAACAGCTACATGCTCTAGAAGCACATTGCCCTGTCTGCAAGCAAGGTCATCTGACAGCTCGCACCAACGGGAAGACAGGCAGGGTATTCATGGGGTGCACTAATTACCCCCGCTGCGGGCACACCGAGAACGGTTGCACAAAGTGCAACGCCCCCATGGAAACGGTTGGCCGATTCCGGCAATGCGTGAATGCGAACTGCAGCTGGTGGATACCGATCTGCCCTTCAAGCGGGGGCGAGATGAGGTATAAGGCAGAGTATAAGTTTTGGGGATGCTCTCACTATCGCAGCGACGACCCCGAGTCCTGCCGCCACAAGGAATACGGGAACATTGGAGCGCCCCCACCTAGGTTCAACAACAACATAACGTAAGGGTATTTTGGAGAAGAGCATCGCTCCGTAACCTGGCGAAGTACCACTCTGACGGCTCCGTCAACGCTCGCGTACCCCGCCATATCTATTGGCCATCAAAAGCGATGTCCAGTAATCTCAGCCTTATAATGGCTATGCGACATCATACATGGATGATCGTCGCCGCGAATTCCGTCGCGCTCTGTCGACGGTGCTGAGACTCACACGGATTACACTCGATGCTGCTCTTTGATCTGCTGAAACAGTGGGAGCCTGACTTCACGCCCGGTTGCGCGAAGGTTCACTTAGCGCGATTCAACGGCAAGGAACATCCTCTGGATGTTTTTCTGGAGGGCCGTTTCGATAAGTGGCAGTCATGGCAATCCCAGCGAAGTTTCGAAAAAGATTATGTCGTATCGCTGATCCAGGCGGGACGCCCTACCCGTTGGTTATTTGCTGGACTATTCCGCAGGAAAGGTCGTTCGCATCACACCGAGCCACGAAGCCACTATTTATACGAGCTGGAGCGTATCGAAGCAGCCGAAGAATGGGTCGGTCGACTCTACCTTAAGAGCACGTACAAGCAACGCCACTCGTATCCACTGGGAAAGACCTTGGCGAATGATCTTGTCATCTCCGAATTGTTGCCTAGGCGGCTTACCATCGGTGATTTTCCAGGTTTCAAGTCAGTCAATCTGACCAAGGAGCATCTGGACATCGTGGTACGGCAGAACATCCCAACCTGGCGTGCAGCTTTGTCCAGCGTTAAAGGCATCTATCTAATAACAGACGTCGAGACCGGCAAGTTGTATGTCGGCAAGGCAGACGGTGAGAGTGGAATTTGGGGGCGTTGGTGTACCTACGCGGCGACTACGCACGGGGGAAACGTTGCCCTCAAAGAAGAATTCGGCATTGATGCACCTCCGGGTCGGCAGTATCACCTGCGCTTCTCAATTCTGGAGGTCACTGATCTTCATGCCATCGACAAGGAGATTGATGCACGGGAAAACCATTGGAAACAGATATTGCTCAGCCGAGACTTTGGCTACAACCGCAACTAGCCATCTATGACTCTTACGTCGAAAAGCGGCAGCTGTATGAATATTTCGTCGAAACACCCCGTATTTGCGGCCGCGTCACGCAAGGACATGCGGCGAGAGATCTTAACCAACGGCACTTAGGCTAAGGATTGCACCATGCAAGATCTAGATCACGATGATCAGCTTCCTCCACGCGAATTCTTCACTGAGTTCAAGCTCAACGATGCATGGGAGGAAACTAAGGACGAGTTCCGCCACGGCACTGTCAAGTCTAAAGCTACCTCGAGCGCTAAGCTCATCGGCAAGTCCCTTTGGAATATAGGGCTTAGTGTCGCTAAGAATCTTCCTGAACATCTCGAAAAGGCGAAAGCTGGTATCGAAAAGCAAAACGAAGCACGTGATAGGAAGAAGCAATCCTTTGAACACAAGCTGAACGGTGAACTCTACGATATCGCGAAAAATGGCACTAATAATCTAGACCGCCGAGTTGCTTACGACATCCTTAAAGCCCGAAAAGCTGAGCATGACGCGAACAAGGTTTAAGCATAGTGCTCGACCTTGGTACGAGAGCTTGCCAGCCAAGCTCTCTGTTTTGTCACTACTTCCCTTAGTGAGAAGTTGAAACAGTCACTAACCGCCAAGCCACTCAGGAAGATCTATACGAAACCAAGGCTTTTCTGACCGTAAACAGCCCAAGGTAGATAATTCCATCGCGCTTACCCATGTCCGACGCACTCACGCTATGCGGGTCAACATTACTACGGCGAACGTCGCGCAAGAAAGCACCACCGCAGCAATAGCTATGGCCTGCTGCTGAGCCCAGCTAGGCTTGGCCGAAAGCTGCGCTTCAAGCTGCTCGATTCGGCTGCAGCCTTCTCGCTGGCTTTCTATTAATTCAAACATCCGCGACTCGATCTCATCCAGACGCTGGCTAAGCACCTGATTCATCTCGTTGAGCGACGCCGTCATTGAGGTCGAAAGGCGCTCCCTCGCTTGGATTTCGCTACTGAGCAGCTGCTTTACTTGTTCAATTTGTTTCTGCTTGGCTCCTAGGGCCTCCGCCTGCTCGGCTAACTGGCGGGAGAATGATGCGTTGTGTTGCTCCTGCATCCGGGTGCCGTTCGAGACGGCCAAGCTCAACTCCTGAAGCTCCATCTCATGGCTGTTCTGCGCGGAGGCGAGTTGGTTCACTGCGCTCTTACAGTATTCGTATCCATCAGACAGCACCAACAACTCGTCGATCTGGTGCTTGAACTCATAGAGCACCACTAGCGCCCCGTTTTGGTTGCCTTCTAAAGTCTGGGCATCCGCTTGCAGGCGCTCGATCTCCCGCACTAAGGCATCGTTAAAACCGCGCAGCACGTTGTTATTAACGGTGTGCACCTGGGTGACCAATTGCAATACGCTCTGCGTGACCTCAAGACTCGCACCGAATTCTGTTAGCAATCGGGCCAGGTCTTTGTCACTCCTGCCCGATAAGCCTCCCCAAAATGAGTTCCAGCTGCCTTGGTTCTGAAAGTCCTTTAACTGCGCCCTAGTATTTGAACCACGCTTTATTGCTGCGTTGAGCTTTTGCAGACCTTCATGGAAATCTTTCAGCTGATTCTCTTCGGAGCGAGGCGCTGGCAGCAACTGCGGCTCTGGCTGTGGGGCTACTTCCTCAACTGGCAATCCGGTGATTACAACTCTACCACCCAAAAAATTGAACACGTCAGGGTTCCTGCACAATACGGTTGGTTGGTAATAGCGCCGAAAAATCGATTGCACGTACGCTAACGTGCTGCGCCAGCCGTTCGCGATGGTGAATCATTTCCTTGGCCGAAGCCTCTACGGAGTGCGCATATTCGATCAATCCTTCGGCCATCAGCCATTCGTTTTCTTCCACCTTGATAAGCTGCAGCGCGGCCTCTCGTTTGGCTTCTAACGACTCGCTCCATCCGGTCTTAAAGTCCACCAAGTAGGCGACGATAGGGGGTACAAGGTTCTGTAAGTGATAACTGCATAGCCCGAAGCCTATGGCAGACAGGACGCATGATATATAGGGCGCTGCCGCCCCGGTTAGGGGTATTAGTTGCGACTCTATGATCGGTTCTAAGCCATCCCATAGTACCAGCGTGCCGCTAACAATTACTGTCTCGACGATCTTTTGGATCAGCTCTTCCCGGCTCATCGACTGCGCGCCTCTGTACAGCTGCCATGCGCCGTGAGCGAGATCGAAAAGATTGCGGGCGAGGTTGTAAACCTGGCGAATCGCTTTGGACAACGCATTAACAATAAATTCGACGATGCCGTTTAGCAGTTTCAGGGGGGCTTCAATTATTTTCTCAATTACGGCCCAGATCTTCTTGAGGAAGCGCTCGACTCGCTGTTTCAGCCGAGCAGTTCCACCCATGAACACGTCCACTAGCTCGTCTTTGATCGCCATGATAGCGGCCGAGCTCAACTGTTCTAGCAATTGCCAGCCTGAGTTCTTTAGTGCCTCCTTGCCAGCACCCAACGCGACGTCAGTGACATTGCCAAGTGTGTCTTTGAGCTTCTTGGCTTCGATGTTGCTGCGGGTGCCTTGTTCTTGATGCAGTTCCTGCCGCTTGTTGATAGGCGGCTTTTCGGTCTTGATTAGGTGTGCTTCTAGGGCTGCAGCCGTTTCAGCCGAATCCATGGTTATGAATTTGATCTTGCATCCCGCTTCGAGTTGCTCGGAGAGTTTGTACGGCTCGCCTTTTTTGTTCCCGTTTCTATGGTCATTCAGATGCCCGTCTTGCCAACGCTGACGCATGTTCGTGCTATCACCGATGTAAGCTAGGTTGCCACTGGCGTCATACACAACGTAAACGCCCGGCTTATCAGGCAGTTTACTAGCGTCGGCGGTATTGGCCGCGCTGAGATTGATCTCTCCATCGAACTGCAAAGTAGCGAGTGAGCCGATTCCCGCTGACAGGCTTTTCAGAAGAATTTCCTTCCAAGCTACTCCTCGATTGGCGACATCCATCGCACTTTGCGATGACGTAGCAGCAAGGGTGTCTTTTCCTGTCGTCAATGGGTCAGAGGTCTTGGCGTTAGGACGGGAATTATTTTTGTTGCGAAAACCGGCGATTAGTTTGCGATTGGTATTCTCGATTGCGCGATCAACGATAAGGCTCGCCAATGGAGAGAGTGACTTTTGTTCGTATTGGGGGCCCATGATTCCTTCCCGAAACACTTTCCTGGATGAGAGGCAACGACGACAGTGACGCTATCAAATTGACACTATGGATTCCAGCTGAAATGAGTGACAGAAGGCGGGCGAGGTGAGCCGAGCAAGACGGAGTGCTTTTGGCCCTCAGTGGCTTGCCCACACCGCGACAGGAGGATGCGAGCCGCTTTTCCGAGCTAGACGATCGTCTACGCCTACCCCTAGGCAAAAATCTACGATGGTTAGGGCTCATAACGAAGTAGAAAGCTTCAGCAACTCTGCGCTATCACAAGGCGCCACATTGGCGAGCCTGATATGACGATTACGGTCTCGCGCGGGCTGCGTTTATTGACAGCTCGCTCATCGTCAGGCACTGGTACCGCCCCCCTCGTCCTGCTTCACCACATCGGCGCTGGGATAGTCAGCCCAACTCACGCCCTGAGTTAGCGGAGCTCTGGGCAAGTAGGTCAGAATTTGGCAATTGCGGTTGTAGGCTGTTGCAGGTAGCTAGCAAACTTTATCTCGTTCAATATTTGCACCAGTCAGATCTTCCGCCGCCTTCTCGCTAGCTTTCGACTGGCACCTTTGTGCCATTGCGCTGCAACGCCAGCGTTGATCAAACTGGCAAATCAATATTCCTCCTAAAGCATGCGCGCTAATTGAAACCAGTT
Organism: Pelagibacterium sp.; assembly: GCF_048264985.1. Classification (GTDB taxonomy): domain Bacteria; phylum Pseudomonadota; class Alphaproteobacteria; order Rhizobiales; family Devosiaceae; genus Pelagibacterium. Next base: position 5,571 of record NZ_JBLXCL010000023.1, read on the forward strand.
TCGTTACAAAAAAAAGATCCGACTCATCAATAATCTGGCCCGGCGCATATACAACAAATAAGAAAGCCAACATTAGCAAAAGCGTTTTTTTAAACCCATACCGATACCATCCAACAGCAACAAACACATATAAAGATGCCGAGAACACAGCACCCCATAGAAAACCCCATGTGGTTACGCCCTCTTTGGCGATCCCTGAGCGTTTTCCACAGAGTAGCCACAAAAATAAATAAAGAATAATTGCAGAGGTAGTTAGGATAAATGAGACTGAACGGAAAAAGTCGCCCATAAAACCATATCACTAGCACAGTGGTGTCAGATTAAAGCGCGTGATGATGAGTCTGCGCCGCGTGCTATTTCTAAATCAAGCACTACCCTAGTTTGTGGTAAAACCATTTGAATCGATAGCCCGAATGCGTTCTACCGCGAGGTCTCGACTCAAATAACCTTTTTCGACTAGGACGACGACGCGGTGCGCAGCATCACGAGTGATAACGCCAGCCGCAACTCGCTCATCAATCAAGCGCTTCAGTTCTAGATCGCGATCAATGGGACTCGGCTCTTCAAGACTCCGTGTTCTTGCTTTAAGCCGATCACTCACTTCTTCTCGCAGGCTATCCTGCTTGCTACCTGAGCGCACCAGCCTCATTACTCCATAACCTAGTGCACTGGCTACGGCAGCAGAACCCAAGACCCAGCCAATCGGAGTCGCTGTCACGAATACGCCACCTAGCGCTCCAGCTAAAGTAGTGGAGCCGAGTAAAGTGCTTGCACCTGCTGCGCTAGCAACGCTTCCAGCTAAAGCGGCTCCTGCGGCAGCGCTTCCGACCACTGCAGCAGTTTCCCCCGCTACGCCTACACGATCGCGCCCTTTCAGCTTACTCAATGCCAAGCGCAGTTTGGCAGCTTCGGCCTGCTGCCCGTCTGAGGAATTTACGGACTCACTCTCCACTTTATCTTTTCGCGGAGCATGTTCACTCGCAGCTCGGCGAAGCTTCAGAACCTTCGATAGATAGGTTTCCATATTTCGCCTCAACCCGCCGAGTAGTAATCGTGAACAGCCACAAAAATTGACTGAAGAAGCTCGAAGAAATTTCTGGCCAGCTGAATGATTGCCACAAGCAGGTCGCTAGAGGGATTTCCTGCGTCCACCGTCGAACCAATAGCTGCGCCAGATAGCATCGAAACGCTGGACGCAATGGGCGCTAGCATAGGGCCAACAAAGGGAATGCCCGCTGTTAAAGCACCAACCGCAGCCCCAAGCAACACACCGATAGCAATACCAGGGTGCGACCTTAAGAATGCAAAGATCTGCGTCACGATGATTCTTCCGATGGCGATCACCTCGCCTGCGAAGACCTTGGTAAGGCTCCATAAAGTACTCAGCCGAGTCATAACCTCTGCGGGGATGCCGAGCGCTAGGCCCTCGACCAACACGTCGTCGAGCTGCCCTTGTGCGTGTTCAGCGTTCAGCAAGGTAAGCTCGAACATTCCCTGTTCCTTGGTTAAAGCCCGCATGCAGTTACCCTCCATGGGTACGATGGCTCGGAGATAAGTGGTAGCTAATCTGCCCGATCCCCATCGCCCATGCAATTGCATAGATCTGGTCAGAATTTGACCACCTGCGCGAGACGATAGCGGGCTCCACCTCGGCCCGATGTGTGAACTAGCTAGTCACGAAAACGAGACGCGTATCTCGCTCTTGAAGTTTTCTAGAAAAAAGCGTCTGATCGCGCCGGATTAATCCTCGATATTCGGACAGGGACGTATGGGTATTGTCAGATCTTTGTTTGGCTGGATGCAGGCCTCCCCTGCCCGTGGCGACAATCCTGCGCTCTACCCTCTGGATTTCGATGAGCTCAAAAAAGAGCTTAGCGTCGTGGATGAGGCGCGGCGGATGGGCGTGCACAACAACCCTCCGGAAGACAAGACGGGGCTCAGTGCCGTAGAAGAGCGCATCGTGTCGCGTATCGAAGAATACCGGCACAAGGTGATCGGCTGGTCGCACGATCATATGGTGTATCTGAAGCGGCATATGTCAGAGCTTGACGTCACCAAGGATATCAACCGCGCCCGCG
>NZ_JBLXCL010000024.1:0-6897 GCF_048264985.1 Pelagibacterium sp.
GGCAAACCGGGATGCCGGGTGCGACGCCGCGGTGAGGCCGCATGGCCGAATGCGCGACGGACCGAAGGGCCGTTCTCCCCTGCGACACGCGAAGCCGAGCTGGGGAGGCCGCAAGGCATAAGCCAAGGTTGATGTGCAGGCGACTATACAAAGTATCTACTCCAGCATGCGACATGATGGGCAGGAAAGCGGACTTTCGATGTGCCTGCTCGACGCTCACTGTACCCTTCTGTCACAACTGGGTGCTATCGAACGGACCCAGGTCAATATTCGAGAACGCCTCTATTGCCTGTTTGAGGTCCTTGCCCGCGCGAACCCTTTCTTTGAGATTTTCGAGCGTCTCGCCGCTTTCTGCTGCAGCCACATGCGGGCGTACCTCATCGAACGCCCGATGGGTCGCCCTTCGAGGCAAGGCTCCCCCCGACATCGAAAATGCTGCCATCTCTGCATCTCGAAGCCCTCGTCGAACGCAGACATGAGCGAGGAGGAGGGGGCCCGCACCCTCCACCGTATTCGGCTCAGAATCTCCCGGCGTGAATATCTGCATCATACGAGAAGGCAAACCCATCACATGCGCCAGGTCGGGGATCATGCGAATGACAAACTTGCGTGCGTCAGGCGAGAACTCCGCCGAAGCCCCATTCGGCGATATCGTCTGCTGGATTTCTTTCAGTGGCGCGCCGTCCATCCATTGACGCAGAGTCGACTCAAGCTTGGGGACCGCGTACATCGCTTTCTCTTCATCCGATGCCAAGTCTCCATAGGTCTTCCCAAAGAGATCTTCGAAGGTCGAGGGCTTAATCATTCGGAAAAGGTGACCCGGATTGGCCTCCATCCACGAGAACATCCACTCGCAGATCCCGGCCACCGTGCTTGCCATGTCATCTTGGGCGTCGGCAAGCGCGTCAGACAAAGCTTTGAGCACGTCCTCTGGGAGACCCACCATGGAGGCGAGGTCTCGGTATCTCTGATCCAGCACGACAGCATCTTCATCCGGGCCGGACAAGACAGAAAGGGCGGCCTCCGTACGGCTAGCGACCCACTGTTCGTCACCCGCCTTACGCTTTAGGAACGCCGTGAGGCTCCGGGACAGATCGACCCGAGGCGACGAGCCTCCGTCCTCGCCATCTGAGGGCGTTTCCATTAGACGGCTGACGACATATCGTTCCAGATCTCCGGCGTCCTCCGCCTTGTGATGGACACGGTCCATGACGGCTTCGAATGGGTCCTCGAGCACCAAGCACTGATCGGATTGGCTGAAGACCTCCCGGAGCTGCGTCCATTGCTCACCAATCGTTCCCTCTTCATCTGACAGGGGAACAACCTTTCCAGGAACAATCAGCACGATACCCGACGCGCTTTGACCCGCGCGTCCTGCCCGCCCAGCGGCATTCAGCAACGCAGCGGCATCGAGAAGATCGCGACGGTTCGTTTCACGATCAAAGCGGCTGTCTTCAGCGATGATCACCAAATCGGCAGGAAGATTCATCCCCTGCGCCAAAGTCGGGGTCGCTGCGAGTACCCGCAGGCCGTCGTCCCTACCGTAAAGCCTCTCCGCCAAATCTCTTTCGTAGGGAAGCAAAAGGCCGTGATGCGCCGTGGCGGCGCTTTGCAGAAGATCGTTCTCGACGGCGAGATATACATCACCCGCGTCGCCCATTTCATCGATTGCCGTCTCGTATAGGTCCTTTTCGGCTGTAGTGAGTTCGGTCGGTGGAGCGTCGATGAGCGCCGATGCCTTTTTGGCGATCGACCATGCGTTCGGGATTGACTGGGAGAAGACGAGGGTCCGGAGTCCAGCCTTTGACGCCGATGCCGCGATGTGCGACGCAAGCTCGCCCGAGTTTGGGGTGAGGCTCCAGTAGTTGTTCGCCGTCAGCAGAACCTGATGATCCAAGAGCGAGAGCAGGGCGTAGTCGTCGCGTTTCATCGAGGCCCATGTCTGTTTCAGACTGAACAGTCCTAATGGGGACGCGTGTAGATCCCTCTTGAGCCCTACAGGCGGAAATTTTGTCGTCTTATTCCTCCACGCCTCCCCAATTTTCTGGTTCAGACGTTCGATTTCGTTTGCCTGATAGACGACGCAGCCCCGCAACTGACGGGTTGGTTTCCAAACGTCGTCAAGGGGGATTGATCGACGGCCTTTCAGTTCTCCCCCAGTCAGCTCCCCAAGCCATTCAGCAATTTCTGCCGTGTTCTTCATCATCGCCGATAGGAGGACGAGGTCAGCCTCCGGGGCGACTCGCGTGAAGCGAATTAGGCAGAGCATCGCGTCGATGGCTCGCCGATCCCCGTCAGTCTTCGGATGAATCAAATGGCATTCGTCGAAGATCAGCAATCCGACATCCGCGAAGCTATCAGGCTCGATGTGACTCGCGTAGAGGCATGCCTCCGGGGTCATGACGAGTATGTCAGGCAGCTCTTCGAGCAGCGTGCCTTCCTCAAACTCCTCTGCTCGCTGTCCCTTAACGTTGGTGTTCGGGAAGGCGGCCCGCAGATCCCGGGCCGTCTGATCGACCAGCGCATGGGTCGGCGCGAGAAAAACCACCTTCAGGTTTCGCAGGAGAGCTGCGTGGATCTTCAGTTGAGCGGTAGTCGATTTACCTGCGCCTGTCGGAAAGCCAACAGCACAGGATGTACCCGGTTCGAGATAGCCTCCTCTGATTGCCGCAAGATGGTTAGTCCAGAGGTATGGCCTCTTCTTCGCGATTCGTGCCATCGAATGATGCCAGCGATCCGCAGGCACACCGTCCGGCGGGTTGATATTGATGACTGCCGCCTCGAGAAGTGCCGAAGTCGCCGTTTCGAGAAGCCGCGCCAGGTGGAACGGACCTGGAAACGAGGCGATCGGCATCGGCGGCAAGCCTTCGATTGCAATGGCATCGTCTGGTCTCGCTGACCTGGCGACGCCACGAAAGATCGCGGCAGGTCGGTCCCGATCCGCGTCCGGAATGCCTCCCAAGACAGCCGCGAGGGCACGGACGCCTTCGAGAAGTCGATGGTACAACGCATTCGCGGCTCGCGTGCCATCGACGCCTTCGCCAGCGACCAGCTCCGTGACCGGACGTCGCTCCTGGTTGAGGATTGTCCCAATCATTCCACGCGCTAACCAGCCCAGGTTTAGCACGAGTTCGTGCTGAAGCCGGTCTTCCGCCGGTGACCGAAGCGCCCGCGCGACCTCGGTGGCGTCGGCAGACGAGCCTGCGATCAAAAAAAGCAGCATTGCGGAGACGTCGGCACCGATCGCGTCCGCTGTGAATGTAGTAGTCCTCGAAGCCAAGCCGAGAAGAGCTTCGGCCTGGTGAACAAGTTGATGCGCGGACGCTGCCACAAAGCTTGCAGCGCGACGGTTTTCGCGCTCAGGTCTCGTCGTAACCAACACCTCATTGGTCGCGGCAAGCTTACGCGCGAACGCGATGGTCTCGCTGATGTCGCCCGCAGGAGTCTCGGTATCGCGCAATGCGATGCGGGCCGACACGATCTCAGCAAACGCTTGCGACAGTTGTTCCGGCAACCGATCTCGATCGAGGCCGGGAAGGTCTGGGGCGGATCGGATCAGATCGGCCGTCCTCTCGTCATACATTGATGGCGGCCTCCTCGGCATCGATGATGGAGGTTGCCCTGACGGCGATATTTTCGAACCAAGGCCGGAGATTCTGAACTTGGAAGGCCTCCACCCGGCGACGGTCGATCGCGCCGGAGACTGCCACCTCGTAGCCCTTGTAGAGAGCCTTGAGGCCTTTCTCCGAAGCGTGCGTGTCGTCGATCGTTACCGCAACCCGGTAGGCCCGCTTCTCCGTCCACAAGATGGCGGCCACCACGGCATCGGGATTAGGATGCCCAGCACCCGCAAGCAACGTTGAAACACCATCGACGAGTTCGGCATCCCGTCTGCCCGTCTCAAAGTCTTGAAACTCGGGCCAAACCCGATCCCGGACCATAGTTCGAGCATTCCCCGTTGCCTTCTCCTCAGAGATCACTACTCGCGCGATCTCCATGTCGTCGAACTCAACCAAGAGCCCATCAAGGCCCTTGTCCGCATGTCGCATGTGTGGCGACCGGATCATGCCCGGCCTGCCTGCGCGGTGCGCGGCAATCCACGAGATCACTTGGAACATCCAACCATCACGATGGGCCGGATCACCACTTGGGCCAAGTTTGAGTAGGTTCCGCGCACTTTCATAGCCGCCCATTGGGTAGTTGATGTCAACCAAACCGTCCTCGTGCAGAATGCGCTCGGCAACTCTGGCTTGGCCGATGGCCACCCGAGCAAGCAGCCCGGCCAACACATTTTCGTCTTCGACCGTCCATGTAGACCCGGTCCATAGATCGCCCTCTCGGACCGGTGTCAGCGCAATTACCATAGTGATCAGTCATTCTGTTCGGGGTCGAGTATTGCCCAGAGGACATCGATGCGGTGAATGTTAATGGATATTCCTACCCTAGTTAACATTACGCAGAGAATGGGTCGCAAATACCAGAATTGCAACGATCGCAGGAAGCCTCGGTCAATTCGCAACTGAATTAGAAAAATTAGATATTTAATATCGTTGCGTCGCAGTATTTGACCTCTCATTGAGTGGCAGTTTTGAGCAGGTGTAGCGCTTCAGTCCAGATCGACGTCGCCCAAGCGCGGCGCATGGACATGCGTCCGGACTAGGACTGCAGCCGCCGCGCCGGCGATGGCACCGAAGAGATGCGCCTCCCACGACACGCCGGGTTGGCCCGGAAGAACGCCCCAGAGAATGGAGCCATAGAGGACACCAACCACCAGTGCTGCGCCCAGCGTGATCGGGGAGCGATCCACAAGACCGCGCACGACGAAGAAGCCAAACCAGCCGAAGATCAGCCCCGACGCACCGATATGGATCGCCGAGCCGCCGAACAGCCACACGAGACCGCCCCCAAGGCCGATCACCACGGCGTTCACGGCCAGCAAGGCCCGCGTGGTCGTGACCACCAGAAGCCCACCCATAACCAAAAGTGGCGGCGTATTGGCCATCAGGTGCGAGAAGCTCCCATGCAGGAGGGGCATGGCGATGACACCATCCAACCCGCTGCCGTGCCTGGGGATCAGGCCGAAGGCCGGGTTCAGGCCGTAGCCGGTGATCCAATTGACAACCTGAACCGCCCAGAGCAGCGCGACAAAAGCTGCAAGCGTTGCGCCGTGCTGCAAGAAAGCGCGCATGTGATCCCGTTTCATCATGTTGGCGACAGTAGTCGTCCCCACAGCGCCTTCAACGGCTTTCGCGCGCTCCACACGGTGCCACCTCCGGGAAAGGGGGTTCGAGGCGGCCAACCTCGGTACGGCTCAAGCCAAGAGAATGGCTCCGATCTTACACGGTGTTCCCAGGCCGCAGCGGCATGATTTCACGCTCGGGGCGCTTCAACGCTTCGGCATATTTGCGGGCATTGTCGTCAATCGTGCCGTGCCAGAGCTTTGAGACAAAGGCGCGGGCGTCTTGGACCGTCATGTCCTTCAGCGAAGAGGACAGCGCCATGAAGAGCTCATCCTCGCTGATCGCGGCGGCATAGTGCATGGCGTCCGCGTAAAATGATGGATCGTTCAGAACCTGCTCGCTCAGGGGCATCCGCGCGAGGTTCTCTTCCGGAATCGCCATGAAGATCGTGTCCTGCAGGTCGGTCAGATAAGCCCTGCGCGACGTGGACACCGGCTTTCGTGCCGCCTTGGCCTCCAGATATGCCTGCCTTGTCCTGTCGAGCTTTACCTTTGCATGGGTCATGATGACATCACGCTGTCGTTCAGGCAGCGCAAACCCAGTGCAGCGTTCGATATGAGCAAGGAACTCTGCAACCTCTTCCTCAACATCAAAGTTGTCAAACCATGGAACCGTCCCTGATCCAGCCGCCACGCGCCCGCCCTCAACATTACATTAATATACTATTGTATCGCATTTGCACCAGATCGCAAGCGGTTGGCGTCCTTGACGCAAACGGACATGGAAAAAGGGGAACCGTGATCCCACGGCTCCCCTTTCGGTGCGGATCGTCTAATCTCGCGCGTTGGTCATGCGACCAGCGACAGCCCCGCGCCTGCGTCCTGCGGCTGCTCACCGCTGTCGATGAACGGGATGATCGAGAAGGTCTGCCCACCGCGCTGTTCTTCGTTCTGCACGGCGTTCACGCGCAGGTCGCCATCGGGCGTGTTGATCAGCAGCGACAGGTAGTCATTGCCCGTGCGCCTGCTTTTCGCCATCCAGGCCGAGCCGACGCGGATCGGTGTGCCCCGGGGCGAGCTGACCTCGATCCGGTAATCGGGGTGGGTCTCCTCGGATTTATAGCTGTTCTCGATCAGCATGAACTCCAGATCGAACATCATGTTGGCGATGTAGCCGGTGAAGGCGTTGTCGGCGTCCATAGCGGTGAGCTCTCCCGAGATCGAGCCGGATTTCATCAGGCCGTTTGAGACAAGTGGGATGATCTCGAATTCGCCGCTCTGGGCCGCGCGCGCCTCTTTCGTCTGCACCGCGTTGACCCGGAACGGACCCAAGCCGACATCGATCTGCATCGAGATGTAGGGGTTGCCGCTGGTATTGCCGGTCTCGTTCCAAGCCGTGCCGATGCGCACCTTGCGGCCTGATTTGTTGACTGCCGTCACGTCAAAATCCGGGCTGCGTTCGGACATCTTGGCCCGCGCCTCCAACTGGATGGCGATGTCAAAGCGCGTCGAGTGGATCATGCCGGTGTACTGAGCGGCTGCGGTCTCGACATTGCGGGTGAGGGTTCCTGCGAACATGGGATGGTTCCTTTTGGATTGGCCGGTGCCTGACGTCCTTGCCAGCGCATCCGGGATTGCTTTCTCGACCCCTTGAGGGATCACAAATCAGAAAGCTTGCTTTCCCTTTCTGCCCTGCCTCCAGCTCATCGCTGAGGGCT
>NZ_JBLXCL010000025.1:0-6282 GCF_048264985.1 Pelagibacterium sp.
CACCGGTGGTGTGCTTGATCTGACCGACCCTGTCCGTCAAGAGAAATTGCTCCGGTTGGCGCCGGTTTCCGAGGTGTGGGGCGTGGGACACCGCTCGGCTGCCAAGCTAGCAGCTCTGAACATTTATACTTCTTGGGAACTGGCTCAGTTCGACATTGGCACATTGCGAAAGACTTTCGGCGTGACCATGGAGCGCACGGCGCGAGAACTGCGTGGTGTGAGCTGTATTGGCTTCAATGAAGGCCCTCCTCCGAAGGCAGCCATCTGCTCGAGCAAGATGTTTGGAGCGCGTCAGACAGAGCTACCACCGATTCGGGAAGCCCTAGCTGCCTACGTGGCTCGAGCAGCCGAAAAGCTGCGCGCCCAGAACTCGCTGTGCAGCACTATCCAGGTAGGGCTCCAGACCCAGCTGGCCGATCGCAATGGGCCACGTTACGCCGATGCTGTTACTTTGGCCTTACCCTCTCCAACAGATGACACTCGCGAAATTTTGGCTCTGGCCCAACGAGGCTTAGGGCAGATCTACCGCCCCGGCTACCCGTTCTCAAAGTGCTCCATCTTGCTCTTGAATCTGAGTCAGCGCGGTGAGCTGACGCCCGATCTTTTTGCACCCAAGCCACGCCATGGTGGCGAGCGACTGATGGCAGTTATTGACCAGATCAACCGAAGAGAAGGAAGAGATGCTGTGCGTATTGGCCGAGTGCCTGCGACACCGGTTTGGGCTATGCGTCGGGATATGCTAAGCCAGCGGTACACCACACGCTGGGATGAAATTATTGGCGTGCGAGGATAGGATTGGACGAACTGTAAGCTTTCGGCCCAAAGCCTGCATTCCAGATCAAGTCTTCTGCGGCAAATTTTCAGTTCCAATAACCTTCGAGAAGCAAGAAGCTCTGCTGCCAATGGAAGATGAAGCGGAGAATTGACCAAGCTAAAAAATTGGTAATTACCATAACAACTTGATCACATTAAGGGAGCAGTAATCTCACCATGGGACGCATAAAAAAAGACACTCACTATGTTCCGCAGGCTTACCTCAAGCAGTGGGCAGTAGGCGGAAAAATCCCCACCTACAGACTGTTAGTGCCTCATGAGAAGTGCGGGCTTTGGAAAAATCATTCCCCTAGCAGCATTGCGAAGCACCAACATCTATATACGTATTTTTCAGGCACCGAGGATAGTGACGAGATTGAGCGCTGGCTTGATAGAGACTTTGAAAATCCCGCTATTCCTTCGATTGCGAAAGTTGTGAGAGAAGAACGTCTTGCTCCTGAGGATTGGCATAATCTTTTTCGCTTTGCCGTGGCCACGTCTGTGAGAACTCCAGCAGGTCTTGAAAGTTTCATTAAAAGACAGAGTGAGACTTTGCCTGACTTTCTCGATAATATGCTCCAGACCTCCGTCGCCACGTACGAATCAGCGATAAAAAGAGGTATCACGCTGCAATCTAGTACCATCGAAGAGCCTTTGAACAAGTTACCACTCAAGGTTCAACGGGTTGAACATGAGGATGGTACTGCAGGAATACAAGCAAAGATTCTGAATGGTAGAAAAATGTGGATATGGCAGCTTCGCCATCTGCTGACCAAGACTATTAATCGCTTGCCAAAATACCGATGGACTATTTTGCATGCGCCCCAAGGATTTTCTTGGCCAACAAGTGATAACCCACTAGTCAAGCTTTCTACCAACGCCAAAAACGAATACAACTTCGAGGCGGGATGGGCCACACCAGGAGTGGAGTTGCTGCTTCCGTTGAGCCCTAAGCACCTTCTTTATACTCGTGTAGGTGATGCCAGACCGCCTCTCAGAGGGACGATCCTTAGCGAACAAAAAGCGAGGTTCTTCCGGAAAGTCATCCTTGAGAGTGCCCGTCGATATGTTTTCGCAACTGATCCACGAGAGATTGACCGTATTAGGCCCCGCACTGTTTCGCAAGAATGGTGTATTCAAGAAGCAGAAGCGTGGGCCAATTGGCACGAAGAGCAGTCAAAAGAGGAAGCAGAGTACCCGGACTAGCACGAGGTCTGCGGGGCTGGTGTGAGTTGTCTCTTGCCGGATGAGCGCTCAGGCCCACGGCTGTTTTTGGCCAAAACGGTAGCTAGAAGCAGGCCGCTTTTGAGCCGATCTCGACCTGATTACTGTCTAAGAGAGATCATCGTACACACCCACAGCAGATGCTCGGCGACACCGGCGATTGTCTACACGACACAGCATTTTCTGTACCGGCCGGCGCGGTGGGGCATTGCCTGCCCCCTACAGAAAGAAGAGCTGCCGGCCGAAGTAAGCACATGGGCACTGTGACGAAGTTAGGATCTTAGTGATCTCACCGGTTTGGCCTCCAAGGCCGCGATCTCAGAGCTCAGCGTGCCATACCACGCGTACTTCAGCTAGTGACACCATGATGCCACTATGGCAACAATCAACTCTTTCAATGCAGCGTCCCCGCCTTCTGACGCTTCGGCTATCGTCCGACCTGGGTAGTTGCGGTTAGCCATACACAAAGGATCGTGTCATGACAGACGAAGTAGTCCCATTCAACGACGAACTTATGGGCCAACAGGCTTACCTCCCGCCAGGCGCCGCCGAGTGGCTGCCGTTGACTGACGCAGCCTTCAGGATACTGAAGGCTGCAGGCGAAGCTGATGACGTACAAATGCGCGCCAACAAAGCTGCGCTTTCGGACATGTTTGCGTCCGCACTTCAAATCCCGAACCTAGGATTCTTTGCGGGAAGTGGCACTTCGCTGGGCGCTGTCGGCGGCCCGAGCATGTGGGAACTATGGCAACGAGCGATGTGCCCCGAGGAGCAAAACAGGCTCTCCGAACGCGCTGCCAACGTTGCAGAAACAGTCCGTTATATCGAGAGAGAAAATCCAAACATCGAGCACTTTTTGTCCCAGTGCGACGCCTACTTGGCATTCAACAGCGACGAGGGGGTCAGCGCATTTGTTAACGAAGTGAAAGCCTTAATTCTTCACGCGTGCTCGGAGTTTATTAACAGCAATACTTCGGACATTTCAGCGTACAGGAATCTGCTGCAAAAGTTAGCAAGGCGCAGGGTTAGAGATCCTCGGCTAAAGGTCTTTACTACAAACTACGACATGTGCTTTGAAACCGCAGCGTCCGATCTAGGAATGGTTACCATAGATGGCTTCTCGTACACCCGAAAGCGCAGATTCGATGGGAAGCACTTCACCTATGACATCGTGCGACGCGAGGCGGACAGCCATGAGTTTACTGAGGGCGTTTACCACCTCCTGAAGCTTCATGGATCCGTAAGCTGGAGCCGTGAAGGTACAGAGATTTACGAGCATGTGGCTCCTTTCCCAGAGAATGCATGTTTGATCTATCCGGCCAAGGGAAAGTATCAGCAAGCATTCCTACAGCCGCACCTTGAACTCCTATCAAGATTTTTGGAGTTTTTACGACAGCCCAACAGTTGCTTAATTATCGCGGGCTTCGGCTTTAATGATGATCACCTCTCTGAGCCCATCTACTCCGCTATTCAGTCCAACCCAAGCCTCAAACTTATTCTTTGTGATTTCAACGGTGTGTCTCACCTACGTAATCGCGGCCAGCACGGCTCTAGTGCATATTGGGGGAAATTCCATGATCTTGCGATGGAAGGCTTTGATATCCACTTCGTCAGCGGCTCATTCTCTGACATGGTCAGCTATATCCCTCACCTTCGTACCGCTTCACCTGCAGAGCAGCTAGCGAACGCCGTGAAACGCATAAGGGCAGGAGCATAACTGATGGCACTGGACGGAATATTGGCCAGCACCCTAAAAATAGGCGTTGTATCTAGTGTCAGCGCTCAACTTATCAAAACAAACCTTGCCCATGCTGGCGAGGTAAGCGGGCACTATCTTGGCAGCAATCGCTATGGCAAAGGTGAAGTCGGCGAACTTGTCTTGATTGAGGGCCAGCAAACAGTACTTCTGGGCCGCATCACGGAGGTTAATCTTCCCGACCGCGACCGAACCGAAATCTCTCAAGATTTTGCAGGGGTTCACCAGATCGACGCCATTGGGTTCATTCGTCTGTTGGGCTCGGTGAATCCTCATACTCTGAAAGTCACGGCCGGAGTCAGCTCTTATCCTCGGCTAGGCGATCGGGTCTACTCTGCACCTGGCGAGTTCATATCCCAGATCCCGGTGCTGACTTCTGCAGGCGTCGACGCGGAAGCGCCTCGCGTCGCTCTGGATCTAGGACAAGTTGCGGGCGATAGCGGTTTCCCAATCGCGGTCACCCCAGAGAAGCTATTTGGCCGACACTGCGCAATTTTGGGCTCGACAGGTGGAGGTAAGAGTTGGACAACATCCAAGTTGATCCAAGAATGCCGAAAATTCTCATGCAAGCTCGTGTTGATCGATGCTACTGCGGAATATCGATCTCTAAATGGGGCCGACACCGTTCATTGCCACTTGGGTGAACCTATCCACCGAAACGCAGAGTCAATCGAAGTCTCCATCCCTCCCACAAGCTTTGCCGAAACTGACTTCATCGCGTTGTTTCAGCCTTCAGGGAAGACTCAAGGGCCAAAGCTTAGGGAAGCCATTAAAAGCTTACGGTTAGCAGCGCTTGCACCAGATCTGTTCCCGACAGGAATTGTGCGCAAGGTCAGCCAATCAAAAAATACCTACCGAGAAGCAATGAGGCGTGAGGACAACGCTAGCTTGGTCGGCAACCCCAGCCAACCATTCGAGCCTAAGTACCTCGTTCAGCAGGTTGTCCAAGAGTGCTGCTACCCAGATGCCGGCGCAGATAGAATGGATCGATGGGGGGGCGCGAGCAATGAGCTTTCGTACTGTTCCTCGCTCATGACCCGGATAATGAGTGTGATGAACTCCCCTTCACTCGGCTGCGTTTTTGGCCCTAGAGACAATCTACCCAGTCTAGTTGATAACCTTGATGCCTTCTTGGAGGGCGAAAAACGTCTATTCCGGATTTGCCTGAGCTCAATCGGTTATGAATTTAATGCTCGGGAAGTAATTGCAAACGCAATAGGACGACTGCTCCTACATCGTGCCAGAAGTGAAACTTTCCGGCGGAGACCCTTGATCGTGATTCTCGATGAAGCTCATAACTTTCTCGGTAAAACGCTCGGCAACGAGGACGATCTTCAGAGTCTTGATGCATTTGAGCTAATCGCTAAAGAAGGCCGTAAGTACGGGTTGAACATCTGCCTCGCAACTCAACGGCCTAGGGATATTACCGAAGGCGTTTTGAGCCAGATGGGTACGCTTCTAGTGCACCGACTGACCAATGATCGAGATCGAGAAGTTGTTGAGCGTGCGTGCGGAGAGATAGATCGATCCGCTGCTGCATTCCTTCCCAATCTCAAGCAGGGCGAAGTGGCAATGGTGGGAGTAGATTTTCCAATCCCGGTGACCATTCAAATTGGTCGACCTTCTCAACCGCCAATGTCAGACGGGCCAAGCTTCCAGGAGCTGTGGTAATCGAGCCAGGCACTGGCCGTCGCACCAATAGCTCATCCCTGCGAGTTCGAGCAGGCTCGCCATTTTAGCCACTCGAGTACGACCACCTGTTGAAAGTGCTCGGCCCGTAGCCAATGAACATCAAGTGGCCGTAACCTAGTTTTCACCGGTGAAGCAGAACTCCAAAGGACGTCGTGACTGCATGCGAAAGCGGGATCAATCAACTAGAAACATCCGCTGCCCTTGGTGGGCCACGTTCCTTCCAGGAGCGGCTAGGTCAGCAAGCGTCACTAGCGAAGGAATCGATGTTGGTTTCCGCAAAGAGCTCCGATCTATCGATTGGTCATCGGTGGAAACGATACCAACCAAAGCCCGTCACCTTTTTATTCAGTCGGTAACCTTGCGTGCCCCTGGCGGTGACGTGCGTCTTTACTTCGCCAATGCTAAGCAGCGAGATGAGGCTTGGACACAGATCCTGCGGGGCTGGTACAGCCCACGCTTGGCCGCCATCAAGTCGCGAATGTCGACCTTTACCGCAAGCCTTCCAAAGCATGGCTATGTCCGTAGCTCCCAGTGGAAACCCATCGCCCAAGAGTTCGCAGCGCTTCAGGCAACGATGCCGCCCATCCCACCTAAGCAAGTGCTTGAGGATGATCAATACAGCTTCCTGCATGCGACCATCGAGTTTGTTCGGAGCCCAACAGCATGGCTCAAAGCATCGCGCGACCGTTATGTCCAGAATGCCCTACTTCAACATGAACATCTTTTCGATACCGTCGAAAGCAAACCGCTCTCGCCTAAGCAGCGCGAGGCCTGTGTCGTAGACGAGGACAACAACC
>NZ_JBLXCL010000026.1:0-5599 GCF_048264985.1 Pelagibacterium sp.
TGTCGCCCTTGCCAATCCGCTCCAGCACACGTGCAAGCACGGGCCGCGCCCGATTTCCGCCTGAGGCGTGCTCTTCAAAGATCTCTACGCAACCCGCAGATTGAAGGGCCTCGGACTGGGGCAGGGGGGTCTGATCCTCGGTGGAGACGCGCGCATAGCCAATCAGGGGCATGAAACTGGGCCGCTTGCAATTTAATGTATCGCTAATAAACGACCGTTTCTAAACGAATGCAAGTAGGTGCTCTCTCGTCGTGCTTGTCCCAAAACCCTTGGTTTCCTTGCGCTGAGCGCGATCTGAGAGGTTCCACCGGCAGTCGCGCGCGCATACTATATAAAAAGCGTCGGCATCCGCCAAAAAATTACTTGGGTAATGCGCAAAAAAATAATATTTTGCACATATGAAGACTCAACCGTCTGCATTCACTGATGATTTCGATGACCCCCTCATCACAACCGAGGAGGATGAAGAGGCTCACGAAGAGGATCTCTGGTTGTCGCGTTTAATTCCCGATTTCAATTGTAGCCGTAAGCTGAAATTGAAGCGCTGGAATTTCACCTTAGCGCTTCACCAACACGCCCAGCTTCACAGCCCTGCGGCTTTGGTCAGGTTTACCTTGAACCTGTCGCGCCTGCGCTGGTAGCGCCGGGTCATCTCGGCCGACGCATGTCCGAGTTGCTTTTGAACATAGCGCTCATCAACCTCCGCCGACGAGGCGAGCCCGGCGCGCAAGGAATGGCCAGAGAACATTGCCAGCCTTTTGGCTTCCGGCAGATCGGATCTGACGCCACTCTTCAGAACGGTTGCCTTGATCAGCCGAGCGACGTGCTTGTCGGAGAGGCGGGCCTCGAGGGCACGTTTGCCGTCCCGCGAGGTGCGCACGAAGACCGGCCCAAAGTCGATCTTCGCAAAGTGTAGCCATTGCTCAAGTGCGTGGACAGGACAGGTATGGTCGCTTGAGCCGCGCCCAACCTCGACCTCGCGCCACCCGGTCTTGGCGTTCAGCGTCAGCAGAGCGCCATCTTCGAAAATCTCGATCCAACCGCCGGAGTCCGGTGTATCATCCTTGTGCACGTCAAGGCTCACGATCTCGGAGCGACGGAGACCTCCAGCATAGCCCAGAAGTAAGATCGCCCGGTCTCGAAGCCCGCGGAGATCATAGGGAAGGGTGCCCACCATGGCCTGGATGTCCTCGGGCAGGATCGCTTCCTTCTGAACCGGCGGACGAGCGTGTTTGCGTTTGATCCCGGCCAGAACCGTGGCGATGTGGCGGTTCTTGCGATCAAGAGTGAACCCGCGCTGCCTGACGTTCCAGGCAAGCCCCGAGAGACGACGCTCGATCGTGGAGATCGAAAGGGCAGGGGCCTTCCCGGCTGGTGCAGCCAGATCAGCCAGATAAAGCCCAACCATCTCGGGCGAGGGGGGCAGGGGATCCGTGCCTTTCAGCCGGCACCAGCGGGTGAAGTGTTTCCAGTCGGCCGCGTAGGCCTTGTTGGTGTTCTCGGCCGTCGAGGCTTCAGCGTAATCGCGCGCGGTGTCGATCAGCCGGTCTAGCGCGCCGGAGCCGGCCACATGAGCGGGCAGAGCGATTGAGGCTCGGTCCCGAGAGGCTCTCTCGTCGTGTTCGTCACTGTTCGGCGCGGTATGGGGTGCTGAGCTTGAAATCTCGGACTCTGACCCGCCCGAACCCTCGAATTTGGTGCTGCTATTTGTGAGACTACCCATGTTTTTGAGTGTATCATTTTTACGTCCGATAATGCAATTTTATTGGACATAGTGGAAAGCTGCAGGGTAGGGCGGTTAGATTGCAATTTTCTGGAATAAAGCGCCGCGCAAGTGTAGGCTTTGGGCATGACATTTGCCCGACCGGATCACATCAGCGACCCCGATACGTTACCCCGGATGCCCGCCTGGGTCACCTCTGCCCATGCTGAAACCCTTGAAGATGTTGCGTTTTTGTCGGGCGCGGCCCTCAACCACCTGCATCTTGTGTTGGGACGTGAGGACGTGCCTAAAGCCTTGTTGCGGGATAGGCTCGCGCTGCGTGCGGCCGCGGCTTGCGTCGCGTTCACTGGACGGTCGGAGCGGGAAACGGAGTTGCGCGATGCGGTGCATCTGTTGCGGCCTGGCGATCTGCCTGGGCCGGCAGGTGAAACCTGCCAGGCCTGGCGGCGCGCGGTGGAGCGGCCGGTGTCGATCAAGGCTCTGGGTCGGGCTTTGCCGGCCTTCGAGCCGGGCCAGATTGCCGCGTGGCTTGATGCGGGGAAAGGGTTGCCGGTGACCCGGGCCGTGATGGTGTTGGAGGCGGTATTGCGCGAGGCGCCGCGCGCAGACGTAGCAGGACTGATCGTCGCGGATGCGGCTCTGGCCCAAGCCCTCGGTTGGGAGCACGTTGTGCCGCTGCTGGCCGCAGCCCTGAAACGGGCGGACCTGCGCAAACAGGGCGATGACCTTCGCCTGGCCGGTCATCGGGCGCTGATCTCATCGGCGGTCGAGGCCGTGCGTCTCTCCACCGACCTCGCACGCCGCGCTGCGCACCTGGAGGCGGTCGCGCCGAAGCTTCGCGCCAAGGGGGCGGGCGACGCGGTCGAGATGTTCCTGACCCGCGATGCGGTCGCGCCTTCGGCCTTGCCTTTGCCGGATCGCGCCGCGCGGCGGCTCTGCGACCGGCTGGTCTATCTCGGCGCGGTGCGCGAGCTGACAGGGCGAGACACGTTTCGGCTCTACGGGGTGTAGCGATGGCGAAGGATCGTTCAGAGCCGGACCTGGACCGTGAGTTGGCTGACCTGCCGCCTGAGCTGCGCTGGCGGGAATGGATGCGCCGGATCGAGGCGGTGCTCTTTGCGTCGGCCTCGCCAGTGCCGCGCGAGGACCTGGTCCGCGTGGTGGGGCAGGGGGCTTCAGTCGATCTGCTGGTAGACGACCTTGCCGCCGATCTGGAGGGGCGGGCCTTCGAGATCGCCCAGGTCGCTGGCGGCTGGATGTTCCGCACGCGCGCCACCTACGCCCCCGCGATCCGCGCGGCGGCGGATATCGGGAACCAGCTACTCGATCTGAGCGAATTCGACGTCGCGGTTTTGGCGGCCATCGCTTACCACCAGCCGATCACGCGCGACGGGCTCAAGGATATCTTCGGCAAGGAGATCAGCCGTGACCTGATTGGGCGGCTACATGCGCGCGACCTGATTGGGACCGGGCCACGGTCGCCTCGACGCGGGGCGCCCTATACCTTCGTCACCACCGAGCAGTTCCTTGTTGCCTTCCGGTTGGAGACACTCGCTGACCTGCCGGAACGGGAGCTTCTGGAAGATGCGGGACTTGAGGGCAGCTCGTAGAAACGGCGGTGGCGGAGGGCGAGGAACCTCGGGCCTGAATCCTGGGCTCTTTGAACTGAAGCCTCCATCTTCAGCCGAGGAGTTTCTCCAGTTCCTCCCCTTGCGCGGCATGCTTCTTGGGGTCATTTGCCTTCAACTTGTTCACGTTGATGAGCTTCCATCGGACCGCTGGAAGCTCGGCCGCTTGAGGGCGGTCGATCGCTTCGAAGTCCGGATCGCCGTCATGCAGGGTTCTCAGAAACCTCTTCTCGTCCTCATCCATGCGGGATTGGATGTCCGCGATTAGGCGCTCGCGCGTTGCGACCAATTCCGCAAGGTCGACGGCTTCCTTCGTCATGCCCTCGAATTCCCGGACATAGGGCTGATTCAGATCGATCAGGTTTGGGTTCAGCAATTCGTGCGGCGGGCGTGGCGAACTCGCGACATAGATCAGAAAAGTGCGGAACAACGCGTCGGTAAACCCTTCGTTCTCGTAGAGCAGTTTGACGTCGTATAGGTCTCGCGGGTGCTGGCGATCAAGGGCCGCATGTAGCTTGCCGCCGAACAAATCTTCGAAGGAGACGATGTTCATCGTCGCGTATCCGAACTCTTCTTCGACGGCTTCGGAGACTTCGCGTTGTTCCGGGTCGTGCACGACGCCCCGGGTAACCGGGGAGGTTTCGATTTTGATTTCGGCTGTGCCTAGGCGTGCGAGCGCGCGCGTGGCACCACCGCCACCGCCGGCAATGCGCTGCGCTTTGGCGTCGGTGATGCCGCCTTCGATGGCGGCGGCAATCCGGTTCATCGCGTCGTTGATCTCAACGAGGCTTTCGGCGCGGTCCTTGACAGGCAGATAGGTCAGATCGATATCGACTGAGAGCCGCGGAAGGTCGCGATAGAAGAGGTTGATGGCTGTCCCGCCCTTGAGCGCAAATATCTCCTCCTTCGCGACATATGGAAGTACCCGCACGAGCAGGGCCACTTGGGCGGCATAGTCTTCACGCGCCATGACCACGTTCCTTTCTTACAAACTCTTCGGGCACCATGATCCTGTAGCGCGGATGTATCTTGCCGCCTTTGACCAATGCGCGATCTCCACTGCCGAGGTCGAACTCTTCCGGATCGAGACGCTTGCGCCAGGCATGGTTGTGGCGGTCGGCGAACACAAAGAACAGGCGTTTGACCTTAATCTTCTTGCAGCTTCTGAGCAGTGCCGAGAGGGTTCTCGGGCGCAACGTCGTCAGGCTTTCGAACGCCATGTCGAGGTTGTGAAAGCTCTCCTTATCCGGCAATTCGTCCAGCGCCTCAAAGATCGCGCGTTCCG
This sequence comes from Pelagibacterium sp., assembly GCF_048264985.1. Taxonomy (GTDB): domain Bacteria; phylum Pseudomonadota; class Alphaproteobacteria; order Rhizobiales; family Devosiaceae; genus Pelagibacterium. The sequence goes on from NZ_JBLXCL010000026.1 coordinate 4,637, forward strand.
GTGAGGAGATCACCAGTTTCCAGTCCCACGGCAGGGACGATGCTGTCTCTCCCTGATTATCTCGCGCGCCATCGACACCCAACTCCGGGTCGGAGAACAGCGATAGGCCGCGTGTGCGGAGTTCGGTGTTGAGCGGCAGTTTTTCGAGCCAGTTGGGAATTTTTGAGCCGTAGAGCCAGACTGTCCTCTTGTCGCCGAGTGAAAGATAGTGCGCATAGCCTTGCAGGCTCAATGCCGTCACCCCGCCGATATGGACAGGGTAGTGCATGATGTGCTGGAGCGAGAGCAGGCAGGTCTTCCAGTCGAGCGTATTCGTGGTGTCGCTGCTTGGTGCGGGGCGGCGAAAGACGCCGCGGCCAAGGCGTTCCAGCCAGCCGCGTTGGACATAGGCGTAGGACGAACGCCGGCCTATTCCGTGCTGCTCAAGCCAGGCGGAGTCCACGAGGAACCCCGCTGGGACAGCTTCAAGAAGTCTCTTTAGCTTTTCGTGTTCTTGTCCACTCATGCGCGACACAATGGTATATTTTTAAAGAGACCGCCACTTGTTTCTGTGAAAACCTGCGAGATAGTCCGCCAAGGGTCGACAAATTCTGAAACTCTCAAAGAGATTGGTGGTTGTCAGTTCTGAAGCTTACCAGCAAAGCAGGGCGTGGATGCCCGAGATTGGCAGAGAAGACGCTCGGCCATTCGGATCGAAAAGTTGAAGCTTTGTGCCCATGTCGAAGCAGCTGCGCCAAACCAAAGCCAGGTTTCACTCATTCAACGGTGGAAAGTACCAGCTCGCAGTGACCCGGATGCCGGGGGGCGGGTCACCGGTCGTAACATGAACGTCAATGGCCACCATTGAACTTGTCTTGCTAATGAATAATCAAGATACTAACGGGGAACCAATAGCGTGATTGTTAGGGCTGTAGCCAGGAAAGATATTCCGAAGGTCGTTAAACTCGCCCGAAAACTCGCTGA
>NZ_JBLXCL010000027.1:0-5104 GCF_048264985.1 Pelagibacterium sp.
GCCAGCAGTGAAAGCACCGATAGCCAGCGCGAGGCCGGTCTTGGCCAGGACGTTATTCATTTTCATTTACAGACTTCCTTTATGTCACTTACGTAAGTGTTTTTAAACGTTTTTACAGGCCACCCGGCCAGTTGATCCATCTGTCAACGAGCTTTTCTTGGCTCTAGAGACGGGGCTGATTCTAGGACATGGATTTTTAACCATGCAAGCGCACCGCAATCAGATTGCCGCTCATTTAACATCACTCAACCCACAAACCGACGGGCGGTTTCAACTGATCGGACAGGCCTGGACCCTGAACGGAGAACGTTCAGCCCGAGCAGGGGCCGGCCTATTATGTGGATAACAGCTGCGGTGTCAAACCTTTACCGTCAACGGAAAGGCATATTTCGTCGCACCCATCATGATCTGCAATGAAATTCTCATCAGGGTTTTGGTTCTGATCTAGATTTTAAAAAAAAGGCCCTCCGGGGGAGGGCCAAAAGGGGGAAACAGATCGAGGAGGGCTCAGGGCATATCCTCGTTTACAGAAACGGCCAGTGGCATCAACTTCAGACGTTCACGAAAAGCCTTGGTAATCGCCTCGGCCTGGCTTCCCTCCTTGATCAGATAGGGGATGATCAACAGCATCAGCTCACTTCGATCCCCGCTGACACTGTCGGTGCGAAACAGATGCCCCAACCAAGGCAGATCACCAAGGATCGGCACTCTTGAATTGCCTTTGCTCTCCGTGTTCGAGATCAATCCGCCGATCAGCACGGAGCTGCCATCCTGCAGGCTCAGGCGAGTCTGCAATGAGCGGCTAAGAATAGTCGGCGAATTGATACTACTGCTTTCAGTCGGCGCAGCCTGACTGACCTCCTGATTAATCTCCAGATCAATCCGACCATCCGAAAAAACGGTGGGAGTCACATCTAGCTGCACTCCCGTCGAGCGGTACTGAACGTCCTGGATAACCCCAGAGGTAACCTCATCACTTGTCGAGGTTCGGCTGATGATGGGAACTTCGCTGCCTACCTTGACCTGGGCATTCTCGCCACTACGAACAAGAATCCTGGGGGTTTGCAGGATCGATACCTTGTCAGTACTGGCGAAAGCATTTAGCGCGAGACGGGTTTGCCCGGAGTTGCTGAGCGAGGTCCAGGTCAAACCACCGGAATCCAGACCGCTTCCCGGCACCCCGCCGCCAAATACGCTCCCGAGATTCCCCACTGCGCCCGCAGCAGAGATTTCACTGAGCGCCCACTCGACACCAAACTTGAGGTTGTCACTTAGCGTGACCTCCGCTACCACGACCTCAACCATTACCTGATCGGGCGCCTGATCCAGCTCGCGGATCAACGGTAGAAGCCGCTGCCACTCGCTTTTCTCACCCCGAAATAGCAGCAGATTGCGCGGCTCGCTAACTACGAACTGCCCGGCATTGACCGCTGCCGGAGTGGTCGTGCGGTCCGCACTTGCAGCGGGGACGGTGCCAGTGGTCGCACGCCCTTGCAAACGCCGATCCTCACTGTCTTCATTACGGGCCGCTCCAGCAGTCGCACCCTGGCCGGACAGCACGCCGTTGAGCGTGACGGCCAGCTGTGCAGCAGCCGTATTGCGCACGCGGTACCAGAATGTCCCCTCCTGATTCTCAGCCAGACCGGTCACTGGCTGATCAAGCTCAAGGGCCCAGCGGCGGACCAATCCAAGCACTTCCTGATCGGGAGCAAAAACAAAAATGCTTTCGAGATCAATAACAGGTATCAGAACAGTGTTACGACCTCGCTCACCGATATCGTAGCCCTGAGCCCCAAGGGTCAAGGTCAATCTTTCGGCCAGCGCCTCGGCACTGGTGTATACGGGGTCAATCCGCAGCGCGAAGCGGCCGCGCATTTGTGGCTGGTCAAGACTATCGAGTACACCGGCAGCATGCTGGACCAGTTCAGGCGGCCCCTGCAGCACCAAGGCACTTCGATTGTTGTCGCGCTGTATCGAGAGGTTCGGCTCACGCTCGAATACTGCTCGCAGCATCGAGTAGGCGTCGGCTGCGCCGAGCACCGAAAGGTCGCGAACCAGTATCACCGGGCGATGGCTCGGCGGCACATTCGGCAGAGCCTTTCCACTGACGATAAGTGGCGGCTGACGAGCCTGATCCTCAGAACCGCCCATGGCAATGGTTAGGAGGTCGCCTTCCTGACGGACCGTCACGCCGTAATCACGTAGCACCGCCCTAGCTATCTCGAACAGACCCTGGCGGTTTCGCGGCTCGGTGACCCTTAGGCTGACCAGGTCCTTTTTGTCCACCAACTCAGGAGCAAGCTTGAAATTTAGTTTCAGTTGATTGGCGAACACCTCATTGATGAAAGCCGGAAGCGTCATGTTGCTGACGCTGACCGTTATATCCGCAGGCTCGTCAGGGGAGAAGATCGTCGCGGCGTCCAGCGGAACAGTGTTGGTTATCACGCCCGGCTGTTGCGGTTGCGGCAAGCTGCGGAACCGTTCACGCTTGATCTGGTCATACGACTGCGCCTGATCGAGGCCACCCAGCTCCCCCTGCCCCGCTACTGGCGGAACATAAAGCGGTTCCGGTGGCACGAGATCTGCCGGCGGCACGACACTGCAGCCCCCGAGAGCCGCAACGCCGATAATGATTGAGAGGCGCCAAGCACGCCTGGCGCGCGAGGTAGCCGCATACAACGCGCTAACTGTGAAATTACAGTACATCTAGTTATCAAAGCTCCTGAGCTTCATCAGGCAAAGGGAACAGCAAAAGGCTGCGCTGCTGCTCGCCGTCCTGAAGCAGGAGACGATCAGGATGTATGCTCGCTATCTTCCAGCGTGTACCTGTAAGCAAATGGCCGATTCCGACATCCACCACATCAGCGCCCTGCTCTACGAGCACGCGCCACTCTCCACCCTGATGTACGATTCCGCGCAACTTCTGGCGAAGAACTTGCGCCTCGGAACCCTCGACGGATTGTTGAGAGCCCTCACCGCCGGCGGATTGATCACCGCCAGGCAACTCACCCCATACTCCAGAGGTGATCAGGTCCTCGGGCTTTACTCGCGCAGGAGTGACCAGCGTATCGAGCTTCCAGTCATCTCGCGGAACTTCGGAGGAGTCGGACAGCGGAACGGCAGGATTAAGCCAGAAAAAAAAAGCGTTGACCAGCAGCAGACCGAGCCCGCCGACAATAAGCAACAGGCGGTTCATTATGTTTCCTCTGGGGGCCCCAAGCGGTACCAGGCAGTAACGTTCAGCCGATACCGCTCTCGCTGCGCATTACTACGATCGATTCGGTCAGACTCTATGATGACAGAAGGCTCATGCCCCTCCAACGCAAATACAAACTGCTGCCAAGCCAAGGGTTTGTAATCGCCTTGCACTTCAGCACGCACCGCAGCAAAAGACTGATCACGCCCGGCAGCGACACTTCGAACCGTGACGCGTTGAACAGGTAGGCCCGCAGCAAGCGCTTCGGCCTGAAGCAAATCGCGCACTGCCGCTTGCGCCGCCCCCTCACTGGGGACCACCCAAAGGCGCTTTCCCAGCTGACTATGAGCATTAATTGCACTATCCGCGCGCTCCAGCCACTGCCGCTGCGAGGCAAGCAACTCCAGATCATTCGCCTCACGCATGGCCACAATGGACGCCTGCATGCGCTCCTCTCGCCAGGCATCCAACTGCTGTACGACGCTGAACAATAGAATCAAGCCGATGAGCAGCGCGCCCATTCGCAGGCGCGGGGTAGCATCCCATTCCGCACGCAAACGCCGAAGTTGTTCATTTAGCTGCGACATCGGTCCCCTTCATCCCTGCTTGAGCTACGGCGCGGTCGTCCAAGCGCAGCCTGACGCTGTAGTGACCCGCCTTGCGCCACGGCTCTACCGTGACGTCTGTGATGCCAGGGCCGGTAAGCGCGCGCACGATGCCCAGCGTATCGCTGACCTGCGCGGCAATGACCATTTCGACACTCCGTTCGACCCGCTCCCAAATGACCACGTCATATTTCATCTCCGCAGGCATCCGACTAGTCACTAACCACTGCGATGCGAGCGATCCAGGCATATCAAACAGGCTGCGCAGCTGCCCGTAGCGAGCAGATTCTCGACGCGCCTCACCCCGAGCGCGGAGCAGATCGGTCGTTGACGCCTGAAGCGCGGCAGAATGGGCGTGGTAGCTTTCTTCCAGCCGCCACCAACGCAGCCCTGCTGTCAGTTGAAGACTGAACGTCAGGACCAACAGAAACCCGACCCCATAGGCGACGGCCTGCCGGTGCATTCGCAGCCATTGCCAGGGCGGCGGGCGTCCCCCGGGCCATGCCGCGGTCAGATGGGAAAGCTGACCAAACGTGAGCGTATCGCTATTGCCGTCGAGCCCCTGCGAGCGCAGGAACCAAGTCAAATCACTTGCCGTCGGCTGCGTCATGTACCAGCGCGAGGCTCGAAGAGTACCCGCCTGCCAGCGCTGTACATCCCAGCCAACTGCGCACGCCCGTGAAATGACACCATCACGGTCACCGCGAGCTAGGAAGATAGTCTCAGGCAGGCGGACGGAACTCTTCAGGCGCAAGTATGCCAGCGGCGACAACCCCGCGCCCGCCAAAGCAGCGTCTACCCGCTCGGCGTCCCAGAGCCACAGCTGAGCCACTCCATCGCGCCATACAACGTAGTGCCCTGTGCGTCCCCAAGGGCTGATGGACTCGATCTGGTGGCCCAGCGCCTGGCGGCGCTGGGCTGAGGGAACGTGAGCCAGATCCACCGAAGCGAAGCGGCAGAGGTCACGCCCGACAACCAACTGGGGCGCGAGACTGTGGCCATCCAATTGCTGTACGCCATTAGCGCAGAGAATAGTTCTTGGCGTGGAAAAGCGGGTGATCAACCTGTTCCACTGGGCGCTCAGCCATTGTTTCACTCAGAGCTACTCTTGAAGACCAATTCAGGATGATCGCAGCACGACCAGGAAGGAGGGCGTCGAATTGTATATCATCGACGTCTGCGGTCATACCGCCCCGCCGCCACCTCCATATACGTATTCCATCTGCAGGCTCTATGCCCGCAAGAAGCTCTTCTCCGTCGGATGCAGCAAGAGCACCGACCTCAACTGCACTGCGAAATGGCC